>JBGCEH010000019.1:0-259945 GCA_045106195.1 Granulosicoccus sp.
CAGTTGCTACCTGTTGCAAATTCCATTGCGTATGTATTGCTGCGCGCATTGCAGAATGACGTTCCAGAAGATGAATTGTGTCTTGCAAAGCCGGGCAGGGCGCTTGGTGTGAATGAACAATGGCACCCGGACCTGATGCCCGGAATCGTCCCCATACAGACAGTATCACCAGGAGATACTGTCTGGTGGCACCCGGATGTAATTCATGCGGTAGGTAATGAGCACCACGGAGATGACTATGCGAGCGTCATTTACATTGGGGCAAGTCCTGCCTGTACTAAAAACAAGGCCTATGCATTGAAACAAGCCGAGTGCTTCAAGGCCGGGCTCAGTGCTCCGGATTTTGCCGCTGAAAATTACGAGGTTGATTTCAAGCGGCGTGCTACCATCGATGATTTAACAGACTTGGGCAGGCAGCAAATGGCGTTGTAGTGCAAGGCAGTACTGATACCATGTTCTGCGGCAGGTCAATGAAACCAGAATGAGTGTTAAGGCCGTAGAACCCTGCAATTGAGCAGTTTACTCCAGAGTGTGGAGTCACGAGCTTGCGAAATCGGGCGAGATTATGACAAACAGATTTACGACGATGGACCTCTTATGTCAGGTAGCGTAGCTGGATGAATGTATCAACTCACTTGTCAGCTCGGCGATTATCGCCGGTTTCGCTATGTCTGCTTACCTCGATGGTGCTGATGATGTCTACGGGGTGCTCGGTCTTTGGCGGTGCGTCGGTAGAAGAGGCACCTTACCAACTGGTGCTCAAAGACAAACAGTTTGAGATTCGGGATTATGCGCCGGTAGTTGTTGCTGAAACCCGTGTAGATGCAAGTTTTGGCAATGCGGGCAACAAGGCGTTTCGTACCTTGTTCAACTATATCTCCGGCGAAAATGACGGTGGGGAGAAAATAGCGATGACCGCCCCCGTGATTGCTGAAACAGATAGCAGTGGCTCCGGTAAAAAAATAGCGATGACTGCACCAGTCACCTATCAAATGGATGGTGATGTTTGGCGTTATCGGTTTGTGTTGCCCCAATCCTATACTCTGGACAGCGCGCCTCGTCCATCGAACCCTGAGGTGATGTTGGTAGAGGTTGAGCCGAGGCGTGTGGCAACCATTAGATATAATTGGCTGGCGACGGATAATGCCAGAAGTAAAAACGCGCAGGCGTTAACAGACTGGATTGAATCGCAAGGGCTCGTTGCGCAGTCAGAGCTTCGATGGGCTGGGTACAATCCACCTTGGACACTTCCACCATTTCGTAGAAATGAGGTGCTGGTAGATATCACTGTCCAGTAGAAAGAAGGTTTTTCGGTGTGCGGCCAGGTTACATTAACCGTGGCAATTGCGAACAATGATGCTGTGTAAAAGCCGAAATAGTAAAGGGCGCATCCGTACGAATCCGGAAGCGCCTTCTTTGAGTACAGTTATTTCATTGCAGGTGCATCGTGATCCCTTAGCTCGTAAAGGATCATGGCCTGCGTCGAATACCTTCTCTTTTTGAGAATTATTTTTCAACAAACCCTCTTCTGCTTCAAGTTTAGTCTGGTACCTCCAGAGTGGCCAGCTGTTCGACTCAATCTGTGTTTCAGGATAACTGCTGTTGTCAGGGCCGGCTATGTTTGTGCGAGCACAAATGACTGAGCTGGTTCAGCGAATTGCCGATGAAGACAGCGTGTAGATCACCGTGAAAAATGCATTGCTCCATTCCTGTGAGTCTTGTCACCATCCATTGGTTCGACATATCACGCGCTCGGAAATTCCAGAAATTGAGGGTAGCGGTTGCTGCCTGATTAACACCTGTGCCATATTGTAGGGCAACCGCTGACAGACAAGTTCCATGCAGCCGCTTCATCATCCCGTATTTCGCTGGCTATTCACAGCACAAGTGCTCTCCTTGCTGGGTGTCGGTACTATGACCGTGGCGCTAGCCTTGCAGGCTTTCTCGTTTGGTGGTCTGGAATATGCTGGTAAAATTCTGGGTGGTATGTTTGCACTGAAGATGGTGGTGTATGTTGGACTAGCACCGTTGGCAGAGGTTGCCTTGTCCCGGTATTCGCCGCGTCATGTGCTAACCGCGTTGGATCTTGTGCGACTGTGTCTTTTGCTGATGCTTGGCTTTGCGACCGAAGTCTGGCACCTTGTAGGGTTGACGTGCTTGTTCTTTTCGGCCTCAGCCGCTTTTACGCCCTTATACCAGGCCACGATTCCATCCGTGTTGACTGATGAGAAAACGTATACGGCCGCTTTGGTCTTGTCGCGGCTGGCTTATACGTTCGAGTCCATGTTGAGTCCTGCCATCGCAGCGATCGCCTTGAGTGTAGTTGCACCAGCGTCTTTATTTCCCGTCGCTGCATTTTGCATGGCAGGGTCCGTGCTGGCACTGAATGTCAGTGGCTTGTCAGCCTCCGCCGAGCCGTCAAAAAAGCGCCCGTTTAAAGAACGGTTGAGTCGCGGACTTGTTATCTATTTCCGCACGCCACGCTTGCGGGGTTTGTTTGTCCTCAATCTTGCATTGTCGTTCGGCCTTGGCTGGGTTCTGGTCAATACAGTGGTCTACATCGGCGTGTATTTCGAGGGTAGTAGTGTCCACTACACCTATTTGATGTGTGCGTTCGGTGCCGGCTCCGCTGCTGCAGCTTTGTCAATTCCACGTTGGCTTGGCTTGACTAACGAGCGCAATATTATGTTCGCAGGTTGTGTGTTGTTTTCATCTCTGTCGATGTTTATCTTTATAGAGCTACCGTTTTTCTTGTTGTTGTTGCTGTGGGCAGGGTTTGGAGCAGCATCATCCCTGGTTCTTACGCCCGGTGGATTGGTGCTGACACGTTCCGCAGCCAAAGTGGATCATCCGGCTGTCTTTGCAGCTCAATTTTCCATGTCGCATGCCGGGTGGCTTGCCGCTTATCCAGTGGCTGGTATGCTAGGGAGCAGCATGGATCCTGATCCGGCTCTAGGCTTGCTGGGTGGGGTATGTCTGTTGTTTGCGTTACTGGGTTTCAGGATATGGCCTGCTGTTGATCCGAAGGAGCGGGTACACGCACATCCTGATTTACCGGCAGATCATCCACATTTTCGCGATCATCTGCCCGACAGTAACAGCCGGGAACACTCACACGTATTTCATATTGATGAGTTGCATTTGAAGTGGGATCGATGAAAAAAGTGGCAAGAATGGGTAATGAGTTGGACTGTGTACATGCTAAAGCCGGTTGTTCCTGATGGAGGACGTCACCATTTGATCGGCAGGCTGATCTTTTTTCGCAGAGTCCGTCGTGGTGATTTCAGTAAGCGCTTTCGTGGTTGGCGAACAAGTTGATAACGTATCTCCTATATGTTAAAAATAGTGGCTAGCGAATGCTTTTACTGTCCGTAATATCATAAATGCAGCAATCGGGTCGGGGTAAGTACAGGCTCTGGAGTGTTGTCATACGGTCAAAATTCCAGGAAACACAGGACCCATGAAAATGTCTGGTTTGACAAGTGGCGTAAAAGTTTCCTCGCTCGATGATATTGGTCTGACCGCGTTGGAACAGCAATTGCGCACTGATCTTGAATGTCTGTGTTGTCCGCCCACTAACTGGGTGCCCGCCATGCAAGCTAAGCATTCTGCCCAAACCGATGTGTTAATCGTGGGTGGGGGTATGTGTGGGCTGCTTGTGTGGTTTGCCTTGCGATGTGCCGGTATTCACAACGTACGCATTATTGATAAAAATGCGTTTGGGCAAGAGGGGCCCTGGGTCAGCTACGCGCGTATGCAAACGCTGCGATCGCCCAAGCATCTCACCGGTCCTGCTTACGGTATTGGGGCGCTCACATTTCAGGCGTGGTATCGCGCGCAGTTCGGTGTTGAGAACTGGGATGCACTTGACAAGATTCCCCGCACGATGTGGATGGACTATTTGCGTTGGTATCGACAGGCACTGGAAATACCCGTTGAGAACAACATCGCGTTGACTCGAGTCGCGTCCAGTGATGGACTGTTGACGCTGACACTTGAAGGGTCAGCTCAGGAGACTGTTACTGCTCGCAAGCTGATATATGCTACCGGCCGGGATGGAATAGCGCGCGCTAACATTCCAGATTTTATCAAAGGCCTTGACTCGGAGTCATGGGCACATTCTTCACACGACATTGACTTTGATGCACTTCGCGGCAAGCGTGTGGTGGTGGTTGGTGTTGGAGCTTCTGCAGTGGACAATGCAGCAGAGGCGCTGGAAGCCGGCGCTGCCGAGGTCCGTCATCTTATTCGGCGCAGGCATATGCCCACCATTAACAAGATGATGGGTATCGGAAGTTTCGGTTTCATGGCAGGCTTTGCCGATCTACCTGATGAATGGCGTTGGCGCTTCATGCACTATTCATTTGCAACACAGACGCCGTCACCTCGAGGTTCTACCTTACGGGTAAGCCAGCATGACAATGCGTATTTTCATTTCAATAAAAGTATTGACAGTGTTTGCTCGGCTCATGGTGCAGATGAAGGGCTTGATATTCGATTTACCGATGGCACTCACCTTTCAACCGACTACATTATTCTGGGTACAGGGTTCAGTACAGACCCAATGGCTCGCAGCGAATTAGGAGAAGCTGCATCCCGGATATTGTTATGGGAGGACGTTTATCGCCCACCCATCGATGAACAAAACGAAGATCTTGGGCGATTTCCTTATCTGGCCGCGGATTTCTCTTTCAGAGAAAAGCACGAGAGTGATGCAAGTTGGCTGCAGCATGTGCATTGCTTCAACTACGGTGCAACAGCCAGTCTGGGGAAGGTTAGTGGTGATATACCTGGCATTTCAGAAGGCGCTCGCTGGTTGGCCAAAGCGCTGGCTTCCCGGTTGTATCAGGAAGATATCGACGTGCATTGGCAGGGTATGCAGGATTATGTCAAACCCGAGTTGCAAGGTGATGAATGGGAAGCCAGTGAGTTGCCTGAATCGAGCCACGTGCGCAAAGTGGTTTGATGAGAAATACATTTGACAATGGATATCCATGGAAAGCCAAATCACTTGAATTGACATGAACAGTAAACAGAACATCGCTGCAACGACCGCGATACGAATAGGCACCAGCCATACTGATGCCGCCCTGCTTTCTGCGCTCGAGGGTCGAGGCAATATCCTGTTGATGACCCAGCAAGCAGAAGATGCGGTGCTTCGTCCTGCAGATACGGGCGTGTGGTCAGCTGCGTTACGTATTGCTCTGGCAGCGCGTATTGCGATCCTTAACGGATTGCCTGAATTAGCGCAGCATTACAGTGAGATGGATGACTCAGCAGAGTATGGAGATCTTGCTGCCCTTGATAATGATGGGCGCACGCATGGGTTGGCACATGTTGTCGCTTATATGGATAACGTCGCCAGATGTCCACGAAATATCAAGGCAGAGGACATCCGATGCTTGCAACAAGAGGGTGTTTCTGATGCAGACATTGTCAGGTTGACTGAGCTTAATGCATTCATGGCGTATCAGGTTCGCCTGATCTCAGCACTTTCGTTGATGGGGGAAGGCCGCCATGAGTGAGGTCATTCACAAATACACAAAGCGAGTACCTCGCTGGCAACCTCGGGTCAAGCCCGTGGTGCTTGCAGAGGCTACCCAGGCGCAGCTTGACGCACTACAGGTAACTCCATCGAATACCAAAGTGTCCGATTATGTCCTGGTACTGGCACATGATGTAGAGACGTTAAAAGTGCGTTCTCCCTTGTTCAACGCAATCATGTATGACAAGGACGGACTAAGTCGTGCTGAACGTGAGCTTGGAGCACTGGGTGCATCGGTCGTTAATCGATGCATCTACTGTGCGGCTGTGCATGCGCAGCGTCATGCGCAGATAACTGGTAGTGAGAAAATCACGGATACCATTTTCATGGAAGGCGAAGCGGCACAGCTATCCGAGCGCGATCAGGCTATTTTCCAATTTGCCGTGAAACTGTCACAGACGCCTTCAGCAGCTCGCGCAGAGGATATGGATGCATTGCGTACAGCGGGTTTACAGGATGACGAAATACTTGACCTTGTGTTGTCCGCATCGTTGTTTGGCTGGGCTAACAGACTCATGCATGTGCTGGGTGATCCCGTGAAAGTGGAATCTGCTGCATGAAGGCCGATGGTCTTATTGTCGGATTAGCGGGCGCTGGATCGGTTGCCTATGGCACTGCCTGTGTTCTTTTGCAAAACGGGCATCGTGCTATGCTGTGGTCCCCGTCGGGTGAGAGAACGAGCGAACTGTCTGCAGGCAAGGCGTTGGTTGCAAGCAAGAGTGTCGATGGTGAGTTTACGCCTGCTGTTGCAGCGGATGCCTCTCAACTGGCCGCCGACAACGATGTCCTGATGCTGGTAGTGCCGGGCTATGCTCACAAGAGAGTGATGGATGCGTTGATACCGCATATACGCCCTTACCACGTCGTCATCATTTCCTCGCATGCCTCTCTTGGTGCCTTGTACATGGCACGTGAGCTTGCAAGTCGCAATTTGACAATTCCCATCATTGCCTGGGGAACTACACTGACCACTGGACGGCAGCTTGATAAGTGTTCTGTTTTGATTAATACCGTCAGGTCTCAGATAGATTTCTGTGTCCTGCCCAGTAGCAGGACAGAAGAAGCGCAGTCGCTCTGTGAATCATTGTTTGGACAACGCTTTGTGGCGCGGGAGGGACTATTGGCCATCTCATTGTCCAACCTTAATCCGCAGAATCATATGGGTATTGCACTGGGTAATATCACTCGCATGGAACGTGGTGAGTCTTGGAGCCAGGGGCAGAACGTAACGCCTGCCATCGGTGCATTGCTTGAAGCGCTGGATCTCGAACGCCTGGCCATTGCCGATGAACTTGGACTTTCGGTTCGCACGATATTCGAACATTTTCATCTGTCGTTTCATGTGCCAGTGGCATCCATATCGGATATGAATCAGGCTATGCATGAGCAAGGTAATGGTGGAATCGGTCCCAATACAGCCGATAGTCGTTATGTGACAGAGGACGTACCCTACGGGCTGGTAGTGACGGCCCGGTTGGGTAGACTGGTGGGAAAACCTGCACCGTTGCATGAGGCGGGTATTGCCTTGTTCTCGGCTATGTATGGACGGGATTTCACTGCCGAAAATGAATTATTACCTGCACTTGAGCTCGAAAACGTCACCCTTGACGAACTGCGTGAAGCATCTTTTACCGGTAGCTTGCCCTGAAGCAGTGGTTTATTGACAAGTTAAAATGCTACACGTGTTGTACGTTAAATTGAATATACCCGTAGTAGAAAAACGCAACCCCAGGAGAATTGAATGAACAAACTCAATAATAGCAGACGAAAATTCCTAGGCGCAGCCGCTGCCAGTACGGCTTTTGCAGCCGTCCCGTACATTCGAACGGCCAATGCGCAGTCATCAGAGGTCAATATCTGGACATACGATAGCTTTGTGCCGGAGGCATTCAAGAAGCAATTTGAGAAAGACACCGGTATCAAGGTTAATGTGCGTCTTGTTGATGATCAGGGCAAGCAGTTCAACTTGTTGGCAGCCGAAGCTCCAGAGCCCACAGTAGATATCGTCACAGTAGCCGGCCATCGCTTCCTACAGTTCATCGATTCAGAACTGCTGGCACCGATGGATCAGGATAGATTGAGTAACTGGGGCAATATCAATCCAATTTATTCGGAGAGTGACTGGGCCACCATTAATGGTAATAAATGGGGTGCGCCAATTTTATCCGGTGCAGAAATACTGGCGTATAACACCGATATTGTCTCCGCAGAAGAGGCGAGAAGTTGGGATGTTCTGTTTTCTGAAAAATACAAACAACAAACTGCCTATATCATTCAGGATATGATGTCGATAGTGATGCTTTACAAAGGTTATGACGGCAATATGGTTGAATATCTGGATGATCCAAAAAAGGCAGAAGCCATTGTTGCAGAAGCTCGTGACTTCATGATTGAGAACAAGCCGTTAGTGAGAAAATACTACGACAGTGGTGCTGAGGTGCAACAGATGTTTATCAATCAGGACATCTCGTTGGCACATGCGTGGAACGGCCCTATTGCCAAACTCATCAACGACGGCTTCCCGGTTGCCATGACCATTCCTAAGGAAGGCAGCTATGGTTTTGTTTATACACTCAACATTGCCAACAACGCGCCTAACTCGGACAACGCTTACACATTCCTGAATGCCTTGCTGGCATCATCTGAAATCGGTGCATCAATGACTAGCGAAACAGGTTTTATTTCAACTTACAAGGATGCAGCCCAACATCTGACTGAGCTTGAAAAGAAATCAACGGCATTTACCGAAGAAGAACTGGAAGGTCTGAAGTTTTTCCGTGCTGAAGCAAATGAGATGAAATACGGATTGGTGGATCCTGCTGTGGAGCAAATCAAAGCTGCTTGATGTGACACGCGTTGTGGGCAGTCAGAGAAAATCGGTGAACCCTTCGGGCGATTTGTCCCGCTCGGAAGGTTTGTCTGATAGTGCAGCAAACCCGATTGATGAGTTGTCGTTCTGGGGGCGTCTCACTGGTTGGCGTACATACACGTGGTTCGTTAACTTTATATTTGGCTCTGAACGCCGGCAATTTTATCTATTATTGGGTTTTCCGGTGGTCTGGGTGCTGAGCCAGCATCTGGGCCCCATCTTGCAGATGCTGCATGTCAGTTTTCTGGATGCCTATCCAGTCACGGTGGGGCGTGAGCCACAGCTGACTCTTACGAACTACGGACTTTTCTTTGAAGAGTCAGTGTATAGAATGCCGTTTTTTCGCACGATGATGTTCGCGTTTGCTCTTACGCTGGTGACCTTGATTATTGTCTATCCAGTCGCCTATTTTCTGGCGCGACACGTAAAGCGCGATAATCAGCTCGCGTTTCTATTGCTGTTACTGATTCCCTTTTGGGTTGGAGAGATTGTTCGCACGTTCGCTATCATGATTCTTTTGGGAAACAACGGGGCGGTGAACCTGCTTCTCAAATCTCTCGGGTTTATCGAGCGGCCTATCCCTTTCATGTACACCGGTTTTTCAGTCAGTTTCGGGGTTATCTACCTGACCTCTCTTTACATGTTGCTACCGTTGTACTCTGCATTGGAGAAAATTCCTGTCAGCTATTCTGAAGCGGCAGCGGATCTGGGAGCGGGTGCATGGCGACGCTTTCGCAAGGTTACGTTGCCACTTTCTTCCGAAGGCATCACTTCGGGCTGTACGTTGGTATTTCTTATCTCTACGGGTTTCTATGCAGCGCCTGTTTTGCTGGGTGGTCCTAACACCACCGTCTTTGCAGAAACTATCGCAGGGTTTTTCCATGTGGCGGGTGATCGTTGGCCAACTGGTGCCGCGTTTGCCTGCATCCTGTTTCTGGCGTCATTGATTATCACGGGTACTTTCATGAAAATTATGGGCCGTGTGCGCCGATGACAGGTAAAACTCGGCTTTTAATGTCGCTGATCTATGCAGCGTTCGTTATCTACGTGTTTGTTCCTCTGGTCCTGATGATCGTCATGGGCTTCAAGGACTCAAAATTTATCGGATTTCCGATCAATAGCTGGACAATTGATTGGTATATCGGTGTGTTCGAAGACACCGAGATCATGAGTGTATTCGGGTACTCGGTTGTCATAGCCATAGCGTCGACGATTATCTCGTTGTTTGTGGGTACATGGATAGCGATTCTGCTATCTGGCAGGAAATTTTTAGGCAGAGCCTTGATATTCAGCCTGACGTTGTTACCGGCTGTGGTGCCAGGCATAATTTCAGCTATATCATTTCGTATCTATGCACGTCTGCTCGGCATAGAGCCTGGCATGCTGGCCGTCATCTGGGCACATGCGGTACACAACGTGCCGTTTGTTGTGCTTGTGCTTATTGCAAGACTGGCGACTTTGCCAGCGAATTACAACGAAGCAGCAAGAGACCTCGGTGCCGATCCTCTGGTCGCTTTTGTACGCATTACCCTGCCATATCTCAAGCCTGCGATGATAGGAGCAGGTGTGTTTTGCATGCTGCTTAGTTTTGACGATTTTGTCAGATCATTCTTTCTAGGTGGTTATCAACCAACGCTTCCTGTGTTGATTTTCTCCAAGTTACGATCAGGCATGTCGCCAGAGATCAATGCCATCTCAACGATTATCATCGTGCTGACTGCCGTGCTGGGAATATGGGCTGAACGATCGATGCGGCGAATGCCCGGTGGAGGACGATAATGGACAAAGTCATTGTTCAAATTAGAGGGGTATCCAAACGGTTTGGCAATGTCATGGCATTGGATCAGTTAAGCATTGATATCAAGGCAGGGGAGTTCGTCACCTTCCTGGGCCCGTCAGGTTGTGGGAAATCCACGACATTGCGCATCCTTGGTGGCTTTGAGAAGCCCGACGAAGGGCGTATCATCCTCGACGGTGAGGATGTGACTGGCCTGCCGCCCAACAAGCGCAAAGTGAATATGGTGTTTCAGGACTACGCGCTGTTTCCTCATATGAGCGTCGTCCAGAATATTGACTTTGGGCTTGAACTAAAGGGGCTGACAAAAGCGGATATCAAGACTCGACGCGAAGAGGTCATGTTGTTCCTCGAGCTTGAAGACTTCGGTAATCGCTACCCCGATCAATTATCAGGCGGCCAGCGACAGCGTGTTGCGTTGGCAAGAGCACTGGCACCTGATCCAGCACTGCTGTTATTGGATGAACCTCTGGGCGCACTGGATGCCAAGCTGCGTTCACAAGTGCAACAGGAGCTCAAGGCGATTCAACGACGCACGAACACGACATTTTTCTTCGTGACCCATGATCAGGATGAAGCCTTGACCATGTCGGACCGAATCGTGGTGATGAACAATGGTCGAGTTGAGCAGGATGGTACACCTGAAGAGCTGTATTTGCATCCGGCCAGCCGCTTTGTGGCTGAATTTATCGGAGAAACGAATCTGCTGAACGGGACCTGCCTGAGTGTGGAGGAGGGTGGCGTGATGATCGACTGGTTCGGGCACAGGTTGCGAGCCCATCCCGGCCCATCAGCAGTAAAGCCTGGTGATGCGGTCAGTTCATCGCTGCGACTTGAGAAAATCGTCTGTCATGCACAACGGCCCCGGACCGCTAATGCGGTTCAAGGGAAAATCATTAACAAGGTGTTTATGGGCAGCAGAACGTCCGTAACCGTGTCTGTGGATAATTCAGACTACACTGAGCTTACTGCCTACATTGAAGCAGATCGTAGCCTGGGTGCGGAGGGAGATTTGATCTGGATGGGGTGGGAGAGCATCAACCAGTCGGTTCTGAGAACATAATTCATTGAGATTTCGTCTCGGGAACTCATGCTGATGCCCATGGTTGAAACTTGTGCCTCTGGTTGATTGACCCTATTTGTATGCCCACTAATGGTCCTATTTACACGCAGGTGATATATGTTTATAACGTCAAACAGTCTAACCCACGTTAATCCCAACCCCGGATGGTATCAATGAAGTATCTGCACACCATGCTGCGAGTCAGCAACCTTGAGCGAGCCCTGGAATTCTGGTGCGACCAGCTGGGTATGGTTGAAACCAACCGGTTCGATAATGATGGCGGTCGTTTTACGCTGGTCTTTCTTGCTGCAAATGAAGACGAGGCTAGAGGTAAGCAGGAAAAAGCACCACTGTTGGAGCTGACCTACAATTGGCCTGATGAAAATACAAATGCGGAAGTCTATTCTGAAGGTCGCTCGTTCGGACATTTAGCCTTTGTCGTAGATGATATCTACGCAACCTGCCAGCGTCTCATGGATGCCGGGGTGGTGATAAACAGACCACCACGTGATGGGCATATGGCCTTTGTTCGTTCACCGGACAATCAATCGATAGAGCTGTTGCAGAAAGGTGATTCATTAGTGCCCAAAGCGCCCTGGGATACCCTGCCTAACGTTGGGCATTGGTAGACAACGCTATGCGCATCAATTTTGGTATGCGTTGGTAAGCGCTAATATTTACCTTATTGACGGGGCCGCACATCGGATGCCATGCCATGCGGCCCCATTCTTTTTTTACAAAAAGTGGTTGCTGACGGATGATCAGTCAGAGGGATTAGCACTCAGAATGATATCGTCGTTGAAAACTGTCAGTGTTAAAGCACTACTCGATGAACCTGAATCGTTGCTGGCTGTCACTGTGCCACTCCAATCCAGTGCGCCTGGAAGCGAGTTGAACAACAGCTCGTACGGGATCTCGATTGTGCCTGACTGATTCAATATCATGCCTGATGGCAATGGACTATCCAGCTGCCATGAGGTAGCTGGACCTCCCGTGTTATAACTCTCCAGCGATACAGTGTTCTGCTCGAACTGTGGGAATATTTCGGCCTCTATGGACTGAGGCAGACTCGGTGGAGGGGCGTCCAGTTGTATGTCGATACTGATACGAATACTATCGGTCTCGGCCATTTCATTGCTGCCTTGCACCAGAACGCTGAATATACCGGCTTCGACTGGTATACCCGCCAATTCAGCCCGGGTGTCGTTGACCTTGCGCAATTCGACACCGTTGGGAAGCTCGCCGTCAATGATGGAGTAGGTCACGTCAGTCTCGGCTGACAAAGTAGAGATCTGGACACGTTCCAAAGCACCACCGACAAATCCGCCAACCTGCAGTTCACCCTCAAAAGGTGTAATGCTTGTTTGAAGTGCCAGTACAGAACTTGTGTCTGGTGCTGTCAGTACGATAGGTAATGGAGGAATAGTTGATGTGAATGTAAAGCAGGGTCTGTCAGTAGAGGCTGTGCTGCCGTTTTGGTATGTCAAATCTGCTGAATAGCAAACCTCAATACCATTGGGCACAAACAATGGCCGTGTCGTATCACCAATTGCGACGACAGTGGTCACTGTGTCGGGACGCCAGCCAAGATCCTGTGAGGCTGTTGCGTTGATGAGAGCTGTGCCTGAGCTACTGCCGGTAACCAGAATCTGTACCGGAACGGCATTAAGTGTGACGTCGCAGTTCCACCAGGAGAAGTGGCTGACAGTTGCCTGGAGACTGAGGCCGGTCGGGCTGTCCTCGTTGCCAACAACAGTGCCTTCTCCTTCCTGAATCCATTGACCTGTTTCTTCATCAAGTGACCACAAGGGTATGTTGTCGCCTACCATTACGGGAGTACCATCGGGGTATCTTTCAGCGTATACCGGAATAAGAATAGTGGCTTCGGCGCCTTCTGCCAGTTGTACTGGCGTGCCGTCTGGGGTGGTGAATTCGAAGTTGGTTACGCCAAGGCTGACAATGGGTGAGTCGACTCCTGTTTCGGTTCGTCCGACAAAGTCGCCAGGGAATGCAGCAAGATCTGCTGGGTTTGATACATCCACTGACGTCATTGACAGAAGAACTGGGCCGGTGATGATTTGTCCATCCGAATCGACAAAGCTGTTTGGCTGAAGGGTAACTCTTGATCCGTTAAACCCATTAATATCAGCGGGGTCGTTGTGACTAATGGGAATACCACTCAACTGCGTAGGTTGCAGTGTGAATTCAAGGTTTAGAAATTCGTCTTGCAGGGGTGATTTCACCACTTTTAGCTGAGACGCATGTTCATCAGAATCTATGTTAAGTCGATAAATCGTATCGGCAACCAGCGACATTAAGAATCTGCCTTCAGCGTCTGTCATCGTCACAATAGAATCACTGCCACTGTCGGCGAGAATGCTGGCACTGGTCACGGGTAGGCCATCTGATGTGGTCACTCTTCCGGAGATAGTTGACAAGGTTGGCGATATTGGTAGTTGCAGTTTTGGTTGAAGTGATTCGGCGGGTCCTCCGGTGGCAATCCAGTAGCCCTGCCAGGGCGGGAGAATGTCGCTTGAACCAGGTTCGGCATATGATGCGCTGCCATCTTCTGCATATTGGTAGTACCAAACATTGGTTGCTGTGTAACCAACAGCCGCCGCCGCGTCTATGTTGCAGCCATCCGTGCAGGCAGAATCCATAGCATCTGTTGTTAAGCTCCAGTCTGCCAGCACAGATTTATAAGGATACGGTAAGCCTTGCATGCTGTAACGCTGACCGACGATGCCTGTTGGCCAGGCAGGGTCGGAAGGTAGAATGATATCAAAGCATCCCTCGTCTGATGCACATCCGGTGGATAGCATCGAAGGTGGTGGTACTTGCAATTCGGTGGGAATATCAAGCGTCACCGGGATATCGGATATATGGAAAATCCACATGGCTTCACCAGCGGCAGGTGCATAGTCTTCACTGGCTGGACGTCGATAGTCACCTATGGATGGGTCATAAGCGTAGACGACCCATTCGCTTGAAAACGCAAGAGATTCGCCGTGGCTGTTTAGCATGTCATCACCGAACAGCTCACCGACACTCATGCCAGCGGGGTCGGCAGGAATGACGATATTGTTCCATTGATTAGGTTGCAGAATGAAAGAATTGGCGCTTGCCATGCTGCTGAGCATCAGCAAAATCATGGTTCCAAACGACAATGCAGCTGAGGGTCTTCGGCGGGTTTCGGGTAGGGATGTTCTCATAAAATAATATCCTTAAAGGTGAAATGGAACGAGGCACCTGTGCGCAACTTTAACGCGTAAAACGAGACACAGCGCCTGGGCTGGATATTACAGCAGTGGCTGTTTACATTCTAAACATTGAGGTAATGAGTGCGTTTAAGTACGTGCGTCTTAACATCATTAGTTAGTGGTGCCGTGATTGATATTGTCACTGGACTGTGCAGGGTAGATATAACGTTATGTCAGCTAGCCAGGCGTGTGTCTTTTTGAAATACGTTAAGAGGGGATAGATACATACGGTAAGGTTTTATGATTGGACAAGTTTTTGGCTACGATTGCCGGCGTGTCGCGTGAGTAGGTTGTTGATAGTTAAACTTCAATGACGAGGTCATCAACTCATCCGTCCTGAAAACCGCTTAAAACGCTTGTCAGGTTGTCGCCCAGCTCATCACATAGATAACCACCTTCCTGTACAAAAACCGTAGGCAGGTTCAGAGCCGCAATGGCAGCTCCGATCTGCGCGAATCCAGGTGTGGTTATCGTAAGTGCCTTGAAGGGATCATTAACGTAGGCATCTAGCCCCAGCGCGATAACCAGAGTATCGGTCCCGAACGCTTGCACACGTTTCAATGCCGTTTCCAGCGTTGCAAGAAAAACCTCGTCGTTACTACCACGTTCAAGAGGCAGGTTAAGGTTATAACCCAAACCTGCGTCTTTGCCCCGTTCGTGCGCCTGGCCCCAGAAGAAGGGATAGAATCGTGCTGGATCAGCGTGAATAGACACTGTTAATACATCATCGCGTGCATAAAAAATACCTTGCGTTCCATTGCCATGGTGTACATCGACATCCAGAATCGCTGGACGCCTGCCTTTGGCGTGTAAACGCGTTGCGGCAATAGCCGAATTGTTGAGAAAGCAAAAGCCACCGGCAAGATCACCGAATGCATGATGGCCAGGTGGTCGCGATAACACATAAGCGGCTTGAGTGCCATCAAGCAAGGCATCTGCGCCTGCTACAGCGGATTGGGCCGACCAGTACGCGGATTCCCAGGTTCCCGAAGCGATGGGGCAGGCGCTATCGGCTTGATGAAATCCTGCCTGACCAACAGCGGACTTCGGGTAGCTGTCAGTGCGGTTCGCAGGGTGAATGTTGGGTATCACTTCATCGCCCGCACCATCGATACGTTGCCAGCGAGCATAGATGGTTTGCAGGAAGCTCAAATACTCGGGGGAATGCACAGCCGCAATCGGGCTGAGGCCTGCATCCAACGGAGTCTCGAATTCGCAGCCAGCTGCGATGGCTCCTGCACGAAGCACCTTGATGCGCTCAGGTTTTTCGGGATTAGGTAGCACCCGACCATTGGCCAGAAAGTGCCTTGGATCATGCTTGTATTGACGTTGGTCAAGAAAGGCCTTCATTGTTAACCTCTTAGAGCACCTACTCTGGATGGATCAAGAAACATGATGGTCTCGCCACCTCGTTCGGTGAGTCCCAGTCGTTCGTAGAATCGGCGGGAGTTCGTTGATTCGTCGTAAACCGCCAATTTGATATAGTTGCCACCCCACTTTGCGTAAGCAACGTTGGCTGCCTCGGCAAGCAAGCGCCTGCCAACGCCGCATCCTCTTGCTTTATTTGCGACCCAAAGGTCCGAAACATATAATCCGCTGGAAGCCAGCGTGACTGACATGACTGGGGAGAAGACTACTGTACCGCATAGGGAACCTTCGGTATCCAATGCGATTAACGCGTAGTAGGTAGGTGTTTGTCCAAACCCTGCCTGTTCGAGAAACTCGATGCTGGATGGGTATGGATCGTTAAGCTCTTTTGAAAGCGCACGCAAGGCCTCGTCGAGTAAGGTCAAGTCGCGTTTTTCAACTGATCGGATGATGATGTCTTGCATGTGTAATGACGACTATCCGTAGATTTGCTTTTTTAGTTAAATGGTTGTCTTATCGCTACCTTTAAGGCTCAGCATCTCACGGGCCTCAGTGGGTGTCGCTACTGTGCGTCCTAGCTCTTCGACAATCCGGCGAATCTTGGTCACCTGTTCTGCATTGGTTTTTGCCAGTGTGCGGCGGGCAATCATCAGGCTGTCTTCCAGACCGACACGAACATGGCCGCCCATGGTTGCTGCCATGGTTGCCATGGGTATCTGGTGGCGGCCGGCGGCCAGTACTGAGAACATATAGCTATCGCCAAACAGCTTGTCAGCAATCATTTTCAGATGCGTCAGGTTTTCATGATCGGCGCCTATACCGCCCAGCACACCCAATACGAACTGGATGAACAGTGGTGCTTTGATCATTCCACGATCGACAAAATGGCGCAGCATGTATAGATGACCCACTTCATAGCATTCAAACTCGAAGCGTGCTCCACGTTCCTGTCCCATTAGTGTAAACACACGGGCTATGTCACGCGGAGTATTCTTGAACACCAGATCGTCCGAGTCTTCCAAAAAAGGTTTTTCCCAGTCGAACTTCCATTCAGTGAGACGTTCAGCGGCCGGGTAGAGGGCAAAATTCATGCTACCCATGTTGAGCGAGCACATCTCCGGTTCTGCTGCCAGGGGTGCGGCCAGGCGGTCGTCCAGTGACATGGTGGCACTGCCACCGGTTGTCATGTTCATCACCGCGTCGCAGTTCTGCTTGATGTGTGTCAGGAAAGGCTTGTAATGCTCGGGTTTGGCTGAAGGGCGTCCGTTGTCAGGATCACGCGCATGTAGATGCAATATGGCGGCACCTGCTTCGGCTGCATCCAACGCATGTTGGGCAATGTCATCTGCGGTAAATGGAAGATACGGTGACATCGACGGAGTGTGGATAGAGCCTGTGATGGCACAGGTGATGATGATTTTTGACACGGGTTTCTCCCTTTATAAATGGGTAATAATTTATAACAAGGCCGTTATTTCATCGGGTATATCAGCCATTAGCTGCTCCATTGATCGTTCCAGAATATCTGCGATCTCATCAAGCTGCGGTTCCGTCACGATCATGGGCGGGCAGATGAGGAAGTGATCACCCGATGTGCCACCACGCGTTCTGCGTGAATAGATGATCAGACCGTTTTCATAGGCGATATCAACCAGTCGGCTATGGGCATTGAAGTCCATCGGCAGAGGCTCTTTTGTTTTACTGTTTGCCATCAATTCAAATGCAAGCAGCAGGCCCTTTCCACGCACATCGCCGATCAGTGGATAGCGGCGCATCAATGTCTGTAAGCGATTTATCAATGCATCGCCCATCCGAGCGGCGTTTGTCACAAGATCGCCTTGTTCTATTTCGTTGAGTACGGCCAGGCCTGCTGCACAGGCCAGCGGATTTCCCGCATAGGTATACCCATGGATAAACCCGCCTGCATCTAGTACAGCTTCTACCATGTCATCGCGCGCGATCATTGCGCCTAATGGTACATAGCCTGCACCGAAGCCCTTGGACAGTACAATGATGTCTGGTGCGACGTCCCAGTGTTCAGCGCCGAAAAAACACCCTGTCCGACCACCACCTGTCATTACTTCATCATGAATCAGTAGAACATTGTAATGATCACATACTTCACGAATACGGCGCATATATCCTTCGGGCGGGACCAGGGCACCGGTGGATGCACCGCCGATGGGTTCCACGATAAAGGCAAGGATCGTCTCGGGACCTTCTTCAAGAATTTTTTCCTCAAGCAGATTGGCGTAGTAAAGCCCGGTTGCTGGATTATCAGCATCCAGGCCATCAAGGTATGCACGCGGCGCGGGGATTTTCGGCATCGCCTTCATCATCGGATCAAACGGCGCTGTCATCGGTGCGTAACCGGTAATAGCAAGCGCACCCAGCGTGGAACCGTGGTAACTGGGATAGCGTGAAATGATTTTGCTGCGTTGTGCCTGTCCTTGTGTCAGCACGTATTGGCGAGCCATCTTCAGCGCACTTTCCACCGCCTCCGATCCTCCGGATACAAAGAAGGCGCGGTTCAAACCCTCGGGAGTCAGGCTTGTAATTTTTGCCGCCAAGGCTTCACTGGTATCGGTCTGGAAGTGCAGTCGGTAACCGAACGTTGACTGATCCATCTGCGTACGCATAGCGGCCAGAACAGCGGGGTTCGAATGACCAATGTTGCTGACCATGGCACCTGACGAGCCGTCGATATAGCGCTTGCCTGAGTTGTCCCACATATGGATGCCCTCAGCGCGATCAAGCTGCGGCCGGGGCAGACGTGTCTGATAAAACAGTGTGCTTGTCATCTATTGCTCTTTTGATGGAAGTGCACTGCACTCCTGTGTAGCAAGCTGAACATTTACGGTATCTCCAGGTTTGAAAGGTCGTCCGGTAATCATGTTGATTGCCTGAAGTTGTGTGTCACCGATCTGTACAAAATAACGCGCCAGTTGACCTTGATAATCTACAGCCTTAATGACGGCTGTTGCTGCAGTGTGCTGCGTTGGCTTATCACTCAGGTGAAGTTTTTCCGCCCTGATCATCAGCTGTGCGGTTTTCGCCCGTCCCAGTGTCGTTGCGCGGGCTGCAGACACACGGGTTTCTCCAAACTCCGGGGTTTCAAGGATGACGCCGTCCTCACTGTATGCTAAGACCTTCGCGGGCAAAAGATTGGATGCTCCAAGAAAGGTTGCGACGAATTCCGATACCGGTGTGTTGTAGACCTCATCAGGTGCACCGATCTGTTCGACCTTTCCTGCACTCATCACCACTATCTTGTCTGACATGGCCAGAGCTTCTGACTGATCATGGGTGACGAAGATGGTGGTGACACCAATGCGATCCTGTATGGCCTTTAACTCCACACGCATGTCCTCTCTCAGGTTGGCATCGAGCGCTGACAGGGGTTCGTCCAGCAACAAGACATCGGGTTCGATAACAATGGCACGTGCTAACGCGATGCGTTGCTGTTGTCCGCCGGAGAGGTGTTGCGGGTAGCGATCCTCGACATTTGGCAGGCGCACGATATCCAATGCTGCGCGCACCTTATTTTGTGTATCTGATTTTGATACACCACGATACTTCAGGCCGAAGGCAATGTTTTCACCGATGGTACGGTGTGGAAACAGGGCGTAGTTCTGGAAAACCAACCCAAGATTGCGTTTGTGTATGGGGATATCGTTGACGCGCTTACCACCGATCATGATATCCCCGCTGGTGGGGCTACCCAATCCTGAAATCATCCGCAGTATGGTTGTTTTGCCGCACCCTGACGGCCCCAGTAATGTGGTAAACGAGCCTTCATCAAAGACCACGTTGGCATTTTTTACGGCCATCACTGACCCGTAGGATTTCTGGATGTTGTTAAGTTCAACACGCGCCATTGGCAACTGATCCGAAAGCTATTATGTGAACAATATCTAGAGAAAAGAATGCAGGTCGCGTGTAAGCATGCGACCTGCAAAGACAAGCATCAACCGCCTTTTGATACACGGTTCCATTGCTTGGTCTGTTCTTTTTCAACGGCGTTCCAGACCACCGGATCACGGAACACCAGTTTGTCCAGCTTGCCGGTTGGATCGTAGGCAGGTAGCGCTTCAATTATCGATGTCATCTCGACTTTATTGGGATCGAGCGACGGTGGATACTTCTGACCTTCGGCAACGGCAATGGCCGTTGCAGGGTCCAGCATGAAGTTCATCAGCTCCTCTGCTTCTGCCATCGGAGAGCCTTTGAGCACGAACATGCTTTCCATCCATGCCAGTCCATTGGGTGGATCAATATAGGCAATCGGATGTCCTTGCTCCTGAAGTGCGGCAACCCGTCCCGACCAGGCTTCTGTTACGTAGATTTCTTCCTTGGCCAGTAGGTCCATAAGCTCGGCCCCGGAAGCCCAGTATTTCAATAGTAATTCACGGTGTTCACGGGCTTTATCCCATACAGCATCCCAATCCTGAATACCGTTGGGGTCCTGATTGGACTGCAAGGCGCCGTACCATGCGCGGTTGGCCCAATCCCCACCCCATCCACCAATCTTGCCCTTGAGTTCCTTGTCCAGCAGTAGGTTTGCGCCGAGCTCTTTTGCTTTGCTTTCAGAGACATACTTGGTGTTGTAGGCAATACCGGTAGTGCCATAGTCGTAAGGGACAGCCGACAGGCTATCGGGTGTGATAGCACGGAAAGGGTCGATGATGGACGACATGACGTTTTCCATATTCGGGATATTGGCCTCGTTGAGTTCGCTCCCGTAGCCGGCATCTACCCAGCGTTTGTACCAGCTGACACCCGATGAATGTAGAACGTTGTGACCATCAGTGCCGCCAGCGGCCTTTATCTTGGTCAAGACCTCGGCTTCTCCACCGAAGGTTGAGTCAATAACCTTGTTGCCCGTCTTTGCCTCGTAGGGGTTGAACGCATTGGTGCGCAGGGCTTCTGACACGACACCACCCCACCCTTCGAAATTCAGGTTAACGCCTTCTGCTCTGGCCTGGGCCGCCAAGCTAGTCATGATTCCACCCGATACTCCTGCATAAATACCGGCTGCACCGAGTAGCCCGAGAAAGGAGCGGCGGTCCATATCACCATTGCCCATGCGTTCGCGCAGCATGTCGTAGCGTTTTGTTGAATCGATCTTTTTCATTGCATTTCTCCTGTTGGATTATCTTCAGATTTTCTTGCGGGAGTAATAACGGGCCAAAGCGCCGGCGAAGAGCGGTACGCCCACAGTAATACAGATCATCACAAATCCCAAGGCATTGATTTCAGGGCTGACTGAATTTCTCAACATACCGAATATCTGTGTGGGTACGGTTTCCATCCCCGAGGGGCGCCAGAAAACCGTAGCTGTGATGTTATCGAACGAGATGGTGAAGGCAAACAGCGCACCGGCAAAAACGGCTGGTAGCATGAGCGGGAAGGTGACCTCGAAGAAGGTTTGCAGTGGGCTTGCTCCCAGCGAGAGTGCAGCTTCTTCATAGTCGCGACGAATACCCACCAGTCGCGCCTGTACCACCAGCACGACAAACGGCAACGCAACAATGCAGTGGCCCAGTAGTAGCAAGCCAAATGAGCGCGGCATTTGCAGCCAGCGCAGGAAGATCAGCAACCCAACAGCCAGTACGGTTTCAGGCACGAGAACTGGCGCGATCAGGAAGGTGGTTATCAGGTCTTTTCCTCGAAATTTATAACGTACAAGCGCCAGCGCTGCGAGAATGCCCAGCGTCGTTGCTATGAGCGCTGTGAGGCTTCCCAGCAGCAAGGAGGTTCGGAACGCGCGCATGATGGCTTCGTTCTCGTAGAGTTTGATAAACCAGCGAAAGCTGAGGCCTTCTATGGGAAAACCACCGAACTGCGAAGCGTTGAAAGCCAACAGGAGAACCACGAATATGGGCGCGAACATGAACACGTAAACCACGATGGTGTAGGTCTTTAGTAGTGTCCACACTTGCATACTCAATCTATCCGAATGCTTTGGAAATCTGGTTCAGCCCCATCAGACGACTGTACAGTATAACGACGAGGCCTAGCAGAAGTAAGAGTGTGAATGACAGGGTGGCACCCATAGGCCAGTTCAATTCGGTGATGACGGCGTCGTAAATTAAATTGCCGAACAGAAAATCGGAAGGGCCACCGAGGATCAGTGGTGTGACGTAGCTGCCTCCAGTGAGAAGAAATACGAGCAGGCAGCCAGCGGCTAGTCCGGGCGTTGATAGTGGCAGAGTGACTTCACGAAAGGCCTGCCATGGCGTAGCACCCAGAGTGCGTGCGGCGGGTTCAAGGTTTTTATCTATGCCTTCCAGGCTGACATAGATGTTGATGATCATATAAGGCAGAAAGACATGAATAAAGCCGGTAATGACGGTAAATTCGTTATACATCAGCGACAGGGGTCTATCGGTGACACCAAGAAACAGGAACAAGCCGTTCAATGCGCCCTGGTTTCCAAAGATGTGGATCCAGCTGAGCGTACGAATAATGAAGCTGATCCAAAAGGGCAGGATCAACAACAGCAGTAAAAGCCATTTGTCGCGGAAGGTTGTCATCGCGATGAAATAGGCGGGGATGTAGCCCAGGATGGCGGCAAGCAGGGTGACTATGAGTGACAGGCGCAGGGTCTTCCAGATGGCGGTGTGGTAGTAGCCGTCTGTGGCTACCTCTTGCCAGTTACCAAACTGGAAGGCTACCTTGTCTACGGCAAGATCAATGTTTTCGTAAAATGAGTAGACCAGCATAAACGCCATCGGCACGACGACAAGCAACGTAATGGCAAGCAACGAAGGTGACAACAGGACCCAGGGACGCTTGTCCGTAGTCTGTTCCTTTGAAGTCATGCTGGCTTCTCACGGCATTGATTGAAAACCCAGTATTGCACGAGGAGGCGCATTTCGCCAAAAAAGAGACCTAGTGCGCTGTTTGTGAGACTGTCTGGAGTTACGTAAGAACCCTAACGATTAAGAGATATGCAAGAGATGTCGATAAACCATACAGCCAACCGATATAACAGGCCTTGCAGTGAAACTTATCACCGACGGAGTGCTACCCAAGCTAGCCACAATCATGTTATCTACGCTTGTCTGCGTGGCATGTAACTCCGAGCCTGAGGTTGACAGCGAGGCGGAGGCTGAGTCCCTGAGCGAGACCGTGATGCTGGAAGAGGAGGTGCCATCACAGGCCGATACCTCTGATACCTGCGTATTAGATGTGCCTGGTACAAAGGTGGATGTGAGTACGCTGGATACCAGCAACAGTCTGCTGGATATATTTGGTGGAGAATGCGAGCTGAAGAATATTGTCCTCGCCAGTGCCGCTTCTGTGCGTCGATCATATGTTAACAATAATCTTTGCACGTTCGAAGAGGAGATGGAAAGCAACTTCTCCCGCCCGCCATCGGTGTTGGGTAAGTTACTTGTACAGGATAAAGATGATCTAGCAGAATCAGCGAAGCGGCAACTGGCACGGTCGATATGCGAAGATGCATCGATCATGAAATGGTCTGTAGAAGAGTTTCTGAAGAGTGCAGAACTACGTGTTCTCTCTATCGGGACAGCAACGTACAGCGATGAGAACTGTCCGGCGATTGTCTGGTCACAGAAAGACGATGAGCAAGGACAGCTGTTCCATGTTATAGGTCCGGGAAAATGTACTGAGATAGAGCTACCAAACTCACAGTTTTTCAATCCCGAAACCAACCCGGATGGGCAACTGCCTGGTGACTACATCAGGCGCGAACTTGGATTCGCCGGAAATCTACCTAGCCATTACGATATCAAAGGCGGTAGCTTCAAGTTCGAATCCAGCGCACCCTTATCGCACGATGACGATGCGCAACTTGACCGGTCACCGTTCGGTGATGACGATGAGCGATATATCACCTGGTCATCAGGTGATGAAAATATAGATAATAAATACATGTCTTCGGACGAAGCATTTACTCACCAGTATCAACTTGACGAACTGAAAGGGATGGCCCCTCGAGAACGTGCGCTTACCGCCCTGCAGCGTAGTTACGGTGCGCCGATTATGGGTTTGGTCGGACAGGTTACCGATAGACCTCAAGCCGACGTCCAGGCCATGGTTACCACCAGCTCTGGGGATCGGTTTGTCATGAATGTGGAGCCCTCTGATGGCGTGAGTGAGTCTGAGCTATTGAATTGGCTACCGAACGCTAAACCTCAGCTATTGGTTGTTCAGAAAACAGATGAAGGATCCAATGACTATCTCAGCCTTGAGAGTGCATTTTTCACCGATGGCATTCACACCGTTTCAGCCCATCTGGAATCATGTGATTGCGATACACAGGGGTTTCTAGGATGGCTGAGTAGCGATAAACAGACCTATAGCGAATTAACAGAAAAATTGCGTAAGGATTTTATTGCAAGAGATCGTAGTACAACAAGGTTCAAGGCCTGGACGTTTACTAACGAAATGGGCCCAAGAGCGGTAAGCTATTCATTGTCTCGTTATGACAATGTCGTGAAGAACAAAGACGCAGCGTTTGTTGTCCATGACAGGGGCAGTGCATATTCGCTTTACGTTGCGATGGATTTGGCTTGTAATGATCAATCGCTGTTATTTAGTATTGGGAGTAACACAATGAATAGGCCAGCAGAATGCAGAAAGGTCTATGGACGAGGTGTTGTGTATACGTTGCCAGGTGAGTCCAGTTTGCTAACCAACGCCATACGACGTGGATCCAGAATGAAAGTGGGCTTGTTAGAACCGGGTTCAGAAACTATTCAGAATGAGTATCAATTCAAACTCATGGGCGCCACTGACGCCCTGAATGTATTGGATTCTGATGAAGTGGGCTATATGGATGCGGCACTCAAACCTTTCAGGGGTATGAAGCTTGACAGTAACGCGGACAACAAGCTATTCGCGCTTCTGAAAAAGCGCTCTGTCTCGTGTCGTTCTGGTACATATGTTCCGGGGTGTGTTGTTGCAGAGGACGTGGAAGTAGAATCGGTGGAAAAAGTGAACCTCAAAAATGCGATCGCTCGAGCGAACCGAGAAGTGGAAGTCGAGTTGGAAGCGGTCGCTCCTCCTGCAATGGCGGCTGCCAAACCCTTAGTGCGTAGGCGTAAGCCTGTCAGGATTGATCCGGATCCTGCGGATTTTGCGCCCGGATATGCACAAGTGATTACAGAGCAGCTGGGTTCGGGTAATCAGCCTGAGTGTAAGGCTGTGGTTGAGAAAATAATGGCGGTAGCTAGTTCAAACGGTACGCCTGATTCCCGTTCACGGCAGATCGATCTTATCGTGGGTGGAGCACCTACTATTTGTTTCTGATTTTCGCATTCAAGGCTGCGACTAGCTTCGGCGAATGCGCACAACTTTCATGCTTTCGAATTCCATCCCGGCCACATTTTCGGTCTGCGGATAGTAGGTGAGATTGACCGAAGCACCTTCCAGGCTTCGATATTGTTTCGTTCTGTTGTATTTGAAAGGTACATCGTAGCCTTCCAGCATTAAGGTGTTTTTTATCCATTCACCGCTCTCGCGTTGCACATGGCTCAGCACTTTCACCCCATCCAGCTGATTCAGTTGCTCGTTCTTCTTCAAGAGCTTGTTGACGTCTGATTTCACGGTGCTGTTTATTTTGCAATATTGCCTGTGACGGATAGTGTAAGGCTTTTACTGATTGATCAGGCGTTATCTTTTTTCAGTTTCGGTAAAGAGGTTGTACCTGTTCGACTCCGATATGCCTTTGCTCTGGAGCAGCACCGATGTTGCCACACTAACGGGGTGAACTATTAGCGTTGTCTATGAAGCCTTTTGGCCCGAAAATCAATCACGAAATAATAAAACCCGCGTAATTCTCACTGGCCACTCTTTCGCAGATAGCACGATACCTGTCCAGGCCTCCAGCATAGGGCATGAAAACACGCGGTTTTCCGGGGATATTGGCACCCAGATACCAGGAGTGCCTGACGGTGGGAAGTAACGTTTTGTCAGCCTCTGCATTGACTTCATTGACCCATGATTCCACCGATGTTTCAGGGCTCTCTATAGTCGTGAATTTATTCTTGGTAAGGTAAGCAATACAATCGCTGATCCACTCAACGTGCTGTTCGATGGCAGCGGGCATATTGGTTAGTACGCAAGGACTGCCCGGTCCAGTAATCGTAAACAGATTAGGGAAGCCTGCCACCTGCAGTCCTAGATTATTGCGGGGGCCGGTAGTCCAGGCATCACTGAGTGTGAGTCCATCACGTCCACGGATATCCATTCGCAATAGCGAACCCGTAATTGCATCATAACCTGTGGCAAATACAAGGATATCCAACTCATGATGTGTTTCAGATTCCCGGGCGTCGTTGTCTGAGCTGCGGCAGGTAACTCCGCTTTTTGTAATTCTGATTATGGGTGTTTTACGAAGATCTACCAACGTCACGTTGTCCTCGTTGTAGATTTCAAAATAGTGCGTATCAATGGGGGGACGTTTGGCAGCATAGGGATGATCAATATCGGCAAGTGACGTTGCCGTTTGCGGATTCTCGACAAGCTGGCGTATTTTGTTCTGAATAAATTCAGTGGCGGTGGCGTTGGCCTGCTTATTACTTAGCAGGTCGGAAAAAGTGGCTCGAAACTTCAGCCCCCCGTTTTGCCATGCTTCTTCGTAGAGCGCTTCCCGCTCTTCTGTGGAAGTCTCCAGAGCCTTTTGGCTGTTGACTCGCCATCCGTGTCCATTGCCGTTGCTGCGTGTCAATTCTCGCGTTGCTGCGGCCTTGCGTTTGTGTTCGGCTCGGTTTTCATCGCTCAAGATATGATTGCGGGCAGGTACGCTGTAGTTGGCCGTGCGCTGGAATACCGTTAATTGTTGTGCGGTCTGTGCGATAACCGGTGCCGATTGAATGCCGGTAGAGCCTGTGCCTATCTGTCCAACACGTTTGCCTTCAAACTGCACGCCTTTATGCGGCCATTGCCCGGTATGATAGCACTCGCCTTCAAAATCGCCGAGTCCATCGATATCAGGGATGTTGGCACTCGATAAACAACCGACCGCCGAAATCAGAAATCGGGCGCGATAACGATCGCCGTTGTCTGTACCTACCTCCCAGAAGTTGTCCTGTTCGTTGAAATGGGCGAGTTGAACTCGGGAGTTAAACTTAATGCTGCGGCGCAGTTCGAATCGATCAGCTACATGGTTGAGATAAGCCACGATCTCGGCAGTGCCCGGATAGCGTTCTGACCAATCCCATTCATCGGTTAGCACTTTTGAAAATGTATAGCAATAAACATGGCTTTCAGAATCGCAGCGCGCTCCCGGATAGCGATTCCAATACCAGGTTCCACCGACACCATGACCTGCTTCCAATACCATTGCGGTCAAACCGAGCTTTTCACGTAAACAGTAGAGCTGGTAGAGTCCCGAGAAACCTGCGCCGACAATGATTGCGTCGAGAATTTCGAGCGTCGAGTGTTGCGTATTCATTCAGCGTTGTTCAACTTGGTTCTATGGTAAAAATATTTAAAGGAACCTTGGCATATCAGTTCATTGTTTAGTGCGCGTGATGATTACACCACACGCTCCCAACCGTGAGATAGATGAGGATTGGCGTGAGCAGTAGTTTCCCAGTCAGAACATTGAGTTTGCATCGTTTTATAGGATGAGTTGTTATCAGGACAATCCCGAAATAAATTGTGAAAACAACTCACCTTGCGAGTTAATCCGGAGTTTGGAATAAATATTCTTGCGATGAATACGAACCGTTCCAGCGGTGATTCCCAGTATTTTAGCAATGGCTTCTGAAGAGTGGCCTTTCAAGACGTATTCAACGATGTCCCGTTCACGAGGAGTAAGAATACTTTTCCCAAACGTATGAAATGCGTGCTCAATGGATTTTTGAATACTGGACTCAGCCTGACGACTTTGGGAGGCATCGAATCTTGTGTGAAGGTTGTGCCACTGGTGGTTACCAGCTGCCCGAACGACAGGTTCGATGGCAGAGAGTTCACGAAATTCGCGGGCGTTGAAAGTTGAGGAGTTCTCCAGTCTCATGAGTGATATCACCGCTTTTGTTTCGTGTGGCAAACCGACAAGATAAGCAATTTCTTCTGACAGACCCGTCTGCCCATAATATGAGCGAAAATACTCACTTTGGTAGAACCTGTCTGCAGCTAGGTGTTTCAGTCGATATAGCCCGTCGTCCACATTGTCCGCACAGGCAAGAAAAAATGGATCCAGAAGATAAGGGCCTTCCTGATACTTCGGAATAAAAACGCGCCGCTTGCTGGTGGGGAAATTATCGTATAAATCGATGGGCCGTGAATCGCCCCGATAGGCAAATATCACCGCATAGTCAAAAGCCACGCGGGAACGAATGGTCGCAACGAGCGTTTCCATGAATTGCGGGGTTGCCAGTGATGCTATGACCTCGGCAATGCGTTGGTTCCAGTCAGACTCCATTTCTATCAGTTTGCCTATCCTAAATGGGATATATAAGTAATTATATATACTTAATTGCGGACTTTATGTAGTCTTTAGCAAGGTCATGGGATATACCTATGATGATGATGTTAAGACAAATAGAGCATAAAAAGGGGGTATGTTGGTGTCTGAATCGGCTTTGAACGAGCCTGTTGTGAGTTTTCAGCAGGTGTCAAAGCACTATGGTGATGTGGTCGGTGTCAATAACCTGAGTCTGGATATCAAGGCTGGCGAATTTTTGTCCTTACTAGGCCCGTCTGGCTGCGGTAAAACAACGTCTTTGCGCATGATCGCAGGGTTTGAGCAGCCTACCATCGGCACTATTCAGCTTGCTGGCAAGGCGGTAAACGGGATACCTGCCTACAAACGTCCGGTGAACATGGTGTTCCAGCACTACGCCTTGTTTCCGCACAAGGATGTGGCGAGCAATGTCGCGTATGGACTGAAACAGATCAGACCCCGACTGAGCAAGGCTGACATCGAAAAACGCGTCGCGAAGACGCTTGAGCAGGTACGTCTTGCGGGATATCAACATCGACGCATCTGGGAGCTCTCCGGTGGCCAACAGCAGCGTGTAGCATTGGCAAGAGCATTGATCAATGAGCCGCAGGTATTGTTACTCGATGAGCCATTGGCGGCGCTAGATCGCAAGCTGCGACACGAAATGCAGATTGAACTCCAGACTTTGCAGCGTACGGTGGGTATCACCTTCGTACTTGTGACGCACGATCAGGAAGAGGCGCTTTCGATGAGCGATAGGGTCTGCCTGATGCGAGACGGCGGGATCGTGCAGATTGGTACGCCCATAGAGCTCTATGACAAGCCGGACAGTCGCTATGTGGCCGACTTTGTCGGACGATCAAATTTCTTCCCGGGCTCAGTTACCGGCTCTGATAATAAGGCGGTGAATATCGCCCTCACAGGTGGAATGACCCTTAGCTCAACGAATCGACATAACAAGGCCACGTTCAGTCGTGGAGAACAGGTTGTAGTCTGTGTACGACCCGAACAGCTGAAAATGTCGCGCTCCCCTTCTGAGCAAACAGACGCTGATGCCATCTGTACTGATGGTCTTGTGCTGAACAGAATTTTTCTGGGTGAGCACACTGAGTATTTGCTGAGTAACGAAAAACTAGGCGATATTTTATTGTTGGCACCGCGACAGAACGAGCTCACTGAACCTCCATTGAATGCCGGCGAATATGTATACGTGACCTGCAGCCGCGATTCCGCATTGGTGATCAATGCAGATTAGCAGCGCTTTTTTATTGATTTTCAGACAAGGAGAAACGTTATGCCAGTAAACGATAAACCAATAGATCGCAAGCAGTTCCTGAAGCAGATGGAACGTTATCGCAAAGGCGCCATTACGCGGCGACAGTTTCTGGGTGTCACAGGTCTAGGTGCGGCAACTGCCGTTATGGCCGGTGCCATGCCGGGATTGATACCGCGAAAGTCCTGGGCGGCAGAGGACATCGGAGACCGAGTCATATTGGCAACCTGGCCTAACTATCATGACGAAGCCAATTTCGAAAAATTTACGGAAATGACAGGTGCGGCTGTTCAAGTCAACGTGTTCGGTTCAAACGAAGAGATGCTCGCCAAGCTTCAGGCAGGCGGTAGTGGGTGGGATGTGTTCGTGCCAACCAACTACACGATCACCACCTATGTGGAGGAGGATCTTATCGAACCGCTGGAGCTGGATAAGCTGTCTAACTATGCATCAAAAGCGTTTGAACCTCGATTCTCCGATGCCGGTACTGTTGATGGAAACGTCTACGCGGTGCCTAAAAACTGGGGAACAACCGGGTATGTCGTCGATACTGCCCATGTCAATGGCGATACACCAACCACCTGGAAGGAATTCTGGGATCTGACCATGGCCGATTTTTCAGGTCGGACCATGGTTCATGACTACCAACTCACCACGATTGGCAATGCACTCAAGTACTTCGGCTATTCATTTAACTCCGTTGATCCCAATGAGTTGGCTGATGCTGAAAAACTGCTGCTTGATGCCAAGCCGCATCTATTTGCCATCAATAGTGACTATCAACCTCCCTTGCGAAATGGCGATGCCTGGATGTCCATGTGCTGGACAGGCGACGGTAAGCAGCTCAACACGGATATCCCGTCAATGGCCTATGTACTGGGGGCTGAGGGGGGGGAGATCTGGAGCGATTACTATGCAGTTCCGAGAGGGGCCATGCACCGGGACGCAGGCTATGCATTGATCAACTTTCTCATTGATCCTGCGGTCAACGCTACTGAAGTTCTGGCGCACGGCTATCCGGTGGCAGACCGCCGCACGAATGACTTGTTGCCTCAGGAGTTGCTGGACGATCCCATACTCTATCCTGCGCAAGAGCTGTTGAATGCGCTTGAATTTGGCGCAGCCGCAACGCTCACTGATCCTAATCGAGCTGAGCTGCTGGCACGATTCAAGTCAGCGTAGCGGATCGATCTACAAGGACGATACTGTCGCCATTCATTGTCTGATTGATATGGATGGCGTCAACCACAGCTTCATCATGGTAAAAAATCGCGTTGTTTAGTCAGGTTCAAACACGTTGGGTAGCTCGGTTGTTGGTCTTGCCTGCATCGATCTGGTTTGCAGCCATGCTCGTTCTGCCTCTTGTGGTGGTTGTCGTGTTCAGCTTTGGCGAGCGCGCTCCAGCGGGAGGGGTGACCCTTGCGTTTACGCTGGAGCAATATGCCAATCTGCCGGCCCGATTCACCGCGTTTAAAAACACGCTGGTGCTTGCGCCTTTAGGGACCCTGGCTGCACTCGTTATTGCCTACCCGCTGGCCTACTATCTGGCCGTTCGGGTTAATCCCCGTTATCGTCTGTTTTTACTGGTGTTGGTTATTTTGCCTTTCTGGACCAGTATCTTGATTCGAAGTTATGCCTGGATTTACATTTTGGGCGGTCGTGGCATACCGCAGTGGCTCGAGTTGATCGGCATCGACGGGGTTCGACTAATCAATACGCCGTTTGCTGTGCTTGTCGGCATTATTTATGGTTACCTGCCGCTAATGGTATTCCCGATCTATGTGGCGCTCGAAAAACTTGACAAGCGTCTACTTGAAGCCTCAGCCGATTTGGGTGCATCCCCCTGGCGAACGTTTGTACAGACAACATTGCCATTGTCTGTACCAGGCATAGCAACCGGTTGCATGCTGGTTTTCATATTGCTGATGGGGGAATTTCTGATACCCACATTGCTGGGAGGGGGTAAGGTGTTCTTCATAGGCAATGCATTGGTTGATCTGTTTTTGCAGTCCCGTAATTGGGCTTACGGGTCTGCAGTGGCGGCTACATTGGTGTTTGTCATGTTGATTACGGTGACTGTCTACATGCGCTTGATGGCGCGTCTGGCTAATAGTCGCCATGAAGATGTTCAAGTGCTGTAAACGACCATGAGACTCTACGCAGCAACCGTCTATATATTTCTTTATTTTCCGATTGGGATTATTGTTCTATTCAGCTTTAATGCTGGCCGACATGCCAGTGACTTTACCGGCTTGTCGGTGAAATGGTACGGCAAGCTTTTTTCGAGTCCCTTTGTTACAGATGCTTTGAATACCAGCTTGCTAGTGGCGTTTGTCAGTGCAACGTTGGCCAGTCTGTTCGGCACGATGGCTGCCCTGGGGTTGCAACGTATGACGGGGCGAATACTAACGTTATACAACGGTGTAATTTATGTGTCGATAATGGTGCCGGGTATCGTCATTGGTATTGCCACACTTATTGCACTCGTCACTGTATTTGATTTTATCAACCCATTTTTGCAGCTTGTCTGGCCGGAATCTCTAGGCGCTGTGCCAACATTGAATCTGGGGTTTGGTAGTCTGGTAGCAGCGCACACATTGTTTACGATGTCTCTGGTTATCGTAATTGTACGATCCAAGCTGGCAACCCTGGACCGATCACTGATTGAAGTGTCAGGGGATTTATATGCCACTCCCTGGACAACTTTCTGGCAGGTCACCTTTCCGCATATTCTGCCGGCTGTTATTGCTGGGTATTTGCTGAGTTTCACCTTTAGTTTCGATGATTTCATCATCGCCTTTTTTGTTGCTGGTTCAGAGACAACCTTGCCAGTGTATGTCTTTTCATCGATTCGGCGAGGGGTAACACCTGAGATCAACGCAATAGGCACGCTGGTCCTGGCAAGTTCTCTGACATTACTTGTTATTGCGTCGTTTCTTTTGCGTGCAAGAGAGCAATGGTCATTGAAAAACCGGCAATCGTGATTTTTACACACATAGGGAGACGTGCTGAATGATTCTGGAGAAACGTGTTGCGCTTGTCACAGGTGCTGGCTCTGGGATAGGACGTGCCAGCGCATCTATCCTTGCGCGCGAAGGTGCAAAGGTTATTGTCACTGATCGGTTGGCCAGTCGTGCTAAAGAAACAGTTGAGCAAATTCGATCAATGGGTTTTCAGGCTAGCTGGCAGCAAACAGATGTCACGGTGGATACGCAGCTTGAGTTGCTGGTGGAACACGTCATTGATGAGCATGGATGCATCGATATCGTGCACTCGCATGCCGGTATTCAAGTAGAAGGAAACCTGGAGCAGGTTGAGGTGACTGGTATGGATGCGTCTTGGGCACTTAATGTTCGCTCACACTTCCAGCTGTGCAAACTGGTCATGCCGCACATGGTTCGCCGGCGCTTGGGATCGATTGTAATTACAGCGTCTAATTCGGGTGTGTTGTACGATCGAGAGATGATCGCGTACGCAACCTCGAAACATGCGGTGGTGGCCATGGCTCGTCAAATGGCGCTGGACTATGCAACGCACAATATCCGTATCAATGCACTATGTCCTGGCTGGGTGGATACGCCTTTCAACGATCCTTTCATGAAGCAGATGGGTGGTCGTGATGCACTTGAACACTATGTGCAAAATCAGATTCCAATGGGGCGCTGGGCCAGCTCGGAGGAGATCGCAGAAGCGGTTTTGTTTATGGCGTCACCCCGGTCTTCATTTATGACGGGGCAGGCGATGGTGGTGGATGGTGGGGAGAGTCTGGCAGGTGGGTAAGTGGCTTTTCACACGGCTAAGGACAGATATGAGAGGTGATTCGGTTTTTTGTTGAGATAACTGAGGCGCTCATTTCACTCACCTGACAGGAGTACTCATCCATGCTGGTTCCCTATCTGACAATCGCAGATCCCAAGGCTGCCATGGCCCTTTATGAAAAGGCTCTGGGTGCAACGACAACGATGAAGATGGATGGCCCGGATGACAGCATCATGCATGCGGAAATGTCGATCGGTGGACACACTTTGATGCTCAGCGCTGAGTGGCCTGGCATGGCAGAGGCACCCAATGGGCGATCTTCAGTGAACTTCATGCTCTACGTGCCAGATGTCGATGAAGCACTGAAAACGGCTGTTTCCGCAGGTATGACTGTCGTATCTGAGGTGGAACTTATGTTCTGGGGCGACAAAAATGCCAAGGTTAATGACGGTCACGGCTATGAATGGACGTTTGCAGAGAAGGTGGAAGACGTATCACCAGAGGAAATCAAGCGACGCGCTGACGAGTGGGCCGCAGCCAACATGGGTGGTTGACCACGGGTGGTTGGTTGTCGGATCTTTCAGGATCTTGAAGTACACTAGGCAACTGATGCCGCAAACCCTGCTAGTCGTACAAGGAGCCTTAACCGCATGAGCGAACCTGAAATCAAGTGTATCGATACCAAGGTGGTTTACAAGAACCGCTGGATGACTGTGCGGGAGGATCGTGTGCGTCGGCCGAATGGAGATCATGGCGTGTACGGGGTTGTCGATAAGCCGGATTTTTCACTTATCGTCCCGTTTGACGGGAAAAGATTTCATCTGGTTCAGCAATTCCGTTACCCGGTTGATGGACGTTTCTGGGAATTCCCACAAGGCTCTCTTGAGCTTGCGCCGGATAACACGCCTGAGCAAGTGGCGGCTGTTGAGCTGAAGGAGGAGACAGGGCTACGTGCGGACAGGATGGTCAAGTTGGGCAAATTGTTTCAGGCTTATGGCTATGCCACCCAAGCAGTTCATATCTTTCTGGCGACGGGCTTGACGCAGGGTGATTCGGCGCTGGATAGTGAAGAGGAGGGTTTGATTTCAGGACAGTTCACGCGTGACGAGATAGATGCCATGCTGGTGGATGGTCAACTTGCGGATTCAGGTACTGTTGCTGCTCTGCATTTGTTTGATAAGCATGTAAAAGATACTGCAGATGTTTGAGCTAGTGCATTGCCGATTGAAGACAACTGCTCGATATGATCACGGAAGGTTTTACATTGTCGAAGGGAGTTTTTTTGTTGTGTCTTTAGTAGTAGGAAACGTGTTCATCAGCTTGCGAATGGACTCAATCGGATGCTGTTGCTCTGACGCTGGCAATGGTTCCTATGCGCGCCTCAAACCGATCGCCTGGGTGGATGGGGCTGGGCGCTCCGGTAACACCGGTGGTCACAAATTCACCGGCCCATAGGGTGATTCCAAGTTCGTTGACGGTATTCACCAGCCAGGTTAGCGCGGTAAGCGATCCGCCGAGTGCATCACTGCCATGACCGCTCGTCACCTGCTGATCGTTGATCAGTAGTGTGGTAGGTGTTGTTGCCAGTTCTGCCAGATCGGTTGGAGGGGTGACGGCCTTGCCCAGAATAAAGTGCCTGGCACAGGCATTGTCGGCGATCAGGCATGCGGTGCCTACAGTTGTGAAATCCTCGAAACGCGAATCGGGAAATTCCAGACCCGCGTGCATCGTGCCTACCGCTTCAGCTACCTCTTGTTCTGAACGGGGGCGCTCCAGTGGTGCCAGATTAGACTTTAGACTCAACACGATTTCAGCCTCTGCGACGAGCATGCGGTTGGACGCTAGTGAGATAATAGCGCCATCTTCAAATACGATGGAGGGGTAGAGCGGTCCCGCCAAGGGGCGGTCTACGCGTATGTGGTTGCGTCCCTTTTCCGCTGTTGCTGCGATTTTCCAGCCTACGACGGGTTCGGAACGTAAACGCGCGAGTTCTGCTTGTATAGCATAGCCGTCTTCGGGTGTTGTGGGTCTGATGTCTTGTGGCAGTGCAGGTATCGTCTCACCGTTCTGCCAGCATTGCTGGATGACGATAGCAGCATGTTCTGGTGATCTCATTGGCAGATTCTTTGAATATAGGCGGTGGGCGTCAAGACTAGAAATAGCCTCGATATGTGTGAGTTGTCTGCTTCACTATGTCTTGGTTCGGCACAACAAGAGTGTATTAGTCAGATGCTGAGTATCATTGGTGACATCGAACGGTAGTACGCAACGATATATGCGAGGATACGGGACTGCTATTTACTCTTCTTGCGCGCCTTACGTGAAGCCTTGCGATTTTTCTTACGGTTCTTTTTCTCGGCTGAACTGAGCGTCTTTGGGGCCTTGATCTCTGGTAAGCCATTGCCAAAAGCCATGTCATGTGGAAAATCAAATCCGCCACCCTGTGCTGGAAGATCAACACCGCCAAGACCTGCAAAAGGGCCGCCACCGCCAGCGAATATCGACTTACCCATTCCAAATTTACTCGTGTCGTTCAACGCATCATGGAGAGTTTGCTTTGCCGTCTGATTTAGAAGGGCAAGATGCTCATCGGCATGCTGCATTGCGTATTCACGTTTTAGAAAACGAAAAAATGCTGCACAATCGTCAATGATCAGATCTGCTTCTGAGGCATCGATCATGACCTTTCTCGGCACAATGTCGTACAAGATTTCTTCGAGATCTCTGGGAAGCAGGGTGGCAACGGAGCATTCCATATAGTTGAATGCAAATTCCATCAGCAATGTGAATCCCGCGCCGGGTTCCCTGGCATTTTTTGCTTCTGGAGATCGCCGATAGGATTCGTCGATTTCAGTCATCAGAGCACGGTGGCGCTCATCCGCATCGTGGAAGTCAGAGCGATCGATAAGTGCCATTTTTTCTAGCGCATCAAGCGTGTCCAGTGTTTTTCCTGCTGGCAGTACCGGCAGTTGGATATTGACATCCACAACCCCGTCATCAGTCTTGATCTGTTGAGCTATGTGCAATGGCTTGCCGGTTTGCCAGCAGTTCTCCAGTTCGTCAGGGTTTTTGAACAGTCCGATCAAGGCGTAGGAAATGGCTTCGAAAACAAAAAGGTCCTGATCATTTGGAAATCGTGCAATACGTCCATCGACGGGTATGAACAATTCGGGATATGCTTGATGGCTTGCAACTTGCCAGCCGTTGTCCATTATTTCCTTACGTTGTTCTGTTTCCAGTTCGGTATTTGGAATGAAATTAAGCACACGATGATTTGGCATCTCATCCAGCCGTTTTCTATCGCCTGCATTGACAACGATGGTATAGCGTTCGTAATCAGCAAGACATTCAAAGAGTAGTACACCGTAGCTCATGCCCGCCTGTCCGATGATGGTCATGACATTGTCGTTGATACCATACTTATCAATAGTAATACCGAGCAACCTTCCTTCCTCAGGGATCTGAATCCAGGGCTGGGCTTTGTACAGCAGTGCTGAGGCTTCGAAAAACGCTGCGACAGCCGATGGGCTGATGTCAAGATCCTGATAGGTGCGAGCTACCGGAGTTTCGTTAAGGAAGGACTCCGCCAGATGCTCGGCTATTTCAGCGATTTCAGGTACCTCTGCAAGAATGAATTTGGTGTCAGGAAACACTGGGCTCAACAGACGTTTCAAGTTCGTGTTATCAGTTCGCAACGTGGCGGGTGGCTGCGAACCGTTGCCATCTGGTCCCTGAATGGCCGTTTCGAAACTCTGGGCAATCGCTTGAGCCTCCTTGCCGAGTTCAAGCACGGCAAGGTGTCTGATCATCCCATCCCCATCCATCCAGATGAGTGTGTCAGGCACATAGTACCCCTCTTCACTTTTGACACTCCCCGGGAGCGAGGTAAAGCCTGCAACCCAGTCATCAGTACGCATTTTCCCTGGCTGATTGAAAGGGTGTGTCGATTCACGCAGTGTCGGATTGGCAACGCGTTCCAGCATTTGTGGAGACACATTCCACTTTTTTCCTTCACTGCTCAGAATACTGATGGTCTTGCGATTGAATTTTGTGATCTGACCCGTCTGAACCTGTCCCTGCTTGTCGGTGAACTGGATGTAGTCGCCCATCTCGAATTGGTTCATCGACTTCAGCGTATCAAGGTTCCGCAGATAGTCCAGCCGATCACAGATCAAGCCATTCAGGGTTTGTAGTTGTGATGAGTTGAGAGAATCGACGAATCGTTCCCAGTCTTCTTCGTTTGAGGGGTCAAACGGGTTGTTGCTTTTAAATCCATTACTCAAAGTGAATGCTCCCGCAGAAACCGGGGGGTGGCAACAAAAATGACACCCCAGATGTGTTCTAGCGTACCGGAGCGACGGTATCCGATTCAAGTCATTTTGTATGAAACAGGCCAGCCTACACTGATCCAGCCATCAGCCATCAGCCATCAGCCATCAGCCATCAGCCATGAGCCATGAGCCATGAGCCATGAGCCATGAGCCATGAGCCATGAGCCATGAGCCATGAGCCATGAGCCATGAGCTAGCAGCTAGCAGCTAGCAGCTAGCAAATGCACAAATCCGACGGGTGGCTTATCAGAGCGAGCGTAGGAATCTGAATGGTAGGCTGCTTCAATTCGCTCAAGAAATGCGAGCACTGCATCATCTAATGCATACCAGTTTGAAACCACTTCTATAGATTCGCCAAAGCCGAACTTTGCCATATCATCGTTAAATCGCACAACACAACTGCAAACGATAGAGCAGCTGGGTATGGTTTTCTCGAAACTTAATACTATGCTGAAATTCAGGGCACCTTTGGTGATATATTTTTCGAATCCTGGTTTGGAAAGCGGCGCGCGAATCGTGGGCTGACTCTCAGCCTCCACCGGCTCACTTAGCTGAAACGGAAGCCAAGTGTCAGACGTTGTCGGGAGTACGATGGGCTCCTGGGGAGGCGAAAGTTTTTCTTTTAGCGCTTCTGAAAATTCAACGGCCTGGTCAAACAAGTCGTTTTGCCACTGCTGTGTTCTTTCGTTTCGCGCTATCAGCAAATCCTGCAGGCAGGAATAGGTAAGACTCATTGAATTTTCCCAATCGGACGTTGCACCGTTTCAAGTTGCAGTCAGCGGATCCAGTTTGCCAACTTTCTTCGGTTGAATAATCCTGTGCCTGGAAGCACAGAACGACAGATACAGAGGGCTTAGAACATTTTAAACAGGTAACACTGCACGCAAAAGCAACTTTCGTGGATCAGAAATCACAGCGAACGAGCGCTATTCGGCACCTCTGTCCAGTGCACGATTACCTGCATTTTCAATGCCCGGCTACTACATGTCGGGAAAGGTTTTACGTGATACGCTCCTCTGACCCACACGCTGGGGAATCGTCAGTAGATTGACTCTGAAGGGTGGTTATCCGTATCAAGCTGGGAACTCGTCATACCGCACCGGCACCGTCCATGCCTCGAGTGTTACAGCATCAATACAGCTAAGAGTGCCTGCTTCAAAGGTATCTATCCAGTAGGTGTTGTGTGCCTCCAGAATAGTCACTAACGGCGTGTGCCCGCAAAAGCTGCGTCTGGGTGAGCGTTGTGGATGGAGCGTTGGAATAACTCCAGATTCAACCATCTCAATATCGTCGCGCCCCCACAAAAGCCGGCCTTCTCCCGCCCAGAGGTAAGTGCTTGTCTTCAGAAAGCCCTGAAATTGCTCTTCGCTCCAGTCAAAGGGTTGCTCGGCGTGAACAAGGCGGAATGCATTCGGATTATCATCGTTACCGACATCAAGACAAACCGGGTAATTAGAGACCGAGTTCCGTAACCAGCTTAGGTCTCGTTCGTTGGCACGAAGCGACTTGCACGTCGCCGGCCCACCGTTGGGCGGGTAGTTCCAGACGTCGCGCCATTCTTCTGGATTTAGCACCATTTGCTCGTGGTTCCCTCGTATGACGTAACGATCTTCAGCGGTGAAAAAGTCGATAAGCTCCACTGAACGGGGCCCTCGATCGATAAGATCACCTACCGATAGCAGGACGTCGTGTACGGGATCGTACCCAGCCGTATCCAAGAGATCGTTTAGCGTGTCATAGCGTCCGTGCAGATCACCGACAACCAGATAGCGTCGTGCAGGATCCAGCGGGATCTGGCGATAGGTAGTTATCATAGGTCTGTCATGTCGCTATTTGAGGTCTATGTTGACAGTGGGTGAAGGTAGGCAGTCAATTTTCACACCATGGCAGTATAGTTAAATGAGTAAAGCAGGCCTGGGATTAACGCATCGTTAGCATCTACCGTTGAATAGGGATATCAGTGACTGGCCGATATTTTCAAGAGCTGATTATAGATCGATAACGCAACACTAGAGTTTTTAGCATCCTTGAGTGTCGATGCTGGTGTGGGCAAACACTGTTGTCATTTGAACAGGCCTTTGGTCGCCGTTGCCATTATCTCTTTCAGCAGCTCCGCACTTACTGTTCAACACCTTGTCTCCGTCCGGGTTGAACTCGTAGCTGCCTGACCTGTCCATGAAGTGTTGAATATGAAAAACATGCCTCTCAGACGTCTATTAACCTAAGCATCAGTGCGCACACAACTCCAGTAACGATGACAACAGTCAACAATGGAACTCCATCAGATAAGATATTTTCTGGCTCTCGCGGAAGATCTGAACTTTACTCGTGCCGCTGAACGTTGCGGTGTCTCTCAGCCATCTCTGACGCGTGCTATAAAGCGACTGGAAGAGGAGCTGGGATCACAGCTTGTCAGAAGAGAGCGAAACCGCACTCACTTGACCGAACTGGGGCGAAGAATTCAGCCACGTCTTGAGCAGGCGCTATCACTGACCGAAATAGTTCGGACCGAGGCACTCGATTTTTCGAAAATAGGCTCAGCGTCCCTGTGTCTGGGAGTGATGTGCACCATTGGACCGAGCCGCATCATACCGATAGTTAATCATCTTGGCAGCGAGTTTCCAGAACTGGCGCTAACAGTACGCACCTCGTCTGGCAGCGAAATCATTGAATGGTTGCTGTCAGGAAAGGTTGACGTCGCGATCGTTGGCTTGCCTCACTATCCTGATGAAGTTGCGGCACACAAGCTTTATCACGAGACATACATGGTGGCGTTTCCGCCCCGTCACCGTTTCACACAGTTGGAATCTATCCCGCTTCGGGCACTGGAAGGGGAAAGCTATCTTGAACGACTCAACTGCGAATACATGGACTTCTTTCATTCGGAACTACGGGGCTACGAGCCCAGTGTATTCAAGAGTCTGGAAGATTCAATAGAGTCGTGGGTTGTGCGCCACGAAAGCGAACACGAGGACTGGATACAGGCCATGATCGTAGCGGGTATGGGCTGTGCCATCATCCCGAAATACCTATCGCTCTACTCGGAATTACAGATGCGTCCTTTAGTCGAACCTGAGATTACGCGTTCAATAAGCGTAGCAACCGTGCGGGGAAGGCGGCATACGCCGATAGTCAGTGTTTTCAATGAGTTGTGCATGCAGATGAATTGGGGCGCTGATGTCATGGAACTCCGAGAAAAACATCATGATGCACTTTGAACAATTCAGTACAGATCGTAATCTTCCGTTGTAATCGCACGTATAGCAGCTTGCTATCAATTCGATACTCATATTACCCTTCTCTACGGCATGTAACCGTCCGATAATAGCAGCTAGTCAACGAGGGAATACCATTATGAACGCGACATCAGATGTGCAACAGCACGATACACAAAACGGCGTGGGGAAAGGTTTCGTCGTACCCATAATCTCATGGCTAATCGTTGCATGGACTTGCTTCATTTTCCTTGGCTCCCTGCCGTACAAGTTCACTAATCATCCCGATACACAACATATTTTCACGACCATTGGCGAATGGATGAAAGGCATACTCGGCAACACCATTGGTGATCTGTTTTCAAGTTTCGGCGCATACGGAGTAGGGGTGGTGGAACTTCTTACATCTATCCTGTTGCTCTCACCGATTGTCTACTGGCTGAAGAACCGGGGAAGTCAAGGGGCTGATACAGAGCGTTTCAGATCACGCGTACATGCAATCGGTGGAGCACTGGCATCAATGGTCATGGCAGGAGCTGCTTTCTTTCACATATTTACACCCTTGGGAATTGCTGTTTTGCATAAAGGTGAGAGCGACGGTGGCAGTCTGTTTCGTGCTGCGGTATCCATTCTTATACTTGGAATCGTAATGTTTTTTATCAACAAGCGGCGTGGCTTTACAAATGAGGTCCAATAGAAATGTCTACCATTGTCAACTCTGTCATGATTCGACGCACCCTTCTACTTGTCGTTTTTCTGTTCACAAGCATTGGTCTTGCATACGCTGCCCCGCCAGTCAATACACTCGAAAAAGCGTTATTCGGTTTTAAACCCAATGGAATTGCCATTCGCGGCTACGACACGGTTGCATATTTTACGCAGGGCGGTCCCGTTGAAGGCACCAGTGAATTTGCCACTGAATGGATGGGTGCGACTTGGCAGTTTGCCTCACAGGAAAACCTGGATCTATTCATTGGCTCTCCGGAAAGCTATGCACCACAATATGGCGGCTACTGCGCTTACGGTGTATCTCAGGGCTCGCTGGTAAAAATCGAACCATCCCAATGGAAAATAGAAAATGACAGGCTTTATCTCAACTTTGATAAAAGCGTCAGAGATAAATGGTTAAAAGACATTGCGGGATTCGTTGCCCAGGCTGATGAAAAATTTCCTGGTTTGTTGGCGAAGAATTAGGCATCCTGGGAATTGGGTCATGCGGAGAGCATTGATATTTCCACATCTGGCGGATTCTTACAGGATTCGCCAGAGTTAATGATCGTCGTTAAAAATCTGTCTCCACCTGTCGCTGTGTCAATATTGATTGTTTTTTATTATTAGCACTAATCGTCATTAAAAAGCCACCTTGTTCTTCAACTGAGACCTGAAACTCATGCTTACCATATTCCGACAACCACTAGTGAATCGAGCACTCCTGTTTGTTGCACTGTTGTGTTCAAGCATTGGATTGGCGTATGCAGCCGCCCCGATCAATACTCTTGAGAAAGCACTGTTCGGGCATAAGCCCAATGGTATCGCCATTCGTGGTTATGACACTGTTGCGTACTTCACGCAGGGAGAGCCTGTGGAGGGAAGTAGTGAATTCACAACTGAGTGGATGGGTGCCATGTGGCACTTTGCATCGCAGGACAACCTTGATCTGTTCGTCGCTTCACCGGAGAGCTATGCACCGCAATACGGTGGCTACTGCGCATACGGCGTGTCGCAAGGCTATCTGGTCAAAATTGAGCCTGATCAGTGGGCAATTGAGAATGGCAAGCTCTATCTGAACTTTGATAGAAGTGTCAATAAAAAGTGGATGAAAAACATTCCGGGATTTATTGCAAAAGCAGACATGAACATCGCAGGACTACTCGCGGGGGACTGACCTAAGCCATGACGTTGTACCGGTCTGAAATCGAGAGGCTAGCCTGATTTTCCAGTCTCCGGAATGTTTTGGTTGGCCGCTTGCGGATTCAGGGACGTGCGTGATCGTATGCAGCCTATTTTGATATCCATATCATGAAATGTGCTAATAATCGTGCTTTGAAAAAAGGCAAACCGTATCGGTTGTGAGCGATACCTCAAAACGCTTTGTCATGTATGTGCAGAATCGAGCTCTCTACAACAAGGCTACAGCGAGACATCTCATGGCAGACCAATCAGATGATCAGTTTGACTTTTACGATTGGGCGGGACTCTATCAGGAAAACCCTCAGGAGTTCGAAGCCAGACGCAGTGCAGCGCTGATGATCGAACTGACACGTGGATCAGCCGAACAGTGTGCTGCGGGTCGCGCAATGCTGGAAGCCTATGAGAAGCGAGTGAAGGGTTGCAACACGCAGGAGCGCTTGCAGGTAGCATCATCTATGATGATGGAGTCTGCAATGCAACTCGGCACCGAACTGTCGATTCTCAAGCAGACGATTGAAAACCTCGAATCGCAGAAACCCGAGTAGAGCCGTATCATTACTTCGTACCGAACCTACTGCGTAACGACAATACAGTCGTCGAACACACCTGGCGATTCGCTGTACAAGGTCACCGCTCCCCGCACACTGGAAGAGGGTGCGGTCACTGTTGCTGAAAAATCCGCAAAAGCACTTGTTTCCACGGCAAGCTCGCGTCGATCAAGGGCTGCATAGGCTTCGTTCATTAACGTCAGCGTCAAACTAGTATATTCATTACCCATAACCTTTCTTGCCTTGCACTGCATGGAGTAGCTTATGTCAGGTGAGGCATCGAACTCCTGGTAAAGACAGCCCCCATCTTGCAACGCCAGTGCACCGCTACCGACTGCTGCATCGTTGGATGCTGTAGCAAGGTTGCTTGCAGCGCAGGACGTCCAGCTGCCCAGTGCCATCTCGAACCCACCATTGCTTAACAGATTGGTTCCGTTCCCATTAGGGTCCTCAGGATCAGGTACTTCCGGGTCGATGGGTGGCGTTCCCGCAATGAACTCACAGTTGTCGAAACGGGTAACGTCTTCACTGTACAGAAGAGCTAATCCACGGACCGTTCCCTGCGGGACCGTATCACCAACAATGTAGCGAGTACTGCTGTTTGCGGTGGTGATCTGAGCAACGCGAGACTGCAATGCTTCATAGTTTTCGTCCAGATAGCTGAGTTCCATGATGGTCCAGTTGCTTCCCGTCCGGTCAGCGTCGCAAGCCAGTGTGTAGTCAGTACCAATCATCACAGCGACTTCCTGATACAGGCAGCCTCCGTTTGTAATTTGGAGGGCCTGTGAACCATTGTTGTCAACTGAAACCGCACGCGTATCATCGGCAGATCCACAATCAAGCCAGCCGGCTTTGCCCGCTTCAAAGCCACCGTTTGCCAGAAGGTTGTCTCCATTGGGTGCTGGTGGGTCGACAGGTGGTTCCGGTTCTACCGGAGGTGTTGTTGTTTCGCCGACCTGAATACGCGGGCCGGATGCATGCCAGATGCCAGGTCCTTCATTTGCGCTGTGCGGTAGATGTGAGACGTACCACAACACGAGATCAGTGCCGTCGACCGACTCGCCATTTAGATAGTTGTCGCCGATTTCCCCTCGTGCACCGAGTCGCCAGCGACCGATTTCATTACTCCGCCAAGCGCGTACTGCGACATCGACATTTGAAAAATCATCGGGTTCGCCATCATCATTCGCCGGTATCAGGCTGACGACACTGCCGGTTACTTTGTCCTGAATCCGCCAGCCGTCAGACTCGGAACGCAGGTCATTGAACTCATCCGTGGGTGCACTACCATCAGCGCGTACAACAAGATCGTTATCGGGATCGCCGAGATCGAAGTCGAACATCCAGTGTGCATGGTGGGCGTGGTCGACCAGACACTGCAATCCACGGCTGTAGACTCGGGAATCGAAGTAGCCGTTCTCGCTGAAGTAGTACGTCTGATAAATCTGATATTCGCCGATTTGCCAGTTCGAACCTACCTCCAGCATCTTTTCGCCGTTTTGCGTATAGGTTCGTGTGCATTGTGAAAGACCGTCGCAGACACTTTCCGGTGCCCCTTGAAGGGCAGGTTGAAGGAAACTCTGGCTGAGAATATCGGCGTAGGGGCCACAGGCATCATTCTGGTATTCCACGCGAATTACCGGCATGCTGACCTTGTCGAGAATTTTCTTGCCACCGAATTCGATATTGTTCAGTACAAGTCCCGACGAGTTGTCATTGGTACTGAAGTCAAATGACCAACCTTCCCACTCGATAGCGCCGACATGCGTAACGTTGCTCAAGAACAGGGCGACGCCAAGTACCGCATGTCGGACACAGATCTGCGTTTTGATCATGTTCATTGCAATGGCCCTCCGTCAACGATCACGCCCGCACCAATGTCCACACGAGCGCTGTAAAGAGGTGGCTCGCCATCACCGGTGCCGAAGGTGACATAAAGCATGCGCGTGTCGTAGAAAAAGGCTGTAGAGCCGTCAGATGCTGTCTTTGCAGGGTAGGTCATCATCGCCGTGCCATCGAGTGCATTCAGGTCGAAGCCATCAGCCTCGAGCGACTGCCTGACAAGTGATATGGCTTGCTCAACTTCAAGCGGACTTTCGGTGGGTTGCCATTCGCTGGCGGGTTGTTTTCGCACATTGACGGTGCCGTCGCGGCCCAGTGTGGCCTCTACGGTTTCATCTGTGTCATAGTTGTAGAAGATAAAGCTTGCAACGTCATCGCTTTTGGATGTGGACAACGATTCGTCAAATACGCCGTAGTTGTCGCCTATGGAATTGAGCAGGTCGGGGTTATTCATCACAGAACGTCGTGCGACGTCGACAATCGATTGCCGCGCGCGTGGTCGCAGCTGGGCGGGAATTCGCTGCTGTTCTTCCATATTGAGTGGCTCTGGTGGCCAGACCCCTTCACGAATGCCGGAGACACTATCGTGCGAATGTGAATGCGAGTCGGGAAGGTCAACATCGTTATCGCAGGCAGATAACGTTATTAGTAACAGCAGTATCGTCAGACAGATTCGCATGGGTCTAGTGCTTTGGGATTGAACCCATAGGCAAGTCACGTTTCGTGCCAGATGCTCAGCCATGCTAACAATAGCGGCAATGAAAAAGGCTGCTCCTGAAACCGGGGCAGCCCTGGTAAATCCATTGACGGTTAACGTACCCTAACAATCGGGTCAGCGTTCATGAAATCTACCGATTAGTCATTTAACGGGCGATTAGCGAAAGAACGAACCTATAGAGAAGTAGAACCTGTCAGCATCCTGATCGTTCGTGCCGTAGCCCAGATAAATGGGACCAATTGGAGTATCAAGTCCGGCAAATGCGCTGCCTGCTACCACAAGTCCGTCCAGAGAAACATCGCTACGTTCTGCAAAGACGTCTCCAGCCTCTAGAGATCCGCCAACATAAATTGGAAGATCAAAGAGGATTGAGCGCGGATTGATACGTTGGTACAAGGTGCTTGAAAGCAGCAAGGAGTGCTGTCCGCGCAGCTCATCTTCGGTAAACCCGGACAGTTGTAAAAATCCACCCAAGCGCGCACTGACTCGTGCGTCACTGTCGGGTCCTTCTGTGCTGGATACTGAAGCCCGCAGAGTCAGAGTGCTTGCACCCCGCGTCCATGGCTTCAAGATAAGCAGCTCTGTCTCGGAATAGTCCAGTTCTGCATCGCCAGCCTCGAGATGCTCGGTATGTGAAACCCTTGCCAGTACTCCGGTATGCGGCCAGGAAAGCTCATCGAGCGAGTCCACTGTGAAGCTTACGAATGCACTGGCGTCATCTTCACTAGGCAGATCGGCAACATCGCGGTCCGAGTCTTCGATGGCAAGTGATTCCAATTCGGTTGAACCGTAGCGCAGGCCAAAACGCAATTCGCCCCATCGGTCGAACGTCACACCGCCATCGAGCCCGGCACGGATCAAACCTTCGCGTTGCGCGTCTAACGGTACGTCACCATCATCGAAAAACGGTGAATTACCACGAGTGAGCAGCAAGCTGGGTTCGAAGAAGTATCGCTGGCGGTATCCAAAGGGCTGATAGAACTCGTTGACAACCCGCGTTACGTCACCGATCGTTACTTTGCCGCGGTACTCGCCACCGCGCCGGTTAACCTGTGGCTTTGTGTAAGACATACCGAGCGCAAACCGGGTGTCTTCGTTCAGATCGGAGTCCAGCGCCAGCCCGAAGCGATAGAAGCTGAGCTGGGTGCCGTAAGCGTTTGCCTGCAGGGTAAGTTCACCAAGCGAGTCAACGTCATAGCTGATTCGTTCAAATAATCCGGTTGCATAGAGATCGGCGATGTCATTGCCCAGTGAAACTGCGTCCAGCGATTCATCAATCTCAACGTCGAGGAAATCGAGAACCAGTTTGTCCGACAGACCGGAGTCTTGATCGATACTGATTGAGGTGATCATCGGGCGCATTGCCTTGATACGGGCGCGTGCGTCGATATGTGCCCGCCAGGCTTGCTCGTCAAGAGCCAGTGGTAGCAATTGGCTTGACAGTGCTTTCACGGCGGCCTCACCGCGTTCGATCATGGTCACGGCATCGGAGAAGCTGGCGAAACCGAACTCATCCAGTTTAGGCTCGATAAGGATGTCGGTATCGCGTAACGATGCGCGCTGGGCGCGTACACTTGGGTCTGTCAGGAGTTTTTGTGTCTGTCGTAAAACGCCACCGAAACCCTTTATGGAATCTGCCGGCAGAGCATCTGAACCAACCGAGACTACCAGTACGCGATCGCTACCCATTTCGCGGGCAGTTGATACGGGAAGGTTGTCAATGAATCCGCCGTCGATCAGTCGTCGCCCGTCAATCTCAACCGGTGGGATAAGGCCGGGCAGGGCCATTGATGCCAGAGTGGCAGCAGCCAGATCACCTTTTGCCAGCTTTACCACCGAGCCTGTTGACAGATCCATGGCAACGGCCCGGAAAGGAATTGGGAGTTCATCGAAATCGGTCACTGCGCGCGCGTCGACCAGTAATTTTGAAAGCGTCAGCCACAGACTTTGACCTTGTACGACACCGTCTGGAAGTACCGGTACGCCACCTTCAAAAGATAAATAGCCATCAGCGAGAAATCCGACATCGTCGGTCTTTCGTCGAAACGTTGCTCGTTCGCGGACCGTACTGTCGTCAAATATTGCAGTCCAGTCTTGCCTGGTAGCAAATTCTTCGATTTCCTCACCGTTGTAGCCTGCGGCGTATAACGCACCAACAACTGAGCCCATGCTGGATCCGGCGATGACATCGACGGGAATCTGCATGTCCTCCAGCGCCTTAATGACACCGATATGCGCGATACCCCTCGCACTACCGCCACCCAGAACCAGACCGATACGATCACGACCGAGATCTGTAGCACCTGAAGATGCCGTGGAGTTGGCTAGCGCATCGTCATTTGCCGAGGCGACTGAAGTCGCCACAGCAAGCAGCGATGAGAGTACGAGGGTGATGCAGGAGGAATGGACTCGCATGGTGATTATCGGTTCTCGAGACGGTTGAAGTCGAGCAATCCGGATTCGACCGGCTCGGCTTCGGCATAGACCTCATGGACTTCATCGGCGTGTGCCCAGAATGCTTCGTGGGTTCGACGAATTCCGTGTGTCTGCATGAACGTTGAATAGTCGGCGGGGGATCCTATAGACGATGCGTCAGCGAGGAAGCCGTCCAGTTCTGCTTCATTGGCATGCCAGAATGCACTCGGGTAGTCAGCTACAACACCGCGAAATACATCGAGCGTGTCCTCGTCGGGCAGGAGGTTCTTATCCTCTGCAAACAAGCTGGTGATGTTGGCGTGAGCCACGTGGCGGACAACACTGTAGAGGTGCATTGTCTCGTCTGGTGCCCTTATGCTTAACAAGGCGAATTCAGGGAACTCGGCAAGTTGTCGACCTTCAAGTGTTGCCAGTTGCTGCAACGCTGCACGATGTGCTGGCGGCACGTCTGGATGATTGAGTGACAAGCTATCGTCAAGCACCGGTTCCAGATGCTCGAGCAATGCTGTACGCAGCGCTGTTTCTGGATCGGCTTTGTCTAAATCCAGACCTTCAACCATATCCATCATCGACATGGACGCCGCAATGTGTTCACGCATGGCATCATCGGGGTCGCGATACCAGCTGTCGAGTACGTCCTGGCGGACGTCGCGAGGTAATAGTGTGGCATAAGCGGTCTCACCTTCCTGACGCAGGAAATCCATATAGAAGCGAGTGGCGAGTTGATGTCCCAGACTGCCAAATACATCGAATTCAGCAACCAGAAGGTAATGTATGCGCTCAAGCAGCGGGTAGTTGATCAGCCAGCCTGTTTTAGGTTCATCCCCTACGAGGCCGTGTACCACCGACGCACTATCGAAGTGACGGAAAACTGTCAAGGCGGCATTCGGATTATCGCCATCGCCGTCCCACAGGTAGTCGAGTGACAGACGCTGATCGTTCGGCCGTGACTCCATCATTGTGTTCATCTTGGCATCGATGTATTCCCGATTGTTCTTCGCATAGGTGCTCCAGATGCTGAGCAGGCTGGCGTAGTCGCTGCTTCCCGAAGGGAACTCAAGCTTGTGTGCCTGCTCCATGAGGAATTCGTCGATGTTGCTGACGGTCTGATTTTCAGGGTCAACAAACAGGACCCAGAAGTGATTCTGGATAACGTTCAACGCCACCTGGCCGCGGCAAACCGGCCCTTTCATGTAGCCCATGATGGTGTAGCGGGCATTCTCCAGCATGAAACGGTAGCGTGATTTTACGGGTAATGACTCGTAGACTAGAAATGGATTGCTTGCGACTTCGGCTGAGTAGCCCGGCAATTGCTCCACCTCGAAATCGTTGTCGAAGAACAGCCTGTCGATCCATGCCATTCTTTCCTGGTTCAATGCCCATGGCAAGTGGCTCTTGGCAATGACTGTCTCCGGATTGTGCCAGAGGCGGTACCAAAAGGGTGCGTCACCCGGGTCCTGAAAAGGCAGCCGCGTGACTATGGGAACAATGGGTTCTCCTGGCGGTGTGCTGGAGCGAACAAGCTTGTACCAGACACTGCCATTACCCACCAGTTCATTGAAATGCAGGCTGGCAAGGAACAAATGCTCGTAGAGGTAGCGTGCAACCAGCTTCTCCTTGTTGGTGCTACCGTTAAGACGTGTTTCCCAGCGGGCTATGGCGGCATTGTGTTCAGGAGGTGGCTCCGGATTCATCATGTGTGCACCGCTGGCAAGCCAGTCGGTCAGTGTTGCTCTTTCATCATCAGCAAGAGCCGGTAGAGCATAGGGCATACCACCGAAAGGATTGTCGGCTGCGTAGTGCGGGAATTGTTCAACAGTTGGGCAATAACCTGAATTGTTCAGTTCAAAGCTCATTTGCTCTTCAGGCAGCGGCTCGTTGTTCGCGACCGGCTGAGGGTTTGTTGCTTTGAGTTCAAGCATGCGGTTCATCAGGCTCGATTCGAGATTGGCCGTTGGTGTTTGCGCACGTTCGTTCAGCACAGGATGGAACCCGCGTTCGCGCCAGCCCTCTGTGTCCAGTTCATCTATATATAATCTGGATGGGTCCTGATCCGCTATTTTGACCCCATAGACCGATTCTTTGCTCCCGCCTCGCTCGATACCTTCCATCGAAGTCAGTTTCAATTGACAGGCAGCGTCATAGCAGGCGTGACAGACGACACAGCGTTTCTCAAGTACCGGACGAACGTTTGTCAGGAAGTCAGACGCCAGAGTCTGGCTGACCGGTCTTGCTCGCGCCTCAACCTGTGCAGTACCGAAGGCGCCGTCGAGAGCCTGGCGCTCACTGTTGTCTAGGGTTGCGCAACTGACCATTAGCACGGCCATGGCGGTGATGGATACCGCCCTAGGGTGTGGCGCCCGATGGAAGGGGAAAATTTGAGACAGCATCTTGCGAAGACTCCTGAGTATTGCGCAGTTACCAGTATTGCCCATTAGTCCATGTTGTGCCCTTTCAACAGTAGCTTCAGGCAATGACTTGCAACTGCATTTCACGGGATTGTGCAGCGTGCCGCAGCTTCTGGGGATCAGCAGAAGCTGTTTGTCGGCATGCTGAACTCAGTCTAAGCGGGCAACTTTGCGATTCCTATGTATCGTTTCGATAGCATGGGGGCATAGGAAGCAGCTCTGGCCGTTGCCAGGCCTTGTGAATTTATCAGTTTGCGGACGTTGTCAGCCTGACAACGCTGTAAGGTCCGAGAGTAAGAGTCGGCAGGCCAACAGCTTTTGTTGTCTGTTCAAACCCATCGCAGAACTGTGTGCAGTGATCGAATGTATCCAGCGACAACGTGGCCACCTTGCCGTTCGTCAGGTTCAGGCCTTTAATCTCAGCACATCGCGAATCACACGTAAGATTCGCTATCCAGACAATCCATGTTTCGCCGTTTTGATAACCGACCGCTTCCACCTCTCGACCCATGGATGAATGTATCGACATTTGTGCCTTGCTTGCCGCTTTCGTTAGTCCAGCCATGACATGATAGACAGGATAGACCTGTCTGGCCGTATCGTCGAAACCTGGTCTTTTCCAATCTTCTTGATGGTTCACGATGCCGAATTCGCCGGTGGGTGCGTGAAGATTGACGCAGTCGATACCACCGCGTGCCATATGGGCCACATAGCCCACGGTCCAAGCAGCATTGATCAGCCCACGTTGTCGCGGATCCATTCGTGCCATGGCTATGCGGGTGTTGTCGGGGTTGTCCATGGTTTTGGAGCCGTAGGGATTAAAGCGCATCCCGATGGAGCTGGGTCCAACGTGGTAAGGCTTGTGACCGGCAAACGAACGACAGGTTTTTATGATGTGGGGAATGGCTTCAAGATTTTCGGTGACGGTAATATCGTCGCTGGCATGGGTAATCGTATTACTTGCGTGACCGATAAAATCAACGTGTTCTGTTGGTGGACGATGCCGGTTCAGTTCCGGGAAAAATGACAACATGCCACCGCCAACAGCGGCTTCGGGAAAATATATCCGTGTCTCGTCGTAGATCTCTGCAAGCGGCGTGACCTTGGGCCATGATGTGCCCGGCATGATTGAACTCAGATACATGGCGGGTGCAATATGAATGGTACGTAGTGTAACGTCTGCCTCACGACATTGATTAGCCAGTTTTGCGATTTCAGCTTTGAAATCCTTGTCGGGGATGATGGCCTGAAGGTCGATGTGTGAATCAATATGGTGGGCCAGCTCAGCGGCCTGCTTGAGATGATTACTGTCGTGTTTGTCCAGCTCGTGCCAGACAACGAGTTGCTGTGGGGAGAGTTCCTTGAGCAAGTTCTGATGAGCGATAGCGCCCTGCAGGTGTTGAGGCTCAAGTCCAAGTCCGATATCCGGCATGCGTTGCGTCCCAACACTATCGTTGACAGTAATGATGCAAGGATGGGCGTCTTGTGCGCCTTTGTCTTCAGGGATATGTTCGGCACTTGTTGATATTGTCAGGCTGACCGACTGTTGAATCGATTCTGATCTGGGAATGGTAAATGGCCACGGCAAGGAAATGGGTCGAACGTAGGTCTTATATGAAGCATCGTTCCATTGACGATGATCTTCCATCTCGAATGTATCGCCTGTCATCCTGCAGCACACACGTACCCCGGGTAAAACGTTGTGGGTCAGGGCTCTGATGTTCTTGAACGGTTGGACAGGGTCAACCAGCTCGGGAAACTCGGATTGGTCGACATCTCCATTGACATGCTCGACAGTTACGGGTTGTCCTGCTACACCCGTAACGGGGTGAAGCACAACAAACCCAGTGCGATTAGTCAGAAAGTCTGTGATTGCCGTGTATTTACCGGTAAAAGACAATGAGCCATCAGCAGTTCCCGTGATACTGGCTTTATAGTGGATTTCCTGTTGATCATCCTTGCAAATTGCATCGAATGAAACCTGAAATGCATCTTCGGATTGATCAATTTGTATATTGCTCAGTGCCGGCAGGTAGGTACCCCAGTCCTTGTCTCGTACAACAAAGGCGATGTTTCTGATGGCCTCCTTGCCATATACCTTGATAAATCGTAACGCCCCCTGGTCAAATTCACAGGAAACCGGACCAGCGAACAAAGTCCGCATCGGTACCACCGGTTCGTCGGTGCCGTAGAGCTTCACGTTGTCAGACGGATTCTTGGCCATACGCTTGGTGTCTCGACTCTTTACAGGATCATAAAACTTTATCGGTATCAGGATCAATCAGCAATATTCGGTTGGTGTCAATGTGGATGTTCATCTGCTCGTGCACGCGGGCGACATCCTGCGCATCCAGTTCGGCAACTACCGATACGCCAGAGAGTTGAAACGTTGCATAACTTCGAGAACCGGTGGGTTGCAAAAGCTCAATGCTGATCGTCAGATCACCGTTGTTTTGTCGGGAAATATGCTCTGGGCGTATTCCACAGGTGATGGGTTTGTTGATATGGCTGGCAAGCGTCTCCAAGCGTGATGATGGCAGGCTTAGCCGACGATTATCGGTAAACCTCAACACGGGTTGGTCGTTCTCGATAAACACCGTAGCGGGCACAAAGTTGATGCTTGGTGAACCCACGAACCCTGCCACAAACTTGCTCACTGGCTTTTCGAACAGTTCGAGAGGTGATCCCATTTGTTCAATACTGCCGTCGCGTAGTAGTACGATTCTGTCTGCCAGTGTCATGGCCTCCACCTGATCGTGGGTGACATAGATCATGGTCTTGCCAATTTCCTGATGCAGGCGCTTGATCTCACTGCGCATACCTTCACGCAACTGCGCATCAAGATTGGATAATGGCTCATCGAACAGAAAAAGCCGGGCATCACGTACCACCGCTCTCCCTATAGCAACTCGCTGGCGTTGTCCTCCTGAAAGTTCTTTGGGGAAGCGTTGTAGCAAGGGTTCGATATCAAGCATTTTTGCCACCGCATTTACCTTGGCGTCGATACCATCCTTGGGCGACTTTCTTGCCCGTAGACCAAAGGCAATATTCTCGAACACGTTCATGTACGGATATAACGCGTAATTCTGGAAGACCATCGCCAGATTCCTGTCGCGTGGCTGCATGTCATTGATGACAACCTCATTTATCGAGATTGTGCCTTTGTCGATGTGTTCAAGACCGGCTATCGTTCGCAGCAGCGTACTTTTACCACAACCGGATGGCCCGACGAAGACGGTGAATTCGCCTTCCGGGATATCAAGATTGATACCACGCAGAGCATGGGATCTGCCGTAGTATTTATGCAGACCTGAGATGGACAGTGTCGTCATGATTATCCTTTTACGGCACCCATTGAAATTCCCCGAACCATATAGCGTTGCAGCGTGGCAACTGCGATGAAGATCGGAATCGTCCCCAATACACTCATCGCAGCGATCTTCGCCCAGAAGTTGGACTGACCACCGAAGTAGTGCGTTACCTGCACCGGAAATGTTGTGACTTCGTTGCGTGTCAGTACAAGTGCGAATATAAAGTCGTTCCATGCAAAAACAAAAGTAAAGACCGCTGTGGCGAAAAGCCCTGAGCGAACCATGGGGAAAACCACTTTGCGCAACACTTCCCATCGTGTGCAGCCATCGACCAGAGCGCTTTCTTCCAGTTCCAGTGGTATGTCCTCTATGTAGCCTCGCATCATCCAGATCACATACGGAAGATTGAACGCGGTGTATAACAATATGAGCCCATGATAGGTATCAACCCATCCCAGCCAGACATAAAGCAAAAAGATGGGGAACACAATGGCTATGGGTGGAATCATGCGTTGCGATATGATCCAGATAGCAAGGTTGTCTCCCCCGGTCCTGAATCGCGCCAGACTATAGGCACAGATGGTGCCGATGAACATCGCGAGTGCCGTGCTGACCGTCGCTATGAAAAGGCTGTTCCATACGGTGACAACATCACCGTCCTTGAAAAGTACAGCATAATTGGCAAACTGGATACTATCCGGCAGCCAGTCTGGTGGTGAAGCGAATATTTCATCGGGTGTCTTGAACGAGATGGCGAACAGCCAGTAGATCGGAAACAGAAAAATAATCGTGATGCTGATTAACGTCACATAGCGTAAGAGCAGAATCATGGAGTTGCGTTTCATCGGGTCACTTCCACACGCTTCAGCGCAAAAATGACTACCGCGGACAGAATGACGATAACCAGAAACGCTATGGCTGCGGTATAGCTGGTTTCAAATTGCTTGAACCCTTGTACGTAGGCATAGATAGAGACTGTTTCAGTGCTTGTGCCCGGACCGCCCTGAGTCAGTGCCCAGACCATATCAAATAACCTGAAAAGATCCAGAGCGCGAATAAGTATGGCGATAACCATAACCGGGGCAATGGCTGGCAGCATGATTTTGAAGAAAATCCGCCAATAGGATGCACCATCGATCTTCGCTGCCTCTATCTGTGATTTATCAACGTTGCCCAGCGCAGCCAGCAGTAGTAAAAACATGAAAGGCGTCCATTGCCAGATCTCGGTTATCAGTATGGCTGGATATACAAAGCTAGGATTGATGGTCCAGAGGATGGTCACAGGTTCGCCAGCGAACCAGCTGATGATCTGGTTGATGGGACCGAAGCGGTTATCAAACAGTAGACGCCAGGCAGCACCTGCAACGATGGGCGAGATGACAGTAGGCAATAGCAAGAGGGCGATGAAAATCTGCTTGCCGGGCAATCTCTCAAGGCAGAGCAATGCCATCAACATGCCGAGTATCAATTCGATTGGCAATGCTATGACCATGAATATGACCGTGTGCTGAAAAGATTCCCACAACCGGGAATCTTCCAGCAGCATTCGATAATTGAGGAGGCCCTGAAATGAGGTGTCTATATCAATCAGATTGATATTCTGAAAACTGACAATGAGTGAATAGATGAGTGGAAACAAACCAATCAACAGCAACAAGAATACCGCTGGTGCAATCAACCAGTATTTAAACCATCGCTCGTAGTGAGCATTTTGAGTTCCTGCACTCATATGATGGGAAGATTAATGATGGGAAGATTAATGATGAGTCGATTGATGTTGAGCGAAAAACAGCTAGCGAGATCAGAAAAACAGTGTAATGCCAGTGCACGTCATCCCCGCGCAGGTGGGGATCCATTGCGCATGAGTCTCAATGCATGGTCAGATCCCCGCTTTCGCGGGGATCACGGTAACTAGCTGTGGATGTACTTACTATCCGGGATCATAGTTACTGCTTGAGAATGACAGTTGCCGCTCAAGGATGACTGTATTACGCCGAAGCCAAGTCTCTGTGAGCTGTGAGTGATGACGATTCTCAGGTCGGTTGGCCGTGCATTCACGACTGATATTCTTCACTAGCGCTGTGGATACGAATTCGGCTTCGAAGCCCAATCCATATAGACGGCTTTCTGTTTATCAATACCGATTCTTGCCGTGGTTTTATCCCAGGTTTCTGCGACATCATCAAGAATGGTTTTTGGCTCTTCACCTGCCCACAATCGACTTACCGCTTGACGCAAAGCCTCCTCATAACGATCGGTCTGCAGTAGAGAGAGATCGCTCAGGCCGACTTCTGCTGCTTTTTGCAGCATGGCAAGGTATTCCGGAGCATCTGGCCAACGAGACTGATACTCTTCGCTGGCAAAATGTGATTCACGGAAGGGGTCGCGCAAGGCATAAGGTAGTTGCACACGCTCGAGGCTGACCTCGGCGCTGTTCAGCCATTGAATAAACAGATAGGCCGCCTCCTTGTTCTTGCTGTTGGACGAGACGCTTAAAGAAAATCCAGCCGCAAGCTCGGGATGTCCGCCTGGTGGAAGTGCATAACCCACCTTGCCCGCAATGGCAGATTTAGGCACCCATGCCAGCGCCTCTTCATCGCTACCGTAGCCGGCTGCCCAACGCCCATACGGTGGCCATGAAATGGTCATTGCACTATCACCCGACAAGAATGTTGCCAGGTTTTCGACAAAACCTGTGGTCTCGATTCCGGGTGGCATGAATGCATTTTCCTCTCGCATTTCCGTCAGAACTCGTATGCCCACATCACTGTTGACTGTGGCATTCATATCCTCATCGAAGAACTTTCCCCCTTCAACGCGAAAACGTTCCTGAAACATCCATTGAGTGTATGGGGGCTGGCGAAAGAATGCAGCGCCATACATCTCTGGCGCATATTTGTCTGTCAGCATCTGTCCGATTTCCGCAAATTCCGCCCACGTCTCGGGTGGTTCGAGGCCGTTCTCGGCGAAAATATCCTTCCTGTAGTACAAGAGAAAGACATCGCCATCGTCTGGAAGACCATAGATGGTGCCGTCGTACGTCATCTGGTTGTCTCGGTAGACCGCCCCGATATCCTGCAATTCATCTCGGTAACCGTATTTGTCAATGAAGGAATCCAGAGGCTCCAGAGCGCCGGCAATCGCAAGATCCGGTAACCATGACGGGATGACATTGAGCGCGTCGTAGGCCCCAGTGCCGGCCCGATGTTCCTGCAGAATCTTGGTGAACATCTCTGCGGTGGAGACTTCAATGACCTTGACATCGATCCCGGTCAGTTCTTTCCATTTGGGACCTGAAAAATTCAGGGGGTCAAGCGCCTGCAGGCCTGCTTCCCACACAATGGTAATCTCAGTACCGGCATATTGTTTGGCGGCTTCTACCGCTCGTTCAGCCGCTGATTGTGCATGGGCGTTTGCGCCTGCCAGGCAGACGATGACCACCCAGGCAACCGACCATCTGCCTTTGAGGGAGGGGAGTAGTTTCATAGACGTTCTCCGGGTTGTGGTTTTCGTTCGGTCCACACTGAGCCGGCCTCTTGTACTTGGGTCCTATGCCCCTAGTTGGAAAGCCTTTATTCACCCGACGCGTTGTCCAGAATGGACAGCGCGTGGTTGACGTTTTCGGGGATGGTTCCAGCTCTTGCGTGTTTGCACTATTTTCGGTTCATATGTAATGATGATCAACATATCATACCAGTATGTCAACATGAATTTTTTGAAGGTCCCGTTGATGGACTGGTCAATTCCTGGCTAACTTGTGTATGCGCGGTTGTCGGACATTTGGGAGAAAGCAATGAAAGGTGCGTTAATTGGTTGCGGTTTTTTCGCTCAGAACCAGTTGCATGCGTGGCGTGATATTCAAGGGGTAGAGATTGTGGCTTTGTGTGATCAGGATGATTCACGCTTGCAAGCGACTGCGCAATTGTTCGGCGTATCCAGAACCTACACTGATGCAGAGGAGATGCTGGCAGCGGGCGGATTCGATTTCGTGGATATTGCCACAACCGTAGGTTCTCATCGATATCTGGTAGAAGCCGCCGCCGGGGCGGGTGTTCACATCATTTGCCAAAAGCCGTTCGCTACGAACATGGACGATGCGCGTGCCATGGTTGCGGCTGCACATCAGTCAGGAAAAACGCTGATGGTGCATGAGAATTTTCGATGGCAATCGCCGATACAGGCCGCGATTGAGGTAGTCAGATCAGGCGCAATTGGTGACCCGTTCTTTTGTCGCGTAAGTTTTCGTTCTGGCTACGATGTATTTTCCGGTCAACCTTATCTAGCGGAAGGTAGCCGCTTTATCATCGAAGATCTTGGTATTCACATCCTTGATATTGCGCGAGCGCTGATGGGTGACGTTAAACAGATTGCCGCCACAACGCGACGGATCAACCCCGATATTAAAGGTGAGGATGTAGCAACGATGCTGTTAAATCACAAGAACGGCGCTACAAGCGTTGTGGATTGTTCTTATGCAACACGGCGAATACCGGAGACTTTCCCGCAGTCACTGCTTGAAATTGATGGAGTCAAAGGCACGCTGCGACTGGATGCCGAGTATCAACTGACAATACAAAATCATACTGAGATACGTCGGGATGTAGCCCCAACACTACTCGAATGGGCTGAGAAGCCCTGGCACAATATCCAGGAGAGTGTACTGGCCATACAGCAGCACTTTATAGTGTGTATTGCCGCTGGCGTCGAGCCAGAGACCTCTGGGGCTGATAATCTTAAAACTCTGGCTCTGGTTGAAGCTGCGTACCAGTCTGCATCCGGAGGCGTCATGATAGATATGTCTAAGATTTAGAATGTTTATAATATTTATAAAGGGATAGCTTATCGATATACACATTATCAAGATGTGAAGCGCATCGACATCGATCATCGGCTTCGTGACGAATCTCGATTACTGTACGGACGGATTGCTGAACTAATCTGCCGTTCCGATCAAAAGCTGGATATTCTGAATTCGTCGGTTGAGTGGTGACGCAGGTACGTACCCAAGCCAGGTTCTTGTGGGTTTGACTTTCAGAGTTAGTCCAGCACGTGTGCCTCTCTTCCAACGGCAACGACAAAGTATCTTCGGGCTGTCTTTGAAGTAATGACACCTTATCCATTGTCAGTAGCCAGACGTTTTTTTCAAGTTTAGCTGTAGGGATTTGGATGAATAGAAAGATGGTTGGAAGCTTTGCGTGTAAACAAAAACGTGTTTGTGCAATGGCTTTGGTTATGTCGATTTTTCCACTAACGGCGTTTGCGCAAACACCAGGCGTGTGTATCGTCAGGCCGACGCAGATCACTAACCATACCTACCAGAAAAATGATGGCCCCTTTAAAAATCCGCTTAAAGGGTGGAACTCTGGTTGGGATGGAGGCAACGATTACCCAGAGTCATCGGTTGGGTTTCAGTACATACCGTGGAAAGATTTCGAACCCAGTGATGGTAATTTCAGTCGTGCAGGCGTAGAAGACCGTATAGACAATGACGGCAGTAAGAACCGGCATCTAATCCTGCGACTTTACTGCGACTGGCATGGTCAGGATCGTGAGTCTGACTGCCCCGGCTGGATGTATACAACGGCAGGTGTTGCGCGTCTGCAAGGAAGTAACGGCAGATACATAACAGATTTCAATGATCCGAATTACATTGCACAGGCACGCGAAGCCATTCAAGCCTTTGCTGATGAATATGATGACGATCCTCGTATATATGCTGTGCAGATGGGCGTGATTGGTTATTGGGGAGAATGGCATTCCTGGGGGTCCGACTTTGGTGGCGATAGTTACGACATTACGGATGCGACTAAAACATCAATATTGAACGCTTACCAATCAAGTTTCGACAATGCCGGAATCATGGCTCGTTATCCTTGGCGAGAGCCGACAAAATCAGCGATCGGCATCGGTTTTCACAATGATTTTTTTGTTGCTGATAATGGACACAGCGAAGAGTTCGATGAATCGATTACCGCTGGTGGTCAATGGATGAATGGCCCGATAGGTGGTGAAGTACCGCCACGTGACGAAGGCGACGCATCGTCTGAAAGGGCTGCTCTTTTCAGTGGACAAGCAGGACTGCGTGTCTTAGAGGCAGGGCATTATTCGACAATGAAAGCTGGCTCTTATCGTGTCGAAGCAGGGGAAAGCAACTATGCAGGTTACATGCGGCTCCATAAGAAAATGGGTTACAACTATCAAATCGATGTAGCAAGATTCTCCGATACTGCAAGGCGGTCAACACCATTCGTTGTTGAGGTGGTCGGTACTAACATTGGTGTAGCCCCCATGTATTTTGACTGGGATGTTCAGTTTGCGTTGTTGGATGCTACGAACAACCTGAAGGTGATGGAAGAAGCAGATAGTGACTTGACAACGATTCTGCCGGATGCTCTTTTTACATTCTCCAGTGAGTTGGCACTCGGTGCTGTGAACCCCGGCGACTATAAACTTGCGATTAGAATCATTCAGCCAGGGGCGGACAAACCCAAGAGTGAGGTCTGGAAACTGGATGCCAGAAACACTTATATTCTATTCTCGAATGACATGCCAGTCGTTCAAGGAGAATGGAACAACACGCTGTTGTCGGGTGGCTGGTCTGTTCTTGGTAACGTCTCAGTGCAGTAAATACAGTTTGCTACGGGTGGTTATTTGATTGTGGCCGATGTAAAGCTGGCGCTTGAGCGATTGAGGTGAGCATCCATGGCCAGAGCTGCGCCGCTGACGTCGTTATTTGTTAGGTGGTCGAGAATAAGGGAATGTTCAATCAACGTTGTCTCTTCTTGACCGGACCAGAGTAGAAGCGAGGAATGGTACTCAAACAACCACGTCAGCATCATTTCGGTGATCGAATGAATCAGTGGGTTTGCAGTTATCAGTGCAACACGCGTATGAAATGCTATGTCGGCCTTCATGAAGGCCTCAGCGTTGCCAAGTTGTGAGCGTTGTCTTTGAATCAGTTCCGCAAGGTCTGCTGCATCCCGATCAGTACATTTTTCGGCAGAAATTTTGATGGTTCCGAGTTCCAGAATATGACGTACCTGCTTGAGATGATCGATATTGGCAGGCTCGCTCGACAGTAAGAGTTTTGCGATATCGTCGAGCTGGTTGAAGGCCACTCCTGCCGTTAGAGAGTTTACGCGGCTACGCTCACCGTGTGTAATGGTGATTAGCCCCTTGCTTTGCATCGCTTGCAAGGCTTCACGCACTGCCGGGCGGCCAACGCCAAAGCGCTCCATCAAAGCGCGCTCTGATGGTACGGTGTCGCCTGCCGCCAGCTCACCACTTGCAACCATCTCACGCAATCGTTCAAACACTTGATCAGACAGCTTCAGTCGTACAATCTTGCGATTGTTACTGTCAGTCATGATTATTCGTTGCTGTTTTCTGGAACATGCTTGCATTGTACGTGTATCGGCACTGGCGTTGACCACAGAGCATCAGGTTATTCGCTCTATACTGGCTGCGATTTCGTCTGGCTCAAAAACACGTTTCCAGTCGTCCTTCATCAATACGGGTTTGCCGAACTCAATAGCCTTGTTACAGGCGTCAGAAAACACGCCATCCACCTGCCCAAAGATAACCGCACCGAGAATATTCATATGTCCCAGCAGAAAATCACGGGCGGCCTCCTTTGGAACGCCTCGATCAACCACTTCATCCATCGCTTCGCGCATGACGTCCAGAAGCGATGCACAAACAGTTTCCGATAATCCCGGCTCAAGCAGGGCCATCTGCTCGACCGTTACACGATGCGATCTCGCAACCGGGGCAAAGATGGTTTTCCCTACTTTTTCGCCGAGAGCGTAGTCCTCCTCAGGACCCTGCATGAGTGCATTGACGATGCCCTGCGTTGCCGCTACTCCACCAAAGTAATCCTTGCGCTCTTCGGTGGTGTTTTCATCGTTAAAGATGGGTGGATGACAGGGATGGCTGACGAAGTAGGTGACATCGTCACGCTTTGGTAGATGGCCGGCAAAAGGAGCTGCGGCATCGAGACAGACAATGATTGCACCGGAAGGCACTTCGTCGATGATGGACGCTGCTACTTTGCCGATCACCGTATCGGGCACTGCCAATACGACAATTCTAGCTCCTTCAAGCGCTGCGGTTGGCTCCTGACAGGTGTGGCCTAGTTCAGCCTTCAGTCGGTCTCGCCCTTCTTTTGATACCTCAACGTGGGCCGTTTCAAATTCGGAATTATCAAGGTTGCGTGATAAACGCACTCCCATTTTTCCGCCTGCGCCAAACAATGCTAGTTTCGTCACTGTGAACACTCCCGCTCTAAAGCTGTATAGTCAAATGACAACTGGTATGATGAGATACTAAGTATAACGACAAAACCACGACGCATTGATTATATTTGCCGCCTTTACTTTCAGCCTTTACCCCTAAAGGACCCAAACATTGAGCACTCAACAAGCAGATCTGCTCGTTGCCTGGTATGGCGACGATTTCACGGGTTCGGCGGCTGTTCTGGAGGTGCTTGCGTTTGCCGGCGTACCGGCTATGCTGTTTCTGGATGTGCCCACAGAGGCCCAACTTGCGCGTTATCCGTATCTGCAGGCGATTGGCATCGCATCTACTGCGCGCGCCCAGTCACCGGACTGGATGGACAACAATCTGCCCTCCGTTTTCAGGTCGGCATTGGCGTTGAAGCCCCGGCTTTTCCACTACAAGATCTGTTCAACTCTGGACTCTTCTCCAACCACCGGCTCTATCGGGCGTGCCATCGAGATTGCAGCGGATCTAATTGACGTTGAGGCGGTACCTGTCATGGTCGCAGCGCCTGCAATGCGGCGCTATCAGATGTTCGGCCACCTCTTTGCAGGATTAGGACCCGACGTATTCCGACTGGATCGCCATCCTGTCATGACGCGTCATCCGGTGACGCCAATGAAAGAATCTGATGTGGCTCTTCATCTCGCGGCCCAGTCACAACGACTGGATAGTGCGCTATGGTCACTGGAAGATATCGCTGGCGATCGCCCACCGGTCCTGGTCCGGCAGGCGGATAGAATTTCGGTGCTCTCGATCGACTGCATCGATGAACGCAGTGAAGCTGCAGCGGGACGTCTGCTTTGGGAAAACCAGATTAAAAATCGTTTTGTTGTCGGTTCGCAAGGCGTGGAGTATGCACTGGTGCGACATTGGGTGGAAACAGGTGTGCTACCCGAACAATCTCCTCCGGAAGGTGCGGGACGATCTCATGGAATGGTGACAGTGTCAGGATCGGTATCGCCAACAACGGCCGAGCAGATAAGATGGTCGCGTGCCAATGGTTTTGCGGCAATTCGCTTTGATGTCATGCAAGCCTGCGGAAATGACAGCGAACTGGAAAACGAAATTGAACGCGTTGTTAGTGAAAGCCTGTCTGCACTTGCAGGCAATGCAGATCCTTTGATCTACACCGCAGAGGGTCCGGATGATCCGGTTGTGGCTCATTTGACGGATACGGTTGCGGCCGCTGGCTCAGAGATGCCGTTTATCAATGAAAAGATAGGTATTGCTCTGGGTAAGGTGCTTCATCGCATCCTGACGCAAAGTCATGTCAGGCGAGCGGTTGTATCGGGTGGTGATACGTCTGGTCATGTGACACGGCAACTTGATATTTTCGCACTTTCGGCGCTTGCCCCGACCATTGCAGGTGCTTCGCTTTCCAAAGTGCATGCGGAGGGTGCCTTCGATGGGCTTGAGCTGGCGCTGAAAGGCGGGCAGATGGGTAGCCCCGATTATTTTGGATGGATTCGTGACGGAGGAGGTGCCCGATGAATCGTATTCAGGCAACCTATGATATTGAAACTCCGATTGGCCTGACGCATGCCGCAGCGGTGCTGGCAGGTGAGCAATCGACCGGTACGTTTGTAAGGCTTGCCGCTGAAACCGATGAATTGCGTGAACGATCTGCCGCAAGGGTTGAGAGGATGATTCAAACCGGATTGTCCAAAGTGCCTTCGCTACCCTGTCGTAAGGTTGGGGATAGCTATGAGCGGGGTCTGGTTACTGTGAGTTGGCCCATGGGTAATTTCGGCGTGTCGCTACCGACGCTTCTGTCTACTCTTGCGGGCAATCTGTTCGAGCTTGCTGAGTTGTCGGCAATTCGTCTGATCGATATCGATCTGCCAGCAGAATTTGCAGTAAAGCATCCCGGTCCGCAGTTCGGTGCTGTCGGTACCCGTAAGGTAATGAATGATCATCGTGGTCCATTGATTGGCACGATTATCAAACCCAGTGTCGGGCTCGGTCCATCCGAAACCGCTGACCTTGTTAAGACTCTGGTTGAGGCGGGTATCGATTTTATAAAAGATGATGAACTGCAAGCAAACGGGCCAGACTGTCCGTTTAATGATCGTCTTGATGCGGTTATGCGAGTGATTAACAATCACGCAGATAAAACCGGTAAAAAGATTCTCTATGCTGTAAACATTACTGATGAGATCGATCAGATGTGGCGTAATCTGGATAGCATGGAGAAGGTAGGTGCCAATTGTGCGATGGTCTGTATGCAGTCTGTCGGCTTGCCAGGTTTACGTGCAGTGAGAGATCGCAGTGCTGTTCCCATACATGGGCATCGCGCAGGGTGGGGGCTGTTGTCACGCTCGCCCGATATCGGTTTCAGCTTTGATGTCATGCAGAAACTCTGGCGGCTTGCCGGCGCAGATCATCTCCACGTAAACGGATTGGCCAATAAATTTACGGAATCCGATACTGTAGTTGCAGAGTCTGCAAAGGCGGTGCAATGTCCGGTATCCGGGCGGGGTGGTCCAGATCATCAGGCCATGCCAGTTTATTCTTCGGGTCAAACCATCTGGCAAATTGATCCAGCGCGAAGCCTGCTGGGTAATGATGATTTCATTTTTTGTGCCGGTGGCGGAATCATGAGTCATCCCGACGGTGCAGGGCAGGGTGTCACATCGTTGCGTGAAGCTGCAGAGCTTGCACGTTCCGGCGTTTCATTGGACGAATATACAGAGACAGATTCAGCATTGGGAAAAGCAATGGATGCTTTTCCCAAACCTGTGATTTCACTTGATTGAACAAGCATGCTACGGCAATAGTGTTTACGCTCTGCCGGTATTACGTCAACGTTTACTTAAGAGATATCCGACGACTGGATTCTCGCAATGCCGGCTTTGGCCATTGTCTCCCAGGCTGCCGCGACTGAGCCGTCCAGGTCGATACCGCGGCATGCATCTTCGATTATTGACACTGTCAAGCCTGCGGTTGCCGCATCCTGGGCAGACCAGCTAACACGGAAATAAGTTGCCAGACCGTATACGTAGACATCTGTCAGTCCACGTACCTGGAGATAGCCGGTTAACCCGGTTTTCGTGCTGCCATCGGCCTCCATAAAGGGTGAATAGCTATCAACTTCATGATGGTAGCCTTTGCGAATGATCAATTGTGCATGAGGAATCTCAAGACCGTCAGAGAGCTTTGCATCTTCGGTGCCCTGTACGCAGTGATCCGGCCACAGCACTTGCGTACCGTAGGGCATATCAATCGTCTCGAAGGGGGCTTTTCCTGGATGGCTGGAAGCAAATGAAGCGTGACCCGGTGTATGCCAATCCTGAGTGAATACGACGTTCTTGAATTTCTGGCCTAACGCATTGATTAACAGACAGATCAACGAGCCTCATCTGGTCGATCGGCAAGTAGCCAGCCTACGCCAAAAGCCAACACTGTACACAACAGCGCCGCGAACGCCAGAATAGTACGAAGTGCTTTTACCGGGATTTCAACAGTGTTTTGATCGATCTCGACAATAAGAGCCCACGTTACACCTTTCCAGCGTAATGGTGCGTAGGCTGACACAGTGTCCCTGCCATTAATGCCCGTTGTGTCAAGAACGCCTGAACGATTTGACAATGCTGCCTCAACAGCTTTGTGGTCTACGGATATTTCAAGGACCTCGTCGCTTGCCATACCGCTGCCTGCACGCATATATCCATCCTCACCAGCCAGATAGACTTGCATTTTACCAACACCAGTCCTGTCTGCTTTAATCAGCTTGTTTAGCCTAGGTTGCTTCAACTGTGCGATGAAAGAGCCTGCGAACTGACCATCACGCATGATAGGTACACCTATGAAGGCCGCTGGCAAGTTATCACTAGGTGCATAGGCGGAAAAGTCACTGAAAGTAGCTTCACCAGGAATGAGGCTGTCGCGTATACGGATGAACGAATGGGCCAATGCAGTATTACGATACTTGCCTGTTGTCAGGCTGGTGCCGAAATCGTCTTCCTTGAATACCGAGTAGACGATATTGCCGTCAGCATCAGATATGAAAAGATCATAGTAGTCGTGTGCTGTCGAGATGCTCAGAAGCCAATCGTGATAGCGCCCGTGAACGCGGCTGTATTGACTACTATCGTTTGCATAGATCAGCGCATGCTTCCTGCCAGGCGGGTTAGGATTTTCAGTTATGTACGCGCGGCGCATGTTGACATAACCTTCATCTCCATCGGCTTTGAGGGCATCGACAAATTCCAGAGTGATACTTGCTGCAATTCTCGATGAGGCAATATTCGAAAGATTGCTCTCGACATCTCCCAGGTAGTCGGTCAATTTACCCTTGCGATATTCAAGCTCTGAACTTAGGTTAGCCGACACGGCAAGTGAACTCTGCTCTGTTGCCCATCGACTGGCAAGCAGCGAGGTGATGGAGCTGGCTGCGAAAGTTGCCATTGCCAACATGAGTGCTACTGCAACGCGGTTGTTTCGATGTAATTCGGCAGGAACCGAAAGAGTATCAGTCGACATCATTCTGTAGTTCTCTTTGCTTGGTCATAGCGAAGTCTGTAGTCCCACGTTCGTGATTCGCTTGCCGTTCATGTGCATTCATACGTTGTTGTTCTAAGTGTTCGGCATATACATGATGCAGGCCGCAGTCGAGAAACAGATTGAATAGATCAGCACAGAGTTCGCCCTTTTCGCACATACTGCGCATGACCTGGATTGCAGCCTCCGTTGTTCGTGCCTTGCGGTAGGGACGGTCAGAGGCCGTCAGGGCTTCGAAGATATCCGATATGGCAAGGATACGATCTTCGATACCGAGTTCTGCAGCAATGCGCCGTCGAGGATAGCCGGTTCCGTCCAGACGTTCATGATGGTTGCCTGCAATTCTCGGTACTTGAGAGAGCTCTCGTGGAAAAGGGATCGCCTCTAGCATCTCGATTGTCTGAACGACATGATCGTTGACACGGAATCGGTCTTCTTCGTTGAGTGTTCCCTTTTTTATGGTCAGGTTGTGAACCTCGCCGTCGTCGACTTCATTGGCAGGGATTGGCATGTCAAATCCGTGAGGGTTGTCACCCCAGGTATCAATTTCAGTATTGCGGGCGATACGCTGGAACGGTTTGTCTGACAGAAGTGGTTCCCGTGTGGGTAGCGGCTCGTCCGGGAATGCGTTGCGTCTTGCAAGTTCATCGGCCGAGAGTCCCAGCTTGTCGTCAAAGTGACGAATCCATGTTCGCTTGCTAAGCATCCTGATGCGTTCTATGGCACTGGAATCCAGTGTTTCTGTTCCGACATTGCAGTGTGCGAGAAAAGCGAAATCATCGAAAAGGGCGGATTGTGTTTGATCACGCCATAGTTTTGCTGCTGTCGGATCGATGCCAGAGTTCTGAAGCAGAGTTCGCAGATATTTTATTTCAGCATCACGCCATAGCACTTCGAAGCGTGTACGGATGTCGTGGATGCGGTTGTGGATCGTCGACAATTTTGTCGCCTTATCTATGATGTGGTCGGGTGTAGTTACCTTGCCGCAATCGTGTAGCCAGCTCGCGATATCAAATTCTTCACGCGCAGCATCCGTCAGTGAGTAGTCCCGAAACGCGGGTAGCCTGGACTCACTGGCGGCCTCAGCCAGCAGTGAGCATAGTATGGGTACGCGTTGGCAATGCTTGCTGGTATGTGGAGACTTGGCGTCTATCGCTTGCGCTAATAGTCGAATCAGTGCATCAAAACTGCTGCGTCGGCCTTCAGCCAAACGCTGATTTTCGAACGCCATGCCCGCATGTGCTGCCAAAGACTTGGCAAACAGCCAGTGCCTGGTGTGGAACGCTTTACGGTGATATTTTCTGATGTCACCAAGATGAATGACACCTACCAGCTCGTCGTTGCTTGCGAGTAGCGGCAGCACGAGAACAGAGTGCGAATGATAATTCCGAGTGTCGAAACCTTGCGCTTTGCCGATATCGTCAATCCACACACTTTCTCGGTAGAAGGCGGCATGCTGATCGGGGCAGAGCTTGTCACTTGGTAGCGGTGTATCTGGTAGTTCGATTACGTCTGAGCGGAAGTCGGCCGCTTGCGCATAAGTGTTGCTATTGCCTGTTGCCTTTCGTTTTGAATGAACTCTGACGAGTCTACGTTTGTCCTCCGACAATAGCAGCACGGTTGCAGTAGTAGCGTCACAGGCAGGTGCAATGTGCTCTATGGCAAGATCACCCAGGGCATCGATATCGAGTTCTCCGACAGTTGCGTTTGTTAGCGCAACAAATCGCCGGAGCGCAGATTTCATTGAGTCTATCGTCGACGCCAGGTGGTCTATTTCGGAGATACGTGAACGTATGCTAACTGGGCCTTCCAGCTGTAATCTCTGGATGCGCTTTGTCTCGACTGCCAATGCCTCTGTGGAGCGAGATATCGATATCGACAGTCGCCATGCCAGTGCTACGGCTATGACCAGTGCCAGCAATGACAAGAGTACACTTTGCAGGCGTACCGAATTCTGACCGGATAGCAGCTCGCTTTCAGGCGTGAGGATAGCAGTGTAAACCTCGTTGACTTTATTCGGGCCAAAGTCGATCGGTATGATTGATCCGAACCATGCATCACCGCCATCACCGATTGTCATCTGGCCGTCACGTTCACCGGCGACAAAGCGATTAAACAGCGCACTAACCTCAGGGGCATTGATATCACTCATTAGTGGCGAGCGAAGTTTTCCTAGGACAGCTTCTCGCGTGCGGCGCTTAAGCCATTGAGCATCGTTGTATCCGACTATATCGCCGGATTCGGTGAATAAAACGATGCGTGCAGACTCAGTCAGGGATGGAGAGCCGAGTCTTGATGAGATGGTGTCAAGCCGTAAATCAGCGCCTACTACAATACCGCCACTTCCTCGCATCCGTCGGGCAACTGTCGTGCCGATCTCGCCGGAGTTGAAGAAGCGGTAAAATTGCGTAAAAATCGTGCGATCAGTATCAACCGCCGCTCGGTACCAGGGGCGCGAACGTGGGTCGTATCCGGTGTTGAAGTCGCTGTTTACACTGACGAGTTGGAGGTTTGCATCGTAGTAGGAGGTCAGGTTAAGCGAGGTGTTGAGATGATCATTTTCGATGCGCTGCGTAATGTAGTTTGCCTCATCTGGTGCGGCGAACGCCCGACGAGTCTCAGGGTCACCCGGAAGCTTTCTGACGAGAAAAAAGTCGCCGTTGTCGAATCCCAGATAGAGTGCATCGAGCTGGCTGTTGTTGGCCAATGACTCGGTGAAGTAATCCAGTGGAAGTGGAAGTTTGTTGATTGACTTGCCCGTAGTGGTAATGCGGGCAGTCTGTTCAATCAGAGCTTCGACGGGTGTGTACAAGGCACTGGCAGTCGCTGCAGTGTTCCTTGCGACCTCGGAAAACAGTTTTGTAGCGTCGTCGAGTGCCAGAGCGCGATGGCGCTCGTAGCTGTGTATGATTAACACGGCTCCGAGCGCGCATATAAGTGTGGTGTACAGCAATGCGATGCTGACACGCAAACTGTAAGAACGGGCTGTGCGGGTTGTGCTGGCGGGACGCAGTCGGAGTCGTCCGAAAGGCCCTAGCTTATGGCGAAATGCCGAGTCATGCATTGGGCAGTTAACGGGGTTATCGTGCGGTGCGGATCCACCGTTAGGTCCGACCGTCGCATCATTTGCGTGGTTACGTCCCATAGTCGCCGTCAACTCCGATCCTATTGTCATGTTACCGTCTTGCCTACGCGAATCTACTGCGCGATCGAGGGATATTCAGACTAGGACTGATTGAGAATTAAATTACATGTGGAGTCTAGCATGTCCAGCTGAACAGTCTAGGTAACATGCAAGACGACATTTAAAACAAGTTAAAGTATTCGTTATGCTCCCAGTCGGAAACAGTTTGATGGTATCGCTCCCATTCCGAGCGATGGATTGTGCAAAGGTATTCAACAAAAACACAACCGAATTCACGACGAATGAGGGCGGAATTTTCGAACAGATCGATAGCGCTTATCAAGCTTGTCGGAAGTTTTCTGCCATCGTTTTCGTACGGGGTGTCTGCTGCCTCGGGCGCTACAAGCTGTCTATGTAAACCATCCAGTCCAGATGTAATCTGACTGGCAAAAAAATAGTATGGATTGGCAGCAGGTTCACCGACACGATTCTCCACGCGCGATGCTTCATCGTGTTCTGTCATGAGGCCTCGAATCATTGAGCCGCGATTGTCGCGAGCCCACTGTATTCTATCCGGGGCGAGCTGGTGAGGTCGATAACGTTTGTAGCCATTTATGGTGGGCGTTGTTAGAAGCATACAGGCTGAGGCGTGTTCTAGCAGACCGGCAATCCAGCTGCTGGCCTCAGCTGTTAGCGATTGACTGGCAAATGGCATCATCAGGTTTCTACCACTGGATCTGTCGACTAACGACTGATGTAGATGCCATCCATTGGCTGCTGTATTTTCAAGATTCGGTTTGCACATGAAGGTAGCATGCAGACCCCTGCGCGCACAGACTTCCTTGACCATGGTGCGGAACATCATCATGTTGTCAGCATGGCTCATTGGATCGGATGGATCGAAAGTAAATTCGAACTGACTCGGGCCCATTTCGACTTCCATGGAAGTTACGGGCAAGCCAAGCTCGAGACTATGACGTCTCAGGGTGTCCATTACCCCTTCCAGTTGATCGTAACGTACTTCTGTTAATAGCTGATAACCCTGTGAAAGGTTGTGAGTGCCGACTGCCTGTCCGGGTGTCGTGGCATTGTGGTGGTCAAGTTTTGGATCTACCCGTTCGTAGACATGGAACTCAACTTCCAGACCGACAACCAGATTCTTGTTCGCTGCGGACAGTTTCTCTACAGCCTGCTTTAATACTGTGCGAGGTGCAAAAGGTATCAAATCGCCTGACTTGAACCTGAGATCACACATGAGCCAGGCAGAATGCGGTGACCAGGATAGGCGTCTGAATGTTGTGGGGTCTGGCACCATCAGTACATCACAGGCTCCAATCAGTTCGCCTGCTGCACTCGGTAGCGAGCTCCAGACCGGAAAAACTGTCTTATGGGCCGTGTCTTTGAGTAAAAGTGTGGAGGGTACCGTCATGCCTGCTCGAAACAACGAAACAAGTTTGTCGGCAACAATCGTTTTCCCTCGCAGTATTCCATGTTGATCCGCGAAGAGAACTCTGACAGTTTCAATGCCTTGCCCTTCAATGCTCTGGATAACATCAGCTGCTAGTTTAATTGCTGAGTGATCGAGTAGTCCTTGTCTTGCAAGCCATCCCTCTGCAATGGCGTGTTGAATGTTACTCATTAAATGCTATTTGCTCTGGTTCATGAGATACATTTGGTGATAGTCTGAACTTATTCATGCGTTGCAGGAATAGTTGAATCCCAATCAGCGCACGCCTTGCGCCTGCGTGCATCGGCTTTTTTGAAATCAGCTTGCCAAGTGTCTTTCTTCGCGATGGTATCGTTAGATACCGGACCGTAAATAAGGCTTACATCAGTGCCGGACAGCATGGGCAGGTTGTCTGTGTTGCCATCCTTGATGCTTTTTATCGCTGCTCGCAACATTCGTCGATAGTGAATGATGCCGACATCGGTTGTACCCAGATGCTCCTTTCGACGATCAGCTATAGGGCCCGGACTCTCAACAGCCCATTGGTCGTGAACATTGATATCAAGGCCCATCCCAGTGTAGGTTTGGTCTCGCTGCTCTACCGGGTCAAAACCGTAGTTATTATTTTTGTTTTTAATCGGTGCATAGTCGGGAAGTCGATGTTCCTTGAGTCGCTGGTCTCGCATCAGAGTTTTATCTACTGGCTTGTCGAAGCTTGTGAACATGGAGTACCAGTAGCAATGCGTATCGTCGACAGGAACATGCCATTGCGTGATATTCATCTCGCGAGACATCGGGATACAAATTGCGTGAGGGAATATCTGATTCGTTACTCGCACGTGTGTATTCACATCATCAAGGTGACGAAGGGCAACTAGACGCATACCGTAGTCGGTTTGTTCGACGGTAATCTCCGGGCGGGGAAAGTCACGCAGTAGTTGAGTCATCGGCATTTCGGTATTGGCTGCTTTATCGCGGAACTGTTTTCCATAGGAATCTTCAGGGTCTTCATCCTGCAGAAATCGATGGAGGAAAGATGCGTGCGCCGGATCGATTCCCACTTCCATGGCCTGTAGCCAGTTGCATTCCCATAATCCCTTGAATGCAAACACATGTGTATCCGGTGCCCGGAAACAATCAAAGTCTGGGAATTCTGGCGGTGTTCCGGGGCCCATGTAGGCAAATACAATACCGTTCTTTTCAATCACGGGATAGCTGGTGGTTTTGATTTGTGTACAGAGGGTTGAGCCCAGAGGCTCACCGGGTTGTTCGAGGCACTGTCCCGTTCGATCAAAGTGCCAGCCATGAAAAGGGCAGCGCAAACCATTATCCTCAAGGCGACCGAAGCAAAGGTCAGCGCCACGGTGTGGGCAGGCGCGGTCGATCAACCCGAGTTCACCATCGTTGTCTCGAAAGAGAACGAGTTTTTCGCCGAGTAAGCTAACCGGGACCACAGGCCGTTCGCCCGCTAGCTCGTCAGTCAACGCCGCCGGGTGCCAGTACCTGCGAAATACATCACCTGTTTCTGTACCCGGACCTGTCATGGTTAGAGTGTTATTCAATGATTGGCTAATCATGGTGCTTCTCTTTTCAGCCCTTGTCAGGGGTAGTTCGCGTTCAGACGTCCACGATCACTGTGACGGGACGAGTATCGGCAATCTGACCCACAGAATTTGTCTGTCTGAGTCTGATCATTCGATGAATTGAACAACAACGTACACAACTTGTCATAAAACCTCAATATTTCACAGGGCGATACAACTTCAGCTTTTTATTTTTGCAAACTGGAGCAGCTGATGCTGCTTACACATTTCTGATTCATGCAGCCGTAACATGTTGTTCTGTTACTATGAAGCCACTGGCCCGTGGCTATGACTTCACGAGTTGGATCTCACCTGTCAACACGCTCGATTCTCGAGTAACGAAACATTCATTTAATGACTTCAAGGCTGTCTGATTCCGGGCAAGCAGACCACTCCAGCACAAGACACAGAACGCCACCAGTCTGGTTTCTGGCGATGTGTACGGCAAGTGCGGTAGTTGGCCTGACATTGCTGACGCCGACTCTGCCCTTGATAAAAACTGAGCTTGATGTGTCAAGCGAGGCTGTGCAACTGTTGCTGAGCGCCTATTTGTTTGCGCTCGCGGTAGGCCAGCTTTTTTGTGGTCCCTTATCGGACAAAACGGGCCGTCGACCTGTCATGCTGGTAGGTGCTTTGCTGTTTAGTGTAGCCGGCGTTGTTGCCATGTTTACGCATAGCATCGAGGCGTTGGTTGTGCTTCGGTTTTTTCAGGGGCTCGGTGCCGCCGCGTGCATGTCCATGGGACGTGCCATCGTGAACGACGTCTACGCTCGTGAAGACGCTGCCCGAAAAATGTCCACGATTTCTACAATACTGGCCATTGCACCGGCTTTGTCGCTGGCTTTCGGGGGTGTGTTGGCGGAAAGCGCCGGTTGGCAAGGAGCTATGGCCGTACTCGCCGCCAGTGGGGTGCTCGTGTTTGCAGCGGCAATTCGTGTTGCTGATGAAACTCATTTTCATAGGGTTGACAAAATAAACGTGCACACCGTAGCAAGTGCATATCTGACAGTGCTGAGAAATAGAAGGTTCCTGTGCTGGTCGATGGCTGGGGGAATGCAAATCGGCATTTTCTTTTCACTTAATGCGTTTCTGGCCTATCAATACCAACGCCACGGCTACAGCATGACGGAATTTGGTTTGTGGTTTGCGCTGACACCCGCATTTTATATTGTAGGTAATACACTGAATCGCCTGTGGTTTGTCAGCCGCGGAATTGAACCAACAGCACTGTTGGGGAGCTTGCTCAGTCTGCTGTCAGTGATACTTCTTTTTGCCACGCAAGCATTGGGATATACCCATGCCTTGTCGATAGCGCTGCCCTGTTGCCTGTTCGGATTCGGTAATGGAATTATTGTGGCAAATACCACCGTTGGAGCAATTTCAAGCGCTGGTAAACACGGCGGCACTGGCACGGGTATTGTTGGTGCCTGGCAAATGGCAACCGGCGGTATTGCCGGTGCGGTCATCGTATCGCTTGGGGGTGCGCAAGTGTTCTCTATTGCTGCAGGAGTGTTGATGGTGATGTCGCTGATTTCCGTAGCGTCGATGCTCTACGTTTTTTCGCATAGAGGAGACTCGGACTTAGCTTCTGATTCCTGACATGCAACTAGAACGTGAAGTATCCGTGTGCATTCATCTGGACACACTTATTTTAACTGTCGAAACGGGAATAAATGTACCATTACAGCTACGAAACATTTTGCCTCTTACCGCAATGTGCATTGATCAGCACAGCATCGGCAAATACTTGTCCTGACGATAGGAAGTACCGTCGGAGAAAATCACTTTAGCACTATGTTTCTTATGTTGATTTACCGCGAGTTCTTTGTTGACACCCATGCAATTCTCTTATGGACATAGAAAAACTATGGATACAGAATTGTATTAAACCCAGATCGAGAGTGGGGACGTGAAGAAAGGAACTGTACGACTGTTGTACTTCCTATTACTTACGTTGGGCTTCAGTAATGTGGTTTACTCAGCGCCAACCACTCCGGTCATGGTATCGCCAGCAGGAGCAGTTGATTCACCGGTTTTGGAGTACATCTGGCTTGATCAGATAGATACCGATGAGTTTAGGATGTTTGTTTACGATCGATCAATCAGAACCCGTATACATCAACAGAATTACAGGCGTGCAGAGGTTTGCGACGGCGCTGTGTGTCGCGTAACACCTGATGTCAGTGTGGGGTTCAGTAACAGGCATCAGTGGGGGGGCAAGGCGCTCAGCGAAGATGGGGCCAGTCCCTACGCGGCGCTGTTTTTCGCGTACGTGCAATCTGCGCCGGGCATTATTACCACCGTTTCACCCATTGGTGAGATCAATACGGATATCCCTGCGTTTGCATGGCAAGAGGTTGCAGATGCCGACAGTTACCGACTTTTTATTGCTGATAGAACTACTAGAATGACTCTACATGCTGTCACTTACTCCGCGACAGACGTATGTAGTGCCAGCCTGTGTCAAGTCATGCCGGAAGGTCTTGTACTGCCTGAAAACAATGATCTTTACTTCCGCGTAAGAGGGCGTAATTCCGGAGGCTGGGGTAGTTGGCCTGCGTGGGAGGATAGAAGCTCATTCACTTATGTTGTTGAAGTTCCTAATCAGGCTCCGGTTGCAAACAACGATGCTGCATCAATATCGGTAGTTGCTGAAGTAGCGATTCCCGTGCTAAGTAATGATGCGGACTATGACGGTACTTTAATCACTGAAACGGTAGAAATCATCGATCAGCCGACTCGTGGTACAGCCACTGCGCAATTTGACGGTAGCATTATCTACGTAAATACTGGCAGTGGTTCAGACAGTGACTCTTTCACCTATAGGGTTAGTGACGATCAAGGCGCCTTTTCCAACGTGGCGACTGTCAGCATCAGTATCGGTGCCCAACAAGATGAGGATGTAGAACTCGCTGATTTAGATCTGGCCTGGGCTGGTTATCCACTGATTGCAGACGACGTTGGCAAGCGGCTTTTCATGTCGCTGGGTGAGGCTTACAGTAGTAGTTCACCACTCTCGGGAGCAGTAAGCTACACGAATCTTACCGCCGGCTATGGTCTCCGAATCATGGGTGTTGATATCGTGTCCGGCGGTGTACTAAGCGGATCCGTGAAACACGGTGATATTTACCCTGTCATTATTTTGAGAAATGGTAGTTTTGTTGAATCTTACAATCTGGTACTTACTAACCTTCCATTGTTTGAGGTACGGGCCTTTGATATTGTCGACGAGCCCAAACTACCGGGCGTGTGGCGTTGGGTAAATGGACAGACGGGTATCGATACCGGAGTACAAAATCTCGGCATTGAATTTCGCGGCGGTACTTCGCAAGACTTTGACAAGAAATCATTTGGGTTTGAAACGCGGGAGTTGACGTTTCCAGCTGAAAGTGAAAACGTCAGGTTTCTCGATTTACGCAATGACGATGACTGGATAGCCGATGCTGCCTATCGGGATCTGTCGATCGTGAGAAATCTGGTCTGTCACGACATCTACAGAGATATGCGAACATCTGCGTATACTGATGTAGACGGTGTTGCCAATGGGCATGCGACCATCGCTGGCGGAGTTGCAGAAATGATACTGAACGGTGGGTATCAAGGCTTGTATATTATTTCTGAACGAGTAGATCGCAAGCTACTCGGTCTGGCTAAAATCGATGTGCCGGAAGATGTGACAGGCGATGATCGATGGGATCTTGTCGATTTTATTTCAAGCAATCAATTTGAAGTCGGTGAGGCGCAATACATTGAGCAATGGTTGACAAACCGTCTGGTGTTTGTAGACGGCTATATAAGTAGTCTTCCGGGTGCCGTGGCGCAATAGAATAGCTTTTATAAATCATGCTAGCGTTAAACATAAAAGGCCAGGCTACCTGGCGGGCTTGCAATCTGCCCTCAAAACGGGACAGCAAGTGTTGGGAGGTAGCTCGGAATTCAACACTATGGTTAAGTGGATGGCTAAGGTCGAGACGAACAGATGGTAGATGGTAAGAATATCCCAGAAATTTCCAGTACCGCTTTGTCAGTATCGTCCTCGAATTTTGAAACACGCAGGGTTCAGTTCGTAAACAAGGAAACGTTGCTGATAAGGCCCAGCATAGGTTCATTGGCATTCAGCGGTTTGTTCATCATGTTGGGTGTTGGCCTGGCCGGTTTCTGGGTGACCAGTACCTTTACTGCGTTTGAAGGACCAGGCTCGGTTCCTTTGTTATTGATTGGGGTGCTTTTCGTGGCGGCGGGCTTGTGGACTTACTACGGCAGTAATGAGCAACTTGTTTTCAACCGTACAACGGGTGCAGCTTTCATACGCTCGTGGCGCCCTTCAGTTCCACTAGATACCACTTTCGTATTCAGGCACATACCATCACAGGACATTATCGCTATCCAGACAATTTCCAGAGTGGTAAAGCATCGTACCAACAGAAGCCGGCGAAGCAGCTCTTACACTGAATATCAGGTCAACGTGTGCACATCAGATCATGAACGGCACAACGCATTAGTAACACTTAAGTCAAAAAAAGCTGAAGCACTTGGAGTGAGACTATCGCAGATGTTCAGCGTACCATTGTCATCTCACTAGGCTGACTTGATATGGGTGGTCTATACTCGCCATCGGCGTGTCATTCTCTAACAAGAGTCGAGTGAGAGACTTGTGCAAACCCATGAATTCTACAAACTGGAGCATCATGTCCCGTCTAGCTAACAAGGTGCCTGCTTATCGCACCGCGGTCGCTGCTGTACTTGTAATATCTGGATTGGTTTCGGGGTCCGCTCAGGCCAAATTCCAGTACAGCTATGTCCAGGCTGCCTATGTCTTTGGCGAGTTTGACTTCGGCGATGCCGATACTGATTTCAAAGGCTACGAGCTAACTGCCCAGCTCCAGTTGTCACCGAGTATTGTGGCCGGTGTAAACTACCTGTCACTTGATGGGGATGATACAGAAAACACGTTAACGGGGATAAATACGCTGGAATATGAAGGCGATGGCGTTGACGCCTATATTCTGTATTATTCGCCATTAACAATTCAAACTGATTTTATACTGGGTGCAAGGCTGGACATGAAAGAGTTTGAAGCGCGGGTGCAGGGTATGGCTCCGACATTTCAAACCAATGACGATACAAGATTCCTTTTCACAGGGTTGCGCCATCAATTGCAAGGTCTGGAATTGGAAGGGCTATGGTCTTACCAGCTGGATACCGAGGACAACGAAGATAAATGGTCTTATTCGCTCGGGATTGTAAGTGGGGTGCCTGGCCAGTTACAATTGGGATTTTCTATCTCGCCCGATGACGCAGGCGATGTAATGAGTGTGTTTGTGAGGCAATCCTACTAGGCTTTTAGGATTAGTTCCTGCAATCAGAGTTGAACATTTCTGTTAAGCATTATCAAATGAATCCGAGTGTCTTACAGGCTAAATTCCGTCAGCTTGGGAACCCCGTTGTCGCTGAGAAATCTCTTCGATTCTTCAAGACAGGCGTGGGTCAATACGGGGAGGGTGATTTTTTTCTAGGCGTTCGTGTTCCAGAGATCAGAGCATTTGCAAAGAAACAAAAAGGTGTGCTTCTAAAGGAAATATTGTGTGTGCTCAAGTCTCCCTATCACGAGGAGAGACTTCTGGCGCTGATTATGATGGTCAATATTTTCAAAAAAGCAGATGAGAGGCACAGAAAGGAAATCTATACCAGCTATCTGGATAACACGAGATATGTCAATAACTGGGATCTTGTGGATAGCTCTGCCCATCAGATCGTTGGTGGATATCTATTGGAAAAGAACAAGGACAAACTGGCGACACTGTCGAGATCTGAAAATTTGTGGGAGAGAAGGATAGCCATCATATCCACCTATCATTTCATAAAAAAGGATCAGTTTAATGACACGCTGAACATTTCGACAGTTCTGCTGGATGACCACGAAGATCTGATACAAAAAGCGGTCGGCTGGATGCTCAGGGAGGTCGGAAATCGCGATAGGCTCGTTGAAGAGAAATTCCTGCTCAAGCACTACAAGTCAATGCCGCGCACAATGCTTCGGTACGCCATTGAAAAATTCGAAGAAGGAGAGCGGAAATTATATTTGAAGGGAGAGAAATGACGGTTTTGGGTGTTTACAATTCAGACGGTTACCTGACCGGCGAACCTGCCGTGAAAGCAAGATGCTTCAGGCGCGCATTGATGGTCCATTGATAGAGTCAGTAAAATTAATTTGTGAAAAAACGTGATGGCTTCATGGTTTTCAGGTTACCGAACCTTCGGGAGGGTTTGAATAAGCTGGATCACTAAAAAAGGCTCTAACGATGCCCTATCGTTCGAGCGTCGTGTTGCTGAATGAGGCTAGTACCTTGGGTTTGATGCCAACATAGTTATCAGGGTAAAAACGCTGCCTTGCATCACTGTGCAGTGAGCTACTCAGAAAAACAGCCATTTTTAATACTGTGGACGACGTGTGTCAGTCAATGAGATGTTCAGATGATCATAATTGGTCATTATCGTGATGGCTGGGGCAGGTTAGCGCTTACCAATGCTGCTCATTTCCCATGGCTGGTCGCAGTGGATCCACGTGGTACTGGCAATTCAGGCACCCAATTATTGTTTTGGCAAGCCGAGCAATAGAATTATCGCTAATTGCGGGACACCTTGTCAGCAGGATCTATCGTCTACTGAAAGCCTGCAAACTCCATTTGTAAATCAACAGAGTTAGAGTGATACTAACAAATGCGACAATTAACCTGAATTCCCGCGCTAACCGAGAGAAAAATGTCATGCGGCTTACTGAAGAACAATTACAGGAATTTGACGAGAAGGGCTATTTGTTTATGCCCGGCATGTTCGACACCGATGAGGCCGCTGTGTTGAAGCGCGAAGCTCAGGAAGTTTACGCCAGCGAACGTAAGGAGGTTTGGCGTGAGTCTTCTGGTGTTGCCCGCACCGCATTTGCCGCACATACCTATAACGAAGCATTCAAGCGGCTAGGTGCTCATCCGCGCCTGATAGAGCCAGTCGAACAGTTGCTCGATGGCCCTGTTTACATGCATCAATTCAAGGTAAACGCCAAAGCTGCCTTCGATGGAGAAGTCTGGCAATGGCATCAGGACTACGGTACCTGGAAACGAGATGACGAAATGCCAGAACCAAGGGCCATGAATATCGCAGTATTCATTGATGATGTCACCGCAGCAAACGGTCCTCTACTTTTTATTCCGGGTAGTCATAAACTGGGAGTCGTTGACGCCGGGCATGATCTGCAGACAACGTCTTATCCGTTGTGGACTCTCGGCCGCGAGAAAGTTAAAGAGCTTGCCGAGCGTGGCGGTTGTGTTGCGCCCACCGGGCCTGCTGGCAGCATGTTGGTTTTCTCCTCTTTGCTGGTCCATGCCAGTCCTGCCAACATTTCGCCCTTTGACCGGACGATTGTCTACCTGTCGCTTTGCCATATTGACAATCATATCCGCGCATTCAATCGGGAAGAATGGATTGCACATCGGGACTTCACACCGATACAGGCCCTGAGCGACAATTGCCTTGCGGAGTTGGTTTAACAGGCTTGGTCCTGTGCCGGCAATCGTCGCATACTATGATGGGACGAGCGGTAGCCCTGCATTAGCCAGGGCTTTATGTAAGCGCCCTTTATGCTATGACCTGCGAAACAGCATTTCGCGGACAGGTTTCGAAGGTTCAGACGGGACATTCCGCATTTAGTTTTCAAGGCTCAACCGACCTTCATCTGGCATCCCAGCAACGCGATAACTTGCGACAAGGACTGCATGGTCCGGGAAGAGCTCTGGTTTGACACATACGGTTTTTACCCGAGTCTATGGTCTCGTTCAGCCGCTCGATCATATCGTGGGATATTCCCGTTCCAGCGTCGCAGTAAAATAGGTATCTGATAACGAAAATGCATCTTCACTCCCAGCTCTTTTCTCCAGGTGCGTCAGCACCAATGGTGGTTATGTGTATTAGGTCCTTCAGCCAACCGGGTTGAATGACAGGATGCTGTTCAAACCTTGCCAACGTAGCCTTTCGGATGATAGTCCCCGGTGGCATGAGAACATAGCGGATAGCTGGGGAGTACCTACTACAGCCATTCGGGTAAAAGGCCTAGTTGAGCAGCCAGACCTTTCAAGTCATCATCTTTCCATGAACGGGAGCCGATGAGATGCACCGGTACATAGGCGGCATCCAATAATTCATGACAGAGCTGTTGGTATTCTGACCAAAATTCTATAAAGCCCATTCTGCCTTGGTAACCATTAGCAACACCTATTGGTGAGCGCTCTACGTAGGAGTAGAGCTTGCGAGACCACTCGTCTCCGCGCTCTGCTGAAATGACATCGTAATGTTCACTTGGATTTTCCACTGAGAAGTAAACCAACGTGGTTTCAGGCGCCAGCTCTTGCCACCTGTTGAAATAGTCTTCTATCTGAGTTCTTGCAATACGATTTGCGTAAAGAAAACGTACTGTGCTCTGAAAAGCATAGCCGTCTAAAACTACTGTGCTGTTTGATGATTTTAGGAATGTCAGCCATGAGTCCAGACAAATCTGCGGATAATGATGCTCGCGAGAAAGAGCGCAACGCGCCTCTTTAGGCATGATCGTGTGGTTAGACGCTTCCTCTAGCCACCAACTTGCTTCGATTCCGTTGCTTTTCAGTAGTCTGCAAAACCGCTCGGAAGCGGTTGTCTTTCCGGAACCCGGAAGGCCTTCGAAATGGATGGTGGTTCGCATCCAAATATACTAACCTGAGCGTGTCAATATGTCCGCTTTTAGCAATAAGCAGATAGGACCTCGAGACCGTAACGTCTATAGAACTGTTGCTAATCGGTCTGAGCCTGAAACATTCCGCTAGCGAACGGCTCTGGAGTGTCAGACGCGGAATTAGGCCATGCTCTTTTCCTTACGAGTGCGAATTTCAAAGATCACTAAATCTGCAATTCAACAACGAATTTTAAACAATTCAACGTCAAGTCTATTACTGCTACTGCGCGACTGACGGATTGTAAGTAAATATCGTTTCAATACTCTGTCCAAAGACATTCGAGATTTTGAATGCCAATTCCAATGTTGGAGAGTACTTGGCATTTTCGATGGCCACGATTGTTTGCCTGGTCACTCCGATCTTACTCGCCAATTCTTTCTGAGTCATTTCTCCATGTTCAAAACGCAATCGTCTTATCTCGTTGGTAATGAGGGTGCTTTTCAATTCAGGCTCCGGCTCGAAGCAATATTAGTTTGGTCGAAAGTTCTACAAAAACTGAGAGCGCGTAGGCAAGCACGATTGCATTGAATACCCAGAAAGGTATTACACCCATTGCCATAGAAAATATGGATAAACACATACCCACGACCAATACCATATGAGAAGCATATATGGATTTCTGGATGATCTGTTTGTCTCTCTCATCGACTGTAAAATCGATTGGCTTCTTTAGCATCCTGGTGCTAAACATGCCGGTAATCAATAAAAATGACCACTCAAATGCATACCCTCCGACGATTAAAATAGATATCGCTTTGCCTATGCGGATCAGTGCTTCCGGACCGGTAAAGTATTCAACTCCCAATACGCCAAATGTCCACCATGCATAGGTAGTAAAGATAACAATTGCGGTAAATATGTATAAATACGTACTTTTAGCTAGCACTGACATGGGAAATTCTCCGATTGGCGTGATAACAGAGCACTATGGTCAAATATATTTGACTCGATGTCAATAATAATTGACTCGCTATTTGCGAAATATAGTCCTGAATTTTCCTGCCCCCTTTGCAGCTTACCTAGGGTATAAATGCGAAAACTAGTTGTACATCGCGTCACGAAGGCTGCCATAGCCCGGCAAGATTGTCCGCATATCGCCGGGAAGGTCGACTCTAAACCTTCTGTCCGGACCATTTAAAAAACGGTTCGATTCCTTGCTCATGAGCGCACGCATTGATTTATTGAAATGTTCACGCGTCTCTGCAGCTACTGCGCATCACCGTGAAACAACGTAAAGCAGGCAGATGTCGAAAAAAATTTAACTATCTGATTTATGTAGTCTTATTGATCTTTGAACTTTGTATAGTGCCGCGTCTTGATTCGCTTCGATATGCTGCAAAGGTATGGAATTGATAGACCTGTAGGTCTTCTCATAGTCGGCATTTCGATCGACACTCTGTTTAAAGGAAATAAACGTGGGAGGAGCATGATGAGATATTTCAGGATTCCAGAGAGCATCGCATCAAATCGATGCGGATGTAGCGTTGCAAGATGAAGCGAAGAACAGCCACCTTGACGGGTAGTCAACGAACCTTGCTTATTCTTGCCTATTTGGTGACCAGTGCAGCACTGGCGTATCTGATGACACCGGTCCAAAGGGCGAACCAATTGCTCACAGAAAACCATCCCACAGGTGTTGCTGCCTATGGCGATGCAATTGATGTTGAGGTTGATGAAGTTGCATGGGTTTCCGAATTTCCCGAAATTGATGACGTTGCTGAGCGTATGCCGGATGACTCCCTGAACAGGTACTCCGTTGAATGGATGGGTACGATCTGGATTTTCCATTCGCAGGAACATCTTGATAGCTTCATCGAAAAACCTGAAGGCTACGCGTTTTAGTGTTGTGTCTGGCATGACAGACGCTTTAGCTCCAGATGAATGCCAACCAGACACCGGGCTTCCGAAGGGTGCGTCGCATCCCGTCTGCACTGAAATGACTCGTAGCGTTTTTACCCGGTTTCGTGCCTTTGGGCCAAAGACTACGCATTGTCTGGTGTACTTGTGCCGATATCCCAGAACAATCCAGCCATCACCTGCATAGACTCGCGGCAAATCGTTTTGAGAACATGCTCATCAGGTGCGTGTTGATTGCAGCCTAGATAGCTGTGTGGTATCCATATCGTCGGTATGCCCAACACGTCTGCAAAACAATCATTGGGTAGTGACCCTGCCAGATTCGGTAACACATGAGGATCCTTGCCAGTTGTTGCCTTTAATGAGTCCCTTACATAAATTACCCAGGGATGGTCAGGATCAAGACGCGTTGCATTGAAAAGCCCTTTGTCCAGAGGTTGAATTCTGACCATGTCAAATCCTCGGGCATCCAGATGAAGCCGCAGTGAAGGCAGAATATCTTGCGACCGGGTACCAACAACATAACGTAGCTGACAACGTGCCCATGCTTTTGGTGCAATAGCATTCACCGGTGCTTCCGGAATACCTGATTTCATGGCTTGAATTGTAAAGCTGTTCCACCCATAGGCGCGTTCAGCGGGGCTAAGATCTTCTTCGCCCCAGTCTTCATCCACTGTTGGTTCTTCATCGGTTCCCACGGGCAGTTTACTTAGTGCGTCTCTTAAAGCTGGAGTCAGACTTGTAGGTCGCCATTCGGGAATTTGTAGTTGGCCACGAGCATCTGTAATACTTGACAAGGCCTGGATAAGAATGATGGCAGGATCTGCCAAAAGACCACCCCAGTTACCCGAATGATGTGCGCCTTTTCGCAAGTCCACAACCAGATCAAATCCCAGGCCACCGCGGGAGCCCATGAACATCGTTGGCCGCTCAGCACTTAACCTTGGTCCATCTGATGCGATGAGTACGTCCGCCTGCATGGCTTCGCGATGGGTATCCATCATCTGCGCTAATCCGGGTGAGCCGATTTCCTCACTCATTTCCATCACGATCTTGATATTGAAACCCAACTTGCCGCGCACTGAAAGAACACATTCCAGAGCAGCGATATTAATCAGATGCTGCACCTTGTTGTCCGCCGATCCACGACCATAAAGATGATCACCTTCCTCAACCAGTTCGAACGGCGTTAAGCCTTCTCGCCAATCATTATCCTGACCCCAGATCACATCGCCGTGACCGTAGGTCAGTACCGTGGGTAGAGCGGTATCCTCTATGCGTGTGCCCAGCAGGAACGGTCCACCGACTACAGTAGTAATGGGGTTGTCGTATAATGCGCAATCAAAGCCCATAGCTTCAAGACGCGGCTGGATGGCTTCTTGCAGGTAGTGAACGAGTATCTCAGCCCTGGCAGGGTTCTGGCTTTCGGTGGGATAACTAACCAGTTTTGCAAGCTCGGACAAAAGACGTCCGCTGTCGAGATAGTCTGTTGCATGCTTGATGGCATCGTGACGAGTCATGAATGTTTTTCCGTTTTCATAATTATCTTTGAATCATGCAGGTGGCATCTGATACGGCCATAAGCGGTGAATTGTGTGCGTGGGTCCGTGCGCATACAAAAATCTGTGGCGGCCGCACAACGCGGATGAAAGTGGCATCCTGAAGGTGGGTCAATCGGATTGGGATAGTCCATACCGAGCTGGGTGTCTGGCACATCGAGGTGAGGCTCTGGTGTAAGTACAGATTCCAGCAAAGCTCTGGAATAGGGGTGGCGGGGTTGTTCAAACAGACCATCAACGCTGTTTTCCTCTACTACCTGACCCAGGTACATGACCGCAACTCTGGTTGCAAGATGTTCCACGACGGCGAGATCATGACTAATGAAAAGATAAGTCAGGTTGAATTCAGTTCTTAGTTCGCCAAGTAAATTAAGGACCTGGCTTTGCACGGAAACATCCAGGGCAGAGGTTGGCTCATCGCAAATCACGATCTCTGGCCGCATGATGAGTGCGCGTGCGATAGCTACTCGTTGGCGTTGTCCGCCGGACATCTGGCTTGGGTAGTTTGTCAGGACCCGACTTGGCAGGCCAACAACATTTAAAATCTCTTGCACTTTTTTCATTCGCGATGGTTCGTCGCCGATCTTGTGTACGCGCAAGGGTAGAGCGATGATGTCTTCAATGCTTTTGCGCGGGTTGAGTGATGAGTAAGGGTCCTGAAAGATTGGCTGGATCCGACGGGCCAGTGCTTGTCGGTCTTCACCACCGATAGGTTTACCATCCACGAGAACCTGCCCTGATGAAGGGGCTTCCAGACCTAACAGAATCTTCGCTAACGTCGATTTTCCACATCCACTCTCGCCGACAAGTCCCAGCACATCGCCTCGATCAAGCTTCAGGGAAATGCTGTTTAGTGCAGTCAGTGATTTTGATTTACCGAACAGGCCGTCTTTAATATTGTAGATTTTGGAGACCTCACGCAATTCAAGAATAGGCGTAACAGAATCACTCATGAGTCTGCCTCCTTGGCATTGACAAATCCGTGAGGATCAATACAACGGAAGGCATGCAATCCATCGGGTGTTGCGTGCTGTGGTATGTCGCCACGGCAAGCTTTGCTCGCATGTGCACAGCGAGTGCGAAAGGCGCAACCTGACACATCACCAACCAGAGAAGGCACAATTCCCGGGATAGTGCCCAGCTTCGCGCCTCTTTTCGACTTCCCCGGCAGTGGGATGCAATTGAGTAGTCCACGCGTATACGGGTGAGACGGGTTTGTGAAAAGATCTGTGGTGGGGCCGGTTTCAACCAGTTCGCCTGCGTACATTACAGCAACCTTGTCCGCGACTCTGGCAACAACACCCAGATCGTGTGTAATGAGAATCATGGCCATTCCCATCTCGGCCTGAAGGTCAACAAGAAGTCGTAGTATCTGTGCCTGAATTGTCACATCAAGAGCAGTTGTTGGTTCGTCTGCAATGATGAGTTCCGGCTCGCACATCAATGCCATGGCGATCATGACTCGCTGTCGCAAGCCGCCAGACAACTGATGTGGGTACTGTGACAAGCGGCTTTCTGCACCAGTGATGCCAACTTTTTGCAATAACTCTATAGCTCGTGCGCGTGCAGCTTTTCGGCTATTGCCTCCGTGAATCAGTAGTGCCTCCATTAACTGGTCACCAATCGCGTAGGAGGGGTTGAGTGATGTCATCGGCTCTTGGAAGATCATCGACATGCGAGCACCTCGAAGCTTTCGCATAGTGCGATGGCTGGCTTGCAGCAGTGCGGTTTTATCAAAATCCATGGTGTCGGCATGAGGTTTGATTAACTGACCTGACAGTCCCATGAGTGCAAGTGAGGTCAGTGATTTTCCGGAACCACTTTCGCCGACGATACATAAGGTCTCACCACGCCTGAGTTCGAAATCGATACCACGTACTGCGTGTAGAGTACCTGTGTCGGTCGGGATATCAATGGTCAGGTTTCTGACTGATAACAGGGGCGACTCTTGAGATACGCTCATTGTTCAGCTCCGTCCTTCAGGGGCAGAGACGTCACGCAAACCATCTCCCAGCAGATTGATGGATAGCACCAGTACGAACAGGACAGCTCCCGGAATCAGTACCAGCCATGGCTCGAACAACATCATGTTTTTTCCCTCGGATACCATCAGGCCCCAGGAAGGGGTTGGCGGTTGCACACCCAGGCCGAGAAAGGACAGGACGGCTTCCAGCAATATGGCGTGGGCCATCTCCAGTGTGATAACAACAATCAGATTGTTCATGATGTTTGGCATGATCTCCGAAAGGATCACGCGCGTTGTTGATGCTCCAATCGCTGAGGCTGCGGTCACATAGTCCCGATTGCGAACCTGCAACGTCGAGGTGCGCATAACGACGGCAAACCGGTCCCAGAGCAGAAATCCGAGCACGCAGATGACTACCTGTAACGAGCCACCCAGTAACGCCACCACGGCCAGTGCCACAAGTACGACAGGTAGAGCAAGGCGTACATTGATGAGGAATGTCACTACCGCGTCTACGCGCCCGCCAAAATAACCGGCACTGACACCTAGGATTGTGCCTATGGTTCCTGAAATAAGCGCCGCGACTATGCCGATAAGGAGCGAAATACGGGCTCCGTAGATAAGACGTGACAGGTAGTCTCGGCCCAGATGATCCGTACCGAGGGGGTGCTCCCAAGTACCTTCCAGAAACACCGGAGGCTGCATGCGCCCTAACAGGTTCTGGGCATAGGGATCATGCGGTGCAAGTAGCGGCGCAAACAGCGCCACGAGCACAAGAAAGCCAAGTACGACACCGCCGATCAAAAGGCCCTTATGGCCTGTAACACGGCGTCGAAGTTTCTGCCTGGGTGTCGGTCCTGTGATCTCTTTGAACAGTGGATCATTGGCTGCTGTCCCGGATAGCATGGTTGTAGCCATATCAAGCGCTCCTCATACGTGGATCAAGCCAGGCATTGAGTACATCTGCAGTAAACGTGAATATGATATAGAACATGGAAAATATGAGAACCAAGGCTTGCACGGTTGGCAGATCGTTTCGCGAAATACTTTCGTAAGCGAGAAATCCTGCGCCATGCAGTGCAAAGATGGACTCCACTACAATCGAGCCGCCGAGCATGAATCCCATCTGGACAGCTGCCAGGCTGACGACCGGAATGATCGCATTGCGTAACGCATGTTTGAACAGAACGCGTGCTTCTGAAGCACCTTTTGCGCGAGCGGTCCGGATGTAGTCTGACGATAGAACTTCAAGCATGCCAGCACGAGTCAGGCGCATGATCGCCGGCATTGCGTAGTAGCCAAGCACGACAGTGGGTAGAATAAAATGCCTCCATGTGGATGCACCGGATGCTGGGAGCCATTGCAGTTTGATTGAGAACACCACTATCAGAATCAGGCCGAACCAGAATGAAGGCATAGCCTGTCCTGCTACTGACAGGAACAGGGCAAACCGATCAAGAATTGAATTTGGACGCATGGCGGCCAGTACACCCAGTGGTACCGCTGTTAGTAACGCAAAGCTGATACCGCAAAGTCCGAGAAGCATGGTGACTGCTAGTCTGTCTCCAAGCAGCATCGAGACTGGCATCTTGAAATAGTAACTTTCGCCAAAGTCGCCCATGAGAGCGTTGAATAGCCAGTCACCATATTGTACGAGCATGGGTCGGTCAAAACCATAACGTGCATTGATGGCTGCAATATCGTCTGCGGATGCGCCTTCACCCGCCAAGGCCGTAGCCGGGTCACCAGAAAGAAACAGCAAGATGAAACTGATCAGTGAGACCGTCAACGCCACTAGCAACGCAAGTCCAAGGCGTTTCAGAATAAATACAAGCACGACATATCACCTTCTTTGTGCGACCAGAGCTGGTCCTGTTGGGAGCGAACGGTGAAAAAATGATTCGGGTGCACACTGCACCTGGTGAGTAGGCTACTTGCAGCCAAACCCTGTGCCGCAAGTTACCGATTGAAAATGCCTACTTCCAGTTCATCGTTGCAAAGCGCAAGACTTCGTCAGGTGTCGGTGTGTACGACACTTCCTGTGTAAATACATAGTTGGTGTTGTATGAGAACATCGGTACCATGTATGCCTGATCGGCAATAAGGTTAAGTGCCTTTGAGTAGTGTTCAATGCGTACTTTCGGATTGGTGGAGGTGTCTGCAATTTCCAGTGCGTCGCGAAGATCCGGATCCTGTACGGTATCCAGGTCACCGAACTTGAAGAATTGCCCGGTAAAGGCAGAGGTATCGTTGATGGAGTACGATCCCCAGGTTTGAAAATTGACCGGCACGCCCTGGGTAGCCGATAGATCACGCAAGGCTGCGTACTTCAGCATATTGAAGTTGGTCGTGATGCCAACGGCATTCAGAAAGCTGCTGATAGCTTCTGCATAGTCACGGTCACGGTAGGCATAGAAGTCGGTTGTGAAGCCGTCGGGGTAGCCGGCCTCAGTGAGTAATGCCTTTGATTTTTCAGGGTCGTATTCATAAGTTTTCACATCGGTATCACAACCGAACTGGCTGGGGAAGCAGGACGAATTGATAACCTGACTGCTACCTTTAAGCAGGGCATCTACAATAGCTTGTCGATCAATGGCATGGGCGACAGCCTGACGCACACGGATATTCTTGAATGGTGTTTCTTCATCGCTTTTGCCAGCAGCATCGAGTAACAGGAAACCCACGCGCATGGTGCTTTCGTTAACAGCCTGGAACTGCGTCATCTCTCCCAGCTTGTCAGCCTGATCTGCGGGAACCTGCCAGATAAGATCCAGTGTTCCATTGAACATCTCGGCCATTTGCGTATTGATGTCCGGAATCGTGCGGATGTCTACGCGACCGATCTGTGCATCGCCTTTAGGACTGTCATGGTAGTTGTCGTTCTTCTCCAGAACGTAATGCTGGCCTGGTATGACATCGGCAACTTTGTAGGGTCCCGTTCCAACGGGTTTCAAAGCCATGCCGCTGGGACCAACATCTGCGTAATACTCGTCAGGGTAGATGGACACAGGACCTGCGAGAAATTCAATAGCTGAAGGGAAGGCGGACTTGAGATGAATGCGCACTGTGTACTCGTCAATCTTCTCTGCTGATTTCATCCAGTTGACATTGCGCTGTGTTTTGACGCCGTTGTCCGGATTAGCCACAAAGTCGATCGTGTATACCACGTCATCTGCATTGAATGCCTCGCCGTTATGGAAGGTCACACCTTCGCGCAGCTTGAACTCGATGGTTAAATCGTCAATCCATTCCCACGCTGTTGCCAGGTTGCCGATGTATTCGTTGTTGACAGGATCTCTATACAGCAGACCGTCCCAGATGGCGCGTTGCAGGACAATGCCTTCACGCGCTGAGTTCATGTAACTGTCAACAGATTCTAGTTCCTTGGTAAAGGCCACAAAAAGGGTGTCATTCGCTTTGTCTGCGAAGGCAGCTGTTGGTGCGCTCAAGGCTATTGCAACTGCTGTGGTTTTCAGAAGTGCATGTTTCATTGTCTGGCTCCCGGACTATGATGTGAGTATTGGGTTGTATTATAATATAATATTGTATATCATCTTTTAGTCGTAAGTAATCAACATTTAAGCCGTGACGTCAAGTAGAAATATGCAAATCTCATGAAGACGCAATCAAGTATCTCCTCAGTGCCTGAAAAGCAAAACACCCTTTTTGTCAGCTCGCTAGCCAAAGGCCTCAAGATTCTGCGCGCATTCGATGAATCTGCTGTAGAGCTATCGCTGGCCGACCTTGTCGCTAAAACGGGATTGGAAAAGAGTGCCGTACAGCGGCTTGCCAACACCTTGCATCTGGAAGGTATGCTGGACAAGGATCCCACCACACGGCGGTATCGCCCGTCACACGCATGGCTTGAAATGGCTTACGCTTATTTCTGGTCAAATCCATTGGTCCGGCTGGCTATGCCGACGTTAATAGAACTCTCACATCAGCTTGATGCCACCGTGAACCTTGCTGAGCTGTCTGGCGACCATGTTCTGTACGTCAGCCGTGTACCTGGACGGAGTGGTCAATTCGCATCCACACTTGTCGGGAGGCGGCTGCCTGCACTGAGTTCTGCTGCAGGGCGCGTCATGCTCTCTACGATACCGGAGAGCAGGCGCAAGAACATGATTAAAACATGGACATTGCAACCGATGACGCAACATACCGAAATGGATCGATCGCGCATTGCGAAGCATATTGTTGATGCTGGGAATCGTGGTTTTTCAATGACCCAGGATCAATCAATCCTGAACCAGACGGGTATCGCTGCACCCATCAGGGCACCCGACGGAGAGGCTCTGGCTGCTATTCAATGTTCAGTATCTACCCGGTTGTGGACAAGTGAGCGGATCGAAAAGGAGATTCTTCCTTATATCATCGAAGCTGCTGACAGCATTTCTCCTAATACTCGTGGTTAAACAAGAGCGATCATCACACTGCGCTGGTCTTTGGGTTGAATTACGTTAACGAGATTTGGAGAAATATATGCCATCTATAGATATTCGCAAAGCAACTATCAACGATGCATCCCTGATTCTGAGATTTATCATGGAACTGGCTATTTATGAAAAAGCTGAACATGAAGTAAAGGCAACTGAGTCTGATATCCAGAGCTCCTTGTTTGGTTCGAATTCCGGGACCGAAGCTGTTATCTGTTCCATTGATGGCACGCCAGTCGGTTATGCAGTCTATTTTTTCAATTACTCTACCTGGCTTGGTAAGCATGGGCTGTATCTTGAGGACTTGTATGTATCTTCTACCTGCAGAGGCTTTGGAGCTGGTAAAGCCATGCTGAAATATCTGGCAAAAGTTGCACTCTCCAACGACTGTGGGCGTTTTGAGTGGAGCGTACTTGATTGGAATGAACCCGCAATCAGGTTTTATGAATCACTCGGGGCCAAACCGCAGAATGAATGGGTGGGCTATCGTCTGACTGGAAAGTCGCTTGAAACCTTAGCGAATAACTAGAGCATGAGTGAATTGGTTTTAATCTTATTCGTATCTTGATGCAATAGTGAAACTCAATTGCTGTTAATTATGCAGCACATTGCTGTGTTTTTTGCATCATGCACGCTTGTTGCGCATTGTCTGGTCTTGAGGTTCTTAATAGTGCGATGAATAATGAACCGACTCGCGCTTTGTGAGTTCATTTAACGCTTGGGCATTTGGTAAATGGATTCTTCCTTTTTCGATATAGATGAGCCCGAGTTTAGAGAGAGACCGAATGGCTAGACCGACTGCCTGGCGTGTGGACCCGATAGTTCGTGATAGCTCTAGAGGAGTGGGTATCGGGAATGAGCTATCGCAGGAGTTATTCCGTTTTGCCTGATCCCATTCGTCCAGCAATGCCAATGCTAGTCTCTCCTGGACAGTGTGGAATGCAAGACGTTGTGCGAGTTCAGAATATCGCTCACCTTTGTAACCTAGAGCCTGTATAAGGCTTATGGAAATATCAGGCGAATCATTGATTAGGTCACGTAATTGATCCTTATTCAAATGAAGTAGATCAACGTGGGTCAATGCTCGAGCAGACCATTGCTGTGTTGCCTGCCCAAACACATGAGGTGCGCCGACGAAGTCATGCTCTCCCCATGTTGCCAGCCGAAGTTCGCGTTCTGATTCGGTATAAAAAACACTCTCGACAACCCCGCTGAAAATGATGTAGATACCGTTTGCCGTATCACCTTGTCTGATGATAAGAGAACGCGCTGCATAACTCTCTGGTGTACCGAACTCTTGTATTTTTCTTTTTTGATCCAAAGTCAAAAGATCAAATAAAAACATATCGCTACCTGCTCAGGCAGAGCCTCTGCACTTTATCAGTGCAATTTCCGGCTGATGTGAAAATCCTTTCATAGTTCAGTTGGAAGTGTGCTTCCAAAACATCTCGAATAATTCGAGGTTCTTGTGGTGCAGTGTACCAACCATCTATCGGTTGGGCCAGTGATGCGTCGTATGGCAAGTGGCTCATCCAACAATGTGTCGCCGAACGCGGGTTTTTCTACATCTAAAAGCTTTGGTGGAAATTCTCACTGCTCTGCTGGTTCAGGTAGAACACAGTTCTTGAAAAGGATAAACATGCAACACGCAGTATCAGAAGCATTGGCTAGCAGAGTCGTTGAACGAATTACCGAGGAGCGTTGGGTCGCTTTAGCATCGGAGCTGATATACGCAGGCCAGCCTCTGGCGGGAAACCCGCTTGATCCTGATATGCCGGGTGCGCAGGAGGAGGCCATCGCCTTCAAGATTGCCGGAAAACTTGAAGCGCTTGGCCAGACGGTAACGCTTCATGAAAAAACTCGTCATCGCCCGAATGTTTTGGGGCGACGTGCAGGAAGCGACAATACGGTATCGCTGATGATTAATGATCACCTGGATACGTACCCGGTGATGGAGCCTGAAAAATGGGATATGACAGATCACGATCCCTACATTGCAAAACGACATGGTGATCTACTTTATGCAAGAGGTACTTCTGACACTCGTGGAAATCTGGCTGCTGCACTATTAGCTGTTCAGGTCTTGTTTGAAGAGAATGTACAACTCAAAGGTGAGTTGTTGTGTTGCTTTACTGTCGATGAAGAGCGAGATGGCACAGATGGGTCCATTTACATGACAGAGACAATGGGATTGAAACCTGATTACTCGATCACCGCCGAGCCGACAGCCTGGGGTGGGCCTTCAGGTCCATGGGGTATGAATATATCCACTGCTAATTCTGGGCATTGTCTTGTTGAGATCAATATCGATGGTTCGAAAGGACATATCTGGAGGCCAGACATTATTGAAAACCCCATACTTCATGCAGCTAAGGTACTTCCTGTGATCGAATCCATGACTTTTGAGCATGTGCCGGCAAGTTTCATGGGACATACACCGCCGTGTTGTTCTGTTGTCAGGATACGGGGAGGTATTGAGGGCGAAATGCAGTTCTCACCCGATAGATGCACGATTACAGTTGCTGTCGTAGGTATTGTGCCAGGGATGACTATTGAGAGTGTGGTGGCCGATATACAAGGAGAGACGGATGCCTTATTTCGTGTATCCAATGAAGTGCAAGCAGCGGTTCGTCAAGTACCCGGTTCATTGTTTGTACCAGGTACCGAGCCTGTTCCGGAAGATGAGGAGCCTTGTGTTTCTCTACGCGCCGTTTACAAAGACCTGATGGGGGAGGAACCGATTGTCAATCGCAAGAATGCATTCAACGATACGATTCGATTTCGTCAGGCAGGTATCAATGCCGTGACGTTCGGACCCGGTGAGGATGGCTGGGCCGCAGACAACGAATGGATCTCTATTCCCAAGTCTGTTATGGCCGCCAGGATCTATGCATTAACCATCATGCGAATTCTGGGTGTGAAGGAATGAAGACCGCTAGGTAATGAACATTTTAGAGGACTCAGGGCGGCACGAATTTATGCGAGTCAACTGGATCGGCTGGATGCCTACGCGCTCCTTCACGCTCTCTTGCATTTCAATAGCGTTGATGCTGGGACTATGGATTTTTCTGACGAGTACGGGGTTAGCCAATAAACTTTTCTTACCTGCGCCGGACGCTGTATGGGCAGCCTTTGTCAAGGCAGCTACAAAAGGTTATCAAGGCTCAACGCTTTGGGAGCATGTTGGAGTTAGTCTTTATCGAATACTGATCAGTTTCTTTCTCGCGTGTATTGTTGGTATTCCCTTGGGCATATTGATGGGTTATTCACGGGATGCAAAGGCATTTTTCAACCCCTTTATCGAGTTCTACCGACCGTTGCCACCATTGGGACTTTATACACTGCTGGTCATGTGGTTGGGCATCGGGGAAGAATCGAAGCTGGCCTTGCTATTTCTGGCGGGTTTACCCGGAATCATAATTTCAACGACGCAGGCGGTAACAACTATTAACCCTGTGTATGAGCGAGCGGCGCTTGCTTTAGGAGCGAACAGATGGGCGCTTATCTGGCACGTGTACTTACCTGGTGCCGGCCCAACTATTCTTGCAGGCATGCGCATCTCACTCGGATTTGTTTACACAGTGCTGGTGGCTGCGGAGATAGTTGCTGCAACCGCGGGTATTGGTTGGATGATCTGGGATGCGGCAAAGTTTCTACTTAGTGATGTAGTCATCATGGGTCTCATTGTACTGGGCTTGACGGGAGTTGCCCTCGACATGGTCATGCGAGCTATTGGTACTGCGCTAATGCCATGGACCCGTCGTGCAAAGAATTTTTAGTATCCCCTGAAAGTGTAATTAACAGAAAAATCTGAGTCCCTTTGTTTTAAAGAGCAGGGCTTTATAACCATCAACAATATAGGATAATAATTATGTTCACGAATAAAGTGCTAATTGCTGCCGCGTTGCTCGGTGTTTTCTCCACAGCATCTCAAGCAGCTCCAGAGAAGGTTACTGTTGGGTATTTAAATTTGGTTAATGCTCAGCTGGTAACCAAGAACCTGGGGCTGATGGCGAAGTACATGCCAGAGGTCGGCGAGATTCAGTACATTAAAGTCGGTGGCGGTGGAGATATGCTGAGGGCCATTGCAGCGGACCAAATTGATTTTGGTGGGCTGGGTAACCCGCCAACTGCGATCGGTGTAGTCCGTGGCTTGCCGATTCAAGGAACCATGGTGTTGAACATGCTGGATTTTGTAGAGGCGATGGTAGTCAGAACAGATGCCAATATAAAATCGTTTAAAGATCTTGCGGGAAAAACCATTGCCGCCCCCTTCGGATCAACAACACATTATCTGCTGCTTCAGGCTTTGGCCGATGAAGGGATAAACCCTGCCGATATGCAGATTCTGGATCTTCGGCCCAGTGACATTGCTGTTGCCTGGTCCCGTGGAGATATTGATGCGGCCTGGTTCTGGGAACCCAATCTGGATAAAGCGGTTAAGGATGGAGGTAACATATTTATGACTTCTGGAATCATGGAAAAGCGTGGCTACCCGACATGGGATGTGGGTATTGTCATGAATAAATTTGCTGAAGCCTATCCTGATTACGTCGAGAAATTTGTCGCTGCAGAGTGTGAGGGGATTGATTACTGGATATCCAATCCCGCTGAAACCGCGGAAATCATTGCTATGGAGCTGGAGCTGCCGCTCGAAGATGCAACACGGATGATGAGAGGAACAGAAATGATTCCCTGTGATAAGCAACTCACGGCTGCCTACATCGGTACGAGTGAAGAGAGGGGTGAATTTGTAGATACACTGGAAGCGACAGCGACGTTTCTTGTCAGTCAGGACAGGTTGCCTGAGGTACCAGCTCGCGAAGTATTTGAAACCTTCCTGCACCCTGAGTATCTGGAAGCTGTGGTCAGCAAGAAGTGATCAAAAGACCTTGATTGATCACACATCGCCAGACAACTCAATCTAAACGTTCCTGAGTCGACTATCTATGGACCTATCGATAAGTGCGCTGCATGCCGATTACAGGGCAGGCAGTTATAGCACCACAGACGTTTTGGAGTATGTGCTTGGACGACTCGATGATGATGATCAAAGTGGCGTCTGGATATCTACTGTTGATGTTAAACGGGCGCGAGACAGAGCAAGTTTTCTCGAAACGGTAAGAGGCGATATGGATAACCTGCCGCTTTATGGGTTGCCATTTTCTGTCAAGGACAATATCGACGTTGAAGGCGAGCCTACTACCGCTGCTTGTCCGGACTTTCTCTATACTCCTGATCGTTCAGCCACGGTTGTGCAGGCGGCTATCGATGCTGGTGCAATTTTCATCGGCAAGACCAATCTTGACCAGTTTGCCACTGGGCTGGTCGGTGTACGCTCGCCTTACGGAGTACCCGTTAATCCGTTCAACGCAGACTACATTCCTGGTGGCTCCAGTGCGGGTGCAGGCGTAAGCGTTTCAACGGGTATGGTCAGTTTTGCATTAGGCACTGATACAGGAGGATCAGGGCGCATTCCAGCCAGTTACAATGGAATTACCGGATTCAAGCCAGCGCCAGGTCTGTTAAGTCGACAAGGTCTCGTATTCGCTTGCAGAAGTATTGATACACCTAGTATTTTTACTCGAAGCTCGGATGACGCAATTCACGTATTCAAAGCGTTGTCGGTTGCAGATTCACAGGATCCTTATTTTCTGTGTAAACAAGATGCGGTGACTATCAGTTCTACCACCTGTCGCTTTGGCATTCCGCGTGAAGAGCAACTGGAGTATTTTGGCGACGAAGAGGTGTCTTCATTGTACTCAAAAGCGGTGGCACACTTGAGCGATACATTTGGAGCGCCCGAAACTGTAGATTTTGGTTTGCTGACGGACATTAATGATTTGATGTTCTTTGGCCCTCTCCTGGCAGAGCGAGATGTGTCAGTAGGCGCCTTCGTGGATGAGAATGCTGAGGCCTGTCATGTCATTGTCAAACAATTAATTAGAGGTAGCCGTCGATTTACTGCTGCGGATGCGTACGAGGCTATTTACCGTGTGGCTGATGCGCGAGTAAGAATGGAATCTATCTGGAACAACGTGGATGTTCTGATGGTACCTACCGTAGGTTGTGTTTACACGTTAAACGACGTCAATGCAGATCCTCTACAACCCAACTTCAATAATGGGTATTACACGAATTTTGCTAATCCCCTGGGGCTCAGTGCCATTGCCACACCTTTTGGTAAAACCTCCGATGGCGTGCCTTGGGGTGTTACCTTTTTGTTCAAGCCAGGTGGGGAGGTTTCCATGGCTGAAATGACAGATGCATTCAGTGCGCACTGGGATAGCAGCCTGGAATAGCTTTGGAACGAAGGTAGTAGTCAGTTCATCCGGTAAATGCGCGCTCGACCACAAAGTGACCAGCTGAGCTATTGGAACCTTCTACCAGACCGGATGATTCGCAGAGCGTCATTAAATCATGATTCATAGGTAGCGATCCGCAAATCATGACTCTATCGCTATCTACGTGCCATGGTGGCAGGTTAAGATCCGTGAACAATGCCTTCGACGCTATGCGCTTTGTTATTCTTCCCATTGTAGGTGAAAGTTCTGCTGTCGTTGTAGGATAGTATGTAAGCTTTTCCTGCACCAGATCTCCCACTAACGGATCAGTATTGGCGATAGTTACAGAAGACATTCCATATGCCAGCTGTGCATTGGTTCGGCAGCTGTGAGTCAGTATTACCTTATCGAATCGTTCATAGACCTCAGGATCCCTGATAAGGGAGATAAAAGGTGCTACACCCGTACCGGTGGCCAGCATCCACAAAACTTTTCCAGGTAATAGAGCATCCAGTACCAGCGTGCCCACTGGCTTGTTCTTAACGATGACTCGATCACCCGGCACTATCTTTTGTAGCAGTGACGTTAGTGGACCATCCTGGACTTTGATGGAGTAAAACTCCAGTTCCTCATCCCAGGAAGGGCTCGCAATTGAGTAAGCCCGCAACACAACTTTACCGGAGGCATCGGGCAGACCGATCATCACAAACTCACCTGAACGGAAGCGCAGGCTGTCTGGACGGCTTAAGCGGAAAGAAAACAGACTATCCGTCCAGTGTGTCACTGCCGTGACAATTTGACTGTCTGGATTACTCTTCAACGAATTGTGCGCCACTATTCGATCTGGCGTGATGACGGTGTTCATGCCTGTGCCCCGGAGAGGTTCGCAGGTTTGTCAATAAAGGCGTTTTGAAGCTTTCCTTCAACACCATCTTGTGCATCAGCTTCGGGAAGAGGATCACGTATGGAGGTGATCACTGGCCATCTTTCCGCATATCTTGCGTTGAACTCTATCCATGGTTCTGCATCATCATGGGTATCGGCCAGGATTGCACCCGCAGGACATTCAGGTTCGCAGACACCGCAGTCTATGCATTCGTCTGGATTAATTACCAGCATATTTGCACCTTCGTAGAAACAATCCACCGGGCAGGCTGTAACGCAATCCGTATATTTGCAAGCTATACAATTTTCTGTGACAACAAAAGTCATATTGGACTCCTTGAGGTTATGAATAAACTTCTAGTAAACGTTTAAATGAACAACGCGTCTGTCAATTAGTTGCAAAACCCAAAAGTATAAAATCAGTCGGTTCGATGTTTCTTGCATATCCTATTTGTTATCTTTATTCACAATAGTTATGCAGCTATTTCTATTCGATAGGAATTGTTTTCGGTTGCACCATCAAAGCGCCTTCGAGATCACAATCAGGCGTAGATTCTCTATCTGGAAATTTCACGGCAAGTGTCTGAAAGCGGGTTACTTAGAGAATTCGAATGCACAGGAATAAATTACCGGCTCTAATTTAGTGCAAGGAAAATGCGATTCGCACTTCAGGCAGTTTGGTTGTCGGTAGTACGCGTAATGCTTATCGTTGCTGCGCCACTCACAGCGATGTAAAGTAATTTACAGAACTGCAGTGCTCATCAGTGCAGTATCGATTCATCCCAACTCTGCGTAACTTACTGATGGATGACATTAAAGAAGGACTAACCAGTATCGAGTGTGACGTTCTGGTTATAGGTGGTGGTACGGCAGGGCCGATGGCAGCGCTCAAGGCAAAAAAGCAGAACCCTTCGGCTAATGTCGTTCTGCTGGAAAAGGCCAACGTAAAGCGTTCTGGTGCCATATGTATGGGAATGGACGGTCTGAACAATGCGGTCATACCTGGTTATGCGACACCTGAGCAGTACACCAAGGAAATCACGATAGCGAATGATGGCATTGTAGATCAGGAAGCGGTTTTCAGATACGCAAGTGAATGCTACGACGTTATTCAGGAGCTTGACAGCTTTGGTATACGCTTCCAGAAGGATCAGAACGGTGAGTACGACGTAAAGAAAGTACATCACATCGGCACGTACGTATTGCCGATGCCAAACGGTGACACTGTTAAAAAGGCACTGTACAGACAACTTCGAAAAGCTCGCATCAATATTTCAAATCGTTTCATGGCCACGAGGCTTCTGACTGGTGAGAACCGAGTAGCAGGTGCTATTTGTGTCAATACGCGAACAGCTGAGTTTTTAACTATAAGAGCTAAGGCGGTTATCATGTGCATGGGAGCCGCTGGTCGCTTAGGTTTACCTTCATCAGGGTATCTTTATGGCACCTACGAAAACCCTGTTAATTCTGGTGATGGCTATGCGATGGCCTATCATGCGGGTGCTGACCTGGCGAATCTGGAGTGTTTCCAGATCAATCCGCTGATTAAAGACTACAACGGCCCTGCTTGTGCCTACGTTGCTGGTCCGTTAGGCGGCTACACCGCTAATGGTGATGGTGAAAGATTTATAGAGTGTGATTACTGGTCAGGTCAAATGATGCAGGAGTTCTACGATGAACTTCAGTCGGGCAAGGGGCCTGTATTTTTGAAGCTTAATCATTTGGCCGACGAAACGGTCGCTGAGATTGAAAGAACACTGCATATCGTCGAAAGACCCAGTCGAGGTCTGTTCCATGAAGGCCGTGGTACCGACTATCGAAAGCAGATGATCGAGATGCATATCTCCGAGATAGGATTTTGCTCCGGCCACTCAGCCTCGGGGGTTTACGTTGATGAAAACGCTCGTACTTCTATTGCCGGGTTATATGCAGCTGGCGATATGGCGAATGTTCCGCACAACTACATGCTAGGTGCCTTCACTAATGGCTGTTTTGCTGGGCTTGACGCTGCCAAATATGCCGCTGATATCGATTTTGCCAAATATGACGATGAGCAGGTGAGTCTTGAGAAGGAACGTGTACTTGCGCCTACACGCCGCTCGGACGGTCTGCCGCCTAACCAGATTGAATACAAAATACGACGCCTGGTCAACGACTACTTGCAGCCTCCAAAAGTGACACGAAAGATAGAAATAGGGCTTGCCAGATTCGCTGAGGCGCGAGAAGACCTTGAGAATTCCATGATGGTGAGTAATTCGCACGAGCTGATGAGAGCGCTTGAAGTGGCTTCGATAATGGACTGCGCTGAAATGGCTGCACATGCATCACTTTACCGTAAAGAGTCGCGTTGGGGTTTGTATCACAACCGGGTTGAATATGCCGGGAAGAACGATGATGAATGGTTCTGTCATACCTTACTGTCAAAAAGTGAGAAAGGCGAATACAGCATGCGTAAACAAGCTGTTAAGCCCTATATCGTTGAGATAGAAGAACATGAGCGCGGTGCCTATGACAGGCAACGCGTACAGAAAGAACCCGTCGCTGAAGCCACAACTACTATTTAGGAAAAAACCATGCCACTTGCTGAAACGTTAACCAGTGTCCCAGTCGTAGTAGATGACGATAAGTGTATCGCGAACAAAGGATGTAAAGTTTGTGTTGATGTATGTCCTCTGGATGTTCTAAGAATTGTAGATCTGGCTGACGGTACGAAAACTGCGCGTATGGTCTACGACGAATGCTGGTATTGCATGCCATGCCAAGCCGATTGTCCGACAAGCGCTGTGACGGTATCAATACCGTACCTGCTAAAATGAATGTCTCAAATGTTTTTGAAACGTTCTCTGAGCTTGATGAGCTCGCTGAACAGCTTGAGGACGATGATGCCGGTTTGCGACATGTCACCGTACTGCAACTAGGCGAAACTGCTGATCCGAATGCTGTACCTCTACTGCGCAAAGCTATACAGGATTCGTCGGAGGGTGTACGCCAACAGGCTGCGTTGGCACTCGGTAATTTTGACGGTCCCACGGTATCAGAAGCTCTCGTAATAGGATTGCGCGATTCGTCTCAGGTTGTTGCTGATGCATCAGCAACAAGTTTGTGTGAGCTGAAAGATCCCGAGGCTGCAGTCGCAATATACCCATTGCTTGAATCGGAGAGCGAGTATGTGCGCAGCGCGGCTTTCAATGGCCTGAAAGAGCTGCGAAATCCTGATTCGCTGCGTCCTGCCATTAACGCAATGAATGATGAGGCAGCGAGTGTCAGATCCGCCGCTGTAGGTGTTATCGGCTGGCTGCAAAGCGATGATTCATTGCCCGCGCTAATCGCTGCCACCAGAGACGAGAGTGCTGAGGTACGACGTATTGCAGTCAGTGCGCTTGGTTTCAGTCGCCAGCCTGCAGCTGGTGAGGCTATTGTCCGAGGCTTATCCGACAGTAACTGGCAGGTGCGCGAGTGTGCGGCTGAGACAACAGCGAAAGCCAAAGTGTACTCAGCGGTTGCTTCATTGCGGTTATGTCTGACAGATGACTACTGGCAGGTGAGAGTCAAGGCTGTGCGTAGTCTTGGCAAAGTAGGAGATGCCAGTGTTATTGATCCCATTGGTGAGTTGATTGACAGCACTATTCCCAACCTGCGCAAAGAGTGTGCTGCTGCGCTGGGTGAGATTGGTGATGCAAGGGCAAGCCCTTACTTACGGCAGATTAAAGACGATCCCGATCCTGATGTACGCAAGACCGCACGCTGGGCATTGGATCGACTTGGCGGATAACCATTTGATTTAGACGTGCTTTTCACTGACGACACAATCATCCCTGTATGAGGGTGAATTCATAATCCAACATTGACTAAGAGAATATGACCTGATGAATAGATTTCTTGCAGTGACGAATTCCTTGATAGTGGTGACAGGTTTAGGGCTAGGCATGATATCCAATGCCTATGCAGAGAAGATAAGGATATCTGTTGGTCACCAAAGTATGTGCACAGATACGTATACAGCGGGTATTGTTGTAAAAGAACTACAGTTATTGGAAAAACACCTCCCCAATACGGGTAAATATGCTGACGTAGAATTTGATGTTTCCTGGTCTGATTACAGTTCCGGGGGGCCGATCACTAATCAGATGCTTGCCAACAAGTTGAATTTTGGCGTTATGGGTGATTATCCGCTTATAGTAAACGGCGCCAAATTTCAGGAAACCGAGAGTCTGCGAACGCTCTATGTCGCGGGGACTGGATACAACCTGAAAGGCTCTGGCAATGCGATAGTGGTTCCGGTTGACAGTGACATTTATTCAATTACTGAGTTAAAAGGAAAAGAGGTCAGCACACCGGTGGGCTCTGCTGCCTGGGGCATGTTGCTCAAGGCAATGCAGGATAATAATATTGCAAGCTCTGAATACACACTTAAAAACCAGAGTCCTGCCGTCGGGGCAGCCAATATAGCAGCTGGCAAAATTGATGCCCATTCAGATTTCTGTCCTTGGTCGGAATTGATGGAATTTCGAGGCACTGGCAGAAAGATATATGATGGTTCCGAAACGGGTGTTCCATACTTGCATGGTGTTGTGGTTCGCGAGGATTTCGCAACCGAATATCCCGAGGTCGTAACAGCATTTGTTAAAGCGGTGTATGAGGCGGGCGAGTGGATACGGGCAGATCCGATGCACGCTGTTACGATGATGGAAGGATGGACGGGTGTGGAGAAGGAAGTGCTCTATCTGTACTTCTCTACGGGCGGTCATTTGACACTGGATCCCTCTATCAAAGATGAGTGGATTGAAGCACTTGCTTTCAATCACTCGGTGCTGGAGCGCGAGAAGGCTATCCCCGCACTGGATTTTGATGCCTGGATAACCGAGGACTTTGTTAAAGCGGCTTACAGCGAGCTTGGTAAGGACTATGAGGCTGAAAAAATGGACACCGTTGATCCTGCGATAGCAAACAAGGACTTACCGAACGAGATCTGGCACTCACGTGATGGTGTGACCACTTATAACGATATTCCGGGATTTCTTTCTGCAATGGCTGAGATGCAGGGTACAGGTGCAAAGCTTAACGCCACCTATGTATACGATAACGAAACTGGTCTCAAGCTCTTTGGAAAGACTGCGTTCTGGGTCAAGGCAGCGGATACGTACGCAACCTTTCTGAGGAAGGGAGAGGCGGAGGCTTTTGCTGAAAAGAATGGCGGGGAGCTCATAGACTTTGACTCAGCTATTGCTGAATACATCAAGGAAGGTTGACATAAGGGCTAGTAGATTTCAAAACTGCAGTCGAATCCATCATGGTACGGGTATTGAATTATATTTTTCCCTTGCCATGGTGGTTGTCAGTTGTATCATTAATCGTGAGAAGTGAGATGCTGTCATGAGTAAGGTGCTGGATTCCAAGTGCACGGTTTTTGAATCAGAGGCAGCGTCGTCTATTGAAAAGAAAATATCATCGATCGCATCGACGATAAGAGAGTCGTCAATAACCGATGAGCCTGCGCAAGTGAATCAAACGCCAGGCGAAAACTACGTTAGTTTTCCAGAAAAATCAGATATACCAGATAAGACATCTGGCATTCGTTTGTCTGATATTTCGACTACTGACCATGCGGTTTCAATGCAACCAGCCGCTGTCGCTAAATTATCCAGTTCCCCAGTGAGGCGACTAGTAAGGCGGTTTAACGCAAATCCTGATTCAGTCCAGTTAAGAAATCTGTCGGTGTCGGTCTTTGCGTTGTTTCTCGGCATAGCTCTGTGGCATTGGGCGACTTTTCAGAACCTGAACGTATATATCAATTTTGAGAATGTTCCCTCTCCGTCCAAGGTTTTCGTTGCATTCACAGAACACCTGCAAACCAGTGTTTTCTATGTGCATGTAGGTGTATCTATGCGACGAATACTAATTAGCTATTGCCTGGCAGTGGTAATCGGAGTATTCCTTGGCTTGTTAATGGGCCGGTCAGCGTTTGTCCGTGCTGTGATCATGCCGTACATAGAAATCGTCAGGCCGATTCCTGCGGTCGCGTGGATACCTTTGGCTATTCTTATGTGGCCTACAGAAGAGGCCTCAATAATCTACATTACCTACCTCGGTGCACTTTTTCCCATTGTAATAAATACCATGCATGGGGTTGAGCAGACCCCTGAGGTGCTGGTCCGCGCTGCCAAATCTTTGGGTGCGTCTCGATTGAACATATTCTGGCATGTCGTGCTACCAGCCGCTTTGCCATCAATCTCTGCAGGTCTCGCTATCGGAATGGGTGTTTCCTGGTTCTCATTATTGGCTGGTGAAATTATCTCAGGTCAGTATGGTATCGGGTATTTCACTTGGAATGCCTATTCGCTAATCAATTACCAGGACATTGTCGTGGGTATGCTGGTAATCGGTTTTCTGGGTACTATGTCTACGGTATTGGTCAAATCATTAACTGCTCCCTTTTTACGCTGGCAAACTAAGGCACGGTGATGAATACGCTGCGCCCTCTTGCAATCACGCTAAGAAACTCATGGCACCTTGTTTTAATGTGGGGGGCTGTGTTCGCTGTTATTGCGCAGTTCCTTCAGCTGGGATTACTGATCCTTAGGTTTGGTGACTTACCCAACTACATCATTGAGTACGATTGGCTATCCCATGTCATTTTGATCATACGTTCAACGCCAGCCATAGGAGACATATTGCCCATTGTCTTTGAAGAGTGGTGGATTGAGATTGGTTTCATGAATTACGATTACGGAAATGGAATCTCAGAGTGGAGCCTGAACGTCATTCCTTCCCGGTTCGTGATGCTTATGTTTGTTGGCGGGATGATTACGCTGTTAGTCCTGTTAAAGAAAAGCGCGCCCTGTAACAATCCCACGGCCACCACTGCAACTGCAGCTGCAGGATTTGGCACTGTTCTGATGTGTATGACATCCGCTGCGATGAGTTGGGTCGTGTGTTGCGCGACCCCCAGTTGGGTGGTGGGACTGGCCATGTTGGGTTTAGGCGTATCAACATCTTTGGCGTTGGAAGATCTGGGACCGACACTTTTCGGATCTGGTGCCTTGCTGTTGGCCATCTCTCTCTTGTTGGTATCACGAGCCTATGCTCGGAATACCCTCGAACGTGCCACCGACATGAACTCACTAGAATTCGACACAAATTGTAAATACCAGCTGCATTGAGGAGAACTGGATTATGGGTGAAGCGATGCTACAGAATCATGTCACACCAAAGGAGCCTGTATTTACGCCTAATGGTGCGGTTGAAATAGACAATGTATCGGTTGTATTCGGTGAGGGAGATCAGCAACATCAAGCAGTGTCGAATACAAGTCTGTCGATACGAGCTGGTGAGTTTGTGTGCATATTAGGGCCATCAGGGTGCGGCAAGTCCACTCTTCTAAACACGGTTGCAGGATACGTCACCCCAACAGAAGGGCAAGTGCTTGTTGATGGATTAAAGGTTTCAAGGCCCGGTCCAGATCGAGGCATGGTCTTTCAGCAGTATTCGCTGCTGCCGTGGAAAACCGTTAGTGAGAACATCGCTTTCGGTCCTCGGATGGCGGGTAAAAGTCGAGATGAGTCCAGCGCACTTGCGAATACCTTTCTTAACCTCGTTGGCTTGAGCAAATTTGCTGAGCGTTATCCCTCAGAACTCTCAGGCGGCATGCAACAGAGGGTTGGAATCGCCAGAGCGCTCGCCAACTACCCGTCGGTACTGCTCATGGATGAGCCCTTCGGTGCGCTGGATTCTCAAACGCGTCTGATGATGCAGGAGAATCTGCTATCCATCTGGGCTGAGTTTGGTACCACTGTACTATTTGTTACGCATGATGTGGATGAAGCTATCTTTCTGGCTGATCGAGTACTGGTTATGAGCGCAAGTCCTGGAGAGATCATCGGAGACTTGAATATTCCTTTAAACAGGCCACGACAGCCGGAAATCTCATCTGACCCCATTTATGTGAGAAAGCGAACGGAATGCCTTTCGTTGATAAGAAAAGAAAGCCTTCGAGCTTTTGAGGAGCAAAACATATGAAGTGCATTTACCTTTCTCTGGTATTAATTTTCTTATCGCCACTTTGTATTGCTGGGCCTTTTGAGCGCGTCGATAGTGAATCTGATATGCCCGGTTTCTTCCTTTCCACCCAACATGGTGATCCATTCACACCCGATGACCTTGTCGGAAAGTGGACGCTCGTACTGGTAGGGTTTACCAGTTGTCCCGATGTGTGTCCGTATACGTTAGGCAATCTGGAGCACGTGTTGGCCGAAACTGCGAGCAAGGTAAGTCCAAAAAACTTGCCAGAAGTGGTTTTTCTGGCGGTGGATCCTGCTCGGGACGCTAAATCGCTGGGCGAGTACGTCAATTATTTTCACCCGAATTTTACAGGGGTCACTGGAGAGGTCGATGATATCGATGCTTTTGTTGAGGGCTTGGATGCTTTTTATCAGATAGACAAACCTGATAGCTCTGGTGGGTATAACGTGCGGCATTCGGCTGACATTCGTGTTATCGATCCAGATGGCAAGCTTCACGCAACGATCGAGACACCCATGAAACCATCGGAAACCTCGGATTTTCTATTGAGGTTACAAGTGGATTATCGAAGAAATCTACAATGAGCAGACAGGCGGTTATACAGTCGATTTCCACTTCTTCCTCATGAACAAGCTGTTTTCAGTTTTGGGGTGTACAGGTAACGCTAGCAGCACTTTTTTTATCAGCAGCGCTTTTGTTTTGCTGCTTCTGTGGAATGGGCATAGCGTTGCCAGCTCTGGGCTGGCTGAATATGATCAGCCTTGGGAAATCTGTGCACTTTGCCATTCGTTAGATGGCAACTCGCGTATGGCGAAGTTCCCAAAACTTGCCGGGCAACGTAAAGCTTATATTGAAAAGCAACTAGTGGACTTCCTCCATGCACGTCGTAGAAATGACGGAGGGCAAATGTCGAGTATCGTGACTGAAGTAGACCCGGTTGTATTCAGCCAAATTGCACAGTGGTTTTCATCGCAGGAGCCACCTGAACCAGAAGAGGTTGATCCTTTTGATATAGCAGCTGGAAAAGATTTATTTTTGAAGGGAGGCTGCGGGAGTTGCCATGTTAATGGACCCTCTACACCTTCGTTGTCTCATGTCCCGCTGCTGAGCTCTCAACACGCAGCTTATCTTGCCAAGCAGCTTAAAGATTTTCAGATTGGCCAGAGAGTACATACAGATGATCCGCTGGTTTCAGATGCTATTCTGGCACTAAGTCAGCCAGAGGTGTTGAGTATTTCAGCCTATCTGGCGGCTACGCCTCGTCGCTAAGAATGGAACTCAGAGAGCCTTGTGCGATATTTTTGACGGAACATGTCGCTGATCTGAATGTTGGGGCAGGTTTTTTAAGCCGTCTCGATGACGATGAGCAGGATCGTGTGCGTAGCCTTGGATCTCATCAAACATGTCAGAAGCATGAGAGTCTTTTTATTCAGGGGGAAAGGCATACTGGAATCTGGATCATTGAATCTGGCCGGATTCGTACCTTCTATTCAGCTCCGAATGGACGGGAGGTCACTCTCGCGTATTGGACCGCTGGCCATTTTGTCGGTGGACCAGAGGTATTTGGAGAAGGTCGACACGTCTGGTCTGGTGATGCTCTTGAGTCGACCAATCTGCTTTTTCTGCCAGGGCCATCCATGCGTACTCTGGTTACGGAAATTCCTGCTGTTGCTCTAAGTGTTATCGATGGGTTGGTGGCGAAGGGAAAGTGCTACTCGGCGCTCATACAAATGTTTGGTACCCGATCGGCTACGGCGCGCCTGGAGCATTTACTGGTTATCCTGGCTACACATCATGGGCGAGACGAAGATGGGATCATTATTGTTGACCGGACAATTACCTACGAACAGCTAGCGACAATTGTGGGAGCCACTAGACAGTGGATATCGACTACCTTGGACAATCTACAGGCTAAAGGTGTGTTGACTCTGACAAGAACACAGTTACAGATTTCCAGTCTGGATCTTTTGAGGAGCCAGCTGGGTCTACAACCCGATGAAGTCTTGCGTGTTTCTGCCGTGAACTGAATCCTGCAATCCCCTCATGAATAGTGTTTATCGAGAGAACTCTGCCAGCTGTAGATGCTCAGAAAAAGGTGGTCTACACGCAATACTTCGTGAATCCTGTTGGTGCAGGCTACTGCAGGCGTAAAAAGTATTCATTCAAGCCAGAATACCGTCGAATCTGTAAAGTGCTATGTCGTGGATGTCTTCCGATTCTAAATCTCGGCTAATGCCTCCAGTGACTCCGGCAGAATCTGGCCGCCATCGACAACAAGCGTTTGCCCGGTGACGTAACTGGCTTCATCGGACGCAAAGAACAATGCAGCGTTGCCGATGTCAGCAACATCGCCTAGTCGCTTGAGCGGAATAGATGCTGCCATAGTCGCAAGGTAGTCCTCTCCGAGACCGTCCAGACCTTCGGTTGCGATATTACCCGGCATGACAGCGTTTATGGTTGTGCCATAGCGCGATAGCTCAAGTGCAGCCGTTTTGAGAAATCCGAGTTGTCCGGCTTTTGATGCGCCATAGTGAGTCCATCCCGGATATCCTGTTACTGGTCCTGTGATTGAGGAAGTAAGAACGACACGTCCCTTGCCAGCTTTTTCAAATTCCGGAATACAGGCCTTCACGCACAGGAAAGAGCTTTTGAGATTGGCGTTCATGACTGTGTCCCATTCATCGGGTGCCATATCCACGATCTTGCTTTGTGGAAAAATTCCTGCATTGGCACACAGGATATGAAGCGCACCGAAGGTTGATACTGTGGTCGCAACCATCTGCCTGACTTGTTCCCAGTCAGTGACGTCAACCAGACAGTAGCTGGCCTCGCCCCCCGCGGATTTTATGTCGTCACAGGCACTTCTGGCTGCCTCTTCACCGCGAGCTGCGATCATGACTTTGGCACCCTGCGCTGCGAACGTGCTTGCGATGCCTTTGCCAATGCCCTTCGAACCTCCGGTAACCAATACAACTCTGTCTTTCAAGGATGCAAACATAATGTGGACTCCTGAAAACCAAACGGTTTTGGTAAGTAAACTTAAGTAAAGTAATAAGCCAGGCTAGCCCCTTTTTTGTCGTATCGATGAAACCAAAGAGAACGCTATCATCGAGACGGCTATAACAAACAATGACCCTGCAACTGACAGAATGCCCAGGGTAGGGACCAGTGGTGAGTAGCCTGAGACCATTTTTGCATATAGCCACTCGGGTAGAGTTGAGTCTGCCCCTGTTGTAAAAAGCGACAAGGGAAAGTTTCCCCAGCTGAGCAGAAAGGCAAAAAGGCCGGCTGAAATCATACCTGGTAACAGTAGCGGTACGGTCACTTCACGCAACGTCTGCCAGTAGTTGCAGCCCAGATCCTGTGCTGCCTGCTCCAGAGCAGGATCAAAACTGTAGGCGCGGATAGCGATAACCAGCGTGGCAATGGGGGCGATCCAGACCACATGTGCCACGACCGCAGTCTGCCAGCTGGGGATCACCCCTATTGCGTTAAACCACATCAACAAGGCAAGCCCAAGAACAGATTGCGGGAAGAATATGGGGAGAAGAATCAGTTTCTGGAAGAGGCTTCTATATCGCCATTGATAGCGAGCGAATGCCAGTGCCCCGAAGAATCCAAGTACAACTGATACAACGGTGACTATTCCGGCAATGAGCAGCGATGTCTGTAAAAGATTAAGAACTGTTGAGCTATCCAAAGCCTCACCATACCATTTGGTGGCATATCGCTTGATAGGGAAGCTTAGATAGCGTGCTTTCGATATTGATGCAAAACCTACCGCAACCAAAGGTAGGTACAGGAATATGACAATAACTATGCCGTATACATAGTATCCAGCGCTGGATGTTCTGCTGCTGGACATCAGTTGCTTGCCTTACCCATGATCCTGTCAAGATCAATTTTTCTCAACGCATAGATCGCCAGCGAGGCTATAATCAGGATGAGAACCATGGCCAATGCCGAGCCAAGTGGCCAGTTCTGGCCGTAAGTGAAAGCCGTTTCAATATCATCGGAAATAACAATAACTGCTTGCCCACCCAGCAGCTTTGACTCAGCTACAGCCCCGGTGGCCAGAACGAAACAGAGCAGGCTGCCTACCAGTATTCCAGGCCCAGCCAGTGGCAGATCAATTTCAGTAAATACTTGCCAGCGGCTGGCTCCAAGATCGGTGGCTGCATCGCGCGCGTCCTGTGGCACCATAGCAATACCCTGTACTAGCGGGAACAGCATAAAGGGCAAGTAGACGTAGACAATTCCAAACACGATAACGGGTACATTGTAGAGCAAGCCGTCAAAACCAACTCCTGTCCAGGAGCGCCACATGCCTTCAATCATGCCGCCCTTCATCAGAGTCAGTGCCCATCCAAACAAGCGTATGTTTTCGGAAACAAATAATGTCACCACCACAGCGATAGTCATTACTAGTGCAAACCTGTTGAACACACGGACCATGGCAAAAGCCAGAGGCCAACAGATAATGAACAAAATGACTGTGGAACACACAGCCATTCCGATCGCCCAAAGGAATGATTTCCAATAACCCTGGTTTATGATTTCAAGGTAGGCTGAGAAATTCGGTACATGAGTAAGTTTGAAGGCTTTTTCAGGCATGATCGAGAAAGCGGCGATAACCATTAGCGGGGCAATAAAACTCAAGCCCAGCATCAATAGCATAGGTACCGCATTCAACCATCCAAGCTTCTGATCACGGTTGCTCATGTGGCAGACTCTGCGATCGTATGGCAGTGATCAATTGCGAATCCAAGCCGTACTTGCGTTGGTTGTGAACTTGCTTCTCGTTGATGTCCGGTAACACTGGAATGTTCTACCGATATGAGCTTTCCGCTGGAGCTTCTAATCTCATATTGCGTGCGCGATCCCAACATATACTCAGCACTGATCTCTCCGTCGATTTCGAAGTCTGCGCTTTCTTCGGGCTTCAGAAATTCTATTTTCTCGGGCCTGACCATTAGTAGATTTCCCGTGCCTGCGGGATTGATGATGTCGGTTGGCTGGATGTTGGTCCTGTTTATTCCATCTATCTGTAACCGTTGACTATCAGGGTTTACCTGAAAGTCGAAAAGGTTGACATCGCCCATGAATTCAGCGACAAATCGGTTGTTTGGTCTGGCATAAATATCATGTGCAGGGCCGATTTGCTCAAATTTTCCTGCTCGCAAAATGGCAATGCGATCAGACATGACCATCGCTTCTTCGAGGCTATGCGTGATGTAGACAAATGTTTTACCGGTACGTATGTGCAGTGCTTTGAGTTCTTTTTCCAGAGTTTTGCGAAGCCTGTAGTCGAGGGCCGATAGTGGCTCATCAAAGAACAGAATTTCTGGATCAAAGGCAAGAGCACGGGCGAGTGCAATGCGCTGACGTTCACCGCCCGAACACTCAGATATACGTTTGTTATAGAAATCCAGCGGTAGCCTGAACAGCTTGAGTAGTTCCTCAGCCCGTTTTTTTCTGGCATTGGCGTCCACGCCTTTTATCTTCAGTGGAAACTCGATGTTCTGCCCGACACTTCGATGTGGGAAAAGTGCCAGCGACTGGAACACCATGCAGGTCGGGCGCTGATTTGCCGGCAAGGTATCCAGACGTTTTCCACGCAGTGATATCGTGCCTGCGCTTTGCTCTTCCATACCGACCAGCAATTTGATCAGCGTTGTTTTACCACTTCCGGATGGACCCACAATCGTCAGAAATTCTCCTTCACTGACGTTGAGATCTATCGGATGTAAAGCCGTGAAGTCATGAAAGCGTTTCGATAGACCCTTAAGCTCCAGAAAAGCGTGGTTTTGCATGTTTTTATGGCTGCAAGGGCTTGTTACCCGCGTTTGACGGCTGAGTATATTTTTATCAATGCATCATAGGAAGACACCACGTCGTACTCGACAGAACGGGACATCTCCTCTTCCAGAGAATCCCATTGAATGGAATCAAGTTCATCTGAATCCCATAAGCTAAACACATCAGGGTCACCCATTTGCGCAACAGGGTTGTACGTCCCCTCAGCGAAGCCGACGGCTTTGGATATATCGCCTTGCTGGACAAATTCAAGAAAGTCCTCTGCCAGGGTTGAAGGATCCGGGTTGTTGACCAGCGACGTCAGTTCGATCCAGACAACACCACCCTTGCCATCAATAGGGCCGGAGTTGGGAGTAATCCCGCGAATGTTGGTTGCTCCGTCAAGTCGCGCGGGGCTTGCTGTGTACGTACCGCCAGTAAAATAGGCATCAATCTCACCATTGATCAATGCTGTATTCATAGCGACCAGATCGTCAGTGAGTAGTTTTGAATTTCCGAGGATAGTGGTCGCTGTCGAGGTGAACGTTTCAAGACCAGCGTCATCCATCGGTACAAACGGGTTTTGATCGCCTGTAAGCGCCATGTGGATGATGTTCCAGTTATCGTAGGTCAGTACGCCGTATCGGTCTTTCATGGCAGGATCCAGAAACAGCTTCCAACCCTGATCTTCGGCCATCTCTCTGCTGATTTTGTCCGTGTTGACAACAAAGCTGAATGGCCCATAGCGTTGTGGCATTCCTATCAATTCTTCGGCGTCATCGAACGCCAGTGGATACGGTTTTGCGAATTGCCCGGTCATTTTTTCAAAATAGGGCATGAACCGATCCTTGTTCAATGGCTTGATAAGACCTTCTGGCATTAATTGATTGCGCGCCCATGGCTGATTGAGATTGATGAGATCCCACACCTTTACCTCGCCTGCGCGCAGCTTGTTGATCATATCCGGATCCGAGGTGCCACTTTCAGCTCTGATGACTGAACCTTTATGTGCTTGTCTGAATGGTTCGAGAACGTCATCGGTGTTGTAGCCCTCCCAACACAGTATATTGAGTTCGTTATTCCTGGCCGCTGATGCTGAGCCGAGTGTTCCCAGGGCTGCTGCTCCAGCTATTGCTCCCAGGGATTTATTAAACGATCGGCGTGTCAATTTCATTAGATTTCTCCCGCGTTGCATTGCTACGACAAAACCGCAGTGGTGCAGACCGATCCATGTGATGCTGACTTTACAGACCGTTCAGACACGACACTTTCTGAACTGAGTCTTTCAGTAAATGACTCTGAAATCAAGCGTAATGTTGCAAAACGCAGAATATTTCTTTATCTTCCAAGGCATCTATTCAGAAAAGAGCCTATCTGTTAATGAGCGAGTTGTACGCATCCGGTTATGTCGAACATCTTAGAGGTGTGGTGTCAGAGTCGCTTGCTCAGTGGGGGTTTAGCGCCGATTGTCGGGTTGCACTCTTGACGGTTTCGGAAAACGCGACATTCGTGATAACTGATGGCAATGGGCAGCGTTGCCATGTCGTTCGGGTTCATCGTCCCGGTTATCACACATTGAGCGAAATCCAGTCTGAGCTTAAGTGGATAGAGGCGTTGCGAAGGGAAGAGGTTGTTCTTACACCAAGACCAATCCCTCTGAAAAATGGAGGAGCTATTGCATCGTTTCAGGATGGTGACGAGACTCGTTATATGGTGGCATTCGAGTTCATGCTGGGCGAAGAGCCTTCCACAGAGCATTCCCTGAATGAAGGATTCAGGCAATTGGGCTCAATAACTGCCCGTTTGCATCAGCATGTGTTGCATTGGAAACCTCCCGCCAGTTTTGCTCGAAAAATTTGGAACTTCGAGACCACTATTGGTCCGACCCCGCATTGGGGTTTCTGGGAACAGTCTCCAGGCCTGACGGCAGAAGGCAAGATACTCCTTGCACGAACAGTCGATACCATCAAGACAAGGCTCGATGTCTACGGTGCGGGGCCCGATCGTTTTGGCCTGATTCACGCCGATTTACGTTTGGCAAATTTACTTGTAGATGATGACAAACTAGCGGTTATTGATTTTGATGATTGTGGGTTTGGCTGGTATGCCTACGATTTTGCTGCGGCAATCAGTTTCATGGAAGAAGATCCACAAGTGCCTGATTTACTTCAAGCCTGGATATCGGGATATAGAGACGTTGGTGTTTTGAGCGAGGAAGATGAAGGTATGATACCGACGTTCATCATGTTGCGCCGTATCATGCTCACTGCGTGGTTGGCGACTCATTCAGAAACACCGACGGCGCAAGAGCTCGGTGTGGCATTCTTGGATGGCACACTGCGCATGGCCCGCAACATGGAGACATCCGGCACTCCTCTGGTTCTTGAAAAAACGATGTGTTGAGCCAACGCCATGGATGTTGAAAAGCGTCAGATTCTGGATATGAATGCTTTCGATCCCCGGACCAGTGAGGGGGTTATGGCACCCGGAGTATCCCGTCGACTGGCCAACATCGGTGCAACATCTGTTCTGTTCTATCAGGATCCCATTGACATAGTGAGCGCTTCGGGTGCCTGGATGACATCACAGGACGGTACCCGATATCTGGATTTTTACAACAATGTATTGTCAGTGGGCCACTGCCATCCGACAGTCGTCAGCGCGATTTGCCAGCAGACAGAAAAGCTCACTATCAATACTCGATACTTGAACAGCGTAGTGGATGACTACCTGGACGCTTTGAAGCAAAAGCTGCCGCAGTCACTGTCAAATGTAGCTTTGACGTGCAGTGGCAGCGAAGCGAATGATCTGGCACTACGAGTTGCATGTGCTGTGACAGGTAAACAAGGTTTTATAGTGACGGAAAACGCTTATCACGGTAATACAGGCATGGTAACAAATGTCTCCCCATCTGCCTTGAAGAGGAGATCGTTGCCCGATCATGTCATAGCGGTTCCCGCGCCCAGTGCGCGTAATTTCTCGAACAACATCGGCGAGGGCTTTAGCCGGGCCATCGACGAGTCAGTGGCTTTGCTGGAAGAACGTGGTTATGGTTTTGCGGCGTTTATTTGTGATTCGGTATTCTCAAGTGACGGCGTCTATACGACACCTTCCGGCTTTCTGGCAAAAGCGGTAAACAGAGTTCATGTGCACAAAGGTATGTTCATCGCCGATGAGGTCCAGCCAGGTTTTGCACGAACCGGCGCCGGATTCTGGGGGTTTGAGAATCATAATGTTTTACCCGATATGCTCACTATGGGTAAGCCTATGGGTAATGGTTATCCCATGGCTGGAGTGGCAACGCGACCAGAGTATTTTGATCAGTTTTGTGATGACGTGGGTTACTTCAACACCTTTGGAGGAAATCCTGTAGCGGCGGCGGCCGGGCATGCAGTGCTTAACGTGATTGAGCATGAAAAGCTACAGGAGAACGCAAAGAACATGGGTGATCATCTGAGACATGAACTTCACGTATTAAAAGATGCCTGCGTCTGTATTTCTGATGTTCGTTGCAGGGGGTTGTTCATCGGTATAGAGATCAGCAAGGATGGGAATATCAACGAGCCTGATCCGGGCAAGACATCGGCGATTATCAACCGACTTCGCGATTACGGTGTATTGATTGGTGCTGCGGGAAAATTTGGAAACATTCTGAAAATAAGGCCTCCATTGTGTATCACGCAGTCAGAAATCGATTTTTTCATTGACAGACTCTCCAGCGCCATCGCAGAGCACTGAGTATCTATTTAGCTGTCTTGCAGACGATGATATTGACGTTTTGCTGCTCTATTGCAGAGCGCAATTTTCCTTTTGGCTGCTTGTTCGTTACCAGCGTATTGACGTCCGCCCATTTGGAAAAACGGGCTGGGAATATCTTGTTGAACTTGGAATGGTCCGCGACAATCATGGTTTGTGCCGCGTGACGCCCCATGCATGAGTAGATATCTGAGGCATCTATCAGAGCGTCTGATGCACCAGCGGATGTAATGCCACTTGCGCCCGTTATAGCCCAGTCAACCTGAAAATCATCAAGGTAGCGCAGCGTTTGTGAGCCATGCATGGCACCTTCAGTTGCATGGTATTGCCCGGGAGCCATAAGCACGGTGATAGTGGGATTGAGTGATAGCACGGTTGCAACTCCGAAAGAGTGAGTGATCACGGTGATACCGTTCATCTCAATGGCTATTCTGCGTGCTAAGTGTGTTGTTGTTGCGCCAGATCCAATCATCAGTATCTTTGCTGTCAGCAGGCATTTGACCGCTTCTTTGGCGATGGATTCACGCTCCTTGACCAGGAGGCTGTGGCGGATATTGACCACTGGCTCTTGAGAGCTTTTCAACAGAGCACCGCCATAAGTTCGGTGCACGAGTCCGTTGTGACTTAATTCATCAAGATCACGTCGAATGGTTTCTGTCGTAACAGATAATGTCTCAGCCAGCTCATTGACACGCGCATTTGGGCTTGTATCAAGGAGCGTAAGGAGGTGTCGATGTCTAATCTGTTTCTTGCTGGACATTACGGCTAGACACTCTTTATTTTATGGTATGCAGCAACGCAAGCGTAGCAGACACGTTCAGATGCTGGCGCTTTATTTCACTCTTCCGGGTGAAAGGTATTCGGAGTCAGGGTTGAAACATAAAGAGGGATATTACTCGAGTGTTATAAGCTCTTGTTGAACGTGTGAGGCTGATATCCTGCAGTTGGCTTCATGCTTGTTCTCTGTTGTAAATGAGTAACAATCATATGAGTCTCGTTGTAGTATTAATTATTGAGAACCTTGCGATACACGGAGAATGCCCCTATGTCCTGGAAAACCGCACACCGATCATTTTATTACGAGCACGCAGAGCTTCCCGATGACATAGTGCTTAAGCCTGACAAGACAGCCTTGCTGGTTATTGATATCCAGAATACCTATCTGGAGCCACCAGAAGATGCCGATGAGGCAAAGCGTTGGCAGCCTTTTTTTACACGAATGAACGAGACTGTCGTACCGACCACAAGGCGACTCATCGAAGATAGCCGTCGTCGGGGCGTTGAGGTTATTTTTGCCCGCATCGCCTGTATGAAAGAGGATGGACGAGATCGCTCTCTAAGTCAGAAGAAGCCTGGATTCAACTACCTGCTGCTACCCAAAGATTGCCCCGATAGTCAGATAGTTGATGAGCTTTCACCCATCGGTGACGAAATCACCGTGTTGAAAACAACTGACTCAGCACTTACAGGTACCAATCTACGATTGCTTCTAAGCAATATGGGTATCACGGATGTGGTGGTTGCAGGTATCTTCACCGATCAATGTGTGTCATCGACGGTACGTAGCCTGGCTGACGAAAGTTTTGGTGTGGTTGTTGTTGAAGATGCCTGTGCTGCAGCAACAGATGAGCTTCACCTTCGGGAATTGCAGATTATCAACATGATCTATTGTCATGTCGTGACAGCTGATGAACTGCAAACGTTCTATTGAAGCCTACGCAGAGAGGCTGTGTGAATGTTCGTACTCCACCGCTATCTGATTCCAGGCCTGTTCTGCCAATCCTGACATATCCTTGCGCAATCGGACGATCTTGACGTGAAGTTCTCTATTAGGCAATTTGTTAGACAGATCCAGTAATCGGCCTTGTTCGAGATCGCGTACTGCGATAGAGCGGGGTAACCAGGCGACACCAATGCCTTCCAGTGCATAGTGCAGGGCCGCCAATGCGAGCCCGGTTTCAGCGACCTGTTTGAGTTGGTAACGCTCGTTGATATGTGGCATGAAAGCCAAGTCAAACAATTGTCCAAGGTATAGATCCTGTGGGTAGGTGATGATTGGCAGAATCTGCTGATCCATCGCTTCCAATAGCTCCTCCCGATAATGACTGGCAATTACTGGAATCATCCAGTCCGAGCCCAGTGGCTCCTCCAGGAAGACATCGTTTTCATGTTCCTGGTTCTTGCCTAGAGCTTCGAATATCAGCGCGAAGTCCACTTGGGACGTCAGTAGCATCATCAGGCAGTCATCTCGATTGCTGGACCTGACTCGTACGTTGACTTGTCCGTCGCGTGTCAGCTTTCGGATTAATCGTGGTGAGATAGTGGTGGCAATGGTGTGCTGGCAAGCAAAGGAGACACGGCTGGCTGCGGCTGCGGATGGGTCAGCAAGTGCATTTTTCAGCGTATGCAGTCTGAGCGCGATTTGCCGCATCTCGTTTTCTTGCTCCCTGACATGTGCAAGTGCCTGTACGGGCCGATTCTTCCGATCGAACAAGTCCGCACCCATCGCCTCCTCGATCGCCCGAATGCGCCGTGTAAAGGCAGATTGGGTCAGAAAGCGCTTTTGTGCAGCGAGCGTCAGAGAGCCGGTGTCTATAACTGCCAGTATGTCCTCTATCCATTCCAGACGCATTCTGTAACTCGTTTAATATGTAATTTGTGCATACTAAGGCGTTCAATTTGCATTGGCAAGCGGCTGAAAATTGGAATAATATGCTTAAAACAACATTAGAGAATTACCACCATGCATTTAGCCCGCTATCCGCGTCATTTTCTCGCTCATCTGCCCACACCACTTGAGCGTCTGGATCGATTAACCAAAGAGCTCGGTGGTCCCGAGATCTGGATCAAGCGAGACGATTGCACCGGTTTGTCGACCGGTGGTAACAAGACACGGAAACTCGAGTTTTTAATGGCCGAAGCTGAATTGCAAGGCGCGGATATTGTGATGACTCAGGGCGCGACCCAATCCAATCATGCACGCCAGACAGCGGCATTTGCCGCCAAAATGGGTATGCAGTGTCATTTGCTGTTGGAAGATCGTACACAGTCCAACAACGAAAACTACAACTTTGGCGGTAACGTACTTCTTGATCACATGCATGGTGCAACGACAGAAAAGCGTGCTGGCGGAATGGACATGGCCGTCGAAATGGAGGCCGTTGCTGACACTTTCAGAGCTCAGGGCAAGAAGGTGTACACCATTCCCGGTGGTGGCTCTAACCCGACAGGCGCGCTGGGCTACGTCAATTGTGCCTTTGAAATGCTGGGGCAGTTTAACGAGCGCAACCTGAAAATCGATCACATCGTGCATGCAACCGGTAGTGCAGGCACCCAAGCCGGATTGATAACCGGATTGAAAGCCATGAATGCCAACATCCCACTTTTGGGTATTGGTGTTCGTGCGCCCAGGCCCAAGCAGGAAGAGAACGTTTTCAACCTGGCTGTCGCAACCGCTGAAAAACTGGGCTGCCCCGGTGTGGTTAAGCGTGAAGATGTTGTTGCCAACACGGACTATGTAGGTGAGGGTTATGGCATACCGACAACCAGTGGTCTTGAAGCAATCGCCATGTTTGCAGAACTGGAAGCCATCCTTCTCGACCCTGTTTACTCAGCTAAGGGTGCTGCAGGTTTTATTGATCTGATCAGGAAAGGGCACTTCAGCAAGGATGAGCGAGTTGTGTTTCTACACACCGGTGGCGCAGTTGCCTTGTTTGGCTACGACTCAGCGTTTGATTTCTCCGGTCGCTGGACCGGTGATGCAGCAAACTGATTGATAGATGAGCAGCATTAAACGCATTGGTGTGCTTGGCGGTATGGGGCCGCAAGCCACCATATTGTTACAGCAACGGTTGGTGTCCGGCATTGCCGCTGACGATGATGCTTCGCATGTGCCGCTGTTGATTGATATGAACCCCCAGATTCCATCACGACTGGACTGGATACTGAAAAAACAGGGTTGTGATCCGGGTCCGGTGTTAGCCGACATGGCAAGAACGTTGGAGAAGGCCGGTGCTTTGGCACTGGCTATGCCATGCAATACAGCACATTTCTATGCGCCTCAGATTACAGCCGCAGTCGATATCCCCTTGTTGAATATGATCAGCTTGTCTGGGGAGGCCATCCTGCGATCAATGGGTAACGGTGCTGTCGTCGGCATGTTGGCATCACCTGCAACGCAAGAGATCAACTTGTTCAAGCATGCGTTTGCCGACTACGGCCTGAAGGTTGTTTATTCTAAAAAGGCCGAGCGGATGTTATCGTCGATTCGTCGGATTAAATCGAAGGGCGCAACTGCTCAGGATAGCGAGACACTGAATGATGCCGCGATAGACTGTCGGCAGCAAGGTGCGAACTGCCTTTTGATCGGGTGTTCTGAATTCTCCCTGATAGCGGATACGGTGTCTGATTCAGTGCCCGTGATTGATTCACTGGATATTCTGGTCGAGCACATGTTGGCGTTCTCAATTTCCTGAAAGCCCGGCACTTTATCGTGCTGTTATACATTGTGATTCCGGTTCGCAGGATTGAGATCAGGGGCTTTCGATTTCATACTGGTCAAAACGTATATCGCCTGTCCAGCACCAGACTGCCAGCAAGGGTTCATTCGCGGTCGTCATCGAGTGGGTTTCCCAGCTTGCATGGTGAATAAAATTTCCGGGTGTATGAAAGCGTGCACCCATCGAATCGCTTTGCCAGTGAGCGGTACCGCCAAGCACAAGGTACAGCTCTTCCGCCGCATGCCTGTGCACCGGGTAGGTCGTTTGAGCGCACTGTAGAAATAAACCCACCCGGCAATGCGGGTTGCGGATCATGCCACCAGGACCAACTAGCTCTGCGAACGCCAGACGGTTCTGTACTGCTTCGGGTTTGGCCGCGCCCCCCGAACCTGCCCAATGTATTCCGTGTTGAGCGTTGGCAAGCGGCAACATGTGATGTGAAAATGGATTGATCAGCATGGCATCCAGCGCTTCGCACTGGGCAACACGCTGGGGTGATTTGACAACGGGGCATTTAATAGCGACTTTCAGTTCAGCAACAGCCCTGTTAGCTATGTCGCTATCATGTTCTTCTAACAGCGTTGAAATATGTGCAATTAAGCTTGTTATTGACCGATCAACTGCCATCGAATTTTTTAACTTTCTCTGTATCGCATAAACATTTGTCCAATTCAGCGTGCAATCGTTCGGCTGCCTGATTTTTTATCGGTTCTCGTGGTGTTATCAATGCAAGCTCATAATGTATAGAGGGTTCGAAATATCGCCATTGCACATGGTCTCCAAGCTCAGCCTTGCCGTTGACAGGGTCTATCAGCGCTACCCCAGCTCCTGCTCTGACCATATTTCGGGCAATGGCGAAGTAATAGCTGGATACACGGCGATCAATTTTAACATTATGGCGTGTGCACAGACTATCCAGTTGCTGGTCGATACTGTGGTTTCCGGTGATGGCTACAACAGAGCGAGAATCGAGCATACGTGGTCGGATTACGTCGTGCTTTAGCAATGGATCTTCACTTTGCATAATACAGACGCACGGCATTCGGTAGATGGTGCTATGAACACCGGCAACCGGGACTGGTGCGTCTATAAGGCCGATATCCACCTGATTACCAGCAACCCATGCGGCAATCTGCCGGGAGCTTCTGATCTTTAAATCCACATGAATGCCAGAATGCTGCTGATGAAAATCGGCGATCAATGTCGGCAGCAGATTGATCGCCGCAGCGCCATTGCTGGCAATCGCCACGCTCCCGGTTGTGCCTGTCCTTATTTCCAGGGCACGGCGTTCTACTCTTGACATGGCCAACAGGCTTTGTTCAACCTCGTTGCTCAGCAACAAGGCATCGCTCGTGGGCTCGAAATAGCCTTTGCTACGATTGAACAGACGGAAACCGATCTCACTTTCCAGATTAGACAACGCAATACTGACAGCAGGTTGCGTCAGATTGAGCCGCTCGGCTGCGCGAGACACTGATCCTGCCTCCATCAACACACTGAACATCTGCAACTGTCTGAATTTTAAATGCACTGGGTTAGCCCGCACCGGTTATACATAAATTATATTTATAAACTAATAATTGATATTTAATTGACTTTATCCGTAATTCATAACAGTTTAGTACCAGTCTTTGTCTTTCGAGCAAACCATGTCAGTGACCCTTCCAGACTTGAAAGAAAGCGCTTTGTGGCTGGATGATGTCTCGGCATGGGCTGCAGGTGACGTTGTGCGGCTACCTGCAAGCGTTGATGTAATGATCATCGGTGCCGGTTACACGGGACTCAATGCTGCATTGGAGTGTGCTAGAGGAGGGCTTTCGACGCTTCTTATCGATTCAGGCGTGCCGGGTGCGGGCTGCAGCACGAAAAACGGCGGGCAGATCAGTACCAGTGTAAAGCCTTCGCTAGACGCTCTTTCAGCAAAATTTGGTGGTGATCGGGCCAGGGCTATTCGTGCCGAAGGTGCCAACGCCCTGCAATGGATCGAATCGCGAATACGTGACGAGAAAATCGATTGTGATTTCCAACGTTGTGGGCGTTTCCATGCCGCTCATACCCCAGCACATTTTCAGGAGCTTTTGCGGGATGTGGATGCTCTGTGCGAAGAAGGCATTGATGTCCATGCCGTATCGAGTGCTGAGCAGCGTGAAGAGCTTGGTACTGATGCTTATCACGGAGGGCTGGTGTTTACACAACATGCAAGTCTGCACCCGGCCAGATACCATCGAGGACTGCTGGAGCGTGCGTGTGAGGCAGGCGCCTGTGTGGTTTCAGAATGTGCCGCTTTGAAAATTGAGCGAAAAACCACTGGATTCGACGTTACCACCGAACGTGGAATGACGCGAGCGGAAAACGTCATTGTTGCTACCAATGGGTACACGGGTAGTGTCACTCCGTGGTTGCAACGACGGGCAATCCCGATTGGCAGCTATATCATTGCCACCGAACCGTTACCGCCAGAGCAGATGGACAGGCTGTTTCCGAAGAACCGGATAGTCAGCGATACCTGCAAGGTGGTTTACTATTATCGAGCATCAACAGATAGGAAGCGAATCGTTTTCGGTGGCCGTGTATCGTCTGGCGAGATAGATCACAAACTGAGCGCACAACGATTGCAGCAACAGATGTGTCGCCTTTTTCCCGAGTTGCGCGATGTGGCTATCACGCATTCATGGTCCGGGAAAGTGGCATACAGTTTTGATGAAAGGGCGCATACGGGAGTGCACGAGGGTGTTCACTATGCCATGTGTTATTGCGGCTCCGGAGTATCCATGGCCAGCTATCTTGGTATGCGGTTGGGGCAGAAAGTGTTAGGTCTGGAGCTGGGTGTGACGGCATTTGACGACCTACCGTTTCCTACACGGCCGCTGTACAAGGGCAGGCCGTGGTTTTTACCTCCGGTAGTAGCGTGGTATCGCTTGCGAGATCGCTGGGAGACTCGGCAATATGCATGATTTGATGGTTCTTGACTATTCATGAAAGCCTGCAGCCAATGTCGGGCACGTAGCTAATCGAATTTATAAATGCTGTAAAGACAACGGGTCTGTGCAATATGGATCCGCCATTTCTAATAACAGGAGAAAGTGATGAAAATGAAGTCCATATTTTACACAGCGTTGATATCGTGTGCTTTCAGCGTAAGTGCTCATGCGCAAGAGAAGACAGTGACGATTGCTTCCTGGGGTGGGTCGTATCAGGAGGCGCAGAGCAAAGCCTTGTTCCAACCTGCGTCAGCGGCAACCGGTATTGTCGTGAAAGAGGAGACTTACGGAGGTATGTCCGATGTGCGCCTGCAGGTTCAGACGGGGGCTGTCACGCTGGACATAGTAGCCAGTGGTTCTGGCTCCGCAGCGAGGGCCGCGGCCGAGGGACTACTTGAGGAGCTGGACTACGACATCATTGATGTATCGACGTTCTATCCCACGCTCAAGACAGCGCATTGCGTGGGTGGTGATGTATTTTCAACAGTATTTGCATGGAACACTGATACCTATGGTGATACGGGCCCACAGAGTTGGGCTGACTTCTGGGACACCGAAAAATTTCCTGGTAAACGCGCCTATCGGAGTAAGGTTGCCGGTGCTCTGGAGCCAGCGTTGCTTGCTGACGGTGTGGCCATGGACGATGTTTATACGGTACTGAATTCGGAGGAGGGAATTGAACGGGCCATCGACAAGATTCGTGAATTGAAGGATCATATCGATGTTTTCTGGAGCTCTGGTGCGCAACATGCGCAGCTTATGAAGGATGGTGAGGTAGACATGACTACAGGATGGAACGGTCGGTTTGACAATGCCAAAAAAGACGGTGCTAATGTTGCCTACAACTTCAACGAAGCCTTGCTGGACTACGATTGTTTTGCAATTCCGAAGGGAGCCCCCAACAAGGAAACGGCGATGATGTTTCTATCTGAGATATCCAAAGCTGAGTATCAGGCCAATCTTCCAAAATATATTACTTATGGGCCTACCAATAAGGCTGCCTACGATCTGGGCGTTATCGACAAGGCTGTAGCGTTATCGCTGCCTTCTCATCCTGAAAATGCGGCCTTGCAATTGCCGGTGAGTATCGAGTGGTATGGTCAGTGGGAAACAGTCGCGGCTGAACTGTATGAAGAGATGCTGACTGAGTAATGAAGTGTTTTCCAGCCATCAATGGTGTTGCACTTTTACAAGGCCGGTGGTTATTAAAGGAGTTCCTGTTACTGACGTCTTTGGCGTTGGTCAATGGGTTTTCTGATACCTATATTGGAAAACGATACCTGATGGTGAACGCACGTGTCTGATCTGCGTGACAAGGCGCTCCCCATAGCCATTCAATCGGTAACTAAAACGTATGGTGACGTGTATGCGCTGAACAACGTCAGTATCGATGTCAGGAGTGGGGAGTTTCTGACCTTGCTGGGACCGTCCGGTTCCGGCAAGACAACGCTGTTGATGGTGTTGGCAGGTTTTACCCGGCCCGATAGCGGCAGTCTGATGTTTGGCGAGCAGGAGGTCATCAGAACAGCGCCGCACAAGCGCAACGTCGGCATGGTATTTCAGAACTATGCCTTGTTTCCTCACATGAGTGTAGCGGGGAATGTGAGCTATCCCTTGCGGCTGAGAAAGGTTGACAAGCTGGAGGCGAAGCAGCGGGTCGAGCGGGCGCTGGAGACAGTGCAGCTGGGTGGATTTGGTGACCGAGGTGTACACCAGCTTTCAGGAGGACAACGGCAACGCGTCGCTTTGGCACGTGCCATTGTATTTGAACCGCGGATATTGTTAATGGATGAGCCTCTCTCAGCGCTTGACAAGAAGCTGCGGGATCGCATGCAGATTGAACTACGCGAACTGCACGATACCCTTGGTATGACAACAGTGTACGTGACGCATGACCAGCGTGAAGCCTTGACGATGTCTGACAGGATTGCTGTGATCAACGATGGTCAGGTTAAACAGTTGGCTGATCCAGCCACACTATATAATCAGCCTGCAAATCGTTTCGTTGCAGATTTTATCGGTGATTCAACATTCCTACCGCTTACGCGTTCCGGCAAGGACGCTCTGTATGGTGGTAAGTCTGTGAAGACAAAAACGCCAGTGCCTGACAGAGGGGATCTACATCTGCTGATTCGACCAGAACGGGTCAGTGTTGTCACTGATGATGAGCCTGAGATGAATATTCTGGAGGCTACAGTCAACAATGTGGTGTACCAGGGTGATACTTACCTGTTGTATGTCACCTTGCAGGATGGGGCAAAGCTCAGTGTCAGAGGCATGGTGCTGGGAAATACCATCAGCTCGCTACCCGAGGCAGGTGCGTTAGTTCGGCTTGGGGTTCATCGCGATGACGCAATGCTGATTGTTGATGAACCGGGTCATTCCGGATTGGACCGTCGATGAATGTGGCATACATCGACGTAGGGAGTGCGTGTTGATTACTGCCGCGTTCCGTGAGACTCACGTCAGACAACTACGCAGTGATGCTCGGCGCGAACGTTTGGGCCTGCTCGGTCTGTGTTCTCCGGCTGTCCTGTTGATTGTACTGATTCTCGTCATTCCGGTGCTCTGGTTGTTCTACCTGTCATTCATTGGTGTGAGTGGTGAATTCTCGCTGGAAAATTATGAGCGTATGCTCGAGCGAAAATCGTATCGACGTATACTGGTAACGACATTTGAAGTCAGTGTCATGACCACGCTGATTTGTGTATTGATCGGTTATCCTCTGGCCTATTTTTTCTCTCAATTGCCCCGACGATTAGCAAACCTTTGCCTGATAACCGTCCTATTACCCTTCTGGACTTCCTTGCTCGTTCGTACCTATGCATGGCTGGTGTTGCTGCAAAAACGTGGATTGGTGAATACCTGGGGTATGGAATTCGGTTTGTGGGATGAGCCTGTGAAAATTGTTCATAACCTCTCAGGTACCTTGATAGGAATGGTACATATCATGTTGCCGTTTCTGGTGTTGCCGCTTTACAACTCGATGTTGGCTATTGATAAAGATTACCTGAAGGCAGCTGCCAGTCTGGGCGCAAGTCCAAAGCGTGCCTTCTGGACGGTGTTTTTTCCGTTATCTGCGCCGGGACTGGTTGCAGGTTCGTTGATGGTCTTCATACTCTGCCTGGGTTTTTACGTCACACCAGCCGTATTGGGTGGTGGGAAAGTCATCATGGTTTCGATGAAAATTGCCTCTAACATCGAGCTGTTTGTCAACTGGGGAGCCGCCAGCGCGCTGGGTGTTGTGCTGTTGGTGTTGACAGTATTGGTGCTATGGATTTCCTCGCGCTTCATTCGTCTCGACAAGCTGACTGGAGGGGGGCATTAATGCTGTCCTGGTTATCTCGCAGTGCTTCTGACACACAAGTAACGCACGCTCAACGACTGTGGCTTTATATATTTTCGGTGATCGTGATGATGTTGTTGGTTACGCCCACGCTCATTGTCATTCCTATGTCGTTCTCGGATTCTCAATACCTGGAATTTCCACCGGAGAACTGGTCGCTGCGATGGTACCGACATTACTTCGGATCTAGTGAATGGATGGCCGCAACGCGCGCATCCTTTAAAGCGGCGACGCTTACCATGCTGGTAGCCACACCGATTGGCGTCATGGCAGCGTATGGTTTGCACACAACACGTGTGCGATTCATAAAAATACTGTTTACCTTGCTCATTGCACCCATGATGGTACCTTTGATATTGATAGCGGTTGGGGCTTTTTATGTTTATGCCAAGATGAATATCCTTTATACATTGTCAGGCTTGGTAATGGCGCACACCATACTGGCATTGCCTCTGGTGATCATCGTGATTGGCTCGGCCCTGAAAAGCTACGATATGAACCAGGAATTGGCGGCGCGCAGTCTTGGCGCTTCACGAATTCAGGCATTTTTCACGATTACATTGCCTCAGATTCGATTCGCAGTTGTGACCAGTGCGTTGCTGGCCTTCCTCACATCGTTTGATGAGGTCGTGGTAGCGATGTTTATCTCAGGTGGAGATAACGCTACGTTGACTCGCAATATGTTCAATGCATTACGGGATCAGATTGATCCCACCATTGCAGCTATCTCCACCGTAATGATCGTCGTAACCACTTTGCTTATGATCCTGGCTCAGTTGTTTGGCAAACAAAGATAGAAGCATAATAGTTGCGCTTATACTGTGCCGGTTTGTCAGCTTGACTCTACTGAACACCACCGTTTTGTGTGTAGCCCACACTCTCGAAGGGGCAATCCTTTTGTTGGGTCGTATACCTCGGGCCCTAGTGGCAGTGCATGTTTATGTCGATAGTGCTCAACGTCGTCAGCGGACCACTCGAGCATAGGGTACGACTTGACCAGTCCGGGCTTGACCACCTCTCGCGCTGTGAGTGTTGAACGATGAATTGACTGGAACCTTCGTATTGACGATAACCAGATGTCTGGTTTCAGCTCTTCGATAGCTCGCTGGAATGGTGCAAGCTTCATGGCTAATGTAAACGAGTCGTGTTCTGGCGTATCGAGTTCCGGGGGGGGCATTGGATGGGAATTTTCGGGGCGATAGGTCATCAGATTAAGATCAAGGGCTGATCTCAAGTACGCTGCAAATTCCAGTGTATCGCGAGTGTTGTAGCCTGTATCCACCCAGATAACGGGAATGTCGGGTAGGACGCTGGTTAGCATGTGCAGAAATACGGCAGAGTCAGGGCTGAATTTTGTACTCGCCACTGGCTTGCAAGCCGTTGCCAGCTCACATTCAAGGCATGCCAGGGTAGAATCGATATTAAGCTCTGAGTGTGAATGGCTATCCGAAGAGCGGATATGCTGACTAGCGACTGACATGCCTTTTGTCCTGAGTTAACCTGGACATCAGTGTCGGTAATTACTAGCGTCGCGTGAAATACTATTTTGGAATAAGCATATTCCTCAGTACGGATGGCACGCGCTAATTGTACTGGTTCTTGCTTTAGCTGGCTTTTCGTTGGGACCCAGGAAGGTACCGGCCCTAGAAATCTTTAGCAGGTAACGGTTGGCTGAACAAGAAGCCTTGAAGTTCGTCGCATCCTTTTTCCTGAAACAGGTTGAACTGCGCCTCATCCTCTATGCCCTCAGCAATCATCTTCACGCTCAAACTACGTGCCATTGCTGCAATGGCCGCCAAAAGGGATTCATCCTTGTCGTTTTTGGCCATATCCTTTATGCCGGATCGATCTATTTTCAGATAGTCGATGGGTAATTGCCTGAGATATTTTAGTGAAGAATAGCCAGAGCCGAAATCATCAATAGCTAGCATGACACCAAGCGCTTTGAGTTCCAGCATCACGCTAGTGGAAAATTCGGTATCTTCGATGAACGTTCTTTCAGACATTTCCAGTTCCAGATATTGCGCATTAAGACCCGTCTCATCCAGCACTTCCTTCACAGTTGACACTAGATTTTTGTCGTGAAACTGTCTTTTGGATATATTGACCGAGATTCTGATTGGGTTTAAGCCATCATCTACCCAGCTTTGAGCCTGCCGACAAGCCTCAAGTAATACCCAGCGTCCGACTGTGATGATCAGTCCAGTCTCCTCAAGGATGGTCATAAACTGCTCCGGAGGTGTTAAGCCGTTCTCCGGGTGTTGCCAACGCAGTAATGCTTCAACACTTCTGATATTACGAGTGACTGTATCTACCTTGGGCTGGTAATGCAAGACAAACTGATTGCTCTTTATGGCGCGTTGCAGCTTTGTTTCGATCTGCAGGGTTTCACCGATAACCATGTTCAGATCAGGAGTATAGACCTCAAAACTATTGCCAGCGCTCTGCTTGGCACGGTACATGGCTGTATCCGCTTCTTTAACCAGATCATCGATATGCTTTTCGCTGTTATTGAAGCAGGTTATGCCGATACTGACATTAACAAGGATTTCCTGATCCCCAAGAGTGACCGGTTCATTGATTCTGCTCATGATTCTGTTCGCAAGGTTTGCAGAGTCGTCTGCGTTTTCCAAGTTCTGCATTAACACGATGAACTCGTCTCCACTGATGCGATAGCAGGTGTCGTCTTGTCGGGTGCACTCTTGATTTCGGGATGAGACGATGCGTAGCAGTTGATCACCTGCGTCATGTCCCAGACTGTTGTTAATGAGTTTGAAGCGGTCGAGATCAAGAAACAACAATGCACCTTGCGTACTCTTTTGTGTCGATTGTGTGGTGGCTAGTGCAATATCTTCGATAAACTGATTTCTGTTAGGTAGATGAGTTAATAAATCGGTGAATGCCTGTTGTCTGAATTTGTCCTCATTTGCCTGGCGAATTTTTTCCTGATGGCTCATAACGCCATGTGCACAGTGAACCATGAAGTAAAGGAACAAATACAAGATTGTCAGGGATAGTGTTATAGATGTCACAATGGTGTTCTGCGTGGCATCCAGTCTTTGCACCAGTGATGTGACATCCGATTAAACCTCAAAGACGGCTATTATGGGTCCTTCCTGAGTCTCTCGTATCGGAACATAAGAGGCTATGAGATTTCTGTCTACGATGGTCTGTTCGAGGGCATCGAATCGATCCCTGAAGGTTATATCAGAAACCACCGTGCCGCTGAGTGCGGACAGGAAGGCTGGATTGTCACTTTTGTCTTCTCCGATCTGTGTTGGATCTGTCGAGAAAACCGTCAGGCCTGCAAGGTTATAGATCTTGCCTTTGACGACATGGGTATGTCGCATCTGTGCCTTGGTGATTGTCGAGAGTCGCTCGAATTCTTTTTCCTTATGCAAACTGGTGTGTGCGGCACTAAGTGATAAGGGGCCAACAAATTCAATGAAATGAGGCCATACAGAATTAGCAAAGCTGTTGGTTATGTCTTCGTTTGCGTACGCTTGATGTTCCAGCAGATTATTTATTGCCTCATTGCGGGAGAACCAGGATTAACTGACGGTGACCGTCGCAATACCCAGCAGACTTGCAATTGCGTAGTACTTGCGCAAACTAAACTTCTGCACTTCAAAACTCCCTGTTCAGTGTAAAAGAATGGTGTATGTCCCCCGCGCAAATCGCTGCCTGTCGTTTGAGAATTGACTTCGGTTTTTCTACCGTCAGCGTGAGTAACGGCCGAGTCTGGAATCACATGACTTTTTGCCCGTTTGTTGTATGCCAGGTTATGAAAATCCTCACACAATGGCCTCGCAAGCCGGCCTCTGGCGTTAGCAGGTTTTTTCTGGGCTGTTGGTGACAGAGAGTTTCACGCTCTAATCTGACGTAACGCTGTCTAATACGGCTAGCGTAAAACCACGTTGACGATCACTCACGAATACGGTAGAAATCGTGTGCCTGCACCAAAAGCATGCTACTTAGCGTATGGTGTTGGGGCTCAGTCTCTTGTGTTGTATCTTGGGGCTGAGCCGTCAATCTGGCGTGGACTCACTATGGAAATATTATGCTTTTCCGCACCTGCGTTTTGTGAAGAGAATCTTGCCTAGCTTAAAGGCTAGCCTTGATAATGCGCCTGTGCAGGAAATAGTACAGGACTGTTTTGAATCATATCGGTCCGGTAAAACAGCTTTCTAGTGCGAAAGTTTCGCTTCCATGAACAGTTCAAGCTGGCAAACTATAAATAAGGAGAATAGCTATGTCCCACACGTATTCTGGTGGATGCGATCATATCCATACACATTCGGATAATGACCCGATTGATAAGCACACATGCCACTGTTCTGTGTGCAAGAATGTGACCGGGCAGGACACAACCCACGTTGTGTTTTTTAATCATGGCGATGTGATCGTTGACCATCCTGAGAATCTGAAGCGTCAGCCGTTCAATGCTGACAACCCCGATGGCCCCCTTGAACTGTGTACATGCGGAACATGCGGCACACCAATAATGCTGGATGATAAAGAACGCCGCGTTCGCGCCATTGTACCGAATCTTATGGGCTACAATTCAGACAACCTGGCAGCCACCTACCATGCATTTTATGACCCGGCAAGTGGTGTTGCGCGGCCCGATGATGGACTTCCGGTACATGAGGGATTGCACCCTGGCTTCGTATGGCCAGCACCGGCATAGATCATACCAATCTGTACTAGCACGTTGATGTCAGAAGGCCCTCACCGGATAGTCGGTGTGGGCCTTTTTACTGAGTGACGTACAATTTTCCATCCTCGATCTGGATTTGAAACATGACAACGTATCTGATTACTGGCGCTAATCGAGGTATTGGTCTGGAAATGACACGTCAAGTGCTTGCGCAGGGCCATCGCGTGATCGCTACTTGCCGAAGCCTCTCAACAGCAAATGAGCTGTCGTCTCTTGTCGGATCTCTGGATGTCTATGAGCTTGATGTCACTGATGCTTCAGCGACATTGGCATTAGCTGAACGTCTGGATTCATTAGTGCTTGACGTATTGGTTAACAACGCAGGTGTCATGGCCGAGCGGCAATCAGTTAACGATATGGATTACGATGAGTGGATAAGCTCCTTCGTGGTCAATGCCATTGCTCCATGGCGCGTTTCAGTGGCGTTTGCCTCGCATCTTGATGCCTCTTCCTCGCCGCGTCTGATTACATTGACCAGTCAAATGGGTTCAATGGAACGTGCGCGTAGCGATCGTGTGTCCTACCGCAGTTCCAAGGCGGCAGCCAATATGGCCATGAGAACTCTAGCTCTGGAATGGAAAGCCCGGGGCGTTACCGTGTGCATGTTGCACCCTGGCTGGGTAAGAACCGACATGGGAGGTAGTGATGCTGCTGTTGGCACTATTGAGAGCGCAGCCGGGCTCCTCAAGGTCATTGAGGCATTGACCATAGAGGATACCGGGCGATTTCTGGACTTCGAAGGTCAGGAGATTCCCTGGTAACTTTCCGACTATGAAAAGATATTTGAGTATCGATTTGCCGTGTCACAATGAAGACTGGTATAACGTTAGTGAAGCTGTCCTTGGCAATGCCTATCGTGAATTTCCATTGCACCAGGAGAAGACTAATCCAATGCGAACTCTGGCTGATGTATGCCAGGCCAGATAGCTGAAGTGCAGACCCATGAACGATAGATTTCCGATCGATGGCGCAAACGATGCCTTGTGGATGGCAACGGCACCAGCTGCGCCACAGGTAGAGCCTTTAGGTGATTCATCTCGCGCAGATGTCGCCATTGTTGGTGCAGGTTTGACGGGGCTGAGCGCGGCTCTTGAGTTGTCTCGTCATGGAATCTCGGTAATGGTTCTGGAGGCTGCCACGATCGGATTCGGAGCCTCGGGCAGGGCAGGCGGGCAGGTAAACCTCGGGCTCAATGCTGGTCCTGCACAGTTGCTGAAGCACTTTGGACGCGGTCAGGGTTTGCGGTTGATAGAACTGGTGCTCAACACCCCGCAAACAGTGTTCGACCTTGTCAAGGAATATGATCTGCAATGCGATGCTGTTCAGAATGGCTGGGTGCAAGCCGCAGCCAATAAAACAATAGGGCAATCTCAACAGGTCATGGCTAACGACTACAACGCGCACCGCAAAGTATTCACTGTCCTTGATACAGACGAATTTGCTGCCCGCAGCGGGGCTAATGGGTACGCTGGAGGGCTGTTTTGTGAGTCTGCAGGATCTGTACAGCCACTTTCTTACACTCGCGAACTGGCCCGGGTAGCGTTGGAGCAGGGAGTAACGATACATGATCAGAGTGGCGTGACAGGTATCGAGAGAGTTGGTGATCAGTGGCGTCTATCCACAGCCGACGGGCAGCTTATGGCCAACCGAGTATTGATCTGCACCAATGGCTACACGAAGCCGCAGCCAACGGGGCCGCTCAAAGGCTTGTCGTCCAAGGTTGTTCCGGTGCGAAGCATCCTCGCAGCTACCGCCCCGTTAACCGATAATCTGCGTAAATCCATCTTGCCCGATGAGGTTACGTTTGTCGACAAGCGCCGTTTGATTCTCTACATGCGTTACGACCGCGATGGCCGACTATGCGTCGGCGATCATGGGCCAACGCGAGACAATTTTCGGGTGGAGGATTTTGATGCAGTCAAACAGCGCGCGCTTAACGTATTTCCACAGCTTGAGGGTATTGGATGGGACTACCATTGGGGGGGGCGTCTTGCGGTCACAAAATCCGGGCTGCCATTCATGCACGAGGTTGAGCCGGGTCTCATTGCCGGAATGGGCTTCAATGGTCGCGGTGTTGGTATGGGGACGATGATGGGTCGTGAGCTAGCCCGCTACGTTGTCAAGGGAGATTCTTCTTCCACCGGATTTCCATTGTCAAGCCCTGCTACGTTTGCGATGCATCGCTTTCATCGAGCGGGCGTCAGCATGGCGGTCAAGTGGTATGCGCTGCAGGACCACCTGGACCGTTATCGGTAGTATTTCTGGATTTCTCGTCAGATCATTGAGTCTTGAGAAAACACATTGATATGGATGAGTCAGTTTGGTAAGTCACGCATTAGCTCACGACATAATTAAGCCACCGCATACGTTGATCGTCTGGCCGGTAATGTAAGAGGCATCGTCGCTGGCTAGAAATGACACAAGCCCGGCAACATCCTTGCCTTCACCGGCACGTTTCATGGGAATGTTCTGTACCCATTCTGCCATAAGCTCTCCCGGACCATAGTCACCCAGCATCTCTCCCCATACTCTGTCGTTATAGTCCCACATGTCGGTTGTAATAATTCCGGGACAGATGGCGTTAACGGTGATGCCATCGGCGGCAACTTCTTTGGCAAGGCTCTGGGAAAGACCCATCACGCCAAATTTGGAAGCAGCATAGTGAGGTGTATAGATGAAGCCATCACGTGCCTGGCCTGATGCGGTGTTGATGAGCCTACCGCCATTACCGTTTTTTCGCATGTAGCGAATAGCTTCCTGGCAACACAGGAAAACTCCTTTGGTGTTGATATCCATTGTGGCATCCCACTCCTGTTCAGTGAGATCCTCTACCTTGGCAATAGTGATTATGCCTGCGTTCTGTATGGATATATCGATACTGCCCAATTCCTGATTCACCGACTCATAAAGATTTTTAACATCAGTCAGGTTCGAAACATCACTGACAACCGGCATAACGTTAGCACCGGTTGCACTGCTCAGGGTCGCGGCAGCATCGTGCACTTGTTCTTCTATAGAGGCAATAGCAACACTCGCACCTTCCTGTGCGAAGCGTTCTGCCATAGCATAGCCAATGCCTTTATTACCGCCTGTGACAACAACTACCTTGCCTTTAAATCGCTTCATCGATATAACTCTGTTTGGTCCGTTGATAATAATTTCTGGACAGTGTGTGCCGAAACTGGTGCGGACAGGCTACCAGCAGCAAAATCCACCATCGACCAGCAGATCGACACCGGTACAGTACGAAGAAGCATCGCTTGCCAGAAATACAGCCGGCCCTACCATTTCGGTCACGGATGCCATGCGGGCCATGGGTGTCTGGCTCTCGAACTCACGTGTCTGGTGAACCATTTCCGGGCGTGTATTCATTGGTGTGGCGGTGTAACCCGGGCTTATCGAGTTGACGCGTACACCGCGACCGACCCATTCCATGGCCATGCTTTTTCCCATGTGGATTACCCCTGCCTTGGATGCGTTGTAATGGCATTGTTCAAGCCCACGGTTACTAATTACACCGGACATGGAACCAATATTGATAATCGAGCCTTTGCCGTGACGTAGCATGGCTGTGGCTTCCGCCTGACAGGAAAAGAACACGCCTTTGAGATTAATATCAATGAGCGTCTGAAATTGCTCCTCACTCATGGTTTCGGCAGGATTTGCATTGGCTATGCCTGCCGCGTTCACTGCTATCCCCAGTGGTCCAAGTTGTTTCTCGGTTTGTGCAACTGCATCATCAAGCGTATCGCGCCGGGTCACATCTGCCTGTAGTGAGAGTGTATTTCTACCTGCGTCTTTAATCATCTTGGCGGTGACTTCCAGACCACCGTCATCACGACGATCGAGGCAGGCTACGTCAGCTCCGCATTGCGCCAGGCCTAGTGCCATGCACTGGCCTATGCCACTACCTGCGCCGGTTACCAACGCCACTTTTCCCGACAGGTCAAACAGGGAAGGTGCGTCTAGCATGAAATCTGTCATGGAATTGCCTCAATCTGTAAATGTATTTCCGCTGAAATTTATTGACTAACTGCTGTAACTACCTGTTGCGGTAACGATTGCTCAAGTTTGTTCCGGGAATTAATTTCATTGTGTTGCCAGCTCCATAACAGATACATCGTTTGCCGCATCACGATCAAGGATACCGGCCGTTCGTCCTTGCGCCATGACCATGATTCGGTTGGATACGCCCAACACCTCTTCAAGATCAGAACTCACCACAATGACAGCGATACCTCTGTTAGCCAGTTCAACAATGATGTCGTAAATTGATGAACGCGCACCAACGTCAATACCTCGCGTCGGTTCATCCAGAATAACTACCGCGGGGTCTTTGGCCAGCCACTTGGCAAGAATGACCTTTTGCTGGTTACCACCAGACATCTCATCGGCACGTTGAAGTGCTCGACCTTTAACGCCGAATCGGGAAATGGATGTGTCGGCAAAGTCAGCAACATTTTTATTGCTGACAATGCCAATTCGGGATACTTCTTCAAAGTTTGCATACGCAATGTTGTCAGCAATCGAATGTTCAAGAATCAGCCCCTGTAACTTCCTGTCTTCAGGCACCATGACTATTCGTTTTCGAATGGAGTCACGTGGAGAATTCATTCGGATTTTCTTGCCATCCAACAGAATATGACCGTTGGCAATCGGGTCGGCGCCTGTGATGGCGCGAACAAGTTCTGTGCGACCTGCTCCAACAAGTCCCGCAATACCGAGGACTTCTCCCTTATTGACACTAAAGCTTACATCAGTAAAGGTGCCGTTGGCGGAGCTCAAGTTGGAGACCTCCAGACAAACATTATCACTTGGCTTCGGTATCGCTGGAAACATACGGTCGAGGCTTCGTCCCACCATGCTCTCGACAATGGTGCGCACGGGAACGTTGCCGCTATCAAATTCCTGTACTTTGTCGCCATCACGCATGACGACAATACGATCTGAAATTTTTCGAATTTCTTCAAGGCGGTGGGAGATGTAGACCAGTCCAACGCCCTCTGTTTTCAGTTGGTCGATCTGTTTGAACAACAGCTCAGTCTCTGCACCGCCCAGTGCTGCAGTGGGCTCATCGAGAATGAGTAGTCTTGCGTTCAATGCAAGTGCTTTGGCAATCTCGATAAGCTGTTGGTTCGCGGTAGACAATCCCTTCACCAGACGCGATGCGGCTATATCCAGGCCAAGCCGTTCAAGTTGTGCATGTGCCTGCTGCTCCATGAGCTTTCTGTTGACAATGCCGGCACGCTTTGGCCAACGACCCACAAATACATTCTCTGCAATGGTGAGGTGCTCCAGTAGTCGAAGCTCCTGATGTATAAGGCCGACGCCTGTATCAATGGCCTCACGCGGACTGGTAGGGTCGTAGTGGGATCCCATCCAGCTCATCTGTCCGTAGCTGGGTGAAAGCCCGCCGGCCATGATGTTGGACAGCGTCGATTTACCAGCGCCGTTCTCGCCAAGCAATGCCACCACTTCCCCGGCATGAATATCCAGATCGATTCCATGAAGTACTTCAGTGGGCCCGAAACTCTTGCGAATGTCACGCAGGGAAAGCAGTGGCTGGCTTCTGTCGTTCAAGTCGTTGATGGCACACCATGGGGTTATTGGGGGATCTACAAATTTGGGAACAATAACGACGACTGACCATCCGTTATTTTCGTGTAAGCGGGAATCCATACGTATCGAGCCATGGATCCCCACCTTTGCGGGGATGACAAAGCGCCAGTCAAATTGGGGATGACAAGGCACCAGTCACCTGATGTGCACCATTACTGCGCCGGCAGGAATCAACGGTACAATTCGTTCAGATTACCGCCTGCGCTGCAATAACAGCACGTCGCGTTTTTAGTTTGGTGCTACCTGGCGCTAGGGGTGATTCTCGATGAACTGCGCAACATTTTCTTGTGTTGTCAGTACCGCATCGATGATCTGCTCAGCAGGGACATCTTCACCCGCGGCCAGGGAGATGGCTGAATCCACTGCCAAACGACCCATTGTGCGCGTGCTTTGAGTCGCAGTGACATCGAATACGCCGTCACGCAGAGCCAGCAATGCTCCGGTGTCTCCATCGTAGCCGCCGACAAAGATTTTCTGTGAAGAACCAGAGGCTGCCGCTGCTTTCGCAGCACCCATTGCCAATCCATCGGCCTGACCAAATATGATGTTCACATCTGGATTAGCCTGAAGCAGGTTCTGAGTAATGGCAAACCCTTCGTCCTGTGACCAACGCTCGCTCCACTGTTGTCCAACGAGGCTAACGCCTTCGTGCTCATCGATTGCCTGCATGCAACCCTGAGTACGATTAACCTCTGGTGTCACACCTTTTTGGCCATGCACCATCAGCATCTCGCCTTTACCGTCAGCCAGATCGATAAGATGACTGCACACTTCATACGCAGATTTGATGCCTTCACCCGCAATGAATGTGTCTCCCGGGTCTTCGGCATTTCGATCAACATTGACAACTGGGATACCGGCGGCCCGTGCCAGGCGGGTAGGAACTGTGGCAGCAGCTGCACCAGCAGGGATGTAGATGAAGGCGTCGATGTTTTGCGTCAACAAATCCTGCACCTGACTTACTTGCGTAGCGCTGTCATTGTTGGCATTCACTGTGATGACTTCAATGCCAAGAGATTTAGCATGCTCTTCAACAGATTCCTGAATCTGGATGAAGTAGTTTGCTGCCAGATTGGGTACCGCCAGACCAATTTTCTTGACCTCTGCAGCATTGGCGCTGAAAGGTATGAGTGCGGCTGTGGCAGCGACCGCACCGGATAAGATTGCGTTTCTGATGCTCATAGTACTCTTCTCTCCTCTTTAAGTTTATTGTTCGATGCTACAACGATTGTATATATTCTGCCGCTGTTCATCGAATCGTTACAGTTCGACGGTACCGCCGATAGTTTTGACTTTACAAGCCGGGTACTTACTTCTTCTTTAACGCTTCTGCAGCTACCGCCAGCGCTATCACTACTCCTATAACTACCTGTTGAGTAAAGGGTGAAACTCCCAGCAGGTTGAGTCCGTTTCTCAGCACTCCAATAATAAGAACACCGATAGCCGTTCCGGTAAGGCCACCGGTTCCACCTGACAGGCTGGTGCCACCAATGACAACTGCGGCAATTGCGTCAAGTTCATAGGTAAATCCTGCACTGGGTTGAACCGAGTCAAGACGTGCGCCAAGCATGATCCCGGCAAGTCCTGCCATCAGGCCAGACATCACGTAGACACCGACCGTGTGCAGTTTGACGTTGATGCCCGCAAGGCGGGCAACCTCTTCATTGCCGCCTATGGCATACAGGCTTCTACCCCCCGACGTAAAGCGCAGGTACAGCCAGCATACGACAAAAGAGAACAGCATGATGGCCACGGTGATGGTCAGAATGCCTCCGTGACGAATAAGCGCCATAAGGTTGAACCAGATCGGAAAACTGATAATTTGATGACCGTCGGTGACCATATTCGCAAGCCCACGTGCGGCCGACATCATGGCAAGAGTTGCAATGAACGCTGGCACCTTGAAAAATGCAATGAGCGCCCCCGATACACCCCCGGCTGCGCCGGCTACGCTCAGGCCGATCACTATTCCCAACCACATGGGTAGTTCGGCTTCTTTAACAAGATAGCCCATCACCATGATGCATAGCGCCAGTACCGACCCCACCGATAAGTCAATACCACCGATCAGGATAACAAACGTCATCCCGATAGCAAGAATGCCCAGGACTGTTATCTGATCAAGAATGTTAAGAAAATTCCCGAGAGTGAAAAAGGTATCGGTAGCAAGGCTGAGATAAACGACTAGCAGTAGCAAGCCGATGAGTGGCCCAGTTGTTCCGGAAAAAACACGGCTGATAATGCTCAGCTGAAACTTGTTGTTATCCGAGGACATCTGCAGCTTGTTCCGTGTCACGCGTCAGTGTGAACATGTATTTCCAAATAGCTCTGTATAAATATTCTTGATTTAATATAAATCGACAAGATGGCGCATGTCAAAGGTATTTTGCTCTGTAAGGCGGATTGTGGATTATATTCATCGGTTGACATAAGCGTTGTTGCATGAAATTATGTAAGTGGATAATTATTCACGAGAGAAATGCATACCCTTGGATGTCCATGATCTTCAGGAAACCGCCCGGCGTATTCGTTTGCTGGATCTCAAGACCGTCTACTGTGCTGGCGCTGGCCACATTGGTGGTGAGATGTCAGCTATTGACATCCTGACAACGCTCTATTTTCATACGCTACGGGTAGATCCTGCGAATCCTGCCAAGCCCGACAGAGATCGCTTCATCCTCAGCAAGGGGCATACTGCATGCGCTCTGTATGCCACGCTTGCAGTAAAGGGATTTTTCAAGGAAGACTTAATGCAAACGTTTCTGCAACCATACTCGGCCCTGAATGGTCACCCCAATCGGGTCAAGGTAGCAGGCGTTGAGACGAACACAGGTTGCCTTGGTCACGGCTTGCCCATTGGTGTCGGTATGGCCAAGGCTGCGAAAATTTCAGGGGAGGACTGGCGGGTTTTCGTCTTATGTGGTGATGGCGAACTTCAGGAGGGTAGCAATTGGGAAGCTGCTATGGCAGCGGCTCACTTCAAGCTGGACAATTTAACGTTGATTGTTGACCACAACCGTCTGCAACAAGGTGCCCGTGTGTCAGACACTAATGCGCTGGCACCAATTAGCGAGAAATTTTCAACCTTTGGATGGGCAAGCCATGATGTCGACGGCCATGACATAGCGCAGCTGGCGGATATTCTGGATGCTCGAAGCATTCACCTGGGACGCCCAACGTGCATTGTGGCAAACACGTTCAAGGGGCAGGGAATATCGTTTATGAAGGATCGTGTTGAGTGGCACCACAAGGTGCCTGACAAGGCTCAATATGAACAGGCGAAACAGGAACTGGAAGAACTCATAGCATGAACGCATCGATCGGTCTGCATGATTGTCGCGATGCATTTGTTGCAACCTTACACGATGAGGCGGGTAAAAATGATCAGATTGTCGCGGTATGCAACGACTCTGTTGGCTCAAGCAAGCTTGCCGGTTTTGCTTCGACGTGGCCTGATAGACTCGTTAATGTAGGTATCGCAGAACAGAATCTGGTGGGTGTTGGCGCCGGGCTTGCCAATGGAGGCAAAATTCCCTTTGTCTGTGCAGCATCGTGTTTTCTCACGGGTAGAGCACTGGAGCAGATCAAGGCGGACGTGGCGTACTCGCAAACCAACGTCAAGTTGTGTGGTATTAGTTCCGGTATGGCTTATGGAGAGTTAGGCCCGACACATCACTCTATTGAGGACTTTGCCTGGATGCGTGTTTTACCGGGCATCGTTATAATTGCGCCTGCGGATCCTGCGGAAACGCGCGGTGCCGTAAAGTTTGCGGTCAATCATGCGGGGCCTGTGTTCTTGCGTTTGTCACGTGTGGGAGTTCCTGATCTGTTCGGTGACGATCACGACTTTACCGTGGGTAAGGCTGATCTGATGCGCGATGGGCGTGACCTCTCTATCATTGCCAATGGTACGCTGACGCATCGAGCCTTGAATGCTGCTCACTTGCTATCAGAACATGGCATTGAAGCCCGTGTTCTGAACATGTCCACGGTGAGTCCTTTGGATGCCGATTCCATCGTCAAAGCTGCAATTGACACCGGTGCCATTCTGACGTGCGAAGAACATTCTGTTTACGGCGGTTTAGGGAGCAGTGTGGCAGAGGTCGTTGTTCAGCATCATCCTGTACCAATGAAAATCATGGGGGTGCCGGGGATATTCGCGCCCACCGGATCAGCCAATTTTCTATTGGATGAATTTGGTATGTCGCCGGATGGCATCTGCGAGGCCGGGCGCATTCTTATTAGCAAGAAAGGTAAGTGATTCGTGATCAACGAAGCTATTTTATCCATTGATCAGGGAACGACCAATAGCAAAGCTATTCTGCTTGACAAAGACGGGAGAATTCTCGCTCAAGGCTCCTCGTCTCTGAGTATTGGCTATCCGCAGCCCGGATGGGTTGAACAGTCTGCTGAAGAGATTTGGTCAAGCGTTGTTGAGGCGGTGCGTCTATGTCTTGAACAATCACCTACGACCAGGATAATAGCTATCGGGCTGTCCAACCAGCGTGAGTCTGTTCTAGCATGGGATTCCATTTCAGGTCAGTCTCTGGCGCCTGTGATTACCTGGCAGTGCCGCAGAACCGCTGCTGAATCTGAACGCCTGAAATCTGAAGGGAATGAGGCAACGGTACTGGCGTTGACAGGCCTGCCGCTCGACCCCTTGTTTCCGGCATCCAAAATTCGTTGGTTAATGGATAACACGCAGGGTGCTCATCGATGTATTGGTACTGTGGACAGTTGGCTGATTTGGAAGCTGACTGGTGGTCAACGATTTGCTACCGACAGATCCAACGCATCGCGTACACAATTACTGAACGTACAGTCAGGGCAGTGGGATGAATCGCTGTGCGAGTTGTTTGGTGTGGATATCAGCCTTCTGGCAGAAGTGACCAACTCCAGCCATATGTTCGGGCAGACAAGCGGTGTCCCCGGGCTTACCGACGGTATTCCTGTCACCTCGGCTATCGGTGACAGTCATGCTGCTCTGTTTGGCCATGCCGCGTTTCAGCCGGGAGATGCCAAAGTGACCTTTGGTACGGGCTCATCGGTGATGATGATCGCCGGCGCGTTTAAGGTGCCTGGTGATGGAATGACAAGCACAATAGCCTGGTCGATCAATGATGAGATTACTTATGCTCTGGAAGGCAATATTCTGGTCAGTGCTTCCTTGTTTCCTTGGGCTGCTACGCTCCTCGGGCTTGATGGGAACGTCGACCGGTTAATGGAGCTTGCAGAGAGTGTTGAACACACCAACGGCGTCGTGCTGGTTCCGGCACTGGTTGGGCTCGGCGCTCCACACTGGAACCCGGAAGCGCGTGGAATTCTTGAAGGGTTGAGCTTTTCATCCACACCTGCACACATTGCTCATGCAGCGGCCTTGTCAATGTCGTTACAGGTAGTAGACGTGTTTGCAGCTATGTATCAACAAAGCGCATCACCTCGAGCACACGTCAATGTTGATGGTGGGCCAACTCGAAACAGGTTCCTGATGCAATCACTGGCTGATCTGTTAATGCAACCGGTCAGTATCAGTGAGGCCCCGGAGCTGTCTGCTATGGGCGCTGGAATGCTGGCGGGTCTGGAAACAGGATTCTGGTCAGGCATGGAGGAGGTACATGATTTGCACAGGGAACGTGTCACAATACAGCCGGTAATGTTAGAGCAGAAGCGTGCAACTATCGTGTCGGGCTGGAATGATGCCGTATTGAAGTGTCAGTACAAGGCAACTTCCGTATAAGTGGATGAATCTTTGGTGTCCATTCGCATAGATTGTATTGGGCAAGCGACAAGTGACCTGACATCGCGTAAACAGTTTCGTTTTTTATCATGGTCAACGCTCAATCGGGCTGTGCCGGTCAACGTCGTTATAGCGACATAACAAAAAACAAGGGATCCTGATGTCGCGACTGGATGAACTGCGATTTATGACACGAGTTGCGCAACGATACTATGTGGACGGGCAGCGTCAATCTGCCATTGCGAAAGATCTCAGTATCAGCCAAGCCACCGTATCGCGGATGTTAAAGCGCGCACACGATGAATCCATCGTGCGTATAAGTCTCAGTGCGCCTCAGGGTACCTACCCGGAACTGGAGGCGTCGTTACGCAGCAAGTATGGCATTGCCGAAGCCATTGTTGTGGATTGCTCGGAAGATCGCTCAGGAGCGGTTATCTCCCGCATTGGCGAGGCTGCAGCACACCTGCTGGAAACGACACTGCAAAACGATGAGGTAATCGGGATTTCGTCATGGAGCCAAACGATCGTGAAAATGATCGATAACGTACATCCGATGAATCAGGGAAAGGCCAAATCTGTCGTACAGACCTTAGGGGGGATTGGCAATCCCAATGTTCAAAAACACGCCACTCAAGTGACCACCCGTCTGGCACAATTGACCGGTGCTGAGTCCATTATCCTGCAAGCACCTGCTGTTGCAGCTTCCAGAGAAGCCAAGATCATTCTGTTAGGTGAAAAATTCGTCAGGGAAGCCACTGAGCAGTTCGAAAACATAACGCTGGCGTTTATTGGAATCGGAGCTGTTGAGCCGTCAGACATGCTGGCGCAGAGCGGTAACATTTTTTCAGAAGCAGAGCTCAAGGAGCTAAGCAGGCAAGGCGCTGTTGCAGAGTTGAGTCAACGTTTCATTGATGCGGATGGTCAACAAGTATTGCTACCTCTTAATGAACGGGTAATTGGTATGAATCTGGAGCAACTCAGGGGTGTGCCTCGCGTTGTCGCCCTGGCGGGTGGACAATCGAAAACACAGGCGATTGACGCTACATTACGATCTGGTGTCATCAATACTCTGGTTACTGACAAATTTACTGCTGAGAGGCTTGTTCAACCATAGACGAATCGCAGTTGATGACGGCGCTCTTGTGCCGGCAGGTCTCGAGCATCATTGCCCCCGACCTTGGTTTGGCGTTAAAAACCCGTAACGCACAGGCTCATCAACGTTAGTGTCATTGGCGTCGTGTTGTTGACGGACAGTGCACGTTGCAGCGCTTGGGGTTACACGGATGTCTGTCGCACCGAACAATTCCTGCATGTAACTGTGTTGCACAGTATGATGGCCGGATATTGACGGGCTTGGCACGGGTGTCTTTCGGATGACAAAAAAATTCGGATGAACCTTCGAGTAAGCCGTCGCACTAAGTATAGCCCTGTCCGCGCGGTGAAGTTTGCAGCGTGTGGCAGATGTCCATTCGCATTATAGAGAGTCCTTCACTTATGCATACACCCTTACGTTTTTCCTTCAAAACTGCTGCATTAACCACAGCCGTTGTGGCTTCACTGATTCTTTCCGGTTGCAGTGACAGTGATGATCCAGTTGCCGATCCTGGAACCGATGCCGGAACCGATCCTGGGACCGATCCTGGGACCGATCCTGAGCCAGAGGCGGTTATTACTCGTGCCATACAATTAACGGTAGCGGAGACTGAGCCAGCAGCTACAGCGCCTGATGCGAGTGGAGAGGCAACCTTTACTGTAGACACTACAACAGGCGCGATCTCGGGTTCTGCGACTGTTACAGGTACAACGGGTACACCAACTGCGGCACATATTCACGTCGGTGCTGTGGGTGTGGCTGGCGATGTTGTACTAGGGCTGGAGCCAGACGCAGACAGTCTGGTCTGGAGTGCGCCGGTCGATGCTGCGCTAGATGCTGCAGGTATTGCAAGCTTCCTCGCTGGCGAACTGTATGTCAATGTGCACACAGAAGCTAATATGACTGGAGAGCTTCGAGGTCAACTTGTTGACGCTGCTGAAGCCGCGCCGGTCGCAGGATCTTATCAGTTCACTTTTGTCAATACCTCCGAAACTCAACCTATGACACCACCGGTGGTTGTCTTGCATACACCTGCTGCTGACGGCGCAGGAATACGTTTGTTTGAAGTTGGACAGCCTGCAACGGGCGAGGTAATCGAGATTGCCGAAAATGGCAATCTTCAGCCAATGATTGAAGCTTTGGCAGGTCAGGTGGGATCTACTGTCAGTGCTACTGGAGTCGCGCATCCTGATCCGGAGAATCCAGGTGGACCTTTGCTTCCCGGTGCGACATCGACATTGACATTGACACCTACGGGTGAAGGTCAAGTGATGAGCGTCATATCAATGGTTGTATGTACCAATGACGGATTCAGTGGGGTTGATTCTGCTGCATTGCCTGAAGAGGAAACCACGGTGACGGCGCCTATCTATGATGCTGGATCAGAGAGCAATGTACTGACCCTGGACTACTGGGTCCCACCTTGCGGCTCCGAGCTTAATCTTGGTGATGACGAGAATGGTGCTATTACCGAACATCCAGGCCAGTCGGGTTCAGAAGGTACAGGATTCGATTTTGACGCAGGAACTGCACTTCTTGAGATCACTGTGACGCCGAACTAAGAGTGAGTGGTTAGGGCACTTACGCAAGGTAGATTCTTACCTGCTTGTAGGGATGCTCTGGATGGAAAACGTAGTCCGTCCGGAGCATCAGTGTGTGGTTAAGATGAAAGAGTTCGGGCCATGCGTACTGTCCGATCAAGAGGCATGTTGTGTGACACTCCTTGTTTAATCACAGTGACACCTTTGAATATCACGTTTTGGATACTGCCGGGTCGACACGCCTGAACGCGTTGGCGCGTTTGATTCACCAGTTTGTTTTCAAAGCACCTGGTAAGGATTGCAAAAAAGGGGCCCCTGTAAACAGGAACCGCCCAAAAATCAGACCCCTGTTAGCTTCCATTTGAGAATAGAAGCGATTACCGGCCTGAATGCTCCGGCCACCTTCCCACCATTCACTTTGAACGCTCGCTCAATCAGGTCCTGACAGGTCTCGTACAGTCCTCTACCGCCATCTGCACAAGGTAGCCCTTAACAGTTAAGATCGTCGAAACGCAGCTGATCGGTCATCATCCAGCGCACAAAGGGATTAATATTCATGTGCCTATTGTTACTCTGAAAAATTCTCAATTAGAATCTTCAGTTGAGTATGTCCGCGTAGGGCCGTCCAGTGCATAAACCTACCGGATTCCACAACCCGTAAACGATACTGCTTACAGGTGCCTGAAATGATCGTTGATAGCGCTCGCTGTACCCATCCAGACACGCTCGTCTGCACGTTGCAGGATATGCTGTAAAGCCTGTTCCAGTGACTTTAGGCGATGAGGGTATCCCATGATGTAAGGATGGAGAGCGATGCCCATAACCAGCGGATGCCGTCTTGATTCTTCCAGCATGACGTCAAAGGCATCCACGATCATGTCGCGAAAGGCTGGCGACTCGAGTTTGCGCCCTACCATCTGCGGGATGTCATTGAGTTCTTGCGGGTAGGGTATTGACAGCAGCTTACCATTGCGGGTTTTCAACCACGTTGGCTGGTCGTCATGGCTCCAGTCGAGAACGTAGTCGTATCCTGCTTCCTGCAGCAAGTCGGGAGTGGTATGGCTCTCTGCAATCCATGGCCCCAGCCATCCGCGCGGGTGCCTGCCTTCGTGTGTTTTCATGGTGTTCGTTGCCTCTGCAATCAAGGAACGTTCAACCTCTTCTGCTAGCACATCTTGTCTCTCTGCATTGGTTCGCCCATGGGCTATGATGTCGTCACCTCTTGCACGGAATGCCTCGACTACTCCGGGTGCGTTTTCGTACATTAGACTGTTGGCCAACACGGTGCACGGCAACTCCAGACGATCAAACAAGTCGAGCATGCGCCACACACCTACGCGATTTCCGTAGTCGCGCCACCCATGATTGAGAACATCAGGTGTCCCTCCGGGACAAAGTTGCGCTCCAAGTCCTGTACCAAATGAGAAGCACTCCAAATTGACACCAAGATATATTGCAAGACGTGCACTGCCCGGCCAATCAAAATCGGGGCGATCAATAATATTTGAGTGTTCGTATCGAGCATGATGCGTGGTTTTATTCAGCGTGTTCATTAGCGTATCTATATCGCCAGATTGTTTCGAACCAACAGTCTTTCAGCGCTATCGTTCCAGACATCCATTGTCGCAATTTTCTCATCCTTGACCAGAAAGCGATCAATATATCGATTTCCTTCGAATGCCTCGCCATCAGGCCATTCTCCGTACAGTGTTCCCAGGCTGTAAACAACAATGCCGTCTTCAGTGAGACATTCGTCAAACCTGCCAAGTTTTTTCTTTATCCATCGATATCGATGTTTATTGATTGAGGTTGGCCCGCTTGGGTGATCGAATACTATTCCACCTGTAAAGGTAATGACAACATTATCTGCAACGAAGGTCGCAGCCAGGTCCGGGTCTGGTTTCATCGACGCTTCAAGGTACAGACGAACAGTCTGTGCCTCTTTGGACAAGTTTGAAAGTGCGGAGTCCTGATCTGTCATGAATAGCTCGTATGTACGCAAAGGGCCCTCTATGATATCCATTTGCCTATAGCTTGAGTACATCTTGTTTTGCACTTATATCGAGCGACAAGCGATCTGTGACGCGCTATAAACGGGCTTTAATGTTTATCCATATTTGTATTGCCGTCATAACTCGTTGATAAGAATGGTAAACACACTGTGGCACGGCATTTGCGCCCCGGGGGTCAGGTTGATAAAACAATACTGGAGAAATTTGCATGATTCATCGTAGATCTGGGTTCCAATTTGTAAAGCGTTTGTCACGTCTGACTGCGATGGGGGTTCTTTGTTTGAGTTCACTTGCCGTGCATGCTCAGGATACTGTCAAGATAGGACTTGTTGCTGCTTTAAGCGGACAGTCGGCGAAATCAGGTGAGGCCATAACACGCGGTCTGACAATTGCCATTAATGAGATAAATGCCAACGGAGGTGTACTGGGAAAGCCGATCGAATTGATCAGTCGAGATGATGAAAGCAATCCCGGCAAAGGTTTGACTGCTGCTCGTGAACTCGTACAGCGTGAAGGTGTTGCTGCGCTGATAGGTGGACTGGATACACCTGTATCATTTGCTATTGTTCCTTTCGTTAATCAGATGAAGGTTCCGTTTGTGGGCCCCTGGGCAGCTGGTACCGGAATAACTGTCAATGGCGCGGAAGAGAATTTTGTATTCCGTGTGTCGGCGGTTGACGAATACGTTGATGAGGCAATAACCGAGTATCTCATTACCCGATACGATGCGAAGAGGCCCGGCATGATTTTAATTAACAACCCGTGGGGTGAATCCAACGAGAGAGGATTAACCAAGGCGCTGGCTCAGCGAAACATGGAGCATGCAGGAATCGAAAAATTTGAATCAACTGATATTGATGTGACCCCGCAGTTAACGCGATTGAAGAATGCCGGGGCCGATTCCCTGTTTCTTGTAGCGAACGTTGCTCCGTCAGCTCAGGTGGTCAAGTCGCTGGATCGTATGGGCTGGGACGTGCCTATCGCATCACATTGGGGGCCTGCCGGTGGTCGTTTTACTGAGTTAGCCGGACCAAGTGGTGAGAATGTCCATTTTATCCAAACCTACAGTTTTGCCGGGGACATGGACGAGAAGGGTAAGCAAGTATTTACTGATTTACAAGAGACGTTTCCTGAGATCAAGACGATTGCCGATGTCACGCCTGCGGTCGGGATAGCCAATGCTTACGACGCCATGTTGCTTCTGACAGCTGCTATTGAAGAAGCTGGTTCGACCGACGGGCCTGCAATACGTCAGGCAATGTATGAAATCAAGGATATCGAAGGTCTGATCAAAACGTATGTGGATCCTTTTAGCCCTGATGACCAGGATGCACTAGGGCCCGAGGATTACATCTTTACCCATTTTGTAAATGGTGAAATTCTACCGCTGGACTATTGAGCCTCTATGACACTACTCATCATGGCTGTTGTTACCGGGGTAGCGCTCGGTAGTATTTATGGCCTGATAGCACTGGGTTTTCAGATCACCTATTCGGTATCTGGTACGGTTAATTTCGCGCAAGGTAGTGTCGTAATGCTGGGCGCAGTCAGTGGGTACATGTTGTATCAAAGTGCCGGTGACTACCATTGGATTGCTTATCCTCTTGCTGTTGTTTTATGTGGCGTTTTTGGCGCTATTGTGGAACGCTTCCTCGTCAGGCCGTTTGCGCTGCGTGGGAATGAAGGATGGCTGATGGCAACCGTAGCGGGAGGTATACTTCTTGATAACACTGCGTTGTTTACTTTCGGCAATGAGCCCCGCACGTTTCCATCGCCATTGGTGAATGACACTATTCTGGTAGTCGGGGTTGGTCTCTATCCATTACAGGTTGTAATTCCTGTCGTGACACTTGTGATGGCATTGGGGTTGCACGCGCTCTTCCGCTATACCAAACATGGCATTGCGCTGCTTGCCGTTGTTCAAAATCGGCGCGCCGCAGCTTTGATGGGGATCAATACGCAGTGGATGATTACCGCATCGTTCGTGATTTCCGGAATGCTGGCCGGTCTGGCAGGATTACTGATTGCTCCGTTAGCGTCAGTCCATTCTGAGATGGGAATGCTGTTCGGACTCAAGGCATTTGCAGTGGCGATTCTAGGTGGTATGACATCGGCATCAGGCATCATGATAGCCGGTCTCATCTATGGAATTGTAGAAGCCTTGACGACAACGTATTTCGGTTCATCGTTCACAGCTATTGCCGTGTTCGGATCTGTTATTTTGATTCTGATGATTAAACCCAACGGTTTGTTTGGTCAGCCATCGATCCATAAGGTCTGAACAATGACTGTTCCAGATATTCGATCCATGATGCCACTTTGGCTTGCCGCTTTATTCCTGGTTGTGGTGTATTGCCTGTTTTCTATTGCTAACGGCTATACACATTTTGTTTTCACCCTTGTCGCCATTACGACCATTGTGGGCGTCGGGCTTAATATTCTGTACGGGCTGACCGGCCTGCTTTCATTTGGTCATATCGCGTTTTATGCGATTGGTTCTTACACTTGTGCATTGCTCATGCTACAAGGTGTAAATTTTTTTATGGCCATGCTCTGTTCGGCAATCCTGTCAGGTCTGGCAGGGCTGATGTTCGCTGTCCCAGCAGTCCGGGTTAAAGGTGCTTTTCTGGCGATGGTCACCATAGCGTTTGCATTTGTTGTGGAGCATACCCTCGTGGAATGGCGCTCTCTGACTGGTGGCCAGAACGGCCTGTCAGGTTTCCCGATGATATCGTTGGGTTCGTATTTTTTTACTGAGCGCGATCTTGCCTTGTTGGCAACGGGTGGTGCCTTTCTTGCCTTGCTGGGCTACTTCCGTCTTGAGCAAAGCGGTTGGGGGCTAGCGATGAAGGGGGTACGCGATGCTGAGATCGCATCAGCATCATTGGGATATCACCCTGATCGTGTCAAGACGATTGCGTTTGGTGTTTCTGCGTTGCTGACAGGATTGGCAGGCGCTATTTATACGCCGTTAATCATGTTTATTGCGCCAAGTAATTTTCCTTTTTCGCAATCCATTCTTTTTTTGTTTTCAGTCATACTTGGAGGTGTCGCCACGACACTTGGACCATTATTTGGTGCGATCATCACTGTCATGTTGCCGGAATGGTTGTCGGGTCTTGCCCAGTACAGGTTGCTGTTTTTTGGTGGTCTGATGCTTGCGGTGCTGTTGATCGCACCAAGTGGTGTGACGGGATTACTGTCTCGCATGTTGCCCGTAAAACCGCGCTGTTTTCAGGAGCCGAATGAGTCATTGGCAACTGATTGGCTAAGACGCACAGTGCAGCCGCAAGCGCTGGACGCAAGCGGTTTGAGCATTTCCTTCGGTGGGATAAAGGCTGTTAATGGTGTCAGTTTTTCAGTTTCATCAGGCAAGGTGCTGAGTATCATTGGTCCCAACGGAGCGGGCAAAACGACAGTACTGAACATTGTCAGCAGTTTCTACAAGGCAGATGCCGGGTCTGTGATCATTAATCAAGTAGATACAGCAGCCAAAACAGCGCATGAAGCCAGTCGCGCTGGTATTGCTCGTACGTACCAGACCACGCGCTTGTATGAAAACATGAGTGTTCTCGAAAATGTTCTGTCAGGATTGCAAAAAGGGCGATTGGGACATCCATTTTCTCGGCTTGATTCGCCTGTACAGACTGCTTTGGCTATCGGGTTGTTACGATTTTCAGGATACACGGGAGAACCTGCTGTATCTGCTGGTAGTTTGCCACATGTTGACAGGCGATTTGTCGAAGTCGCCCGTGCATTGGCCACGGCACCCAGTGTCATCTTGTTGGATGAGCCGGCCGCAGGACTTATGCGAACGGACAAAGATGCACTGTCGTATACGATAAAGAAAATTGCGGATGTGGGCATTGCTGTGGTGCTGGTTGAACATGACATGACTTTGGTGATGGATATCAGTGATGAGGTGTTGGTTCTCGATGGCGGTGAACCTATAGCATTGGGGCGTCCCGAATCCGTCAGACAAAATGCAAGCGTTATTGCAGCCTATCTGGGTGATGTGGGTTTTTCAGCTCCGGGGCGGGCTTCGCCCTATACCGTATCGTCATCTCAGTTGCTTCATGCTGAACAGCTGACGGCTGGCTATGGTGCTGCGCCCGTCCTCAAGCAGGTGACGCTAGAGGTTAAAACTGGCGAGCTTGTGGCCATCCTGGGTGCCAATGGCGCTGGTAAATCGACGTTGATGTCGGTATTGACCGGCTTGACTACGGTCGAATCCGGTTGTATCAGATTACGAGGTGAAGAAATACAACAACTGGCACCGCATGAAATAGTCAATAGAGGTCTGGTGTTGGTACCTGAGGGTCGTCAGGTTTTTCCTGAACTCACTGTGCGGCAGAATATAAGGCTTGGAGCTTACAGCCGGGCTAATGCGATTGATGACAGTGAAGTTGCACGCTTGATATCCCGCTTCCCGCGTCTGGAGAATCGACTGGATAGTCAGGCCGGATTGCTCAGCGGTGGTGAGCAACAGATGATGGCCATTGCCCGGGGGTTGATGGCGAGGCCGGCTGTCTTGTTGATGGACGAGCCTTCCTTGGGTTTGTCTCCTTCGATGATCAGCGAGTTGTATCTCATCCTTGCGCAACTGCGTGATGAAGGAGTAACGATTCTGCTAGTCGATCAAATGGCACACATGGCACTGGATGTTGCTGACAGGGCGTATGTGCTGGAGCAGGGACGGGTTGTTGCGGAGGGCACTTGTGAAGAAATCAGAAAAAACGGGGTTTTGACTGACGCCTACCTTGGGAGCTCAAAGTCCGGTAATACCATCAATCTCAGCGAGTCAATGACAGAGCTGAGCACAGGATAGAGCGGCGTTGTCCTGACATCGGAAACCGTCCAGATCATTTGCGGCAGGGTGCTCATTGCGAGTCGTGCACCGTGAGTGCATGGTGACTGAGCATGAGTCACTGTAAACGCTTTGTCAATCCAGGTGGGTCGTGTTTTGGGGAGAGCTGCCGGGCTGACAGTTGCGGATTACCTGTTGCATAGACATTGGCCTAGCGCGTATGCTAAGAGCACACGAACCGGGGGCGCCGACATGGCTGAGACGAACCCTTTGAACCTGAACCGGATAATGCTGGCGTAGGGAGGAATTAGTGTGCATTTGACACACTGCTTCAGTTTTCTCCTGGCTAGCTAGAGGAGACTTCATGACACCTGCCACAGCTATATCTACATTGCGCAGCAAACGCCCGTTGGTACATTGCATCACTAACTACGTGGCCATGAATATCGCTGCTAATACTCTTCTAGCTGCCGGTGCATCGCCGGCAATGGTGCACGCCGAAGAGGAGGCGGCGGCCTTTACGGCAATGTGTGGCGGTCTGACAATTAATATTGGCACGCTGTCCACACCATGGGCTCGTGGCATGCGCGCTGCAGCAGAGTCCGCCAATGCCAACAGTATCCCCTGGGTTCTGGATCCTGTCGCGCACTTCATCTCGCCTTACCGCGGCGAGGTTGCCCAAACTCTGCTGGCGTTGAAGCCGAGCATTGTTCGTGGCAATGCATCCGAGATCATCGCGCTCAGTGGCCAGAGTTCTTCCGGGCAAGGAGTGGATAGTGGTGACAGTGTGATGGCGGCACAGCAGGCTGCTCTAGAGCTGGCTCGTCAGGTTGGGGCGGTGATTGCCATAACGGGAGAGGTGGATTTCGTAACAGACGGCACACGCAGTATGCGGGTGACAGGCGGGTCTGGGCTGATGCCGCAAGTAACAGCAATGGGGTGCTCTCTCACCGCACTGATGGGTGCTTATGTTGCGGTTTCGGATCCTCTTGACGCAGCAGTTGCCAGCCTTGCGCATTTCGGAGCAGCTGGGCGGGTGGCGCATTCTGATGCAGGAGGACCGGGTAGTTTTCAAGTGGCGTTTCTGGATGCACTGGCCAATGTTGACTGTGAAGAACTGAATACGCTGGTGTTGTCATGACGCCGATTCGAGATGCACTACGGCTTTGCCTGGTGACTGACAATGAGCTTTGTGCAAGTACAGGTGTTGTTACCACTGTACGGACAGCGGTTGCGGGCGGTGTCACCATGGTTCAGCTGCGAGACAAGCACGCAACAACAGCTGAACGAATCAAGCTTGGGCGCAGCCTAAAATACGTCCTGCGTGGCACTGATGTTCTACTGATCATCAATGATGACATTGAAGCGGCACTCATGGTTGGAGCGCACGGTGCTCATGTGGGTCAGGATGATATGCCGATTGCTGAGGCGCGCGACATGCTTGGCCCCGATAAATTGTTAGGATTATCCTGTGGAAACGATGCCGAGCTGGCTGCACTTGCCCCGTCCTTGGTGGATTATGCGGGTCTAGGTCCAGTGTTTTCGACAGAATCCAAACCGGAGCATTCGCCACCCATTGGAATCGATGGACTACAGCGACTTGCTCATGCATCGCCGGTCCCCTGCATAGCAATCGGTGGACTGAAACAGAATCATGTTGACAATGTTCTGGCGACGGGCGTATGTGGCTTGGCTGTCATATCTGCCATCTGCGGGCAGTCAGATGTAGAAGCTGCCGCGAGAGCGTTGAAGGGGGCACATGAAATCCAGCCTGTTCTAGAAAATCCTCCTGGTGGCGCCGCTGGATAAAGACTCAGCGGCGCAATGACATCATGCTTTGGCTAGTGACTGATCATCCATGGTCGCTTGGTGGGAAACATTTTGTCGCCTGCGGCATTTTGAGCCGTTTTACCAGAAATCCTGTTTGATCCCCCGCCACAACATCCACAGCCAGGTTTATGTTTGCGCATCAACTGAGATGTATGCCTGGGTTCGTTCTGCGCTAACTCGTTTAGACCGGTTGCTCTGATTGAACTACGTGAAGTAGACGCAAGGAAAGGGGCTGCGATAAACCGTGATGCAGGACTGTTGCACTGAGGGCAACTGGCCTTTTCACTGGCCATTGACATCGGCTTGTTTTTATCGAACTGACCACAAGACGGACAATTGTATTGGTATACCGGCATAATTACAGGTCCTTTGCTAATGGCATATCGACAGAGCCATCCAGTTGAATTTTCGGGCCTTCAGCATTCGGCATGATATCGAAGTCGAATATTTCCGTAGGTAGCCACAGCGTTGCGCAGGCATTGGGGATATCGACAACGCCTGATATGTGTCCCTGCACCGGTGCTGTTCCAAGTATTGAATAGGCTTGCGCACCTGAGTAGCCAAACTTCTTCATATATTCAATCGCGTTGAGGCAGGCCTGTCGATACGCGATGTGCACATCAAGATAATGCTGCCCACCGCCTTCATCTACAGAAATGCCTTCGAAGATCAAATGATCCTTATAGTTGGGTGTCATGGGAGAAGGCTTGAAGATTGGATTCTTGATCCCGTATTTACTCATACCGCCCTTGATTAGCGACACTCGGATATGCAGCCATCCGGCCATCTCGATAGCGCCACAAAAGGTGATTTCCCCATCGCCCTGACTGAAGTGCAAATCACCCATCGACAAGCCGGCTCCATCGACGTACACGGGAAAATAGACTTTTGACCCACGGGATAGATCCTTGATATCACAGTTTCCTCCATGCTCACGAGGAGGGACAGTGCGTGCGGCTTCTGCCGCAGCTGCGTCGCGAGCATCACCAGTCATCTTTCCCATATGGGCCTTGCCACCATCTTCGGGTAGTGCTGCTAGCGGTGGTACTCGATCTGGATCTGTGTTGACTAGCGCTGTCTCGCGTGTGTTCCACTCGTCAAGCAGTGCGCGATCCGGTAAGCAACCGATGAGCCCCGGATGGATGAGTCCTGCGTACTTTACACCGGGAATATGTCGCGACGTCGTAAACATGCCTTCGAAATCCCAGATTGATTTCTGGGCTTCGGGGAAATGTTCGGTTAGAAATCCACCTCCATTCTGTTTTGAAAAGAAGCCGTTGAATCCCCAGAGACTATTTTCGACTGCACCTATATCGAGAATGTCAACGACCAGTAAGTCACCGGGTTCCGCCCCTTTGACACCGATGGGGCCAGATAGAAAATGGACCTGTTCCAGTTCGACGTCTCTGACGTCGGCCGCATCGTCGTTGTTCTTGATTTGGCCGCCAGTCCAGTCAACGGTCTCGATACGAAAATCATCGCCCGGCTCTACCCATTCTGCCATGGGAATATCCGGATGCCACCGGTTATGAATTTTCTCGTTATTGTAAGGCGATTCCGAAAGATCAACTTTGATGAGAGTATCGGTCATGGTATTGCTCCTTGGTTAGCGGGTTTGGTCTTCAGGGTTTTGCGCAAACCTGAATGGTTTGCAGAAGTGCGTACCTGTTTGGGGTACTTGGTTGGTAGCTGGTTATTCATGCACTATGTATTGACCATCAGAAGAGCATCAGGTCATACAGCCAGGTACGCCTGCACCTGCTTTTCATCAATGTCATCACGATGTGCTTCGTGAATGATCTGGCCGTTTTCCAGAACCAGTACGCGGTCGGCTATATCCATGGCAAACGACAACACTTGCTCTGAGACGAGAATGGATAGCTGGCGCTCGTTACGAATACGCTTGAGGACTCGTGCCATCTCGCGAATGATTGATGGCTGGATTCCTTCTGTAGGCTCATCCAGCAAAAGTGCCTTCGGTTTTGTCGCAAGCGCTCTTGCGATGGCTAGTTGTTGTTGCTGACCACCGGAGAGGTTTCCTCCACGTCGATTGCTCATATCTTTCAACACAGGAAAAAGTTCGAACAAGTCGGACGGAATTTCTTTCTCCCCGGTACTCGTTAAGCCTGTTTCGATATTTTCCTTAACGCTCATTGCCGGGAAAATCATCCGACCTTGAGGCACATAGCCAAGACCGGCGCGTACTCGGTCAAAGCTCTTCATGTCAGTGACATCGACAGTATCTACATGCAGGTGTCCTCTCGTAGATGGAACAAGACCCATCAATGATTTCATCAGTGTGGTCTTGCCCATTCCGTTTCGTCCGACGATCGCCACTATTTCATTTCTCCCAAGCTCGACATTCAGACCATGGAGAACTTCGCTCTGACCATAGCCGGCCCGGTAGTCTTCAATACAAATCATGGCAGCTTCTCAGTTAGTGTCAGCAGGTGTTATAGGTATGGCCGTTAGTGGCCCAGGTAGACTTCAATCACATCCGGATTTCTCTGGATGGCATCCATGTCACCCTCGGCCAGGATCTTTCCCTGATGTAGAACGGTGACTTTGTGGGCAATGTTTTCAACGAACTTCATATCGTGTTCGACTACCAGTACGGAACGATCCCGTGTTATGCGGTTAAGCAGGTCGGCGGTTTTCTCACGTTCGCTGATGCTCATGCCAGCAACCGGTTCATCCAGCATAAGAAGCTTTGGTTCTTGTATCAGCAGCATGCCGATTTCCAGCCATTGTTTTTGACCGTGGCTGAGTAGTGCCGCCTGCATCTGTAAGTGGTCTTCCAGAAAAACTGATTCGGCAACCTCCTGCAGGCGTTCAATCATCTCCGCACTGTGTTTGAAAAACAATGCACCGAAGATGTCACGTCCTTTTGGATACGATAGTTCGAGGTTTTCGAAAACACTCAGGTCTTCGTAGATAGAGGGAGTTTGAAATTTTCTGCCAATTCCCTTGTGCACTATTGCAGGTTCATTGAGATGGGATATCTCGTCGTTCCAGAATTTAATGGAACCTGCACTCGCACGAGTCTTTCCACATATAAGATCCAGAACTGTGGTTTTACCCGCACCATTCGGGCCGATAATGACGCGTATTTCGTTCTCGTCAACAAATAGATTCAAATCGTCTACGGCTTTAAAACCATCGAACGAGACGCTAAGCTCAGTGAGCGCCAGCATGCAATTGGTATTGGGTGTACTCATACGCTGACGTCTCCTGTTGTCGTTTTGTCTGACTCAACCGCACTCCTACGTTGCAGTGGAGCTGATACCTGCCGGGTTAGCTTGGCAGCGTTGCTATCATTATTCGTTGCTCGCTCAAGCGATACCGGCGGGGTGTTTTTATTGGCGATTTTGTTCAACAATGCCATGAACTTCTCTATGACATCGCTAGTGATGCCGGCAAGGCCTTTAGGAAATACCATGACCACGGCAATGAATAGTGCGCCGAGGCCAAATAACCACAGTTCAGGAAAGCTTTCGGACAGCGAAGTCTTCGCCCAGTTGACAAGTAAGGTGCCGTAGACAGCCCCATAGATGGATAGACGACCCCCTACTGCACAATAGATAACCATTTCGATGGAGGGCACAATACCGACGAAAGTAGGTGACATGAAACCCACCTGAAGAGTAAACAAAGCTCCTCCGATGGCGGAGAATGCAGCTGCAGTGCAGAAAACGAATATTTTTATATTTGACACTTCGTACCCGGAGAATCGCACTCTGTCTTCCTGGTCACGCACAGCGACTAACAAGCGACCCAGTTTGCTTTTACTGATGAAAACCGCAGCGAGAATAACCATACAAAGAAAGAATACGGTCACGAAGTAAAGTAAGGTCTTAGCTCCGTCAGTACGAATGTCCCAGCCCAGAAATGTTCGTAAATCGGTAATACCATTGACACCACCGGTATAGCCTTGTTGCCCTATGATCAGGATGGTCAGAATGGCAGCAATGGCTTGAGTAATGATGGCGAAGTACACTCCGCTGACACGGCGTTTGAACATGGCAAGACCAATAACAAAAGCGAAGAGCATCGGTACGGCAACAACGGCGATAAGTGTCAGTGTGAGTGATTGGAAGGGTGCCCAGAAGGCAGGAAGCTCGGTAATCTGGTTCCAGTCCATGAAATCGGGAATGCCCGGTGTGGACTGAATGGCAGTGGCCTCGGCTGTCGATGACTCGAGCTTCAGGAACATCGCCATACAATACCCACCGAGCCCGAAGAACACTCCTTGTCCCAGACTTAGTATGCCCCCAAGGCCCCAGCATAGAACCAGACCGATAGCGACGAAGGCATATGTCAGGTACTTGCCAACCAGGTTCAGTCGGAATGCATCAAGCGAGGTGGGTAGTATGATTAGTAGAAGTACAAGTAGGCATGCCATTGACACAATGTGACGCCATTGAACAGAGTTTGCAGCAATCATAATGTTTCCTCAGCGTCTGACTTTGGATGCGAACAAACCCTGAGGCCTGAGCATAAGAATGATAACGACGGTTACGAGCGTCAGCACCTTGGCCATTGATCCGGATAGAAAGAACTCAAGTGTGGATTGCGCCTGACTGATGGTGAAAGCGGAAGCGACGGTTCCAAGCAGACTTGCAGCTCCTCCAAAGACCACAACCAGGAAGGTATCGACGATGTAAAGTTGTCCTGCTGTCGGGCCGGTTGATCCGACCATGGTGAAGGCACTGCCAGCAATGCCGGCGATACCACAGCCAAGGGAAAAAGTGAGTCGATCAATCTTCTCTGTGTTGATACCAACAGCGCCAGCCATGTCACGATTTTGTACTACAGCTCTTGTCTGGCGACCGAACCCTGAACGGAACATTAGTAGATAGACACCGAGTGCGATAAGCAGAGTAATACTCATGACGACTAGTCCGTTGATAGGGATGTCAACAAGATCGGTTGCGCTGATAGAACCCAACATCCAAGAGGGAAGGTCGACCCCCACCTCTCTTGCGCCGAAAACCGTTCTATAAGTTTGCTGCAGAATGAGGCTAAGTCCCCAAGTGGCTAACAAGGTATCCAGCGGTCGTTTGTACAGATGCCTGATTAGTGACCATTCCACTAGAGCGCCAAGAGCAGCTGTAACGAGAAAGGCCAACAGGATCGCAAGAAAGAAATATCCGCTAAATAAAAACGGCAGATAGTTCTGAAAAAACGTGGAGCACAAGTAGGTGACGTAGGCGCCCAGAATCATGAATTCACCATGAGCCATATTGATGACGCCCATTTGTCCAAATATGATGGCAAGGCCCAGCGCCATGAGCAAGTACACTGAGAAAAGACTCAAGCCGGCGAATCCCTGCATCGCGAATATAGAGCCTAGTTCTGTCCATGAGTAGTCACTAAACATGATGGTGTTCCTTGTAGCGGTGTTGCCTGATGAACAGGCGAAGCACCATTGTCAGCAAGTTCGGAATGCTGAATCGATGACGGGTGGTGAATATGAATTAAACCGCCCCCGTAGAATGTGTCAGGGGCGGCTTTAAATCAGACTGAGGTGTTATTCAGCTTTCAAGACAATCGTACTTACTGATAGCCCTTTGGAAACGGATCGGGCTCCATTAACTCGCTCGTCTCATAGACAAGCTCATACTGACCATCAGGTTTGGCCAGACCGATGCGAGTTTTTGACCACAGATGGTGGTTTTCATGAATTCGAACATAGCCTTCTGGTGCGGTTGTCAGCTCGATACCAGGTGATGCTTCCCGGACTTTATCGATATCAAAGCTACCGGCTTTCTCCACTGCCGCTTTCCATAGCCACGGGCCAAGGTAGGCTGCCTGTGTTACGTCACCTATAACGGTGTCTTCGCCCCATCTTTCCTTGAACGCTGCCACGAATGCATTGTTGTTCTCGTTGTCCAGAGACTGGAAGTACTTCATGGCTGCATAAGCGCCGTTGATGTTGTCGCCACCGATGCCGCGGATCTCGTCTTCGGTAACAGAGATTGTCAGCAACAAAGGAGCTTCTTTTGTCATGTCGATACCCGCCGCCTTAAGTTGCTTGTAGAAGGCGACGTTGGATCCGCCTACCACGATGGCGTAGATGACATCAGGTTTTCTCAGTTTTATCTTGTTTATGACAGAATTAAACTGGGTATGACCTAATGGGTAATAGTCTTCGCCGACAACCTTATGCCCGAGCTTTTCGATATGCTTTCGCGCAATCTTATTGGAGGTACGTGGCCAGATGTAGTCAGATCCCAACAGGTAGAAGGTCTTGGCATCCTTGGTGTCGGTAACCCAGTCTATTCCAGCCAGAATCTGCTGCGTTGCTTCCTGACCGGTGTAGATGACATTGGGAGACTGTTCCAGACCCTCATAGAAAGTCGGGTAGTAGAGCATGCCGTTGTACTGTTCGAACACAGGAAGCACGGCCTTGCGCGATGCTGAAGTCCAGCATCCGAAGACGGCAGCTACCTTGTCGTTGACCAGCAGTTTTTTTGCTTTTTCAGCAAAAGTGGGCCAGTCTGATGCACCATCTTCCTGTTCATACACTATTTGCCGACCTAGCACGCCACCCATGGCGTTGATCTGTTCAATAGCCAGTTTCTCTGCCTGTACCGAGCCTGTTTCCGAGATCGCCATTGTTCCGGTAATCGAATGCAGGATGCCGACGGTTACTGTGTCGTCAGTGACTGCAAGCCCGGTGGTATTGACTTGCGCGTAGGCCGTGGACCCAAGCACGGTGGTGATACTGACCGTTAGCCCGAGTAGTTGTGAAAGCCAGACGCGTCGCCTCTTGTTTGGCTGTGAGTGGATAAGTGTTTTCAAGTGAAGAATCCTCGTCGTCAAAGTTGAAATGCGAAGTAAGCAGGGACCGCATTTGCAGTTTCCATCAGCGAGAGTTCACTGACAATGCGTCAATTGACGGGTAGTTAAATGACGTAGGTGGGCTTCACACATCAGCTTGTATGCCGTAGAACAAGTGATAAATGTCTCCTGAGAACGTCTGGCAGCTTTATGCTTGGGCGCCGCATGCAATTTGATTTTCACCTGCACTATCAGAGAGCGATACAGAGCATGAATGCACTAATAGAGTTCCAAATGAACGGATATATCTGATAATGGATTCGAAGATCAGCGCAGATCCAATTCGGCGTCACTACAATCAGTGGGTCAATAATGAAATGCTCGAGGATTGTGCATTGCGGTTTACAGCGCTTAAGCGTCGGCGCTGGTCTTGTATGCAAGTTGCTAACACTGCGTTAGGGTCTATATCTTTTCTTGCTCTGGAAGCTATCGGTGCTGCAATCACTTTGCAATATGGTTGGGTGAATGCCTTGTATGCCATAAGTGTAGCCAGCTTCATCATCTTCATCCTCGGGATACCCATTGCGATCAATGCAGCGAAAGCGGGAGTGGATATCGATCTGCTGACCCGTGGAGCTGGTTTTGGCTATCTTGGGTCGACGATTACGTCGCTGATATATGCGGGCTTTACATTTATCTACTTTGCGCTTGAAGCAGCGATCATGGCAACAGCGTTACAGGTCTGTTTCGGAATTCCCTTGAGCGTAGGGTATCTTTTGAGTTCAATCGTGGTTATTCCGATTGTTGTGTATGGAATCACCATGATAAGTCACTTGCAACGCGTCACTCAGCATCTGTGGCTATTAATGCAAATGGCACCCTTTGTATTTCTTGCCTGGCAAAGTGTCTGTCCCATGGAAGGTTGGGAAGGGTTAGGGTTACCAGTAAGGGCAGATACGCTTGCATTTGACTGGCTGATGTTTGGTGCTGCCAGCGCGGTTGTGTTTTCACTAGTGGTACAGATTGGCGAACAAGTGGACTATCTTCGATTTCTACCGGTCAAAACCCGCTCGAACAAAAACCAATGGTGGATTGCTTTGTTGGCTGCCGGGCCCGGATGGATAGTCGTGGGTGCAATGAAAATGCTGGCAGGTTCCTACCTGTGCTTACTAGCCCTGCAGCAAGGCATGTTTGTAGGCAATGCGACTGATCCTGTCCATCTTTATATCAATGCCTGGGCAAACTGGCTTACACCAGAGTTGGCGCTAGCAGTTACTGGCCTGTTTGTCATTATCTGTCAGTTCAAGATTAATATCACTAATTCTTATGCCGGGTCGATTGCCTGGTCGAATTTCTTTTCTCGCTTGACTCACAGTCATCCGGGGAGGGTGGTCTGGTTGGTTTTCAATGTCACTATCGCGTGGATGCTGATGGAGCTCGGCGTGTACACCTCACTGGAGAATACACTTCGCCTGTATTCAGTATTGGGTGTATCGTGGATTGGTGCGATTGGCGCAGACCTCGCCATAAACAAAATGCTCGGGTTGAGTCCGCCCGGAATTCAGTTCAAGCGTGCACAGCTCTACGACATCAATCCGGTTGGCGTCGGAGCCATGGCGCTATCAACTGCCATAGGTTTTATCGCTTACAGTGGCTGGTGGGGAGCGCTGGCACAATCCATGGCCACATATCTTTCTCTGGTTAGTGTCGTATTGTTGGTTCCCTTATTGGCCTACTTGACGAAAGGGCGATATTACCTGGCGAACAACCCTCATCAGGTTAGCGATATTGCTGCTACTAGCCAGTCCGACTACACATGCAGCGTTTGCCGGAATGATTACGACAACGAGGATCTTATTGATTGTCCAGCCTATCAAGGGCCCATCTGTTCACTGTGTTGTTCACTCGATCTACGGTGTGAGGATCTATGTCGACCGGATGCGCCGTTTCTGACACAACTGCGTACGTGGACTCGTAGCGTGATGCCGCAACGATCACCTACTCAGGCCCAGTGGTTGGTGCTGCAGTTCCTTAGCCTAGTTATTGTTGCGGCTACGGGAATGGCCTTTATCTTCGGTATGGTCTATCTCCAGTCTGGCCTTGCGGATATAGATAAATCGTCCGAACTCTCTGGCTACATACAGAAATTATTTGCTGCCTTACTGGTGTTGGCTGCCATCGTCACCTGGATTTTTCTTCTCACTAGCGAGAGCGCTCGTCGGGCGCGTCAGGATACCGTCAGGCAAAACGAGTTGTTGCAACAAGAAGTCACCGCTCACGAGATTACAGAGACGGCACTGCATCATGCGCGAGAAAAAGCCGAAGCTGCCAACGAAGCCAAGAGCCGCTATGTTATCGGACTCAGTCATGAGTTGCGTACACCGTTGAATTCCATACTGGGCTATGCCCAGTTAATGGAACAGGATATCAATCTCCCTGAGCATCGCCAGAATGGTGTGCGTGTTATTCGTGACTCGGCGCAGCATCTGGCGGGATTGATAGAAAACCTGTTGGACATCTCGCGGATAGAGGCAGATAAATTAACCATTCATCGTGATCGTGTAAGTCTGCACCAATTTCTTCATCAGCTCATACACATGTTTCATATACAGGCTGAGTCAGAGGGTCTTGAATTTCGGGTCTCAATTAGCTCGCATGTGCCTAAACGTGTATTTGCCGATGAGAAAAGATTAAGACAGATTCTTATCAATCTTCTGTCTAACGCCTTTAAGTACACAGTCCGGGGGCATGTAGAGCTTTCGGTTGACTATGGTTCACAGGTGACGACCTTCCGTGTTTGTGATACAGGCGTCGGTATGAGTGCTGCGGATCTTGAGCGTATCTATGAGCCGTTCGAGACGCTTCCTGATGCGAATACCAGTATACCCAAAGGTACGGGTCTAGGGCTTACGATTTCCAAGTTGCTCAGTGAAATAATGGGTGGTGATCTGACCGCCAGTAGTGTGAAAAGTGAAGGAAGCTGTTTTACGCTGAAGCTGCTTCTTCCACCTATTACTAACGAAAAACCCATTGCACTGACAGCATTGAATACCCATAAGCAGCTTTTAAAGCGCAAGTCTGTCATTGTCGTGGATGATGATGAAAATCATCGTGGCCTGGTGGCGGAGTTCCTTGAGCCCATGGGATTCAAGGTGCAGGGATATCCTGACGCGATGTCATGTCTGGAGATTCCGGACCTCCAGAATATTGATGTCTTTTTACTTGATATTTCCTTGCCGGGGATGAATGGATGGGACCTTGCGGAGCGAATTCGACAACGCTGCAAGGGTCCTGTGAGAATCCTCATGATATCGGCGCTCGCCGATGCTCAGGTTCAACACCACGCGCACGATTCATCGAGTAATAACTTCTTTGTCAAACCACTGGATTTGCACAAGCTTCTTACGCGTCTGGAAGAGATTCTGGAACTCGACTTTCCGCTGGGCAATGCGTGGGATTCGATATCTGGAGAATCCTGGAAGGCCGTCGCACAAACTTTGTCATCTACGCACATATCCGCCATGCACATCAAAACCGGGGATGTTGGCATCGTATCGGAAACTGCAAGGGATATTGGCGACGTTCTACCGCAGGAGCTTCTGGTCAGATTGCAATCGCTTTATGCCATCGGTCACATTTCGGCGATTAATGACGTACTGGATTCCGTATCAACTGATAATCAGCGGATAGCGCCGTTCGTCTCCCATGCACGTCGTTTGCTCAAACGTCATCAGCTGGAGGCATTTGGAGCACTTCTTGAGTCGGCAGATGAGCATCAATATGATTGAACATACAAGACGTTCGGTCATTCTTGTGGTCGAAGATTCCCCGGATTCTCTGGGTATGCTGCACGAAACTCTGGAGCAAAGTGGCTACACGGTGTTGCTTGCACCCAATGGAGAAAGAGCTCTTGAAATAGTGATGCACATCAGCCCTGATGGCATTCTCATGGATGCCATGTTGCCTGGCATGAATGGATTTGAAACCACACGTCGTATTAAAAAGTTAACCAACGCCAGAACGACTCCCGTTCTCTTCATGACCGGGCTGGATGACACTGAACATATTGTAGAAGGTTTGGAGGCCGGTGGAGTGGATTATATTGTTAAACCCATTAATGCGATCGAACTGGTTGCAAGGTTAAAAGTACACCTGGACAACGCACAAGATGCACAAACGGCTAAGGCTGCACTGGAGATTTCGGGACAAAGTCTTATATCTACAGATGTAAAGGGCCATGTGTTGTGGGCAACCCCGTCAGTGCGTTCACGTTTTATACCTGGAGAGTCGCGCCTGCGTAGTCGGACCCTGACCTGGCTCAGGCAGATCTCTTCTCAGGCAAGGCCTGACCACTACTGGGAGCCGTGTATTGAGACCGACTGCAATGGACAAAGCGTGCAATTAACCTATCTTGGGCAGTCTGGCGTGCAGCAATATTTGATGAGGGTACGGTTAGGACAGGAAAATTCGACACATACGGTGATTCAGGAGCACTTTGATCTCACCGGTAGAGAGGCTGATGTGTTGCTTTGGTTGGTCAATGGGAAGTCGAATAAGGAAATAGCGGAAATCTTGACGATCAGCCCTCGTACGGTGAACAAGTACCTGGATCATGTCTATGTGAAGCTCGGCGTTGAAAATCGAACCGCCGCAGCAATGGTAACCATGCGCAAAATTGCCGATCAACTATATGGTTAGCGCAACCGCCTATGGTAACGTGATGAAATCGGAAGCTCACACCGAACGTAGCTAGGGTTCCTTCAGCATCATTCTCGGTAGTCGTTTACAGCCGAAAAATAATTCTGTCTTAAATAGTGATAACGCGTAGATTGGTGGTACCACCCAATTGAATCTAAATTTATTTCGATCAGCGGTAATGCTCAGATCCGTGCTGTTGTCGGTGATGGACATACCTTCGAGTGTGGTGCTGCTTTTATCAATGGGAATACCAGATTATTTGGTGATCTGATCTTGAGTGGTTTGGGCAATACGCCTGTATCCCCAGGGAGTATTCGGTGGCTTTGTGAATTCTGACTCCAGCGTTGATCGGGGTAACGGGGTCAACCTCACTGAAACTCCTGTTGAAGTAACTGCCGAGCTTGATAGGCTATCGCCCAGTGACGAGTCCGCCCCGGCACGTGAATGACGTTGGCCCGATCGCCATTCTTTAATGCCCTGGCAGGATTTACAACAGCCCGAATCAGGTGTCGCTGGGAATGCACGCGGCGGCCTGTGACAGACTGAGCTCGTTCCATGCTTGCTATCACGGCAGAACCTTCGCGTTCTGCACTGTGCAATACTAGTGTACGTTCCACTACACTAGTGCTCTAACCCTGTGTTGGTACCGGAGCAACTCAATACCATGTCAACCAAACCTGTGGTCTGGATTACGCGCACCTTGTCCGCAAACACACTGGCACGAGCCAGACAGCACTATGAAGTGGTGTTTGATAATCGGGATGAGCCTGCAGATAGCGCAACAATCATCGCACGCAGCGCTGACGTTGATGCCTGCATTCCCTGTCACTCGGAACACTTTTCAGCGGAGGTCGTAGCACAACTGCACCCGCGACTGAAGATAATAGCCAATCATTCCGTTGGGGTTGACCATTGCGATCTCAATGCCTTGAAATCCCATGGTGTGGTTGTCACGAATACGCCAGATGTGCTTTCAGACGCAACGGCAGAAATTGCCATGTTGCTGTTACTGGGCGCAGCCAGACGAGCAGCCGAAGGAGATGCATTGGTTCGAAGCGGCACCTGGACCAGCTGGAGCCCTTCTTTCATGGTGGGTCATCAGGTCAGCGGCAAGCGTATTGGTATCGTTGGTATGGGCAAGGTCGGGCAAGTCATGGCGCGCCGTGCAAGAGGATTTGACATGCAAGTGCATTATTACAATCGAAAGCGCCTAAGCGCCGATAAGGAGGCCGGCGCCGTCTATCACGACTCTCTTGATTCTTTGCTTGGTGTGTCTGAGTATTTGTCATTGCACTGTCCAGCCACGGATGAAACGCGTGGGATGCTGGACGCTGAGGCCATTGCCAAACTGCCGGATGGAGCCATTGTGGTCAACACGGCGAGAGGTGCGCTAATCGATGAACAAGCTCTGGTGCATTCCATCAGCCGGGGCAAGCTTGCTGCAGCCGGTTTGGATTGTTTCGTCACTGAGCCAGGTGGCAATCCAGATTTTGCCGTCCATAGCAATATCTTCATGCTGCCACATATAGGCAGCGCCACCTTTGATACGCGGGACGCTATGGGCTATCGGGCGCTTGACAATCTCGATGCGTATTTTGCTGGCAAGGAGCCAGGAGACCGTCTTGTCTGACTTTTGTATTGCTGGCACACGACCAGTGTTTGCTTGAAATGTGTCGAAAGCTGTGAGAATAAAATTAATAGTATCAATGAGATAGATACTATCAATTGTGCTGCTTCTGGCTCTTTATTGTTTTATTAAGGAAGGCTGGGGAAGGTTGTAAATGTGTGAGATAGATCACGAAGGAACATTAGTTAGGTCTTTTCCTTGATTGAATGACTGTAGTGAAGTAAATTCCTAGGAGTTCGTCCTGAAAATCACTTAGATGAGGATATTGCCGATGGCAACCGATACAACTCGTAGAAAATTCCTGAAAGGCTCCGCCGTAGCGGCTACAGCCACTGCCGCCGGCGCCATTACTGCCCCGATGATCGCCAAGGCAGCCCCAGTCACATTGAAAATGCAGGCCGCCTGGGGCGGGGGTATTTTCCTGGAGAACGCCCAGTCTTACGTTGACCGTGTCAACGCCATGTCGGGTGCAGACATGCAGATAGAGCTGCTGGCAGTGGACTCCGTTGTAAAAACCGGTCAAATGCAGGATGCCGTTCACCGAGGGGTTCTCGATGCTGCTCACTATGTGCCGGCCTACTGGTATTCCAAGTCCCCGGTAGCATCCCTTTTTGGGACAGGCCCGTGCTTTGGCTGGTCCAGTCAGGAAGTGCTCGGATGGGTCTACTATGGAGGCGGACAGGAATTGTTTGATGAATTGATGGGTGAACTCCGATTGAATCTTGTGAGCTTTTTCAACAGTCCCATGCCTGCTCAGCCATTGGGCTGGTTCAAGGAAGAGATCACGGGTGCCGAGCAAATGAAAGGCCTGAAATACCGAACGGTTGGTCTGGCTGCCGATGTTCTGCTGGAAATGGGCATGTCGGTTGTTCAGTTGCCGGGTGGAGAGATTCAGCCAGCGATGAAATCAGGGCTGATCGACGCTGCCGAATTCAACAATCCGACATCGGATCGCGACTTTGGTATGCAGGATGTCTCCAAGGATTATCATCTGGCCAGTTTCCACCAGTCACAGGAATTCTTTGAGGTTACATTCAACAAGAAAAAATACGACTCTTTGTCATCGGAACAGCAAGCGATTCTCAAGTACGCATCTGAAGCTGAGAACTCCAACTTCTACTGGCACAACACATTGCGTTATGCCAACGATCTGAACACCTTGCGTAATGAGCAAGGCGTCAATGTACATAGAACGCCGGATGCGGTCATGGCAGAGCAGCTGAAAGCGTGGGATGTGGTTGTAGAGCGTATCTCGGATGGAGATGAGTTCTTTGCAAAAGTCATCGCCTCACAACGAGCCTATGCTGAAAATGTACTCGGCTATCTGAACCTCAACCAACCGGATTACAAACTGGCTTACTCGCACTACTTCGGTTAGTTAGCAAGAAACTCACAAGCTGAACACGTGCGTCAGTCATGAGCGTAGTACCATATCAACGGGAGTCGTGTCATAGGCTCCCGTTGCTGTTTCTCCAAGAGTGAGACTGCTCATCCAGCAGCTGCCTCAGTTCAACATTCCGGAATCTTCCAACTGTGACCAAGTTTATCTATTTTGTCGAAGGACTCAGTGTCTGGACCGGTAGGGCGTTTGGCTGGTGCATTCTCATACTGACCTTGTCAGTCACCTACGAAGTCTTTGTTCGCTACGTGCTGAACAGTCCGACGGTATGGGCCTTCGACATGATGGTACAAATGTATGGTGCCTTGTTTCTTATGGCGGGCCCCTATGCATTGGCACAAGACGGTCATGTCAGGGCAGATGTTGTCTATCGCCTCTTTCCAGTGCGCGTACAGGCATCACTGGACTTCCTGTTGTATCTGTTGTTTTTCTTTCCCGGTATGTTGGCGCTGTTCTGGTACGGAGCCGAGATCGCTTCTGATTCCTGGCGCTATAAAGAGGTGAGCTGGAATAGTCCTGCTCGCATACAAGTATATTTTTTCAAGTCGCTGATTCCATTGGCCGGTGGTCTGTTGCTGCTGCAAGGTATTTCTGAATTAATGCGTTGCCTGATTGCCATCCGACACGGATACTGGCAAGAGCGAATTCTGGATGTGCATGAGACGGAAAACCTTCTTATGGAAGAAGACCCAGCGGACTCTGCTGAAACAACGACGCTGCAAAAGCCTGTTTAGCGTGTTCGCTCTGCACATAAAAACTGAAGTGCAAGACATTCGCACTTCATGTGTTGTTCCAATCATTAATGACTACCTGACGTTCACACTGCCATGACAAATCCAGAAGTTGCCATATTCATGCTGTGCCTGTTTATCGGGTTGGTACTGCTGGGATTTCCCATTGCGTTTACATTGTTGGCCATGGGCGTAGGTTTCGGTTACTACGCGTATTACAGTGAAGGTTCGATTTCCAGTCTGGAGGATGTGTTCAGCAACCAGATTTTCTATCTACTGAACCAGAACACCTACTCGGTGATGGAAAACGATACGCTGGTTGCGATACCGCTGTTCCTGTTCATGGGTTATGTGGTTGAACGCGCCAATATTGTCAACCGCCTGTTTTCATCCCTGCAGATGGCTGCTCGTAATCTGCCTGGATCGATGGCAATAGCAGCGTTACTTACCTGTGCAGTGTTCTCAACGGCCAGTGGTATTGTCGGTGCTGTAGTCACGCTGATGGGATTGTTGGCCTATCCTGCCATGGCCGATGCGAATTACCGCAAGGACTTTGCAGCAGGTGTCATTTGTGCTGGTGGAACATTGGGTATTCTCATTCCGCCATCAATCATGTTGATCGTTTATGCGGCCATTGCCGAACTGTCTCCACTGAGGCTTTACGCGGCCGCCGTATTCCCGGGTATGTTGCTGGCAGGCTTGTATATGGTTTATGTGGTGACAAGAGTCTGGATCAACCCGGCGATTGCGCCGAAGCCTGATATGTCGGATGCCCCTTCTACTGGCAGAATCTGGCTCAATCTTCTCACCTCCTTCTTACCTCTGACGATGCTGATCATGCTGGTGCTCGGCTCGATATTGGGAGGCCTTGCCACTCCGGCAGAAGCTGCGGCAATGGGTGCCATGGGCGGGCTTGTATTGGCCATACTGTACCGTTCGCTGTCATGGGTGAAGGTAAAAGAGTCGGTTTACCTGACTGCCAAGTCGACAGCTATGGTGTGCTGGCTGTTTGTCGGTTCCTGGACATTTGCCTCGGTTTTCTCCTACCTTGGTGGTCACGACATTATTGAGCACTGGGTGCTGGCCATGGATTTGAAACCGTGGGAGTTTCTGATACTGGCTCAACTGATTATCTTTGTTCTCGGCTGGCCACTGGAATGGTCAGAAATTCTGATCATTTTCGTTCCTATCTTCCTGCCAATGCTGGATACGTTTGGCGTCAATCCTTACTTTTTCGCTATGCTGATTGCCCTGAATCTGCAAACTTCTTTTCTGACACCACCGATGGCAATGTCAGCTTACTACCTAAAGGGGGTATTGAAGAGCAAGATAGAACTCATGACGATATTCAGGGGTATCATGCCTTATCTGGGTATCGTGATATTCACCATGTTTCTGATGTATATGTTTCCGGGTATCGCACTTTGGTTGCCTGATGTCCTGTTCGGTGAGTACGTGCCTTAAGCTCGGAATATTCATGAAATCACCAAGTCCTTTCTCATCCCTGTCGCCCGTGGCGAATTCCGTTCAGTCGGAAATACAGCACGTATTCAGCCGGGCTGCGATCAGCCGGGCTGCGCGGCCTGCACGAAATTCCCTGCGAACAACCCGTCTGGTCAAAGAGTTCGGCGTTTCGTGAATAGTCCGGACTAGCCGTTATGGAAACCGCAAGAGAACTGATTGCCCGGATGGTTAGCGGACAATTGACGTCAGTGGAGCTGGTCAAGCATTGCATCAATGTGATTGACCAGACCGACGACAACATCAAGGCATGGGCCTTTGTGGATCGTGAGGGTGCGCTTAAGCAAGCCGAGGCGATGGACTTGCGACGCAAGGAAGGCAAGACGCTCGGGTCCTTGCATGGCATACCAGTCGGTCTAAAAGACATCGTGGACACGCGCACTATGCCTACCCAGCGTGGTACTGAGATTTATGCAAACAGGCAAGCTGACAGTAACGCGTCCATCGTTGACAAGTTAATCGAACAAGGCGCTGTCATTCTGGGTAAAACCGTGACGACAGAGTTAGCCTGGATGAACGAAAGTCATACTTGTAATCCACACAATCTGGCGCACACACCGGGTGGATCCAGTAGTGGCTCTGCTGCAGCGGTAGCGGCAGGTCAGGTGCCATTGGCTATCGGCACGCAAACAGGCGGTTCGGTCATTCGCCCAGCATCATTCAACGGTGTGTATGGATGCAAGCCTTCACGTGGGATGATCCCTCGTCGTGGCGTGATGCAGACATCGCCAACGCTAGATCAGATCGGCGTGTTCGCCAGAGACGCAGGTGATATGGCTATCCTGATCGAGGCCATCAAAGGCTATGATGCAAGTGATTCCATGTCCTACCTTGGCCCACGTCCGGCAGTGTTGTCAGGCTATGATTCTGAAATTCCGTTGGAGCCGCATCTTGCGTGGATTGATATGCCTTTCAAGGAACGGTATTCAAGCACCCTCAACGAGGCAGTTGATGAGGTTCTTGACGTACTGATTGACAGCAAGGCGACTGTCGATCGCATTGCGGCGCCACAGTCCTTTGTGGCTTTGATTGAGTGTCACAAGGTTATCTATGACTATGAAATTCTGAGATGCCTTGGCGACGAGTGGAGCAATCATCGAGACCAGCTTTCAGCCGTTGCCAGAGAGGGGCTGCAGCGTGCCGAGACCCGTACCGATGTAGAATATGCAGAGGCGCTCGAGATATTGCAGGGAGCCAATGAATGGTTCGAGACTTTTTTCCATGACTACGATGCAGTGCTGACACCTTCTGCGATAGGTGTTGCCCCTACGCTAGGTAACGGCACAGGCGACCCCATTACGTGCATTGTCTGGACATTGTGTGGTCTGCCTTGTCTATCTCTGCCTTTGCTGAGCGGCGAACATGATTTACCCATGGGCCTGCAGGTCGTCGGCGCTCATGACAGAGACGAGCGCTTGTTTAGAACTACGCGATGGTTGATTAGCCAGCTTACCGACAGTACACCTTCTTGAGAGATCAATATGCAGACTAGAAATTCAAAACGAGTCAACGTCATTACGGGTCTTATCGGTGTATCACTGTTTGCAATATTTATCATCGGTCTGGTGCACAGTGTGGCGACAGGCTTTGCAGGATTCGAAGGTGCGTTACCCTTGATCCTGATTTCCGCATTTGTGTTGTGTCTGCTGGCTTATGATTTCTTTGATCAGGCAATTCGGGGTCGAAATCAGAATAATCGTCGTTAGACAATCTCTTCCATCCACTTGCGAAGTTTAAACGCCTGCGTCATCTCATCGATAACAACATCGGAGAATGTAATAGGGGTGCCGTCGGCGACAGCATTCTTCAGTTTGACATTGTGCGCCAGCCCCAACGGTAGATAACCCGCAGCTATGGAGGACTTGCCCGGTCGCAGGCCACCGGTGACGGTATAGCCTCCCTCGCCATCAAGCATTTCGCCTGCAGCCAGATCGCGTTTGGCGATGGCAGCAACATCAGCCTTAAAGTGTTTAACGACGCCAGTTGGCTCGCTACGTAATCCGATAGACGCGACAGATATCGGAAGTTCCAGACCAATCAGATGCCAACGTTTGTAGAGGGATGTATAGCGTCCACTTGAGTCGGTTTGCACCTTGTATTCCTGAAAACAATTGCGCAGGTATTCCGTTTCACCTTCGAAGACAACCCAGACACCCTGGCGTATGTCGTAAGGAACGGGCTCACCCTCGTGCGTTAATGACGAGGCAACCTCGACCATGCCGTTATGATCCAGACAACCGCCTTCTGTCTTTGGACGCATGATGTTCGCCAGATCCTGCGCACCGCCAACTGGAAACTGCAAGCCGTTTGCTGGCACATCGAGGCCTGTGGCATTGGCAATGGCGGATGACTCAATCGCAGGCTTTGAGCCATCCAGAAAAGAGTTGAACATCTTCGGGTTGAGCCTTCCGCGAATGGCAACCTCCTCAGTGATGCCCCAGTGTTCCCAGATGGTTTCCGGCGTTGACTTGCGGTAGTCCGGCAGCCACTTGTGTCCGCGACCTGCGGCGGTTACATTGAACCCGCAAGCCCGTGCCCAGTCAACCAGATCGCATGTTAGTGCGGGCTGATCACCGTACGCCATCGAATAGATTACGCCTGCCTCTTTGGCCTTTGCCGCTAGCGCATAGCCGCAAAACGCATCGGCTTCGACAGTTACGTTGATGACGTGTTTGCCGTTATCGAAAGCGGCAAGTGCGTGCTCGATCGCGGCCACCGGCGCACCGGTACACTCGATAACTATGTCTACAGCGGGGTGCGCAACGAGTGCTTGCCAATCTTCGCCAACATGCGTGGCTTTGGTGTGTGCAGCACGGTCGAGCGATGGTGCTGAAAACTGCTCAGCTGACCAGCCTACAAATTCCATGTTCGACTTTGCATTGTCTACAGACAAATCAGCGATGCCGACAAGGTGGATTCCCTTGAGTTTGCGTACTTGCGACAGAAACATCGTTCCGAACTTGCCTGCGCCAATCAAGCCAACGCGAATCGGATTGTCGTTTTCCACGCGTTCCTGCAGCAATGAATACAGATTCATACATTTTCCTGTCAGTCTGGTTCGAACGAGATTGTACTTTGTTCACGGCTCAACCCTAACAGCCGATTTAGGCTAAGAGGGTGTAGAAGTTGTCAATGTGTTTAAAAAGTGTAAATGTTCTGCAGAGCTTAAGTGGCGACTACACCTCTCAATTTCCCGAAATGCTCGTCCCATCCCTTGTCAAGGGCCATCAACAGTCCCATGGCTGCCTCGCCGGCAGCTTCTCCCACGCCCTCATGAGTCAGCGTTACTTTCGTTCCACCAGCGACCTCTTCGAGCGTCCAGTGAACGGTAGTCATTGCGCCACCCAGAGGTTTTACCGTAAACGTGTAGCTCAGGGATGTTGGTTTGCTTGCACTGAGCACATCTCCCCAGCACAGTCTGGAGTCAGCATTGGCTGCATCGCCAAACAACACATAGGGTTTTCCTTCTACCAGGCTGTCGGAAGCTGGATGAAACCATTCGCCCAGTTTGTCCTTGTTGGTCAGATACTCCCATACAGTTTCACGGGATGCTGCGATGAAAATGGATTTGTTGATGGTTGTATTCATTTAATTTTTTTCTCGCTTTTCTGATTGTGGGTCTTGCTCTCGATAGTGTTCTTTAACGAACCCAGAGCGGTATCCCAATATTTATCAAAGTAGTTGAACCAATCAGCTGTCGCTCTCATACCTGACAGATTCAGTCGACTTACACGCTCTTTTCCCCTCGGAGTGATCGTAATCAGGTCGCCTTCCTCAAGGATTGTCAAATGTTTGCGAACTGCTGTTCGAGTAAGCTCAAACTTGTCAACCACCTCAGAGATGGTCAGTTCCTCCCGTCCTAATTCCATGAGGATCTGACGGCGAGTAGGATCACCCAAAGCGCGAAAAGATGATTGAATATTCTGTTTCATGCTGACTTTTATAACACCATCAGGTGTTATAACTTATGACACCTAATGGTGTCATGTCAAGTGCTTGGATCAGGATCGGCCACAATCCAGGCTGTTTTGTACAAACAAGGTTACGGTTTTCACAAGCAGGCCCTACGAAGAGAGGCGTGAATGTCACGGGTGCCGGCTTACAATGGAAAACGTTCCCACGGGAGCGTTCTCATATGTCTATGATCACATCTGTGGGGAATTACAGCCGATCTCACTCTATAGTTTGCGTCCAGAGAGAGTCTTGGCAACAGGCTATTGAAGCATTCTCGTTTCAATCTTCGTGAGCGGCCCAACGGTAATGAATTTGCTGTGCAGTCAGTTTCTGGAAAATATTGCCCTATGAATCGCATCAATTTGGATCAGTTGACGACCTTTCTCTCTGTTGTTCGTCTGGGAGGAGTGCGCAAGGCGGCGGTTGGGCTAAACGTGACGCAGCCAGCGGTCACAGCTCGTGTGAAAAATCTGGAAGAGGCCTTGTGCTGCGAGCTGTTTGAACGCACAGCCGGCGGTATGAGATTGACCAAGCGTGGTGAGTTACTCCTGGCTCATGCTGAGAAGTTTGAGTATCTGGCGGAGCAAGTTGAACGCGACGTTGTTGATCCGGATGGAGTGGAAAGACGATTGCGGCTCGGTGTCTCTGAGACGATTGCGCAATGCTGGTTGCCTGATCTTGTTACTGTGTTGCATCAACACTATCCAAATCTGGAAATCGAGTTCAATGTTGATATCTCGATTAACCTACGTGCAAGCCTGCTTAATCGCGAGATTGATCTGGGAATATTGTTAGGTCCGGTGTCTGATTACTCAGTGAACAATATCGAATTGCCGGGCTTTGAACTGGCATGGTATTCAGCCGTATCGCTAGGTGATAGTGTTGTCGACAGCTTGAGCAGTTCCCAGCCCGTCATAACGTATGCCCGTCATACGCGTCCTTACCGAGAAATAAAGGCATTGCTGTTCGAGTATGTCGGCCCGAATGTTCCCATGTTTCCGTCCTCGTCATTGTCGGCCTGTTTTCGTCTGGTAGAGGCGAACCTGGGGGTGGGTGCTCTACCCAGAGCGCTTGGTGACTCCTATGTCGCAGATGGACGGATTCGAGAATTTGATCCGGGCTGGTTACCAGAGCCCTTGTCATTCACGGCGTCCTATCTGGGTGAACCTAAAAGCCACCTTGTCGAAACCGCGGCTCAATTGGCCTGTGAGGTTGCACGCGTGTACGACGCCGATAAAACCCGTGCGCCGATTCGGCCAACACGTTATCAGCGATAATCGCGCTCAGCCCTCTTGTTCGTCCACATGCGAGATATCGAACAGCTTTCCGCGATATCGGAGAGCGTCATTGCCGGTAAAGCGTAATTACCACCGGCGGAAATCCATGATCGAGCAGTCGCACCCCCCGCTTATAAATGCTGTCATCCCCACGCAGACGGTAATCCATGTGTGTTGCAACCCTAACGCCTGTTTTTTGAGAAATACGACACTAAAATCCAAGTAGCTCCTATCAAGGTGATAAAAAATATTGATCAATTTAGAGAAAAATATTGAATTTGACCTGATTGGGTTCCTCTGCCACCCTGTGTTCCAAACCACGGGACATAACGTCAGATATGGAACGAGCGCTAGTCCATGCCGATTTGGCAAAGCTGGATGATCTGGTGCCCTTGCGCACGGCAATTCGCAATGGTCAGTATTGTTCGCACACTGCAGGGTTGGGCAAGGGCAGACTGCAAGCCAATCTGGCGATCATGCCGGAAGCCTATGCGCTGGACTTCATGCGCTTCTGTCAACGTAACCCCAAGCCCTGTCCTTTAACAGGAGTTTCCGATACGGGTAATCCCAACCTGTATACCCTTGGCCGCGATATCGATATCCGTACCGATGTGCCAGCTTACAATATCTATCGCGATGGCCAACTTGTGCAATCGGTTACTGATATTGGAGAGCTTTGGCAAGATGACTTTGTTGTCTTCGCACTCGGCTGTTCGTTCACGTTCGAGCACGCATTGCAGCATGCTGGAATTGCCATGTGGCACATCGATCACAACATCACCGTACCCATGTATCGATCAAATATCGACACGGTTCCAGCAGGTCCCTTTTCAGGAAAAATGGCTGTTTCCATGAGGCTCATACCCGAAGCACGAATTGATGAAGTCGTCGCGATATCGCAACGTTTTCCACTGGCACATGGTGCTCCGGTATTCTGGGGCGATCCCGCAGAGTTGGGCATCGATGATATCGCAAGCCCGGACTGGGGGGATGCGGTACCGGTTGCCTCAGGGCACATTCCGGTATTCTGGGCTTGTGGTGTCACACCCCAGATCGCGCTTGAATCCGCGCAATTACCACTTTGCATTACTCACAAGCCCGGCCATATGCTTGTCACCGATGTATCGGAAGATGCTGAGGTACCAGTACTGGCCTAGGCAACACCTGTCCCATCAAACAACAACACAACCATAAGGAGTTTATCTGTGAAATTTTCTCTGACTATTCTTGCTGTCTCGGCGGCACTGGCTTTGCCGGCATCGGCGGACGAACTATCTGTTGTAGGCAGCTGGTCAAGTCTCCCGCTGCACAATGAGTATGAGGCACCGTTCTGGAACGAGACCTTGCCGGCTGCCTCTGAAGGCAAACTATCCGTGTCGCTGACAACACACAATCAGATGAATCTTGGTATTGCTGATGTGTACCGTCTTTTAGGTGATGGCGTCTATGATGTGGCGATGACCGTTGCTGACTATGCGGTGGCAGATGCCCCGGAACTGGAAGGTCTTGATGTGCCATTGCTTGCCTTGACCGCTGATGATGCAAGAGCGATGGTCGATGCGGCACGTCCTATGGTGATGGATATCTATCGTGACCGTTTCAACAGTCAGTTGCTGGCCATTGCACCATACCCGCCTCAGGTGGTGTTCTGTAACGCTGAGATTGCCAGCCTCAATGATCTCAAAGGTCTGAAAGTACGGGCGTCAGGTCGCATGACAGCAAAATTTCTTGAAGCGCTGGGCGCAGAAGGTGTGAATGTCAGCTTCTCTGAAGTACCTGGTGCTTTACAGAAAGGCGTTGTGGATTGTGCGGTTACAGGCGCAGGTTCCGGTTACAGTGCAGGCTGGTGGGAAGTATCCACTCACCTGCTGCCGATACCTCTGGGTGGCTGGGATAGTGTTGTCACTGCCATGAATCTGGACAAGTGGAATTCTCTGGACGCAGGCTTAAAGACGTTGATCAACGAGCAGATTGCCACTGAATTTGAAGATCCTGCCTGGGCAAGTGCGCAAGGTGCTCTGGTTAATGATATCGCATGCCTGACGGGTAACGGTGAATGCCCTTCAGGTGAAGCGCGTTCCATGACGCTGGTTGACGTATCGGACGCTGACTTTGATAACGCTCGAACGGTATTGGTTGATCAGGTGTTGCCTGAATGGGCAGAGCGTGCTGGTGCAGAATGGGCAGAACGCTGGAATGCTGAGGTGGGGAGTGTAGTAGGTGTCACAATACCCGCTCAATAATCACTAGCGAACATCGACACACATGAGGATGTAGCACATGTTGTCCACACTTCGAGTATTGAACCAACGCATAGCCGTAGTGATAGGTATTCTGTTGCTCCTCTGCGCCGGTGTTGTCGTGTTGGATATCATCTTGCGTCAGGCGGGTCATTCGTTTGGTGGTACTGATGAAATCAGTGGCTACGTCATGGCTATTGTGACCTCGTGGGGCATGGGGTATACGCTTTTGGAGTTAGGTCACGTGCGCATCGATCTGTTGCGTGGCCGGGTCGGCGCTCAAGGACGAGCGTTGTTTGATCTGTTCGCCATGCTGGCACTCACGGGCACGATCACGGTTATCGCCTTTCGTTGCTGGCCCGTGCTAGCGCGTTCACTCGAGAACGGCTCGCGAGCCAATACCCCACTGGAAACACCGTTGGCGCTGGTTCAAGTGCCCTGGTTTGCAGGATGGGTATTCTTTGCGCTTGTCGCCTGGCTGACTTTCATCGCTGCGATGATGATGATTATCAAGAAGGATTTTACCAACGCTGAATCGGCTATCGGATTTGTTGGCGAAGAGCGTGAACACACATGATCACGTTTCTATCGGTTGCATTACTCGGATTGTTATGTTTTTCGATACCCGTTGGCATTGTTTTGTTCCTGCTCGCTGTGGGTGTGGATACTTTCTTCAGTCCGTTTCCCCTGATCAAGGGTCTGGGAAATCTTGTCTGGTCAACCTCTAACAACGCCACCTTGATTGCCATTCCTTTTTTCGTACTGTTGGGTGAAATTCTTGTTCGTTCTGGCATTGCTACGCGCACTTACAGTGCGCTGGATCGATGGGTCAGTTGGTTACCCGGTGGTTTGGTCCACGCCAATATCGCTACGGCGTGCATGTTTTCGGCAACCTCGGGATCATCGGTTGCTACCGCTGCAACAGTTGCTACCGTTGCCATGCCGCAGGCAGAGAAGCTGGGATACGATCCACGACTTTTCTCAGGTGCCATTGCTGCGGGCGGCACCTTGGGTATCATGATTCCACCGTCAATAAACCTGATTGTCTATGGATTTCTTACTCAAACCTCGATTCCCAGATTATTTCTGGCTGGTCTGATACCCGGCCTGGCGCTGGCGCTGGGATTCATGGTTGTCACCTTGATCCTGTGTTCCATCAAACCATCACTTGGTGGATCCCGACGAGTTTTTACGCTGGTTGAGCGAATGGGTGCTCTGGTACAGCTTATCCCTATCTTACTGCTATTCACGGTGATCATTGGCACTATCTACAAAGGCTGGGCCACACCGACCGAGGCGGCTGCGGTTGGTGTGGCAGGAGCCATCGCTATTGCAGCGGCCTTTGGTGGTATCAGCATCACGATGTTTCGACAGGCTATTCTGGGTACCGTGAAAATCACCTCCATGATCATGCTTGTCATTATTGGTGCGTCTTTTCTTAATTTCACGCTCGCCTCAGCCGGGCTGGGAAATGAGTTGCAGAGCTTTCTTGAAGGTCTCGGTCTGACGCCGCTCATGACCATGCTCGTTGTTGTATGTATTTATATTGTTCTGGGTTTTTTCATTGAGACCCTGTCGCTGATGGTGGTGACCATTCCAATCATCGTGCCGTTAGTGGTAGCGCAAGGGTTTGATCCGATCTGGTTTGGAATACTGATGATCGTACTGGTGGAGATGGCGCTTATAACACCTCCAGTGGGTTTAAATCTGTATGTGGTTCAGGGGGCTCGTAAAACCGGTAGCATGAGTGAAGTCATGGTGGGTGTTGTCCCCTATGCGCTAACCATGCTGCTTATGGTTGCAGCGTTGATCGCCTTTCCCCAGATAGCCTTGTGGTTGCCGGACGTATTGCAGTAGCTTTGCATCATGTGCTGTAGCTAATGGTAATTGCCTATAGTTCGATATCAATCCTTGCCAATGGCTGTGAAATTCTGGCTAGCCTAAGCCGTGCCAGCCCAGCGCTTTGCATGGTTGATGGTTTGCATCGGGATGTTGCTGAAGAGGTGGGTAGCATGCAGTACACCGCTACACTGGCTATGCACAAAGCGAGTGTAGCGGTTGCCGATAGCTTTTCTCCAAACATGACATAGCTCTGTAGCATGGTGGCAGGTGGTACAAGGTAGGTCAGCGATGATATCTGCACCGATGACATGTGTCGCAGAAGAAACAGAAGCACGGTATAGGATCCCAGCGATACCGCCGTTGATAGCCAGGTAATTGCACCCCATTGCGTCCCGGAAAATTCCCAGTGCAATTCGCCGTTGATAGCGGTGAGAGGAACAATGACGATAGAAGCGCCTGTCGTATGCAGAAGCAATAGCAGCATGAGAGGTCGCGACTGCTTGTTGGATGCGCGTGCCCTGATCTCCTGTCGTCGGTTCAAGACCAGGCCTAAAGAGAGTGCCAGCATGGCGATGAACGGTAAGGCGAGTGCGAATGAAGGCAAGCTTGATTGGTTGTAGCTATCCGAGAAGATGAGTGCCACTGACAACATGCCCAGTAACAGTCCTTTGTAATGTCGGGTGGGCGTGAGTTCTCCCGTGAGAACACCGGCTATTGAGGCGGTCGCCATCGGCTGCAATGCGTTGACAAACGCCACAGCGGTGGCTGAAACACCATACTCAAACGCACTAAGGCATCCTAATAGATACAGTGCATGGCACAACACCCCTATTAGAAGGTGGAACATGATCTCGTGGCGTGGCATCGGTTGCCACTGCCGCATTAGCGTAACGATAAAAAACAGTAAGCAAACGACAATGACATAACGCGCGCTCAGTATGCTCAATGCGCTTGAGCTTGTTATAGCGTAGTGAGATGCGGTCCACCCTGAACTCCATAGCAAAACAAACAATAGTCCCAATAGCGTAAGCCCGATTCGCTGCATTCAGTTCTATCTCCGACCCTCTGATTTTTACCGAACTGCCAGAACCTCCAAGGCTAGTGTGTGAAAATCGTTTCCGCTACACCCATTTCGGTAGTCAGCGTTAAAACTGTACCAATAGATAGGCGTGTGAATCGAGTGGTCGTTTACTCGAAATGGCCAATCGACCAGTGAGTTCACGTATCGCTTTTTTGATGTTGTATAAAAGGTAAACTAGGCGTGCAACCGCAGAGAAACGCCATTATCTACACATTACCCAAGGCCATTTCATCATTACCAGTGCTTGCTCTTGCTGGCGATATCGATAGTGCGCTGGGTGATGGCAACGTTATTCTCAAAGCTCAACCTGGCGCTGGTAAAAGTACCGGTTTGCCGCTGGCATTGCTGCTGGGTGGAAAAATCGACGGCAAGATCATCATGCTCGAACCGCGCAGACTGGCGGCACGCGCGGTCGCCGAGCGTCTGGCGTCACATTTTGATGAGAAGGTGGGGCAGCGAATAGGCCTGCGAATGCGCGCGGATACTCGTGTATCAAGTGCCACACAACTGGAGGTGGTGACAGAGGGTGTGCTGACAAGAATTTTGCAGCAAGATCCTACCCTTGAAGGCGTTGCATTAGTGATATTCGACGAATTTCATGAGCGCAGTCTGCATGCAGATTTAGGGCTGGCCTTGTGTCTGGAAGTGCAGCAGGCGCTGCGCACCGACCTGCGTTTGCTGTTGATGTCTGCAACGCTGGATACTCAGCTTATTAATGCCGTATTGGGTGACGCAACTGAGTTTGATTGTCCGGTAAAGCAACACCCGGTTGATGTTGTCTTTCTGGGTGAAAGCTTTGATCACTTGCCGCAGCAAGTCGTTAGGGCTGTGCTATCCGCGATCGATCAGCATACTGGTGATATTCTGGTTTTCCTTCCTGGGGTTGCCGAGATTAAACGCAGCGCCAGATTGTTATCTGAAAGACTCGACAAGTCCTCCACGCAATTACTTGAGTTGCATAGTGGTGTAAGTTCACAGGCGCAACGCGACGCGACTGCGCCATCGTTGGCGGGCCCGAGGCGGGTGATACTCACCACCAGTCTGGCCGAGACATCCATTACCATTGTGGGTGTTACAGTTGTCATCGACTCGGGGCTTGAACGTCGTGGTCGGATTGATATCAGTACCAGTGCCCAGTTACTTGAAACAGTCGCTGCGAGTCAGGCCAGTGCCGCACAACGCGCTGGGCGTGCTGGCAGGACAGCTCCCGGCGTCTGCTATCGGCTGTGGAGTGAGGAGGGTCATGTAAGACGCCCTGCCAATTGGCAGCCTGAAATTCTACGTGCCGAGCTTTCATCGCTTGTGCTCGAAGCAGGTCTTTGGGGCGCTGGTAATGTGCAAGAGCTTCCGTGGTTGGATGCCCCTCCTGTAGCCGCGCTTGCCAAAGCTGAGGAGCTGCTTGTCAGTTTGGGTATTTGGGTCGAGGGTCGTCTCAGTGCTTATGGAAGGATTGTCGCAACATTGCCGGTGCATCCAAGGCTTGGGCACATGCTTATATGGGCTGCCAAAAGAGGTGAACCCGAATTGGCATGTACGGCTGCTGTATGGCTGCAAGAGCAACGATCGATGCCTGGTGTGATCGATATTGACTCGATGGTAAAGACTCCGTTACCCGATCACCTGAAGCGACGGGCTGAACAGTTGGAAAAACTAGTCAGCAGACACGTTCCAAAGAATGTGGATTCAAGGCCGGCACCGTCACTAGGTGTCATATTGGCGCAGTCTTATCCCGACTGGATAGCTATGCGTCGTCCGGGTGAACCGGGGCGCTTTGTTCTCGCCTGCGGTGCTGGCGTCACCTTACACGAAGAAGATCCGCTTGCTCATTGCCGATGGCTGGTTGCAGTGCAGCTGGGTGGTGCGGCAAGGTTAGCTCGCATATTCAAAGCCGTGGCACTGGATATTAATGAGCTTCGACTGCATTCGCCTGAAATGTTTGCGAATGTCGATCATCTTGATTGGGATAATGCGCGGCAAAGAGTGTTGGGAGAACATCGGCTGATGATTGGCCATTTGCTGGTCAACACCCGGCAAATGCAGAATGTCAGCAATACTGACAAGGCCCTCGGACTGCTTGTGGGTATTCGAGCTCAAGGTACTGAGTGTCTGCCGTGGTCTGATGAGTCTCGGGAATGGCAGGCACGTGTACAACGAATGAGAGAGCTGTCTGCCTCACTCCCTGTTGGCGACTGGCCTGATGTGAGTGATGAGGCGCTGCTGTCTTCGGTTAACCATTGGTTATTGCCGTTCCTGTCTGGCATGGGATCCATGAAGGCCTTGCGGCAATTGGATTTACTGAAGATTCTGAAAGCGATGCTGGACTATCGTCAGCAAAGCTTGCTCGACGAGTGGCTTCCCCAGCGCTATAACGTCCCCAGCGGCTCCAGTATCAAGTTGACTTATACATCGCCCGGCAATCCAGTGCTTTCAGTAAAGTTGCAGGAGATGCTGGGATGTGCAGATAACCCGAGCATTGCGAAGGGAAATATCGTATTGAAAGTCGAGTTGTTGTCACCGGCAAGGCGCCCGGTGCAGATTACTGAAGATTTGGCAACTTTCTGGACCAGCAGTTATCCGGCTGTGAAGAAGGAGATGGCAGGGCGATATCCCAGGCATCATTGGCCGGATGACCCACTGGTAGCGCAGGCTACCGCCCGTGCCAAGCCGAGAAAACAGCGGTAGCAAAGCCATGATTGGGGCTCTGACTTACGTTCTGATTATCCAATTTTGTGACAAGCGCTGAAAGCGAGGCTTTAGCCGTTTACAATAGCGGGATACAAGGGCCCGGATGTTGCCTGATCCGCCCTTACTTCCTGATGGCCTGCGATATTGGAGTATGACGAGATGCCAGACAATAAACAGAAGATTATCTACACCCAGACCGATGAAGCGCCGCAGCTGGCGACAGCCTCTTTGCTTCCAATCGTACGTACCTTCGCGTCGGCAGCTGGAATTGATGTCGGATTGACTGACATTTCTGTGGCGGCACGTGTTCTGGCTGAATTCCCGGATTACCTGACCGATGAGCAGAAAGTCCCGGACAATCTTGCCGAGCTGGGCCGTCTTACCCAGGATCCGAATACAAACATTATCAAATTACCCAACATCAGTGCTTCAGTGCAGCAGCTACAGGCCTGCATCAAGGAGTTGCAGGAAAAAGGCTATGCCATTCCTGATTTCCCTGATGATCCGCATACCGATGAGGAAATAGAGCTGCGCCGCCGGTACGGCAAGAGCCTGGGAAGTGCTGTTAACCCTGTGTTACGTGAAGGTAATTCAGACCGACGTGCACCAAAGGCAGTTAAAGAATTTGCTCGCAAGCACCCGCACTCAATGGGTGAGTGGAAGCAATGGTCGCGTACCCACGTATCCCATATGCACAGTGGTGACTTCTACCATGGCGAGCAATCTATAACGTTGGATGAAGCGTGCAAAGTCAGAATGGAGTTGGTTACAGATAGTGGTGAGACGCAGGTTCTCAAGCCAGAGATTCCTCTACTGGCTCATGAGGTGGTCGATCTGATGTTCATGAGTAAAAAGGCGTTATGTGATTTCTATGAGCGCGAGATGGAGGATTGTCGTGAGTCGGGCATTTTGTTTTCGCTGCATGTAAAAGCTACGATGATGAAAGTGTCTCATCCTATTGTGTTCGGGCACGCGGTCAGAATTTACTACAAGGACGCCTTTGAAAAACATGGTGCCTATTTTGATGAACTAGGTATCAATGTTAATAACGGTATGGCTACGCTATACGAAAAGATTGCAACCTTGCCGGCCTCGAAGCGTGAAGAGATCGAACGTGATTTACATGCCTGTCAGGTTCATCGTCCGCGTCTTGCCATGGTTGATTCTTCCAAAGGTATTACCAACTTCCATTCACCCAGCGACGTTATTGTCGATGCTTCAATGCCGGCAATGATTCGATCAGGTGGTCAGATGTGGGGTGGTGATGGCAAACTGTATGACTGCAAGGCCGTAATGCCCGAGTCAACTTTTGCGCGTATCTATCAGGAAGTCATCAACTTCTGTAAATGGCATGGCAATTTTGATCCGGCCACTATGGGGACTGTGCCGAATGTTGGACTGATGGCGCAAAAGGCAGAAGAATACGGCTCTCACGACAAGACGTTTGAGGCCTCTGAAGCTGGCTTGGCACGTATTACCGATATCGATAGTGGGGAGATTTTACTGGAGCGTCGTGTGGAAGAAGGTGATATCTGGCGAATGTGTCAGACCAAGGACGCGCCTATCCGTGATTGGGTCAAGCTTGCAGTTCGTAGGGCGCGTGAATCCGATACCCCGGTTGTATTTTGGCTGGATCCGTATCGCCCACACGAGAATGAGTTGATCAACAAGGTTGAGACATACCTTAAAGAACACGACACAGAAGGTCTTAATATTCAGATCATGTCCCAAGTGCGTGCTATGCGCTATACGCTGGAGCGAGTCGCTCGTGGGTTGGATACCATCAGTGCAACCGGAAACATTTTGCGTGACTACCTGACAGACTTGTTTCCGATTCTGGAACTGGGCACCAGCGCGAAAATGCTCTCGATCGTACCCTTGATGGAAGGTGGTGGACTGTTTGAGACTGGGGCGGGTGGCTCTGCTCCCAAGCATGTACAGCAACTGATTGAGGAGAACCATCTTCGCTGGGATTCGCTAGGCGAGTTTCTGGCGCTGGCGGTCTCCATTGAAGAGATTGGTTTGAAACATGGCAACGAGAAGGCCAGGATTCTGGCTAAAACCCTGGACGCGGCCACGGGCCGTTTGCTGGAAAACGGTAAGTCTCCATCGCGCAAAGTGGGTCAGCTGGATAATCGTGGTAGTCACTTCTACCTGTGTCTGTACTGGGCTGATGAGATTGTTAATCAGTCGGAGGATGCCGAACTTGCGGCTCATTTCAAACCGTTGTTTGAGCAACTGAGTGAGAAGGAAGAGCTTATAGTTGAGGAACTCAATTCGGTTCAAGGAAAGTCTGTTGATATCGGAGGTTACTATCTGGCAGACCCTGCGGCCTATGAAAAAATCATGCGACCTAGCGAGACGTTCAACACGATCTTGAGCAGCGTAAGCTCCTAGCCACAACTTTGGAAAAAATGACCCTCGGCACTTTGCCGAGGGTCGGGTGCCATCCTTGGCGTGGGTGTATGCATCTACCATAGAGCGTCCTTGCGCTTGACCGTTTCATTCCCTGAACCGGACTGCCTCATGGCATGATAGATACCGATAGCAAGAGCCGGTAGGCATCTGCCCAGTGCCTACCACGATCTTCCCTGACCGCAAGTGCATTATGCGTAGTTGGCCTGTCCGTCGATATCGGAAACGGCTGGTTTTGCGGTAGGAAAATTCCGAAGCGTTTTGAAATATGATCTGTTTCAGGTTGAATTTGTGTTGTACATAACACTGTTTTAGTCATCGCCTTCGCCGGCATGATTGTGCGTACGTCTTCCCCGCGGAAGCGGGATCTACTTGGATTGAAACATGGGTTCCTGCCTTCGCGGGAATGACGTATGCGTTACTTGTCATAAGGTTATAGCTCACTAATTGGCGCCCGTCACACAGGCTACCGGGTTGCAAGCTGCACCGGAGTCATAGCCATAATGCGATGAAAGGCTTGTCGGAATGCTTTAGTAGAGTTAAATCCGCTGTCTATCGCAATAACATCGATTGAATCCAGTGAGCTCTCCAGTTGCGTGCGTGCAGCATCGAATCGTACTCTCTCCAGCCAACGAGCAGGTGTTGTGCCTGTGCGCTCGCGAAAAGGACGAACGAGGTGATACTCACTGATTGAGAAACGCTTTGCGATGACCTGGTTGCTCAGATTGCCAGCAGGATTTTCTGCAATATCATTGAGAATTTTCTGAAAGCGATCTGCTGGCGCTGAGGGAATGGATTGCCGTTCACCGAACTGTGATTGACCCCCGAATCTGTTCAGATAGAGCACCATGCGTTGACTGGTTTTTAGTGCAAGCTCATGTCCATAATCTCGTGCAACCCTGTCCAGCGCTAGATCAATACCTGAGGCCATGCCCGCGGCGGTAGTGTACTTGCCACTTCTGACGAGCAGATCGGCTATCCATACGTTCGGATGGCCAGATAAGCGGCGATTCATCCCACAGGTAATGAGCGTTCGTTTGAGGACTGAACTGGCAGGTATCGTTTGCGGTGTACGAATCAGATGAGCAAAGGTTTGTTGTGTGTCGATAGTGGTATTAATCGGGCCTGAATATTGGTACCGTCTGTTTCACAGGTGACACTATGCCACTGATATTCATTTATGCTGTGATTCTGCAACCGATTGCTCGTATTTAAACTATGTCTAAGTCCCTTGCTTCCGGAAGAGCGCATCTTGCCATTCCTGGTCCCTCTGTCATGCCCGATAGAGTGCTCAGGGCGATGCATCGCGCAGCACCCAACATCTATGAAGGAGATTTGATAGGTCTCGCTGACACCATCTATCGTGACCTTAATGTTATCGCCGGTAATACCGGGGATGCCATTATCTATATTGGGAATGGTCATGCGGCGTGGGAGGCCAGTCTTGTCAATACCCTGAGCAAAGGTGATTGCATACTGGCGCTGGTTACCGGACGCTTTGGGCATGGTTGGGTATCCATGGCGCAGGCGTTAGGTATTAATGTGCAGATTCTGGATTTTGGAATGAATCAATCTGCTGATCCCGGACAGGTTGAAGCGGTATTGCGAGCTGATACACGCCACAAGATAAAAGCTGTCATAACCGTGCAGACCGATACTGCTACTTCGATTACCAACGATATAGCTGGTATTCGTAATGCTATGTCTTCTACAAGACATCCGGCGTTACTGATGGTGGATTGTATTGCCTCGTTTGCCTGCGAGCCATTTCACATGGACGAGTGGGGCGTTGACATCATGATGACGGCGAGTCAGAAAGGACTTATGACACCGCCGGGGCTTGCGGTCATGTTTGTTCGTGAAACCGTTTGGCCCTACTATGAAAACGCTGGCCTGAAATCTCCCTATTGGGATTGGTTACCTCGAGTCAAGCCATCCTACTTTGCCGCACGATTCTGCGGTACACCGCCAACTCATCATCTGTACGGTTTGCGAGAAGCACTCGATATGTTGTTTGAAGAAGGTATGGACAATGTCTGGAATCGACATCATGTGCAAGCGAGAGCAGTCTGGGCAGCAGTGGATGCCTGGGGCGCCGGTGGTGCTCTATCACTTAATGTGCCGTTAGTTTCCGATCGGTCCCTGGCAGTTACCAGTGTCAAAACCACTGAAGGACTTGCACCATTATTGCGTGAATGGTGTGAGAAAGAGGCAGGTCTTACGCTTGGTGTGGGGTTCAATCTGGTTGAAAACGGTGAGCCTACGGTAAGTGCCTTCAGAATTGGGCACATGGGGCACCTGAATCCGCATTCCTTGCTGGGTACGCTTGGAAGTATCGAAGCTGGCTTGAGGGCTATCCATGACAACGATGTGGGTCGCGGTATAGAGGCTGCCATTGGTGTTCTTGCCTCCGATCGGGTATAAGAACTCCGGTGAGTATTGTTGCCAGGAATGTCTTGCTGTGTATTGTCTCCATCCTGTGTATTAGTGCATCGGTTTATCATCTTGAGAGAGCACGGGCTGGAATAGAATTCAGCGATTTTAACGTTGGTGACACGCCTGCAACTCGCTATCGACTACCGGGTACTCAAGGTCCCATGGTCATTGTGACGCATGGATTTGCCGGTTCACGGCAATTGATGCAAGCCTTCTCTCTGACATTGGCCAGAGCGGGCTATGATGTCATCGCTTTCGATTTTGAAGGGCACGGGCGTAACCCGGTGCCTATGTCTGGTGATGTCACAGCCATTGACGGTACAACGCGATTACTCGTGGAGGAAACCAGACGAGTCATCAGTGCGGCGAGCACGCTTAATGCTGACGATCGTGGGATAGCTTTGCTCGGTCACTCGATGGCAACCGATGTCATTCTTCGCGCAGCAATTGCCGAAGTTGATGAGGGTGTTGAAATCGCAACGATCGTGGGTATCTCGATGTTTTCAGAAATTATCAGTGAGACCAATCCCCCCAGTCTTCTGATTATCAACGGGTTCTGGGAGGGGCGTCTACGTACCCCCGCTCTTGAACAACTTCAAATGTTGAACCCTGACGCTGTTGAGGGTGAGACAGCCTCAGTCGGGAATGTAATTCGGCGAGTTGTGGTTGCACCTTATGTCGAGCATGTGAGCGTCTTGTATAGCGGCACAGCGCTGCGAGAGACGCTAACATGGATGGATATGACCTATCAGCGAACTAGCAGCATAAACGTTGTCAACATAGGGGGCTGGATTCTGCTTCTGCTTGCCGGTATTGTCTTTCTGTTCAAGCCTTTGGTTCATTGTCTGCCAAAGGCGAGTCAGTCACAGAATGAACTACCGTTATGGATTTTCTGGTTAGCTTCACTGTTGCCAGTGTTAATCGTGCCCTTGCTTGCCTTTGCACCTGCCGTTGATTTGCTACCTGTTCTTGTCGCAGATTATTTGATGATGCATTTGGCGTTGTTCGGGATTCTACAGTTAGTTATTGTCAGGTCCATGCTGCCTGAAGTGAATGTATCTGCACTCTTGAGTGCGGCGTTGTTAGCGACATGGGGAATTGTTGTGTTTGGGTTGGTGCTTGATCGTTATGCGGCAAGTTTTCTACCCACAGGTGGCAGACTCATCGTTGTCACTTTCCTGTGCATTGGCACTGTCGTATTTATGATTGCCGACAGTATCGTAACCGACATTGGGAGGGGCCGCCTGTGGCGACGGATCGTGATGCGGCTTGCACTGTTTGTTTCATTAGGGATTGCAGTTGCCATTGACCCTGAACGTTTGATGTTCTTGCTGATAATTTTTCCTGTGTTGCTTCTTTTTTATCTGGTGTATGCACTAATGGGTCGTTGGGTTGCACAGCGCAGCGGAGCCCTGGCTGCTGGTCTCGGCCTGGGTTTGTGTCTGGCATGGGCGCTGGGGGTGAGTTTTCCACTGTTTGATGCGCAGTAATCGCGGTCGGTCTCTGTATCAATCAAATATCCGATATTAAAACGTCGATTCGTTTGCTATGGATTGTGTGGCACCGATAAATGAGTACGTCTTCTTTCTGTCTGGACGGGGATACACACTTTAGACGGGTAAATCCACAGTAATGGGAGTCGGAAGACCTTTTTGTGTAACCGATGGAGCGCCCGCTTCATTCCATCGAAAAATCGTGACATGCTATAAGTCTGGTGTTCTTCTTGAGGGACCGATGTGTCCTGTATGATTCGCCGTGCGGGTGCTGTCAGCGACCTCCCATGATCTGGCGGTTGTGCGTAAAGTGGCTGATCGAAAGGCGGTGTTTCAAAGTGGAAAACTGGTGGAGCTGGGTATGAGTGAGCAGATTTTCAGTGAGCCTCTGAGTGGATATACACGTAGTGTTATTGCTGCAGTTCTGGTGGTTGACGGCACAAAATTGCGGCTTCGAAATAGATTGGTACAACAAAAATGAGTGATTTAATGAAGAGGGCGATTGCCTCTCCTGACCAGCCTGGTGCCACATTTGTCGGATTGGAAGCACTGGTTGATCAAACCATTGGCGTAAAGTTGTTTACACTGATGGAGTTAGATCATACGCGTAACGTTGCGCGCAGAAGCTATACCAATATGCCCGATGTCTACCCCGTCAGTGGCGAAAAACCACTGGAGCACAATAGCTGGAGTGAGCATGTAGAGGTCGGTCAGAACATGTTCATAGCGAATTCCATTGAGGAAATTGCGGCGGTGTTTCCAGATCATAAGTTGATTCAGTCTTTGGGCTGCGAGAGTTGCGTGAATATACCCATTCTTATTGCGGGAAAGGTCGTCGGTACCCTTAACTGCTTGCACGAAGCAGGTCACTACACCGCAGAGAGAGTTGCCAATGCTGAGACATTAAAATTGGCTGGGGCGCTGGCCTTTTTAATAGCGAACAATTTCAAGTGAATAGCCTGATATGAAATAGACAACAACACGTGTGGCGACAAATGTCGGTGTTACCTTAACAGATCTTATCGCTGTTGAATCCGGGCCTCAAGGGATAGGAGAACAGAAGGCCGACTGAAATCAGCCGGCTAACCAATAGTAAACAGTGAATTTCGGTTTTCTATGGCGTTCAAAACGCTCATCGCAGTTAATGCTGATGAGCGAGGATTACCGGGAAGCGGGTTGCCATCAATACTGAGTGTAAAGCGGCCAAAAGCGCCCACAGCTTCGACTTCATGCCGATTTGTGGATAATGTTGGATCCGCCACCAGTTCAACGCGTGTCTGTTCGAAGCCAATGCCTGCGAGCGCCACCGTGGCAGCTACATTCGCATTTTTAGGAAAAGCCCTGGCCGCCTCTCGTGCGGTACCTTTGAAGTGAATGACGGGTTCGACGATAGCGTCGAGATCAACAATGTGCTCAGCAGATGATCCCTTCCAGCCTGCGGGAGGTTTGATGCCTCGGTAACAAACGCTTTCCAGTCCACCTGTCTTTGCGGCAGCCAGCATATCCATACCGCCAATGGCGCCGGACAGAAACTGCAGTTGCGAGTTGCCATCAACAGCTGCCTGCTCAAGTTCAGCTGCAAGCGAAGCATCTGACAATGCGCCGTTGGATATGCAGAGCACGTGTTTTCCACAGCGCAACAATACGGGTATATGATTACGTACTGCTGTATGTCCTGCACATTCAATGACCAGGTCTATGTCGGCCGGGACTTGTGATGCATTGTTGATACAGGTGATGGACTTATCAAGCGCAGCCCGTGCCTGAACCTCTCTGCCTTCACGACAAAGTACGGCTTTCACGCTACTATGCCCGCAGCCTTGTATCGAGTTGAATACAAATTGGCCTATCGCGCCATAACCGACAAGAAGAATCTGGTTCATGGTTGTTTGCGTCCTGTGTTGTGGGTTACAAGGCTGGAGGCCTTGAGAGTCGTCAATTCCATCATAAACTCGTTTGAACTCAAGTATTGAACCCAATCTTTGAACATAGGCCATGAGAACTTTCCCGCCCGAGCGAATTGTCTGTCTTACTGAAGAAACTGTCGAGACTCTCTACCTGCTTGGACAGCAGGATCGTATCGTCGGTGTCTCGGGCTTTGCGGTTCGCCCGCCAGGTGTCAGACGTGAAAAGCCGCGAGTGTCAGCGTTTACCTCTGCTGACATACCCAAGATCATCGCGCTCAATCCGGATGTTGTGCTCACCTTCTCTGACCTACAGGCAGATATCGTAGCGGCCTTGCTGAAAGAGGGCTTGACGGTTGTCGGATACAACCAGCGTGATCTTGCTGGTATCATGGCAATGATCAGACAATTAGGGGCGCTGGTTGGATGTTCTGCACAAGCTGAAGAGCTTGCCAGCGGCTATGAATTGCGGCTAGAGTCTATTCGCGAAAGTGTGCAAGGGCGCATCCGCCCCAAAGTGTACTTTGAAGAGTGGGATGATCCCATGATCTCGGGTATTCACTGGGTCTCAGAGTTGATTGATGTGGCGGGTGGCATCGATGTTTTTGCCGGGCTTGCCGGTGAATCGAAAGCGAAGGATCGGATTGTTCAGTCAACTGACGTGATAGCAGCCATGCCTGATGTCATTATTGCATCATGGTGTGGAAAGAAAGTCAGGCCTGAGAAAATCATGGCGCGTCCGGGTTGGCAGAACATTCCAGCAGTGGCCAAAGAACATATAGTAGAAATCAAGTCGCCATTGATACTGCAACCTGGCCCTGCGGCATTGACTGATGGGCTGGATGCTATTGTCGCAGCATTGACTACCTGATGAATTCAGACAACAAAGTTTGAGACAAACTGTTGCATGAGTGCAGGGATAGGAGATGTCTCTTAAAGCCAGACCCAGAGAATCAGTGGTACAGCAATGCTGATGATGACAATGTCCAGTGGGAGGCCAACTCGCCAGTAATCGCCAAAACGATAGCCACCTGGTCCCATCACCAGTGTGTTGGACTGATGGCCGATGGGCGTCAGGTAGGGAGACGCTGCACCGACTGCGACTGCCATGAGAAAAGGATCTGGCGGCAGTCCAAGTTTTGTAGACAGGCTCAGTGCAATAGGGGCCATAAGCACCGCAGTTGGGGTGTTGTGCACCAGATCGGATAGCACCATCGATACGGCAATCACAAGGGCTATCAGACTCCATAGTGGCAGGTCATCGGCGATAGTGACAATACCTTGCGCAATCAGTTCGGTAGCTCCAGTACTCTGCAATGCTTCACCAAGGGGAATTAGAAATCCTAGCAGAACGATGATAGGCCACTCGATGCTGCGATAAGCCACACGTAGCGATATCATTTTCATCAGGACCAGAATGCCTACCACTGTTGCAAAGGCTATCTGGACTTCTACCCAGCCCATGGCGGCAACAAAAATACCCAATGCGAATGTGCCAGGGATAAGAAGCACGCCTCTTCGCGGATTAATCTCCAGACCTCGATTCTTGATTGCCAGACATCCCAGGCTTTGGCATAACTCTTCCAGCGCACGGGTCTCCCCTTGCAAAAGCAGTAGATCACCTGTCTTAAACTTTATGTGCTTGAGTCTTGTGCGGGCGGCGTGTCCATCACGTGCTACGGCAAGTAGGTTGACTCCGAAGCGTCTATGCATGCCGAGTCCTCGCATGGACAGTCCTTCTATCGCAGAATTGGGCATGACCACCGCTTCAACGACACGCACATCGGGTGACTTGAGCCACTCTGGATCAATCTGCTCAGCGCCTGCCTCGAACAGGCCGGTATCTTCAAAAAGTGGTTGCAAGGTTTCGCTATGACCTTCAAGAATTAAAAGATCCCCGGCTAGCAAGGGTTCTATGGCTGGTGGCGCTAGGCGTCGCCTGTCGTTGCGGATGATCACCATGACAGTCAGTTCGTTGTCACACATGAGTCCAAGATCGCCTACGGTACTTCCTGCCAATTGAGAATCTGCGGGAATACGTACTTCAGTGATATACCGTGCGATGTGAAACCGTTCAACATTTTCCGGATCATGCGTTGAGCGGTGATCGGGAAGAAGTCGCCAGCCCAGAGTGACCAGATATACAATGCCGGCGATGGCAACGACGAGACCAACCGGTGTGAAATCAAACATGCTGAAGGCTTCGCCGACATTCTCTGCGCGGAAGGTGGCAATGATTATGTTGGGTGGAGTGCCTACCAGTGTTACAAGGCCGCCAAGCAGACTTGCATAGGAGAGTGGTATAAGGAGCTGTGAAGCGGGCCGTTTGGCTTTTTGCGCATCGCGAAGGGTGACTGGCAGCATGAGTGCCAGCGCGCCTATGTTGTTCATGAATGCGGACAGAAAAGCGGTGACGCTGGCGTTTGCTGCAACCTGGGTGGTAAGTGAGCCGCGAGCGTAGGCCAGGTATTTAAGAAACAGCTCGACGACACCGCATGATTGCAATGCCTGGCTAATAACAAGAACACACGCAACGGTAATGACAGCAGGGTGCGAGAAGCCCTCAAATGCATGTTCGACAGGGACTATTCCTGCGTAGACTGCACTTATTAATGCAAGACCTGCAACCACATCGTAACGCCAATGATCCCAGATAAACAGGGCCATCGTTATTGCCAGAATACAGAAAATTAAGATCTGATCCAGGGACACGCGTGATCAACTCCGAAGTGTTTCATCGTGTGATGAAGGGTACCTGATCGCGCAGCTGAGCGCTGTTGACCATTCGGATGAACACTAAATACAGACGGTGCGGATATTTGGCCAGAATGGCCGCAGCGTGGCGTTCTCGTTTTAAGGCTGGTCGTATATGTAGCAAGGTGCTTTCACAAGCTGTTGGTAGGGAGTATAGTCATGGTGGCTATGGCTCAGAGGCGTATTCTGTTGTGCAAAGCCAAGCTGCCGTCTAGGCGGGTCGAGGACATTTACGTCCTTGTAATGGTATACATGGGGTAACCCATGAGCGGTAGCGACAGCAAACTCTACATTCGCTCAGGCGGGAATTCATAGTTCCATTCAGTAGTTTATCACCGGCACGGAAAAGACGAAAAACGATAGCGGAAATGTCAAAACATGAGGCGCGGTATCCACAGCGCAACTCATGAAGATTTGCTCCGGTGTGGCGACAACAGTGTGCGACAACACTGTCACGATAGAGTTTGCTGGACTACTACCTCTCTACAGGACGCGAATGAGTAACCAGGAAAATCATGCAGTAGGAATATTATGGATGCTGCTGACCATGTGCCTGTTTGTATCGATGGATACCGTCGTGAAATTTCTGGTTCAGGATTTCTCGCCCTTCCAGATTGTCTGGGCGAGATTCTTTTTCCATATGGCTTGGCTGCTCGTGTTTTTACGTGAAAATTTTTTTTCATCATTCAATACAAGCTCGTTGAAGTTGCAGCTTTTACGTTCTGCGTGTCTGGTTCTCACCACTTCCCTGTTTTTCTCAGGATTGCGCACGACCGAACTCTCTACTGCAACGGCCATTATGTTTCTGTCACCTATATTTGTTACAGTGCTTGCCATTCCGGTACTGGGCGAAAGTGTTGGAATAAGACGAATAACCGGTGTGCTGATAGGATTTGTCGGAGCATTGATCATTGTGCATCCTCAGTCCTCTGCATCTGGTATCAGCGATAACGCAGGTAGCGCCAATCTGTCTGACTGGTTGCCGGAGTTAGGTCACATTCTGCTTATTTGTGCAGCGGCCAGTAACGCCATGTATCAGATCATGACGCGCAAACTGAGAATGGTGGATAGTCCAACCACGACGCTGCTCTACTCAGGTGTGGTAGGGGCACTGATCATGACTGCCAATGCGCCAACCGTTTGGGTCGCGCCGGATACGTATCAGTGGGGCTTGATGGCGCTTGTAGGATTCCTGGGGTGTACCAGCCACTTCTGCCTTATCAGGGCGTTTAAGAATGCGCCTGCCTCGTTGGTAGTGCCGTTCAGCTATAGCTCGTTACTATGGGCAATACTCTTTGGTTTTGCCGTGTTCGGCGCATTGCCGGATCGATGGACACTGGCAGGAGCATCGCTCATCATCGCCAGCGGACTTTATATTTTTTACCGGGAGAGTCAGCTGGCAAAGTAGTGGGCTGTCATCGTGCACGAATGAGTGGGATCAGCATATTTTCAAGATGCTGATGTTCCTCGTTTGTACCTACACCGATACGGATAAAACGATCCTGAGGGGTGACCATCGGCTTTCTCATAAACACGCCCCTGTCAGCCAGAGCTGCAATTATTGCGTTTGCCGTCTCTTGCTTACCCAAGTCTACGGCGACAAAATTAGTAGATGACGGTAGATAGTCAAGCGATAAAGACTCCGCCAGGTCATAGATTCGCTGCCGTCCCTGCCTGACAAGATTAACTACGTCGGGTATGAAAGCACTGTCTTGCAATGACGCTGCTGCGGCGATCTGTGCAAGCCGGTTGACACCGAAATGGTTTCTGATGCGATTGAACCCTGCGATGATGTCAGCGTGTGCAATGACATAACCGATGCGCATGCCTGCCATGCCGTATGCTTTTGAAAACGTTCTGAACCGGATAAGTCTTGGATCATCGATATCGATGGGAAGTACTGGCATGTCGTCCATGAATTCCACGTAAGCTTCGTCGAGCATCAATAGGCAGTCCGCCGGCAGCTCCTTCAGCATAGTGTGAATAATGTCTGGAGACAGGCACGTACCCATGGGATTGTCGGGGTTTGCCAGATAGATCAATCTGGCATGATGCGTGTGTGCAGCATCTATCAGCGCTACGGGGTCCTCGCTATGATCTTTGTAGGGCACGCTACGAATCGAAGCACCGTAGCCATTTGCGTGGTAGTTCACCGTGGGGTAGGCGCCTTTCGAGGTCACCATGGATATACCGGGTTCTATGAACATTCGGACCGTCAGGCCGAGCAAAGAATCTATGCCGGCATCTACGCACAGATTCTCCATGGACACGTTATGTTTCGCGCAAAGCAAGGTGCGTAGATCATGATTTTCAGGATCCGCATACCAGCTGCAATCCGAACTCCCTGCAGCCTGCTGGATTGCCTCACGTGCATAAGGGCTGATACCGAAAGCACTTTCGTTGGCACCAATCCTTGCTCTAAAAGGTTTTCGGTACTTTCTCTCGAGGGTTTCAGGTCCGATGAAAGGTATGGTGTCTGGTAAAGACCTGACGATTGAACTAAACGGTATAGACATGGAATGGATGTTTTATTACTAAAAACTAGAGGTGGACGCGGAGTCCGTCAAAACCGGGTTCTACACCCGGTGGGAGCTTTTGTTTAATGGTTTGATAGTCCAGGTCGCCATGCATGTTGGTCAGAATGGCGCGTTCCGGATTGACTTTTTCGATAAACGCAAGGCTCTCCTCAAGATTCAGGTGTGACGGGTGTGGATTGTAACGAAGGGCATCGACGATGAGCACCTGCACATCAGACAGCATTCTGACTGAATCGGGATGGCTTATCTGTTTCATGTCGGGCAAGTAGACAGCGTTATTGATACGGACACCAAGAGCGTTGATGTCTCCATGCTCCGCAATCAGAGTATTGATTGTTACTGTGCCACCGGGTCCGTCAATACTGAAGGGCTCGTGCGGTATCAGTTTCTTTTCGGTACAGAACGCTGGATAGCTGGAGTCAGGTGCCTGATGGAAACAGTATCCGAACGGTGCCATTACGATAGCCCTGGTGGGTTTGTCCATCCACACATCGATAGGTCTGCGAAGATTGATCGCCATCTGTCGCAGATCATCCAGCCCGAAGATATGATCGGCATGTGAATGAGTGAGTATGACACCCTCGATGGATTTAACCTCAGCTGTTAGCAGTTGCTCACGTAGATCTGCTCCTGTGTCGACAATTATCGTTGTCTTACGTGATGTGTCGCCGGCGTCAACCGTTTGTTTCTCAATCAACAGGGAGCAACGTCTACGTCTGTTGCGAACCTCGTTCGGATCGCAGTTTCCCCAGACGTTTCCCACACGTGGCACACCCCCGGACGACCCGGTTCCCATCAACGTGAGTGTTAAAGATTCCATGAAGAGTCCCGATTAGGCCGCACAAAGCCTGTGTTTCCATGACAGGACACAAGACGTCCCCATTAGGCATTCTACTATCTCCTTGCCTTTTTAGGAGACTTATGGTTTTGTCAAAAAGCGAAGAACATCGGCTGTCCGGGATGCGATAAAGGCTTGTGGGGCATGGCGATGATCTGACATGTTCACGAGCTGCCCATGAGCTTATCGTCGCGCTTCTGCCTGTACCGACAGAAACACAAACTCAGGCGTTAGTACCCTGGTGACCCTATGCGTTAATTCAGTGTCGATACTCAAGCTGTCCCCTTCCTCCAGAATAAGGTCCTGACGGCCATAACAGAAATGCGCTGAACCCTTGATGACATGAATCATCAGAACGCCATGCCCGACATAACTTGGCGGTTCGGAATCCTGAGGGGTAATAGTGACCATATGTGCCTCAAAGTGCAGATCTCGCCGGCGATGGGCTGCCAGATTGATGTAGTGATGCTCGTGATCCCCCATCATGCGTGTGGAGACGATACCACTGCCTTTCTTGACATGGGTGAAGTCAGTCCGATCGGACACCATATCTCGAAAAAGGCTGGTAAGCGGCACATCCAGCGCACGACTCAGGGAGCTCATGGTGGATATGGATGGCGACACTTGCCCGCTTTCGATGCGGCTAATCATCGCCGCCGAAATACCCGAGATCTCTGCCAGTTGTCTTGCAGACAGAGAGCGGTTTTCTCGTAGATCTCGCAGCGCATATCCAATCAGGTGATCAGTGCTTTCGTGTTCAGTCAATGTGTTTTGTCCCGCTCTTCGTTCAGTCTGATGACTTACGTTGCCTTCTATACACGCCAGTACTGTATCGACAAGACTGGCATAAACTGCTACGTACCGGGGGCCGCGAAAGCCCAGTCTGGCCGCGAATCGTCATGGTGATTCACTTGCAGTTTAAGCATTATATTAACTGAGATTAAATGTGCGGAGAAAAGTTGGAGAATCTTGCAGGGGGGGGGGTAGATCGACTTGCTGCCCGCAGTAGGTGCTGTTCGACGAGCGCAAGTTTTTGCAAAGTGCCATTTTGATTTGGTTCGGCATGTTATTGTTACTCTATGGCGAACGCTGAAGCATCTGTTATAGAAGCAACCGGTCTGGATAAATACTATGGAAAGTTCCAGGCGCTCAAGAATATCAACCTCACCGTCGGGCAAGGCGAGCGTGTGGTCGTCTGTGGGCCTTCAGGGTCAGGCAAGTCCACCCTCATTCGCTGTTTCAATGCGCTGGAGACCCACGACGCTGGGCGATTGATAGTTGATGGAATAGAGGTCTTCGAAGGATCAAAGCAGATTCGTAAATTGCGACAGGAGGTCGGAATGGTTTTTCAGCAATTTAACCTGTTTCCACACCTTACGGTTCTTGAGAATCTCACTATCGGTCCGATACGAGTCCGCAAAATGAGTAAGGTTGAGGCGGAACGAAACGCGCGTAAATACCTGGAGCGGGTCTACATTCCGGAGCAGGCGGATAAATATCCGAGTCAGCTATCAGGTGGTCAGCAACAGAGGGTGGCCATTGCCAGATCGCTTTGTATGGAAACCCGAGTCATGCTGTTCGACGAACCAACATCGGCGCTCGATCCGGAGATGATCAATGAGGTGCTTGATGTCATGGTGAATCTGGCTGATACCGGAATGACAATGGTGTGCGTGACTCATGAAATGGGTTTTGCACGCAAGGTTGCCGACACCATGGTGTTCATGGATCAGGGGGAAATCGTGGAGTCTGCACCGCCAGAGAAATTCTTTACGCAGCCAGAAACAGAACGATGCAGGATGTTTCTGAAGCAGATTCTGGTCCACTGAAAGTGAGCGAGGCGATAGGCCAGTACGTGGTGCCCAGACCGCCGGTTTTGTCACGATTGATGCAATCTGCACCAGTGTCCGTTTGCCTGTATCTGGCAGTAATCGGTTTTATTGTGTTCTCAGCGTATACCGGTGCGCAAGCAATGGGCTACAACTGGCAATGGTACAGAGTGCCTCAGTATTTCTATACCCTGACTGACGAAGGATTTGAATGGGGCGAAATCAGTATAGGACTGGTCAAGACAGTCGAATTGTCGTTGCTGGCTTTTGCAATCGCTGTCGTGTTGGGATTGATTATCGCCTTGTTGCGTCTTTCAAACCTGATCGTCGGGCGTGGAATGGCTGTAGTTTTTCTTGAGCTTGTACGCAACATGCCACTGCTGGTGCTTATTTATCTGTTCTATTATGTGCTCGGGCCAATCTTTGATCTGGACCGGTATTGGGCCAGCATATTGTGTCTTGCGGTATATCACGGCGCGATGGTGTCCGAAATATTCAGGGCTGGAATTAATGCAGTGGCGATAGGACAATGGGAAGGTGCACGTTCTATCGGAATGTCAAAAACGCAAATCTATCGGTACATCATCTTGCCGCAGTCCGTGCGTTTCATGTTGCCGCCTCTGACGGGTGAGGCGGTAAACATGATCAAGAGTTCAGCTATTGTCAGTGTCATTGCTGTAGCTGAATTAACAACAATAGGCCGAAACATCATTTCTGATACATATATGAGTTTTGAGATCTGGTTTACTATCGCAGCGGTATATTTGATCGTGACGCTTATTTTATCAGTGGGTGTCTCATTGGTAGAACGCCGATATGCGGTGGAATCCTGATGCCGTATATGAACCCGATGCCACTCGTCATGTTTTTTATTGTCATCAATGACATCAAGACGAATAACGTTAGATACGATTTTAAACAAAACTTTAAATACAACCCCGAAAGGACAAGCAAAATGAATAAAACGAGACGCATAGGTAGTTTTGCGTTGCTGATGACGATGATGGCAGCGCTGGTGACACCGGCATTGGCACAACAAGCCAGCCAGAATTTGTCGTCAGATAGTGCCATTGAAGATATAAAAAAGCGAGGTGCCATCAAGATTGGTTTATCTATTTTCAAACCATGGTCAATGCGTGACAAGAACGGTGAGCTTATTGGTTTTGAACTTGATGTAGGTAAGAAGCTTGCAGCGGATATGGGCGTTGAAGCAGAATTTATTCCTACGGCGTGGGACGGCATTATTCCGGCTTTGGTGGCAGGTAAGTTTGATGTCATCATCAGCGGCATGACAACCACACCGCAGCGTAATCTGACCATTAACTTCACAGATCCGTATGCGTATTCCGGTCTGACCATACTTGCCAATACCAAAATGACAGAGGGTATGGCGATTGAAGACTACAATAGTTCAGATGTGACTTTTGCCGCCCGGCGTGGCGCAACACCTGCGGCACTGATTGCTGAAATGTTTCCAGAGGCTGAGCTTTTGTTGTTTGACGAAGATGGCGCATCCACTCAGGAAGTGCTTAACGGCAAGGCACACGCTACTATGGCCTCAGAGCCTACTCCTTCATCGGAGGCGCGGCGTTATCCGGAAGTGTTGAATGTCCCTTTTGATACGGCCTTTTCTGCCACCGGTGAGTCGTTCGGGCTGAGAAAGGGTGATCCGGATTCATTGAATTATTTCAATAACTGGATCAATATCAACACGCGCAACGGTTGGTTGAAGTCGCGTAACGACTATTGGTTCCGTGGCGTTGAGTGGGAAAGCCAGGTGCCTGAGTAAAGACTATCAGTTGAGTTGAAACGCCAGTTCCAATCCGGTGAGCTTCCGCAAGTATTCCAGGCATGTCCTGTTGGCCGGTCATGTTGCGGGCGCTCACTCGAATTTGTTGCATCACTCCAGCTGCTTGAGCGATGCAATTCCCTCAACGATTGATAGTTTGTAAAGGCATTCCGCTTGCTGACAAAGTTAAAAAAACTGCATTGGTTTGACTTTGCACTACTGATAGTTTTATTCGCACTGGCGTGGATAATCTGGTATCGCATTGACGGCACGCTGAACTACACTTGGCGCTGGGATATCATCCCGAACTACATTGTTCGATTCAATGAAGAGGAAGGTCGCTGGGTCGCAAATCTGCTTCTGCAGGGCGTGATTACGACCTTACGTGTCAGCATCTATGCCAGCGTTCTTGCGCTGGTTCTAGGTGTCATACTGGGTGTAGCCCGATGCTCGAAGAACCTTGCGGTACGGATGCTCGCCAGAACGTATCTTGAGATACTGCGAAATATCCCCCCCGTGGTTGTCATTTTTATCTTTTTCTTTTTTCTGTCAGAACAACTTATCACCGCCTTTGCCATCGAAGACTGGGCGCGCGCCATAGCCCGGCAAGACGAGAAGCAGATCTGGGAGTTTTTCTTTGGGGACATGCGACGGTTCCCGTCTCTTGTTTCCGGGGTTATTGTGCTGGCACTATTCGAAAGTGCCTTTGTCGGAGAAATTGTCCGGGCCGGTATCCAGTCGATAGGCAAGGGGCAGCATGAGGCCGCGCAATCTATCGGTATGAGCAAAGGCGATCAGCTGCGCTTTATCGTTTTGCCTCAGGCATTGAAAAAGGTGATGCCGCCCATGGCCAATCAGTTTATTTCCCTGATTAAAGATAGTTCCATTATTTCCCTGATATCGGTACAAGAACTTACATTCAAAACCGTTGAGCTGGTCGCCTCGACCCGTGCAATCTTCGAAGCATGGATTACAACAGCGGTGTTCTATTTCATTATTTGTTTCGGGTTGTCATTGTTGTTTCGCAAGCTTGAAAAATAAAACTTCCGATGACTAATGCCGTAGTAACACCACTAACTCAGGCGCTTCAGGAAGGTGCCCTGACGCGTAGCGAGCTCAAGCAGCTTATGAGACGCTCGGACAGGCCAGCGTTTGTTCGACTAGCGCTATGGATTTGTCTTGTCGCATTAACCGGTTCTGGTGTCTGGCTTACGCAAGGTAGTTGGTGGATGCTACCCGCCATGTTTGTACATGGGGTTGTGCTGGTGCATCATTTTTCCCTGCAGCATGAGTGCTGTCATTACACCGCTTTCAAAACGCGCTGGATGAACGACCTAATGGGTAATATCTGTGGTCTTGTCATCATGTTGCCCAATCGATTTTTCCGCTATGAGCATTGTGATCACCATACTCATACCCAGATCAGAGGGCGGGATACGGAGCTTATCGAGCTGCCTCAAACCATGGTCGGGTATTTTTACTATATATCGTCAATTCCCTACTGGAGAGCGAAATTCAGCGAGTTGGCTCGTCATGCTTTTGGAAACATAAATGCTGATGAGGGTCGGTTCATACCGCGAGAAGAACGCAAGACGATTGTTCTGGAGGCCCGTTTGATGGTGGCTTTCTATCTTGCCGTGATTTTTGTGAGCCTTTTTTTCCAGAGCACAGCCGCTATCTGGTACTGGTTTTTACCCGTCGTACTGGGGGAGCCTGTCATGCGAGCGATAAGAATGACGGAGCACGTCGGTCGTCCCACTGTAAGTGACATGAAGGTCAACACGCGCTCCAATAGAGTGAGTATGCCCATGCGTTTTCTGTGCTGGAACATGAATTACCACGCTGAGCATCATTACGCCTCTTCTGTACCGTTCCATGCCCTGCCTGATTTGAATCGCAAGCTTGAAGGTTACATCCATACCGAAACAGGCGGCTATGTAGGAGCACATTGCGACATCGTTTCACAATTGCTTGGTCGCTCGCCACGTTGTGATGATCAGTCTGTTGGAGGTGGGTCATAATGTACGGCGCTGGTGAGTCACCTCACGATATTTCGTGTCCAGTCAGTGCCTATTCATCATCCCGGCCGTGATGGATTCGAGGGCCAAGGGGGGGACACAGTGAGCGCTTCGAACAACCATTGGTGTGACCTGATTGCAGTAGATGCACTGGAAGAGAAAGATGTAACACCTGCTTATTTCCAAGGACAACTCCTGGCGGTGTATGACACCAAAGAGGGAATTACGGTCAGTGATGCCCGATGCACCCATGCCGGCGCCAATCTTTGCGATGGATATTTTGATGGCCGCCATATCGAATGTCCATTGCACCAGGGCTTGTTTGATGCCGTCACCGGAGGTGCGAGGGCCGCACCCGTTGTACGTGCCTTGAGAATGTACGAGTCAAGGGTATCTCAAGGGATCGTGCAAATCAGAGCGACCCCGCTTACTCGCGACTAGCCCGATAAAGGCGATGTTAGGCTCATAGGGTGGCCTGTGGTTTGCACCAGCAATGCTCACATAAGAACGAACGCGTTCTGTCTTACAGTAACTACAGTGAGTAATAGAATACCCATGGTGCTATCCAAACATCGGTTTAAACAAGTCTTGGTAGGCTGGTCTCTGTTTTTTTCAGTTGCTGCCAACGCTGACACCACTACCTATTTGGCTATATCGGATTTTCCGGTTATAGACGCGGGTGAGGTTCCCTTTTACCGGGATCAGGCAAGACAGGCGCTTGCCGTAAATGCCGCGGTAGTCGATTACCGCGACCGGTTTGCCAAAGCCGAAGTGGTATTTGATGGACAGCCGGGTATCTATCAATTTACGTTGGTTGCTATCGCAGAGAATGATGGTGAAGCGGACTATCGCTTGTCCGTTAATGGTGAGGTTGTTGCAGAGGCCAGTAATCCAGAAGTCGATGAGGATTTTCTAGTAGTGCGACACTCATTTGGGGAGCTAAGCCTGTCAGCGGGTGCCATTATCGGCGTTGAGTCGCTAGCCAACTCCAATGAAAAGATACCTGAGAATGGAGAATTTGCGTTCGCAAGGGGACGTTGGACCGCCGTTGAGTTATCAACAAGCGATGTCATCGAATCCGCCAATCCCGACCTGAGTATTACTGGTGGTTTTAGTGCACAGGATTTGCGTGCTGGTGATACTGTCGATGTATCAGTATCGGTTAGTAACGCTGCCAACAGCGAAGTGGCAACGGGTGTGGTTTTAACGATGTCGCTGCCAGGCGAATCTTTGCAACTCGTTGATCAATCCGTTTGTAGTAGCACACAGGCGGGCGTTCAGTGTCTGCTGGCAGAAGTGCCTGCGGGTGAGTCAGTGGACTTGTCGGTAAGCTTTCGCACGATCGCTGCATTATCCGAGTCACCCGTTGTTCTGCGCGTGGCGGCAGATCAAAACGATATGAACGAGTCAGATAACTCAGTTGAATTACTGCTGTCAGTGAGTGAAAATCCCGGTGTCGAATCGACTGAAAACCTCCCGCCAGAGACGGTGGTTGACGAGAATATAACGGAGTCAGAATCCGACGAATCGGGTGGTGATTTGACCGACAAAGATACCAATCTCACTAATCCATTGCCCGAGACAACGGCTGTATCAACATCATCTGATAGCCGTGGTGGAGGTGCCTTGTCATTATTCTCACTATCAGGCTTTGCTGTCTGCCTGATATTCCGACGTCGAAAAGCTGCTCAAGCTGTATAAATCAAACTGTCTTGACGACTGAGCCTGCCACTGGCAGGCCCTGCACAAACCGTGAATAGCTTTCGTCAGCCAGCACGCCGTAACAGGATCGCTGGAGATACCTTCAACGTGGATACCAGCCACAGGGCCCCTGCGAACAGACAGAAGGTGCTCGCGCCGGTAGCAACAACTGCCCCTGCCCATGCACTTCCCGCGCTGTCCAGCTTCAACCAATACGTCAGTAGCGCCTGAGCCAGCGCGCCACCAATAACCATGGCAAACACCGACAGGACAATGGCTAGCAGAAGGTATTCGAACACCACGCTTTTCATGACAACGCTCATGCGTGTTCCCATCGCATGCATGATGGAGGCTTCATATACCTGGCGCTGCCGGTTAACGGCGACCACACTAGCCATTACAAGAACGCTGGCGCTCAGACTTACAGCAGCAATCAGCATCATGGCAAGCCCTGCACTGGAAAGAATCGCGCGCGATGACTCCAGAATCTTGGCAGTGCGTACGGTAACAACGTTGGGAAACGATGCGCCCAATGCAGATTGAGCGGCTATGTCAGCACCTGGGTCAAGCATCACACTGCCAATGTAGCGCGTAATAAAAGGTTCGAGAATGTTGTCAGTAAATACCGCCTCGAGCCAGAAACTGGTTTCAAACCTTGCCTGCGAGTAAATGGCTGACAGTGTTGCAATGACAGGTTCTCCCAGGATCGTGAATTCGAGAACGTCACCCACCTGTAAACCCAGTTGATCTGCCTCTCGATCCTCCATGGCAACCAGTGGTGGGCCCGTATAGTTATCAGGCCACCATTGCCCGCGATCAACTGTGGTGTTGTCGATGTTTCGCAGTCGGTAACTGAGTTTGTGTTCATCGTTGGCCTCCAGGGCGCGGGATGCAACATCGCTGTCGGTGAGGTTTTCATTGTTGACGCGCGTAAGTCTCCCCAGGACCAGTGGCGCAATGGAATGGTCCTGATACCCCGAAAGCGCTGCCACCGTAGCGTTGAAGTCTTCAACCTGTGGTTTCTGCAGATCGTAAAGAACCATCGATGGAGCGCGCTCCGGAACGGTATCGTTGAGTGTGCGATAGGTTGACGCAATGATCAGAGCAGAGGCCACCAGAAGTGTCAGCGCTGTACCGAGAGATAGCAACATGGGCCGTAATGAGGCACCGGGTCGGTAGAGGCCTGCTATGGCCAGGCGAAGCGCAAAGTGACCATCCAGCACGCGAACATGCATGAGCTTTTCAGCGGCTCTGCGAATCATCAGTACGATGCCGTCGAGCAGCAGGAGAAGCGCAACGATGCATACAACAAACCCTGATGCAATCATTGGCTCGGGAACGAATACAAGCAGAAGTAATAGACCCACAAGACCGACAAGGCCGGTGGCCCATCGATAAGCATCAGGGGCTTTGGTTTTATCGCTGACCAGACCTTTTATCAACAGAGCTGTAGGCATATTGAGTGTGCGCCCCAGAGTGGGCAATGTAAATGCCAGCGCCGTACATATCCCCAGGACAATGGCGAGCAGGGTAGGTGGTAATAATGCCTGCAGAGATGGGTTGATCGGTAGCCTTTCACTTAATGACTGGGCGGCGGCCCACGCCACGAGCGACCCCACTAACGCACCGGCTGTGCTCGCTATGGTGGCCAATAGAGTAATCTGACCGATGTACACGGAAGCAACCTGTGGCGCTCGGGATCCAAGGGACTGCAGCGTTGCGATGGTGCGTAGTTTTGTCTGCAGATATGCACCTACGCTGTTGGCTACGCCCAGTCCTCCGATCAGCAGCGTGCTGAATCCAATGAGCAGCAGCACTGAGGCTACCTGATCCAGACGCCTGCCGACAAGCTCGCCACGTTCCTCTACCGTCTGGACTTCCCAGCTGGCATCGGGAAAGGCATCGCGCAACTGATCTCGCCACTCAATGGCATCCCCATCAATCCTGAGGCGATAATCATAGTCGATGAGACTGGTTGGCAGTAGCAGGCCGCTGTCTCGCAAAGCACCTTCGTCGACAATCATGGGTGGGCCGCGAAAATCTGCCCTGAGGCTGCGGTCGGGTTGCTCTAGAATCATGGCGCGCAACTCGACTTCCAAGTCGCCGATGGTTACACGCTGGCCAACTTCCAATGACAGTTGTTGCACTAGCGCGGGGTCGAATGCTGCACCCCACACACCTTCATCAGACTGCTCCACCGCTTCCTGCAGCGTCATGTCAGGTGCCAGCAAGACCTCACCGTACAGTGGGTATGCGTCATCAACACTTTGTAGTTCAACGACCGAAAATTCACCCGCTTCTGTGCCCATCATGGTGCGCAGTTCCAGCAGCAATGACACATTGGCATTGGCATTGAGCCAGGCTTGCTGTTCATTGGTAATGGCCTGGCGCTGACTGATTTGTATGTCACCACCGAAAAGCTTGCGCTCTTGTTGTTCGAAGCCATCGCGAACTAGTTGTAAAAGACTGCCGCAGGCAGCAATCAATGCAATACCCAGTAACAGGCAGGCCCCGAACACCCACAGCGATCTGACTTTGCTGGCTCCGCGCAGGTCCCGAAGCATGAATCCCGGCAGTGCGATCATCAGCGTACTGCCGCTAAACGAGCGCCATCAGCATGTGCGTGCAAACTTCCATCATGAAGTCTCAATGTTCGATCACAGCGGTTGGCAAGGTCAGTGTCATGAGTAACCAATAACAAGGTTGTTCCACTGTCGCGGTTAAGGTCGAACAACAGTTGCATGATTAGCTCACCGGTTTTTTCATCGAGGTTGCCAGTAGGCTCGTCAGCAACAATAAGCTCTGGCTCATGCACCAACGCACGGGCTATCGCTACGCGTTGTTGTTCTCCACCCGAGAGTTGCGCAGGGTAGTGATCATGCCGCGCGGTCAGGCCAACTTTGTCAAGCATGTCCATCGCGCGCTTCCTGCTATTCCCGAGACCCGCGATTTCAAGTGGCAATGCGACGTTCTCCCGCGCCGTGAGGCTGGGAATGAGGTGAAATGACTGGAAAACGATACCGATATGTTCGCGTCGCAGATCGGCCCGGTCATCGCCCGTCATGCCCTGCAGGGGGCGACCGGCGATCGAGATGGAGCCGTCGCTGGGAGTCTCCAGACCCGTTAAAATCAGTAGAAGGGTTGTCTTTCCAGAGCCGGAGGGGCCGATAATGGCGACTCGTTCTTTGGATTCCACCGTTAAATTCAGCGCTTTAAGCACGGATACATCGGTGCTGGCCAGTGCATAGTTCTTACTCAGGTTGGAGAGTTCTATGATATGACTCATCGATTTTGTCTGATTGTTGAGGCTCGAGGCAAAGCTTTTTCTGTCTGTACGAGTAGCGGCAAGTCTTGGTCCTGCGATTAACGTTACTGATCAAGACGCTACTAGCGTCCCGCAATCAAGAGAGGTTTGCGCCCACCGGGAGCACACCCACGCTCTGCCATGTGGCGTCCATCTATTGACAGCGCGCTTGCATTCGGAGACTCTGGAGTAACAACCCCATTGAAACAAGATCCTATGAACGAATTTTTCAAGTCCGCCTGTATCGTTACATCACTGACGCTTGCCACCAGTATTGTCAACGTTGTGCTAGCCGAAGAATTTCCGCAGCGTCCTATAAACCTTGTTGCACCATTCAACGCTGGTGGTGGTACAGATCTGTTGCTTCGAGGATTTGCTCCGCACTTTGCCGAAGCCCTTGGTGGCGACGCCTATGTTTCGAATATGGCCGGTGGATCGGGTACCGTAGGTGCTGCGGCGTTAGCTCAACAAAAGCCCGATGGCTATCAGTTGGGTTACTGGTCGATTACGGTGTCGACCATCCAGCCTCAGATAAAGGATGTCCCCTATGGTGTCGACAGCTGGACGCCTGTATGTTCCGTGGCGGCATCGCCAACCATTCTCTTTGTAAATGCTGATAGTCCTTTCATGACTATGGACGATGTGGTTGCAGCGGTTAACGCCGAGCCAGGAAAATATATCTTCGGATCTTCAGGTCCGGGTGCCATGACTCACCTGACGACAGTGGCAGCGTTTGAGGGTCTTGGCATTATCGATAACCTTAAGCATCTGCCGTTTCAGGGGTCAGGGCCGGCGCTTCAAGCCATGGCTGCGGGCACTATCCAGTTCTTCGGTGACACAGAAATACTCATGACAAAGGGCGACTTCAGACCTTTGATGGTATTTAATAGTGAGCGCCTTGAGTCATTCCCCGACGTTCCAACGGCCTCTGAAGTCGGCATCAAGCCCCCTCTAAACGAGCTATATCTGTGGGGCGGGTTGTTTGCACCTGCTGGCCTGGATGTTGCGGTTACTGACAAGCTGTCGTCTGCTTGTGAAATGGCTGTTAATTCTGATGGCTTCCAGGAGTTCGCTGCCAAGACAAGCACTGTCATTGATTTCAAGAATGCCAGCGAATTTGATACCTTCTTTCGGGCTCAATACGAATCCAATTCCCTGATCATTGACGCAGCTGGCTTATAGTCGAAAGCCAGGCGTAAACGAACAGTGATTGGTGCATCCAGTGCACTACGGATAGCCCCCGGGCTGCCTGTAGTGCCGGGGGGCGCAATCGTCGATTCCGACATATGACTACGTCCTCATCTTTCGTGCAACGCGCATGGATATCGCTGACTCTGCTGATCATGGGTTGCGCTTTGTTTGTCACCACCTTAAGCGCAACTTACGCAGATCTTGGTGGGGCATTCAGTCCGGTATTTTTTCCCAGAATAATACTCGGTGGCTGGATAGCGCTTGCCTTACTGTCGCTTGTGGCTGATTTTCTGTCCACAGAACGCGTGACATCCAGTCATTGGGTTACCGTGGTGCTTGTGTCTGCTGCCTTGTTTGCCTACATCGAACTTATGCCGGTGATCGGATTTTTCCTGAGTTCAGTGGTTTTTTCTTTAGTCGTTCTTCTAGCAACCGGGCAGCGTAACGCCATTGCCATAGGGTTGTTCTCCATTGCAGTTCCGGGTGCTCTGGTTCTTCTGTTCAATCATCTTCTAACGATGCCGTTACCGGTCTCCCCCTTTTTCTGGTGGATATGATGTTTGACATCGTTCTTGCTGCTATCGATGGTGTGATACCGCTGTGCTGAGCTCAATTCCCGAAGCGCTAACGGTATTGTTCAGTATCCAAGGTATTGCGGTTCTAGTGCTGGGTACCATGCTGGGCATTGTCATGGGGGCTCTACCGGGCATAGGTTCTACCGTGGCGGTTGCCATGATTTTGCCCTTCACACTGACGATGGAACAAGCGCCGGCGATTCTGTTGTTAATCGCCGTCTATGCGGGTTCTGTCTATGGAGGTTCGGTATCCGCCATTCTCATCAATACACCGGGTACACCACAGTCTGCCGCAACATGCCTCGATGGTTATCCTATGGCGCAACGTGGTGAGGCGGGTATAGCTCTGGGCTGGTCAACTGTGGCATCAGTCTGTGGTGGTCTTGCATCAGCGCTGCTGCTGATCTTCGCAGCACCGCAGTTGGCAGCGTTTGCACTGAATTTTGGTCCTATTGAAACGTTTGCTTTGATTCTGCTGGGTTTGACCTGCATCGTTTCAGTGTCTGAGGGGTCCCTGATCAAAGGCCTGCTTGCGGGCATGATGGGATTGTTTCTATCGACAGTGGGTGGTGATCCGATAACGGGCGAGGCGCGCTTTACCTTTGGATATTTTCCCCTGATATCGGGTTTTAATCTACTAGCGGTCGTCATTGGCGTCTTTGCCTTGTCGGAGGTGCTCACACGAGCGTCGCAGAGGTTTGATACCACCGGAGCGCTTGTGCAGTTCAGCGGTATTGTCTTGCCGAAGCTTTCGCAGTGGAAAGGCCGATTAGGAAATCTGGCGAAATCGGTCGCCATCGGCTGTGGCATCGGTGTACTGCCAGGAACGGGTGCGGCGACTGCCGCCTTTATCTCTTATGCCGAGGCGCGACGTTCTTCTCCCAATGCTGCTGGGTTTGGTCAGGGGGAGCCCGATGGGTTGGTCGCTTCAGAAGCCGCCAACAATGCGGTAACCGGTGGTGCGCTGATACCCACGATGGCATTGGGTATACCCGGAGATGCGGTTACTGCGGTGATGCTGGCAACGCTGACACTGCACGGGGTGTCTCCGGGAGTCAGGCTGATGACAGACAATCCTGTGTTGATTGCTGCGATCTTCACGGGCTTTTTCATTATCAACATTCTTCTGCTTCCCCTTGGCATGCTGGTATCAAAGGTTGCTGCTCCACTATTGCAAATGCGCGAAAGCTTCATGCTTGCCGCTATCTCCATTCTGTGCGTGGTTGGTGTCTATTTTGTGCGTGGGAATCCCTTTGATCTACTGATTATGGTGTGTGCCGGGGTTGCCGGGTTTCTGTTGCGCCGACGTGGTTTTCCCATGCCGCCGCTGGTCATCGGGATGGTTCTCGGGCCAACTCTGGAGATCAGCCTCAGGCAGGGTCTGATCATTACTGACGGCAGTTTCTCCGCCTTTTTCACTGGGCATCCCATCGCCCTGTTTTTGCTCATCGCCGCTGTGGGAATGCTCAGTTTGCCGCTGATTCGCTATTTGCGCGGTCGCGGTCAGCAATAGACCGGCAAAACGGGTATGGCGTGTAAAAGCTGGCGTGTCACCTGTGTGTTCGAACGTAATGGAACTAAATACATGAAGTTTGTGTCCTAGCGATACATTACGAGTGTCAAGTTAGTACCATTGATCTTCACTGTATATCCATACTGCTATCACCCTGTGACTTGCTTTATGCTTCGTCACACGCTTATCTCTTGATATGTCTTTAGTCATTGTAACCACAGGACTTTAATCGAGGACGTCATGGAACTTGAGTACACCGTAATATCGTCGCCGCGCCCAGTGAGTGTGCGTTCGCGTGGGCCGGTTGTAGGATTGGGGGCAGATACCGGGGAGCTTATCAAGGGGCTTGCCGCAGAGGCCCAGGAGTCCTGGAAAGTCGAACGTATCAAGGGTCAGCCACATGAAATGGCTGATCTGAACAATGACTCAAGAACCATTTCGGTCACACCTGCAATGCCCATGAGTCTGATTGCGCCTGAACGTGCCAGTAAGGCGTCCGGTAATCCGGTAGTGTCAGCAGGCGTGGCCTGGGGAGTTGAAGCCGTTGAGGCTGATCGCTCAAGATTTACCGGTGAGGGAATTCGGATAGCGGTGCTCGATACTGGTATCGATAGCTCGCACCAGGCCTTTAAGGGTTTATCGCTACTCACACAGAATTTCACAACAGACGCCTCTGGCAATGATGGTAACGGGCACGGAACACACTGTGCCGGCACTATTGCCGGTCAGTCGGTTAACGGTACGCGCATTGGTATTGCGAGCGAACTGGACAGACTCATAATAGGCAAGGTGCTCACCGATAAAGGGTCGGGTTCGACAACTGCCATTGTCCAAGGCATTCAATGGGCGTCTTTACAAGGTGCCCATATTATTTCCATGTCATTGGGAATTGACTTCACCGCCTACGTTGAAAGCCTGCACAAAGAGCAGGACGTGGATCTGAAGGCAGCCGTTTCGATGGGCTTGCAGGCCTACAGTGCCAATGTCGAGATGTTTGAAAAGTTGGGTGATTCGTTCAACGCACTGAGCTATATAGGACAGGGTGCTCTACTGGTCGCCGCTGCGGGAAATGAAAGTCGAAGGCCAACGTATACCATCGCGACCTCGCCACCAGCGGTTGCCGACTCCATTCTGTCAGTCGCGGCGGTAGATCGCGGTTTTGGTGCAGCGCGCTTTTCCAACACGTTTGCCGACGTTAGTGCCCCAGGGGTGGAGATCAGCTCTGCAGGACTCGATGGAGGCCTGTCTGTGCTTTCAGGTACCAGTATGGCTGCGCCGCACGTGGCAGGTGTTGCAGCTCTCTGGAGTCAAAAGTTGCTGGAGGCTGAATCTCAGCTCAATATTGATCGGTTGAAAAGTACCCTGTTTGCCAATTTGAGCCCAGCAGCAGATCGAGCGATGCCTGATCTGGAGAATACGGGACGCGGTGTTATTAAATCGCCACTAATTTGACTCTTATGCCTGGTCAGCGGTCAACCTTGAAATATCCGATGCTAAAGCACATTATGAAACAGCCGCTGAGTATAAAGCCTGGGGTCTGGAACTTCGGGAGATGCGGTATAGTGAAGTCTCTACAATCTGGACGTTAATGTATGGACAATCAGCCAGCATGTGTCTGGGCGACCAACAAGGAACTCTGGGATAGCTTTCTGAATGATCCTGAGCTCGCCCGTGCCCTTGACAGTGCCAAACGTGGCAAAACCGTGCATGCAAAAGAGCCTGGAAAATCAGATGCCGGGCAAGCGAACGATTTGTCGGCGGTTGATGGCGAGGAAGAGCGGCAGATTGGCGCCAGATTACGTGCCTATGAGACGCCGATAACGGATGAAATCCTGCGCCAGTCGATTCGATAGAAGCGCACTGCCCTCCGCCCGTGCCATTCCGGATAAATCAATGCCAATCTCGAATCGAATCAGTCGCCGAACCCAAGACGGCGAACACCCGGAACACGTTTGTGCTGAACGCCATCGATAGCGGTATCCAGCTGGTTCGCGCTCAACGATCCGGGCGATAGTCTTTATGCATCAGGCTGCTAGTCTGCAGTTTCATGCGTTTGAAGAGCGCTATTTCAGCGACCTGCCAAGCTCGCGCCAATTGCGCTACCTGTATTGCTATCTTCGTGATCTGGACGCAACAACCATTTTGGTTGAGCCTCACTACTTCGACAAGGACTACCTCTCGGAGTTTGCGGCTTTTTATAGCGTCAGTTCACGTGGTTACCCCAATACGTGCCGACGTCTACATTTTTTCTCACAATCCGTCACACGGCAGCAATTTACCCTCGCCGTGTCGGGTGATCAGGATGTTCTGGCGCAGCTGCGATCGTCCTATCTTGGATTCACCGTTATTCGTCCTATATCCGCAGCGCCTCTGGGATGCACGGTGCTGACTTGGTACCCTGATGAGGTCAGGCCGACGCGTCGAGTTACCTCCCCCTCACGGGACTATCATTGCCACCTGGCTGGCATCCGGTTAAGTGTTAAGGGTCTGGCATGGCAACAGCAGGACTCTGCCGTAGGTGCCTGCGCAACGGTAGGATTGTGGAGCATGCTGCACGCCTCCAGTTTCGACAACGATCATAGTGCCCCTACAACCGCCCAGATCACCGAGGCCGCCCATCAGACAGCGGTAACCGGTGCAAGAGTATTTCCGTCCAACGGCCTGACCATTATTCAATTGCTGGAGGCGATCAAGCGTTACCATATGGCGCCGTTTGCCATGAACGGTGACATTCAACCGCAGGCTGTAACGATCCCAGCGGTCAACATTGCGCGAAGTGCCGGTTTCAGCAAAGAGCGTTTTGCGAGTACCTGTGCCTCATTCATCCGGTCCGGATATCCGGTATTGGCAATCGGGCAATCTGCCGGTAACGGCCGTCATGCCGTCTGCATCACCGGGTTTCGTGAAGAGCCTCCCGGGGAAGTTGCTCCGCGGGCTGTGAAAGCTGCCGACGAATCGATTGTTCACGTCTACATTCATGACGATAACCTCGGTCCCAATGTACGTTTTGCGGTGAGAACCACCAGCCGTTTCGGACAGGTCATGTTGGTGCCGGATCCGCCTGATACTAAGCGTGAAGGAGAGAACGCATCGCCGACACTCGGTCATCCAGAATTTGTGCCGCAGCAGTTGGTAGTTTGTACGCATGAGGATCTGCGTACATCACCTGACAAGCTCAACGGTACCGGGCTGAAAATATGTGCCGACATTTCTACCGAAATGAACAGATTGCTGGAATTATCCGGATTACCTCAGCGAGGTTTGTTGTATAGCTGTCGCTTCATGCTGGTCCGAGACTATCTCAGCCAGGAACTGCCTGCGTTGTTTTCAGGTGATGATGTCGCAAGTCTGCTGGGCAGAGTCCGTCTCGAGATCGTTGAGCGCGTTGTGCCCATGAGCAAGCACATCGGCGTTGTTAGAATATCACTGCACGATTCCACGCCGCTACTCGACGTTTTGTACGACACTTCAGACAGTGATTTGAATCATCCTGTTTTCGCGCATATTTCATATGGTTTGAATGTCTGCCGCATACTGGAAGGTGTGGATGGATATGAGGCACAACGCTTTGGCATGCAGATCAAGGCCTTTCAGTAATAGTAGTCCCTGTATTTCGAACGGCACTTTTTCGACGATCACCATCGCCGTAAGTCACTTGTGTATACGCGTGAATCTACGGGCACTGACCGTTGGTTTTTTGATATTTTGCTGGTACCAAAGCGCGAAAGGTCCTCGTTTTCGCTATAAATTATCTGAAAAATGTTGAAAGTTGAATACGTGTCGTCAGAATGGCCAGACAAGTACCGGGAGGGCTGATGTATCTTTGGCGTTGTCTTCGGAAGGCAGTGCGACAGCTCCAATGAACAATTTATCTGACCATCCAAAATACACCTTCTTCACCACGGCCCGGGCTAAAAAGGGTGAACTGGTAAAGTGTATTCTTCATGGATTGCCTCGTGCGTCATATTTCAAGATATCTGCCTGGCTATTCCTGATATTCCAGGCTTGTATTGTTGTACATCCCGTGCATGCTCAGCAATCCGGTGATAGTTCAGAATCTCTGAACAATACTGATAGCCCTCGATTATTTGAGCCGCGTTCGCAAGGTCCTGACGAACTTGTCCGAAGGGTGTATCTTGGACTGGGTGTGGGTCGTAGTTCGCTTGAGCCTGATACGGATGCACTGCCCGGTGTCACGGTTTCCGGTGGACAGCAAACAGCCACTCAGGCGACGTTTCAGGCGACCGCGGGTATGGATGTGAACAAGTGGTTTTCAGTTGAACTTCACGGTGCCAATCTGGGTCGTGCCGGGTTGTCTGACAGTACGTCCATCGCTTATCGTGATCTTGGCCTGAGTGCACTTGTTTATGTGGGTGGCGCTCGGCAGCGAATGAATCGGCGAGGCTGGACGGCGTTTGGACGAGCCGGAATCGGTCACCTTTTGGATCCGCGCAGAGACAGCGAACGATCAAACGCAGACAAAACCCATTGGCTGTTGGGCGCGGGAACAGAATTTTCTACGCGCAGCGGTTTCGCACTACGTGCAGAGGGTATCGCGTTCGACACGGAGGTCAGTTATCTGCAATTGGGTTTGATATACCGGATCGCTGGCCGATCGGAAGCTTCGCTTGTATCGGAGTCAACGGTTGTTTTGCCAAAACCCGTTGTGGAAGGTGAGGCGGCCCTCGCATCCGGTGAAGGTGATTCTGGTGACAGTGATCAAGTGGTGATGACGGTTGATGATGACGGCGACGGGGTTATGTGGCCCGATGACGACTGTGAGGATACGCCACCGGGTGTTGCAGTGGGGGACAACGGCTGCGCACTGTTCGTACGAGAGGTCGAAGCTCTGACTTTTAACACGGATTCTGCAGAGCTCACCCGGGAGGCCAAGGAGATACTCGAAGGGGTATTAGGCACATTGAAGCAGATTCCCGGTGCGAAAGCACGGGTGGTAGCGCATGCCGATAGCATCGGTGAGGCCGATTACAACATGCAGCTGTCGAAACATAGAGCCATTTCTGTTGCGCGGTATCTAGTGCATGGTGGCATTCCCAAAGCCCGGCTGGAAGCGCGTGCTTTTGGTGAGCTGCGGCCCGTCGATACCAATGCCACGCCTGTGGGTCGGCGACAGAACAGGCGCGTGGAAATCGATTTGATTGCAGAATGATGTTATTCGGCCTTTCACTGGCGACAAGGCTGATCAGTTGTGATTCAATAACGAATCCGGTCGTATAGTGACTTTGCGGCTCTACCCATAACCCCTCGCAGTGACGATTCTATGGATAACGGTGCCCTGGTTTTCATCATCATCATCGAGGCAATTGTTATTGTCTGGCTGGCAAGCAAACTCAAGCAGTACGAAAAATTCGAGCATTTGCTGGGTCCTGCCCCCGACAAGCCTGCGACGGCTGCTCCTGCGGGTGGTTCAACCGGTGGCTTGGGAGATTCAGCAACTGCCAGTGACGGCGTGCCAAAGGCTGACACCGCTAACGCTGCAAGCCGGGCGGTTGCGGGCTCGATAAATACTTTTAATGATGAAGACGAGGAGCTTCTTGATATGCCCGGCGTCGATCCGGAAGCGAATATAGAGGAAGCCAAACGCGTACAGTTAGTTATGGCGCGTTGTCGTTACGCGGAATTTTATCTCGAGCAACTTGATGACGATTACGAGCGCGGACAATTTCAGCGCATTGTGAACAGTTGCAAGAACACAGCCAGGAAAATAGAGGATCCGTTCTTTCAGGCCAGCGCACTGCATCCTGTAATCATATTACTGGACAGGGCAGAGTGGGTGAAAGAGCGGGATCAGTTGCTATCGGAAGTGAGTGACGATCTGGTCAAGCAGCGGATCAGCGAAGAGCTGGCGGCATCAACGGCCTGACGCGTGCCCTGATTCACGCGTTGTTTATCGTCTGATTTCGCGCTTTTCCTTGACTCAGGCGTAGAGGCAGAGGCCAGGCGGTACGCTGATGGACGTAAGTGAAGCCGCGAGACAGACAGGATCTTAAGGTACACTGTCTGGACGGATTTCGCAGTTTATCAGTGGAGAATATGCCTTAAATGAGTAATGGAAAATCAACACAGAACAGCCCTTATCGCGTGGAAGTCGAGGAAGGCAAGAGTTATTTCTGGTGCGCATGCGGTCAGAGCGCCAATCAGCCATTTTGTGATGGGAGCCATAAAGGCGGTGAGTTCTCGCCGGTAAAGCACGTCGCTGAGAAAGATGGCATGGTGGCATTCTGCGGTTGCCGGCAATCTGGACGGCAACCCATGTGTGACGGCACTCACCGCACCTTGTCTGATAGTGAGTGAACCCTAGTGTAGTGGAACATACAAAAGGTTCATTCAGAGTCTCTCAAAAGCGGCTAATCAAGGCGGTGTTCGCCGATGATATTGGGCACATCGCCAAGAACGCTAAAGCGCAAGAGCCGCGTTTGAGTGATTCCCTTCAAACGATTCGCTGAATCAACGTTGTGTCTGTTCCACTACATTAGATCGTTCTTTTGTTGATATTGACTTGAGGTTAATGAAGCAGACGCCCATGGCAGGAATTCTTGTCATGGTCTTTGCAACCTTTGTATTTGCAGTACAGGACGCGATAACTAAATCGCTAACAACAGATTTGCCTGTGGCGCAAATCGTGTTCGTACGGTTTTCCGCATTCGCTCTGATGGCGCTGGTTGTTGCGCATCGCAGTGTAGGCTTAAGGGCCGCTATTGCATCCGCTGTGCCTTTGTTACAGCTATCAAGATGTTTGCTAATGTGCGCAGAAATTGCGCTATTTGCTTACGCATTACGTTTTCTGGGTGTTGGGCAGATTCATGCCTTGTTTGCCTGTTTCCCGCTTTTCGTCGCAGCGTTGTCTGTGCCGCTTCTCAAAGAGGCAGTGGGCTGGAGACGATGGCTTGCCGTGACGGTCGGTTTTGCAGGTACTCTGATAATCATCCGTCCCGGCACTGCCGTGTTTGATCCGTATGCACTCCTACCTCTGGCAGGTGCAGTTTTGTATGCGATTTACAATCTGTTGACCCGCAGGGTGTCCAAACAGGATTCTTATGCAACCTCGCTGGTGTACTTTGGTGTTGTCGGTGCCGTCGCGTCGGGGGTATTTGCGATAGGGCAATGGCAGGATATAAGCCATGATGTGGCTTGGCAATTGCTGTTTCTTTGCGTGACGTCCATTATTTCTCACATGATGCTTATAAAAGCATTGCAGCTTACCGAAGCTGTCGTACTGCAGCCATTTCAGTATTTGATTCTACCGTGGGCTATGCTGCTCGGCTATTTCTTTTATGACGAAAAGCTGGATGGGTATACCTTGCTTGGCGCCGCTATTGTCGTGAGTAGTGGTGTCTATGTTGCCTATCGCGAGTATCACGTATCGCGCAATGAACGCATCAATTCAGCGTTGTAATCAGGCACCGTTAAACAGCAGACACTGCCCCTAGCGCATTGAAACTACTATGCCGATGGCTGAGATCCCAAGCACCTGAATAAGCGTCGGTTTCAACAGATGGATCAGGTTAACGTTCAATCTGGACATGATGAAGAGTCGATAAAGCAGATCGCAGATAAATAGCGCAAGAAAATATGCGGCAACGGCACGATTGGCCTCACCGTGGGTTGAAAACCATACTAGCGCTGCAGTGGATAGCGACGAAGATATCAGAATGAATGCCAGTTCGAGCTTTTGCCATTCGGCAACATGGTTAATTGCGCCAGCCGGTGCAAAAATAAAACGTACAACAACATACGGTGTCAGGTATTGCAGATACAGGCCGGCTATATTCCAGTTTTCGCCAAAGGCTAATTCGCACAGTGCCGGAGCGAAGTAGGCAATTATGGCTGCCGGCAGAATACAGATCCACTGTAGCCAGTGCATCTGCCTCACCATTGACTGGCCAAGCTTGCCTGATTGATACAGTGACAGCATATCGGCGTGGTTTACCTGTGTGATTGCGCGTCCGATAATCGATGTAGGAAGCAGGCCGATACGCCTGGCCAGAAAAAAGTATCCAGCCTGTAAGTTGCCAAATATAACTGACAAGACAAATAGTGGCAGAGCTTGAGATAGTTCAGACAAGCCGGTAGACCATGTTGTGTACTTGGGGAATCGTTGGTATCTGTGCAGCAGAATTCTATAATGCCGCAGTCGATCTGCCGAGTGTTGTCTGATCAGATCGAGGTCCAGATGTCTTGCCTGGTAGATAATGGCGGCAGCGAGTGCAATCGGATACGCTGCAATCAGAATCAGTAACTTCTGAGCGAAGAAAAAACCGAAGAGCTGCAGGATGGCCAGTAACACTGCATTGATAATTCGGGCATTGGCAACAACGGCAAACTGTTGCTTGCGGATTGACCAGAAAACCAGCGTCTCGTTAAGCAGGAATAATAAAACGCCAATGACAACCAGCGGCACATAAGCTTGTAGTGCGTGATGGTTATGTGAAAGGCCAAACGCATTGACGGCCATCATGTATGCAATGCTGAAAAGCAGCAACACTCCAATACAGACTACGATGGTTAACTCAGCCAGCCTGAGTGCCATTGCATCGCGTTTGGGCAGCACAATCGCCAACTCGAGGCGTAGGCCTGCGAACCGCGCCATTACAAGAACCAGGGCCGTGAAAACGCCGAACACACCAAGCTCTTCCGGGGAGTAGACTCGGGTTAGTACAGGTGTTGCAGCGACAAAAACTATTTGCGCCAGCAAAGTGCCTTTCGTGAGGGACAGAATGTGTCTGAGCCTTGATCCTTTGTTTACTTTTGCCACGACATTCTCAAGGTTTCACTGTAAGCACAGGTCATTTGTGCCTGAATTCACGGCAGATCGAAACACACTCAGCAGGGATTTTCTCTAGTTCCAGTGAGGAAGGTCATTCTGCACTGTTGACTCAACCCAACCGCGAGTCAGCTTGAACTTCTCTTGTAGCATTTCCCGTGTCTCATTTTGCATGTCTACCTTGGTGAGATTTGCAGACCTTATGGTCTCCCTGAAACGTCTCGTAGAGAGCTTTTTTGCATGTTTATGGAGCCAGGGTCTTTTTCGAATATATCCCCAGATATCCTGAATGATTTCAGAGTTGGGGCTACCGCTTGAGTTTACCTTGTCGCCCGTATCGATTTTCCTGTGGTCGATATCGAGGAACGTAAAGAGCTTCTCCATTACCGGATCAGGCTGTGTTAAAAATTCCTCAGCAATGATGATGTGAATATTCGAGTGTGGAAAGTTATCGTAAAACGGTTTGAGTCGTTGTTCGTAATAACCTAAACGCGTGAAATGCCAGAGATGTTGCCACTGTTCATTATGCCGCTGATTTTCCTTGGCAAGGCTGGATTCGAATGTCTCCGTTTCCCATCCTCGTGACAGGCAATACATGTAGCTTGAGTAGGCACGCTCTACCGGGTCCCGGAGTGCGATGATCAGACGAGTGTCAGGGGCGCAATGCTTCTTGATGTTTCTAATGGATGTTTCCGGATAGCTGGCTGTACTCACAGAGGCGTCAACCTGCCATTTTTCATTGCCGGCCGCAAACAATGATGCCCATTTTTCAGGCGAATACTGGCGCTGCTCTGAAAAAGACTCTGAGCCAAGGCCCGTTATTTTTTGTGTTGCCTCAAAGGTGGCAAGAAAATGAGGCTCTTTGGGGTCGCTGACATGAATATCCGGGTGTTTGTTCATAGCGGCCGCGAGCGCGGTCGTACCACATCGAGGCATGCCGATCAATAGCAAGTTGGGTGTTGGCATGGGACCAGACTCGATGGACACGTCAAATTAGCGCCTAATACGCACACAAGCGGGATGCTAGCGCGTATTAGCTTTCAGGGGGCGGAAAATTCGCTGGATACTTTCTGCCAATATCCTTGAGCAGTCAGTCTCACATAGGGTCAGTCTGATATTACTCACCATAATACTCACCTTGAAGGTAGTCGGGGTCCTGTTTGAAATCGTGTAAGAGTGTACGCTATTACTTGCAGGAATCTTCGCGCAATACATCCATATGCATTATTTTTAATGGATATATCACGAATGTTGATCATTAAGCTCTAGCGCACTGAACATTACCAAGTGTAAAGGCTAAAAATACAATAATGTTGAGTAACGATCTTCACGATCGGTTGCTTTTTCCGGCTGACGTCCGAGCGTCAAACCCGCAATTTTCAGCGCGAGGGGTGCAACGTGGGGACCACAGCTGGTAATTGCGCTAGAGCGAAACACTTTCAGAACTATCGGCCCAAGAGGCATTGCGCTTGAACTAGCCGCATTCGATGACTTTTCACGGTGGCGGGAGTGTGTCGTATGTCACAAGTGTTTTCAATCTAACAGCAGATCAGCCGTCGATAGACGTTCTACTTTGTTACTCTTGGCGGTCTGGGTATTTTATTTGTTTCACTGGCGTCAGACTCACAATGCTCGACTTCAAGAGACGTTCTCGGTGGGCCTCGACGCGCTACTTCGTGTTGTCCCAGTGCCTGGGTATCTGCTTGTTATGGCTTTTTTTCGTTCATCCCGCTGCGGCAGAATGGACCGGTGGGATTGAAGGGGGCACCGTTGTTCGCGACACAGGTAATGCGACGCGTTTGCGTCTGGTTCTACGAAACAGTACGCGACCGCTCAGCCAGTATCTCTATGCCGAATGGTTAAATTCAGGCTCTGAGCGCAATAGTTATTCGGTGGGCTACAATCCGCGCTACTGGCTCAACGATACCTATTACACGTTCGGAGAATCCAGATTCCGCGTAGATGAGGCCTTGAACATCGATCAGGAAATCGAGCTACTGGCTGGGATGGGCGGTCAGTTTCTCACCAATGCACAACAGTCGCTGTATGTGGAACTGGGTGTGGGAGGCAGAAGTATCGGGTTCGATGGCTTTGAAGATGCATTGAATGAGGCGCTGGGCGTTGTCAGACTAGGTTATTTCAGATCGTTCGCCGATACTGTAAAATTCGATCTCAGCGCGGACGGCGGCCTCAGTAGTGAGGATGTTACCGAGGCAAATGGCGAAATTGGACTTTCACTGCGTATTCCAAATGGTGCCATTCGCGTCGCCTATCGCAGTCGCTATCTGCAAGTAGGTGACCAGGAATCGCTGACAGACAATGATTCGTTCGTAAGCTTTGGATACAGTTTCTAGCTTGATTTTCAACCCTTGAGTGGAGTCTATCGTCAAGTGAGCGTTGAAGCCGCTTGCGGGAACAGGCACGATGTCTTCAAAGTAATTGCGTGCTGAATTACGGTGTGAGAATTTCTCTTGAACAGCCTGTGATCTGGTCAGTCTGCGCGTGAATATTGCGGGAATTAGAGTGACCACTCTCAAGGCAGAGGTTCTCCGGACATTGCGTATGAGCCTGCCTTTGATGGGAGCTCAAATTCTTCAGGTGGGGAACGGTCTGGTCGATGCTGTCATTGCTGGTAGGATTGGTAATAGCGAACTTGCTGCAGGTGGTATAGGCGCGAGTCTTTGGTTCGTTACCTCATTGCTCTGCATTGGTTCAATGGCGGGGCTCTCACCTACACTTTCAAAATTGATCGGTGAGCGTCGCAGGGCCTTTGTGGGACGCGTGTTTCGTCAGGGTGTCTGGTTGGGTTTGCTTACCGGCTTGTTGGCACTGAGTGTTGTCATGCTGATTCAGCAATCGGTACACCAATTTCCGTTCACACCGGAATTACCTCCACTGATTAGTGAATATCTGCTGGGTGCTGCATGGAGTCTGCCGTTTTTTGCGTTGGTCATGGCTGCACGCAATGTGTGTGAGGCAACGGGTTTGACTCGCCCGGTACTAATTGTCACCGCGCTGGGATTGGTGATAAATGCTCTCGGCAGCGCCATTCTGGGCTTGGGCCTGTTGGGTATGCCGGCCCTCGGTCTTTTGGGTATTGGCATCGCGACAACCGTGGTTAATGTCTGTACCTCGATTGTGTTATTCGGGTTGCTGCGAGGCAATCGCTTCAAGCGATATCAGCTTTTCGCAGCCATCGAAATGCCGGACTGGACGTATCTGGGCCCTATGGTCAATCTGTCCATCCCCATCTGTCTCGGTATGATGTTTGAAGCGGGGCTATTTGTGGCGACGTCTATCCAGATGGGCATGATAGGTATTGTCGAGGCTGGAGCTCACCAGATAGCGATCAGCGCCTCAGCACTCTGCTACATGTTGCCTTTGGGGATGTCATTTGCACTGACTGCGAGAATAGGTCGTGCGAATGGCCAGCGATCAATGAAGGCCATTCGCTTGCGTATTGTCAGCGGCAGTCTGTTGGTCATGGTGATGGCCTGCCTGACGGCGCTGACTCTGGTGGTATTTCGTTATCAGATAGCGCTCGTCTACACCAGTGATCCGGCTCTGGTGGACTTTGCCGCCAGCCTGCTGGTGCTGGGGGCTATTTTTCAATTATCTGATGGTGCACAGATTATGCTGATAGGGATGTTGCGGGGATTGCATGATACTCGTGTGCCCATGCTGATAAACGCCTTTTCATATTGGGTCATAGCTTTTGGCTCCGGCATATTCGCGGCTCATACACTCGATTTCGGGGCCTATGGTCTGTGGTTCGGCCTGATCATCGGCCTGAGTGTCGCCTCGATTCTATTGGGCTTCAGGCTCAACTGGAAGCTTCGGTCGATGCAACAGCTGGAAAACCGTCTTGGCGGAACGGCGGTATGAATACTGCACCTTGGCAGATGACCTCTCGTGGAGTGCGCGGGCAATTTTTACAGTGCTAGGCAAGTGTATCCAAGGGGCAATCGGATAGAATACAACGCTTCCATCTTTACAAGAGAATCCAGACAGTGAGCCAGTCTAAAACAGCCGTTATAACCGGATCAACCAGTGGTATCGGACTAGGTATTGCCAAGGCTCTGGCTGCCACCGGGGCCAATATCGTGCTCAACGGAATCGAATCAGTAGACGCTGTGCAGGGGATTATCAGTCAGATAAAGTCCGAGCATGGCGTTGAAGTTATCTACTGCAACGCCAACCTGATGAAGGCTGCGGGTGTCAACGAGCTCATTGCTGAAGCACAACAGGCTTTTGGCACGGTTGATATTCTGGTGAATAACGCCGGAATCCAGTTTGTGTCTCCTGTAGAGGACTTTCCCGATGACAAATGGGAAGCTATCATCGCCCTGAACCTGTCAGCGGCGTTCTATGCGTGCAAGGCAGTGGTAGGGCAAATGAAATCTCAACAGTGGGGGCGTATCGTCAACATCGCCTCAGCGCATGCGTTGGTGGCATCGCCGTACAAATCAGCCTATGTTGCCGCCAAGCATGGCCTGTTAGGGCTTACAAAGACAGTAGCGCTCGAAGTGGCTGAATCAGGGGTAACGGTCAATGCCATCTGTCCGGGTTATGTGTGGACGCCCTTGGTCGAGAAGCAGATACCCGATACTGCCAAGGCACGCGGTATGACCGAAGAGGAGGTCAAGCGCGACGTCTTACTCGCCGCTCAACCCAATAAGCGGTTTGCAACCATCGAGGAAATTGCGGCTCTAGCTGTATTTCTTGTGTCAGATAACGCTGCCCCTATTACCGGCAGCGCATTACCCGTCGATGGTGGCTGGACAGCACACTAATGAATTCGGAAGCCAAGATCGATGAGCCGGATGATGGCAAAGGTTCGCCAAATGGCTCAATGAAGCGTATCAATCTGGCACTTCAGGGTGGTGGCTCACATGGCGCGTTTACCTGGGGGGTGCTGGATCGCTTACTGGAAGAGCCCAACCTGCTTATCGACTCAATTTCCGGGACCTCTGCAGGTGCCATGAATGCTGTTGTACTGGCTGATGGCTTCACTCGCAGCGAAGGGCGGGGACGCAAGGCAGCATCGCTCAGTGCGCGTCAGCAGCTAGAGACATTCTGGCTCGCGGTAAGCCGCGCGGCACAAGGTAGTGTCATTCAGAGAACGCCTATCAATCGTCTGTTGGGAAACTGGAGCCTGAGTGGATCCTGGGGTTATCATTTAAGCGAATCGATAAGCCGTTTGTATTCTCCGTACCAGACTAACCCGCTTAATATCAATCCCTTGAAGGATATGCTGGAATCAGTGGTTGATTTCGACAGCGTCAACAAGTGCAATTCAGTCAAGCTGTTTATCTCTGCCACCAATGTTCACACCGGGCGAGTCAAAGTGTTTGACAGTCACCAGTTAAGCTCTGACATCGTGTTGGCTTCTGCGTGCTTGCCGCAGCTGTTTCAGGCTGTTGAAATTGATGGTATACCTTATTGGGATGGCGGCTATATGGGCAATCCCTCGTTGTTTCCGTTTCGTGATCATACGGATACTGCCGATATCGTTGTTGTTCAGATTAATCCTGTCGAGCGTGTAGGTACGCCCAAATCACCGCAGGAAATCCAGAATCGTCTTAATGAAATCAACTTCAACTCCAGTCTGTTAAAAGAGCTGCGCGCCATCGAATTTGTATCACGCCTCCTTGATGAAGGCAAACTCGACGAAACACACTACCGGCGTGAGCGAATACATATCATCGAGAATCAGGATGCATTGATTCCACTTGGCGCATCGTCAAAGCTCAATGCAGAATGGAAATTCCTGGAACACCTTCGTGATATTGGTCGGGAAACTGCTGATCGCTGGATCGAGAGTAATATTGATCAGATTGGTGTTGCCAGTACTGTCGATCTACCTGGGATGTTTAATGGGACGGGTCCGGCACGTCCGGAAACGACTGAAATTGATTTATAAAAATGTGAACCGAATGACACTGACTTAAGCCCGTTATTCCCGTGTATGTGGTAGTCCGTAGTAAAACACATATGAATTCCCGCCGACGCGGAAATCACACATAGCGCATTTGAAGTTTACGTCGCTGCCATTCGGGGGGGAACGTTCTAGCGTGCATAAGGTCAGGCAGTGCCATTACGCAGATGGACCATGTCCAGAAAACCTTTCACGTCGTCAGCGGGGCCGGGGCGAGCAAACAGGAACCCTTGCGCCTCGTGGCAGCCAAGCGCTTTGAGAAATAGCCGCTGAGGCTCGGTTTCAATACCCTCTGCAATTATCTGAAAATCCATGCTTTTACCCAGTGCAATGACGGATTTTATAATCGCGGCATCTGCTGAGCGACGCGTTCGCAAGGATTCGACATCGGCGATGAACGATTTATCAATTTTAAGATTGTTAACCGGAAGCTCTTTCAGATAACTTAGTGACGAATACCCCGTCCCGAAATCATCAATTGAAAGTTGAATACCATAGTTTCTTAAAAGATGCAGTTTTTCGACGTTGGTTTCAACTTGTGTCATCACAGCGCTTTCAGTTATCTCCAGCTCGAGAAGATGTGCAGATAGCTGATATTTTGCGAGGGTTTGCAAGACGGTTTCCACAAAATCATCCTGCTGTAGATGCAGTACGGATATGTTGACGGCAACCAGCAATGGTGTGCCAGCCAGCTCCCAGACACGCGCCTGGCGACAGGATTCATCAAGAGCAAATTTATCCAGCTGGGTGATGAAACCAGTACGTTCCGCAACGGCAATAAATACATCGGGCCGAGTGCGTGTCTTTCTGCCTTCAGGTGTGTTTATCGTCCACCGCATCAGTGCTTCAACTGCACTGAGTTTACCGGTTGCCATATTGATACGCGGTTGGTAGTGCATGCAAATATCACCGTTTGACAGCGCTATTCGCATATCATTGTCCATCTGAAGCAAGGTGTCGTTCAAGACGCTAAGCTCGGCGGTATACCATGCAGCACAGTTCTTGCCTTTCTCCTTGGCTCGGTACATGGCAGAATCAGCGTTCTTGATGAGCGAGTCCATATTGTCAGCTGATGTCGGCATATCAGCCATGCCAATGCTTGCACTGATATTGATGGTGTTCTTGGCTATGCAGTAGGGGCGGGCCAATGAGTTTAGTAAGGTGTCGGCAATTTCTTCGATATGGCTGCGCTCATTAATACCGGTTATAGTTATGGTGAATTCATCTCCGCCCAGCCTTGCGATACAGCCCTTGCTTCCGATGGCTGCATGGGTTGCTGTGTTCAGCCGCGATGCGACTTCGCGAAGGAGTTCATCTCCTGCCCGATGCCCCAAGGTATCGTTCACCAGTTTGAAACCATCCAGATCAATAAAAAACAGTGTGAGCGTCTCACTGTCAAGTTTTGACTGCTCGACACAGGTATTCAGGTTGGAGTTGAATTTCAGCCGATTGGGGAGCCCCGTCAACTCGTCATAGTTGGCAAGCTTGACCAGCTCTTTGTTGGTTGTCTGCAGATTGCAGGTGCGTTGTTCGAGTTGCTCAATCAAATGTTGGTTACGCAATGCGTTGCCAATGCTCTGTGCTGCGTTGTCAAGGTAGAGATAATCAAGATCTGAGGGATCAATCAGCAAATAACCAAACAGATCACGACCTGCATAAATCGGAGTCTGTACCAACAGGACTTTTGAAGAAACCTGCTTGTAGCGATCAGGTAGAAGTTGGCAAGAGTCAAAATAGTCAGACTGCCGCTGTTCAACGATACCGTTGACATAGGCCTGCAGCAACTGTGCACGCGTATCAGGTAGAGGGCCAGGCGTTTGGTATCTCACAAGATAGCAACGTTCAATATCAGTCTGTTGCAACCAGCGTTTCATGGTGTCCAGAATGTCGGACTGTTTTACACAGGAACTCATTTGCAACTGCATAGCGGTTCTGACGCTATTCATGCGCTGCTTTTCAACTTCGATATCCATGCTGATTGTCCAGATATGCTGGCGAACAGACGCTATCGCAGACGTAATGACAGCGATTCTGCTGATGGATGTCTGATTGTCGTGCAAATTAGCAACAACGTTCTGAAGTTGATGAACGACGTTGCTCCACCAGTGTATCGTGCCAACGCGCGGGGGAGAACGATGCAGGCACTGTTGCAGGTGTCGGTCGATGGCGTCCGAGTCATGATTTATTGATGTCCACAATGCCCGGGCCAACTCGGTTAAGCAGATGTCGTCTGGCTGTTCCAGCCCACTCATAGCATTGAATAGCCGTGCTGCAAGATCATCTTCAGTCTGCGCCTTGGACTGTTGTCCGGTTAAACTGCCCGCGGTGGATTCCCGAATAACGAGTTCCGCTCTGGCTTCTATACATTGCGCAGCATCCACCGATGAAGTCGTCTCTTTGGATTGAATGCAGCTGAGTATTAGTTCAGCACATTGTGTTGCTGCATTTAGAAGGGGCTGGCGTACAGTTGTGATGGCTGGATAAACCTGAGTGGCCTCTTTGGTATCATCGAAGCCGCAAATCACGATGTCGGCAGGTATTTTCAGTCCCAGAGCATGTATAGCTCTTGTCGCATTCTCTGCCATGAGGTCATTGGCAGCTGCAATGATATTGATATCCGGATGTTCTGAGAGTAGAGTGGTTACCGCCTCATAGGTATCGATGGCAGAGTAGTTACCGTGAACTCTGAAAATACTGGAGTCTGGATAGCCTTGCTGCAGCGCGATTTTCCGGAAACACTGCTCTCTTGCTATCGAGTAGGCGTCGTTGTCCTTGCCAGCGATGAATGCAATCTTGCTTATTAGGTTTTCAGAAAGTACGTGCTTGTACAAGGAGTAGGTTGCCGTTTCCTCATTGATGATGACAGAGGGGACGTTCGAGAGTCTGTAACCGAAACTGACCAGTGGAACTTTATTGAACGTTTTCGAGAAGCGCTCTATTCGTTCAATAGAGGAGTTGGATCCCAGCGCACCGGACAACAGCACTATGCCACTCAACTGATAATCCCGAGTCGCGGTGTAGATGGCGTTGCAGACCGAATAATCCTGATGATAACTGGGCGCTGGATCAAGTTCTCGTCCGGTTATGCACAGGGTCCCGTAGTTGGCTTTACCTAGTTTCAGTGCAATCTGGTCAATAACCAGTTTGCGGTACTCGAGGTACTCGTCCGTCAGTACTGCGATAGTTTCTGATATGTGCCGCATGTAAGAACGGAAACCGGTATGATTTGCATGTGATTAATGCGATCGGCCTGTGAGAACGTGACTTGAAGGGTAAGTTCAGATAATCATGTAACCTGGCTGATAACTAGTTCTCGTTCGAGACAGGCCTGACAGAGTTGCCTGACGTTGATTCCTTGTCGGACGTAGCACCCACTGTGGATTGGGCGATGGGGACGAAGATGAATTCACCTGCCTGATGGCCGGCATGTCTTATCGGTGCGTATTGTGGAACCTGTTCAAGGTTCAGGTGGGCAGAGGCTGTTGCCACTTTTTGCTGAAGCTCAAAGAACAGCGTATAAGTCTCTACAATTTCCATGTTGCGTTCCAATGCGTCGAGAAAGTAAGTAGCGAAAATCGAGTGATTCGACGTTCCAGAGCTATCGAGTACCGGTCTTGTTCCCCCTGAACTCAGCGCGGTTCTAACGCGCGATTGTGAAATCGCCCTGAGCCACTTCAACCGTAGTTCGGCACTGACACCGGACAGAGGCCGGGCAATGGATGATCTGGTCAGATTACCCGAGTAGCAGGAGTCTGCAATGACCAGAACATGCTTTGCATGCATCGTATCAATCATGGCAGTGACAGCACCGTTCGCAATCCATTTTTTTCTGCTGTCCGGTTCTGAATCAATAGGCAACCAGTAGCCACGTCCGCTTTTTCTATCCAGTTCGCCGTGTCCAGCATAGTAGATGACCAAATTGTCCTGTGAGCTCAGGGATGCACGTAATCGTTCCAGAGCGCTAAGTATGGTTTTTTGATTGGCATCCAGAAGCAGTACCGTTCTGAAACCGTATTTTTCCCGAAGAATTTGCTCGACTGCAATGGCATCGTTACCCGCAGTTTTCAATTTTTTCAACGATGTGTATGAATCATTGCCGATAATGAGTGCGTGATAATTGCCGAACTCGACGCTGCCAACCGGTACTCTGGATTTGACGAGATGGTTTGAGACAAATGGCTCGGCTGAGCGTGTCGTGGACTCGGGTACGGACTTGTTTGCAAGATTTCGCTGCAGATCACTAATAAGGGTTGCTTGTCTTGTGATGTCGCGTTCACGACTTACAATGTCTTGCTGCAGAGTGCGCAGTGTTTGTATATCGCTTGCTCGTTGTGCATTGTATTGGCTTTCAAGTTCGTTTTTCTCAAACCTTGTTTGCTCTAGTTGAGAGTCTTTCTCCATGAGCTGCGAGTGATAGTCTGTCACCTCACGCCTGCGTTTCCGTTCAACCTCTGTGATAGTGGTTTCGTACTCGGCAATTTGAGTGGCTAACACCGTTTTTGCATTTTTAACCTTGACTATCTGGGCTGAATATCTGTCTATTTGCTGTTTGTTTTTGGCTTCCAGTGATGCTATTTCGAGCGCGAGCGCTGTGGCGTAATCCTTCGCTTTAGCCAAGGCATCAGTAGAGGTTTCTGCATTGTTTTCATGAATCCTGCGTTGATTCTCAAGCTCATTAATGATGCGACTATCAGCCTCCAGGTCGAGCTTGCTCTGGTTGAGCCTGGCCTGAGTGGTTGATAGCTGGTCTTGCAACTGTTCGGATTTTACGTTCTGTTGAGTCAGTTGATCCTGAAGTGTCTGTTTTTGATTGACCGCAGCAAGAAGCTGCGTTTGAAATTCATTCAGCTTTACATTGTGCTCATGAAGCTGTTGTTGAAGCGATAGGGAGTCAGGACCTTTATCTGCCGGTGTCTGTCGATTGGACAGTGACTTTTGCAGATTTCGTACGGCGCTCTTGCTTTCACGTAGTTGGGCTGCTTGCGTTTGCAGCTGCTGGCGACCTGCTGCGATTTCAGATTGAAGTAGCTTTACCTCAGCTTGTAGCCCTTGATGCTGGATATCAGCGGCCACGCGATCTGCGATCTCTGCTGAAGAAACCAATTCCAGTTCAGCCGCCGTGAATCCTGATGCCTGTCTATAGAGGTTAAGTGCCTTTGTCAGATCTCGTTCGACGCCTAACCCGGATTCGTACAGATAGCCAAGATTTATTTGTGCGCGTGAATAGTTCTGATTGCTCGCCAGCTGATACCAGCGTGCTGCGATCTCATGGCTTTGGCGTGTGCCTCGACCTTGTTCATGTATTTCACCAACGTAGGTCTGCGCTTCAGGGTCTCCTTGCTTTGCAAGCGGTAGCCAGACCGCCAGAGCGCTTTTGAAGTCAGCACGATTATAGGCAACGTATTCACCACCCCTGATTGCACAATCAGCCCCCGAGGTACGAACGGCGCGTCGTTGTCCGAGGTAGGTAAGGTGAGTTCCCAGTTGCCGTACTTGTGGTGGCAACAGACAGTCGACCACCAGTAAGTCCTGAGCATGGACATCTGGGTACACATTGCCAAGCTTGGGCGTTGTGGTGCATGCACTTGTCAGGCTCACCAGAAAACATGCGACTAACGACAAGTATCGTCTTTGACTGTTGATATCGGTCGGTATCAAATCTGAAACCATCTTGTGTAGAGTGGGCAAGTGCCAGGCAGGTGTGGACTCTACTGTGTTGCGTTATTCATGCCGGATGTATATGCCAATCCCTTGCAATTTCCGCGTGCGTGTATTCAGGGAGTCTCTTTCGCCGTCAAGCGAATCTGTGCTACAGCCTCGAGAATTCGTGAGTTACAGGGGTCCAGTTCAAGGGCAAGTAAATAGGCCTCCAATGCGTTAGCACCCGGTGGATAAACAGATCTGCCGGTTTCCTGATGTGCGCTTGCAAGCTGGATTAGGGCATCACGCTCTGATGCTTGAGTTAGTGTTAATTCAGGACATCTCAGGCTTGCGGCTGGCAGAGCTGTTTTTGACTGCCAGTAAAGAAACCCGAGTGATATTGCCAGTAATACTAGTGTGAGCAGCGTTACGACAAGAACTGTCGATGATTTGGTCTCATGGCTTGTTCGACGACTTGTTGCATCTCTTACCATACCTGATGTTGATTGCCAGGCACGTTTTCCAGTGTTTCCGAAGCCTGATTCCAGATCTTTCAGAAGTTCGTGGGCTGATGCATATCGTTGGTCGACCTGCTTGGCCATAAGCTTGTCCAGCACACTTTGGTAGGCCGAAAATTTCTCTGGTAGTCTGGGGATAGGCTCGTTGAGGTGCTTGAGCATCAGTACCATCGGATCTGAGGCTTCAAAGGGTGGGTGGTATGCCAGGACTTCAAATAGCACCACTCCCAGACTGTAAAGATCAGATCTTGCATCAATCGCTGGATCGCCACGACTTTGTTCCGGGCTCATGTAGGTTGCCGTGCCGACAACGTGTCCCTGATGTGTAAGTTGTGTGCTTCGACAATCTAACCGAGCAATGCCGAAATCGGACAACACAGCCTCGCCTGATTCTGTAAACAATATATTGGCAGGCTTTACATCACGATGAATGAAGCCCTTCTGATGCACGTGTAGAAGAGCGCTGCCAAGTTCGTATAACAGTGAACGGGTATCAAGTGACGGGTCAGCGTTCTCTATTCGCTGCTTAAGGTTAGGTCCTGGCAGGTGCTGCATTGACATGTAGCAGGCAGTAGTGATTTGTCCGACATCGTGAACTGTGATGATGTTGGGGTGATTACTCACAGAGGCTGTGTCCTGAGCTTCTCTGAGAAAACGGGCGCAGAAATCAGCGTCTGATGTCAGCAATGGGTTCATGACCTTCAGCGCAACGTCACGTTGCAATGTGTGTTGCTGTGCCAGGTAGACTGTCGCGAAACCACCCTTGCCAATCACCGACTTGATCGTGTAACCGGGTATTGTCGGCTCAGGGAATTCCTCCGGCGTCACGAACAATCCGGATTAAGATAGTTCAATCGGTTGGCCATGCGCTGTGGTTCGTGCAGCGTGATCCCATGCCTGGTATAGCTTTGCCAGCTGTGCGCTGTTGCCCACCTGCTTGTCGACTACCACTTGTTCAAGCGCTGCCAACCAGTGCAGGTAATAGGTATTGCCTGAATCTGGATCGCCGTCGTCCTGGGCGTCTTTAATGGATTTGGATAGCGTGTCGGCCCATTCTTGCCACGTGAAGAGGCGCTGTTCATACAAGGACAGGGTTAACGCAAAAACTTCAGCCTCCCACGGCTCGTTGAATACCGGTTCGTTATCACGGCGTGGAATGGAATCGACTTCCTGCAAGGCATCTTGCGTTGTCATGTCGAGAGAACGGGTGGGCGAGCTAGTCATGAGTATTTTGAGTCTCGCTATTCTTCATCAAGTAGGGCTCCCAGCAATCCACGTGCACGGAACCACTGCGTACATCATTCCCCCAAAGTTCATGATTATCAAATCTGACGTTGTAAAGCCACTGCGGTTGCTCCCCTGCGCCGATGGCATGCGAGTCAGGGAAAACGTGGCACCCATGAATGCGGGTGATCTGACCTCTGCAACGTCGTATGTAGGCGGGAAGTCGGGTGTGTGTCGGGCAATGCAGATTGCGTACCGTCACTGTGTTACCTACGCTGAATAGCGGTTCAGAATTTGATGGGCGTTCATAGGGATTACCGGACGCCAGTGTAGCGGCTACCTTGTCAGCGCTGAGTGTTCGGGGTACATCGCGAGCACATGACTGCATGAACCCTTCATCCAGTTCTTTACGGGTGACCAGCTCATGATCCAGTAAAAGCTTTTCCAGAGCTGCCAGCCAGATCCGATAATAGCCAGCGCCCAGATAGTATGACGTTGGCAAGGACTCCCGGGCAGAGCGTGATTCATCGATATTCCACATTCCGGTGGCGCCCATCGCCAAGGTCAGTGCCAGAACCTGCTTTTCCCAATCGTGGTGAAAAGGCTCTTCACCGTTTGGTTCAAGCTTGCCGAAACACTGCAGGCCGCCCATGTCGTGAACACCATTCATGAATCAGACTCCGGTGCTGGGTCCGGCAAACCGGTGCCTATCATCGAATTACGCGTGACCAGCGTCGCCAGAGTAGCTTCGTCAAGTGTCCCGGTATTGGCAGGTCGCTCGGGCAGTACCAGATAACGTACCTCTGCCGTGGAATCCCAGACCGCAATGCGTTTGGACTCCGGCAGCGATACTCCGAATTCTGCGAGAACACCAGAGGGGTCACTGACAGCACGGGCACGATAGGGCGCCGACTTGTACCAGCTGGGCGGCAGTCCTAGTACAGGCCATGGATAGCAGGAGCACAAGGTGCAGACCACCATGTTGTGAATTTCCGGGGTGTTTTCGACCACTACCATGTGCTCGCCCTGGCGCCCGCTGAAACCGAGCGAGTTGATGGCAGCAGTAGCGTCTTCAAGTAGCCACTGTTTGAACTGCTCATCAACCCATGCCCTGGCTACCACCTGGGCACCGTTTTGCGGTCCAACGTGATGCTCATAGGTATCAATGAGTTTGTTGAGCGCGTTAGGGTCGATGTAGCCTTTTTCGCTGAGAAGGGTTTTCAGCGCCCTGACACGTAATTCGGTGTCATCAAGGTGTGAATGATCATGATCGTGTGAATGACCATGGTCGTAAGAGTCGGCAAGGCCCTCGTTGCCTTCTTTGTGGTCAGCCATGGATTTACCGTGCTCGCTTTGTGGAATGGTACCTGACGATACAATATCATCCGGAGCGACCATGCGAGTAGGGAGAATGCTGATTGTCAGAAGGCGTGCGCCAGAACCCGCGTTTTCAGAAGGCTGAAGACTGTACCAACACCTGCTCCCGAAGGTTGCAAGCCTGGGTCAGGGGTGCCGCCTTCATTGGTGCGGGAGCATGCACACATGCACTGTTTTCAGGTGTCTTTTTCACCGCCAAGAAGTTTGTATCTGAATGTTGGATCTGAGGTATTACTGCCCAGCCATATATTGAAAAACGCGTTTGTAAACTCAAGATCGTCAACTCTTCCAATCTCGTTATTACCAAAATAAAATACGGTCGATCCCTCTTCGGTACGCACGCCGGTGATGGAGGTGCCCTTGCTAACATCGGGTATTATCGAGAGCAATTTTTTCTCCCAGCGTGCGAGTTGCTCAGGGCTGCTACCGGGCGCTTGGCGTCGGATTTCTTCCATACTCTTGCTGACGATTTTTCGGCCATCGAGAGAGCGCAGATAGCTAAGTGACAGTGCGAACGGCTCGGAGCTTCTGTACAGTCCGGAGTCTGCATATAACCTGGCATCAAAGACATCCCAGAACATGACCTTCAGGCGGGCTTCACCGACCAGTTGTGCGTCGTCAAAGTGAGTTTGGAGGGGTGATGAAGCTGCCTGTGCCGGTAACCAGGCGATGCACAGAAGCATCAACGTAAGGCTCAGGTTTCTATATCTTTGCATTGTATCGCTACCTCGTTACACGACCAGAAAATCGGGTTCTAGCCGGTTGGCTTGATTAACTGTTACGTCGTTGGCGCTTGGTCGATCAGTAGAAAGGCTGCGAATGTAGCTAATTTGAGTTACCGGTCACGTCTTCAAACCGCACTACGAAGACGCTACCAACCGGGGTGTGAGCAACGCGTGAATGACGTCTATGACATTCGTTGATTGAACTGGCTATTGGCGCAGAAATGACAACAGAATCAGGGCTGTTGCGGTCAGGCTTCAAGCGACCTGTCGCAAATCAATGGTTAAGCAGACGCTCCAGTGCAACCCTTACACGGTCCCGGAAGGTCAATATTCGGGCGTGCTCTCTATCTCGGTAGGCTCGACAGCTAAGACTATGATTCTTGGTGTCATCAAGTGCACCGCTGATCAATACATCGTCTGGAGGTTCAGGCAGCCGCCAGAGACCGTGTATTTCCGGAGGACAATGCAGACTGAACCAGTTGTCCTTGAGATTGCTTGAGGCCCCTAGGAGAGCCTTTGCCGTCGCTTTCTCTATAGCGATATTGACAGTAAGGTGTTCAGGGGTTTCAACGATGGAGTCGACGGATGATGTTGTACAGACGCCTGCGGTATCGAAGTAGCTTTGAAGTAACTGAGCCGAGGCGCTTTTTTCACTGCTGTGCGAGGCCTGCGGCCACCAGATTGCCGAGCTGGTGGCCAGCAACAATAGCAGCCTCGACAACGGGCTGTTGCGCCTTATGGTCCGACCTGTTTTACGATGCGCGCCCATACCGTGATTGTAACGATTTTCGAGGATGCAGGTAAACAGCGGGATGGCGAGTAGCCGACCAAATACAGTGTCGCTGGCTCTAATACAATGGAACATATATGACTTTCATTCAGAGCCGCTCAAAAGCGGTTATTCAGGGCGGCGTTCGCCGGTGTTATCGGGCATATCGCCAAGAACGCTAACGCGAAAGAGCCACTTTTGAGCGACGTCCTTCGGGCGATTAGCTGAATGGACGTTTTGCAGGTTCCACTTCAGTGGCAGTAATCCAGTCATAATCTGGACCGGCGTCACTGTAATAGTGGTAATTTCACCCACACCCGTCATCTTGTCTGTTTCTCCAACCGTGAATAACGCCATGTACAGAATTGCACCTTCCATACTTTCGGCCGATTTTGCCACTCTTGGTAGTGAAGTAAAGGCAGTCATAGACGCTGGCGCAGACTGGATTCATTTTGATGTCATGGACAATCACTATGTACCCAATCTAACTATCGGGCCCGCCGTGGCAGCGGCGATCAAGCCCTACTGCGTCACGACCCAGGGCGATCCCGTACCACTGGATGTACATCTGATGGTGCAGCCGGTTGACGAACTTGCTGTGGCATTTGCTAAAGCGGGTGCTGATCTGATTACCTTCCATCCGGATGCAGAGCGGCACGTTGATCGCACCTTGCAGTTAATCCGTGACCAGAGCTGTCAGGCCGGATTGGTATTCAACCCTGCCATGCCGCTTGATGTGCTGGATTGGGTCATTGACAAGGTGGATATCATATTGCTTATGAGCGTTAACCCGGGTTTTGGCGGGCAAGGTTTTATCGAGTCAACGTATCGCAAGATTGAGCACGTACGCAAACTCATTGATACCACAGGTCGGGATATCCGGCTTGAGGTTGATGGCGGTATAAAAACAGACAACATTGCCCGTGTCGCATCGGCTGGCGCAGATACGTTCGTAGCTGGCAGTGCCATTTTCAATGAACCTGACTATTCGAAAGTCATCAAGACTATGCGGGGCAATCTGCAGTCACTTTCAACGAACTAACATACCGTGAAGTGTTGCAGAAGTCGTGTGAATATCGAAGGCACTGCTAGCGATTATCCCGGGTGTTAGCTTTCCCGTGATCTGTGTCGCCTTACCTGATACAGCTGCAGCGTCTTTACTATTTGTCGCTAAGCATGGGTACAGAAAAGTGTTCTTTATGGAGTTGTACGAATGCGGCGTGTCGGAATATCACTTCAAATAAATCTGGCCTTAATACTGACGATTGCTGTCGCGTTTGCATTTCTCATGACCTTGACGTTCAAGGCTGATCAATCACGTGACGCAACGGCGGAGACGCTCTATACGTTATCGTCTCAGAATCTTCTGGCCAGAGAGCTGCAAGTTGATTTTGGTGAACAGATTCAGGAGTGGAAGAATATTCTGCTTTATGGAAAGGATAAGGCGGAATTCGAAAAGCATCAGTCCAACTATCTTGTACTGGAGGCTAAAGTCGCTTCAGGTATTGATGTGTTACTCGAATCTGGGTTGCAGGGGGAGGGCATAACGATCCTCAGAGCGCTGAAATCAGAGTTATCGGTGCTCAGTGCCAATTATCGCAATGCGCTGGACATATACAAGGCTTCTGCAACGGATTCTCATATCGCCGCTGACAGTCTGGTTCACGGTCAGGAAAATGCGCCCTTAGAGCGTCTGCATTCGCTGGTTGAGGTCGTCAGAGAAAATGTTGCCCAGACAGTAAAAGAGAAAGAGCGGCAGGCCGAGAGTGAGCAGTACACAGTACTGATTGTTGCTGCCATCGCTTTCGCAATGATCGCAGCAATGTTCGCCTGTTTTCTTTCAAAGCGACTTATCCGGCCTCTGAGTATCCTGGCTACGGTGGCTCGCCAGTTGAGCGTTGATGACAATGCCAGGCAAGTACCGTTTACTTCCTGGAACGACGAGATCGGAACCCTGGCAGACGCTCTGCAAGTGTTTCGCCGAAATCGGATATCCGCCCTTGCGTTACAGCGCTCGGCGAAGCTCTCCATTGAAACAGAAGAACAGGAAAAACTGGCCGCTTTGCAGAGTGAGCTTGATGCCGAGCGAAACTCGGCAGCGCTGCGTGAAGAGCAGCATGATCAGGAGCTTGCCGCTGCCTCGCTTGCCAGAGAGGCAGAGCTCAACGGCAGGATTCAGCGTTTATCTGAAGCGGTTGCAGCCGCAGCTCTGGGTGACTTGAAATATCTGGCAGCACATCGTGAAACATCAGTTCAAGTCGATGATGATCTCAGCCGCATGATTATCGATCTGGAAAATCTGTTCGGGCAGTTCGACAATGATTTCGAAAGTATTTCCAGTGAAGCAAGAACGCTCAGCGATTCGTCTCAAACACTTAGCGACTTGAGTGAAGCGATCAACAATGGCGCGCAGCTTAACACTGAACAATCCGCACTCTTGCTTGAATCGGCAGGTACGGTCCGCGATGCCATCATAAAGATGTCTGAAGATATCAGTATCATGGTTACTGGTATTGGCACTATTGAAAGCAGTGCATCTCAAGCGTCGATTGTGGCCAATGAAGCTGTTGATCTCGGTCAGCGCACAGACACCACGATGCGCAAACTATCCACTTCATCGGCGGATATCGGTAACGTCATCAAGCTTATCAATTCGGTGGCAGAACAAACCAATCTGTTGGCCCTGAATGCCACCATAGAAGCTGCCAGAGCAGGGGATGCGGGCAAGGGTTTTGCGGTTGTTGCAAACGAGGTTAAAGAACTTGCCAAGGAGACAAACAAAGCCACCGAGGAGATCCAGCGTCGCATTGATGCCATTCGCGGTGACACCGATCATGCGGTAGAGGCCATTGGCAATATCAATGGCATAGTTTCTCAAATCAATGAGATTCAGTTGGGAATATCCAAGTCAGTGAAAGAGCAATCCCAGTCTGCAGAGGGTATCATGACGCTGGTGTCGTCAACACTCGAGGGTAACAAGGCCGTTAGAGGTTTGATAACCGAGATTAACAATCGTCAGGTAGGAGCTCAGGCATCGGCAGCAGAGATTCATGAGGCCTCGGAACGCCTGAAGCAGAGTGCATCGGGAAGTCTCGAGTTGACAGCGCGGTACGCTGCTTGACCTGAACCAGGCTAGTGTACGCTTTGAAGATCTCAGTACACTAGATACAACGACCGCCGTCCACTTCAAGGCAGACGCCCGTGACCATGCTGGCTTCGTCTGAGCATAGGTAGCAGGCAGCGTTGCCCATATCCTCTGGTGTGGAAAAGCGACCGATAGGAATAGTGGAAAGAAATTTTGCGCGAATCTCTGGTGTGTCCGCGCCCATAAAGGATTTTAACAGGGGAGTTTCTCCTGCCACCGGATTGATCGCGTTAACACGTATTCCCAATGGGGCAAGTTCCACAGCCATGCCGCGCGTTGCCGTTATTACCCAGCCTTTGGAGGCGTTGTACCAAGTCAGGTTAGGACGTGGGCTAACGCCGCCTGTCGATGCGATGTTCAGCAGGCATCCGGACGACTGGGCTTTCATCAGCGGCAGAACATGATGGGCCATCAGGTAGATCGCCTTTGTATTAACGGCAATGATCCTGTCGAAATCAGTCTCGTCAACCTCCTCCATTGGCATCGGCAAATGCGTGACCCCCGCGTTATTGACAACAATATCAACAGAGCCAAATGCCTCGCGAGTGGCACTGACTAGATCACTGATATCGGCGCTTTTACTGACATCGGTTTTCAATGCCTCAGCTGAGTCGCCCAGTGAGTTGGATAGAGCGATTGCATCAGTCTCGTTCAGATCAGCAATCATCACTCGGGCACCTTCGGCGATAAAATTCCTGACAATGCCTGCTCCGAATCCTGAAGCTCCACCTGTCACAATGGCGATCTTACCGTTAAGTCTCATTGCTGCCTCTATCCGTGTTTTGCCGCGATAGTCTTGAGGGTTGAGAAACCGTACAAGGCTTCGAATCCCTTTTCCCGACCATGCCCTGACATACCTGTGCCACCGAAGGGTAGCTCTACCCCACCACCGGCGCCGTAGTTGTTGAGAAACACCTGTCCTGCACGAAGCCTGCGAGCCAGCCTCATCTGACGTGCCCCACTTTCAGTCCACACCGAGGCTACCAGACCAAAGTCGGTACCATTGGCTATTGCGATGGCATGATCTTCATCGTCGAAAGGAATAACGACCTGAACAGGGCCGAATATCTCTTGCTGGGCAAGTACATGTTCGGGTGGAACATTGTTGAACAAGGTGGGCGACAGATAGAAACCGTTGGCGGGTGCATTGTCGACAACGACGCCCTGTGCTGCCATATCAAGATCGTCTCCTTGCTGTAGATAGCGACTCACAATATCTCTCTGTCGGGAGGATATCAATGGTCCGACATTCAGATCATCAAGGGCCGCTCCAACTTTTAGCGTCCGGTAACTGGCTGCCATCTTGTCAAGCACTTCCTGGTGTACACTTTTATGCACCAGGATTCTTGAAGATGCCGAGCATGTTTGTCCGGCGTTCTGGATGCCGGCATTCACCAGAAAAGGCATGGCTGTATCAATGTCTGCATCCGGGAATATAAGTTGCGGGGACTTGCCGCCGAGCTCAAGGGTGACTGGCACAATGTGTTTGGCGGCACTTTGCTGGATGATCCTGCCGACACCGACCGAACCTGTAAATGAAATATGATGAACCGATGGATGTTCCGCTAGCGCGACACCTGCCTCTTCGCCTAATCCTGGAATGACATTAAGTGCGCCATCGGGAAGTCCTGCTTCGCGAGCAATATCTGCGAATGCCAGGGCCGTCAGGCAGGCTTCTTCTGCGGGTTTTAGTATGGCTGCGTTTCCCATCGCAAGTGCTGCACCTACTGAGCGGCCGATAATCTGCATGGGATAATTCCAGGGAATGATATGCCCTGTGACCCCATGTGGCTCACGAAGTGTGTACACGGTATAGCCGTCAAGGTAAGGGATGGTGTGGCCATGAACCTTGTCAGCGGCACCGGCGTAGAATTCCATATACCTTGCAAGAGCGGTGGCATCGGCTCTGGCCTGGGTAAGTGGTTTGCCCACATCAATGGATTCCAGTCGGGCCAGTTGATCAGTTTTAGCGAGCACAAGCTCGCCGATGCGTTTAAGAATTCGACCTCTCTCTGCTGCAGTGAGCTTGCCCCATGATCCATCAAGGGCTTCCTGTGCCTGCACGACTGCAAGGTCGATGTCGGCTTTTGTACCGCTGGCAATTTCGCAAATAAGGCTACCATCGGACGGATTTACCAGATCGATGGACTTGCCGAGAACAGGAGCTACCCAGACGTTGCCGATGAAGCAAAGTGAAGGGTCGAACCAGATAGCATCGGAAACCTCGTTCATCCGATTCAATCCTGTGAGAGGTTGATCAAGCCACGATGTATCGCGATAGCCACAGCATTTGCCCGATTGCTCGCCTTCAGCTTGGCACCGGCATTGCGCAAGTGAAATGTGGCAGTGCTCTCTGAAAAACCAAGAATGACGGAAATCTCCCAGGAAGTCTTGCCGCGTGCGGTCCACGTCAGGCATTCTGTTTCACGTTGAGTCAGCGAGACAGCATCGGCACTGTGTCCAGCGGTCGGACAGACGGATTCACGTTCGGCAAGTACCGGCAAGTAGGTTGTGCCTACCGTGCGTTTTTCGGGATGAGTGTTCATGATTAGGTCGCACACAACCTTTGCTGCGTGCTCGCCCAGTTGACGAAGCGGCTGTTGAACCGTTGTCAGCTTCGGGGTTAAATACTCACACATAGGTACGCCGTCAAAGCCGATGATGGATAGGTCGGCAGGCACTTGCAGTCCAAGACGCTTGCAGGCGTTCAGTGCGCCGCATGCCATTTCATCATTGTGAAAGAACACAGCTGTGATCTCGGGATGTTCCGCATACAGTTGTTCCATTGCCGATTCACCGCTGTCTTGAAGAAAATCGCCAAATAGCTCAACACTTAGGTCGATGTAGTGATCCTGTAGCTCGCGTTTGAAGCCCAGTGCGCGATCATTAGCCTCGAAATAATTCGGCGGGCCACTGACCATGGCTATTTTCCGGTGGCCCTGTGCAACGAGAAAGCGCGCAGCTATTTCCCCACCGAGTATGTTGTCGACAGCGACGCAGCGCTCAGGAAACGAAGACAGGTGATGATTCACTAGTACCACGTTAGGGTGCTTTTGCATCACCAGATTAAGCTCATCCTCTTTCATGGTGTCTGCATGAATGATAAGTCCGTTGCAATCGCTGACTTCAAGGGCTGCACAAGCATCCAGTTTGCCGCGATGGGACTGCAGGTTTGACTGCACCAGAACATTGAAGTTACGGCACAAGAGGTAATTGGAGGCGGCCTCCATCAACACGCTGTAATACGCAGAAGCAAAACTGCTGGTGACAATGCCTACACTTCCCAGGGAGAGTGTGGTTGAATGCTGATGAAATGGGGAGGTTTTGTCGATCGGCATTAGCAGCCCCTTATCACACGTAGTGATCGGCTGGATTGTTTATTGGGTCGACACATCAACCGGTGCTTGGCCATAAAGAACATTACCTGATAGCAAGTCATTCTAGAGTGTAACGCTTGGGTATGCACTAGGATTTCCTACTACCCGGATTCACTGTGAGAGCATTCCGCGCAGTATAAACCCCTACTGCGCACTTTTTGCGATCAGTCGACAAAACTTTGAGCGATCCACCGCGTCTATCTGCGGGTTTTGACATGCGATTTCTCATCGCTGAGGCCTTAGCGCTGAGGCCTTAGCATTGACGCAAATTTTTAGTTTTGTATCTTTTCGCTTAGCGCTGGTTACCGCAGGAGGCCTCTCAGTCAAAGCGTAGGCTGATTTTGGAATGGTGTGCGGAAGGATTGTCAGTGCGCGACCCGCGGAGCCTGTCAAGGGCGCTCTAGAAGCCGAAGTGAACGACAGCTGCATATGTGGCGACAACAGCTACGCTGATGAGCAGCAGGCGGGTTGTAAAGCTGTCTTTACGCATGGTAGTTGGCTTCTGCTTTTGTAGGATAACGGGGCCGGCGTGAGGCGGCTGCTTGAGATGCTTGTTCAGATTCTGAGGACAGTGTAGGTGAGTGTTACACAGATGCGCCGTTCTGTTTGTGCGCTTATTCCCAATACACGTAAGACAGCTATCATCTGTTTTAACAATTTCGGTACTGGGTATGCCGGAAAGAACAGTGCGGATACGATCAGAAATGGCCTGGATGAACGGTGTACCGGTGCGCCATTCCTCTTTTCATGGCATTCCGGGCACGATGGCGCTCGTACGAGACTTGTACTGTTGGTAGTCCGAAAACCGTTCACAGAGTAGTTTCTCCTCTCTGCGAATCTTTAATAACAGCACGATAATCAACGCGACAAGCAACCCCCATTTTGATGCACTCTGGTGGGCAACACAGGCGCCGAAGGCAGCGAGCAGCACTGCACTGTACATCGGGTGTCTCAAGTGACGATAGGGGCCACGGGTGATCAGTGCAGAATTCGTAGAAGGCTCCGGCATAATCGAGAAATTACTTAATCGCATTATTGCAAGAGCCCACCCTGCCAGCCCCAGTGCGATCAGCATCATGAGTGCGCAAACGACACTTCCTATCAAGTTGCCTGACCACAAGCCCCGCAGTGGAGATAAAATCAAGATGATCAATGTCATTTGCCCCAGGACGAGGGCTCGAGAATACCAGCGGCTACTTTTCATGATATGACGATTTGGTACGATTTCCCGCAGTAGGGGGTAGGGAGAAAATCCAATTGACGTTAACGGTCTTATCGGATGCATACGAACCCATCATGAACAGGTTAGGCTTGTGAACAACATTCGTGTAAATTCAGGCATTACGGCTAATCCCTGTGCGGACGGTAGCATCGCAGAATTTCCATTTCGGTATCGTCTGGGCTTGCCTGCCTGGGCCTTCCCCGGTTGGCGAAATACCTATTTTATTGATCAACCGTCCATGCTTGCCAGCTATGCCTCGGTCTTCAATACCGTTGAGGGTAACACCACTTTTTATCACGTGCCTGATGAACCGACGGTTAGCAGCTGGGCCAGAGCGTTGGATGGTCATGATTTTCTCATCAACTTCAAACTGCCGCGTTCGGTCACTCATGAGCGACGTCCGAGCATGGACGATTTGCACCTTTTTCTGAACAGAATACAGCCTCTGCGAGACCATACCGGAGCGTTTCTGATTCAATTTCCCGAGTGGGTGGGTATCGATCAGCTGCGGCGTCTGAAACCCATGTTCGATATCATTCGTGGTCAAGGTGATGCGGTAATAGAAGTTCGTGATCCTGTACTTTTCAGGCAACCTGAATTGCTAGAGCCCTTGCTTGAGTACTATGGTTTTGGTCGCGTTATTCTCGATTCACGCGCCTTGTATACTGGAGATATACATCATCCCGATGTGCTTGCTGCAGTCCATGAAAAACCGGACGTGCCTGTGCTAAATACTGTTTACAACAAGTTGGCACTAGTACGCCTGATATTGCACCCTGATGGCATCAGTAATTTACCGTGGATAAATGAGTGGGCCAAACGCACGGCGAGTTGGATCGAGGCGGGTATGAGGCCTCATATCATGATCCATTGCCCCAACAATTTATATTGCCCATTGTTTGCCGAGCAGTTTCACCTGGCACTGAGTTCCATGCTGGCTGAGCCCTTGCCTGACTTGCCAGAGTGGCCGGTTCCTCAACAAGGGCAGCTGTTGTGAAAAGTGTGCCTGATGACATTAATTGAACCAGCTGCGTTGTACACGTTGTGTCTCAAGACATGTTTTTTTACATGGCTTTCTGAACGAGCGAAATATGAGGATACGGAATATTCCAAGACTGTTCGGTGCAAGCCTGGATACAGGCGCTCTGGGTCATACGTTGGATTCGTTGGTATGATTTGGCTGCCTTGCTGTCCATGGCCACGTGTAGCCAATAATCAATGGATGAATCGCCTGCTGCCTTGAGTTCAACACGGATGTCCTTGATAAAGGGCTCAAGATCGGAATTTGTCAGTGATTCTCTAATCGCATCGCGTAATACCTTCGGCACTGTGCTCATACTGAGATCCTGATATTGATAATCAACACCAAAGGTTGTGACGACCCCGAAACTCTGTCCACGGGACAGATTTACCATCTCTTTTCTGTAGAACTCAGCGGTTGGAATGCTGACCTGCTGCCCTCCTCGTATTCGTAGCTCAACCGTGTCAGGGTTCTGTTCCAGTACTTCCAGCAGGGTTCCGTCCTTAAATAGCACGCTATCGCCACGCGACGTAGGAAACCAGGTGTCCTTGCCAGAAGGGCGTGAGGTTACCCCGTGGAATTGCGCCAATGGAATACGCAGTACACCGTGTAGTTCAGGGTTTCGTAATACCGTATACATGTTGATTGACTCGACACGCCAGGGCAATCCGCGAAAGGAGATACGCTCGGCTTCACGCATCGCACCTATGTTGAGCAACAAACGTGCTTCGGCAACATACTGGGGGAGAAGTTGCCTGATACCCAGCGCAAGTCCAAAAATCAACAGGATAAGAACACCCAGTAACAGCACATCACCACGTTCGTAGAAGACGACGAAAACGGCAATGAGAATAAGCAGAAAGGTGAGGGCGTGGACGCTGTAGGCCGCCAGTCGGTAGCGGGTGCGTTGCGCTGGAGAATCCGTGCTGGCAATGGTTGATCGATAGCCGCGCAACAGGAATCTGACACCGAACCAGACGACGAATACGGCGATAATGGCTAGTGCCAGCGTTAAGCCTCGCCCTTTTATAAAGTTTACCAACGCCGTAAAGATGGTTTGTGTGATCGGTTTGTCACCTTGCAGATCCGCTATCTGAAAGCGGGCAATTTCAATCGCACTTTTTGCGTCATCCCGTCTTGCTGCCCATGTTCTCTCAATGTTTCCAAGGGATCTACCAAGTTCTCCCGCGGGCTTTTGCGCAAGCTCTGGCAGCAGGTTCTGCAATGCTTTGGTAGCAGTCTGGAGTTCTTGCTCGTGCAGGGCGATTTCGTCATTGAGCGCTTTGAGTTTTCTTGGTTTCTCTGTCAGATCCTTCAGACTATCGATAACAGGTTGCGCGATGAGGGTGATGTCTTCCTGCCAGTTACCTTCTTTCTTTTCGCTTTCCTGTTCAGTGACGAACAGACTCGTGTCCACCCCCCCAATGGCAATGTTTTCCAGCGTTGAGCGAAGCTGTTCGATATCGGTTGATAGATTGTCCGCCTGCTTGCGAAGGTCTGCTTTGTCTTGTTCGTTAGCGCGCTCTATGCGCTCTCCGAGTGAGCTGCGTTCGGCGATTTTCTGAGACAGCACGTCCTGTATGTACTGGAGCCGCATCAGAGTTTCGGAAGGAGGTACCGGTGGCTGCCCGGCTGGATTGTCTCCGGATGTTGCCGGCTGATTCTGCGCAAATACTGTTGCGCTCGTAACAAGGCACGCGCTGATGACCAGCGTATGTAGCACGCGCTTTAATACGCAATGGTTTGTGTAGAGTGTTACTGCATGGCTTTCTGTCACACTCGGGACAACCTGCTGGCTCATTGACCTCTGACAAAGACAGGAAATGCAGTATTAATGCCTCCGCGTCCAGAGGTATACCCTTGGATAGTGAATCCAAGGCCCGAAGGCCCCTCAAAGGGTTGTGCATTTTTATCTGAGCTTTTCTGGTAGGCGTTCAGTACAGCATCGACCACCTCGTCACGCGATAGTGAATCAGGAAAGAAACTGGAAAACTTGCTTTTCCATTGGTTACCATCACGAATTTCAATCGTGGCGGTATAGACGCCCGAGCGATTGGGCTTGTCTCGTATGGAGACCACGCGTGCGTTGGCAGGATCATTGCCACCGGGACGGGAGTGGAATCCGACAGGTTTGCCGCTTCGATTAATCTCGCCTTCGAAGACATGCCAAAGGTTGATATTCGGGTTGGTGTCGGACCATTGTGAATAGCCAGGTTCGGAATGTGAGCCGGAATTTCCCGAACTGCTGTTATTACCTGAGCTGGAAATCGAACTGCCAGCACCTTGTGACAGGCCTTTCAGATCGATGCCAAACTGGTCCAGATTGACGCCCAGTGCCACCAGCACCAGAGCCACGATAGGGATATAGCGTTTGTATTTGTTCAAGAGTCTGATTTCCTGTCAACAGCGAGGTTTGCTGCGGAATGGTAACAATTCTATCGTCGCTCCAGAGGATCGTCTGGGTGAGGCTGGTGGTCGCCAAGTTATTGTCGGTATTGGCGTGCTGCATCTTGCCTTTTTGAAAAATGGAATGGGTTATTGGAAAATTCACACGATTCACACTAATAGGCTTTCTGCGAGTACGATGGAAGATGATCTAGAGCGCAACGATTCACCTGTTGCATGCAATACTGTGTGAAAGGCGGCTCGTGACATCCTGACAGGTGTTCATCGCTCACCTGTACAGACTCTTTGCCCCTTTCCAAAAACATGACTGACATGTCTTCCGGCGTATCTTCAGGCAGCACCAGGCCAGTATCGGTGACGAACAATACTGCAAGTTCAACGGCACGCGTGTCCAAGTCTATACTCGCCGCTTACGGCTCATTAGCCTTCCCGTTGGCTGCAGCGTTTATTGCCTTGCAGGTTATCGTTCCGACGTTTTACGCCGAAAATACAACGCTTAGCCTGACGGCTATCGGCGGCATTCTTTTGCTGGCGCGCCTGTGCGATACGGTCACGGACCCACTGGTGGGCTATTGGTCAGATCAGAGTACCGTCAGATTCGGGCGCCGAAAGCTGTTTGTGGTAATTGCCGCCCCTCTGATTGGCCTATCGGTCTGGTTTTTATTCAATCCTGCCAGCGGTGTAGGGGGTGGTTACTTGTTGTTCTGGACCATTGCCATCTATGTTGCCGGGACACTGTCTATTGTCCCAGCCAGTGCATGGGCCGCTGAATTATCAGCCGATTACAACCAGCGCAGTCTTATAACCGGCATTCGGGTAGCGTTCGGACTTGCCGGGACTCTGGCAGCATTGATCGTACCGGCACTTCTGGCAACAGATGCATCCGATAATCTGGGAAGTACTCTGAAAGCCATCACCCTGCTTGTTCTCGTGACGCTGGTAATCACCACTGTCTGGGCTGCGATCAGTGTTCCTGACACGGCTAAAACCACGCTGCCTCAGAACTCGATCAATGCCGCCTGGGTGTTGATGAAGACCAGAAACCCTTTCCGGCAACTGCTGGTAAGTTTTCTGCTCAATGCGGTGGCCAATGCGATACCAGCGACGTTGTTCCTGCTGTTTGTAACGCATGTTCTGGATGATGCTTCTCTGGCTGGTGTCTTTTTGTTTCTCTATTTCATCTGCGCTGCTGCTGCTGTCCCTTTCTGGGTTGCAGTATCCCGACGCTTTGGAAAGCATCGGACGTGGTCGGTAGCGATGGTCATGGCTTGTCTGTTTTTTTTATGGACACCTTTTCTGGATGCCGACACGGTGTTCTGGTTTTATATTATTGTTGTGGCAACAGGCTTTGCTACGGGTGCCGACCTGGCGCTACCAAGTGCGATCAATGCGGATGTTATCGAATGGGATGCGCTTGAAACGGGTTACACAAGGCCCGGATTATTCTTCGCGCTATGGGGTACGGCCTCTAAACTCTCTTATGCGCTTGCGGTCGGTATTGCATTTCCCTTGCTGGACCTTACAGGTTTCTCGGCTAACGGCGAGAACAGCAGCATGTCGCTGATGTGGTTGGCCATACTTTACGGAGCACCCTGCATCTTGTTCAAACTTGCAGCAATCTGGACGATGCGTGGTTATCCGATTACTGAAGTAGTGCATGCGGATATTCGCAGGCAATTGGATGCGCGAGATATATCTGTGGATGTGCCTTGAGCGAATACTTTATCTAAAGCTTAAGTGTTTGCTCTGCATGTTGGTCTATCAGCCTGCTGTAACTACAATGCTGCCTGGCCGCCTTGTTTAGCAGAATGATCAGTTTCAGATACTACCTCGCGGCCAAGTATTGCCGGGAAGTCTACAGATCCGAATGCCGCGGTAAATTTCCAACTTGTCAGCGCGTCCACCGATGAAACGAGTCGATCTTGTCGAGCAAGCTTATCTATGCGGTCTGCCAAGTCAGCGACCTCTCGTTGCAAGATGCGCGCAGTGTCCGGCAACATGCTTCGTGAGATAGTACGAAACAGTTGCCCATCAGTATTCGGTTCGTCATAGATACTCGCTACGAATTGCAGGTTTATCTCACGAATACGTGAATGTAGTGGTCCGTGCCGTCGCAATTGCAACGGCTGATCGGTAAGTACACTGAACCTGCCGTTATCCCTAATAATCGCTAGCCCAAGGCGATGCAGTGTGTTCAGATCCTGGTGCAGTTGATATGCCGGGATATGAAAGTGTTGAGCGATATGCTCAGCGGTCTCACCGCTTTGCAGCATTACATAAAGGTCGAATAGCCACGGGTTCGCTGCCAACTCCGCCTCAGTCGCCTCAGACAACTCAAGGCTGACATCAGTACCGCGTTGGGCGCGTTCGGTAAGGTCGGTCAATGTCACGTCCAACAGGTCACAAATTTCCAACAAACGGCCGAGTTTGCAATCCCCATCGGCGAAAAGTCGCTTGATGGTAGGTTCCGAGAGGCCGATGGCCGACGCTAGATCTGAATATGTCCATCCGCGAGCTTTAAGTACGCGCTTCAGCGCATCGAATATCTCACCACGTAGTCGTGAATTCATACTGTAACCCTTGAAAAGTATCAAAATATGATACTAAAAATATTCCTATGGATAAATTGAATCATATAACGGACTCTGGAACTCCAATTTACCGGAGGCGAAACAGTGATCAGAAAAATTCACCCACTGGTTGTTTTGATGATTTTCAATGGGGCACAACACGCCTCGGCTCAGCAGACTTGGGTACTCAAAGGTTTGGAAATGCCAGAGTCTGTACTAGTGGATTCAGAAAGAGAGCAATTATTGGTCGGCAACATCGTTGGAGATCATGGAGAAACTGATGTAAATGGATACCTGTCGCGGGTGAGTTTCGATGGCACGTTGATCGAGCGCGAGTGGGTAACGGGTCTGGATACTTCCAAGGGAATGGCCGACATCAGCGTTGACGCAGAGATACTCTGCTTGCCGCTGATGCTCTCTGGTCAAGTCAACGGAGAACTCATACCTGTAGGGGTGGAAAAATGAATGCAACCACTGATATCGGACGCGAGCTGTCTGAACGACTTAACCCGGGAATGGAGGCTGCGTTGGAGGCAAGATATGGGCATCTGGTTCCCGGGCTTGCAGAAGGGGTTGTGGATTTTGCCTACGGTCGCCAGTACGCCCGCCCGGGCTTGCCACTTCGCGATCGATACTTGGCCACGATTGCGGCCTTGACAGCCATGGGGGCACAGACATCGCCTCAACTGGCGATTAATATTTCTGGTGCACGTGGCGTAGGGCTTACTCGGGAGGATATTGGAGAGGTGATCTGGCAAATGGCGCTTTATGGCGGTTTTCCAGCGGCAATCAATGCACTCAATATCGCAATTGATGTATTTGCGGAGGAAGACGCTCAGGAGGCGTGATACCAGGTTTAAGGAGTATCCGTTTCACGCATTCGATAGATGATTCGCGAAAGTCCCGGACAACGTCAGCACTACAAAGATCCTCGATTGCCTCCGTGGGGAGAATTCATATTCTGCGTCAATCGGTCTGCGATAAAGTCAAACACTCTGCGTACCCGCAGGCTAGTTCTAAGTTCCTGATGGCAAACCAACCAGACAGGTAGCGTCATGAGGGGTTCCGCCTGCTCAAACGCACGCACCAAGTCCGGGTCAGCGTCTCCCATGTCCTCTGGAAAGAAAATTAAGCCCAGGCCTTCTTTACACAGCCCAAGTTGAAGTAGCTGAAAGGAGGTCAGCAACTGAAAATTATCCTTGTCCAGTTTCCAACCCTGACTATTCAGCATGTCCATCACCGTGCTACTGCGATCAAAACCAATGATTTGCATGGCATTTAAATCAGTGACATCTGATGATTTGGGTAGACTCTTTAAGTAATCAGACGTTCCGTAAAGTCTGATAACTTCATCTCCCAGCTTTTTCGCAATCAAATCATGTTGTGTAGGACGAAAGTTTCGGATCGCGATATCTGCCTCACGCCGCAGTAGATCGCTGGGCTTGTTAGTGACGATCACCTCGATATTGATGAGAGGCTCTTCACGGTGCAGTGCAGCTATGATTTTCGGTAGACGGAAAGCCGCATCCAATTGGCTAACCGATACGACTACAGAGCCTTCTAGCTGCTGTGACTGCCCCCCGGCGGCTAATGAAAATTGAAAAGCAGCCTTGCTCATCAAGCTGACATGCTCCACTAACTTAGCACCACTTTCCGTTAGCACTAACCGTTGCCCAACCCGTTCAAACAAGGTTATTCCAAGTTCTGCTTCTAAGGCGGCAACCTGACGACTTAAAGTCGGTTGAGTTACCCCAAGTGCTTTAGCAGCAGCTGACAAGCTGCCTTCCTGTACCGTTACGTAAAAAGCGCGGGCATGATTCCAATCAAAGTTAACAGATTCCCAGTTCATGCAAATATACATAGTCGTGATACGATTTTAGCCAATATACCTTCCAATATCGAATGGGTATAGTCAACAGACACTAATTTATGTACGGGGTAAAAGTTATGTCTGTTTTAGTTGTCGGCGCTAGTGGCGCAACAGGTCGTCTCCTGGTTGAACAATTGCTTGATCAAGGTGAAACAGTGAAAGCTGTTGTGCGCTCAACCGCTTCACTACCGGAACGGCTTACAAATGATGAAAGGCTTATCGTCACCGAAGCCAGTTTGCTGGATATGACGGATGAAGATCTGGAAGCGCAGATTCTTGGTTGTCATGCTGTCGCATCGTGTCTTGGTCACAACATAAGCTTCAAAGGCATTTTTGGCCACCCCCGGCGTTTGGTGACTGACAGCGTTAAGCGTCTTTGCAAGGCAATTGAGAAAACAGATTCAGCAAAGCCGATAAAATTTGTCTTGATGAATACGACTGGCAATCAGAATAGGCAAGCTGGCGAAAAAATTACTTTTAGTCATAACATTGTTGTGAGTTTGCTTAGGTGCATACTACCCCCGCATGCGGATAATGAGCATGCGGCTGAATTTTTGCAGTCACATTACTCAGCCAGTGATAACGGCGTTGAATGGGTAGCCGTCAGACCAGATGCTCTTATCGATGAGGAAGCGGTTACGCCATACAATGTTTTCGAATCCCCGGTACGTGACCCGATTTTCGATTCGGGTAAAACCAGCCGTATCAATGTGGCAGGGTTTATGGCAAAGTTAATAGTGAACGACAATGAATGGAAAAAATGGCAGGGGCATATGCCGGTTGTTTATAACGCGTGATCTGGACGCACGCGGGCTTGGTTGTCTTCAATGACATGGCAGCATTGCTATCTATCTGATTTTTTTGTGATAGATAGTACCTGCCTGTAAGCAAGTGCCTCGATTTAGTGCAATTGACTCGCCGGATAGGTGTTGATAGATACGTTATCCTTCCCGCTAATTGAAAAATTCGAGGTTCGCTTGCGCCTATGCTTTTTCGACAGCTCCAACAAATCGGTAAATCTCATCATGCGTGTTGAAGTAGTGGACGGAAGCTCGCACCAACGCCTTGAGATTGCGTGGTTCAAGATCGAGGCGTGCAGAGGTCAATGAGGAGACAGACACGTTGATTCCATCGGCCCGAAGAGTGTCTGCCATGATCCCGGGATCGATTCTGTCTTTCTTGAATGTGACAATGCCACATTTTTTCTGACCCTGATCATGCACTGAAACACCTTTAACTTGCGACAGCGCATCGCGCAGATCTTGTGCAAGCTGCGTTACACGGGTCTCTATGTTTGTAAGCCCGATATTGCGTGCATACCGAACAGCTTCCATCAGACCAACACGGCCGGCGACAAAGCTTTCCCAATTTTCGAACCGCTTCGCACCAATTATAAATTCAAACCTGTTTGCCTCAGTCCATTTCGCGGACAGAAGGTCAATAAATGGTGGGTCGATCTGGTCGAGAATGCTTTTCCGTACGTACAGAAAACCCGTGCCTCTCGGACCACGCAAAAACTTTCGCCCTGTGCCAGAAAGTATGTCGCAACCGATCTCAGCGACATCGACGTCAATTTGCCCGACGGATTGGCAAGCGTCCAGCAAGTAAAGAACACCGTGTTTTCTTGCGACTTTTCCCACCTCGGCAACAGGGTTCACAAGGCCACCTTGTGTCGGCACATGGGTAATCGCAATCAGTTTGGTGTGCGGACCGATCATGTTGTCCAACGCGTTCACATCGATTTGGCCCGACTCATCCGAGGGCACGAGATCAATATCAAACCCAAGGCGACGGGATTGTTGCAATAGCGCGAGGTAATTGGACGCATATTCTGACTCGTGAGTAATAACCCTGTCACCAGATTTCAAATGCAAGCCGTAGAACGCCATATCCCATGCGCGCGTTGCATTTTCTACATACGCGATCTCGTCAGGTTCGGCGTTCAGAAGACTTGCAAACTCTGTGTAGAATGCTTGAATGCTGTCTTGCGCCCGCCTCTCGGCTTCATACCCGCCGATCTCGTTCTCATCACGCAAGACATCCTGGAGCGCGTCAAAAACAGGGATAGGCATGAGCGACGAACCCGCACTATTAAAATGCAAAATGTTCTGGCTGCTTGGAGTGTCCAAACGTATTCTTTCAATATCGATCATGGCTGATGTCTTTGCTTGAGTGACAGCACAATATGCAGATGAAGACAATTGACTGAAGCAGACGTGCCTGAGCTCTTATTCTCCAGAATCCTTAGACATGACGATTTTCAATCGGTCTTCACGTGATGCAAGAAAGTATAGCCCACTACAGTTTTGTGCCAGAACTCTGGTAAGGATATTCCGTCTGAAGCAGATTTTCTCAACAATGCTCACATAGTATCTCAGGTCAAAGTCGTCATAGGATAACTTTTGGTACGATCATGGCTGAAGGCTGAATCCAGAGTAATTCGTTGCCGTCTGATATCGCGTTAGTTGAACGTCTGGCGAAAACACTTTTTTGCATGGCAAACGGAGTGATTCCAGCTAAACTTTTTTCGTCAGTGTTGCAGGAATATATCGCGTCAAATCAGCTGTTCTCTCGATGCGATTGTATTCTGCCTGAAAATACTAATCTGTTTAATACTCGACATGGCGGGTGACTAATTCAACGCTCTACCTCCCTGTGAGCGTTTGCAGCCAGATCAAGGTACCAGAGGCTCAGCTACCCTGGTGAATAGGCTGTAAGGTAGTCATCGACTCTTCGTTTCGTCCCACACGGGATTCGATTGTTCCGTATTTAATTAGAAACCCGATACTTTCATCAGATGAGGCTTCGTGGATAATTCGGAGTGATTCGAGCGTTTGTTCCCAAAAAGGTAAAATCACTGTTATCAGGAATGCCATAAACTACGGATTCATCGCTGACATAACTCTCGAAGATCGCTACAAAATAAAAGTTTGGCCACCGTTCGCAGTAGGTTGATTGATTCAGAATTCGGTATCGGTAAAAATCACGGAATTTTTCATGGGTTCGATAAGCGCGGGTGCTCCCGAGACCACGGACACGGCTACCGCTTCGGTGGTTCGAAAATCTTCGTCTGAAAATCTCCGTCTGTAATAGCCAGCGTGACAATCTGGGTAAAAGCGCCATCCGGGAGCACCGGTGTCTCGTGATCGGATTTTTTGCTCTTAGTCCGATTCTCTATTGAGCTTGGCGTAGTGTTTCAGATTCTCACTGAATATTATGCTCACACCTATATCTATCGAACTGGATTCACTAAAATCAGAGAGTCCAAAAAGTACTTTGCATGTGCCTGTGGCGGGAAATAGACCGTCCTGGCTTGTTCTTATGCGGTTGAAAGTAGCTGTGCCCGGAACTGCATCAGTATCCAATACTTTTTCGGTGTGTGGCGAGTTACCGATTTCGATCCTTCCACAGGTGTAGTTAGCGTCAGTGCGTGACGATCGCGCCTTTCATTAGAATCACGTATTGCCTCTTTCCTGCTGGGCGTAAGATCCATCGATACTCGACAGCTCGGGTTGACGACAAAACCCAAGGCAGAAACTCTCGACGTTGGTGGTGCCCAGAGGTAGCGGCTTGAGAGGTGTCGAGTAACGGGCATTTCTAACGTGAACTCGCGTATCTTCGATAGTTACCTGCGATCGGATATGTTGGCTGTTGATTGGTAAACGTTAGAGATACACCGCCAGTTCCTGAACTAATTACTAATTGAATCAACGTCGCCAAGGCGTATCGGGGATATCCGGCATCCACGTATTGCATACGAACATTGTGTTTCCGATGGCATAAATACTCGATTTACGTTAGTCTTATACAATTGAGAAAGCAGTCCGGTTTGCAGCGGGAATCCATGGCACAGTTACTCGATCGCCCCAATTCGAAGAAACAGATGGGATCCTCAGGACCTAAAAAACGCCTGAAAAGTAACGCTAAAGGCGCTAAAGGTCGTAACAAATCTCGACGATCATCCAAAGGCATGGCAAAATCGGCACGCTCATTGCCACCTGATCAAGACAGTTTGGATGATGATAGCCCCGTGCATAGACAACAACAGAAAAACCTAGACTTAATGCAGGTTGAGGAACATGCACTCTCTTCGGAAGAGGAGGAATTGAGAGTTTTCAGAATCTTCTCTGTAGCTGCAATCTTCGGGATTCCGGCGTTGATATGGATTTTTTTCAACGTCATAAGTTAGCCGATATTGCTTGTCCCTGCACGCTGCACCCATAATTAGAGCATGACGTTTTTAAATCGGCGTTCGATCGCATCAATATGTATTGCTTTGGCCTGCATTCTTGCGCCTCTTGCAGCTACTTTGTTTACGTGGAATGACTTGATCAATCATTCTGGACAAAAGCTTAGTCAAGTTGAAACCAGTTCAATTTTTCTTGTCGTGTTTTGTACGCTGTTATTGTTTCTATTCCTTCAAGTTTATCCGACCCATGTATTAAAAAGCCTTACCTCAGAGCTGGGAGTAGTCATTGGAACAATAACCCTTATCCCACTAATAGTATCAGCTTTCGCATATGCGTATTTGCGTGTACCTCACAGTGAATTTTCGGTCGATAAAAATAAAGCGCCCATTGTGATTTGTGAGAAAAACCACGCAAGCCAGTGCCTGTATTTTTCTGCGGTAACTTTCACGACACTTGGATACGGTGATATTAAACCTACAGGCCCAGCCAGATCTTACGCTATTGGAGAAGCGTTTTTGGGCTTTGCGTTTGTCCCACTAATCATATCGCTTCTTCTAAATGTTTTTGTGGACGCAAGAAAGAAAATGCAAGCTGCAAACAGAAAGCAAAGAGCACGATTGAAACGAAATGAAGATTTGGAGGTCGCAGCCAAAGAACGACGTTCAATTCGTTCTATTGCAGTAGCTATTTCATCCAGAGTTGCGCCTCTTGTAGAAAAATGTCGAAAACTGGGCTCAAGCATTTCAAAACGTTTTGTTAAAAAAGGCAGTGTCGATACAGGAGAAAGTTTTACTGCTGGAAAAGCGCAAATCGAGGGGTCGGATTATGTGCTTGTAAAGGAAGATTTACGTGCTCAAATTGATGAACTGCAAAAAGATGCCAGCAACAGAGGGTTAAATGACCCTCCGATGTCAATTGGGGCAGTTGAATTTGAAGGGTTTTCATACATTATAGTTCGCGAAGACCTCACTGATCAAATTAAGGACCTAAGCAAAGCACCTGATAATCATGATTCAATCGGTGGTAACTAAGGAATTCTAACTCCTAGTGATCTAATACCCAGCCAAAGAATAAGCGATAGATGATATCAACATAGCGATGATATCAACATAGCCTGTGCCTGGCGAATTCCTACTACATGCAGCGATTGGAGTCTGGAAGAGCCCATTGCAGTGTGAATGCCATGAATAGTGATCGAGCAGTGCGCATCGAGATTGAACTTCACTGCTGACAGATTCAGGAGTTTTTCCATTAAGTGCCTGATGGGCTCGTTGCTGATTATAGTATTGAGCAAAATCAGCGAGTTTTCGCTCCAAGTCTTGCATATTCCAGAAAAACAACTGATCAAGGTTCTCACGCCGAATCGTTCCAATTAGTCGTTCAATGAACGGATGCGACGTCGGCGCATAGGGCACACTCTTGATTTCCTCTATGTCGAGATTTCGTAAATTGGCTTGCCATTGGTGATACCGAAATAGTGGATCGTTATCAGAACTCAATCGCTGTGGGATGCCTTTGCTCGATATGACTTTGTTGAACATGCAGCATAGCGAAACACCGTCCACCGTGCCGGCTTGTACTCCAAAGCCGATGATGCGTCGAGTAAACTGATCCATGACAACGAGCACCCAGTGGCTCTTGAGAAGAATGGAGTCACACCGAAACAGATCCACACTCCAGAGATTGTCCTTTGTATAGCCCAGGAAGGTCAACCATGATGGACCGTCGCCACCCGAATCACGCGGGTAGTGTGCAGCCAAGACTCGCCTGACGACATCCTTATCAATGTTGGTGCCGAACGCAAGGTTGATTTGTTGCGCGATGCGTGGGCAACCAAAAGTGGGATTGCGACGTTTTATGTCGATAATGGCATTAATGAGTTCCTTTGACGGGCCCTTTGGGCCAGGTTTGCAAGTGCCACAGGAAGAATAAAGAAGACGATATTTGCGCTGTTTGAGCAAATGGTGAAATTTCAATAGCGTTGACGGTCTGATAACTATGGCAGCTTGGTGAATCCGGCGATGAATGAGGAAAAGCGACCAGAATCCCAACAGAAATCGATCCAGCGGTGTAAGCCTTGGTGCACGTTTGCGATGGCGGTTGATGACCAGGAGCTGCTGTTTCATCAGTAAGCTGTTGGCAACAACAGCGCGCCCCCCGCCTGGACCGAGGAGTGTCGCGATGGTGGTCAGCAGATGTGCAACAAGTATGAAAAGATCTCTCATGGATAAGTAGAATAGGGCAGGCTACAGGCAAGCACAAGACTATTCAAATGAATGAATTCACGTCTTAATTTGTAATTCGCCAGGCACAGCGTAATACAGATGGATTTGTTCAAACCACACGACTTCAACTACCGATACAAGGTCATCGTCATAAACAAGACAACCCACGCCAAGCATGTTGTGCAATATCATGAAGGACGTGGCTCGCAGGAGGGATTATTCGCCGAATTGAAAACCGAGGCGGCAATGAGTTACGTGCCTTGCAATAGCTGGAACGCTAACAAGCTGTTTCT
>JBGCEH010000020.1:0-50153 GCA_045106195.1 Granulosicoccus sp.
GCTGGCCAATGTCACGAGTGATGATGGCGAAGGCGGTAGTGACAGCCTGTCGGGTATCGAGAATCTATCAGGCAGTGTATTCAATGACACGCTCACGGGTGATGCCAATGACAATACGTTGCTGGGTAACAGTGGCGACGACACATTGTCAGGTGGTGCAGGGGAGGATGTACTTGATGGAGGGGCCGGGCAGGATCTCGTTGACTATTCTGGTGTAGCCAATGCAGTTCGCGTCGATCTTGAAAATGAAGAGACAAGCGACGATGGCTTGAATGGCAGTGATATTCTTTTACGCATGGAAAACGTCCTGGGGACTGACCATGACGATACCCTGATTGGTGATGCGAATAATAATAATCTGCAGGGTGGTGACGGCAATGATGTGCTGCGGGGTGCCGGTGGAGTCGATACCCTGGACGGTGGCGCGGGAACCGCAGACTGGGTTGACTATTCTCAGGCAGGTGAGCAGATTGTTGTCGATCTGGGTAGCAACGGAGCATCTAACGATGGTGACACCAGCATTGATGTCATTGTTAACGTGGAAAATGTGCGTGGATCGGATTACAACGACAGTATTGCTGGCGACTTTAATAGTAACCAGATCGATGGTGGACTGGGTGATGATACGTTAATTGGAGCTGGCGGAAGCGACACACTCAATGGCGGTGATGGTGACAATGATGTCGTTGATTATCAGACTGCGCCTAATGCAGTAAACGTAGACCTTTCCACCAACAGCGCATCGAATGATGGCTACTTGAGTGCTGATACCTTGTCAGGCATCGAGCATGTCGTGGGATCTGGTCACGACGACGTTATCGCTGGTAATGCCTTGGCCAATCAGCTAACGGGTGGGGTAGGCGATGATGTGTTATCCGGGGCAGCAGGTATTGATCTTCTTGACGGTGGGGACGGTGTAGATACCGCCAGCTATGCTAACGCTGCCGCTGGCATTACAGTCGCTATGGCCTTCAATACAACATCTGATGATGGAGACGGTGCCAGTGATACGCTGAATGATGTCGAAAACATTGTTGGATCCGATTATGCCGATACGCTCTCTGGTGACGCTGAGAACAATCGACTGGACGGTGGCGATGGCGATGATGTTCTTAGCGGTGGTGCTGGACTGGATGTTCTGATAGGCGGGCTTGGTACCAATGAAGCTGACTACAGTCAGACAAGTTCGGGCGTCAATGTCAATCTAAGCGCTTTACAGGCAAGCATCGATGGAAGTGGTGGTAGTGACGTTCTGCAGCAGATCCAGAATGTCACAGGGTCTGTTTACGACGACACATTGATCGGTGATGGTGCAGACAATGTGTTGTCAGGCGGTAACCGGAATGACTTGCTTGAAGGCAGAGGAGGTGACGATACGCTTGATGGGGGCGCAGGATCGGATACGATTGACTATGGTCGGGCGAACGCATCAGTGCACGTTGATCTGTCACTGAATCGGACGGTCGATGATGGTGACGGTGCTTCAGACACCTTGAGTGGTATTGAGAATGTTCAAGGCTCAGCAGAGGCTGATTTACTCATTGGCGATGCTAACGGCAATACGCTTTTTGGCGATGCCGGAAATGATGTACTGTCCGGTGGCGCCGGTGATGACACCCTGCAGGGTGGGGATGATATCGATACGGCAAGTTACACGGATGCCGCGAATGGTGTTATCGCCTCATTGGCTGATGGAATTGCAAACAATGACGGTGATGCGGGAACCGACCAACTGACTGACATCGAGAACCTGACAGGTTCTGCTAACGACGATATTCTCGAGGGGAATTCTGGTTCTAATGTGCTGTCTGGCGGTGAGGGTGATGATGCCCTCACCGGACTATCAGGGGCTGATCAAATCGATGGTGGGGCGGGTGTAAACCGAGTCACGTATACAGGGTCAACCGGGGTTGTCATTGTCGACCTGTCGCTGAATCAGGCTACCGATGATGGCTTTGGTTTTGTCGACACCCTGCTTAATATTAATGACGTCACCGGATCGTCCAACGATGATCTTCTCACTGGCGATGCAGATGACAACGAGCTTGTGGGAGCTTTGGGTGATGACCGGCTCATTGCGACAGAAGGTGTAGACATACTCGATGGAGATGATGGCATCGACACTGTTGACTACTCACAGTTAGTGGGTGCTAGCGGCGTCGCGATTGCATTGAATGGAACGCTGGATGTGCAGGCTATCGTTCAGGGTGGGGACAACGATACGCTGCGTAGTATCGAGAATATAATCGGGAGTCTGGCATCCGATACCTTCGATGGTGACAATCAGGTGAACACGATAGCCGGCGGTGATGGTGATGATGTTATACGAGGCGGTACGGGAAGTGATGTGCTGGATGGTGGCGCGCACTCGACGGGAGATCAGCTGCGTTTTGATGACCTCAATGGCGTAGGAATTTTACTGGATCTGGTCAATAGTCAGGCGACGTACTCAGCTGACGGTAGTACGGATACCTTCACCGGATTTGAGTCATACGTAATGACTGAGCAGGACGATACACTGATGGGTTCTGCAAGTGCTGATATTGTCAATGCACTCGATGGTGACGATGTATTGATTGCCAGTCACAGCACAGACACTCTCGATGGCGGATTGGGTTCGGATACTATCGATTATTCTTCATTGTCGGGAATCAGCGCGATCGAGACAACCTTGAACGGATCGTCGGCGACGATAATACAGGTTGCTGGTGGAAGTAATGACACAATCTCCAATGTCGAAAATATTATTGCCACCGATGGTGATGACACTCTGACGGGTGATGCTGAAGACAATAACTTCATGGGACTGGCTGGAGACGACATACTCAACGGCGGTGAGGGTTCAGATGTGCTCAGTGGTGGTGATGGAGACGATACATTTATTGCCAGTGTGGGTGAAAACACCTACGGTGGCGGCGACGATACAGACACTATTGACTATTCGCAGTTGGCAGGAGTCACCTCTATTGAGGCAACCCTGTCCGGTGTGTCGACCACGGCGATTACCGTCAATGGTGGCTCTACAGATTTTGCAAACAGCATCGAAAACCTGATAGGCACAGCGGGAAATGACACACTGATTGGAGATGGGCTCGCGAACCGACTTGACGGAAACGATGGCGATGATCTTCTGGAAGGCAGGGGAGGCGCGGATACCCTGATAGGGGGATTGGGTGTTGACACTATTCAGTATACGGGTTTTAGTAATGGTATTTCTGTGGCGCTTGATGGTGATACTCCTGTAACCGTTGACGTTACAGGCAGTGGAACCGATCTGGTCAGCGAAGTTGAAAACGTCATTGGTTCCCTCGGAGATGACCTCATCATCGGAGATGATTTCGTCAACGTGCTCGATGGATCAGAAGGTAACGATACGTTTGTGGGAGGCAGAGGTGCTGACACACTGAGGGGTGATCAGGGATTCGACACCGTTGATTATTCGCAGGAAGTCGGAATTAATTTCGTGTCAGTGCAGCTCAATGGCGGCAACGTGGTAACCGTGAGTGTTGACGGTGGCGATGACGACACAATGGAGGCGATTGAGAATGTCATCGGTACCGAGGGTGACGATACGTTGCGCGGAGGTGGGAGTGTCAATGTTATCGACGGTCGTGGCGGTGATGATTTTATCAGTGGAGGTTTGTCTGACGATACGCTTGATGGTGGTGCTGGTACAAACACGCTCAGTTATAGCGACACCAACTCAAGTATTACAACCGATATGAGCGATGTCACAGACGGATATTTCGCCGTGAATCTGGCAAGTGGTGAAGTCGACACTGTTGCCAATTTCACCAATATCATTGGTGGCGGTGTCAGCGATATTATTGATGGGGATGCACAAGATAATCAATTGCGTGGAGAGCTGGGTCAGGATGTGCTCAACGGTGCTGCCGGTAACGATGAGCTGTATGGTGGTGGTAATGATGACGTACTCGATGGTGGTGTCGGTGATGATCTGCTCGATGGAGGAGAGGGATTAGACCGGCTTATCGGTGGTGATGGCAACGACTCAATAAACGGTGGCTCTGGCCAGGACACCATTGAGGCGGGAAATGGCTCCGATGTGATTGATGGTGGTTCGGGCAGTGATGTGCTCGACTACAGTATCCATGGTGGAGCCACAGCCATTAGTGTCACATTGAATGCTGATAATGATGCCATAGTGACAGTGACGGGATCAGATTCTGATACGGTTCGAAATGTTGAGCAAATCATCGGTACCAGCGGTGCAGATATCCTGGTTGGAGATACCAATAGCAATGTTTTCAGAGGTGGCGCTGGCGATGATTTGATAACCGGTGGTCTGGGAAACAATTACGCTGAAGGTGGGGCGGGGGCAGATACATTCTTCGGGTCAGCTGGGCAAAATACATATTATGGTGGTGTTGACATAGACACCGTGGACTATTCATCCATGGTGGGTATCAATTATGTCGAAGTCGACCTTGATGGGTCGTCCCTGAGCGTGGCTGCACTCGATGGCGCCACCAATGACTTGCTGGCCGATATAGAGAATGCTATCGGTACGGCAGGAGACGACACGCTTTACGGAGATGATGAGGAAAATCATCTGCAAGGGCTGGCTGGTGATGATGAGTTGGCAGGTGGTGCAGGTGTTGATTTGCTGGACGGCGGTGATGATGTTGACATCGTAACGTATGAGGAGGCCAGTGCAGGTGCCAATATTGATCTTAATGCTAATGAGGCGAGCGACGACGGGGATGGTGCGTCTGACGTTCTCCTTAATTTTGAGAATGTGCAAGGCTCGGACTACGATGATGTTATCAGAGGTGATACCACATCAAATATATTGAGTGGTGGCTTGGGTGACGATATCTTCCTTGGAAGCTCCGGGGTAGATGCTCTGAACGGCGAAGACGGTACCGATACACTGGACTACTCATCACAGGCGGGTGTTACCGCTGTGTCCGTAACACTTGCTGGTAGTGCCTTGGCCGAGGTTACGGTTACCGGTGATGACAATGACCAGATACGTAACATTGAAAATATCATTGGTGCCAGTGGTGATGATTACTTGCGTGGAGATGATCTACCTAATCATCTGCAAGGAGGTGATGGTGATGATGTTCTTTCCGGGCGTGGTGGTAACAACGTCCTTGATGGCGGGGCGGGTGTAGACACCTTGCTGTATGACGAAATGGCCTTGCCTATCGTGGCTGATATGAGTAGTGCAGTTGATGGAGTTTTTACGGTATCCATTGGTTCGTCAGGACAGGCTGACCAGGCTATGAATATTTCGAATATCACTGGAGGATTGTTTAACGACACGTTTACGGGCGATGCGTCAAACAACACGTTTATTGGTGGCAGCGGAAACGATTCGCTGAGTGGTGAAGGTGGGGATGACCGCATTTTCGGTGAAGCTGGTGCAGACAACCTGAACGGTGGTGAAGGGGATGACTATCTGTCTGGTGGCGGGAGCGGTGACGGTCTTTATGGCGGGGCAGGTGATGACATTCTGGACGGCGGTAGCGGCAATGATGCTTTCTTTGCCGATGAAGGGGCAGATACTTATGATGGTGAAAGCGGAAACGATGTGGTTGATTATCGATCTCTTTCAAGCGCTAACAGTATCGATGTGGTACTTAATCAGAATACTTTTTCCACCATTACTGTTAATGGTAGTGATAACGATCGGGTTCGTGGTGTTGAGAGCGTAATTGGTACGAATGGAGATGACACCTTCGCTGGTGACGCAAGTGGAAACAGTTTCTCCGGAACCGGAGGAGACGATATGTTTATTGGCTCTTCTGGTGGCGACTATTTTGATGGTGGCACGGGGCAGAACACACTTGATCACAGCGATTTGACTGTTGCTGTTAACATCACTATGAATGACACGGCCGGTGAACGCTACGAAATTGAAAAGAGTAATGGTGATGACACTGTTGTCAATGTGCGCACTTTGTTCACCGGTTCCGGTAACGATGTGGTCGTCACGGGTATTGATACCTTGTTATTGGAGACCAATGCTGGCGCAGACTCGATTCTGGCTCTGTTCGATGGTGTTACAGTAAACTCGGGTATTGGAAACGATGAAATAGAAGTGGAAGCTTTGTCAACTATTAATGCAGGTGATGGTGACGATATCATTACCGTTGTTGATGGTGCTGTCATGACTGCAGATGCAGGTGAAGGTGATGACGCGATCAATGTACAAGGCAATGGTGTTGTTGTTGACGGTGGCAATGGCATCGATACATTAAGTTATTCAACTGTCTATGACGCAAGTGTCACCATAGTTCTCAATGATGCAGGCAATAGCACAGGTCAGGTAACCGGTTTGCTGGAAGATACACTTACTGGAATTGAGAATATCGAGGCCACTATTCTTGATGACAGCATTACCACAAATAGTGCTAGCAACAATATAGTCGCGAACGCTGGCGACGATGTTATCGTCGGCTCGACGGGTGCTGATCTTATCGATGGTGGCGCTGGTTTGGATGTCGTCGACTATAGTGCCTTTGCAGCGACCCAATCCATAAATGTCGCACTTAACGAAGAAAATTCAATAACGGTCACTATAAACGGGGAAGACGATCAGACACTGCTTGATGTCGAAAGTATCATCGGTAGTGCCGGCAATGATGTGATCTCTGGTGATCAGAGAGCCAACAACCTGCAAGGTGGGGCTGGTGATGATCTGATCTATGGTAGTTCGGGTACGGATGTTCTCGATGGTGGTGATGGTAATGCCGATGTTCTTGATTTCAGCCTGCATCCATTCTCCGTCAGCTTCAACTTCACGACCAATACCGCATTTGACTCGGATGGCTCATTTACGCAATTCAGCAATTTTGAGCAATTCATACTTAGCAGTGAGGATGATCTCATCAGGGGCTCCTCTGCTGACGAAGTCCTGAATGGTGGTGGCGGTAATGACTATTTCTATGCCAGTGGCGGGGCTGACGTGCTCGATGCTGGTCTGGATGTCGATACCCTTGATTATTCAGAATACAGTGTTGCATCCATTGGCATCACTATCGATGGCGGTAACCAGGTAACCGTCAACGTCAGCGGGGGGGATAATCAACTTGCATCGGGTTTTGAAAACGTTGTTGGCAGTGCAGGTTCGGATGCGATCATAGGTGACATTCTTGACAATATTCTTGATGGTTTTATCGGTGATGATACGCTGGACGGTGCTGGAGGCAATGATACTATTCGGGGTGGTTTGGGTAGTGACCAGCTGATCGCCAGTGTCGGAAGCGATAGCTTTGACGGTGGTGATGGTGATGATACCGTGGACTACAGTACGCTTGCCGGCACTACCGGTATCACGCTTGGTTTGAATACCTCCACAGTAGCAACGGTAATAGTCGGTAACGGCGATGACGATACTGTAGTCAACGTGGAAAACGTAGTTGGCACAGATCAGGTTGACTTACTGACTGGCGATTCAAATGCCAACACGTTTGTCGGTGGTGCTGGTGATGATCAGCTTATTGGTCTGGCAGGTAATGATGTTCTGGAAGGAGATGCCGGCGATGATAACCTGCAGGGTGGAGACGATAATGACATCCTTCGCGGCGGCGACGGTGTTGATTCGCTTGACGGTGGCTCGGGTCAGGATGCCCTTGAAGGTGGTGCGGGTGTTGATACCTTGTCCGGCGGTGAAGGCGACGATAGCCTGGAAGGTGGTGCGGATGATGACCAGATTTTTGGCGAGGCAGGTGATGACACCTTGATAGCGGGTGATGGTATTGACTTGTTTGACGGTGGTAGCGGTGTTGATACTGTTGACTACAGCTCTCAAGTCAGCGCCTCATCAATATCAGTGGCACTCAATGAATTCAATCTCGTTACTGTCACTGTGGGTGGAGATGGAAACGATACCATGCTCGATGTTGAAAACGTTATTGGCTCTGCGGGTGATGATTCAATTACAGGTGATAGGCTGGCAAACGCATTAAGTGGCGGGGAAGGTAATGATGTGCTTTCTGGCGGTGATGGGAATGACGAGCTGGACGGCGGTGCCGGTAATGATCAGCTCACGGGTGGTGCAGGAGATGATGTTCTGGTTGGAATGGATGGTAATGATACGTTTTATGCAGGTGCCGGATCAGACACCATTGATGGTGGGAACGATCTGGATACTATCGACTATAGCGGACATGGCAGCGCGACAGCGGTTGCAGTGACTCTGGATGGTAACAATTCAAGTACCGTCATTGTGTCTGGTTCAGATAACGACGTGATACGTGGTATTGAAAATGTCACAGGCACAACTGGCGATGATACGCTGACAGGTGATGGATCAAATAATGTACTGCTGGGGTCGGGAGGAAACGATCAGTTGAGCGGTGGTGATGGTGAGGATACCCTGACGGGCGGTGCCGGTGACGATACGCTGGATGGTGGCGCCGGTGACGATACATTGTCTGGTGGCGGTGGAGAGGATTATATTACTGCCAGTTCAGGTACCGATACTATAAATGGCGGTGCAGACCGAGATACTGTTGACTATTCCAGTTTGATCGGAGTCGGTGGTGTGTCTGTTACCTTGAATGAGGACACTAACGTCACCGCCATTGTATCCGGCGGCTCAAACAATACACTGGCAAATATAGAATCAATCATAGGTACGAACAGCACCGATACACTGACGGGGGACGGTAACGACAATTCGTTGAGTGGCGGTGCGGGTGACGACGTTCTTTCCGGTGGTGCAGGAGCAGATAATCTGGACGGTGGTACCGGTAACGATAGCCTGAGCGGGGGTGATGGTCTTGACACTTTGTCAGGCGGCGCAGGAGGCGATATCATCGATGGTGGCGCCGGAGACGACATTCTCACCGGAAATGATGGTGATGATCTGTTTGTTGCCAGCATCGGAGCTGATTCCATTGATGGCGGAGCGAATAACGATACCGTGGACTATTCGAGTCTGGCGGGTGTAAGCGGCGTGACCGTCATTCTGGATGGTATCAATAGTGTTACGGCAATCGTCTCAGGCGGTACTAACGATACTCTGGTTAACGTGGAGTCTGTTATCGGTAGTGGCAGCGCTGATACACTCACCGGTGATACCCTGAACAACACACTCAATGGCTCGGGAGGTAATGATGTGCTTTCTGGTGGCGCAGGCCAGGATATCCTCGACGGCGGCTCAGGTCTGGATGACATTGACGGTGGCTCCGGTAATGATCAACTGACGGGTGGGCTTGGCGATGACACACTCACCGGTGCTACCGGTGACGATATCGTATCCGGGGGGGATGGCGCCGATCAGCTTGTTGCCGGAGAAGGTGTAGACACCTATGATGGCGGTGCAGGTTCTGACACTCTGGACTACAGTACACATGCCGGCGCCAGCGAGATAAGTGTCACGCTTGATGGAGCAAGTGTTGTCACGGTATCCGTTACAGGTTCAGATGATGACAACGTACAAAACGTCGAAAACATCATAGGCACAAGTGGTGTAGATAATCTTGTCGGTGATGCTCAAGACAACGCATTCACTGGCGGCGGCGGTGATGACGTCCTCATTGGCGGCGGCGGTGATGATAACCTTGTGGGTGATGCAGGCAACGATTTTCTTGATGGCGGTCAGGGCGCTGACACTATTATTGGGGGTACTGGTCAGGACACACTGGACTATTCAACGTTAACAGGAAGTACCGGCGTTTCGATCATACTCACTGGTGACGTTCCCGCAGTTGCAACCGTGGCCGGTGGAGACAACGATAGTGTTGTCAGTGTCGAGAATCTTGTTGGCTCTACTGGCGATGATAGTTTCATTGGTGATGCCAACAACAATACCCTGTCGGGTGGATCAGGAAACGATGTGCTTTCAGGTGTTTCAGGAACCAATACGCTCTCCGGGGGCGCTGGAAATGACATTGTGCGTGGTGGTGTTGGAACGGATGTTGTCGATGCCGGGGACGATAGCGATACCATATTCGCCAGCGCTGGTAATGACTCGATAGATGGTGGTGCAGGGCGTGATCTGGTGGACTATTCAGGTCTGGCCGGTGTCGCAGGCATCACGGCTACATTGAATCGTGGTACATCGATCATCGTAAGCGTAACGGGAGGTGATGCTGATTCGTTGGTCAACGTTGAGGATATTTCCGGATCAACGGGAAATGATGTGTTGACAGGTGACCTTGCAGACAACGAGCTGTCGGGAAATGCCGGGAACGATACGCTTGATGGTGGCGCGGGTAACGATACCATTGATGGAGGGGCGGACAACGACATACTCCTGGCGGGGACTGGAGCTGATGCATTCGATGGCGGTACGGGTATCGATGTTGTTGATTACTCTGGTTTGTCAGGAACCGGTGGGGTCACGGTTGACTTGAATTCAGATACAGTTGTAACGGCCACGGTTGTTGGTGGTACCAATGACACCTTGGTGAACGTTGAAAATCTGACAGGTACTGATGCCAGTGATTCATTCACGGGTGATGTTCAGGCAAATACTTTCATAGGTGGCGCGGGTAACGATATGCTTTCTGGTGAGGGTGGGAATGATGACATCAACGGTGACGCCGGAGACGATATTCTATCAGGTGGAGCTGGCAACGACACCATCAGCGGTGGTACTGGCGCTGATCAATTGATTGGTGGGCTGGGTATGGATGTTATCGATGGCGGCGACGACGTTGATACTCTGGATTACAGTACTCATGTTTCTGCAACATCGATTAACGTAAGCCTGGCTGGCAATAGTGATGCCACAGTTACCATTGTCGACGATAGTAACGATACCGTGCGCAATGTCGAAAACCTGATTGGTTCATCTGGAGGGGATACACTGACAGGTGATGCGTTCAACAACAGTATTTCCGGTAGTAATGGTGATGACTCACTGGATGGTGGCGACGGTGACGATATTCTCAATGGTGATGCTGATAACGATACGCTAAGTGGGGGTGATGGGGCTGACACCTTGTCAGGTGGTGCAGGTAACGATTTGCTAACAGGTGGTGCAGGTAATGATGCGTTAAACGGTGGCCTTGGTGACGATCAGATTATTGCTGGCGCCGGCATTGATGTTATCGATGGCGGTGGAGATGTGGATACTCTGGACTATGGATTGCACCCCACTGCAACTTCAGTCAGTGTGGATCTCAATGGCAGTTCGCCTGTGTCGGTAGAATTGTCAGGTGCTGAGGATCAAACAGTCAGTAATGTCGAAAACATCTCCGGGGGATCGGGAGATGATCTGATAGTCGGTGATAATGCGAACAATGTGTTGATTGGCAGTGGTGGAGCTGATCAGCTTACTGGTGATGCAGGAGACGATCGTCTTGAAGGTGGTGATGGTATTGATACACTTTCGGGTGATGAAGGTGCTGACGTCCTGATAGGTGGTGACGGTAACGATTCGCTGAATGGTGGTTCAGGTAATGATACCCTCACAGGTGGAGCAGGAGACGATAACCTTGTCGGTGGTGTCGGGGCGGATGACTTGAATGGCGGTGCAGAAAACGATTGGCTTGATGGCGGTGGTGGCAGTGATGCGTTGACTGGTGGGGATGGTAGTGACACAGTAAGTTACGGTAGCTCTTCAAATGCCATTACTGGAGGTACATTGCAAGATACTGGTGGCACGGTGGAGCAAGGTCTGGATACAGACACCATCAGCAGTATAGAGACGTTTGAGTTAAGCGGTCAGAATGACATGTTGAGTTTGGATATGGATGCTCTGGCGCATGTTACTGTTGATGCTGCCGGTGGCGACGATACCATTGCACTGGTTGATGGGATCGCAGATAATCTGACCGATGCCGGAATAGACGGTATCGATCTGGCAAGCGTGTTCAGTGATGTTGAGACTTTGGATTTTACGGCAACTGATTTAACCGGTGCGGACACTTTTGATATTGGCAATGCCGATATCGAAAGCATTACAGGGGGGCAGCTGCTCACTATCGAGGTGGATGCCGCATTGATTGCCTTGTCCGATATCGTGGTATCAGGCCAGTCCGGTGCTGTCGTGATTGACGATCAAACAATAGGAAATACACGTGCTGTGGAATGGGACAATGGCGTGCAGCTCATTGTCAATAGCTAATCTCAAATCAGCTTTCTACCTTATTGTCTCAACTTGAAAGATCAGTTTACGGGCGTTCTATATTGACGATGTAAATCTTGGGGCTCATCGACTCTTACTTTTATTATGTGCAGGTATGGAACACGACTTTGATTTGCCACGCGTGCTGGTCGGCCCGATATTGCGACACGTGCAGACTGAGCGCATGTTGCTATGGCTGGTCACCACGCGCCCGACTCATTGGCGTGTCCGAATACGAACCGTCGATGCTGTCCTGCAGGAAAGAAATTTGTATGAGAGCGAACAGACCGAGCTAGGCATTGGCAGGAACGCCTATATACAGTTACTTGAAATACGGTCCGATTCGCAGTGGCCAATGGATAACGTGCTGTACTATGACATCGGTTTCGAAGAAAACGGAACGCAATGGATAGCTGATTGGGCACCGCACCTGTGTCATGACGGCTTCACCTCGCCACATTTTGTAATTCATTCCCGAATCCGGCGCATAATGCATGGCTCCTGCCGAAAGCCGCATCATGACTCAGATGATGCGCTGCGCCGTGTTGATGAGGAAATACATCTTTGTAAATCAGGAAGCGAGCAACGACCTTCTCTGTTGCTGATGACGGGCGATCAGGTCTATGTTGATGATGTTGCGGGTCCAATGCTGAATGCCATTCATCAACTTCAAGACAGGTTGGGGCTGTTTGATGAGGTGATCAGCGAGGCTACGGTTGCTAACGGGACGGAGCTGGTACAACATGAACATACATATTACCGGCGTTCACAGCTGTTGCCGTTGACTAGAAACAATTCACGGGTGATTGATCGTTTCTTTGGGGGAGCGCGCAAGCCAATTTTCACGACGGCAAGCGCCGAAAACCATCTGGTCACTGTTGCAGAGGTACTGGCCATGTATCTACTGGTTTGGTCACCTGTACCGTGGACACTATTTCAGCTAAAGGTGCCTGAATTACCCAAGGCCTTTGTTAAGCGATACCGGAATGAGCACGGACATATCAGTCAATTTGTCAGTGGATTACCGATGGCTGCGCGAGCGCTGAGTCATGTACCTTGTTACATGATTTTCGATGATCATGACATCACTGACGACTGGAATCTTTCCCTGGCATGGGAGCAGACAGCCTATGAACATTGTTTTTCTCGCCGGATTGTCGGTAATGCCTTGATGGCGTATGCCCTATGTCAGGGCTGGGGTAATGGATCGGCAAAACTTGCTGATCTCATTGAAGACTGCAAAGCGTTGTTCTGTTGTGCGGAGACTGAGCTGCGTACGCTTGCGCAGGTGCAACAGGATGTCCTGATTGACAAGCTATTGGAATTTCGCGGCTGGCAGTATACGCTCGAGACAGCCCCTGCTATAGTCGTCCTTGATACGCGCACACATCGCTGGCACCGGCGTAGCAAACCGTCTCGGCCTTCAGGGCTCATGGATTGGGAGGCATTGACCGACTTTCAGCAAAGCATCATGGGCCGCTCAGAGGTCATTGTCGTGTCTCCGGCTCCCGTTTTCGGTGTCAAGCTGATAGAGATTGTGCAAAGTGTTTTTACATTTTTTGGCAAACCACTGCTCGTCGATGCGGAAAACTGGATGGCTCATCATGAAGCGGCCACGGTTATTCTCAGTATCTTCGAACACAGGCAGACACCACAAACTTTTGTGTTGCTCTCCGGAGATGTGCATTACTCTTTTGCCTATGATGTCCGTTTGCGTTATCAGACCGAAACGCCGGCCATATGGCAGATCACCAGTAGTGGTATAAAAAACGAATTTCCTGTGCTGCTGATTGAATGGCTCGATCGACTGAACCGCTGGCTGTTTGCTCCCTGGTCACCGCTTAATCTTCTGACGCAACGCAGCTCCTTTCGTATCTGGCCTCGTTTGCCCGCGGGGCGAAGTGCGGGTGAACGCCTGTGGAATCACTCGGGAATCGGCGATGTGAGGCTTGATAGTGACGGTCGCCCTGTTGACATAATGCAGCTTGATTCAATAAGTGGAGGAACGCGGTTCGAGGAAAGTACCAGGGAAGGGTAAGCGTTCAAATCTTGCGAATTAACCAGTCATGAAAAAACGGATCGGCTGAATTGTTTCAAGCCGGCTGAGGCCGAATGGGTTGTCCTGCAATTACAGTTAGGAGTTGTTGTTGGGTGAATCTGCTGGAAAGGTCGATTAGCCATCTTATAGCCCGAACAAGGCGTCGCTTAATGGATAGTTATTACGTATTGCTTCTGGCTGCTATGGGCAGTTTGGCGTGGAGATCAGCGAGGGTTGATTTTGAAGTTGCCGTCGTAAGTCTATAGACTCATGTCTGTACACAGGCTGATACCGTACCGGTGTCTTGAGCAGATACCTGATTCACAGGATAAGCCTTGTTCTTTCAATAAAAACATCGGAGCAATGCAGCAAGTATGACTAACGCTTATATCTGTGACTACATCAGAACACCCATTGGCCGCTTTGGTGGGGCGCTGTCCTCCGTTCGCACAGATGACCTGGGCGCCGTTCCCTTGCGTGCGCTTAAACGTCGTAACCTCGGGATTGACTGGGATGCCGTGGATGATCTGATTTTTGGTTGTGCTAACCAGGCTGGTGAGGACAATCGCAATGTGGGTCGCATGTCATTGCTACTTGCGGGTCTGCCAACAACGCTTTCTGCAAGTACTATCAACCGGCTATGTGGCTCTGGTATGAATGCCATCATGGATGCAGCGCGGGCCATAAAAGCTGGCGAGGCTGACATGATTATTGCCGGTGGCGTAGAAAGTATGTCTCGTGCACCTTTTGTCATGCCTAAGGCTGATAGTGCATTTTCGCGTAAAGCTGAAATATTTGACACAACCATCGGCTGGCGTTTTATAAACCCTATGATGGAAGCGCAGTATGGTGTGGACTCAATGCCGGAGACTGCAGAAAACGTTGCAGACCAATTTGGCATCAGTCGAGCCGATCAGGATGCCATGGCGTTTCGCAGCCAGCAAAATGCGGCAGCCGCTCAAAGCAGCGGTCGACTCGCACGTGAGATTACTGAAGTTAAGTTGCCACAACGGGAGGGTGATCCTGTCATTTTCGATAAGGATGAGCATCTGCGAGCAACAACTCTGGAAAAACTGGCAAGCCTTGGCACGCCTTTTCGTCGCGATGGGACCGTTACAGCGGGTAATGCCTCGGGTGTCAATGATGGCGCTGCCGCTGTTATCGTTGCCTCAGAATCCGCAGCGCATGCACATGGTTTATCACCGATTGCACGGATTCTAGGCGCTGCTACTGCAGGTGTTGAGCCTAGCGTGATGGGGCTCGGGCCTGCGCCCGCCACTCGAAAACTGTGTGCAAGGTTGGGTATCAAACCCAGCGATTTCGATGTTATTGAACTGAACGAGGCATTCGCTGCGCAAGGTCTTGCAGTGCTGAGAGATCTGGGTATTGATGATAACGCCGCACACGTAAACCCTAATGGCGGCGCTATTGCTCTGGGTCATCCACTGGGTATGTCAGGCGCACGGATAACAGGAAGTGCTGCTCTGGAGTTGCAGCTCAATGGAGGAAGATTGGCGCTAGCGACTATGTGCATCGGCGTAGGACAGGGGATTGCCATCGCCCTGGAAAGAGTCTAAGCGGTCAATCTTCCAGCCTATAACGATCATACCTTTTTTCAGTGTTAGAGGTAATGTCAGTTATTTGATCAGACATACAGCAGTCGTTTACAAACAGACTGCTGCAGCGTCGATAACGTAGGTCAGGTCGCCGAACTCTGAGATTGATCCGTTGATTCTGAATCTGTCGAAAACCACATCAACGGCCAGAGTCGTGTCCATGTGAATGGTAATCGTCTCGGTACCAGTACCTTCGGTAAACGTTAGGCCGTCAGAAAATTCATCGTCGCTGCCAAAAAATCCAGGAATCGTGGCACGGGCTTCTCCATCTATCGCAACGCCAGCCGGACAGGTGATAGTGCAGGTTGGAAACCGGTTTTCTGCACCTTCAGCTGATCCAAACGTAGATCTGATACGGTTTTCATCCCACACGCAGGTACGCTCGACTCGTGTCGGTCGAAGTGTATTGGTGGTCGGTGTCGTGGGTGCAGTTGTGTTGCCAATGACTACTGATCGCTGACCGGTTTGCGCCCAAGTAGAATCGAATAGCTGTTCGGTGTATGTGCCCTCGGGGCAAGCTGTTGCTATAGGAGCTGTTGCCTCGTCAGTATCATAAGCAAAACATACTACGTTGCCGGCGCTATCCTTGAGTTGCATATGGGCGGCGGGAGATGCGCCGCTGTGATCAGTGGCATACGCGCTTGATGTCAAGATGATTAATGCGAAAGGTAATAGTCGTGAAGTATTCATAGTAAGTGTTCCAGTGTGAAATTTGAAAATAAAAACAAGATGGCAGTTGATGCTGTAAATAACAGCGGTACTTCCAATGTAGATGTCCTACGTCCAGCACCTTTACAGGTGCTGTGAATCGTTGCAGAGAGAACCGCTCGTACGACTTTCGTTAGTCGGATTATGTGTACCTCCACTCTGTACTCGAACGTCCTTGTTGATTTTCCGAAAAGAAAACCGTATCTGATAAACGGCCAAATATTCTATTTAATACAAGTCATGGAATATAAGGTGGAGTGACTATAGACTCACTTTTATATTAAAAAAAGGGTAATAGTTGACAGTCTAATAATGGGCTATCGAAAAATATAAAAATAACTACACGACGAGTATAAATTCCGTCTGTGAATCAGTGAGCTCAAAGATACCGAAGTTTCTGTTATGTCTTTTCAGGTTCATGACAGACTAGTCTTGTCGTACGAACAAGGTTGCAAATCCAAGAGTTATTGGTTTCGTGAGTAATCTGTATGTAAACAACTCTATAAATACTTGTAGCCATGGATGGAACTAACAGTACATGTTTGACACAAGCGCCTTCTATTTCTTGTAGCGATAAGATATCAATACGAATCACAGGGTGGGCATGAGTTTCGCAATCGATTTGATACCTTAAGGGTATGGCTGCAAGTGTGCAGGCAATAGTCAGTTATCGGTTGTAGCAGGAACAATGAGTCGCCGGTGTTCACCACTCAATGACAACTCTAGAGTAACTAATCGCGGTTTTGTGAATAATTCAGGCGAGAGGTTCGAGCTGCCTGGTTTAATTCGGCGTGTTGGAGTCTAACGGCTGTCTCGGTTGACTCAAGCTACAGGATTCTTTTTTTTGCCGGGTGACTAAATGTTTTTCTGAGTCTTGCTGTCGTCGTCGCTCTTTTCGAAAAACGTCAGTATCAACAACAACACCGTGCCACAGCTAATGGCAGCATCAGCAATATTGAACGAAGGAAAGTAGCTTTCGTTCCAATGTACCTGTATGAAGTCCACTACATAGCCGTACCACATTCTATCTATAAGGTTGCCCACAGCACCACCCAGTATCAGCGCAATAGACAAACTCAACCATTTCTCCGCACGACTCATTCGATACAGCCACACACACAACACAATACTGACCACTAGGCTGATAGCTGTGAAAAACCAACGTTGCCAGCCGCCTGGCGTATCGAGGAAGCTGAACGCCGCACCGTAGTTGTAGGCTTTGGTGATGTTGAAGAACGAGGTGATGTGGATTTGCTGATACATCTCCAGCGCTCGATCAGCCCAGATCTTGGTGATCTGATCAAGAACCACAATAACAACGACGATGCTAAATCGAAGAAAGTGCGGCATAGTCTAGTGATTCATCCAGTTGTTGAAATGGGGTTGTGGGTCGGTTTTGAATGTATCAGAACGCTCAGGCGATTCGGCGGGTTTCGCCATCACCGTGTACGTTACTGATACAACGTCCACAGACTTCTGGATGCTCAGCGTTAGTACCGACATCATCAATGAAATGCCAACATCGAACGCATTTGCTACCACTGGCTTTGCCCGCAAGTACGGCAAACTCATGCCCGTTGCACGTGTGGGTTTCAAGCGCTGAGGGTTTGTCGGACAGATCTGCCAACGCGGCCTCAGAGGTGATGAACACAAAGCGAAGCTCGTCGCCGGTTTTGCTCAATGCCCGTTTAATGTTATCTGATGCGTAGATAGTCAGTGATGCTTCCAGCGCTGCACCGATGTCGCCTGCGGCTCGCATGATCTCCAATGATTTGGATACGGTGTCGCGCACCTCGGTTATGATCTGCCAGTCCTGCTTACTGATGGCCGAGTCGCTTCCCAGTTCGAAGAGTGTGTCCAGATACGTTTCTGTAAACGGGGTGAGTGCACGCTGGCTCCGGTTAGTGTCTGATTGTTCTCGTAGCTGTTGCCAGATCTCGTCACTGGTGAAGCTGAGTACGGGTGTGATCCAGCGTGTGAGCGCGTCAGTGATGAGATACATGGCGCTCTGGGCTGATCGACGACCAAGACTGTCCGCCGGCATGGTGTACTGCCGGTCCTTGATGATATCCAGATAAAAGCTGGACATGTCGATGGCGCAGAAGTGATGAATTGTCTGATATACCGTGTGGAACTGGTACGCCTCGTACGCCTCATCGATAGTGCCCTGTGTGTTCAAGGTACAGTCAATCGCCCAACGGTCAATCGCCAGCATATCTTCTTTAGCCACCATCTGGGTATCAGGGTTAAAGTCGTTTATGGCGCTTAATAAATAGCGGGCTGTATTGCGTATACGCCGATAGGCGTCAGCCATGCGATCAAGAATTTCGTTGGAGACAGTCATCTCCCCGCGATAGTCGGTAGAACAGACCCATAGGCGCACAATATCAGCGCCCAGAGTTTTCAGCAGCTTTTGTGGCGCTATGATATTGCCCAGGGACTTGGACATCTTGCGTCCCTTCTGGTCAACGGTAAACCCGTGTGTGAGCACTTGACGGTACGGAGCCTGTCGATTGATCGCTGTACTGGTCAGAATGGATGAATGAAACCAGCCTCGATGCTGGTCTGAACCTTCCAGGTACAGATCGGCAGGGTAGGTGAGTTTTTCATCCTGCTTGAGTACATGCATCCAGGTGGTGCCTGAGTCAAACCAGACATCCAGCACGTCGGTGACTTTTTCATACAGTGCGGCATCACTGCCCAGCAATTCCTCCGGCTCAAGGTCAAACCAGGCTTGTATTCCAGAGTGTTCGATGCGCTTTGCCGCCTCTTCTACTAGCTTGCCGGTCTCGGGATGCAGCTCTCCGGTTTCCTTGTTCAGAAACAGGGTAATGGGCACACCCCAGTAACGTTGCCGTGAAATACACCAGTCGGGTCGCCCGGCAATCATGCCATGGATACGGGATTGTCCCCAGTCGGGTATCCATTTTACTTTGTCGATTTCTGCCAGAGTATCGGCGCGCAACCCCTTGGTTTCCATGCCGATGAACCACTGTGGGGTGGCTCGGTAGATGATCGGTGTCTTGGTTCGCCAGCAGTAGGGATAGCTGTGTTTGTATTTCTCGCTCTTGACCAGGCGCCCACGGCTTTCAAGCTCTTCGATCATGTGGTCGTCCACTTTCATCACATGCTCACCTGCAAACAGCTCTACATGCTCGCGAAATACGCCATGATCGTTCACATAATCCAGTAGGCCCAGGCCGGCTTTTTTCGCAGCATAGAAATCATCCACGCCATGATCAGGTGCTGTGTGTACGGCCCCGGTGCCCGCTTCGGTGGTGACATAGTCGCCAAGAACGACCAGCGTGTCCCGCTCGTACAGGGGATGTTTGAGTTGCATGCCTGCCAGTGTTTCACCGCTGGTGCTACCAATAATGCTGTGGCCTTCAAACTCATAGCGAGCCATCACAGCATCCACCATGTCCTGTGCCATGATGAGTCGTTCACCATTGACGGCAACCAGAGCATATTGCAGCTCCGGGTGCAGTGTAACGGCAAGATTTCCGGGTATGGTCCAGGGTGTTGTGGTCCAGATAACAACATTGACATTGCTGCCGTCATCATCTGCCTTGAACGCTGATAACATCGCAGCCTTGTCACGTGGCTCGAACCGAACATCAATCGCGATGGAGTTTTTGTCTTCGTATTCGATTTCGGCTTCGGCAACAGCCGAATGTGCTCCCCAGCTCCAGTAAACCGGTTTAGTCCCTTTATACACATGGCCTGCATCAATGATTTTGCCCAGCGTGCGCACGATGTTCGCCTCATTGGCAAAGTTCATCGTCAGGTACGGAGATTGCCATTCACCGATGATGCCCAGACGTTCGAATTCCTTGCGCTGGTTGCTGATTTGTTCAACGGCATACTCGCGACATTTGGCGCGAAACTCTGCTTCAGTGACTTTCATGCCGGGCTTGCCAATCAAGCCCTCCACCTTGTTTTCGATAGGCAGCCCATGACAGTCCCAGCCGGGAACGTAGGGTGAGTCAAATCCTGCAAGCTGCCGGGATTTGACGATTATGTCCTTCAAGACTTTATTGACCACGTGGCCAATATGGATGTCGCCATTTGCGTACGGAGGACCGTCGTGCAAAATGAACTTGGGCCGTCCTGCGCTGTGTTTGCGAATGTGCTCGTAGATGCCTTGTTCTTCCCAGCGAGCGAGCATTTCAGGCTCACGCTTGGCCAGATTTCCACGCATGGGAAAATCCGTTTTTGGAAGATTGAGTGTCTGTTTGTAGTCGGTCACGTCGTTGGCTTCTTCACGGTTTGCGCGCCCATTGCCTGTTAAAGGCAGGGCAGCTAAATCTGATATCTATAGTTACAGCTGTACACAGTGTGGTCGTAATAACGCTGTGCGATTACCACAGCACCATCATAGTAGTGTATGCCGAATGGTGCTGTCTTGCTGTTCGTCACTCTCACGCTGGCGCGGATCCACCGTCAGCTTGAGTTGATTCACGTTGTACGGTTTGCTTCATCGCTACGGATAGGGATCTACTGAGCGACAGGCACAGATTCCCGCCTGCGCGGGAATAAACTGATCAATACCTCGCATTGACGTCTTTCCATTTAGAGATGTCCGACTGAGTGGGAATGGCTGGAAGCGGGTCTCACCTAAGTCAGTGTTATTTTTGTAGCTCACAAGTGCTTCATCATGTCTCTGGCATCATCCGCATCACGCGAAATCTGTGCCTTGAGCTCATCCAGCGAATCGAATCGCTTCTCTTGCCGAAGCTGACTGACAAAATCGATGGCCAGGTGTTGACCATACCAGTCGGGTGACTGATCCAGCGCGTGCACTTCCAGCAGCAGCTTTCTGCCTCCGACAGTTGGGCGTTCACCCAGGTTTGCTACCGCGGGATAACGGTTAGTCGAAGGAATGTGAGTCGCCCAAACGGCAAACACACCGCGCAATGGTGGCCGATGTCTGCCAAGCGATACATTGGCAGTTGGAAAGCCGAGCTGGCGACCTACTTTTTCACCATGTACGACGCGACCGCTGATGCGATAAGGGCGACCGAGCAATTCGGCGGCACCATCAAGATCGCCCACATCGAGCGTCTGGCGCACTCGTGTACTGGATACCCGATGTGCATCATGCAGGCAAGTGGCGCTTTGTTCGACGCTATAGCCAAGCTGAGTGGAGAGTTGCTGCAAGGTATTATAGGTGCCTGAGCGCTGATGACCGAACCTGAAGTCGTCTCCGATGATCATATGCCTTGCCCCTATCTTGTCTACAAGGACATTGCGGATGAAATCCTCGGCGCTCATGACGGCAAGTTCATGATTGAATTGCAGCAGAATCAAACGATCGATCCCGGCGCTTTCGACGCTTCTAACACGGTCTCTTAACCCTTGGATCCGGGGGGGCGCAGTATCGGCCGTGAAATACTCGTGAGGCAGTGGCTCAAAACTGATGACCGTAGCGGGAAGCTTGTGTTCATCAGCCACTCGTCGAGTGGCCGCAAACATGGCTTGGTGACCCAGATGCACGCCATCAAAGTTGCCAACGGTTACAATAGTTGGGCTTTTGTCGGGCCAGTTTCTGAGTCCGCGAATCAGTTGCATAATAAAAAGTTTGACCTGATGTAATAGCCAGCGCTATTCATGAAGGATTAACCAGTTGTCGTGGACGAATGCCGGAAATCATAAGCACAATGGCGAAAACAACAGCACTGCCTGCCATTATAGCCAGCAGTCGTGTCAATCGGCCCATTGCATCGAACGTTGACCAATCGATACCGGCACCTGCCACCATGATCAGTGTCAGCGCAGCCATGCCGGGAATGGCTTTCAGGGCAAACACCCCGAGGCCGGCGGATAGGCGATAGATGTCCTCTTTTGCTAGCTCTCGGTAGAGCATAATCGCTTGCTGCCAGGCGGATAATGAACTGGCCAATGCAAGACCTGTGTGCGGTGCGATGAAATCCAGCCAGATCATGGGTAACACAAACATAAGGTTGTAGGCCATATTGGAGATCAGCGCCACGATGCCTATGCGTACCGGTGTGCGTGTATTCTGGCGAGCGAAAAACGCGGGTGCGAATATCTTGATGAGCAGAAACGCCGGCAATCCCAGACTATAGGCTACCAGGCTGTAGCTGGCCATGCGTGCATCTTCTGCGCTGAATTGTCCGTAGCCAAACAGGGTCATCAGCATACCTTCTGCAAGTATCATTAGTGCGATCGCAGAAGGTAGACCGAGTATGAATACCAGGCGTAATGCCCAGTCCAGCGTTTTGCGAAAATCGTCTTGCGTATCACGGGAGTGCTCGCGGGAAAGGCGGGGTAAAATGACGGTTCCCAAAGTGACGCCCAGTAACCCAAGTGGAAACTCCATTAATCTATCGCTGTAATACAGCCAACTAAGGCTGCCCACCGCAAGAAAGGAGGCAATAATGGTATCCAGCAGCAGATTGATCTGTGCGACAGAGGATCCCAGTATGGCTGGTGCCATCAGTTTAAGAATGCGCCGGACGCCTGAGTGCTTACAGCCCCAGCGTGGTCTGGGCAACAATCCTATCTGGCGTAGAAAGGGTGCCTGTAGTAGCAGCTGGGCGAGGCCTGCGGCAAATACCCCCCAGGCCAGCGCAATAATGGGTACATCGAAGTGAGAGCTGAAAACCAGTGCGGCTGCAATCATGCAGATATTGAGCAGCACCGGCGTAAAGGAGGGGATGGCAAATTTACCGAAGGTGTTCAGCATGCTGCCGCAATAAGCCACAAGGCTTACGAAAAAAAGATAGGGAAAGGTGATGCGTAACATATGCGTTGCCAGATCGAAGCGCTCTGGCTCATCGATAAATCCGGGTGCGAATAACATAATCAGCAACGGGCTCAGCATCACACCAAGAGTCGTCACGATGAGTAGCACCACGATCAGTGTGCCAGACACATGAGCGGCCAGATCCAGCATGGCGGCCTTGCTGCGGGTTTCCTTGTATTCGGTAAAAACCGGCACAAAAGCCTGCGCGAATGCGCCCTCAGCGAATAACCTTCTGAGGAAATTGGGGATTTTGAACGCTACGAGAAACACATCAGTGGTAGCACCCGCGCCAAAAACGATGGCTAATACCTGATCCCGGACGAAGCCGAGTATCCTCGACAGCAGGGTCATTAGCCCAACGATTGACCCGGAACGGGCGAGAGTCGCGCTTTTCATGCAATCAGACGTTGACGTGGTGCAAAAGGCGGTGGATAATGGGCGGCTGAATTCAGTACTGACAAGCCAGAGGAAACTTCGTGGCCAACACTGCCCAGGCACGCAAACGCGTTCGCCAAGCCGAAAAATCTCGTCAACGTAACGCCAGCCAGCGCTCCATGATGCGCACGATGGTCAAGCGTGTTTTTACCGCCATCGCAAGTGGTGATAAAAGTGCCGCTGAAACCGCGTACAAGGAAGCTGTTCCTGTTCTGGATCATATGGCCCGCAAAGGCCTGATCCACAAGAACAAGGCAGCGCGTTACAAAAGCCGTTTCAATACACAGGTCCGCGCTCTGGGCTGATTGCCCGGGGCAGTACCTGTTGTCATGTCTTCGCTCTTCTGCGTGTCCAGAAGGGCGAGACAGTAATACTCGATGTTGTACAAGACCTGTGAACAACCACTCCAGAGCGCCTGTGCGGATGGCAAGCTCGTTCACGATACGCGGATGATGGCGTGAGCTGACGATTGGGCTCAAACCTGTCACTGTATCACGATCATATTGTCGCGATTCACCAGCTCTGGTTCTCCGCTGTAGCCAAGGATGTCCTCAAACCGTTCACTGGCCGCACCGAGTAACTTGCGTGTGTCTGCTGCGCTGTAGTTGCTCAAGCCCCGGGCAATCTCTTGCCCGTCAGCATTGACGCAGCTAACCAGTTCTCCGCGTGAAAAATTGCCTGTACAGCCATTCACGCCTACCGCTAGCAGGCTGGAGCCGCGGGTTAGCAGTACATTGCATGCTCCTGCGTCCAGCGTCAATGTACCTTTGGCTCTCAGGTGGTCAGCCAGCCACCGCTTGCGCGCATCCAGTGGTTTTTGATCACTGGTCAGCATGGTTCCCAGCGACTCGCCATTACGTAACCTGAGGAGAACGTCTGGTTCACGGCCGTGGGCGATGATTGTGGTTGTGCCGTTCTGAGCTGCCCTTTCGGCAGCCAGCACTTTTGTTCGCATGCCACCGCTTCCCAGTGTCGAACCTGCAGGACCTGCCAGTGCAAGTATTCGTTTGTCACTGGCGTTTGCCCGTTCCAGCAGAGTTGCATCTGCATGAGTTCGGGGGTCCTTGTCGAATAGTCCTTGTTGATCAGTCAGTAGTACCAATACGTCGGCATCTATAAGATTGGCAACCTGAGCGCCCAGTGTGTCGTTGTCACCGAGCCTGATTTCGTCAGTGGTCACAGTATCATTCTCATTGACGATGGGAAGCACGCCGTGAGCGAGCAGAGTGGAAAGCGTGCCTCGGGCATTCAGGTAGCGACGTCTGTCTGCCAGGTCGTCATGTGTCAACAGAATTTGTGCGGTCAACACGTCAAAGCCTTCAAATCCGGATTCGTAGGCTCTGATAAGTCCCATTTGGCCCACTGCTGCCGCTGCTTGTAATTGGTCAACGCGTGTAGGCCGCTTGTCAAGTTTCAATCGGGCGACACCTTCGGCAATGGAGCCGCTCGATACCAGTACGACTTCTTTGTCTTCCTTGAGAAGGGTGGCAATCTGAGAAGTCCATTGCGCGATGATGGTGTGATCAAGGCCACGTCCGTCTGCCGTCAGTAAGGAGCTACCAACTTTGACGACCCATCGCTTTGCCAGTCTGACTCTTTCACGCATCGTCAGCAGGCGTTGCTGGGTCAGCCTTTGCAGGTGAATTTTTCCCGTCACCTTTCGCCGTTGCGGCAGCAGCGTTTTTAGTAGGCTGTCCTTGTGGTGCAAGAGGGCTGATTTGCAGTCGCTCGGAATGCGCTTTCGCCCGTTCCCGTGCTTCTTGCTCTTCGCGCTCTTGTTGTTTGAATTCCATGTGGCTCATGATGTCAGCTGCCAATTGCCGCGTGCCATTGCCGGTAGCGGCAGAAACGATATATACAGGACCTGTCCAGCCAATGCCATCGACAATCGCCTGGCAATGCTCAGCCTGCTCATCATCAGGCAAAAGGTCACTTTTATTAAGAACCAGCCAGCGCTCTCTGGCGGCCAGATCTTCACTATGCCTGGCGAGTTCCTTCACGATCGCAATGCCATTGTGCACAGGATCGCTTTCATCCATTGGCATGACATCAATCAGATGCAGGAGCAGGCGGGTTCTATCCAGATGTTTCAGAAAACGCACGCCGAGGCCATGTCCGTCTGCTGCGCCTTCGATCAGGCCAGGGATGTCGGCCATGACAAAACTGCGATGCGGCTCGATGCTGACAACGCCCAGATTCGGATGCAAGGTGGTGAATGGGTAGTCGGCAACCTTGGGTCGGGCGGATGACAGCTGAGAGATAAGCGTCGATTTACCGGCATTGGGCATGCCAAGTAGTCCTACATCAGCAAGCAGACGCAGCTCGAGCTGTAACTCACGACGTTCGCCCGGTGTGCCGTTGGTGGTTTTGCGTGGAGCCTGGTTGGTTGAGCTCTTGAAGCGTGCATTGCCCAGTCCGTGCCAGCCACCTTTGGCTACCTGAACTGTTTCGCCGGGGTATTTCAAGTCGGCTATGATCTGGCCTGTCTCTCGATCCTTTGCGACGGTTCCCACTGGTACATCGACGATACAGTCTTCACCGCCTGCACCCGAGCAGTTCGCCCCTCGGCCATTTTCCCCGCGTTGTGCAAGGTAGGTACGCTGATGCCGGAAGTCTGCAAGCGTGTTCAGCCCTTCAGTGGCTCTGAGAAAAACACTGCCTCCGTCACCACCATCGCCCCCGTCAGGACCGCCGCGGGGGATGTATTTTTCGCGCCGAAATCCAAGCGCACCGTTACCGCCATCTCCTGCTATGACATTGATTCGGGCTTCATCGACAAATTTCACGGGGTTTCTCTAACGGGTAAAGAAAAACCCGCTAGAAGCGGGTTTTTCTGAGTACTGCCTGTAAACGCATGCCAGCTCGGGAGTTAGCCGAGTGGCAAGTATCTCACGATGCTGAAAACATCCAGGTGAGAGCAGGGCTCAGCCTTGGGCGTTTGCCGGAACGATATCGACAAACTTGCGGTTGCCGGGGCCACGAACAGCGAAGCTCACAACGCCGTCGGACTTGGCGAAAATGGTGTGGTCTTTGCCAACACCAGAATTAACGCCAGCGTGGAAGCGCGTTCCGCGTTGACGAACGATGATGCTGCCAGCTGTCACAACTTCGCCACCGAATCGCTTCACACCGAGGCGTTTGGACTCTGAATCGCGACCGTTGCGTGTACTACCGCCTGCTTTTTTATGTGCCATGACTATGTATCTGCCGAATCTAGAATGCTGTTGAAAATCGTCTGCTGCTGTTACCTACGCAATGCACCTGCCAATCGTTTACTGCCACAATGGCCTGAAAAGCCAATGGCGTGCAGGCAGAAGGAGTTAGCTGGCGTTGATGCTGGTAATTTCAAGTTCCGTGTAGTTCTGGCGATGGCCAGCCTGCTTGCGATGGTGCTTGCGACGACGGAATTTGATGATCTTGATTTTGTCTCCGCGACCGTGTGTCACGACTTTGGCACTGACAGAGGCGTTCGCTACTGTTGGTGAGCCCACAGTAACGGATTCACCGCTACCGACCATGAGTACTTCGCTGAGGCTGATTTCTTCGCCTGCTTCAGCTTTGAGGGATTCTACCTTGAGGCGATCACCTTGACTGACTCGGTACTGCTTGCCACCGGTTTTGACTACCGCGTACATGATTACTGATCCTGACTATGGCAACTGCAGTAACGGCAGCTGCTTGGCTAACACCAGGTCGCACCCCGTAGGTTGTGACCTGAGCGTGATGTGCGGATATGGATACCGCGGAAAGCCAGATAGTATAACAACCAGTCGCTATATGAGTCAACTGCCAGTGATATTCTATGTAGCATTGCTGCAGCCATCACGGATTCGCCTCGACAGTTCTACACCAGTACCGTTTATGGCTATGCATCTTCGTTCCGAACCTTCGAATCCATCCCACTGACCCTTAAGCCAGACAACATCGTGACACAACCTGAAATAATTTATTGCGTACGGTTTTTCTTGCGGTGATCCTCTGGTTTTACGCCACTTGGTGCGTCTGGTTTGTCGGTGTGAAGTGTCTTTCACGGTATCCTACGGTTGGATAGTAAACTGTTGGTTTGCCACCCTGAATGCCTGAAGTCATGAACCTGCCGGTACACTGCCGCGTAACACCACACAAATGAATGTAACCGCCCCTTCAATAAATGCATTGTCCATCGACGATTGCCGAGTTCTGGTCGAGGCTGGAATGGACAGCGTCGATGAGTTGATTCGCTTGCGTCTGGCGTCAGACGTTGCCCTGATCAATCAGTTGTCGGGGTACATCATCGGCAGTGGCGGTAAGCGACTTCGACCCCAGCTGGTCCTGCTAGCGGCTGGCGCCTGTGGACTGGATGATCGCCAAGGCATCGATACCATCCGACATCCGGTAACCGTGGCTGCCATCATAGAGTTCATTCACACCGCTACCTTGTTGCACGACGATGTTGTCGATGCATCAGAATTGCGTCGAGGGCGTGATACAGCCAATGCCGTCTGGGGTAACGAGGCCGCGGTGCTTGTCGGCGACTTTCTCTATTCACGTGCCTTCGAGATGATGGTAGATGTCGAAAGCATGGAGGTTATGGGGATCCTTGCCTCCACGACCAACCGTATTGCTGAAGGTGAGGTGATGCAGTTGTTGAATGTGCGTGAGCCGGATCTTAGTGAAGATCAATATATTGAAGTCATCGAAGCCAAGACGGCCAGATTATTTCATGCCGCGACGGAACTTGGCGCGGTGCTCGCTGATCAACCGTTTGCCATTCGTGAGGCACTCGCCAGCTACGGTATGCATCTAGGTACGGCCTTTCAGATAGCAGACGATGTTCTTGACTATCGCAGCGATAGCGATACGATTGGTAAAAATGTTGGTGATGATCTGGCTGAGGGCAAAACGACCCTGCCACTGATCTATGCCATGCGTGATGGCACACCCGAGGCGCGAGATATGATCGCGCAGTGCATTCGCGATGCCGATATTGAACAGCTTCCACAGGTCATGGATGTCATCGAGCAGACAGACGCCCTGGACAAATCCATTCATCGTGCGCAGGAATCGGCAGCAGCAGCCATCGCCTGTTTACGGCAGTTACCGCCAACACCTTATCGTGATGCTCTTGAGCGCATTGCCGGCTATTCAGTAGAGCGCAGTTTCTAACGTTCGGCCCGAGAGATATCAAATGGCTATCAAGCCTCGGCCGTCAGTTCGGCGGCGGTTGTGAAGCGATGCTCCCCTGGTGCCGTTGGCCAAACACTGATCCTTCCTATCGAGGTTCTGATAAGTCTCAGTGTCGGGAAACCAACTGCGGCCGTCATGCGGCGTACTTGTCGATTTCTCCCTTCACGAAGACCCAGTTCAATCCAGCTTGTGGGTATCTGTTGTCTGAACCGTACCGGTGGTTCACGCGGCCACAAAGCCTCAGGACATTCAACTTTACCTGCATTGATCGCCTGCGCCGGGCCGTCCTTGAGAGTAATGCCCTCGTTTAACGCTGCTAGGGCGTGGCTATTTATGTCCCCTTCTACCTGTGCCAGGTAGGTTTTGGTCAATTTGAATCTCGGGTTACTGATCTGATGTTGCAGCGCACCGTCGTTAGTTAGCAACAACAAACCTTCACTGTCACGGTCGAGGCGCCCGGCGGGATAGAATTCTGGCGCGCTCAAATAATCCGCTAATGTTTTCCGATTGTCTGCATCGGTAAACTGGCAAAGCACTCCGAACGGTTTATTGAACACCAAGAGCGCAGTATAACCCGGCACCGGGCTGCGACGCCTGCCCGGCTTTCCGTCGCGTTTATGGCGTTCACGTTCTCGCACTGACAAGCTTCAGCTGCTGGTAAGGGTGGCTTTGCTGATACGTCTTGACAACGACTCGCACAACGAATCAGGAAGACCGACGTCATGGAGGGCATTTTGCAGCTTAGCCGACTCCGGCAGGCGTAGTAGCGTTGCGTCCAGATTTGAGGGTAGACGATCATCGCGAATCATTCCGGTGAGTGTGCGAGCAAAGCGAATGGTCTCCTTATGCTCAAACAACAGGCGGCTGACTCTGGGTGCTCCCCGAAACCCCATCATGGCCACTTCACCCAGGTTGCTCAGCAGGTTGTCGAGGGTCTGCCATTTGTTCAGCAACCTGGCAGCAGTCGAGGGCCCTACGCCGGGCACACCTGGAATGTTGTCGCTTTTGTCACCGCATAAAGCCAGCCAGTCAGCCATCTGTTCGGGACGAACCTTGAAGCGTTTGTGTACTTCCTGATAGTTTGCTATCGGGCGTCGTCCCAGATCCCAGTAGCGGTCTGCGGGTGTGATGAACTGGGCCAGATCCTTATCCCCGGAAACGATAGTAACCGGGATGTTCTGGCTGCTGGCAAGTGCTGCAAATTGTCCGATAATGTCGTCGGCTTCGACTTGGTCGCTACCAAAGCAGGGGATACCCATGGCCGTTGCCAGTTGTTTGCAACGCGCAAACTGGGGTGCAAGATCTTCGGGCGCCGGTGGACGATCTGCTTTGTATTCTGCATACATTTTGTTGCGGATTCCCTGCCGGAAGCACTCATCGAATGCGCAAACCATGTGGCTTGGCTGGTGTGTCTCGATGATGCCGCAAAGTGTCTCTGCCAGGCCCTGGACAGCATTGTCCGGTTCATCGAACCGGTTGCGGATGCTCGTCGGCAGTCCTTGCCAGGCACGAAAGATATAAATGCTGGAGTCGACGAGAAACAACATGATATCAGGTGGCAATTCTCAAGTTGGCTGGGAAGTGCAGCTCAGGCTCTGATGTCGACAAGCACGCCGACGCCCAGGTATGTTCGTGCCCGCGCAGGCTATCGATGTTGGAGCCCCAGCGTGTTCTCACCGTAAAACGGACAGTGAATAAAAAAGGGCACCACGATGGGTGCCCTTGATTGGCGTGCAAGTCTTGCAGTCCAGTGCACAGTAAGCCTGTGCAGCCGGGTATGACGATTACTTGGATCCGTAGCGACGACGGAACTTGTCGACCTGACCTGCAGTATCCATAACTTTCTGCTTACCTGTGTAAAACGGGTGGCAGGCCGAGCATACTTCGATACTAAGCTGATCGCGGCGTGACGTGGAGCCAGTCTCAAATGAGTTACCACAGCTGCAAGTGACTTGGATTTGCTTGTATTCGGGATGAATTTCCGGTTTCATTGCTACCTCCCGGTTATAAAATTCGGAAACGGATACTAGTGTTTATAGCAACAGATTGCAAGCCTTTTACTCAAGCTCGAAGGTGCTTTAGCCGTTATGTGGGCAAATTGGCGGCAGGAATTGGTTATGCTGGGTCGGCTTGTAGCAAAAATGATGTTCAAGGCATGCGTACCTCTGGTCGCTGTTGCCGGGGTCATGACCTATGGCGTCTACCTTAAGGGCGGCGACCCGGTAAAACTCTGGACACACGTCGGCGCAGGTGCTTTCGGTCAGGCAGGCGATATGTTTTCCAAGGCAAAAAATGATGCCGTTGGTCTTGCTGAAAACCTCACTGGTGGAAGCGGGGAGCCAGGCGGTTCAGGAGCAACCGACGTATTCACCTGGAAAGATGCCGAAGGCGTCACTCATTTTGGGACAACAGCACCAACGGGTGTCAACGCAGAGACGCTTTCGGTGAATCCAAACATAAATGTGCTGACGCCTGTTTCAGCACCACCTGCCAGGGTTGAGTCACGCCGCAATGGCAGTGAATTTGCTGCGGGGCTGGGTGAGCCTCATAATAGTGGCATCGGATCTCATGCAGGTCAGGATCACTCGTCGGTGCGGGCGCTTGAACAGGACATGGGCGAACCCTTGCCAGGTGTTGCTGGTCAGCTGCTCTCTAACGGCGCGGCCAGTGGTAACGGGGTGGATGCTGCGCAATTGATCCGTTTGTTGCAATCCGCGGGTCAGTAAAGTGTGGTGAACAGAGATGCTCCAGGGCGGCTCAAGAGGGTTTTTGTGCTTCCAGGTTAAGCGGGATAACACGATAGCTTTTGGCCTCCGTGGTTTGATCTCCGGGCAGGAATAGTTGCAGTGTATCGTTCAGCCAGTTAAATCCTTGCTCTGTTGCTCTAAGTTGAAGGCCTGCCTGCTCTAGCAGTCCACGTTCCATGGCCTGTTCGATGTCAGTTTGCCATCGATCCAGACTTACACCTGTATGCAATTCAAACATGGGGATGGCAAACCCTTCGCGTAGCCGCAACGCGTTCATCATGAATTCCAGCGCAGTATCTTCTATGGAAAGGGTGGTTTGATCGCCCAGACGTTCATCGGCACTCCTGGCGTCCAGATAGCTTGTCGGGTGTTTTTGTTTCCAGCGCCTGACGATACTGCCAGAGTCCGCCGAACTGATCTTGCCATGGGCGCCGCAGCCAATACCCACGTAATCTCCGAACTGCCAATAGTTCATGTTGTGGGCAGAGCGGTTTTGATTACCCTTGTCATGTTTGGCATAGGCAGATACTTCATATCGCTCAAAACCTGCCTCTGCCAGTTTTTCCACGATAGTGTCTTGCATCTGCGCACGATGTTCGTCTTCGGGGACAATCGGTGGAAAGCGTGCGAAAAGCGTGTTTGGCTCCAGCGTTAATTCATAGAAAGACAGGTGCGTGGTCGATTGCGCAAGTGCCAGATCGATATCTTCCAGCAACAGCTTGTCATCCTGTCCCGGTAGCGCAAACATAATATCAAGATTGATTTGCTCAAAGCCGGCTGATCGGGCAATGTCGCAGGCTTTTAGCGCTTCGTCGGCAGAGTGCACACGCCCCAGTGCACTCAGTAGTGCAGGATTGAAGCTTTGAATGCCGATGGATAGCCGATTAATTCCCAAGGCACGGTAATCACGGAAACGCGCCTGTTCGAACGTGCCGGGATTGGCCTCGAGTGTGACCTCGGCGCTGGGTGACAGAGCCGTTAACGCCCGAATTCCGCTAAGCAGTTTGTCGAGCGATTCGGCGCTGAACAGGCTCGGTGTTCCACCACCGATAAAGACGGTACTGATTTGCCGTCCCCAAATCAGGGGCATCTCGTTGGCAAGGTCATTGAGTAGTGCATCAACATAGGCATCCTCAGGAATTTCTCCACGACGCTCATGCGAGTTGAAGTCGCAATACGGGCATTTACGAATGCACCATGGAATATGCACATACAGCGATAGCGGCGGTAGCTGAGTGAATTGACGATCGCTCATTGACGCGCGCGCAATTGCTGAACAAGCTTTTCGACCGCCTTTCCGCGATGGCTGAGCTGATTTTTTATCTCCTTGTCGAGTAATGCAGCTGACGTGTGGGTGTCATGATTGCAGAACACTGGATCATAGCCAAAGCCTCCAACACCTTCCGGGCGTTGCAGAATGTGGCCTTCCCAGCTTCCCTCAGCTATCAATGGTGAAGGATCGTGCTCATGAGCCAGATAAACAACGACGCATCTGAAGCGCGCGCCGCGTTGCTCGTTGTCAGGCAGCTCGGCAAGTTGCCTGAGCAGGAACTCGTAGTTGGCAACATCGCCACTACCGGCTCCATGGCGTTCTGCGTGCCTGGCCGAATAGAGTCCGGGTGCACCCTTGAGTGCATCCACCTCGAGCCCCGAGTCGTCAGCGATAGCTGGCAGTCCTGACAGCCGAGTGGCATGACGAGCCTTCAGCAGGGCGTTTTCGACAAACGTGAAAGCTGTCTCGTCAACCGATTCGATGCCGTAGTTGCCCTGGGATTCAACCTCGAATCCCAGAGGCTCCAGTAGTTCGTGTAGCTCCTTGATCTTGCCGGAGTTGCCACTGGCGAAGATCACTTTCTGCTTGATCATTACGATGCTTCCCCAAATGCTAGCGGCTTGTCATAATGCGCTATCGGTTTTCAGTTGCTGGTACCCAGGGCCTCAAGCTGTGCCTTGGCAAGCGTGCCAATACCGTGCTTGGCAAGATCCAGCATTGTCTTCAGTTCATCATCCCTGAAAGCATGGCCTTCAGCTGTGCCCTGGATTTCGATGAAACCACCGGCCTCGTTCATGACAACATTCATATCGGTTTCGGCCGCTGAGTCCTCTTCGTAGTCCAGATCCAGCACAGGCTGGCCTTTTACGATACCAACAGATATGGCAGCAACCTGTCCGTGAATCGGGTTACGCTTGATCTTGCGTTGGTCCATAAGCTGCTGCACGGCATCGCACAGGGCGACATATGCCCCGGTTATCGACGCCGTACGCGTGCCGCCATCTGCCTGCAAGACATCGCAGTCGAGAGTAATGGTACGTTCTCCAAGTGCGTCAAGATCCACCGCGGCTCTTAGAGAACGCCCTATAAGGCGCTGAATTTCCTGGGTACGTCCCGATTGCTTGCCCGCTGCGGCTTCACGTCGCGCCCGAGTGTGAGTTGCCCCTGGAAGCATGCCGTACTCTGCGGTTACCCATCCACTGCCCGTGCCTTTGAGCCACGGTGGGCAACGATTATCGACACTGGCGGTGCATAAAACACGCGTTTCGCCCATCTCGATCAGCACAGAACCTGCTGCATGCCTGGTAAATTGACGGGTCAACTTGATGGCACGAAGCTCATCAGCCGCTCTTGCGCTTGGTCGCATGGTATTTCCTTGCAGATTCAGGGATGATCGAACCGGAAGAGGCATCAACAGTCGATAGGTTAGCGCTGATGCTGCCTGTCCGGTGGGGCGGCAAAGTATAGCGGTATAGCGGCTTCGGCTGTGAAGCTGGTTTGACTGTACAAGGATAATTTGTATGTTCAGGCATGGCGCTCCTGTTCTTGACGTCCGTCTGCCAGCGCCTGCCATAATCCCTGAACACGTGGCACGTGCATGTTCGGCGGGCGTTGTGCGCTGATAAACTGCCGTCTTTATGTCACAGCTGACAAGACCTGCAGGAGTTGACGATGTTACAAAGTATGACTGCCTTCGGTCAGTCACTGTTGAGTAGTGAATTCAGCGATTTCTGCTGGGAGATTCGTTCTGTTAATCACCGCTACCTGGATATCAGTGTCCGGTTGCCCGAGGAGCTGCGTAGCCTTGAGGCAGCAGTGCGAGAGCGTATCTCAGCGCAGATCAACCGAGGAAAAGTCGATATTTCCCTGAAAATCACTAATGCGTCCGGTGGTATCGGTAAACTCATTGTCAATCAGACGCTGCTGCAACAAATCAGTGATGCCATAGATCAGGTGCAGAGCGTAAGAATCGATGCGGGTCGCTGCGATCCTATCGCTCTTTTGCAGTGGCCGGGTATGTTGAGTATGCAAACAGCAGTGGATGATGAGGTGAACCGGATGGTTCTGGACTTATTCGAGCTGGCGTTGAAGGATTTTCTGAAAACACGTGCGCGTGAAGGTGAACAGATAGCCTCGATGCTCAATGACCGGGCGGTACAGTTATCACAGATTGTGGCAAAACTGCGCAAGCATCGTCCAACCGTACTGCAACGTCAGCGCGAAAAATTGTCAAACAGGCTCGCACAGCTTGACATTGAACATGAAGTGAATAGATTGGAGCAAGAGCTGGTGTATGCAGCCCAGCGTCTGGATATCGATGAAGAGCTTGACCGACTTGATGCTCACTTGTCTGAGCTGGCCAACGTCTTAGAGCGCAAAGAGGCGGTGGGCAGACGCCTTGACTTTCTCATGCAGGAATTCAATCGGGAGGCAAACACAGTGTCTTCAAAATCATCAGATAGCGACACCACCGCTGTCAGTATCGATATGAAGGTATTAATCGAACAAATGCGAGAACAGGTACAGAACGTTGAGTGATTCATCGCCTGAAACGCGTAAGATCAAATCCTTGGGGCCGGCAAACACTGACGACGCAAGTAATGAGCGGTATCAATGGCCACCGGTGCGCGATCCCAATTTGAGCTACAAGACTAAAACACGCAACCCGGTGCACGCAATCATCACCGCCTTGCCACTGATCATGGTGGTAGCAGGCTTGTATTTTTACTATCATGGTGAATCACAACAGTCGCATAGCACGCCGATTCTGGCGGAGAGTGTTGAAAAAACCGGCTTGTTTACAGGGCTTTCTGCCACTAGTGGACGACACTACCTGTGGCTGGAAGCTGATGGTGTTGCAAAAGGTGTACGTATCAAGGAAGAGCAGGTGCCATTACTTGAATCGCTGATTCGCGATATGCCTGTGCTGGTCAGGATGGCCCCTAGTGTCCATGAGTCCACGACTTACTGGGCCTGGTACGTTGAACAATCAGATAATGTGTTTATCGATACGCAAGAGTCGTTGCGTTGACCAGCGTAGGGGCGCGAAGCGTAACGATTTATGGGATAGATGTCGCATAGCGTCTCGTATAAGGCCACGGCGCTGGCGATAGTTTGTACAGGCACTTACACTAGACGGCCCTGGCAGCATTCGCCGCTTCTTTACTAACCGCTATGATCTTGCCCGGTTTGACGCCTTTTTGAGGTATCCGGCGTTTCTCGAAGTGCATGGTTACTCTCAACCCGGGGTTGTTATCGTCCAGTGTCAATCGAGCTGAATGGAGCCGCACGACTGCCTTTACCAGGCTGAGTCCTAATCCGTTACCTGGAGAATTTCGTTCGTTTTCCAAACGCACAAATCGCTCGAACACGCGCTCTCTTTCGTATTCGGGAATTCCCGGACCATTGTCTGAGACTGAAATCGAGAAGGCTTCGTCGTTGCCTTCAACGCTCAGTAGTATTTTTGCCGGATGCGTACTGTATTTGATCGCGTTGTCGAGCAGGTTGGTGACAGCCTGTCCGATGAGATGGCGATTGCAGCGGAAGCGTGGGTTGCTTTTGATGTCGGAAGTGATCAACAGCGCATCTCTTCCACCTTCTTCTTCATCAGCCAGTGCTTCATAGAGTTCAGATAGCTCGGCTGCCAGATCGCCAATGCGGGTTTCATTCCATTGCGCACCATCTATACCTGCTTCAAGTCGTGCAATACTCAGCATGGCATTGAAGGTGTGGATCAGGCTGTCCGCATCACCTATTGCTTCGTTCATGACGCTTTGGTAGTCCTCAAGGTCTCGTTCTTCGAGCAGGGTAACTTCAAGCCGGTTGCGTAGTCGTGTCAATGGGCTGCGCAGATCGTGTGCAACGTTGTTGGTAACTTGTTGCATGCTCTGCATCAGATCCTCGATCCGATTGAGCATCTGGTTCAGCTTTGTGGCTATCTCATCGAACTCATCATCGCGTGATGTCACCTTGAGACGTTGTGACAAATCACCGCTCATGATTTCTGTTGCGGTTCGGCTCACGGAGTCTATTCTGCGAAGCATGCCCGTGCCGATCCAAAGACCGCCTATTAACGAGAATAGCAAGGTCATCGCGGTGGCGCCGACAACGAGCGTAAAGGTATGATCCAGCAACGCTTGTTCATCGCTGATTTCGTAGCCGATGGTCAGCTTGAGTCCGTTGGACAGGCGTGTCTCTGCCACCCGTATAGGATCAAACGCACGGTCACTCCCCGGAGGAAGATCGTCAACATCACCTCGGTTGCGAGTAGTGTGTGAGCGAACGGATTTTAGGCGGATGGGCAAGCTTTCGTTGTCTTGCTCGTCGGTATCGCCTTCCTCTTCGTCATTGGCCAGGTCGTAGAACCGGTCAAAAGTATCAATCTGGTTGCGGCGCTGAATGGCCTCAAGTAGTTCCGGCAGTGCTCCCGATTCGTAGAGATTGATCAGGTAGTCGGTTTCAAGTCTGAGTCGCGTATCTACTTGAGACTCTATCTGGTCGCGAGTAGACCAGTAGATAAAGCCAAGTGTTGCCGCAGAAAGTGCACTGAATAGTGTTGCATAGATAAGTGACAGGCGAAACGCTGACGTTCTGAACAGGCGGCGTTGATCGATCCATTTAAGTAGTAACCCGAGGATCGAATTGGTGGGCTTTGAAGACGATTGCAGCTGCCCAGTGCCCTGGCTGTTGGCTTGTGAGGAGGCGCTCGGTATGTGAGTTGTCGTTGATGTGCTCATTGGCTGCAAGCTTGATGGAATTCATCGTATAGGGCAAGCGCGGACACCTGGTAAGCAGATGGGACGGCGTATTAGAGCGTGTTCCCTCGACCAGTATCTTATCGCGGGTTGGTTAAACTCGAAAATGATTGCGCACATCTTGTGATGCACTTGTTTTGCCAACGCCTGAACGGGAATATTGATACGGGCTGCGGTGCGGATTATTGCCGTGCATTTGAGCGCTGGGTAGAGACGACTCAATGTTTGCCGAAGTGTTCATATTCGCTATTGGCGACCGTTTATCCAGTGACAGAACTGGTTAAACGGTCGTAAGCCCCGAGTATTTCATGGGTCACGTGCGTTGAGACTTGTGATGGAATAAGCACACCTCTGCTGCAACCCACGAGTATTTTTTACATGAACTGCCTATGACGATCAGTTTGCTTCAGCGGTGTTTCCCACTTCCTGCAGTTTGTAACCCGCTCCGCGCACCGTATGCAGCAACGGTGAGTCGAAGTCCTTGTCTATTTTGCTGCGCAATCTGCTGATTTGCACATCGATAACATTGGTTTGCGGGTCGAAGTGGTAGTCCCACACATTTTCCAGCAACATGCTGCGCGTGACGACCTGCCCTGTGTGTTGCATAAGATATTCCAGCAGGCGAAACTCTCTGGGTTGCAGATTGATGTTGCGCCCGGAGCGGGTGACCTTGTGCTTGATGAGATCCAGTGTCAGATCGCCTACGTGTAGCACAGTGCCTTGTACCCCTGATTGAGCGCGTCTTGTCAATGCCTGTAGCCGGGCGGTAAGTTCGCTCAGCTGATAAGGTTTTGTCAGGTAGTCATCACCACCTGCTTTCAGCCCGGTAACGCGTTCGTCAACGTCGTCCAGGGCACTCAAGATCAAAACCGGTGCCATGTTGCCCATGCGCCGTAACTCTTCAATCACCGAAAGTCCGTCACGCTTTGGCAGCATGCGGTCGATGATCATGGAGTCATAGGCGTTGGAAATGGCCATCTGCAGACCGCGTTCGCCATCGGCAGCATGTTCCACGATGTGTCCGCTCTCTGTCAGGCCTTTGACGAGATAAGTCGCGGCTTCCATATCATCTTCGACTAGTAAAATTCGCATACAGCCCCCATGTGTTGTCTAGCGATAAGCAATGTCTACAACGTTGATAGTTAACGGATGTGTAATGCAACAGCCGTTACGTCCAATCGGTCGAAATCACCGAATCAACAATGTAGAACGTTTTCTTCGAAAAGCGTTCAAATGTTAGAAATACACGGAGTAAAAAAACATGATTTCCATTTCCAACAACCTGCTGCCAGTTCTGAACCGGAGTATCTCCAGTATCTTGATGTGCCTGCGCGAGCAAGTAACCTCAGAACGAACCCGAACATTACAAGGGACCAGAATATATCGAAAAACACTTCTCTGGATAGCTTTGCTTCCCATTCTTGCTGTAACGAAATCCTTTGCGGCCACATTGCCCGATTTCAGTGCCCTTGTGGAGGAAGAAGGTGATGCAGTAGTCAAGATTTCTGTGCTTGCAAGTTCTCCACAAGCTGCTCAGAGCGGCAATCCAGGCTTCGATCCTGAGCAAATTCCTGAGCAATTTCGCCGATTTTTTGAACAGATGCCCAATGCGCCCGAGCGGGCCCCTCGCCAGGGTAGTGGATTCGGCAGCGGTTTTATCATTTCTGAAGACGGCTATGTGATCACCAATGCACACGTGGTCGACAATGCAACAGAGATCCGAGTGGGCCTGAACGATCGTCGTGAATACCAGGCAACTCTTGTCGGTAGCGACCCCGCCAGCGACATCGCATTGTTGAAGCTGGACGCCAGTGAATTGCCCGTTGTCAAAATCGGAAATTCGGAAGATCTGCGCGTCGGGGAGTGGGTGCTTGCGATCGGTTCTCCGTTCGGATTTGAACATACGGCAACCCAGGGAATAGTGTCGGCGCTTGCCAGAAGTCTGCCAGACGACACCTATGTGCCTTTTATCCAGACTGATGTGGCAGTAAATCCGGGTAACTCGGGGGGGCCATTATTCAACACCGACGGTGAGGTAGTGGGGGTTAACTCACAGATATACTCGCGTTCGGGCGGCTATCAGGGTCTGTCCTTTTCGATACCTATCAATGTGGCCATGTCTATTGCCGATCAGCTGAGAGAAAAAGGATTCGCAACTCGCGGGTGGCTGGGTGTTTCCATCCAGAATGTCGATCAAGCGCTGGCCCGCTCATTTGGCCTGGACAAACCTGAAGGTGCACTGGTTGCCCAGGTCACTGACGACAGTCCGGCTGACAAGGCAGGCTTCAGCAGCGGTGACATCATTCTGGAATTCAACGGCAAGGACGTCGCCTATTCTGGCGCATTGCCGCCGTTGGTCGGATCAGTTACCCCTGGCTCGACTGTTCCAGTCGTCGTCCTGAGAAATGGTAAACAAGAGACGCTGGACGTCACCATCGCGCCACTGGACGAGGGTGAGCGTGTAGCCGCGCTGCCAGTGCAGGATCCCGTTGACCAGTCGCGCCTGGGTGTGGAGGTGGCTGCACTGACCGCAGACCAGATGGAGCAGATGGGTCTATCGCACGGTGTGGTTGTCTCTGAGATCGACCCTGAGGGCGCTGCCGCGGATGCCGGTATCAGTCAGGGAGATATCATTTTGTCTTTGAACCGTGAAAAGGTCACAAGCGTGGAAGACCTAGAAACACTGGTGGACAACGCACCGTCAGGTTCTGCCATTCCCATTCTTATACAAAGGGGCCCGTCACCGATCTTTCTGGCATTGACACTACCCTCCGCAGCGGGATAAGTGCCAATCCGATGGCTTAATCATGGCTACCCGTGATCATTCGATCTTCAAAACAGATTGTGTGATCTCGGGATCAGCATAGTCTGACCCGGAGACCTGCAGCGCAGGACGGGTCAGAATTTTTTCGTATCTTTCGGTTCTTCGCCGCCGACCATAATCTCTTCCAGCGAGAGCCCCGTAAGTTTGTTGACGGTTCTCCAGATGAACCAGAAAATGGCTAGCATCATGATCATGGAGGGGATGGCAATTACCGGATAGCTCAGCAAGGTCATACGTCCGAGTTCTTCATTGAAGGCGGATGACCCACTTTCGCTGGTGACAATTAGCTTGGCGAGGAAATAGTTCATGATCGCACTGAAAAGAAAGGTGCCGGCTAACAAGGTGTTGGCTCTGTCCAGTCGGGATTCGAATTGAGCGCGAGTGTCTTTCTTGTCCAGTTCATCGTGAATCCTGTCAATATTCATTATGGCGGGATTGAACAACAGCTTTCTGATCAAGGGGTAACCGAGTTTGTTCGCAACGAGAACGCCGATTCCTATGCAAAGTGGTATGGCAGCCTCTTTAACAGCCAACCACTGTGCATCAATCTTCAACAAGCCGATGCCACCAGTGAGTAACACGCTGATCACCCCTAGCAGTGCCATGAAGTTACGCTTTCCGTTAAATAGCAGCTCATACAGGCCGTAGCCGATAGGGAACGCCAATGCAACTATCAGTGCCATCGTTGGCCCGAGTTGTTCTGGACCGCTGAATTTCATTAAAATGACTGAAGGAACAACGATGCTGATAATCAGATCGACAAATGGCCTTGGTTTACTTTCTTGTTCTGGGGTAGACACGTTATCCTGCACTAGCTATTAATTCAGTCAAGTATACAGAGCCGCCATGCCCATGAGCACTTCAGCTGACATACTCTCACTTGCCCGGCCTTCGCGATGGTTTTGCCATTCGGTTTGCTTGACTCTGTTTTTGAAATGCCTGTTGCTGTCTGCTGTCATGTCAAGCAGCGCCTGTGCAGCAGGTACCCAATCAGATTTCAGTGTCATCAGCACCAAAGGCGGCCAGCTTGATGTGATGGCTCTGGGTGAATTCGACAGGCCCTGGGCCATGACTTTTTTGCCAACTGGTGAGTTACTCGTCTCCGAGAAGGGTGGACGACTTTGGATGGTTCACCCTGTTGCGCAAAGCGGGAGTCGTCAGTTTTCACAGGCAACGGCTGCCACTTTGCAGCGTGTGGAGGTGGCTGGGGTACCCGCTGTGCAGGCGCGTGGGCAGGGGGGGCTGGGTGACATCGTTCCACATCCTGAATTTGCTGACAATCGCCAGGTCTACATTAGTTACGTCGAGCGTGATGGTGATCTCAGTGGTGCAGCGGTCGTAAGGGCGCGCCTGGAAGCTGAAGACGCGACCCGTGTCAGGCTTGTGGACCAGAGCGTTATCTGGAGGCAGTCGCCGAAAGTCAGGGGCGAAGGGCATTACGGGCATAAGCTGGCGTTTTCGCCTGCGGGGTATTTGTATATCACTTCTGGTGAGAGACAGAAATTCGATCCCGCTCAGGATATGCAAATGAACCTTGGCAAGGTCATACGTGTGCATGATGATGGACAAATACCCAAAGACAATCCTTGGATTGAGGCAGGTGACATAGCCGGTGAATTCTGGTCCATTGGGCACCGTAACCCTTTAGGAATAGCGTTCAGTGATACCGGCGACCTGTGGGTGCACGAGATGGGTCCGCGTGGTGGCGATGAGCTTAATCGTGTCGTTGAGGGCGAAAACTATGGTTACCCTGTGGTGTCCAACGGTCGTCACTACAGCGGTGCGCCCATCCCGGATCATGATACCCGTCCTGATTTGAAAGCGCCTGAAATAACCTGGGATCCAGTGATATCGCCCTCCAGTTTATTGATCTATAGTGGAAATCGTTATGCCGGTTGGCAGGGCAATGGATTGATCGGTGGTTTGTCGTCGCAATCTCTTGTGCGCGTATCGCTGGAGGAGCCCGTTGCCGAAATTGAACGCTTTGATATGAATCAGCGTATTCGTGAGGTAGAACAGGATGCCGACGGATTTGTCTATTTACTGGAAGATGGTACAGGGGGGCGGTTGTTGAAGTTATCAGCGCCTTGATCGTCTTCTTCAGGCTCAATGGAATTAGTGGTAAAAAGGACTTATGGCCAAACATCGAGACACACTAGCGCTTTGTCTGTTACCGACGAATGAACTGCAAGCGGATCTGGATTTTTTTACTTCAACGGCCGGATTTCAACTGACAGCACTTTATCCCGCTGCCGTCCCAGAGATTGCAGAGCTAGAAGGGTTCGGATTAGTCATACGACTGGACCAGACGTTCCAGGGGGATGCGCCAACGCTTGTCATCAGAACGGAGAATGAGGTGCAGCCGACGATGCGATCGCCGGGTGGTACCGTTATCCGATGGGAGCGCGTGCGAAAAAGTGCCATACAAAGACTGGATAGCCATCAACTTGAAGTCTGTACGCTGAGGGGTACACCGTGGGTGCGCGGCAAGGCGGGTACACAAACCCGTGATCTGATACCTAGTCGACTGGGCGGAGGAATAGTCGCTACACATATTCGTATCCCCAATGGTGGTCCGGTCTCTGATCGGGTGCACTACCATACGTCCAGTTTTCAGTTGGTATTCTGTTTGAGTGGCTGGATTACGCTTGTCTATGAAGATCAAGGCGCACCTATAACTTTGCGTGCAGGTGACTGTGTCACTCAGCCTCCACACATCAGGCACAAGGTTCTGGAAACCTCAAATGGGCTTGAAGTGCTTGAGATAAGTTTGCCCGCCGAGCATATCACCGCGATAGACAGTGAGATGTCGTTGCCCAATGGGCGAGTGGATTCCCACCGGCTGTTTGATGGGCAACGATTTTGTCGTCACGAGCAGCGTCAGGCCAAGTGGCAACCACATCGATTACCCGGCTTTGCGGCAAGCGATACTGGAGCTGCCTCAGCGTCTGACGGTTTAGCCGGCGCTTGTATAGTAAAAGCCACAAACGCGTTACCTGCCTACACCGTCACGCACGATGCCACCGTACTGTTCTCCTATGTGCTCTCTGGAAGTGTCAGGGTTGATCAGCAATTGCTGGTAACCGGTGACGCCTTTACCTTGCCGCCCGGAGAGAGTCGCAGGATAGGTGATATTTCAGAAGACATACAAATTCTTGAGGTATCGGTACCGGGTACCTTCAGAACCCTGGTGTAGTGGCGATTTGAAACAACACACGTTGATGTGAGCCTTGGGATAATGAATTGTAAATTTGACCTGCAGCATAAAAAAAGCCGCCTTGAAAGGCGGCTTTCCGTGCCTTGGCTGACGAATCAGCCGGCTATAGTTTGCACGATACAAAGGATTAGTTAGACCGCGCTACACTCATAGCTGACCCGTCATAAATCAAAACACTAGACATTTATCACCTCCTGTTTATCTGCTCAAGGGACCTAGAGACTAGCACAAATCCAAACACTGTATAGAGCGATGGAATTCATAACTGTTACGGACTTGCCACTGGCTGCGCCAGTGTCTGTACCCCTGCTCTTATCATGCGAAACTGGTGTTTCTTCTCATCTAGCTTCAACGGTACCGTACGTTGTTCAATAGCTGAGCCGAATCTGTTGGCTATGTCAATCCGGACAGTCACCGACGCTGCGTCGGGAGGCAGTGCCACACGAATCAGTGACAAGTGCGCTGGCAGTGTCTCCCAGCTTCGTGTGTCGGCTTGTTCAATGGCGAAAAGAAATAATCTGGCGATGGCACCTGCCAAAGGATCCTGCTCCTCCAGGCTTTGTGCAAGACTGTATTTTGCGGCCAGTCTTAACGCATGGCGTGCTGCGATGGATTTGCCGCGTTTGGCAAGTGCACTGCGTGCTATCGGGAGCAGTTGTGTGTCAATGCGCCTGCTTTCCAGTGTTTGCGTTCCAGTCACAACATTGATGTCAGGAGCCCGGTCGGCGATATCCGGATAGTACGGAAACGAGACACGTGCGTTGATGTCCACGATCAGGTCGCCGGGTAGTTTCGGTTCAATAAAACCGGTAGCCACTAGCACAATCAATTCTCGTCGTGACGTACGATCCACCCCCAGCGTATCAGTATCAAGCTTGTCCGCCAGTTTTCGATACTCTACACCAGCACTGTCGTATTGACCTGCGCTTTCGAAGCTCAAGGCCATGAGATAACGGGTAAAAAAATCATTGGCGAGTACATCACCATGCTCTTCGTAAAGCGCGACTGCACGGCGGGCTTCGACGGCAGCTCCGGTTGGCTGATCGAGCAGCAGGTAGTTGATCATCTGGAAGGTATGAATCCAGAGACGTTCGCTGAATTCCCCGCTGTATCGAATTGCCCAGTCATTGCTGATCAATGCGGCAGACTGGTCACGAGCACTGATATAGTCAAGTTGCTCAATTAGTTGATAGGCATCTTCAAATGCGACGATGCTTTGTTCGTATCGACCGGCCGCTTGTGCAACCAGAGCTGTGTCCAGCAGCAATAACAATTTATCCCGACGTGAAACGTCGGCCTCGTTCAGCGTCTGAAGCGCAACATCGGTGCTTCCTTGCCTGAATTGTTCCCGCGCAGTGGTTAGCGCGGACGATGTTGCGCAGGCTTGTAATATAAGCAAGCACACGATCAACACCATGCGTGTGATGATGGCGCGGGCCGTATGCGTTAGTTGGCTCACTATGAGTGTTCGCTGGTCGTGTCAGCCGTGATTTTTCACTGCCGTCTAATTGCTACCAACCGATGATAGGTCGTGATGACTCGCGCGCAATTTCTACAGAATCAGCCCAGCTGATTTCACCGGTCTCCAGATTCGTCAGTTCAAGATTCATAGAATAATAAATGAGCTCACGCTTGTTCAGACGAATCTGACGTTGTTGTTTTTTCTCAATTGAGCGCAAGGTGCCGGACAGGATGTAATCTGCCCCAAGCTGGCGACCTTCGCTGACTCGTTGTTCTGGCGCGACAAAGCCGGCATATTGATAGTCTGCTTCGGCAACAAGGTTTTCGCGTTGCTTGCGATTGATAAATCGATATTCACCCGATTTGATCAATGCGAGCCTGATGTCGTCAGTGATTCCGCTGGTGTTGATATGTTCAGATGTCTCGTTGTCTATTCCGTACACTATGACGATGGGCTTTTTCCCTTCTGTTGATATCTGTGCGGAACTGAGCATGCTGTCAGTCAGGGTATTTACGATTTGCTTCTTGTCGGAAAAATCGTAACTTGCATCGTAGTGCTTTGCGACATCCGGATCCAGTGTTCTGGTTGTCGCTACGCAAGCGCTTAGCAGAGTGGCACTTAATGCAATCAGGCAGGCCCTTGTAGCGAGTTTACGAAAGTTTACGATTGATTGCAGAGCAAAAGTCGATGTGATTGTTTGCATCATATTAGTATGCCGTGAGTTTGCAGGAACTTGAATAAACCATGAGTAAGATGGCGAGCCATAACTTACTTTGCAAGAGCTTGGCCACACTATAGCATCTACCTGAATGCCAGATTAACCGATCATATAAGGTTGGTTCGTATCAGTTAATTGATAAATTAACATTAGCGAGAAAACGTGCGTAGTGCACTATTCATTCTGGTCTTCTATTAATCAGGCTGTCGATATTCGTGATACAGAACGTTGGCATTTGTTCAATCAGTCAAATTTGTCTGATAGTCGCCGTTATCAGTATTATTAGTGCCGGTTCATTTCGTTGTCAGTTTCGCAGTTTTCAGGGGTGGGCGGTTTCATGAATCAGGTGAACTACCTGACTTTGATGTGTTGCCGGCATGTTTATCGAATTTTGTCTTGTTCAGTGTCATATGGGATCGCATGACAGTCTCATGCAATTGTTTGGCGGCTTTAACCTGCCGTCTGCCTAGATTCCATTTTACGTGCATATGCCAGTGATGCCTTAGTGAGGCAGGAACCAGATATTGCCATATGGCGGAGAATGTTTTAGTAGCGCCCAGTTTATTCAACGTTGCAGTCAGGCGTTGTCTAAGCCAGTTTAGTACCGGTTGAGGGATAATGAGTAGCGCAAAAATGGCAAAGGAGCTGCCAGCGGTCATCAGCAGCACTGCGATGGCGATGGAGGTTCTCATCCACAGTGGCATACTTAGATAGCGTGCAAAAGTGTGTTTTACCGCCTCCACAGTTGCCAGTTTGACCGTTGTGATGAACCGGCGCCATGGACGATGTGACTTGACCAGCAGGTGTGTAGACGCCTGCATGAATATGCGACGTAGTTGAATCACCAGGCCGTTTTTTACCAGAATCAATCCCAGCTTGGGTGTCAGGCCTTTAATCAAGGCCTTGCCCCAGGTCAATAACCCGAGAAACAGGGGGATGACCAGCTGATGAGTATGAATCACGACAGCCACTACGACGCAGACAAATACAACGCCCATAAACTGAAGCCTGCCTTGCGTGGCGTAGCGTCGCATGGCGGCCGTTAGTCCGGCTGTATTGGTGTCATGCGCAGGCGTTAGTCATGCCGCCTGAAATCCTTGTTCGGTTTGTTCACAAGGAGTGCTCGAGGGTGAATTCAAGGGTCATTCAGGAATCGATATCGCCGGCTTCATCGGTGACAACCTGTCCGGTAGCACGTCGCCAGATGATTGCACCGGCAAGGCCAATGCCGAGAAAACCGCTGTAGAGAATCAATGCCAGCCATTGTACAGAGGCATAGTTGCCGGTATCGACCCAGCCTTCCTGCAAGGAAAGGTAGACAAGCGCTGCGAAAAACACGATGACAATGATCGTGCCGACTTTGCCTAGAGCCTTCCAGGCGGCAATGAGTAGCGCAACGTTGGCCAGCAAAGCCACGATTGCACCGAGAATAACCCAGGCATCCGTCGGGTTCTCGTTGTTGGCTACCCAGTGATATATGGACGTGCCTGTAGGGTTGTAGGTAGCAAACACTACAATGGCCGCTATCAACATGCGCGATATCAATACAGCGGGAGAGGAGCCTTTAAGAGCATTGAACATGTGATTGTTGTCCGTAACGCGGGATTGAGTGTTGGGGTGCGCTAGATTAGCAAACCTCGATCCATCGTTGTCTGTGAAATATCATCGTACGCAACTTGTATCGAACGACCCGCGGTAAAGTGAACGGCTCCGGGGCACATCAGATGACTATTTGGATATGCGCAATGATCAATTTCTCTCCATTGAAATTGCCAGTGAGGGTCTGGAGTCTGGATTGGCGGCTTACAGCCTGGCAATCCATGTTGAAAGAGCTTCTAATTCAGGGTCCTGACGATTGATGCATATACAAGAACTCACCGGACAAAGCTCGGATCCCGTGTTCGTATTTGCTTATGGTTCATTGATCTGGCGACCGGATTTCGAACACACTGAGGTCCATCAGGTCGTTGTTCCGGGCTATGAGCGGCGATTCTGGCAGGCATCTCATGATCATCGAGGTACTGTGGAAAATCCGGGTAGGGTAGTGACGTTGGTGCCTGTTTCTGGTGGACGGTGCGAAGGGTTGATGTACCGATTACCCTCCGCTGGGCGGAATGAAATCCTGGCGGCCTTGGATGAACGGGAGCAGGATGGGTATGAACGTACGTGGTTACAGGCCATCAGGGAGTCTGACAATAAGTGTTTCACTGTTCTAACCTGGCTAGCGTCGACGGGCAATCCATCCTGGGTGGGGGATCAGCCCATTGAGCAGTTGGCTTGCCTGATCAACAGTCGCCACGGTCCGAGTGGTAGCAATCGGGAATATTTACTGCGCCTGCATGCGGCTTTCGAGGATTTGGGTATCCATGACGATCATGTGACAAGCCTGGTACAAAGGGTCAAGAGCCTGCCGGGCTAAGTCCAAGTGGTGTTTGCCTTGGATGCTTCGTCAGCGTACACTGACACTGTTGTCATTTATTTCTGACAGTACTATTGTGTAAACCGTGGTGGACAACTGTCCACCGTTTTGCGATCCTGTTAACACACGACTCAGGAGAATTGCTATGGGTTGGCTTCTACGCTCGAAAGAACAAGCGCCCTGTACGGTCGAGATAAGTCATTGTTTCGAAAGCCTGCACGCGCATTTACGACTTGATAATGGCGCCGTTATCTACCCCGGTGACGAGGTGCAAGTGCACGGCGGCGAAATCATGGCGCCTTTTGGCGAGGTTGTTATTGAATCACGCACTGCCACAATTACCCGCGCTAGTTCTCTAGAGCGACTCTGGACAAGGCTCACTGGTGATTTCGAAGTCATGGAGCTTTGTGAATTTTCATTCAGCGAAGAGGTAACGCTATGAATGTCCCTACCGCGCCCAATGATGCTGAAAGGGCCACTGCTGCAGGTGTCACCGAGGCTACGCTGACCAGCGAAGATGCCACGTCGGTGGCTATGCAAGACACATTGCTCACACCGAGGTTTTATACAACCGATTTTGAGGAAATGGACCGCATCGACGTTACGCCGGTTCGCAAGGACTGGGATGAGCTTATTGCTCTCATGGAAAGCGACCCTAACAAGAATCATTTCCGGAAAACAGAAGACTGGGATAAGGTTGACTGGGATGGAATGGAGCCAGCGCTGAAAAAGGAGCTCATTGATTTTCTGATTTCTTCCTGTACGGCCGAGTTCTCTGGGTGTGTTCTGTACAAGGAGATGAAGCGAAGAGGAAGTAATCCGGACATTGTGCAGTTATTTCAATTAATGGCTCGTGATGAAGCACGTCATGCCGGATTTATTAACGATGCGCTGAGGGAAGCCGGTATTGCCGTCAATCTCGGATTTCTGACTCAAAGTAAGAAATACACTTACTTCCGTCCCAAATTCATCTACTACGCAACGTATTTATCCGAGAAGATCGGTTACGCCCGTTACATCACTATTTTCAGGCATCTGGAAGAGAATCCGGAAAAGCGCTTCCATCCCATTTTCAAGTGGTTCGAGAACTGGTGCAACGATGAGTTTGGTCATGGAGAGGCCTTTGCGTTGTTGATGAAGTCTGATCCAAAGCTGACACGCGGTATCAACGTGCTCTGGATAAAATTCTTTTTGACAGCCGTTTTCTCGACCATGTACGTGCGTGATCACCAGCGTCCGGTTTTTCATGAAGCGCTTGGAGTTGACGTTGACTGGTACGGTCAGACCGTGTTCGAAAAAACCTCGGAAATCACCAAGCAGGTATTTCCCATTACGCTTGATCTTGACCACCCTCGATGGTTGAAGGGATTGAAGGGTCTGCAGAAGGCGTCTTTGAAAGTGGCGAATGGTAAGCAGCGTGGTGGAATCGGCGGAACAACCGAGCGATTGGCAGGGATGGCGCAAGCAGCGTTCTACTTTGTGTCGCTGTATACCATTCCGGCAAACAAGCACGAAGTGCCTGAAAGTTCACGTATGCAGCCGGCATATTAGGCGGCAAGTCAATTACGGTTAGTGTTATTTGTGCCGTCTTTTTAAATTCAAGGGCACGCCTATTGCCAGACAAGGAGATCTGGCTAAAGCAGGTTCCCGATAGCGATTTGTCTGTCTGAATGTCGCTTGTGCCAGATCGTCCGGAAACCTGTTTAAATATATTTCTACTTTATTGTGCAAATAGGGTTGCATGATTCTGCTGGAAGCATATACTTCCGCTCCCGCAACGATGAAGCGAACTGCTCCGGCAAGCTGCTTTATCGCTAACGGTTAAATGAAAACTTTCTGTCACAGGAGGTTGCAATTTAAAAAGGGTCTAGGTACACTCCTCGGACTCGGCAGACAAGAAGTAGCCCAACGGGTTGCGAGATGATTTGCCCGCTCTTTTACAATTGGGATCAAGT
>JBGCEH010000021.1:0-76314 GCA_045106195.1 Granulosicoccus sp.
CCGTCTGTACCGTCTGTACCGTCTGTACCGTCTGTACCGTCTGTACCGTCTGTACCGTCGTTATCCGATCCAGAACCGTCGCCGGACTCACTGACAAATGCAAACAGAACCTGATCAGAGTCTCCGCCCGAAATAGTGAGCGGGTGCGGATTAATTCCTGCCGCGACAACAAGTCCTGCAGGAATATCCGGATCTGTCTCATCAAGAAGTACCAGATAATTCCCGTCTGGAAGCCCCGGAAACACGAAAGCGCCATCGGTGTTGCTGAGTAAGGCATCACCAAGTTGAAGGTCAACGCCTGCCTCGATTAGGCCATCGCCATTGACATCCGTATGCAGAGAGATGCTGATGTCACTGATTCCAGCCTCGCCCCCGTCACGAACGCCATCAAGGTCAACATCAAGGAATACAAGGCCACCCGCGGAATTGAGCTCATCCGCCAGAAAGTACCCTGTCATGCCCCCATAGATATCGGCGTCGTCTCCAGGAACAATGAAGTCGTCAGACGTATCGTTGGGAAATGTTCGCGGATCGATCAGATCATGAATCCCCGCGTCGACATCGTCTGCGAAAATCGACACGCCATAATAGCGCTGGCCCGGTGCAAGGCCCAGATCCGCGGTTGAAACAAACGCCATATTCACGATTTCCCGAGAGCGTTCTGTTTCCACCGGTAACCCTTGTGGCGCGTTAAATTCGTTTTGCAGAAACGAATAGGAATGTACAAGGTCAGTTGCTCCGTAACACAGCTCGTTGTCTGTGCAGCCAGTTTCCGAAATCAACACGAGAGGCCCGTAGTCACTGGGTTGCCCAAACACATCGAGAGACAGAATAGCCGCAATCTTTACGGGATTATTGCCCTGTTTCTCCGCAACAACGTGACCGGCCAGACGCATATTGTCTGTCGTCAACGGTGTTAACGCCCCGGCGTAGAACAGGTAATCCAATCGTTCGATGTTTTTCGCATCAGGGCGCTTGTTCGAAAACGTATCTACAACGCCGCGATTGATGATGCGACTCTCAAGCAATGACTCCAATAGGCAGTTACTACCATTTGACTCATCGAGAGGGAAGTCTGCCGCATAGTCACGCGAGCCTCCACGATCCTGAAGTCTCTCGACGAAAATACCACAAGGCTGCCCGCTGGCAACGTTTCCGATATCGTCACGTCGTACGGCGACTTCGTTAGCAGCCATGATGTAATCGAAGCTGCGCCCGTTGGCAGAAAATCCCTCGATCAACTGATTGTTTCCGCGCCCCCAATTATATTCAACGCCGTCGATACTGTAGCTGAATGGCGTTGCGGCTTGCTCGGATACAAGGATGCTACTCACTTGACCCGCAGCGAGAGCAGTGGACGACACCAGCACACCCGTCACACAGCCGGCTAGCTTTAACTTTAGCGATGCAGGTTTCATTGAAATCAATTCTCTTGCTGGACCCGTTAGGATTTTTAATATTTAACGTTAGATGAAGCGGCTTGCATGAAGGAGACGGATCCTTCGCGCCTCCCTCGATTGTGTCGATGACCTAATGAGAAGGTCAACAGTTTGACACCCGAGGTCTTTTAACACACATGGAGTTTAGCTGACATTACGGGTATTCACAGTTCCTATCAAGAAATGTTGCAATCTAGCCAGAATCAGTACTCAAACACGTCTTTCGCCACTGAAATGTGTACCAGGCCCATCAAAGCCGAAGTATCCAAGCTGTATACAGCCGGCCTTCTTAATGCAGCTTGAATCCCGTTTGCGCTGAGCACTATGAATGCACTGAACGCCAGTTAATTCACAAAGACGCTTAGCTGTGCATATTGGATTAAAATGATCGTTTTGGCATCGATAATTTTACCTTCGCGTATCCAGTCAACAGCCTGATTCAGATCCACTTCAAGCACTTCAATATCTTCGCCCTCCTCCACAAGGCCGCCACCAGACCCAGACCGATGCCCAGGCTCATAGGAGGCACTGAAATAATGTAGCTGTTCAGTCACCGAGCCTGGCGTGGCAAACGCCTTGAAAAGAAATTGCGGCTCTCCGATGAGGAACCCGGTTTCCTCCTCAGTCTCCTTTCGAACAGTGTCGTGAGGGCTTGCAGATTCAATAATGCCTGCAGGTACCTCCACTAGGAATCCATCCTCCCCGATATCCCACGCAGGAAATCGAAACTGCCGGATCAACACTATCGTACGAAGTGAGAGATTATAAAGAAGCACGGCAGCACCATGCCCCCGATGATAAATCTCGCGCTGTTGTGTCTGCCAGCTACCGTCAGCACGTTTGTACTCGAACGTCACTTGCTCCAGTCGTGCCCAATGATCAGACCGCTGCGTCCTCTGTGTGACGCGTATTCGGTCTGAGTGACTCCTCACCTGCGAAACGGGTGGTTTGTGACTGTCCACGATAACGATATCTCTCAGGTGTGGTTACGTGGCCATCCAAATTATTATGGCCTCTAGGGATCAAAGTGTACCTTTGATTACGTACAAGAGCGCAACAGACCAGCGTAGCAACACCGTGCAACAGGCAATTCGACAAAGGATACAAACGCTCGACCTACAGTCACCTGCTTTCAAGGAGTCCCCAGGGCCGACATGGAGAGCACTACTGGCACAAGGTCCTGTAGTAACGACCCGACAACCCCTGCTTGGGCGTGTAGCGCTGACAACCCGTTACAAGGAATCTCAAAATGTGCTTCGCAATCCGGACCTGTTCACGCTGGATGCGACACGGTGCGGACACAAACATGCTGCCGGTATGCGATGGTGGGTACCCAAAATGTTCAGACCGTTAACCAACAACCTGTTGACGCTGGATGGGGATGAGCACAGAGCGCTTCGCAGGCGAGTCGATTATGCCTTTAGACGGGCTGAGCTTGCCCATCTGCAAACACACGTGACGTCCTTTGTAAACACTGCTGTTGAACAATTGCTGACGCAACTGAAAAAAGCACCCGCTGCAGACTTTGTTGCACATATCGCACGCCCGGTACCGCAATGGGTAATCTCTCACCTGCTCGGTCTGGATATGTCCTACGCTAAAACGGACAATCCCTTGAACCGTGCTTTTTCGGCTCTGGGGTCGGTGCAAAGTGCCGCAGACCTGTTCAGGATTCTGCCGGCTATCAGGTTGATAACCCGGACACTGTCAGCGGAGATTGCCGTGCGAAAAAAAGAGCCGCGAAACGATCTTTTAAGTCGTCTTATTAGCGAGCACGGAGAAGGACGGCCTCTTAATAACGATGAACTTCTATCAATGGCATTGCTCCTCTATGTCGCGGGCCATGAAACCACAACACATCTTCTATCAACCTCACTACTGACCATCCTTACCAATCCCGAAATCGCAGAGCAAATCAGCGCACCGATCGAGGATAAATCGATACACGAATTCATCCGCTTCAACAGCCCGGTGCAAATGACAAAACCTCGCTTTGTCGTGCGAGACCTTGAATTCGCCGGTGCACTTCTAAAGCGTGGTGACACCATTGCGGTACTTATCGGAGCTGCCAACCATGATGAGCAAGCCTTCAGCAATCCCTATGAATTTGTATTGTCGCAGGCATCACCCAAGCACCTGGGATTCGGAGCTGGCGCTCATGCCTGCTTCGGAATGCACCTTGCACTTCGCGAAACGGCAACCGTTCTGAATACACTCCAGCAGGAGCTCCCCCTGTCGCTGGCCAACACTGACGATGCCTACGCATGGAATCGAAGACTCGGGCTTAGATCCCTGAAGTATCTCAGGGTCTCACAGTCGAGGTAGGAATTTTCTGACGAGAAAAGAAGCACAATCTGAGCATTAAAGCAGTGCTTTCCGATTGATTGCCATATGGTAATTGTTCATAATTTGCGCTCACTCAAGGAAGAGAGTGAGGCAAGTACAGGGAATTCATTCCCATAAGTGGACAGGAGCACGCACTTCTGTTTTCACTGAGTTTGCCTTGTAGCCAAGGAAGACGCGCCCCGGCAGGGATTAGCCGGGGTTTTATTTTTCAAGCGATTCACCCTCTCCTCCAGGCTAATCCGCCTGCACTGGCATCCTCTTTCACGTTACGTTATTTGCAGAAATCTGCCATTCACCTCTGTGCGTGCATTGCCGGGCTGCATTCTCCCGCCTGTCATCAACTTTACCAGTGGTGGAAAAACACGCGCCGTGACTTGGACCATCGCAATCGAGGCGCACATCGCAAACATTGGAGCACTGATGAACCAGAGAAGAAAGAGACAGGAGTCACGATCGCCTATAAGTGGCAGCCACAGTCCGTTGAACAACACATTCAGAACAAGAAAGTGGCTGCAAAAAGCCACAAATAAATAGGGTACAAGACAGTTCACCAATCGCGTAAACCAAACACCTTTGCACAACGGCAACATACACCAGATAGTCAATGATCCGAACAATCGGCATAGCGGATACAAGACAGATTCCTTCAGTGATATACCCAGTTCGGCCAGATAGGCTTCAACCGGGCTCATCAGTTCGGCGTTCGCCCAGACAATCAGCACAGCAAAAACACCAGTCAACGATAAATACCAAGCCCAGTATCTATCGAGTGACACAACACGAACGGGACGCATCGCCAAAAACATGCCAATCGTAAAACCAAGTATTACCAAGGGGCGAAGGACAATGTATAACTGCCCGGAATGCTCAGAAAGATAGATAAAGCCCAGTATTCCGATGGTGATTGCCGGGAACCACTGCAAAAAAATTAACAAAAGAGGACTCAACAGCACACACACGAATAAGTCACGCAAAAAGCCAAGATGCATGGTAGGACCAAAGGGCACCTCATAGATAAACAGCACAAAATTGAGCTTTTCATGCCAACTGTAGGCTGAATCCATGACATTTCCACGACCTTGACTTAATGCCAAATAGATCAGGCACGTCAACACGGCCCAGAAAACCATAGGGACAACAATCGAAAATAGACGTCGATTGTATAGACTGACAACGGACATATTGGTCCGGGCAAGGGTATGGATAATCAGATAGCCTGAGACAACGCTAAGCAGCGCGGCACTTGCACGTCCCGGACCTTCAATAAGAATCGACTCCAGCCAGTGATCGATTCGAGTACTGATGGTAGTGTTAAGACCGCTACCCGTTTGCTGACCGTTGGGCACGTGCACGTACATCATCAGCAACACGCAGACCACACGAGCCGCGTTGATCCTGTCGCGTATTGTCGGGCCAATCGCAGCGCCGGTTACACCGCCAACGGCATTATGTCTGGAGCATTTCCGCGTTATATCAATCATGGCGCAAAGTCTATATAGGTCACGCCGTGCGAATATGGCCAACAGATGAACGTTGCAAATGGCGTAATGACAACCCAGAAAGCGTTGATTGGCGTACAGTAAAACGTTCAACAAAGACAATGATAGCCCGGACTATTCATGACAGCCCCACCACTCACTCATCACGATATCATCCGGCGAGCGGCCCCGCTAACCCAGACTGGGCTTAAAGTGAATCTCACCGCTTGTGACCGTGCTGCCCGCTACATTGAGTTCGAAGCGCAGGCCTCCGACAACGAGCCTGTCATGGTGGTCCACTCGCTGGAAGTCGATGAAGACAACAGGCAGCTGTTCAGTCGTATCCTGATACATGAGTGCGGACTTGTCAGCACGCTCACCGCAGTAGTCAGTGATCTGGAAACAGCCATGGACGTGTTCAAACAGATCCCACTGTCAAGGCAAATCAGACCAAATGAACGTCATATCAGTGCTCACAGCTACACGCTGGAACCAGATCATCGTAACAGTCAGGATCTGGCTGTGCTGCAGTTGCGCTTCGTCTGTGCACAGGTTGCAGGCATCGAGCTGCGCATAGACACAAGTACGGGTGGTGGGATGCCTGCTGATGTGCGCATACTGCCGATTGGGCAGGTCAGTAACTACCTGCGTGAAACGCTTGCCGATGGCAGCGACATTCCGCTTGATCACCGAGCCGCGCACAAATACCGGCTTAAGGCTCTCGAACGCCCGACAACAACCAGCATGCCAAAGCTACCTGACGATATTCTGGCGATACTCGGGCCTCAATGGCGACCGCTTCGCTATCAGGGTGATCACTGGAAGGGTGTCCTTCGCCAGTTAAGTAAACTTGAATCCAGAACGACGCGAGCCGAAAAATTTATCGATCAGGCACTGGAACATTTATCCGACATTCTCAACACTCATCCCAACTCCTATCAGGCAGTTTATGGCAAAGCCCGTTGGCAGGTTTACATACGAAGACTGCAGCCAGTGATGGTGTTCATTGGCATCCTGGCGCTCATGCCTATCAGCTGGCTATTTGTCTCAAGTGGTGCAATGACCATTCACCCACTGGCGCTTGGTTTGACCCCATTGCTGATGGTTGGCGTCGTCGTGTTGACTGCTCGTGAGATACCCGTGATGGAAATACCCCCGAGACCCACGACGTTACCATCCAGTGCATGGATCCCCGATGTCACTAATACTGATAACGTAGACTCCACCAAATCTATTCATTCCGGCGATCAAAACCCCCTCAACTAGCTTCAACTATCGCTGCACTGCCTTCCTAAACCTGACCTGTTGACCTTGCGATGAACACCTCAGCCCTGAATATTCCGCCCGTTGCTGTCAACACCCTGAAAGATGCGCTTCTGGCACAGTTTTCAGATCCGGTATTACGATCGCGCGCGACCATGTTATGGGGCACCCGAGGCGTCGGTAAATCATCTGTTGTCAAACAGGTTGCCGATGCTGCCTCTGTCCCTTTGATTGATTTACGTCTGACCACCATAGAACCCGTGGATCTTCGGGGTGCGTTGTTTGCAGACGACGACTTGAAGCAAACGGTATGGTTTCCACCGGAATTTCTGCCAAAAAAGGACCAGACCAGTGGCATCCTGTTTCTCGATGAATTAACAGCAGCCGATCAGCGGCTACAAACCTCAGCCTACTCATTAATCCTCGATAGAAGAGTCGGTGACTATCAACTACCTGATGGCTGGATGATTATCGCTGCGGGTAACGCAGCATTTCACGGTGCAGTCAGTTATGACATGGGCACCGCTCTGGCTGACCGCTTGTTTCATTTCCATGTGCAGAGCGTTGTCGATGCCTTTCTGGACTACGCCTTAAGCCATGGTCTTGCACCTGAGGTCATGGCTTTTTTACAAGTCAGGCCTGACAAGCTGGACGATACAACGCAACAATTGGCTCAGGATCATCTCACCGGTGCCAGCCCTCGAGGCTGGGAGGATGTATCCCGTGTTTTACAATCCGCGCTTAACAGCCAACAGAAACAACTGTATATCCAAGCCCGCATCGGTGCTGCCAACGCCGCGGAGTTTCTCGCCGCTATCCGTGAGATACAAGCAGGCAGTAATGTCATCGCCTTGCTGGACGCGTCACCCGGAGATGTCACATCTGCATTGTTACCCAGATCGCTCGATGCACTATACGGCCTGGTCTACGCCCTGGCCTCCTCTGCCACGGAGCGAACCCGTATAAATCGGATTATTGAAATCGTTGAACAATTCACTGATATGCCCGGTAACCTTCCTACGCAGGAGTCTCAAACGTTGGCAATGGAGCTTATTCTTAAAAAATCGCTTGAAGCAGGTATAGAGGATGAGGTTATCAAAAGCCCCGCATGGTCTCGATACAGTGAAAAATTAACAGATGACGTAAACAACCGAGCATAACAGCGTGGTTGATACCCCGTTCAGCTATCAACTTGACGCAGGCGGCCACCGTGGCACGCGCGCAATACAAAGGCTAGTGGAGTATGCACCAGCAAGTGGCGGACTTGCATTGTGGATGCAACACCGCGATGTACAGCAGGTTCCGGCAAGCGTCCAGTTTGCTGATTCAGACAATCGCCACAGTCAAAAGCGGTGGATCATTGGAAACGATGGCAGTACGATTTTCTATGGACCGGCTTTTGTCGAACGCTCTCTGGACGAACAAACAGGACTGGTCGCTCACCAAGTACTGCATGTAGCACTCAGGCATGTCGATCGCGAACATCAACTTCGTCAGCGCCTTGGAGACATTGACGCAGAATTGTTTGCTGTCTGTGCCGATGCTATCGTCAATGCCTCCTTGTCACACCTTACCTGGCTAAGTCTGCCAAAAGGAAGCGTGGTACTGGATGCAATGTTGCTACACGTGTTGGGTATTGAGCAGCCATTGGACGTGAGCCTGCATCAATGGGACACAGAATCCCTGTACCGCGCCATTGACGACAGACAAGGCAATCGTGGTGGTACCAGTCAACAACAAGGCGGCGATAACCAGTCTGGCAGTAGCGGTAGCTCGTCGCAAGGCGAGGCAGGACAAACAAGAGACTCTGAAAACACTCAACATGACACCTCATCGGCGAGGCGCTCTACATCTCAGCCAGCGAGACAGTCACAAAAATTCGACCCGCGCGATGGACCTAGATCACACGCAGCGCGACAATTGGCAGCGACCATTATTCGAGACCTCGTTCCCGCTGATTCACAATCACCTGAAACCCGTACTGAGCAGTCTACGCAGTGGGCCGAACGCCTGCTAAGAGCGCATGCAGTGGATGGCGAGCAATCATTCATGCGACAGTTGCTGGCAGACAACGTACAAGCCACAACCCCGTGGGAGCAAATTCTTCGCACACGGCTGCAACGGGCACTCAGTCTGCAGCCCGACATCAATTGGTCACGCCCCACACGCAGCTGGATGGCCAATAGGGGCCGTACCGCATCCGGAAAGCGCCTGCCCTGGCAACCTGGAACCAGCTATAGCCGAACCTCACCACGGCTGTGCATTATGGTAGATGTGTCAGGCTCGGTAAATGACAAGTTGATGCAGCGATTTTCAAACGAGATAGACCGGATTATCCGAACCTACCGGACCGAGGTCCTGCTTATCGTTGGTGATGACAAGGTCCGTGAGCAACATGCATTGAAAAACGGTGTGTCTCAGCTGCGTTCCATTCAGTTCAATGGAGGAGGCGGTACGGATTTTATTCCGCTGATAAATGCTGCCAGTGTGTTCAAACCGGACATTGGTCTGTTCCTGACCGATCTGGAAGGACCAGCTGGAGCCGCACCCAACTGGCCCGTGGTCTGGGCTGTACCTGTTGAAGCAACCGCCCAGCCTGTGCCGTATGGTCAAAGAATAATACTGGACTAGCCAATAGGCGACGCGCACGATCCTCATTGTTCAGCCCAGACTAGTGCACTAGCCCGGATTATTCATGAAATCACCAAATCCTTCCTCATCCCCTTCGTCCGTAGCGAATTTCGCTCAGACGGAAATACAGTCTGTATTCCGCTCCTTCGCGAAATCCGCTACGAACAAAGGGTCTGGTGAAAGGATTCGGCGTTTCATGAATAGTCCGGGCTAGGAACCCGATGCTTGAAGCCGTCTGGCTTTCCATTCTGGCAGCAATTCAACAAGCAACATAGAGGCGAAAATCAGCATACATCCGCCAATACCGATGATTCCCATACGTTCACCCAACCACAGGAATGCAAACAATGCTGCGAAGGGCGCTTCAGAGGACAAGAAAATAGCAGCTTGCGGGGCGGTGGTATAGCGCTGCCCTATTACCTGCAGCGTAAAGGCAATACCACTGGCAAATATTCCAGTGTACAGAACTTCAGGAGCTGCATCGACAATTCCTGCCCACACAATAGGTTCCGATATAAGGGCAACCCCCAAAGATAACAAAGCCGTCACTAAAAACTGGACAATAGACAACGCCAGCGGTCGCCCGGATTGACTTACAAACCGCGCAATCATAACCACTTGAAGCGACCAGAAAACAGCGCTGAGAATGGTCAATCCATCGCCAACCATCAACGCACCCAAGTCTCCTCCTGACAGAAGAAAAATGCCCAATAGCGCAAGTATCGCTGCTGGCCAGATGACGGGATGTGGTCGGTCTTTGAACAAGGCTATGGCAATGAGTGGTGTAAACACGACATACAGGCCTGTGAGAAATCCGGAATTTGTGACACTGGTCGAGAGAAGTCCAACCTGCTGACAAGCCATACCGGCAAACAAGGCAAGACCAATCAGGCAGAACTTACCCACGTCATTTACGCCCAGTAAATGAAAATCCATCAGGGCGTCAATGTCAGAACTCGTCTCTGAGGGCGATGTGGCTGCCTTTTGCAAACGCCGATGGTTTGACGACTCCAATAGCGCAAACGGCAGAACAACAGCACAAGCGACAAGAAACCGTAACGCTATGAACAGAAACGGACCAATGCTATCCATCGCTTTGGCCTGCGCAACAAACCCCATGCCCCAGATAGCACCTGCGAGCAAAAGCAGAGCATTGGCCTGTAGTCGATTCATGCTGCGGTTACGTTAGTTGGAGAGCAGGAATAAAGCAGCGGGTAGGGTACCATTTAGGCATGTGTAATTTTCCTGTTCAACGCAGAGTCACCTACCGATGCCACTAAGTCGCTTGTCACCTCGCAGTTCAAGAACCCATGTGGCTCGCCAGAAAACCAATACCCGTGCCCAGACTGACAGCCAGCGCCACCTGCATTTGTGGGCAGCGATCAGAAAAACACGAGAAGAGCTTGATCAATGGGACCGACAGGCGCAGCAGGTCGATTCACTGTTCAATAGACACATTGCGCCACGTGAATACAAACTCACTCAGGCTGTGAGCGATGTCACTGCTCAACTGATTAAACATTTCTCTCAAGGCGAGCTGGATATTCCAGACCAATCACTACTCGGCCTGTGGATCACCGAAAACCTGAATTCACTTCAAGATCACCCGTTTGCAGATCGTGACCAGACGAGCCTGCTTGGTACTCAATGGGTAGCACTGCTTAACAATGACGGCCCGGTTGAAAGCCAGCTGGCAAAACTTGCACGGAAGAACAATTTTTCTACCTGCGATCAACCGGGAGTGGACGAAAGCAACATGAGCGCTGACTATGACCAGTCGCCCGAATTTCAGGAGCAGGAAAATACCGGGGACCCGAAACAGCACCAGTACACACAGACCGACCAAAACAGCGCCGTTGGCGGGGACGGGGATGAGGAACAGCAAGGCGCAGATTCCACAGAGAAAACCATAGAAGCACCCATTGAAGACACTGTCAAATCCCTCGAAGAAAAACTATCGGTAGAACGCTTGTTCCGGCAATTGGCCAAAGTGCTGCATCCTGATAGAGAACAGGATGAAGAAGCCAAAGCTGCCAAGCATGTACTGATGAGCGAGTGCTTGAAGGCAAGGCAGGCGAAAGATATTCAAGCATTACTCACCTTGTATTGTGAACACGTGGGTGAACTACCTGACGACCTGAACGACAACAGTCACAGCGAGCTTGTCAGCGCACTGGAAACGCAACTCAAGCTATTACAACTTGAGCTTCGAGATAAACGTTTTGGCGACCCATTGCATACCATGATAATAGAACGCTATTCATCAGCGACCTCAAGTGACAGCAAACAACGCATAAACAATCATGCTCAGTCACTGGACGATGAAATTTCAGCAGCCGAACGACTTCTGCGTAAGCTGAATGAACATGATGGCCTGCTTGACGCGCTCGATGAGCGACGAATGATAGAACAGGATCGTATGGCAATCAACGAAATGACCGGCATGTAGCGTGCATTTCATGTATTGCCGCTAGTCAGGCATTTGAAGGACAAGTGCTGTTGGAGACAGTTTCTAATTCATCAAGCCAGCGCTGTCTCACCTGGTTCAGCTGAAAATTCGAACCCTATGCAATTGGGAGTCATACTGTTAGATTATTCGCCAGAGCTTCAGATACTTGATAATGTGGAAAAAACTCAGCCAGGAATATCGAGCTTAAGTTAGTGCCATTCATCTATACCTGACTAAAAGGAATTAATCTAATGAAACGATCAGGCTTCCTTGCCAATTCGCTACTCGTGCTCGCCACGTTACTCTTTTACAATGGGTTATTGCATGCTGACGGCGATCCACCCAGCACCCCGATTAATTTGTAGGGCACCATCTCTGGCAAGCAGGTGACCATAACCTGGGCCGCTTCGAGTAACGACGATGATCGTGTGGGCTACAACGTGTACGTCAACAACGCTTACGCAGACACCGTGTTTGACAATACCTATACAGGACCGGTGGTCGAAGGCGAGCAGATGAGCTTTTATCTTTTTGCCTTTGATTCACTACCACGACGAAACTATTCGCAGCGCTCGGAAGAGCTAGTACTGCAGGTCGGGGCTACGAGTGCGGGTTCTGGTAGCGCACCTTCACCGCCAACGAATCTGATGGGTGATATTGCGAATGGGCGGGTAAGTATTGAATGGAATGCCTCAAACGATGACCGCGGAGTCCGCGGCTACAACATTTATCGTGATGGTGACTATCTAACTACGGTCGCCAACACGCGTTACAGTGAAGTGAAGGTTGCAGGCCTGGAAAAAAAAGTGGAAGGTGATAGCGCACGATTATGATGAAAATTACTCTGCTTTCTCGAGAGAGATCACTGTATCGGAATCTGGCCAGCCGGACGGCTCTACAAACTCGAGTGACACTCCGTTTTCACTCAAATTGAGTAAGCCGGATTTTCCACTGCAAGAAGGTGCTTCTGAAGGTCTTGGAATACCCGTTGAGATACTGCGATCGCCTGGTTTCCATGTTCCAGTCCAATTGAGTATGAGCACACAGACCGCTGCAGACGAAGGACGCCTTAACTTGAGCAATAACACCGTAGGAGCATCAGAAACCAGCAGTATATTAAACGTGGAGCTTCCAATCAGCAAGCTACCAATAGTTGAAGAGCAAATTCGCTTATTGGTAAACAACAGCTGGAATGCTTACGTTACCAACGAGCAGGCACTCGGCAATACTGCGTTGTTTGAACGCGCATTGTTACGTGTTAACAAAACGCTACTCGATACGGGTGGCATTCTTCGTGGCATCCTTTGGCACCAAGGTTTTCCCTGCGAGTTATTTAACAATCCAGATTTCCTGCTTGCGTTGTTGCAAGACATGAAATTTGATACCATCCTGCATGCGCAGCTGGGGTTTTAACTGTCCACAGCGATAGGAATATGCCCGAAATCTTCGCGTTTGGGCTCTGGCACTTCATCAAACTCTACATTCCGTGCATAAGCATGTCCGGCCTGTACAGCCATGGCAATGAGACTGGGAGCATAGCAATCCCCAATCCGCATGATTGTTTGAATACCTGCATCAGCCCATTGATTTTTCATTGTCTGTAGCTCGTACCACAGATCATCATTGGGAGTGCGTGAAGTAACCAGTACCAGGGTAGCGCAAGCTACCTGCTCGTCGTTGCCACCATACAACGGTGAAAATGTTGCGGTGTTCAAGGTCATGCCTGTTAGTGTGCTCAGAGGCTTGATGATTATATTCTTTTCAATCAAACGTTTCTGAATCCGCACTTGCTCCAAAGTGTGTCTGGACCAGGGAGAGACTATAGGCGCTGGTGTGACAAAAGTTACCATTCGCCCTGAGTCGGCTAGCAGTTCCGCTAAAACACTAGCCATATAAAATCGGTCGTCATCATAGACAACAACAGGGCCCTCATGCGTCACCGCGTCCGCACCTCTTTTCATTAAATCATCAGGCGTAAGCACGCGTGATGTATCGAGAAAAGCCATTGGGGAGCGTCGTTCGCGGCCTACGCCATCCGCTCGCCATGTGGCACCTGTAGCTAAAGCAATATGAGAAAATTCAAACTCCAGGATATTTGCTGCACTAATCTCGCTTTCAAGATACAGCTGCGCATTGGATGCTTGTTGCAATTCCCAGAGCCTGACATCACGGACCCTCCCCCACGCCGCCAGCCCCGGCAAGGCTGCCTCATCTGTTACACGCCCGCCCCAGCTTGTGTTCGCCTCAGCGATAGTCACCTCCGCTCCGCGTTGGGTAAGTGCACGCGCCGCTTCCAGGCCAGAAGGACCACCACCAACAATCAGATAGGAATCGCGCTTCTTTAACAGTGGAATAACTTCCGGATGCCAGCCCCTGCGCCACTCCTCTGCCATGGTGGGATTCTGAGTACAACGCAGCGGAGACTCCGTATTGTCACTCATTGTGCAAATGTTACAGCCAATGCATTCGCGTATGGTTTCAATCTCGCCTCGGTCGATTTTTTCAGGTAAGAAGGGGTCGGCAATAGAGGGACGCGCTGCGCCAATCAAATCGAGGTGTCCAGCGCGAATAAGCCTGACCATCGTATCAGGCGATGTATACCTACCCACTCCCACAACCGGTTTCGTTGTTACGGATTTAACGAACGATGTGTACTGCTCTTGAAAGCCTTCTTCAGAAAAGCGAGACGTCTGGCTGTCATTGGACCAATTTGAGAGATTCACATCCCATAGATCCGGTAACTCTGCGAGCGCTTCTACAATATCTCGTCCTTCAGCTGAATACTGGACCCCATCATTGCCACGCAATTCATCTACTGCAAGGCGAACCGCGACTGCGCAAGTATCACCCACAGCATCGATGGTGTCTTCGATGACTTCTCGAAATAATCGAATGCGATTCTCAAGCGAGCCTCCGTATTCATCCGTGCGATGGTTGAATCGGGATAACATGAAATGGTGGAGCAGGGTCATCTCATGTCCCGCATAGGCATAGACGATATCGAACCCGGCCTCTTTGGCTCTCAAAGCGGCCGATACATGCCATCTACGAAATTCTCTTATATCGGATTTGCTCATACCGCGCGCCTGCACCGGATCATCGCAATCTACTATTGCTGCGGAGGGTGCCAGTGGTGGCACTCGCGAATAGCGGTTGGACGAATGCAATCCATTGTGGGCTAACTGGATAGCCGCCAGGCTGCCATGTTCATGGATAGCATCTGTTACCAGCCTCAAAGCGGGAATATCCTCGGCTCCCCATAGACGAGCCTGGTTGGACGGCGTCAGATCAGAAGTAGGATGGATTTCAGTTTCCTGAGTGGAGACTACACCCCAGCCACCTTCGGCCTTGATCCCTCTCACTCGCGCCTCTGCCTGAGGATAACGATGACCCATGCCAGTGCAATGCGGTACTTGATAAAATCGGTTACGTGTACTCAGAGGGCCGATTTCTATCGATTCAAAAAGACAGTTATAGCGAGGATCACGCACAGGCAAATCTAAAAATTGTCAAAATACACCGCCCTTTGAGGCTACCTTCGGTTCCGGAAAAAATACTATACACCGTGAATGTTCCCGAATTGTTCTTTATCGTATGCACTGCGCTATTCCGAATCAGTGAGAGCAACATGGGCGGTGGTGAAATACTGACCAAAGTGCGATACGCACGGTCACCGAAAACCAAATTAACGCGCCAGCTTAACCTTACTGGTGATTGATTATTTCAAAGCCTTCATCGTTCGAGGGAGGTTCAAAAAATCTCGTTACAGCATCAAACATATCCAGAGTATCGGTCGCATGCCTTTCAGGTTCTTTCACGGCTCTTTGCCTAAGCCGAGCCTTGCATATTGAATCAGGGACATTCAAGTAGTGAAATTCAGCGTGGGCACCTGCTTGTAAGACAATATCCCTTATCCATTTTCGCTGATCGACAGTGTTGGCTGGAAAATCCAATACTATCGATGTCCCGTTTTTAAGTAGATCTACCAGGATCGGTTTTATTGCCAACTTGATCTTTCCGGAAAATTGGACATAAGTTGATACGTCGACAACCTGGTCTTGATAAAGAGTACCCAGTAAAGCGTCTTCACTTATCAGGGTCAAAGCATTCTGTTGTGAAATCTGTGCGGCAAGAGTACTTTTGCCAGACGCCATTTTCCCACAGAATATATATATCGTTCCTTTTGACATAACAAGTCACTCAGATTTTTACGGCCTGTCACGTACTCGATTGCTATGGGTGTAACTGGATACCCAAAGCGTAATAGTCGGGCCAGCCTTTTTCTCCACAATACAAGTACTTATACTTTAAGTCAGAGCCATTCGTTCAAAGTCCAAATAGCGATGTGACGCGTGCGACATTACGATACCTGCTAAATGCAATTCACCCAGCGACAACTCTCATGACTTTCAAATCCAAGACTGAGATACTGCTGTAATTTTGCAGCGTGAGCAAAATCGGGCATTGGACGAGAGCCCGAATGCAGCGCATCCACGAATCGCTCAAAGGTATCAGGTTGATTTTCGCAAGTCATTGATGTCCACGTCTGGGTATGCATATCTTCGCCCAGACACATGCCGATCTGATCGCCATTCTGTCCTGTACTTACCGTTAGTGCACCATCAGTCCCATGAATCGATAGCGCCAGATCGTTCATATATCCGGTGTAGTAGCGAGACATATGCACAACACCCAAAGCGCCGTTGGCAAGTTCTAAATTCATCACACAACTGTCGTTTGCATCCAGATTGTAACTATCAATTCGATTACCCGGCACTTTATCAAAGGTTTGCAGTCTGCACTGTAATCCTGCGATCTCCTGGCCAACACCTGCGCACAAGTAGTCAAGAATATGAATCCCGATATCTCCCAACACTCCCAGCGAACCATGGTCTGTAGACAGTCGCCATAGCCAGGCATCCTCGGTTTTCCAATCACCCCAATAGTCAGTGGCTAACCAGCTCTGTCGATACGAAGCTTCAACGTGGCGTATATCACCCAGCTTCCCGACGTCCACATAACGCCTCGCCTGATGAAGTGCACCTGACGTACGGTAGCTGAGATTGACCATGGTCATAAGCCCTGCCCGTTGAGCAGCATCAACCATGGCATCTGCCTGTTCGAGCGAATCGGACAAGGGCTTTTCGCACAAGACCGGCAGGCCGGCATCCAGGCAGGCAATGGATACCGACGCATGAAAGGCATCAGGGGTGACCACAGAACATGCGGAAAACCGATGTTTCGACAGTGCATCGCTCAGGTCATGGTAGGCGAAAGGTATGTCATGTTCTGCCACGAACTCCTGAACGCGAGCTTTGTCCACGTCAACCGCCGCTAGAACACGCACTCCCTCTATTTCGCTGAATCGCTCCGCGTGTGTGGCAGCCATACGGCCGGTGCCTACGATAAGGATATCAAGCACGCTATTTGAACCCTTCTTCGCCGTCCTGATGCAGACTCAATCCGCGTTGTTCGATGGGTTCCAACGCCTCCGCTACCGGTCTGTTGGGAGCCTGGTCAATTGCTGTCCAAGGCCTGGAGGAATTAGCCGCCCAAAGCACGGCATTGCCGAGCACAGTCTGCACGTTAATATCATGGTAGATAGGGTAGGTTTCATGGCCGGGACCGAAATAGAAAATCTTTCCTGCACCGCGTTGCCAGGTAAGCCCGGAGCGAAATACTTCCCCACCTTCGAACCAGGAGATGAACACCGTCTCCATGGGTTCCGGCACGGTAAAGGGTTCCCCGTACATTTCAGATTGAGGCAACTCAAAAAATTCATCAATACCGTTACAGATAGGGTGCGAGCGGTTAATCGACCACAGCCTCTCCTTCTCTCCCGCTTCGCGCCAGGTAAGCGAACAAGGCGTTCCCATCATGCGTTTGAATATTTTCGAGAAGTGCCCGGAGTGCAAAACAATGAGACCCATGCCTTCCCACACGCGTTGCTGTACACGATCGACGATCTCATCACTGACATCGCCATGCGCCGCATGACCCCACCACACCAGCACATCCGTATCCGCCAGTATGTCGACACTTAACCCGTGTTCAGCTTGCTGCAAGGTGGCGGTGTTTGCCTGTATGTCTGCTCGCTTATTGAGCGCTTCTGCGATACAGGCGTGCATGCCTTGCGGATACAGCGAGCGTACATCCTTGTTGGTGTTTTCATGAACGTTCTCTCCCCATACGACCACCTTGACACTCATGATCCAGATCTCATGGCCAACAGGCTTTCAACCGCAATTCGCGCAACATCGTCAACGCCAAGTGCCACCACTTTAAAGAATTCTGCAATATCGTTTGACCGCCCCGGCTCTCGGAAATCGAACGGTACGGATTGAAGCAGCCTTCGGCCATTGCCAGACAACAACTGGATCTGACCTGCCAGATGAGCGCCTCCATCCGGCTCACTTAGCAGCCGATCAAAAACCACTTCAACTCGTGCCTGAGGTGAATAATCACGCGGCCACGGTTCAACTAGCACTGTAGCTGTCGCGCGATCCCTCAGACGTTCAGCGAGTAGACGCGTTATCGCATCTTCCGGCTCTTCAGCCCACCGCTGAGCATCCAGCAGCTCAATGGATCCATCGCTGTGGTTGCTGGCAATTCGCGGGTCGCTGGCATAGCCGGGCAGTTTTACCTGACTGATCCCCAATGCCGTGATCGATGCCGTTGTTGACTCATCGTTCACACCTTCAATGATATTAGCATCCAGGAGATACAATTTCGGCGGGGGACCACTGATACATGCTGACAAACCGAGCACTGCAGCAGCCATCAATATGGATACAAACTTCCGTTTGCTATGAGTCATAAACTATCTTCCCGTAAATACAGCGCTAGGGTTTTCTTCAAGAAGTTCAGCAAATGCTGCAATGGACTTGGCAGCAATTCGCAGCTCACGGGCAGCAGCTGACAACTCAATATAAATCTCTGAATCGGGTGATAAACCTTCCATCACATCATTGGCGTTTTCAGACGCCGTGGTTAATGAAGCTACCATTTCCGGCAACCCGGCACTGGCCTGTGACAACGACTCCATGGAACTTGCCAGCTGCGCAGGCAATGATGCCACATCAGGACTCGCTATCAGCTCGCGAGCATCGTTAAGTAACTGCGTGGCAGAGATAACGAGGCTGTCGAGAGGTAACTCCGAGAGGTTCTTGACCAGTGTTTCCACATCGGCGGTAACAGCTTCCACATTGGATGCGATGACTGGAATCGACGGATACGGCTGGGCATCAAAATCAATCTGCTCATCACCCAGATCTGGTTTTGACACCAGTTTGACAATTAGCGAACCTGTGAGCAAATTGCCGGTAGCCAGCTGAACACGCATACCATTAGCCACTAATGACGAGAACTTCTCATGCCATTGTGTTCGTGAGATATTGGCAAAACCGAGCCTACTGGGCTGAAACTGCATCATGACAACGGCACTACCCGGGTCACCAGCACTCTGTGGAAGCGTTACTGAAACAGCACCCACGCGCCCCACCTTCAAACCGTTGTATTCAATGGGCGCATCACGCCGCAGACCTTTGACCGAACCTTCGAACTCCGCAATGAACCGATAGCGCTGATCTTCCTCACCATCGAAAATACTGTCTCTTGCCTCGGAACGTGAGTCAAACAACTTGAAGCGTTTACCATTCGGCCCTACCGGTCTAGTGTGGGTTATTTCTGGCGGATTCTCAAACGCGATACCACCGGTGAACAGAGCAGACATGGACTCAATCCTTACCGATGCGCCCTCGGCATCGACTTTTCCTTCGACACCGGAAACACCAAAAAAGCGCGTATCCGGATAAACGTTGTTGTGATACGGCGCTTCTATAAAAATATCGAATAGCACTTGAGTAGCATTACTGGAAAGTCGGCGTCGCTCCACCCTACCCACTTCAATCTGGCGTAAAAACACTGGTGAACCCACATAAATATACCCTGCCTCTTCCGCAGCGATGGTCAAACGCAGGCCAGGTGTGCCTCGTTTTGTCAGTGGAGGCTCTCTCAAACCAACAAATTTCGTTGAACGCTCACCTAGCTGATCATCCCAGTCCACTTCCACATAAGAGCCCGAAAGCAACGTCGCCAGACCTGATATCTCAGTGGTGTTGATGCGCGCGTTGACAATCCAGAAGCGTGTGTTGTCATCCAGATACGGAGCTACTTGAGGATCCATACGGACACTGACGACAACCGAGTTTAGGTCGTCAGCCAGACGTACTGTCTCCACTCGCCCGACGTCAACATCATTGCGACGAACTCGCGTCTCGCCCGCTTTCACACCGCCTGCGTTTTCAAACGTAATCTCAACCAGAGGCCCTCGCTCCGAATAGGATTGCCAGAGCACGTAGCCTGCGAAAAGCACAGCAGCAAGTGGCAATGCCCACGCGAGTGAGATCCGAAAGGTGCCATCTCGTCCATGTGATAACCTGGACGTTGAGGGCGATTTAGAATCCATGAGTTCTCTTCTCTGGTGTGAGTGTCATAAAGTTGCGGATGGGCTATTTTTTAACGGAGTGTGTGAATCTTGAGTGTCCCACAACAGACGTGGATCCAGCGAACTCGCTGCAAGCATGGTAAACACCACCGACACCGCAAATGCACCGATAGCAAGACCCGGCGTTATGGTCATGATAGTACCCAGCTGTATGAGTGCTGCCAGAACCGCCACTACAAACACATCAATCATAGACCACCTGCCAATAAACTCTGTCACGGCATGCAGACGATGACGTGTATGTTCAGACATGTCCCAGGTGAACTGCAGGCTCAATGCCAGCAGAGCTATGATCAGAAATTTGGCAATGGGAATACAGATACTGGCAAAGAAAACCACACCGGCAACAAAGTAACTTCCTGTGGCAATCAAGGAAAACACCCCACTCAAGATAGTGTCTTCGACATTGCCCAGATAGGAATCGGTGATCAGGATTGGCATGATGTTGGCGGGAATATAGGTAATCATGCCAACCAGAAGAAATGCCCATGTACGCTGAACACTCATGGGGCGACGTGTTACGACAGCGGCACCACACCGACGACACGGCTGCTCATTGACAATCCTCTGCAGGCAGCCACAACTGGAGCAACTTTTTAGCCCGAGCTCCCGAGCAGTTACTGATCCTGTCTGAGTTGTGTCCATATCGTGTCCTTGCATAACGCTGAACTAATCAGCCAGGAAACACCCACCAACGCCAGTAATGCCCAGAACGCAATGCCAACGGACAGATTAGCAAGTGTGCTGATTTTTACCAGCGAAACAACCACTCCGACCATGAAAATGTCAGCCATCGCCCAGGGTTCAAGCTTCAAAGCCCAGCGAAACGCAATACGCATGGAACGACGTACCTTACGCTTTAAACGAAGCCGAACGAGAACAAATCCCATCAGCAGTAGCCGGCCTAGAGGTAACAGTACAATCAACGCCAGCGTCGTCAGGCCAAGCCATCGCATCTGCGATTCCCATAAGGATTGAACAGCATCAAGCAATGAAATACTGCTCTCGATTCCTGCGCGGGACAACGACAGAAAAGGTGTGAACAGGCTTAATAACAACAATGTCAACGCAGCCAGCGTAGCTGCCAACGTACGATCGACGGTGTGCGGCTTGCACGTCTGGATAACATCGTTACATCGTTCACAACGCGCGAATTCACCAGGTTGCAGCTGCCGTTTGTGATGCAACACATCACAGCCAGGACAGGCGACCAGGTCGTCAAAAGACACATCGTGATAGGAAGTGGCGCTTGCCATCAGAAAACAGTAATCTCCAACAAAACCGATACGCATATTGTAGCGGATGGTGTTACTGACAGTCCGTAACCCATAAATGTTCCGCCAAACACACTACTGATCGGCACTACCTGTCAGCAATACGTTGTCCACGAGATCCAGCATGGCCTGCCAGTCGGGATTATACGTGGTACGTGCAACAGGCACGCCATCTGGTGAAGGTGTATGCTGCGCACCATACCAATGACGGGATGAGTGCATGCAGGCAGAATACACGGGATACTCATTACCGTTGCAGACCAATACCTTGCCGCGCTCCCCGAACAACAGGTTTTCGGGAGGGTACATCAGGCCGAGATGAGACTGATTGAGAATACGTCGATCTGGAAAAAACGACGAACGATAGACAAACCGCTCTTCGTCATGAATAGATCGCTGTTCCGCCAACTTCGCAAGCTCTGAAGAGTAACTCAGTAACCTTGACTCTATTGATACAAATCGCCGAGTGAACAGTTTTTTTGTATAAATCGTTGAGACAACCGAGTCATCTTCAGTTACGACCATCAGCACGGGCATCTCCAAACGATCTTGTCTTGACCAACGGCGCTTCAAACCCCGCGTCAACTGGTAATATTGCCAACCTGAATTCACGGGAATAGAGTTGTACTTGATCGGGTTGTCCTCCCTGATCATGCCACCGAACACCCAGGGTTTGAAACGGGCATAAATCCCTGACCAACGTAGGTAGTGATTGAGACGACTCTCAAACGCCGGTGAAATCAGCAGCAAGCCCGCAATATCGGGGTTATCCAGCGATAGCCATGTAGCGATAACGGCTCCCATGGAAAACCCACCCAGAAACATGGGCACGTTATGATCCTGCCAGAATGCCAGATGCTCTCTGGCACTCTCCAGCCACCATTCCCAGCGAACATCCAGCATATCCTCAGGCGTTGATCCATGGCCGTCAAACAAGATTGCCCTAACATCAAATCCGCGCTGCGATAGCTCAGATGCGAGAGGTTGCCAGACATAGGTTGAATCATTGAGCCCATGAAACAGCAGGAAACGTCCGCGATAAGGAACAGTAGGATTGGCAGCAAGTTCGAACGGCAGGTTGAGCATCCGAGCTTCGGGTGTTCTGTGCGCCATGGTACGTTCTGCCAGCCATTGATCAACAGATGACCGGTAGGCATCGAAGGACTGGTCAGAAGAGTGTCCGGCCGATTGACCGGTTATTCTCGGTAAACGAGAATCTGCAAGAATGGCAGTATCGATATTGTCATGAACACAGGCTGCGCTAAAGATCGTTACAAAACCGATCAGAAGCGCTGCCGCAGTACGTGATGCTTTGCGATACAACTTGTGTCTCCTGTCAACCCGAAACCCTGGGCCGGATATGGAAAGTTGGCATCGCCGAGCCGGGGTTATTCATGAAACCGCCAGATTCATGAACCATCCGGCCTAGCTGTAGAGTGTCGGTACACCCAGCTTCTGGTGAATCGCATTGGCTTCCTCTTCGCTCATGCTAACACCCTTGCGAAGTGTATCAAGGTACTGAGCCTCTTCGCGCGAATCAAGATCAATGCCCAACAGAGACATCATGTAAACCTGAGGACCAGCGCCCTGTGGAATACTGTTGATAAATCCTTGAGCATCCAGTGGCGATCTCATTTCACTGATGACGAATTGCCGCTCTTCATCACTAACCTCATCGCCTAGGTTGGCGACAATTTTCTGTTGTTCAGTCTGGTCGATTTCACCATCTGATTTGGCAGCGTTGACCATAGCGCGAATCAGAATTTTAGCCATATCTTCCTGTGCAGGCTCAGGCTCGGGAATACTGTTACCCTGCAAAGCTCCGTTGAGCAAATGACCCAGACTGCCGCTCGACGGCGCTGTATTGCCTGCATTGCCTGCAGCAGAGCCACCACCGGAGATACTTTCGAGTAATCCGCCAAGGCCACCGCCCATGCCACCACCAGCGGCACCGCCGCCCAGCAAAGAACCAAGACCGCCCAGACCGCCGCTGCTGCCGGCTGCGCCGCCGCCACCCAAAACGCTGCCTAACAAACCGCCCAGACCACCACCGGCACCACCGCCTCCGAGAGCGCCACCCAAGGCACCACCCAAACCACCACCGCCGCCACTTCGGCCGGCGTTCATCATTTTTCCAACACCTTTGGCCATGGCCACGCCTACAGCAATACGTCCAAGTGTTCCTACAAGACTCATAACGCTCTCCTCAAGTGATTAACAACGCCGCTATTGCGACGCGATACCATACATTGTAACTGATCGGACATTCCACACAGATATTTGCCCTGTATGCCTAATTCATCGCTCACCATCAACAATCGTCAAGCGAGGCGTCTGTGGCTACACTTGCAAGGTATGCTGGCTGCCCCACATACTGTCCGATCTGAACATACCGTCCTAGACACTGTACGCCAGCTCGGGATGGTGCAGCTGGATTCGATCAGCACCGTCGCCCGTGCACATCACCATATTCTCTGGAGCAGACATTCCGCTTACAGACAAGATGAATACAACACGTTGCTGGGTGCAACACCCAAGGTTTTCGAGCACTTCAGCCATGACGCTGTTATCCTCCCGATGGATCTTCATCCTTTCTGGCAACGTCAACACAGGCGACGTAGCGATATATACAAGCATGGCACTCTGGGCAAACACGTAGCTAGCGCTAAAGTGCAGAAACAGATTATCGCGCGAATAGAAAAAGAGGGTCCGATGTGTTCACGAGACTTTGCAAATATTCACAAAGAGCGCGCCGACAAATCAATACATGCGTGGATGCGACCACCACATAAACTGGCGCTGGATTATCTATGGCTCAAAGGCGATTTGTGCGTTTCTCACCGCCAGGGTTTTATCAAATACTACGACCTCGCCAGTCGCCTCATCCCCACTGATGTACTCACCACATCGTACAGTGAGAAAGAGCAGATTGACTTCCTGTGTAGCGCGGCGCTACAACGTCTGGGATTTGCCACAGCCAATGAAATTCAGCGGTTTTACGATGCCTGTGATCTGGATGAAGTGAAGCATTGGATTAAACAGAATACGTCCAGAGTCTGCGAGGTAATGGTGGAGACTCATGAAGGAGCAGTTCTGCAACGATATGCCCCCGCAAGCATTGCCACCACTCTGGAAGCGCTGCAGGAGCCTTGTCGCCGCATGAGAATTATCTGCCCATTCGACCCGATAGTTCGTGATCGGACACGCCTGCAACAGTTGTTTGGCATGCAGTATCGTATCGAAATCTACACACCAGCTGCGAAACGGCAGTACGGTTACTATGTCTACCCTGTTCTGGAGGCTGACAAGATCGTTGCACGGGTCGATCTGAAGGCCAACAGGAAAACCGATACCCTCGATGTCCTGGCATGGTGGCTTGAACCGGGAGAGCAAAATAGCGCCACTCGACTCAAACGCCTGCGAAGTGAACTCAATCGACTGGCACGTCTTGCTGATGTCAACAACGTCAGTGATGTGCCGCAACCATCCAGACACCCGAAAGAGTCGAGACTCGCAAGTTGTGCCTCGGTGAGGGGCTGACAGCCTGACGATCTACGTCAAGGCTTGTTGCTTCCACTTTGACGCACCCCACATACCGACAAGCATGAATGCTGCAAAAACAAACGTACCGGGAGCCAGTCCTGCCAACGATGTCCATAGCGGTCCGGGACAATAGCCGCTAACTCCCCAACCGAAACCAAATAGCATGGCACCAACCACGAGCTGCTTGTCAATGTCGCGGCGCGTTGGCATATCGAAGCTTGTACTGAATACAGGATGCGATTTTCGCTGAACCAGAGGATATCCGACCACGGTACAAGCCACCGCCCCCGCCATCACAAAGGCCAGGCTGGGGTCCCAATGACCCAGAACATCAAGAAAATTAAGCACTTTAGCCGGATTAGCCATGCCGGAAACGAGCAAACCCACACCAAATAACAAGCCTGCAACGAGTCCCGGAGCTGCATGAGAAAACAGGGGCCTGAGCATCAGGCAATGTGCCGTAGCACAGCAACGGTCACGGCTGCTGTTGTCATGAAAATGATCACAGCGACCAATGAGCGCCCTGATAATCGGCCGAGACCGCAGACTCCGTGACCCGAAGTACATCCGGAACCCAGCACAGTTCCGATGCCTACCGCCAGGCCTGCCAGTGCCATACCTGCAATATTGAGTGAGACGGGTAACGTGCTCAAGAAAGCCAGCCCCCATTGGTCCTGACCCAGCCAGGTCATGAACAAAGGCGCCAGAACGAGCCCTGAGAGAAATGCCACACGCCACAACCAATCTTTGGACGGCGTAAGAAAAGCGCCTGTCGTAATCCCCGAAATACCTGCTATTCGCCCAAAAAGCAAAAGCACCAGTAGCGCTGACAAACCAATCAGCACACCACCGATCAATGAGGCAAATGGGGTGAATTCTGTGACGGTTGAAGGCAACATCCAATTAGCTTAGCAAGGAAAACCCAAATGACAACCACAGAAGTTTAAACACCGCTAGGCAATAGATACTCGCTGACCGGTGCTCAACGATTCATAAGCCGCTTCCGCGATAAGCAGCGCACGCTGACCATCCACAGCAGTAGATGAAGGCCGGCACTTACCAGCCAGCACATCGACAAAGTGCTGCCACTCCAGCCGATATGCATCAGCATACCGTTCAAGGAAAAAATGCATCGGAGCCTCACGACGAACGCCCTCTGCTCGTTCCAGCACGAGCGTTGTCGCAGGTACATTCTCCGTTCGCAGTGAACCCAGCGAGCCATGAACTTCAATTCGCTGGTCATAGCCGAAACAGGCACGTCTGGAATTGGTGATAACGGCAATTTTGCCACTATCACACTGCAACGTAACACAAGCGGTATCGATATCACCTACGGAGGCTATTTCATCGCTTGTCAGTGCAGAAGCCGTAGCGACCAAGCTGGTGGGCTCCTCTCCCAACATAAACCTAGCCATGTCGAAATCATGGATCGTCATGTCACGAAACAACCCACCAGACACTTTCACATAAGCGAGTGGAGGTGGCTCCGGGTCTTTGGAAATTACCGTTACAAGCTCAACATCACCGATATCCCCGGCAAGCACACGATCGTGCAAGGCACTGGCCGCCGGATCAAAACGCCGGTTGAACGCGACAAATAGCGGCGCTTTGCAATCGGCAGTCTTTTCCAGAAGAGCATTTACTCGCTCAATGGATAGATCTATCGGTTTTTCACAGAAAACAGCTTTCCCAGCCAGCAGGCTTTGCTCGATAAAGTCAGCGTGTGTATCGGTAGCAGAGCAAATGACAACGGCATCAATCGATTCATCGCCAAAGACATCAGCAGGCTCAACCACGGTTGCGCCTGTCTTGTCTGCCAACTCAGCCGCGGCATCACCAAATGGATCGACCACATACTTGATCACGGTATCGGCATGCTGGTAGATGTTGGCCGCATGCACCTTGCCGATTCTGCCGGCACCCAGCAATGCAATCTGATAGGGAGACTTTGAAGACATTACACACAACTCACTAAGAAATGGAGCCAGCAATGTAATTGGTCAGCTCCTGACGCTCCATTTCAGCTTCCTGCAACCGTGCGTTAACGATGTCACGCACACTGACGACACCTGCCAACACGTCATTGACTGTTACTGGAACATGTCGAATGCGTTTTTCGTCCATCAATTCCATCACCGAGGAGATCGTTGCATCCGGCCCGCAAGTGAAAACGCCACGAGTCATCAGGTCTGCCACTTTTTGTGAAGCAAATTCCACACTCTCATCGGCAAGAGCCCGGACCACATCGCGCTCACTGAGAATGCCATCGATGGTACGTCCATCTTCGCTGACGAGTAAGGCACCTATACGCTGCGAGGCAAGCATCTTGATAGCATCCTTGAGCAAGGTCCCGGAGGTGGTGGTCTCAACATGGGCACCTTTCTCGCGAAGAATATCGGCAATCAGCATGGGAAGTAACTCTCTAACTCGTTAAGCGACAAGTATATTAGCTCAAGCGCTGTGCCATAGCACTCCCCAGTTTACCCATCGGCGAATATGCCGACAGGCAAATATAACGTCTTGTGACTAGTCACTAGGACCATAGTTTGCGTTGTCTATGTACTGACCACGCGCGTACACCCTGATGTAGTCCACCTCAAATTGCATCGGAAACTGAGCTTCGTTGAGAATATCCGGCGTCGGCGCCCAATCACTGCCGGCAACCAGGTAATTGATAACGTTCATTGGGCGGCGCGATACCTGTGGCCCGAACAGTCGTTTGACTTCAATACCGTCGATGTACCAGATAACCAGTTGCGGCTCCCAGAGTACGCCGAAAGTGTGCCACTGCCCGTCATCACCATAGCGGACACCCGCTGGGTTAGCCGCCGCCATCGTTGGTGCAGAGCGCTTGACGATACCAATGGGTGACGGTGTTTCGTAGTGGTAGGTCTGAAACGCGTCTTCATCTCCAAAAGGGTTCTCACCGAGATATTCCATAATATCGATCTCTGGCGCATGAAACGATGTGCCAGTCCCCTTATAGCGATGATAGAGGTAGAAAGTAGACAGGGCACCTGGGGCACCACTGACTTTAAAGCGTCCTTCTGTATAACCGTACAAGAACGAGAACCGGTCAAACGAGGACAGCGCACCCGACAAAAATTCGCACTGATCAACATCCGATCGTGTTCCATCATCACAAGCATCCGGAAGATTGGCACGCAATTCCTCTGGCACAGGTATAGCCTCGATAACCATAGACTCACCCGTGAATTTGAACGGATCATAGCCAAAGTCCGGATTGTCCTGCGTATTGACGAAGTACTGTTGCTCACCATTGATAATGGTTTCATCGCCCCAAGTGAGCCGTGTCTGCCATTTGGTCAGATCAAGCGAGTCGCCATTGAAATCATCCTCAAACACCATCTCAAAGCCATTGTTCAAGAAAAATTGCGGCGATGAAAGGTCGTTGTCCTGAACAAAACTGTCATCAGGATTACGGAAGAAGTCATCATAATTTGGTACCGGCGCGTTCCTTTCAAGCAAGTACGTAACCGACAAGGGCTCTGAAGCTGCTGATTCCTGACCTTCGTTATCGACAGCCGTCACGCTGTAAATGTAGGTTGTGCCCGGTATAGGTTGACGTCCATCACCACATGCATGCAACCGCAGATCGAATCGCGTAAAATTACAATCGATGAATGAAGTGGTGTTCCAGTATTTGTTTATTTCTTCCTGAGTGCCGCCCGATGGATCAGTCTGGTCAGCGCGGATTCTGTATTCGACGCTATCGTCGCGCCGGATGATGTATTCCACAACTTCCCCATCATCATTGGAAGGTGCCCAGTTAATCTCCGCCCAGTTATTGGACACCAGATCAAGCCGCAGATTTTTCGGTTGAGAAGGCGGGCCTCCAGGTACTGCCGCCTCACCATCGAAGTCCAGCCCAAATCCAAACGGATCATCAGCATTGGGGGAAGGAACTGCATCTGCCAGGGGATCGTCAAGCGTGGGAACCTGAGGTTCACCCAGATCTGGATTGGGTGGAGGCCCTACCGGATCTGTCGGTGCATCGATATCTGGATCACTGCCCGTGCCGGGATTGTCATCCGACGGAGCTGTAACCGTCCCACCTCCGATGTCAGACCCTCCTGCATCGTCCGGGCCATTTTGAACAGGTGCGGTACTCGTGTCGGAACAGGCGACAAGGGTTGTTGCAAGAAATACAGCGAATAAAGTGTTGAAATAGATTTTCATTAAGTATCCATGGATCGCCGGCAGGTATCTGCCCGGTCTTTAGTATCTGATGCGAGGTTTTACCTATGAACCGGGCCAGATAGTCGCAACCCTATTATAGAGGCTCAAGCGTTGTTGAAATTGCAAATTAATGAAACTCTTCGGTATTATCACCAGCTGTGCCAGTAAGTGAATACCCTGTAATTGTCTCTGAGTCCTTGCCGCTCGATTCCCCGCTGATTCTTCCATCTTGAGCAAGAATGACTTGTCGAGCACCGGTTAATGCAGAATGATGCTTGCTCTCAAAAATGAGCCATCATTCGGAAACATGCATCACAAAATGTATTCCTTGTCTCAACTTTTCCCGCTCGCCTGTAAAGTTTCCCCATGATCCAGAGTTCCGCTGCCTGGCTCTTCGTTATTATCTGGTCCAGCGGATTTGTTGTAGCGCGCGGTATATCAGGCCAGATCGACCCCTTCCTGTTTTTACTGACCAGATTTGCCTGTGTAACAATCATATTCGCTGTTGCCATGATGTTGTTCCGCTCGCCTGTACCTGAGCGAAGTCAGATCTGGCGACTTATGGCTTCCGGGGCTTTCATGCAAGCCCTTTACCTTGGGCCTGGCTTCTGGGCAGTTTCACACGGGCTTGAAGCCGGCGTCATGTCGTTGATGGGTTCAATGCAACCACCGATAACCGCAGTTTTTGCCTGGTATCTATTCAAGGAAAATATAACGCCACTGACCAAGGCGGGGTTGATGATTGGCCTTGTTGGCGTCACCATGGCTCTTGCTCCCAATATTCTGAGCGAATACCAGGCAACAACCGGCGCAGCACCAGACAATACAGTATCGTTTCACTGGGTACTATTTGCCGCTATATTGAGCGTTGGCGCTATTACCACCGGTACCTTGCTGCAAAAATCATCAATCAGCAGCGTCCGGTTACTCAGCTCCGTTACCTTTCAGACGCTGGGAGCCGTACTCGTCATGGTTGTCATGGCGCTCGTGTTTGCCGAGCCAGTATTTGCGATTAATGTAACTGCCATGAGTTATCTGATCTGGGCCGTGCTTGTCCTGTCAATTGGCGGTTTTACCATACTCACCTGGCTAGTGCGTTCAGGCAGCGCCACCCGGGCCAGCAGCCTTATGTTTATCGTCCCCCCACTCACCGCACTGTTGAGCTGGAAGATTTACGAGGAAACGCTGAGCATCTGGCAGATATCAGGTTTCGTCGTTGCATTGGCAGGGGTTATTCTGGCTAGACGCCAACCATAGCCAGCTTTTATGTACTTTGTACCTTGTATGAATGGATATTCCACGCTGAATATCAAGTGTTTGCCAGTGCCACTGGCAAGCTAAGCATCTTGACTGCCAGCGCGGCCGCGCCAAACCCATTGTCGATATTGACCACGGCAATACCCGGTGCACAACTGCTTAACGCGCAATTGAGGGCGGCATGCCCACCAGCGGAAACCCCGTAGCCAACAGACGATGGCACTGCGATTACCGGCCCCGTTACCAGCCCGGCCAATACGCTGAATAACGCACCCTCCATGCCGGCAACAGCAATCAGCAAAGGATACCCATTCAGTTCGTCAGCTATTGTGGTCAGTCTCCACAATCCGGCCACTCCCACGTCGACATAACTCGACGATTGCACACCCAGAAATTTCAGGCTTTGCTCAATCTCAGCAACCAATGCATGATCTGATGTTCCGGCTGCCACTATCGCGACCCGCGGAGCGTCAGGTAATTCCCCGGCATCCACAGTTGAGCCAACACTTACGGTACTGGATGGCTCGTGCCAACTTACATGACTATTGAAGTGCCGGAGAAGCTCAGAGCCTTTCTCACCATCAACACGCGTCATCAGAATGCGTTGTCCACGCTCAATGGCACTATCTACGATGTTTATCAGTTGAGCACTTGTTTTCCCCAACCCAAAAACAACTTCCGGAATCCCCGAACGCTCTTCGCGTAGCCAATCAAAACGAACACTATCACTCATTAGCGGATCCACTCGGATGAACCTGCTTGACGTCAGTCAGAAAAGCACTACCGCGTTCATAGTCGGTAAATCCGGCGAGCAGCCGGCCATTGTCACTGATCAATTGAGTCACCTCGACGCAAACCTTTTGCCAATACGCAGCGTTTTTACGTTGCAAGTTATCAGCGACTTCGATGCGCACGCCAGCAGCACCGATTCTACACCGGATATCTCCCGCGCCTAATCGCTCTGTCAACAGACTTTCTATCTTATGCACAAACATCAGATCGTTGGCATCAATGGCTATACCTGTTTCGATTCGGCTCGACAAACAAGGCTGTGCTGGCAGATCGGCCACAGTTTCAAGACCGAGCCTTGTGGCAATTTTCCTTACCGTTGCTTTATCAATACCGGCCTCAATCAGAGGATGCACCACCTGCTTTTCACTGGCGGCCACCAACCCGGGGCGATAATCGCCGAGATCATCAAGATTTGCTCCCGAGGCAACGGCACCATCCCACACTTCGTGTATTCGCTGATAAAGATTTGATTTGCAGTAGTAGCATCGGTTAACAGGGTTCTGCCGGTAGTCTGTATCAGAAAACTCTCCCGCATCAACAACCTTCAAATTCCATCCATAGCGCAACGCACACGCCTGCACACGTGCCGTGGCATCAGGTGGCACCGCGGGTGACACAGCATGAATCATCATGGCTTGATCACCTAACACGTTGTTGGCAACAGCTGCCAGCGTTGTACTGTCCACGCCGCCACTGATGGCAACCGCCAGTTGATCGTACCGGGCCAGCATTCCGGTCAACGCATCAAAACGCAATGTAACGTCAAACCGCGTTGATCGAGGTGTGTCGTTCGACATATCAATCAACGCCCTTCGACCCATCAAGCGAATCACATTGAATTGCAGATGTTTTAGCAAGTTGCCTTGAGCGCTCACGGCGGGCGTGCAACCCTGGCAGTCGTCGCAGATCGTCACTCTCAACCTTCAGCGTATTCTGCTCATCGCCATTACAGGCTAGCGGTCGTTTCACCACTTTTATTCCAGCAGTACCCATGTCGTCCTCAACCCGCAACTCATCTCGCCTTAATACCCTGCGTGCCAACAACTGAATGCGCATTCCAAGCGTGCTGGTTTCAGAAAAACACAGACGACTAACTGTAGGCTCTCTCTCCGGCAAACACATGACGTTGACATCAAATACCATTCGACCTTTCTTGCCGAAGGAGGTGTGATGAGTGACATCAATGACTCCGTCAAACTGCCGGATGTACTGCAAAGCGACCGCCAGCTCTTCCGACGTCATGTCATCTATCGCAAAACTCAACAACGCGACATGATCAATATTATGGTCAAAATCTCCTGAATCCAGAAGCAATGCATTGACATTTGTAGTGGAGCTGCTCATGACAGACTGATCAATCCTGATCAGGCTACACCGGACGATGTTAGGCCGTTGCTCTAAATTTCTCTGACCCGCCCCTGTACCGGAAGCGACACCCATACCTTTCGGTCGAACCATAAGCTGTGCGCAATCACTGCAAGTATTCAACAAATAGTTGACAATCGCCGCACCTGTGGGAGTGACCCGCTCACCTGACTCGCCATCGTCATAGGTGGACAAGCCATGCAAGAGTATATCGGTGGCAGGCGCAGGTACTGGCAGCATCCCATGTTCCGTTTTGACAAGGCCAGACCCGACTGGAAGGCATCCACAGCTCCAGCTGATGATGTTGTTACGCTCGATCAAACTCGCGGCGGCCACAACATCTGCGATGGAATCCCAATCCGCAACTTCATGAAAATGTACATTATCAATTGAAACCCCGTGCACCTGACTTTCCGCCCTAGCCAAAAGTTCAAGAAGCGCGAGCGCACGAACCAGTACCGCAGGGTTCAATGCACTTTTTTCCAGCATCAAAGTCAAGTCGCGATAGTGACCTGTCGCACGGCGATTTCCATGTTTGTTTTTTACACAGAATCGCTTGACAGCCAGACCATGGCTTTTACCTGGCTCAAGCGATACGTCGACGTGCTCGAGCACGCCGCTATGGTCAAGATCTGTCAGGCATGTGTCCATTGCCTGTGGAAACAAGTCGAGCATCGCAGCGATAAACATGTCACCGGCAATGCCACCTACTGGGTCCATATGGACATGATAGTTAACTTGCGCCATCGATATCAGGCAAGAGCTCGAGAAACAGGTACCACGTACGGCCCTTCAGGAATAACCGCGACGTCGGGATCATCGTGTTGTTTAACGCTGTCTGCAATTGTTTGCTCGATATTGTCGGTCCTGTGTACCCCCGTCAATTGATAATCCGTCTCGCTCAGACCGGTTGTATAGAGGAACACCGTTCCTGTTCGCATTGGTTTCAACTGCATTTCAGTTTGCCACTCATCAACGTCGGCCAGTTGCTTGGCTAGCAGCGTTTCCAGAAATGCATCCGGCCCAAGCGAAACAAGGCGCGCCTGCGCCTCGCGATAATGCTGGGAGCCAATACCTTCTGCACACTCAGAGGCAATAATGAGTGTGCCTCCTGGCTCAAGAATGTCCAATGGCGTTACCATGCCTTTTACGGTTTGATAATAAGTTTGATCCAGTGGATAGCCAGCGGATGATGTCACAACGGTACTGAATTTTCGCCCCACATTGATCTCGGTATAACCGCGTACAAACTCCACAGCACTCAAGTGGCTTTCAATAACCTCACCAAATGTTGCGTGGACCAGGTTACGATCTTCATCAATGATCGTGTTGAACGCATAAACATTCCCCAGCATACGCACAATTTCCAGCTGCTCTTCATGCAAGGGATTATGTGCAAGGTTGCATTGTGTAGCCGCCGGGTCCTCCATGAATCGCGCACTATGAAATGTTCGGATGGTTTCATGATGGGCCACACCGGGCGCGATGACTTTACGTCCACCTGAGTAGCCAGCCATGAAGTGCGGCTCTACAAGCCCTGTGGCAATACGCAAATCCGCCTCCACAAAGCGCCGATCGAGCTTCACCGGCGTGCCACGCGTGCCTGTAGTTCCCAAGTCAATGTGATCGTCTTCGTTTAAAGCAAAGTGATTGACAACGCTGACCGTTTTCAACACCCAGTCATCACCCACAAGCTCTGCCAGTTCTGCGCCTTCATTGGGTCGGTGAAGCCCTGTCGCTACGAGAACGGTGATATTCCCGGCAGCGATGCCCTGCGCCATCATGGTTTGAATCATAGGGCGAAGAAAAACATGGTTGGGTACAGGGCGGGTAATATCACAGATGAGAATACAAGCACTGTTACAGCCCTGGCATAAAATATCCAGGGGTTCACTGCCAATCGGTTTATCCATCGCTTCCGCGAATACGTTGTCAGCCGAGTCCGCTTGCGGAAAATCAGGCTTTTGAATGACGTGTGCCCTGGCTGATTCAGGCATCGTGATACCGATGGTTCCACGGCCATACAGCAACGGCAGCAAGGTCTGTGACATCAGGACAACCTCAATCGACACTATAGGTTTGAACAAAAACGAGGACGGAAATATTCACGGCTACTCGGTTTCGAATTTACGCAATCTTTGAATCAGACTGGACGTATCCCAGCGACCGCCACCCATCTGTTGTACATCAGCGTAGAACTGATCGACAACCGCTGTTATGGGGAGAGAGACGCCCATACTCTTGGCTTCATCGAGGGCGATGCCCAGATCCTTCCGCATCCAGTCAACCGCAAACCCATAGTCAAACTTGCGATCCACCATCGTATCCGCACGATTGGTCAGCTGCCAGGATCCACCAGCTCCCTTGGATACCAAAGACGCCATCTGCTTCGCATCAAGTCCAGCCTTTTCAGCGAAATTGATGGCCTCTGACATGCCCTGCACCAGCCCGGCGATACAAATCTGGTTACACATTTTGGTGATTTGGCCGCTGCCGACATCTCCAAAGCGCTCGCAAGCCTTGGCATAGGCGTCCATGATCGGCAGCGCTTTGTCGTAATCCGCCTGCTTACCGCCACACATTATGGCCAATTGACCACTCTCTGCGCCCGCCTGCCCGCCGGACACCGGCGCATCGACAAACCCAATGCCCATCGATTCGCCGGCTTCTGCGACTTCCCGTGCCACCAAAGCTGACGCTGTTGTGTGGTCGATGAATACACCGCCTTTTGGCATTCCTGACAAGGCACCGGAATCACCCAGCACAACCGATCGCAAGTCGTCGTCGTTACCGACGCAGGCAATAACGAAATCAGCGCCTTCCGCCGCTTTTGCCGGCGTTTCAGCCATACCACCGCCGTATTCCGCCACCCACGCCGACGCCTTGCTGGATGTGCGATTGTAAACCGTGACGCTGTGACCAGCCTTAGTCAGAAAACCTGCCATGGGATAGCCCATGACGCCCAGACCCAGAAATGAAACCGTAGCCATATGAATTTGCAGTGTTGAAGGTGAGCCCTCATAGTACCTGATTAGCACTTCTCATTAGCTTCCCGCCGACGTTTCCATGACAGTACTCTTACCTCCACATCGCAGCCTGATACTCGGCGGTGTAAAGTCCGGCAAATCCAGACATGCGGAATGTCTGGCAGATGCCTGCTCGCGACAAGACGCTGCACAGGTGATTTTGATAGCGACAGCCACAGCTAAAGACGCTGAAATGCAACAGCGTATCGATCGGCACAAGAAAGAACGCAATAAAAGCTGGGCTGTGCTGGAAGAACCTCTGGCGCTCGCAAACGCCCTCAATCAGGCAACTGGTGACAACGCAGGCCCTGCCGAACAAAATTGCATTGTCATTGATTGCCTGACACTTTGGGTTACCAACCTGCTATTGCAGTCCGATGATGAGTTACTGCGCCAGGAAATAGACGATTTTAAACAGGCGGTAAAATCCTGCCGCTCGCGCTTGATCATTGTGTCGAACGAGACCAATCTGGGGATCACGCCTATGGGTGAGCTGTCGCGACGCTTTTGTGACGAGACGGGTTTACTTCATCAGGCGCTGGGGCAGATCTGTGAGGATGTTGCTCTGATGGTGGCCGGCATCCCTATGAACATCAAGAAAACGGGACCGTCGACATGATAATGCCCGGCACCTGACTTTATTTGTTAAAAAATCGATGACAATTACTAATTAAATCAAAAAAGATCAAAAAGTACATACTGTGATCAACTCATCGTCAACGCCAAACACCTCGGTAACAATCGATACTGATTTGCCTCGAGACAGTCCCTAAGTATAGTAATTACCCCGTCGCACATTCCGCATACAGCCCTGATGTTGGCATGGCATCGGAGATACCACTTACTATCCGGATACGCAAGTACAAGTACCGGTTTTCTAATGCCTTATCGACTTATCAAACCAAACCGTGACTATTCGTGCGGTACCGAAGCCTCAGCGCTCACCTGCTGCGGCTGAAACATTCTACCTTCCGTGATAACAACAACAACGATGGTGAATAACAGCAGGAGAACATACGAGGATACAAACGGCAGTGAAGTTCCATCGAACGACTGACCTACCCAATATCCAAGAATAGCGGCCCCAACTGTGGTAATGCAACCCTGCACTGACGATGCAGTTCCCGCTATATTACCAACAGGCTCCATCGCCATGGCACCAAAATTGGGTCCAGCCAGCCCAAAGCAAAACATACTAAACGATTGAAACAAGACAAAAACCGTCAGGGTCTCATACCCTGTATAAGCCACAGCCCAATGCACCAGAGATACCAGTAACATTACGCACACCGCTGTGTGCGAGACTCGCCGCGTGCCCAGACGTTCAACAATACGCGAATTGAGAAACGAGGCAATCGCCATACTCAAAGCGGTCAAGGCGAAATACAAAGTGAACAGTTGTGGTGTTTTGAAGGTGTCAGCAAAAATCTGCTGAGCAGAGTTGATGTAACCAAATATGGTTGCCATCATGAGCATCATCGCAACTGAATAACCGATTGACTGACGTGTTGTTACCACTATCAGAAATGCACTATATACGCGCGCAAAAGACAGTGGTAATCGATTCTCCCTGTCTAAGGTTTCCGGAAGACAACGCCAGGCCCAGATAGTCAGACTTATGGCAAACATTGCAAGTCCAAGAAAAATCCAGTGCCAGCTGACGAACAACATCACACCTTGCCCCAGCGCAGGGGCCAGAATCGGGACAAACAAAAAGATGATAAAAGATAAGGACATCACCTTTGCCATTTTTCTGCCGGAGTAGCAATCTCGCACAATGGCAATAACCAGCACACGTGACGCAGCAGAGCCCGCCCCCTGAAGAAAGCGCGACAACACAACGGTTTCAAAACTGCCGGCAAATGCTGTGATCAGACTGAAAAACGCATAGATAGATACGCCAGACAGCAAGGTAGGTCGACGGCCGAATCGATCTGAAAGAGGTCCGTAGATGAGCTGAAAAATACCAAAGCCCAGCAAATAGCTGGTGATCACCCATTGTCGGCTGTTAGGATTCTCAACCCCCATTTCATCACCCATGGCTGGAAGCGCAGGCAACATGGTGTCCACAGCCAGCCCATTGAGTGCCATAAAACCGGCCATCATCAGCACAAACGCGCCGAAGCCCAACCCGGGATGTGGCGACTTAGCCGTGTTGTTCATCGATTCTGGAGATCCACAGTGAATATGGCAGCATACAGCGATCAATCAGGAAACAGTGTCATGACATTCGTGTCTAACCGAAAGACTGCCACAACAGTCCAGCAAGACAGCCCGGAGACGATATTGCCAAGACGATTGGTTCGAGCTGATTGATCGTTGAATATCAATACAGAGCCACGCTGAACACCAGTACGGAATACATGGCACCGGGCTCTGGCCAGTCAGTGCTTGTTATAGTATCGCTAAACCACGATTTCGGGAGACCATCCGCATGCGATGCCATGAAGTAGACTATGAAATATTTGGTGATGATATGCAAATCGTCGAGGTAGAACTTGATCCCAAAGAAGTTGTCATCGCTGAAGCAGGCGCGATGAACTACATGGAAGATGGCATCAGCTTTGAAACACGCATGGGGGACGGATCAAGACCCGCAGGCGGTATTCTGGATGCCCTAATGAACGTTGGCAAACGTGTTCTTACGGGTGAGTCCATTTTTATGACGCATTTTACCAACTCAGGGACGGGTAAGCGCCGCGTAGCGTTTGCGGCACCTTACCCCGGAAAAATTATTGCCATCGACATGGCTATCAACGGACAAGAGCTCATCTGTCAGAAAGATGCGTTTTTGTGCGCAGCGTTCGGCACATCTGTGGATATTGCCTTCCAACGAAAACTTGGTGCTGGATTCTTTGGGGGCGAAGGTTTCATACTCCAGCGACTAAGTGGTGATGGCAAGGCCTTCATTCACATAGGCGGTACCGTTATCAAGCGTGAACTGCGCGGGGAAACGCTGCGCGTGGACACCGGTTGCCTTGCGGCGTTTACACCGGGAATCGAATACGATATTGAGCGTGCAGGTAATCTAAAGTCTATGGTGTTCGGTGGCGAGGGATTATTTCTTGCCACGTTGAAAGGTACCGGCACCGTGTACTTGCAAAGCCTGCCATTCTCACGACTTGCCAATAGAGTCTTACAGGCAGCATCCGTTGGAGGCTCACGTGGCGAGGGCTCAGTCCTTGGCGGATTGGGAGACATGTTCGGTGATCGATAAGCAATCCCGGTATCACACCAATACACGACTGGCAGCGGGTTTGTACACTTTTTCGAGTCGGGGTCCTGTCAGAAAAGCCGCCAGCCACTGGAACTGCGTCGGCCTGAACGGTACACCCACGCTGTACGCACCATCGCGGCCGCCAGCACGTGCGTTGTGTCTTTGACTTTCAAGCTATAGCGTGTTGAAGAGCTGGATGCGTACTCTACCGAAACGCCTTGCGTGTTTCCTGACACGCAAAGCAATGGTCTCTCGTCATCACCGGCGAAGAGACAAACTTCAGAGTCCACAGGCTCGGTCCATGATAGTTGCACACTCAGGAAACACTGCTGACCACGGTGCAAGGCCACACACGAGTCTGGCGTGGCGATAAGCATCAAATCGTTTTGACTGGTTGCCTGGGTTGGCAAGCCGACACAAATAATGAACATACCGACAGTCGAAATACGCAACACTGCCAGTAACAACATACGTCCGACACCGTGTTGCACGACGGTCTGTAATGGACCAGGCATATTCCACAGGCGACTAGAAAACATAGTAAATGCCCGTGCTCACAGAAAGTGAGTCATCACGATTGATCAACGGACTATCGGCAACTGAATCGGGTAACAGTATGTAGCGCAGTCTGGATGTATATACCCAGTTTTCTTTAACCGGCACGCTTAAGCCAAATTCCACTTTGGGGAGCCAGGCATTGCCCGCACGGTAAGCTGGAAACCGTTCTGAAGCCTCGTTGGCGTCAATACCGAATCGATAATCATTAAACTCAGGCGAATGATAGGCAACGCCTGCGATTGCCTGGGTATTCCAGTTTCCGAACTGCCACTGCCGACCTACACGCAGACTCCCGAGGATGCCGTTGCCTTCATACCAATCACTGCCAATGGAAAGTTGAATGATGTTGTCATCAAAGTAACCGGTTATTCGAGCGCCCGCCGCAATATACAGCGTGTCACGGTCAATGAGTGCGCGGTTGCGCTCCCTTTCTGTAACAGGTGGTGGCGGCTCATCTGACTCGCTGCTGACAGTACCATCGATACTGGCAAGCAGAAAGTCCACGTCCCAGTGTTCACTTTGGGCGATCGTAATCCCTGCATTGACGCCTCCAAAGCTACTTCGTGTAGCTTCAACAAACAGTCGGCCGTAGCGGTATCCAGCACTTAAATCAAGCTCAATTCCTAATTTATCATAAGGCTCTTCGGGATCCAGACGATGCCGAATCTGGGTTCCACCATGAATATTGACTCCCAGTTCAAAAAAACCACCATTCGCATTCCGCACACTGCCGTCAGCATTGATATCGTTGACTGTGTTTGCTGCGGCGACAGCGCCCGAACACAAGACAAAACCAAGCGTTAGAGCCAACAGAGCTGACATGCCCGGCGTTTTTTTCTGCGTGGGTTTACTCTTTTTGTACATCGGATAATACTCTCAAGAATTTCGTTCTGAACCCATTAGGACACAGCCTGAGCAAGCTTTCTGTAACAGCTCGTAACTGGCCTGAGCTTACCTGTCGATTGTTACATTTGATGAGCAAACAAGCCTTCAGGAGGTGATCAACCTTGTCAAAAAGGCCCAAAACATGCTGAACCACAAACACCACTATTTGTGCTCGTCCAGTTGCCATGCCTGCTCAAGACCGTATCACTGAATTCACTATGATGTCGCCGCTACCAGGCAAAGCGCTTGTATGGCTATACGCGTTTTTTCTGATCGCAAGTCTGTACATCGTTCGTGCCCTGATCGAAGATATTCCACCACAGGATCATGTTGCGCTGTCTTTCATTCTGTGCTTTTTACTGACACAGGTCTGGTGTCGACTGGAACAGACACGCCTGCGTATCAGCCTACCTTACAACCGTTGCTGGTTACGGCATCATCATCTGGGAAAATATAAAGAGCAATCATTGCCGGTGTCGCAAATTCATTCGGCAAAACTCGAATATGACGATTCGCAAACATCCTCTAACGGAGGCAGTGCACGCATCGTACTAGTAACCTCTCTCGGCATGATTCCTGTCAGTCTGACCTACTCTGAAAAGGCACGGTTGCTTGACCAGTCTTGCCATCATATCAACTGCTTCCTCGAATCGCAGAAGCTGTACTTTCAGGCTTAACGCTTTTTCCAGTAAGCATTGTGCATTTCGCGTCCCTGGTGTAGTGGAACATACAAAACGTTCATTCAGCAAATAGCCCGAAGGGGATCAATCAAAATCGGCTCTGAATGAACATTTTGTATATTCCGCTACGCTAGATTCTCCACCGGAGCAAATGTCGCTCAAGCAAACCAATCAGCCAACTGACCATCACACCCAGTGCAGACAAGATAACGACCCCTGTAAACAGTCGCTCCAGATCATAAAGCGACCCTGCTTCTAGAATATAGGCACCGATACCATATTCAGCGCCCAGCATCTCAGCGGCTACTAGCAGGATGATGGCGATGGCAAGGCTGACTCGCAAGCCGGACAGAATGCCGGGCATGGCTCCTGGTATTACAATTTTTCGAACGATGGATAACCACGACAGGGAAAAACTCTGGCCCATGCGAATTAGGGAACGATCTACGTTATCCACCGCACCATATGTGGCGACAACTGTCGGCGTAAAAGTCCCAAACGCGATCAGAGCATATTTGGATGTCTCATCAATACCAAACCAAATCACGAAAAGTGGCAATAGTGCGATTTTAGGTATGGGAAACAAGGCTGATACCAACGGCACCAGACCTGCCCTGATCAGCGAAAATAAACCGATAAGAATACCCACACCAATTCCTGCCGTTATTCCAAGCATGGCACCTACCAATAGCCGTGAAACGGATGGCAGCACATGTTTCCACAACAGTCCGCTTTTCCAAAGTTGTAAAAATGTGAAAAAGACATCGGATGGCCTCGGCATAGTCAGGTTGGTAATAAGCCCTGTACGAGTGCCTATCTCCAGTATGGCGATAAGAAAAACGAAAACCCCAAGGCCGATACCTCGCACGGGAACAGGTGAAAATCCGCCCCCTCGATAAGGGACGTCACGGGACACCGACTGAGTAGTCGTTGCTATCGTATTTGTCTGATCACACCTCGACGTACCGGATACATGATCAGACATCTAGAAGCTCCTGATCCGCAGCCCGAGCCTCGGAGCGCATTAACTCCCAGAGTTGTTGTTGAACCATGTCGAGTTGCGGATTACCAAGCCCTCGCTGTGCCAATGGAAGATCAATTTCAACAATTTCACGTATGACTCCCGGCCGTCGGGACATAACGACAACACGATGACCCAAACGTACCGCCTCGGCCAGGTTGTGTGTGACATAAACAGACGTAACATTTTCTCTCTCCCAAAGACTGACCAGATCATCCATCAGCAGCTCACGCGTCTGCGAATCCAATGCCGAAAGAGGCTCATCCATCAACAGGACAGCAGGACTGACCGCTAAAGCTCTGGCGATCGCCACCCGCTGTTTCATTCCTCCCGAAAGCTGCTTTGGCAATGCTGTTCTGAAATCGAGCAATCGCGTCCTCTTGAGCACATCTGCCACGATAGCCTCACGACGCACCCTATCCATTCCACGCCCTTCGAGCGCTAATTGCACGTTACCTTGCACCGACCTCCATGGCAGCAAGGCAAAGTCCTGGAAAATATAAGTCAATGGATTAATGCAACCCGGTGGTGGCTCACCCAGCATGCGGACATGCCCGGACACAGGTTTCTCAAGTCCACCCAGCAATCTCAGCAATGTTGACTTACCACATCCGGAAGGTCCAACAATACAGACGATTTTTCCAGATTCAACCAGTAGATTGATATCGCTTAGTACTTCTGTTTGTCCATAACTGTGCGACAAGCCTTCCGCTTGCAGTTGCATGACTGGAGGCCGTTACAGCGTCTCCACATACGAACTATCAACCAGCGTATTCAGGGAAATACTGTCCTTTACCAAACCCTCGGACTTGAACCATTCCAGCTGATTAGAAATTGAGTCTATGTTCATGGACGCATTGGCGTTGATTCGCATAGCACCATTGATGATACTCGGCGCCGCCTTTTCGAAAGGACGATCGGTATATACATACTTGTGTACTAATTTAACCATCTCATCGGCAGCCTCATCACCAGCGGTTCGATCTACCAATGCTGCATTGAAGTCAGCCGCTCCCTGTGAGAAAGCTGTAAGGAATGCTTCAGTCTTGGCTCGCTCATTGGCAGCGTTATCCGCAGAAGTAAAGACGGTGGTGACCTGATAGTTTGGGATGTAGCCACCCACGTCACCAATAATGTGCACAGCGCCACTGGCAGCCAGCGGTTTGGCAATATGCGGCACGATTGTCCAGGCATCAATCTGCCCTGACTTGATCGCACCGATAATCGCAGGGGTTTTCTGCAAGGGCTTGTACTTGAGTGCAATGTTTTCCTGTTCAGCTATCTGTGCTCCCATGTAATGAAATGAGGAGCCGGACTGGGTGATGCCAAATGTCCTGCCGTCAAGTTCGGATGGATCGATAATACCTTCCTTGAACGCCGCATCCGATACCAGGATTTTCTGTCCATCAATGCCTGAGGATTCTGACAGTGCCCCCCCTATGACCTTTGCAGCGCCTTTTTCAGCGAGGGAAATCAGTCCACCGGAAATCGCCGTCACAGCATAATCGACATCACCTGAGGCGACACCCACTGCCATCGGCTGCGCAGCCTGGAAAAATTTGAACTCCACATCCAGACCTGCCGCTGCGAAATACCCACGCTCATATGCTACAAAACTTGCTGCATGACTGGTAAATCGCAGCGCACCGACCGCAATTTTCTGAGTGGCTGCATACGCCGGCAGCCCGATAAATGGACTGACTGCAGTAACGCCAATAAGGCCGAGTGCCTGACGGCGAGTAAATTGCGCCATGGGGTTCCTCTTCTTGTCATGGGTGTGATGCTAAATCCTGCCTGATATGCAAGCAAGTGTCTAGGAGGACGAACAATTTCCAAAAGAGGTTAGTGAATGCCGCAAAGGGCAAAAGTTGTTGTCACGGAAAAAACATGACAGCCGGTCAATTGTAATCCTGAGCGTCAGTCACAGAACGTCGAACTTTCAACACCGCTCACAGGAAACCGGAGAAGAGACGTTTACGTGCTGCGGGGATGCAAACCGGAACAAATATGCCAGCTACAGCGTGAACCACTGCTATTGACTTAAGTCTAGGATTGGGCATCGAGAATCCGGTTTTTGAGTGTTTCATGCTAGTGTTTTGAACAGTCAAAATCCAACTAGCGAAGGTGCAGATCTACAATATCTCACCTCCCATCCCATGGTTGTATTCCAATGTCGAGAGAGAATCCGCACTATATGCCTTCCATCAAATGCATGTCATGCACTCGTAAAGATCTACACACAATCGGAAAATTATCCCGGGTCTCACTACAGTACCAACGTGCGCGGTGCTTTTGCCTTTTCGTCACGCTTTGGGCAGTTCTTATTACTGCGTTCAGTCCCGAGATTTCTGCGCAGAGCCTGGGTGAAACAACCTACGATAACAATTGCGCAGCTTGTCACAGTGGCAATTTAGGTCCGCAGTTGGGCAATACATCGGCGTGGAACACTCTACTGCAAGCCAACGGTGTCGATGGTCTGGAGAACTCTGTGCGAAATGGCATCAGATCGATGCCCGCTTTCAGCAATTTATCCAGTGCGGCCGTTGAAGCCGTCGTCGAGTATATTCTGGAAGAAAGTGGCGTTGCTATTCCATCAACCGGCACAAATTCTTCGCCGGTCATTCGTGATGTCATTCCCTCCCGGTCGCTTGATCTGGTGGTTGGACAAACTACCGCGATCACGGTTGAATTCACGGATGAGGATCCAGGATCGGTAACATTTACTGTGGATGGGCCTTCGTTTCCAGCCTTGCTGACTGTCGAATCGCAGGGCGATGGGTCCTTCTTGCTGACACCAGGGCGAGAAGGTAGCGGCTCTTTCACAATCACGCTGACTGATAACGCGAACAATACTGTATCCGTTCAAATATTTTTCGACAATGTACCGGCGCCAATGACAAACTCGGTACCTGTCATTACGCCTCCCGTATCAAATTTGACACTGCAGACAGGCGAGAGTGAACAAGTCGACTTGCGTATTGAAGATGAAGACGACATCGCTGACCTTGAACTATCGGCAACATCCCAGGACACGGCAGTTGCAACTGTCGACGTCATTGATATGGATACAATCAGAATCAATGCAACAGGTCCCGGCGATACCATCATCAATATTGCGGCATTGGATACCGAAAACGAATTCGGCTTTCTGGAGTTCCCGGTATCCGTTCAGGCTGGACCAACACTGACTCTCGACCTTGGTCTTTCCGGCACTCAAACGATAACGATGGGCGAGTCGCTGAGTTTCGTACCCGATGTCACATCAAGTCAGGCAGTTGTAGGACCCGACTACGAACTCAGCCTCAGTGCAAGTGCCGAGCCTACGGGAATCGTTCGCGCCACATCGCCAGGTAACGATGGATCGATTCTGATTGAAGCACTTCAGGCCGGAAGGGCCACCGTCACCGTCGTCGCTTCGGACAGTCTAGGCGCCATGGATACAGCGACCCTTGAGGTGGTGGTAATGGCAACAGTAGTAAACGAGATACCAGAAGCCAACGATGATTCATTTATCGCAGATGCCAGCGTATCTTCGGGAAACGGCGAATCGCAGCTTCTTGATGTCCTTTCTAACGACCGGGACCCGGATGATGACCCTTTAACGATCATTCTGGAAAGCGATTCATCCGACCAGGGCGCTTCGCTAACCATCGATGGCACGCGTGTCCGTTATCGCCCAACGAGCGAAATCACTGAGACAGACCGATTTCGATACAGAGTATCCGACACCTCTGACGCGGAGTCCACAACGGCGACAGTCACTGTTTTGTTGTCCGATATTGATGGCGACGGCATCAGCGATGCAGCGGACAATTGCCCGCTGTCTCCCAATCCCGATCAGGTTGATACAGACTCCGATAATATGGGCGATGCTTGCGACCTGACCCCCAATGGTGACTCAAACCCGACGGTGGCAACTATGCGCGGTCAGGAAATTGCACAGAATGTCTGCTTGTCATGCCACGCGACCGGATTGCTAAACGCGCCAGTTTCCGGTGATACTGCCGAATGGGACAGGCGGCTGGAAGCATCCGGCGGGCTGGATGGCCTTGTTCAAAACACCCTGACTGGCATTGGAGCCATGCCTGCTTATGCTGATCAATTCACAGCGACCGAACTGGCGGACGCCATCCTGTTTCTCGCGGGAAGGCGCGAAGGCAACAATCCTGAGGGTGCAATAGCAGATATAGATGCAGATGGCATTTTGAATGACGACGACAACTGCAATACCTTACCCAACCCTGATCAGCTTGACAGCGACGCAGACGGAATAGGTGACGTTTGTGACGATGACACCGATAACGATGCAGATGGGCTGCCCTTCTCCATAGATGATGACGACAGCAACTCCCGCCGTCTGCCCGGCAATACAAACATACAGGATGGTTTTTTTGTTGCAAGTTCAAACCGGCTACAGTTGGGCCCGCTAGCTCTGGCTTTCGCACAAAGGTCAAATTTCTCCAGTGGTGGAGTACGACTGAGTACCGAAGCATTCGCGCAAACAGCCGCCTCGGTTTTTGGGCTTGCCCCACTGCCTGACTCTGATTCGGCCGGCGATATTTCGAACCCTGTCGATGTCGTAGCATTGGAGGTATCGAACCAGGTGCAAATCATATACACAACCGGTCGCGGTTTGCCAATAAGCCCGATACTGCAGATCTATGCTCCGGAAACCGGTATCTGGACCGACTTTGAAAGCACGGGTGTTGACAGCTTGGCAAGAGCAGCAACTTCACAGGCCAGCTGCCCATTGGCAACGAGTGCAAATTATATTGAACAACTGCAACCTGGCGCTACCTGTGTCAGATTGACGATTTCAGACGGTGGACCAAACGATCGGGATAACACTGTTGGTTCTGTTTCATTGATTTTCAGAATCATAAGCGCAGGTCTGAATGATGGCAGTAACGTCGGTGACAATACGGTTCAGACCAACCCGGGCTCTAGCGGTGGCGGCTCTATAAGCATCTACCTACTCATTTTGTTGCTTTGTGTTTCCACCTATTTCAATAGATATCATACTGATCAACGATTTTGGAAAAACGCCTTGCGCTGAAGCTCATAACAGACAGAGTGATTAGCGCAGAGGTATATGATTTCTACTTCTGCGCTTTATCGTTATAGCATTCGTAAACCGTGTCTGCTATTTTCCACATGATCAAGCACGTGACACTGGAGTGACAGGTACCGTTTTGTGAATGTCGATCCTATGAACAATATCAACCGAAGGTTTCCGGGTTTCGTTATTTCGATCAGTAGCGAGATTGGCAGCTTGCAAATCATGATTACGGGCTTTGGCTCGATGTACTACCCGTTCAATTCCGGGGATAGCCATCAACGTAGGCTTGACAATCTGCTCCATGGATAGCAGCGAATAGGGGCAATTGGCACAACTGCCCACGAAACGTACCTGTAGTTCTCCCTCGTTTTCATCGAGATCAAGAATATCAAGCCGGCCACCATCATTTGCAAGTACCGGTTCGATAATGGTTTTATATACACGATCGATGCGTTCAATCAATGTGCCCGCATAGAGTTGATCCTTATCAAAGACATCAACGATGTCGTCGGCTTTACAATCATTGGTTCGTATCTGGTCAAGCAATTCCGCATCACGGTTAACATCAAGAACGCCAAGTTCGGCTAGCGATGTTGCCAACCCCATTGAAATTTGCCGCTCAACCAGAAACCGGTGAAACTCACGGCGATTCGCCGGAGCAAACGATAGCTTGGAGTGATACTCTTGCCAGTCGAAATCTACAGGCCCTGACAAGGCAAAATTGCTATCGCCAGTACGTACGTACTCAACGATCAATTCACCCAGTCGGTCAAAGAATCGTCGGTGCTCATATCCACTGGCAGCACGCTTGCGATTGATCACCTGACCACGCAGTTGACCCAGCTCTTTATCCTTCGGCAGAACACCGGTAACAACATCAACACGTACCGCACGATTGTGCTTTCGATCCACAATGATCAGCGCGCCATTGCCAATGGCGCGTGAGTGCACCAGCAATGCGGAATCAAGATCGGCAGGTGAAATGCCCAGAAAGTGCGCAGGTACGTCGCCTGCGCATGGGATAGCCACGCCACTGACGAATGCCAGATCATCGCGACACACCTGAGTGCCAGGCCCATATAGTATGTCCAGACCCCGCTTGATAGCGATAAACAATTGGATCGCGACAATCTCTTCCTTGAACTCCAGAACTGCACTCTTGTGTGCAGACAGCAGGTCCAGTTTTGCGACCTCGCCCTTCTCATCCGCCACACACACTCCGCCAACGATATCAGACAGTATCGGGTGTAGCACATTCTGATAGTCCAGCCGTCGCGCCAGCGGCATTAATATGTACAGCAGTCGCTCACGCGTCTGATCATGCAACGCATGCAAACGCGGCGCAGCTAGCACCCGGTAATCAGCTTGCGTTGTGTATTGCTGAAAAAATACTGCCAATGCCCCCACCGCTTCACTTAGCTGAGCCCAATACGCATCGGCTGGATCTCGTAGTTGCACCGACGGTAACCAGGATGAATCAGCCGTGGGATTACGCTGGCTTGTCAGCCAATCGTCATCACTTGGAAAAGTCATTCGCCAGTCTGCGTAGACGATCTCTATGGCACCTTTCAGTGCGCTGACATCGGGTTCATTCCAGAGCGCTTTTTCCAGAATACGCAAACCACGCAATTCCACAGGCGTTCGCTTGATCAAACTCTGCTCGGTAAATTGGTCAGCCTCGACATAGTCCGTCAACCGATTAACCTCACCGGGCACGAAATCGATGAATGCCGTACCGGCGGCAATACGATCATTGCAAGCAATCTCAGCGACAATCACACCATGACCACTCAGCAGGCGTACGGGCGAACCTTCAGTAAGGCTCAGTCCACGCGCAACCTCCGGATGAATCTCGACGTGATGAACATCTGAGTCAAGACCATAGATAGGTAATGTCTTGATACCCGAGTTATAACGGCCACGTCCTTTCAATGCACGGCGACCAGGTCGCCCGCGCCCACTGATCAACGATAGCGTGCCCACTGGCAATGGTGCTTCCAGTTTGTCCATGAATTCATCGGGTGGACGAACCATGGTTGCGAGCGCACGACGCCCCCCTTGCAGACCGGGAAAGCCGGTGCCGGCAGCGCTATCAGGATGATATCTTTTATTACCGCCCCATTGAACTCCAGACCCGGCCCGTTGCCGAAGCATATGATGACTAATGGGTGCGCCTGCTTCATCTTCAAGCTTCGAATACAGGTCTAGTTGGCGGTTTACATCAACAATGTGATCGAAGATGCGTTCAGGTATCGCATCGCCTTTGTTATCAAGGTACCGAGAGAAGGTACGATGCACTACATCCGCATCCAGCCCATTCAATGCTGCCGTATCGGGATCACGAAGACGCTCTGCTATTTTCAATGCAAGACGCGCAAGTATCTGACTGTCCGACCAGGCCTGCTCGGGTGGCTCGGTAAGCTGCTGCTGAAGTTGCAGTGTACGATCGCCGCGCTGAATGACACCCGTACGTTCAGTGTAGGTATAAGATGGCAACAGAACATCCGCATGCTCCAGTACACCCTCACCTAAAAAGCTGTCAATAACGATGTTGAACGATCGCCCCATCCTTCTGGACCAATGACCCAGGCGTGGCATGTTTTTCGTCATCTGCGTACCAATGAAAAGAAAGCAGTACAAGTGATCGTCATCGGCCATGCGGGCCACCGAAGTACCGCCAGTGGCAGGGATATTCTGTTCTGGTATATCAAGTGTCGATGCCAGTGCAGCGCGATGCTCTGCATTGGCAGGATCAAGGTTAAACAGCAATTTGCGAGCATTGAAGCCCATCATGAGTTCACTGGTTGCATTGGATTGCCCGGCAATACGCAGCGATCCAGCACCGGTCCGGCCAACATTTCCCGTCAGCAGTAAAAGATTGAGGTTAGTCGAAAATCCGTAGCTACCGGTTGACTGGTTGACCCCCATGCTCGATACAAAGGCAACTTTGGGTCGGTATCCATCACATGGTCTGGCAATCAGCTGTGCATAGTGATGCATCATCGCCACAAGCGCTGCCGGCTTCTGGTCTGGCAAGGCGATACGCCGGGCAGCTTCTTCGGGGTCACAGCGCTGTGACAAACACAGCTCACGCAATGCAACGAGACTGGCTGGATCAACCTGTCTGGCAATACTTTCGCTGTCTTCCCACTGGTTATCGAAAATAATTCGTGACACGGCAAGATTGAACAACACGTCGCCTCCCTGGCGGAACCGAATATGCAACGTTCGAGGATCATCTGCCTCCAGATCGCTAACGGTATCGCTGCGAACGGGGTCGATGATGACTTTTATCGCGGCAGAATTTCGCTTTAACTTCTCATACGCCTGGGGAAACGTTACATACGGATTAGTACCATGCAAAACAGCGACGTCGCACTGCGCCAGTTCATCAAACTGTTGCGATGTAAAGCTGGCCTCGTTGCCAAAATTCAGAACGTGAGCGCTACCAGCACTCGTGAGACAGTGTTCGGAGTTAGCCCCCATGGTTGGGAGTTTGAACACCAACTTGTAAAGGCTGGCCATCCATATCGCTTCCATCGTCTTCTGCCCGTTCCCGTATACCGCAACGGCTTCAGGCCCCACCCATTCACGTGCATGAAGAAACAGCCAGGCAGCTCTATCGAGTGCAGCATCCCAGCTTACTTCATGCATATTGCCGTCGTGGCCACGCATCATGGGAGTGCGAATACGGTCATCAGGTAAACCGCGCTTGGCCAAGCGCTCAGCGCGTTCGGTATCGCCACCGGTAATCAGAGACGTTTTTCCCTTGACGCATAATCCGAGTGTCGACAAAGGATATACACGTCTATTGCCGCGAGGATCGGTTTCTACTGTGTAGGGGCAACCGACACCGCAAAAACTGCAGACACTTGACTGTGCCAGCAATTGTTCATGACGGAGTCGGACATTTTGCTCTTTGAGCAAAGATCGGTCTGCTTTTACAGCGCTGACCAGTTGTAGAGGATCGAGCGTGTATACAGGTGATGTTCTTGAAGCTGGAAGAGCAACGCCTTCGTTGGTATCAGTATTCATGCTAGTCCGTCCTCTGGCCGTTTCTGATCTATCGAGCGTGCCGTGGAAAATTTAATTCAGAAGTCGCCGCAATGACTTATTCTACCGATTAGCCTGAGTCAATCGACAGAGATCTATCGTTGCAACGTTACTTCTAGCTATCGCTAGCTTCACGAATTACCAGTAGTGCCGCATTGCCAGATCGTTGCAAGACGCGGGTTTGCCGTCCGAAATAGTTCGTTTCCAAAGACCAGCCGCTACCGCCCAGCAGGCTATCAAGCTCTGCAATGGTGCTCGCTGGTAGCGTAAACGAGCCGTCGTCGACGATGACACAACTGAGATCCACGACCGTCCCGTTGCCTGTGTCAAAGTCAGCTTCGAGAATAATATCGGCAGTGCCAACAGTCGTTACATCCCATATCGCTGTTGTACTGGCGGTAACTGGACTGCCAAAAGTCAGGTTCTGCCCATTCAACATCGGCGCAGCCACAATTTCCACATCACTGAAACCGGGAAAAACGGCACCTGGAACGTTGATAATTAGTGGGTTTGGTGCGGGAAAAGGTAGCGGAGATACAGGCTAGTAATTCGTAAATCCAATATCCGTTAGCAAGACGATTTCACCGTAGGAACCAGTCAGGCCGGACAGTGTTATAACGTCCCCGGCAGATATAAAAGTGACGTTTACGTCAATAGGATCAACAACGAATCCACCGATAATTTCGGACTCGACAACCGTGCATTGCTCTTGTCCGGAAAATTGTAGCTCCGCATCTACCTGAGCAGCTGTAATCGCGCTATCAAATTGAAAGAAAACCCCCGCCGCTTCCACGGTAGAGGAACTCTGGGATTCTTCGATGTCCACGAAGCCCAGCTGCAGAATATCCCCCGACGTATTCCCATCTGTTGACGGCGTACCACCGTCAGCTAAATCGGTAGTATCCGCACCAACTTCTGTATCTGAGCCGTCTATACCAGCATCCATAACTGGCGTTTGACCTTCTTCAGGGGGCGTAATGGTCGAAGACGAGCTACACCCGACAACAAGGGAGACAATAAGAGTTAAAGAGCTAGCGATGTATTTCAACGTACAGTCTCCGCGTCGATTGAAAAATGCCGTCCAGCGGTCAAAGACAGCAGCAGAATACATGACCATCGCCTTCTCAGGCTACCAGTTAAAATACCGGAATTCGCACAATTCAGTTAAAGCGCAATGGTGTGCGCTGATTGCAAAAGATAAATAATCGTCATCAGGGAAACTCAGCGCTCGAATTTTCGAGTTTGTAACCAAGCGAAAACAACCCCACCTAACAAACCTGCAATGCATTGTCCCAAAATTCCAGCGGCATCCCGCGCTGGAGCAAGTGGTGTCATCGGAAACGCCATTGACATCGCCGCCATAATAAACGCCATGCTCAACAAGCCCCCCAACGGATAGACCAACCATCGAGACACACTGAACAATCGACGAATGCCCGCCATGATAGCCCACCCGATGATCAACCCGATCGTGATAACCATCGCATACGCATACAGCCCCGCAAGATCACCCAAAGTCATACGCAATCGATCACTTAACGCTACAGAAACTCCCATACGCTCTAAGTGTACAAGCACATAATGGCTGTGAGCAATACTTGCCAGTCCATAAGTGATACAACTGGCAATAACCCCATTCGATATTCTACCGATCAGACCATGCCATCGAATTCGCTTGTTATTCATCGCAGCATTTTCGTCAAGTCACTTATTTCTCGGGTAGTGCTGGGCATACTTTGTATCACAGCTGGGCAGGCTGCAAGTGCACAGGCTCAAGTAGCGCCTGATCCAGCTGACGATCCGCCAGGCGCAAACTACGCCAGCACCCTGGTAGCAACCGGACTTTCACACCCTTGGTCAATCGCCTTTCTGCCAGATGAATCGTTGTTGATCACCGAACGTACAGGCAAACTTCGACGACTCAATGAAGGCAAGTTATCAGATCCGATTGTGGGTTTACCGGCAGTGTATGCCAATAGTCAGGGAGGGCTTTTCGATGTGGTGCTTCACCCGGATTATGATGACAACGGCTGGGTATATCTGAGTTTTGCATATGGAACACCTGATGCAAACGCCACTCGCCTGGTACGTGCACGGCTTGATGACAATCAACTGGTAGACGTGGAAACCGTGTTTACTGCAAAGCCGTTTAAAGACACGCCAGTTCATTATGGTGCACGGTTTACGTTCCTGCCTGATCGCTCACTCGTGCTTGGTGTGGGAGACGGTTTCGACTATCGAGAACACGCTCAGGCACTCGATAGTCATCTAGGAAAATTTATACGCATACTGGATGATGGTTCCATTCCTGGAGACAATCCGTTTATCGATAATCCTGATGTACTCCCCGAGATCTACAGCTTCGGGCATCGCAATCAACAAGGTATCGTGTATGACAGCGAGCAGCAAAAATTGTGGGCACACGAGCATGGCCCAGCCGGTGGCGATGAAATAAACCAACTTACAGCGGGAGGCAACTTCGGGTGGCCACTTGCCACTCGTGGCAGGGACTATTCAGGCGCTGCTATCAGCCCGTACCAGGAATTGGACGGTACGGTAGCCCCACATTGGAACTGGACACCGTCGATTGCCCCTGCAGGCATGGTAATAGTTACCAACAATCGCTTTGCTCACTGGAAAGGCAATCTACTGGTAGCGGCTTTGAAGTCCCGTGACGTCAGGCGCATACGTATTGACGGTGACTCGATAAAGGAGGTGGAGACGCTTTTTTCCGAGTTCGGCGCAAGGCTAAGGGACATCCGTGAAGCTCCCGACGGTTCTCTGTACTTGCTGACAGATCATGCCACGAACGGGCAGATTATTCGAATTGAACCTGCCCAGTAAGCTGACAAACAGAAGCGCATTGGATCTTCCATCACCACTTTTGTTGGGTGATGTAAGACCCGCGTTCATGAATAACGCCGCTTACGATAAGAGGTGTGCTCAAGCTGCTGCTGAATCTTGCAATCCGCGCAATACACCGTGCCAACTCACAATGCCGATGGGTATTTTCCGGTCATCAATGATGGGAGTACATGAATACCGCCGACTGATAAAGATATCCTTCGCCACTGTCAATGAACCATCCTTGTCGATGGCGACAATTCGTGTGGTTATTACTTCATTGATTAACATCGGAGCAGAACCGGGCAAGGAGAGCGAGGCAATCACGAAGCAACTAACTTACCTGTCGAGATATTCGATCCGACCAATACCGTGCTTGCGTGTAACTAAGCAAGGCGATTACCTTTTTCTAGCTGATATCAACGATATGTGAACATTGAGCTCATTGGCGACTCAAGCACGTCAGGGACCAGGCCCATTGCATAGCATTCATAGATCCATCACGGACCGAGATAGAAACAAGAATGACATAACCATTGACCTTCGTGGACAAGCCATTCTGGTATACCATGTCCCATGCGTAAATTGTCAGTGTAATCAACCACCAAGAGTCGATGTTTACGGTAAGTGGGAACCGGGATACAGCTATTAAAATGACAATCCGGGCTTGATCAACAGGAGTATTCATTCGTGCTCATAAGAGCCACAGATTCTGTACTGCTTGTCATCGACATACAGGAACGGCTGCTACCCGCCGTGTATAACCCTGCCCGTATTCTCGAAAACGCAAGCCTGTTACTTAATGCAGCTCAGGCATGTGAAGTACCCGTTATCCTGACAGAACAGTACCCGCAAGGGCTCGGGCGGACTGTGCCTGAGCTTGCCAGTCTGGCCGGAAATAGCCCGTTTATCGAAAAAATGCACTTCTCTTGCATGGAAGACAATGATTTCCATAGTTGCATCACGCAGCTAGATAGAAAACAAGCGGTACTTTTGGGCATGGAGGCACATGTATGCGTCCTTCAGACTGCGGAAAGTCTTCTAGAATCTGGTTTCGACGTTTTCGTGGTGTCGGATGCAATAGCCTCCAGGACACCCGGGAACGAAGTGGCCAGTGTCACCCGACTTGACTCGGCCGGAGCACGTATAGTAACGAGCGAAATGGTAGTTTTTGAATGGCTGGGAAAAGCAGGTACACCGGTGTTCAAAAAACTACTTCCATTGATCAAAAAATGAACACCGTTAACAGATCAGCACCCGATGTGTACAAAGACGTCAATTGGCAGGCACTACGACAAAGATGTAACCTTCTCGGCAAAATCACACGACAACCCGTCAACCAGACACTGAAACCGTTTTCCCAAACTCCATTCAACTAAATACCTGAACAATATGAATATTCACGAGTATCAGGCGAAACAGCTTTTAAAGAGCTTTGGCGCCCCCGTGTCGGCGGGCGTTCCCGTCCTCTCACATGCCGATATTGACGCCGCAATCGACGCGCTACCCGGTCCGGTTTATGTCGTAAAAAGCCAGATTCATGCAGGCGGCCGCGGCAAGGGACGTTTTAAGGAACTCGGCGACGATGCAAAGGGAGGTGTACGAGTCAGCTTTTCGGCAGACGAGGCACGAGCCAATGCGCAAGAGATGCTCGGCAAGACGCTGGTAACAGCACAGACGGGCCCCGCCGGCAAGCAGGTAAATCGCCTGTATGTAGAAGACGGTGCAAGCATTGCCCGTGAGCTCTACCTGTCGATCCTCGTTGACAGAGAGACCAGCAAGGTGTCGTTTGTTGCCTCTACTGAGGGTGGCATGGACATCGAAGCCGTGGCTCACGACACACCGGAAAAAATTCACACCATCGGTATCGACCCCTTGAGCGGAATCAGCGATGCGGATTGCGATACGCTAAATTCTGCTTTCGAACTTACCGGAGCTGCAGCCGAGGACGGCAAATCTCTTTTCCCGATACTGTACAAGGCGTTCGTTGAATCCGACATGAGCCTATTGGAAGTCAACCCTCTTGTCGTGCTTGAAGATGGACATCTCAAAGTGCTGGACGCCAAAGTCTCTTTCGATGGAAACGCTGATTTCCGTCATGCCGACCTGGCTGATCTTCGTGATGAAAGCGAAGAAGATGCAAAAGAAATTGAAGCATCAAAATATGATCTTGCCTACATCGCTCTGGATGGAGAGATTGGTTGCATGGTTAATGGTGCCGGGCTGGCCATGGCCACCATGGATATCATCAAACTGTACGGCGCTACGCCGGCAAACTTTCTGGATGTTGGGGGCGGTGCAACGACGGAAAAAGTGACGGCAGCGTTCAAGATCATTACGTCGGATCCTAACGTTAAAGGTATCCTGGTCAATATCTTCGGCGGCATTATGCGCTGCGATGTTATTGCTGAGGGAGTGGTACAGGCCGTTAAGGATGTCGGCTTGAAAGTACCTTTGGTTGTGCGACTTGAGGGCACCAAAGTAGAAGAAGGCAAGTCCATCATCAACAATAGCGGTCTGGACGTCATTGCAGCTGATGATCTGGACGATGCCGCACAAAAAATTGTTAAAGCGGTCAAGGGATAAACGACATGTCAATACTCATCAATAAAGATACACGTGTCCTGGTTCAGGGATTAACTGGCAAGACGGGTACTTTCCATACCGAGCAGGCGCTTGCATACCACGGCACGCAAATGGTTGGCGGCATTCATCCTAAAAAAGGTGGGACCACATGGACCAGCGCAGCAGAGTCCGGTACATCCACAGAGCTGCCGATTTTCGCCACGGTCAAGGAAGGCAAGGACACAACCAATGCAGACGCCTCAGTAGTCTACGTGCCACCCGCGGGTGCTGCCGCAGCCATTATCGAGGCGATCGATGCTGAAATTCCACTGATCATTTGTATTACCGAAGGCGTACCCGTTCTTGATATGGTCGAAGTTAAAGCACGGCTAGCCAATTCAGATTCTCGGCTTGTAGGCCCCAACTGCCCGGGTATCCTGACGCCAAATCAGTGCAAAATCGGCATTATGCCTGGCAGCATCTTCAAACAAGGATCAGTTGGGGTCGTCTCCCGATCAGGAACGCTGACCTACGAAGCCGTTTTCCAGACCACATCTGCAGGGCTTGGCCAGACAACTGCCGTTGGAATTGGTGGAGACCCAGTCAAAGGCACTGAGTTCATCGATGTGCTTGACCTGTTCCTGGATGATGACGACACAAAATCGATCATCATGATTGGAGAAATCGGTGGCTCCGCTGAAGAAGAAGCCGCGGAGTGGTTGGTTGAACAAGCCAGGAACGGACGCAAAAAACCGATGGCTGGTTTCATCGCCGGACGTACTGCACCACCGGGACGAACCATGGGTCACGCCGGCGCTGTTATTTCCGGTGGTAAAGGTGGCGCAGAAGACAAGATTGCCGCCATGGAAAGTGCCGGTATCGTCGTATCGCCCTCGCCTGCCAAACTGGGTGAGACATTGCTGAAGGCCATCGGATAGAGCCTGACTGAAAACACCGCAGCAACAGCAATCAGTGCCTGTTGTTGCGGTACGATTTATTCGGGGTGCCTACGTCGGAACATAACGACCGACCAAACAATATAGACGACCGTTGCTGGAAACAACCCGAACATCGCGATGCTGGAAAACATTCCAAGACGCGAATGTCCGGTTGCACTAAGCACAGTCCAGGCAAGATAGACCACGCACCAGCTGAGCAGCAACATACCTTCCTGCCGACTTACCTCATAGCCTGTGAATATCAGTGGCATAAGGGCAACAGCCACCAACAGCATAAAAGGCAAATCAAACGCTATCAGCTGATCCGGGGCGGCCAATCCATCAGGTGCGACGAATCCGGCAAGACCAAGGCATAGCGCGATATTGAAAATGTTACTACCCACCACATTACCTATGGCCAGATCGCGCTGACCACGCAGCACAGCCGCAACGCTTGCAGCAACTTCCGGGAGCGACGTTCCAATGGCAACTACCGTAAGTCCTACAACAAGTTCGCTGACCCCGACGGACAAGGCGATAGCCGATGCTCCCTTGACCAATAACTGTGCTCCAAGGACCAGTCCAAAAAGCCCCGTCACTATCAGCAAAACCGCAGGCAGCCGGGCGGTCCATTCGTTTTCATCAGGCAAATCCACGGCAACATCCTGACCCTGCTTCACAGCGCGCTGCGTTTGTGTCAGTAAAACAAACACGTACGCAATACCTGAAACCAGTAGAACCCCTGCTTCCATCCTGGATAGTGAACCATCAAGGATAAAGGCAAACAATAGTACAGAGAGCCCAACCATGACAGGCACTTCCTGGCGAATCAAGGATACCTGAACCGATAGCGGCAGAATGACAGCGGCAATTCCGAGAATAAGTAGAACGTTATAGATATTGCTACCAACGACATTGCCAAGCGCAAGTTCTGTGTTGCCGCCTAATGCCGCAGTCGTAGAAACCGTTATTTCCGGCGCGCTGGTCCCCAATGCGACAATCGTCAAGCCGATAATGAGTGGCGGAATGCCAAAACGCTGCGCGATGCGTGATGCGCCGGCAACGAGTGCATCCGCGCCAACAATCAGAAGAGCGATACCCATTGCAATAAAAAGTACTGAGGTGGTCATTAACTATGGCGGAGCACGCGTGAGAACTATCTCTAATGGGATGAAACACGAAAAGTTAGTGAGCTTATATCTGCGCTAATGCAAACTGTCAAGATAGGCTGTGATCCATTGCAGAGGATTCAGTAACCGCGACTCAATCTGATTGAAATCGGCATAGCCGACCGCAAACCTAAAGGTTTGTTTGCGTCGCTGGTTCAACAATAAATGTTCGAGCCACCACCGGCCCGTGCTCAGGCCCGGGTACACCACCCAGAGGCTCGATACTGACGGCAAACTCCGCCGCCTCATCCAGCCCGATGGGCAAGTCCATTGCAATGGTTTCACCCGGTTTGTTCGGCAACAGTCCAACAGATTGAACACCAGCGCCTTCAGGTAATACCATCCATAACTGATGGCTCTGATCTTCAATAGAGAGTTGTGGTTGACCCACCACAGTGACAGATACAGTCGCCCGAACACCTTCCGCGGAGGGGCTCACCCTTGGAGAATATGACACCGCCCATAGCGGTTGGAACGCTTCTCCTTGTAGAACCGCTACAGTACGGGTTACGTTCATATCAGGAGTCTGAGCGGCAAAGTATTTTGGCCCGACAACAAGTACTCCGATCAATGACACCACCGCAACCAGAGTCGTGAGCTGCCAATAGCGCACGCGTTCTTTCCATTGATTCAGAATTGCCGATGTCATGAGAGTTTCTCGAACATCCGGTTCGGGGGTTTTGCCTGCTGCAAAGTCAGCAAGATAGTCCGCGACAGATTGATCGGTATCGTCGGGCGCTGAGACTGCAGACGCCGCCTTTGCTGACTCATTCGCACTTGAGACAAGCAACGGCTCTTCATTGATACGCGAAAGCACCGCGGCCAACACAGACGCGGGAGGCTCAACGGGTGGGGTGGATTCGTGCAGTGGATTTAAACGCGCTTGCCACGCGTGAACCCTCCGTTGCCAATCCTCGTCGACTTTATATAGCGCGTCCAGAACTTTGTGCTCATCGTCAGTCAACGTGCCCAGGACATACTCGGCAGCCTGAATATCCCACTCGTTTTCTTCAGTGCTCATGATCGAGGCACTCACGTAAATTCAACAGACCACGACGCACCCAGCTCTTAACTGTTCCAATGGGTCGTTGCAGCGTGTTGCTCATTTCTTCCTGCGTGTATCCATCACAGTAAAGACCCACTATACAGGCGCGGGTATCTGCACCCAGTGCTTCAAGGCAATTAAGCAATCCCTCGTACTCCTCCGCGGTTTCTGAATACTCACGTATTGTGTTGCGCCAGTCATCGGGATTTAAATCAGGAATCCTGACATTGACATCTGCACGCGTTTTTGCCCTTCGAAGCATGTCCAACGCTTGATTGCGCGCCAGACTGTTCAACCAGATCATCGGAGCACCCTGGCCTGACTTGAAGGTACTTGCACTCTTCCACACCTTGAGAAACGTCTCTTGCAGAGCATCTTCAGCAAGCTCCCGATTATTCAAGATACGCAACTGCAGGCCAAAAAGACGCGCAGACACTGCCTCGAACAGAGCCGTCAACGCTCTTTCGTCGCCTTTTGCGATGTCCTCCAGATATTGATAAAGTTGTTCTTGCAAAGGTGTCAGCTCGCTGAGATGTCGAGGCACAATTAATTCATACCCGACGGCAACGATAGTGTAACGCAGTGTCCCTATTGTTCCGCACTGCCAGAAATATCGATACCATTGAAACGGATTTGAACCAGAACATGCACCTTGCTCAGCATTAATTGGCAATTTATTGACACAGTTCGCAGTTTCTGCGGTTCAACGATATACTGCCAGACACCGCATTTTTCATGGTGCTGACATTATGTGCTGCTAGCTTGTGAGCTCTGCAGAACAGCGAGGACAGATTTCACTATGCGGTGTGGGTAATTTCATCACCCACACCAGTGCGTTGTTTAGAAAATTTTAAGAGTATGCCAACAGAGCTTTTGAAATTTGTTAGATCCCGACGGCTGAAGCCTGTGCCCTCACTAAGCACAGTCGGATCAGCCATACACTATTCCACCAAAAAAAGAGGTAACAAACGTGGCTAGAAAAGACATTATCAATCGTGCGGATATCGGCAACAAAGCTGAAGCATATGAGGCTTTTGACGACATCCCGACCAACCCCAATCTTGCAAACACCATCGGCGACATCATTCAACGCCGCTACGGACGACGTGACTTTCTCAAAGGCTCTCTAGGGGTATCAGCAGCCGCAGCATTATTCGGTCCAGTTGCGCTGAGCACAGCGCGACCCGTTGCTGCAGCAGCAACCGATGCAGAGGCTGCGAAACTGGCAGCAGCGACCTCCGATCGTTACAAATTCACTGAGTTAGTCAGCGGCAACGACGAAACTCATCATATTGCTGAAGGCTATGACGCCAATGTGCTGCTTCGCTGGGGTGATCCGATCACAGCTGACGCACCCGACTTCGATGTTCACAACCAGACAGCTGCTGCTCAACTGCAACAGTTCGGTTACAACAACGACTATGTCGGTTATACAGAACTGGAGCCTGGTCGAGGTCTGTTATGTGTGAATCACGAATACACCAATGAAGAGGTGATGTTTCCCAAACTGGGCCGTCAGGATGTCGTTGACTTTGCAGGCATGACGCCAGAGCTCGTGGCGATCGAGATGGCAGCCCACGGCGGTACCGTTGTTGAAATAGCCCGCCAGGAAGATGGTCAGTGGCAACTCGTCAAGAACAGTGCTTACAATCGGCGCATCACCGCTGATGACACAACCATGGCTATTGATGGCCCTGCAGCTGGTCACGTTCGCATGAAAACTGCCGAGCACCCAGAGGGTATGACTGTTGTTGGTACGTTCAATAACTGTGCAGGTGGCATGACTCCCTGGGGCACCTATCTTATGGCCGAAGAGAATTTTCACGGCTATTTCTGGACCGATAACAAGGACGCGGAGGGAAATAGAGCGCTTGTGGAAGATCATCCCGCCTACGCATCGCACAAACGCTACGGTGTACCCGGAGCATGGTATGCCTGGGGTAAATATCACGACCGATTCAATCTCGACAAGGAGCCCAATGAGGCTAACCGCCATGGCTGGATTGTGGAAGTCGACCCTCGGGATCCAGACGCGATGCCTGTCAAGCACACAGCAATGGGACGTTTTCGGCACGAAGGTGCGGAATCAACTGTCTCACCGGACGGCCATGTGGTTGTATATTCCGGTGATGACAACCGATTCGACTATCTTTACAAGTTTGTATCGACCGGGAAAGTCAGCGAGGACCTTGAAGCCAACAAAAAGCTTTTATCCGACGGTATCCTGTATGTAGCCAAGTTCAACGATGACGCTACCATCGACTGGTTGCCGCTGGTTCATGGAGAAGGTCCGTTGACAGCAGAAAACGGGTTCAACAGCCAGGCCGATGTGGTAATAGATGCGCGTATCGCTGGTGATCTTCTGGATGCAACTCCAATGGACCGTCCTGAAGATGTACAACCACGCGGTGATGGTACAACCTATGTGATGCTAACCAACAATACCGCCCGAACCGCTGATCAGGTGAACTCAGCCAACCCTAGACCGGAAAGCTCATTCGGACACATCATTGAGATCAAGGAAGATGGTGGCGATGCAGTAGCAACCAAAGGCACGTGGGATATCCTGGTCAAATGTGGTGACCCGAATATCACAGAAGTGGGCTCACAATGGAATCCCGAAACTTCTGAGCACGGCTGGTTCGGATCTCCTGACAACTGTGCCATCGATGCTGATGGCCGCTTGTGGATCTCAACCGATCAGGGACGAGGCTGGCCAAAGACTGGCAAGTCGGACGGGCTTTACTCACTGGAAACCGAGGGCGACCTTAGAGGCCATGCCAAACTCTTTTTCCGGTGCCCGGTTGGTGGGGAATTGTGCGGACCCTACTTCACCGAAGATTCAGAAACCCTGTTCCTGGCAGTTCAACATCCGGGGACCGATGGCACAACCAGCTTCGCAGGCTTTGAACGCGATTCAACATTTGAAGATCCTGCAACACGCTGGCCGGACTTTGACGACGAGATGCCGCCACGACCGTCAGTGATGGTAGTAACGCGCAAAGGCGGCGGCAAGATCGCTACCTGAAATTCTTTTTAAAAGTTGAACCATACCGATGTACCCAGCACCGATGCTGGGTACATCGGGTATCCGTCGGTTTTCAGACATCTCGACAAACGCTCTGATAACCCGTATGGCTTACAATCGCCAGGTCAGCGCTCACTTGAGTAAAACAGGTAGATTCAGCGGACCACGAAAACCAAAACCACTCCATACAACCGCATCCGGATCAGCAAGGGACATATCCGGAAAGCGATCGAACAGGATAGGCAGAACCACCTCCCCGATCAGCCTTCTGGCGACATGGGTTCCCATGCAAAAGTGAGGGCCGTTGCCGAACGCCTGATGGCGGGTTTCCGTGCGGAACATATCAAAGCACTCACCGCGCCGATATATCTCTTCGTCATGATTGGCTGACGCCTGAACCGTCATGACCACCTCGCCCTTTGCAATTTCATAGTCACGAATCACGGTGTCCTGTACAGCGAGTCGTGAGCTGACTTGTATCGGCGCTACCCAGCGAATAGCCTCTTCAAACGCCTGCGTCCACAAAGACTCTTCTCTGCATCGCTGCAACTGCTCTGGATGACTCAGTAAACCATAGAGCACTGTAAGCATGGAATCACGCGGCTCGTTCAGACCACCGCCGATCGCAATCTTGATGTTGGATAAAATGTGCTCCCACTCGATCGGCTCCTCTGCATTTATCTGCACAGCTAATGCACTTTGATCTGATGTGCCCCTCAGCTTTGCAGCTGCGTCTTGCAAACAGGCGTTTATTTCATCATTGGCAAGGTCACTTTGGGCGAAGGGTTCAGGGCGCCAACCAAAATTTCCAGCGCCATTAATCAATGTTTGAGACCAGCGCTGCATCTGCTCGTCACTCGCACTGTCCATTCCCAAAAGCCTGGCCAGACATCGCGCGGCAACCGGTCCAGCAAACCCAGGAAAAAAATCCACGACCTCACCACGTGGCAGACGTGCGACATAGTGTTCAACAATATCAGTGAATGCCGGTATCCAGAGTTTCTTGATATTGGGAATCGAGAATGCTGGCATCATTGCAGCACGCAGTCGCATGTGATCAGAACCGTCACGGCGCATGAGAGTCTTTGCCTGAAAAGCTCGCTCCATCGGCGTATTGGGATCATCCGAACTGAACAGCTCTGGTTCGAGCTTGACGTATCGAGTATCAGCAGCTTTCGTCAACAGGATACGACCTACCGAGGCCACCTTGAGCACAGGAGTTTTTGCGCGCATCCTTTGATATAGGGGATAGGGATCACGCGTCAGTTTATCAATGGAAATATCTTTATCTATCGGAACCTGCATAGTATTACCCCGACAAGGTATATGGTAACCAGAGTGTGATGATGGGAAATGCCAGCAACAGAAGCACTCTAACCACTTCCGCCAAAAAGAATGGCATGACGCCAATGAAAGTATCACGCATCGGGACGTCCGGTGACATCGCAGAGATAACGAACACATTCATACCGACAGGTGGTGTAATAAGGCCAAGCTCAACGACTATGAGTGCAAGGATGCCAAACCAGATCTTGAGATCATCGGAGCTCATACCATACGCTGCATCGTCTGCACTCACGTAATCACCACCATTGATGGTGACAAGCACCGGCCAGAAAAAGGGAATAGCCAGCAGGATCATAGACAGGCTATCCATGAGGCAGCCAAGGATGATCAAGGCCATGAGCAGAATACCGAGTATCGTCATGGCCGACAGACCGGAATTAACCATCCATTCGGCGATCGCCTGGGGCACACCACCGCGCGACATGAATATCTTTACCATCTCTGCGCCCAGTAGAATGAGATAGATCATGCCACTGGTTTTCGCTGTGTCCAGCAACGCCATTTTCATCGCTTGCCAGCCTAAAAGCCGACGATAACTGCCGTATACCCAAACCAGAAAAACACCCATCGCCGCAGCGGGTGTGGGATTAAAAAAACCAAAGTAGATTCCGCCAATAACCAGTCCGAAAATTACCAGAACAGGAACAAGCCGCACTGTGGCGCTAATGAACTCGCTACGACTGACTGGCTCTCCACGCGGCCCTGCCTCAGGTTTGAATGCAACAAAAATACTGATCGTAATCAGAAAGAACAAAACAGCAATCAGGCCCGGTACAAGTGCTGCGGCAAACATGGTAACAATGTTGGCTTCAACGATAATGGCGTAAATCACCAACACCACAGATGGAGGGATGAGAATACCTAATACGCCACCCGCAGCAACTGTACCTGTGGCCAGTGAACCGGAATAGCGATACCTTGCCAGCTCCGGCAGCGCAACCTTGCCCATCGTGGATGCCGTTGCCAGAGAAGACCCACACACAGAACCAAAACCTGCACAGGCGGCGATTGTGGCCATGGCGACACCGCCGCGAAAGCGACCTAACCAGGCATTGGCGGCCCTGAAAAGATCACCAGACAGTTCGGAACGCGTTGCAAGGTTACCCATTAGTACAAACATGGGCACCACGGACAAGTCATAGATCGAAAATTGTCCATACGCCAGCGTTTTCAGCTGACTCATAAAGATATCCGGCCCATTCAGGATGGACACGCCTATCCCGCCAACAAGAATCATCGCATAGGCAATGGGCATACGCAGCGCGATCAAAACGAACAAACCGGCGAGCCCTGCAAGACCAATAGCGAGTGGATCGCTCATGGGGACGTTGCCTCCTTGCCGATCATCGTCATGAACGATGCCAAGACCAGCAAAGCCAACGACACCAGAATTGGTACAAAGGCCATCCAGTGAGGGAATTGTAAAATGGCCGTTGTGTATTCGTACGCCTTTTGATCCAGCATTCCAGCGTACATACGCCACAACAGTAGAGAACTGAATAACAAGGCTGCCAGTGACCCGCAAAATGAAAACACGGCAAGTGTGCGTCGCGAGGCACCAGCGGAAAACAGATCGGCACTTACGTTACTGCGAGTTAACTGGCAATAAGGCAAAAAACAGAAAACGGCGACACAAACACCGACTTCTGTCAGTTCGAAATCGCCAGGAAACGGCTTGCCAAAAAACGCACTGCCAAGCACCGAAAAAACGTTAACGCAGACCACCGCCAACAGTAACAGACCGCCAGCGATGGCCCACCCGCTTATCAGTGAATGTAAGGCTCGTATCCAGCTCACGGCTGGAATAGCTAGTTGCTGTGATCAGCAATTGCCGCACGTGCATTGTCAACGAGCACCTGGCCATCTATCCCTTTTGCACCTACCTCTTCTATCCAGCGATCAACCACAGGCGCCAAGGCGTCGTCAAATACTGCAGTCTCTTCTTCGCTCAGAATCACATGTGTGTTACCGGCTTTCGTGGCCAGAGCGATTCCGAAATCATCCGTACCTCTCCAGATTTCCCCGACCTTTGCCCACCAATCAGGCCCGGACGCATCACCAAAAGCGGTTTGAATATCAGCGGGCAGGTTGGCCCACCGATCCGCATTCATTGAGACCTGAAACGTAGTGTTACCAAAACGTGCCATCTCGTAGCCTTCAATTTGATATTCAGTCTGGTCCTGAATTTTCAGAGGTGGAATGATCTCCCAAGGAATGAACGCACCATCAACTACTTTTTTTGCAAGAGCTTGCGGTAATTCAGGTACCGGCATTGCTACCGGAGCAGCACCAAGTGCTTCAATAATCCATGCGCCGGTGCGCGTCGGAATGCGCATCTTCTTGCCCGCCAGATCAGCTGGAGATCGCACATTCGAATCGACCATGTGAATTCCCTGCCCGGCATGGACATGCAAAAACATCACTTCCAGACCTTTGTATTCGCTTGCCAGTTGTTCCTTGAACATGTCATACATGGCCAGGTTAGTGGCGACAGGATCATTAACATATACGGTGGGTAGTTCAAAAACTTCCGTGCGCGGAAACAGGCCAGGTGTATAGCCATTGACAGTCCAGATCAAATCAACAACACCGTCACGCGCCTGCTGTACCAACTCTGGGGGCTTGCCACCCAGTGACATGGAAGGGAATATTTCGATCTTGACTCGCCCACCCGAATTTTCTTCTACCGTCCGTGCCCAGGGCTCCAGCATTTGCGTATGAGCCGGTGCTTTTGCTGACAACAGATGATGTAGTTTGAACGTGAATTCCTGTGCAAAAGCCGAACTTGCCAGTACGGCCCAGAGCATGACGCTGATAGCGCCAAGGTTCTTGATGTAATGGTGGTTATTCATGGTGAGGTACACTCCAATAAGTGGCGATTCAGCTGATATTTTTGTCATCTCAATAGACGAAAACATCCGTTTAAATAACTGTTGGCTGGTGTAACAGGCTTTGTAGCATGCACGCTTTCGTCAGATCACGATACTACCGCATCTGTCTGCGAATGATCACCTAGTTCTGCCAGACGAACCAAAGTAGCGAGTGTGGCGTTCAGTGGGGTTGGGACTCCCTGGCGCTGCCCCAAGTCGACAATGGCACCGTTCAATGCATCGACTTCAGTGCGTTTGCCATTTTGTAGATCCTGCAACATCGACGCCTTGTGGCCACCGTGATTTTCGCAGGCATAGGCGATCGTCTCAAATACCGCATCAAGGCTGACTGGCACGCCTTCTGCGCTGGCGACATCCGCCACCTCAGTAGCCACAGCACGAATCAGAGTTCCGGCATCCGGCAACTGGCCGATGGTACCCGGCGTGCCATATGTCAACGCGCACAGCGCATTCATACCAGCATTGAAGGCAACTTTTTCCCATATTCGCGTTTTTACGTCAGGATCATGCCTGACACTTATCCCACAGCCCTCGAAGGCTTGGGCAACAGCATCACCAAAGGCATGATGTGTTGCATCAAAACGCCCAAAAGTGGTTTGACCAGTACCTCGTGACGCGATAACTCCGGGGGCAATTCGATCGACTGGCATCATGCTCATCCCAATCCAGATGTTTTCAGGTTTCACAAAGGCAGCAATAGCTTCAGCGTTGCCGAGGCCATTCTGTAACGTCAGTACAGCAGTCCTTTCCTTCAATTGCGCTGCAACCGAATGCAATGCTGTGGTTGTTTGATAGCTTTTTGTCAAAACGATGATCAGATCTGCTGTACCGTCATAGTCGGCTGGAGTTCCGGCAGCCACTTTGACGGTGGTTACATTGTCGGTATCCCCATGTACATGCATCAGCAATCCGTTCGCACTCACCGCCTCGATATGAGCGTTATTGGTTGTCAGGAGCTGCACGTCATGCCCCTGTTGAGCCAATTGGCCCCCAAACCATGAACCCATCGCTCCAGCACCTAGAATGGCAACACGCATATTTTCTCCTGGCTGTTTGTATTTGGATTAAATCGCAAATGGACAAGGTCACTGTCATTGGAGATGACGAAAGCGACGACAATACTTTGCCGAAGCAATGGTAAATCGCTACCATGGACTTTCCAGACTAGTTTCAATTCACTCCGCAATGCCTTCAGGGTAAACGATTGATTGTCTGGTAAGCAATATTCACTATCGGAGACGAACATGGCTACCACCCAGCAAGCCGAAACACAGCGCGAAATATCGACTGGTAAGAATTCTCAGCTCGGCGTAATGAGCGACATAGAATGGGCTACACGCGTGGATTTAGCAGCGGCCTACCGTATTGTGCATCATCATGGCTGGACCTCGCAGGTCTACAACCACATAACCGCACGGATTCCCGAAACGGAACATTTACTGATCAATCCGTTTGGGCATGGCTATGACGAAATTAAACCGGGCAATCTGGTGAAAATCGACATTGATGGCAACAAGCTTGATGACAGCCCCCATCCTGTCAACGCGGCGGGTTACACCATACATTCAGCCATACACGCAGCGCGTCCTGATTTGCAATGTATTGCACACACACATTCGCAAAATGCCACCGCTATCTGCTGTCTTCAAGAAGGCTTTATCCCGCTGACTCAAATGGGCTGCATGTTCTACGAGCGCATAGGCACACATGAGTTTGAAGGCATAGCGCTGGATCTCGAAGAGCGCCAGCGTCTGATTGATGATCTTGGTCCCGATAACCATACGCTATTACTGTATAACCACGGATTGATTGTCAGCGGCCCGAGTATCGCCCATGCCATTACCCGCCTCTATCACTTTGAAGATTGCGCAGGTGTTCAACTCAAGGCCATGGCAGCAGTTGCCGGCGGAGCTACGCTGAAGCGCCCTCGGCCAGAGATCATGGAAAAGACACGTGAGCAGTTTGAGTCAGGCGCATCTCAAGGTGGTGCCGCTGTGTTATTACCGGAATGGCCTGCGTATTTAAGAATGCTGGATCGTCAGGATCCATATTGGCGCGATGCCGAATGAATAATTGCAGGTTTCATTGAACACCCTGATAGTCAGGATTGACAACGTAACCGATCGATCAATCCGTGTTTGAAATTCGATCTTCATGAGCGGTATTCTCTGGGGACTGCTGGGTGCCGTCCTTATAGGCGCCTCTGACTGCGTTGCGCGAATCACCTCGCAAAGGGTTGCCATCAGCATTCTCTTTCTCAGCATCATGGGTTTGTCATTCGCAACCCTTTCAGCAGGATTAGCTATATCAATGAGTTGGCCGGCGTGGCATCCTGCCGGATGGGGAGCATCGGCCATTTCAGGATTACTGAACCTGGTTGCCTTGTATTTTCTCTACCGTGCTCTAGCACGAGGACCTGTGGCGGTGGCCTCACCTGCTGCTTCAACATTCACCGTGCTGCTTGTGGCGTTAAATATTTTTACAGGTGAGCCCTGGTCATGGATGCAAGTCGTTGCCATGCTGATTGTCTTCACGGGTGTGGCCATGCTCGCAAGACCTACTAGTATTGATGCAGACACAAGAAACTATGACTCCGCCTGGCTGAAACATACGGCTCTTTTCGGATTGGCAGCGGCAACTGCGGTGGCAGTCAGAATGTTCTTCGCACAAGAGGCCAATAGCGCAATAGGTACACTACATGCGCTTTATCTGAATCGTTTGTTTGCTCTTGTTGGCTCAATAACGTTGGTTGCTTTTCATTTATACAGAAGCAATGAACTGTCATGGCCAACCGGTAGAATCAGGAATCTTGTCGTTGCACAAACCATTCTTGAAACTGCCGCACTAGGCTCATTTCTCATAGGATCGGTTAACGGTGGTCGGGTAGCAGCATCGATTGGATTCTCTGCCTTTGCAGCGGCTACCGCGTTGTTTGCCTGGTGGTGGTTAGGAGAGCGTATCGGCTGGCAACGCGGCGCCTGGATTGTAGTAACAGGGCTGGGGGTACTATTGGCTGCGACGACCGGGCCGTGACGTGACGTGACGTGACGTGACGTGACGTGACGTGACGTGACGTGACTTGACTTGACTTGACTTGACTTGACTTGACTTGACTTGACTTGACTTGACTTGACTTGACTTGACTTGACTTGACTTGACTTGACTTGACTTGACTTGACTTGACTTGAGTAGTTTCAAAATCCAATACTGCGTATACCGTGTGCTGTTCTGACAGCACGTTCGTGGAACGAACAGGCTTCTTCATGAATTTTTTCTGCTTGGATGGAATTAATTCAACCAGAACGTGGCTATCCAACTAGAGCTTGATGTTTTTTCGTGCGACATTGATATTTTTCTCCACACAAGCTGGGTTCCACTGTGCAACTCGGATAGATACCCACATTTGGCAAATTAACGTGGGTGGCTGCATCACAGTTTACACGTGAAAGGTCAATACCGCTGTTCACAATTACAGCAAGCGAGGTTAGATTAATTAATTGATCCCAGTAAAAAAACCACAAGGGCCCCGCAGCCAGCCAACGCCAGTTCCAGGAACACCGTCTCCGGAAATGCCAGCCCATGGCTGCACGAAAACCTATTTCCTTGAAAACGCCGAGAGGAATATGCACCGGGGTAACCAGTAATCTCATGTCACCGGCCAAGGAATTTTCTCGTTCAGTTGCCATGTCGGCGATCAGTGTTTCGCTGTTGGTTCCAATTGCTACACACATACCGTTATGACAAACGGGAAGCCAGACTGAGGGCTCAAGCTTTTCCCAGGCTGGTGTATAGTTGCGCGAAAGACAAATAAGGCCAGACGAGGTGTGCTCCAGGGTGATATTCAGCAACAACGGGAACCTGGAAAAAAATGCGCCACCGTATGTTGCCGCATGAACACCGTTGACATAGTCGATCGAAGTGATGGGAATATCCTCATAAAGCTGAACGTTCTCCGGAAGCCGGTACAAGCGAAAAAAACATTTCAATATGCTGAGTATACGCTGCAGCAATGAAAGAGCCACCAATCAAAATTACGCCAGCGCTCACCGCCAAGCCCAGTATTGAATATGGAAACTGAACATTTTTATTGGATATCACAATGCCCTCTAGACTAGTTTTTCTCAGGAACATATCCAAGCCTATCCACTTTCAATCAAGATGGTGAATCCGCTCATCTTGCAATTTTTACTAAACTTGACTTTCTTGGTTCCGGTGGACTCCAGTGTTGTCCAAAACCCGATTGAACGCCTCTACAGTGGTTGCAGCAAATCATTGTCATCTTGTTGAAATTGCTTTGACAACGCGTCGTAGAGGAATTGCCTAACCACCCTCATGCGGGCGGTATCGCGTAAATCTGAATGCGTTAGCATCCATAAGGAATTTTGCGCTATTGGCTGCCCAGCAGATAGTTCTTGCAGACCACTCTCATCATCCAGCATATAGCTTGGCAGTACTGTGATACCTACGCCAGCTGAGCACATGGCTTTGGCAATCAAAAAATTATTGACCTCTACAGTGCGTGTCATGGCACCGATACGCTCACGCATCCACTCATAGAAAGGTACTCCTTCAAAACTTCTGTCCAGTACGATGAATTGATTATTGTCTGTAGAGCGAGGAAAACCATCTAAACTATGCCGCTGTATATAATCTCGTGATGCACAAGCCGAAAATTTCACATATCCGAGTTGACGCCCAACCAGATTATCCGGCGGCTCTTTACAGGTGCGTATTGCAATGTCTGCTTCGCGGTTCTGCATGTTTCTGGCCCGGCTTCCCATCTGGATCTTTAATTTCAATTCAGGGTATAGTTCAGTCAGCTCCCTGACCAATGGCGGCATAAGGTTAAAAGCCAGCGAGTCTGTAGTCGCTATGAGTATCTCACCGGCCATGTCATGGTCTGCTCTAGTGATATCACACGCTGCAGCATCCAGAGATCTCTTGAGTTTGCTTGCGTGCGCTAGCAATGACGAACCAGCTGCAGTGAGTACATAACCTGCTGAAGTGTGCTCAAACAAGCGCGTTTGAAGCGACGATTCGAAAGCCTTGACTCGTCGTAATACCGTCGTATGGCTGACTCCAAGCTCCCTACCGGCAGCAGATAACGTTACTCGATCAGCCAGAGCGAGAAAGAAACGCAGGTGATCCCAGTTCCATTTATTTGAACTCATGAACGTAAGCTATTGACTCGAAAATATACTTTAGTATGCCGCTGTACAACCCAATGTGCAATTATGAACAATTACTGTGCGTATATTTACAGCTTTCAAACCGGTATTTGTTCTACTGCGTTGGTACTTTGGTTCCTCGCACAGGAGACAGAATATTATGAATATACCACCACGCTTTCATCTACCTATTGTTGCAATTGTCCTGGCAATCAGCTCGCCAGCAATATTCGCCGATGGTCCACATGATAAAGCGATCAAGGCAAGACAAGCCATGTTTCAGCTTTATGGGTTCAACATCGGTATTTTAAGCGGTATGGCCAAAGGCAACATTGAATACGATGCCGACATAGCCAAGGAAGCTGCTGAAAACCTAAATGCGGCAGCCAACCTCGGACAATCACAATTCTGGCCACAAGGATCTGACAGCGAAACCGACGGCAATATCAAAAACCGAGCTTTGCCAGCAATCTGGTCTTCATATCCTGCAATTCTGGAAAAATCAGAGGCATTGACAACGGCAGTCGCTGCACTTGCCCCAGTGGCGGGCAACGGCCTCGAGGCGCTGCAGGCTGCACTGGGTGATGTAGGGGGATCATGCAAAGGCTGTCATGATGACTACAGGGCCGAAAAAAAGTGAACTGATAAACGTCGCTATTTAATGTATGCACTATCAACACACAATTAGTCGACAAGCAAAGCGCACTAACCATCAGCACAAAGTCTGCTGATGGTTAACAAAAAAATATCGTTAACACAGCAAGACGCTTAGAGAATCGCATCACACGGACGCTAGCTAACACGCATTCAAAGGCATGTGCCGACCGAGCACAGCGCTATGAAAGATCTTTATTCGCTGACTAAATCAGCTACCTTGCGAACGTCGTCATATGACAACGGTTTGGAGATAAAATCTTTTACTGCTTCAAAACGGCGAGCCCGATTTTCATCATCAGGGTCTAAAGACGTGGTCAACATAACAATAACAACCTTTGCAACATCCCGTCCAAGACGCGTTGATGCCTCTTCGAGAAATTCAAAGCCATTCATTCTGGGCATGTTGATATCCAGAAAAATGACACTGACTTCAAGCTGTGGGTTTTCAATCAAATGGTCTAAAGCTTCGTCGGCATAGGTAAAGCCAATAATAGTTTCGACCAAACCCGACTTTTCGAGAACTCGCGTGTACAGTCGCTGATCCATATTAGAGTCGTCAATCAGCATTGCCAGTTTTATAGGTTTAGACATTACTCTCTTTTCCAAAGGTGATTTCCACTCTGGTACCGCCATCGGGTCCGGCTTTTGCGCAGATGTCGCCACCATGGTTTGAGACCACACGCCTGCAGATAGCCAATCCTAATCCTGTACCTTCGTATTCCGACTGAATATATAGTCGGCAAAACATACCAAAGACTAGCTCTCGGTGCTCGCTGGGAATTCCAATACCGTTGTCAGAAACGTTGATTCTAATGCCATCAGGCAAGCAATCAGTGGAAATCTCAACAATAGGACTGCGGTTGGGCGCTCGAAATTTTATCGCATTGGAGATTAAATTTTGAAACAAAATTCGTAGCTGCATCGGATTCCCCTGCAAAACAGGCATCTCTGCTCTTTTAATCTTTGCATCGGCCTTTAAAACATCCGCTTTCAAGTCCTTGACAATCATGTCAATCAATTCATTGCAATCAATGGTCTCTAGTTGTAACTCATCGTGAACAGTTCGTGAATAATCGAGGACATCTTTCACCAACTGCCCCATACGAGAGTTGGTGACCTTCATATCTCTCAAAACATGTAAACCTTCCTCAGCCAGAAAACCCTCTTCCTCCAGTTCCGAGATCAACATTCCCATCGTATTGCTTGGAGCTTTCAGATCATGCGACATCGCATAGGTAAATTCTGCCTGCTCTTGATTCGTAAGTTCTAGTTTTGTCACTAGGTTGCCCAGCTCTACAGCATGGGCCTTTTCGCGCACAAGGTCGTGCTCTTGACGCACAAAAACGAGCTGCCGCTGCCGTTGCCGCTGCCAAATAAAAAATGCTGTAAACAACAAAAAAACGGTGCCAGCGGCGTAAAGGAACATCGTGATACGCTGCGTCGTCCAGAATACAGGTTTGCCAAAGTACTTCTCGTTCAGAGCTCTGTATCTATCGGTCAGTAGAAAAGCCGGAATCGCCACATTCAATCGTTCACGAACAACTCCGAGACCTGAGCGCAGGCCGATCGCGACGACAGCCTCGAAGTCAGGTGATCCAATAGAGCGAAACTGTTCAGTGAGCAAAACTCTTTCAGAGCCACCAGCTACATTCAGAATGGCATCAATCTCACCAGTTTCTAACGCACTGACTAGAGTTTGGGAATCATTTATCGCAATGAACTCTGCGACCTTGAGATCATTTTCTTGTGCGACCAGAACGGTGTCGGGTAGGCCACCGACACGCAAACCTGACACATCAGCAAGCCTCTGCAGAGCAGTATCAGTGTCTCGAACAAAAATGTCCAGCGGCAGAAGTTGTATCGGTATCGTCAGATCGAGAACTTGTCTGATTGCATTGGTTACTCGCACAACCGGTACGACGTCCACAGTGGCAACGTTTATGGCTTCAAAATACTCCACTAACGATACAGGAACGAATTCAATCTTCAAACCGGATTTATCTGCAAGTTCGGCGATAAGCTCTACCGAAAAGCCTGTGATGGTATCGCCCTCCAGTATCATCCAAGGTGCCATATGTGCTACAGGAATCTGTAGAACCTCCGGCGCTATGTCTGGCACTTGCGAACGGAAGCGCCTGACTAAGGCATCGATTCGGCCGTCAGCCTTCATTCTCGCAATCGCGTCATTAATCGGGTCAAGCAGTTCTGCGCGAGACTGATGCACAATCACTACGCGTTCCAACGTCTCCACTGGCGGACCGACAAAAGCAATCCGGTGGTCCAAACGTGCGGCCTGCGCCTCTGCAAAAGTAAACCCGGTCTCAGTTGCAATGGCATCAATCTCGCGTGACAAGAGTGAAATCAATGCAGCCCGCGTATTTGGAAACGCTAATGTCAAAGCATCAGGGTAGAGCGTTGGGTCAGAACCCGCGCCCGGGGGCATTATACCGATGCGTGTACCCGCTGTATCTGTGTAGTCAAACGTTTCAGTGTCTTCGACGCGAACGGCGAAGCGAACTTCTGACGTAAAAACAATATCCGAGAAAAGGTTGTTATCTGCCAAGCCCGGCAGCTTTGCCGCCATCGGTAAAATTTCGGAAACACCAGCATTCTGATCACGAGCCCAGGTAGCATAATCTGGTACGCGGTAAGGTGTGATATCAAATCCCAGTTCGCGCCCAAGGGCGAAGGCTAGCTCCGTACCAAGTCCAGTGGCAGCTCCAGCATCATCACTATAAAACAATGGTCGAACATCACTCCATGCCATGTCAACCGAGGTGAAAGCAAAAGCCTGTGCGTTGTGCAAGGAGTTTTCACTCGCCTCAGAAACAACTGGCCCGGCACCGAAAAATAGAAATACGGAGCCAATAATCGCCATACCTATGACGCCAAACTCAACGCTCTTAAACGAATGTTGGAAACTCATAGCAGTTGAGGGTCAGGCGTATCCTTATGTGCGACCTAAGATACCAAGCGTGCAGAATGTCACCAAACCTTTACTCATACAAGCAAACGTTTGCTGATACATCTATGAGGGTTACCCGGAATCAATTACAACTTCGTACTGGCATGGATACACCCATCGCAGGAATGACGTGGGACAGGGATGAAAGCACAAATCCGGTCCGCAGAACGACAAAAGGCCACCCCGGAGGATGGCCTGATGGCGCTCAGGGACTCTACCTATGTAGAGTGTGTGACAAATAAAACCCGGCGATGACCTACTTTCACATGGGGAAACCCCACACTATCATTGGCGCTGAACTGTTTCACTTCCGAGTTCGAGATGGGATCGGGTGGTTCCAGAACGCTGTGGTCGCCGGGAGAACTGGTTGTCGGACTTGTTCAGGGAACAAGACCAACGAATCGGATGAATGAAGTTGTGTTGCGCTGTTCAACGGTGGTTTGTTGAATGGCAACCCGTACTTGTCAATCGTTGTCCTACTGTATGTCGCATACAACCCACAGTGCACAGAGCAACTGCTTGGGTGTTATATGGTCAAGCCTCACGGGCAATTAGTACAGGTTAGCTTCACACATTACTGCGCTTCCACACCCTGCCTATCAACCTTGTGGTCTTCAAGGGCCCTTCAGGAATCTCAAGGATTCAGTGAGAACTC
>JBGCEH010000022.1:0-119291 GCA_045106195.1 Granulosicoccus sp.
GGGCACGGCCGGTCACTGCCAGAACGAGAAAGATCAAGCCTACAACAATTAGGGCGAGTTTTATCTGGCCAGCCTTGCCTTGGCTCATGAGCACTTTGTAGTACTTCTGGTGGAGGATCCATCCTACGGTGAGAACGGCTATGACGAATATAAGTGACACAAAAAGGGGCTACACCTTCGTTAAAACTCGATTATAAACAGTTCAGAGGCTTGCTGAACATCTGGTTTGGCTATCATGGGATATGTGTATGTGACAGCGGGTATTTAATAGCCTGGCGAGGCGCAGTTAAAAGTGCTGGATTCTAGCGGATTTCAGTAGCAGCTCTTCAATATAAAACTGAGAAATGGATGTTACTTTACTGTTTTATTTAATTGAGAGAACACTGGCATGCTGGCTATTCAAAGTAGTGGAAAAATTGGGAATCACGCAATCGAATTGAACTATCAGTGACTGTGTCTGTATTGAAATATAAAGTAAAACCTCTACTTGAAACTAATAGTGGTATTCGCTTTCGGTTATTTATAATTGAATATTTCTTTGACATTTAAAGCAGAAAAATCCAGTTATTTATCAAATGGCAAGTAAAAACAAATATTCAAACTTTATCACTACTGTCCCGTTAACTTATCAGCAAAGGATAACTGGTCAGGGTTGATGTGTATTTTCCCGGTGTACCTGCCATGTAGCAGATCATTTATGCACCATCTTTCGAACAGATTCATCTGCAACAGGCTCAGAATCTGCTGCATCGATCTCTTTGCTTTTGACATAAACTTCAGATACGCGATCAACAGATAGACACACAGTGCTATCCAGATCTGTGTCATAACTGCGTTCTTGCTGATGCCCATGAACGACTTGATTTTCAAGTTCTGTTTTATCCATTTGAAGAACAGCTCGATCTGCCAACGTGATTTGTAAATCGCAGCAATTGTGCTGGCTGCCAGTGAAAAGTTATTGGTGAGACATTCGTAGCGCTTACCCGTCGTAGCGTCTTGATAAAGAACGCGGCGCAATGGAATCGGGCAGCGTTTCGAGGTCGTTACACCTGTGAACTCGATTGTGTGATCGCTGGATAGACCTTTGCTGCGATCAACTTCTCGACGCTCTACAATGCGAGTAGTGGCATTGGACTTAAGTCGCGCAACGAAGTAAATACCCTTATCTGAAAGGGTTTTGTACCATTCGTAGTCTGTGTATCCACGATCCACAGCGACTATACTGCCTTTGGGAAAATCCACACGCCTGCCTTCATTAACCTCATGTGTTCGTGCTTCGGTCACGGTGACAAATTCAGGCAAGTTTCCCTTGTTATTCATGGTAACGTGAAGTTTAATCCCACCTGTTGCTTTACGAAATGTGGCCCAGGGAAATACAGAAAGACACAAGTCAATTGTTGAGGCGTCCATCGAATACAGTTCATTTTTGAACCGGAATCCATGGCCTGGCGCCGCAGATTGGCAGCGCTTGAGCAATACAGCGAATAACGACTGATAGAGCTCATGCGGCTTGTCTTCATTGATTCGGGACAGATTCGAGCGCGACAGTTTTGCAGATCCCAGATGATAAAGACGCTGCTGTTGAGCGGAGACATTGTCAACAAGATCTCTCAAACTACGCCGCCCAGACAATTGCCCAATAGCCATGGTCACGAATTGCGACCAACGAGAGGCAGTTCGGAACGTTCGACCAGAATGGTGGTTTTTTGCCAGTACTTCGAAGTCATGTCTTGGAACCAGTTTTAGTATTTGAGACAGGATCGTATTACAATGCGCCATGGCCTGAATTCTTCCTTTGCTGTAGGTGTTTCTTGACAATTCACATTGTAGCAAGTGGTTGAATTCAGGCCACCTTTATCAAGGGCCTAACGGGACAGGAGTGACTTTACAAGTAAAAATACCGGCCGAGTTCACTATTCGGTGCAATCAGAGTTAAACCGGCTCACACAGGTCACTGTTATCAGTCCGAACCCGCTGCTCGCGAAGATCTGCAATCGATTTTCCAGATGTACTTATCTTGAACTGTGCAAAACAAACCGTCGCTCACAATTTAGTTGATTTGATTGCATTCTACATATTCGACAAGGCTGCACAACGACTACCTGGCGCACGAGCTCTCTAGTTGAATCAAAGGTGTTTCAATTGGCATTCATTCGTTGATTTTGCCTAGCTGCCTGAATCCACAAATTACACGCTGAACGGATTTTTGACATCGTTGCTTACGACGAAATCGCTCGGAAACTAGAACGGCACTGGCCCTTGGCAATGACACTTTTACACATTATGAGTTTGTGCATTGTAAGATCACACCGATGTAAATCTGGCGCACAGTCATTCCTGGAATCTAGACTGTACTGATAATGTTTTTGAAAAGGTTCGTTGTTCAAGCAATTGCGATTCTTTAGCAGATATGCCTTGCCAATTTCTGAAACCACCCGATAGCGTTCATGTAACTTGCGCAGGACTACATCCGACAACACCTGCATCAATCAATCTACGGATCTCCGCATCTTCATACCCAATTTCCAACAACACCTCAGCACTATGCTGCCCCAATAATGGTGCCGCCCGCTTCACACCACCTGGTGTTCCATGAAACTTGACCGGAGCACCGAGGGTTTGCACACACCCGGCCACAGGATGCTTAACATCAGTCACCATGTCGCGCGCTACGGTCTGGGGATCGTCATGCATTTGTTTAACATCGAGTATCGGGCCAGCGGGTATTCCAGCCTCATTCAACATTTGCACCCACGTATCTGTGGTGCGCGTAACGAACACCACTTCAAGCTCTTCGACAAGCACGACACGATTTGCAAGACGATCCTGATTAGTGAGAAAGCGGGGATCTTCTGCCAGATGTTGCGCCGCTATAACCTGAAGCATTCGAACCCAGTTCGCCTGGTTAGCAGCCCCCACGTTTATCCATCCATCTCTGGTTGCAATTGATTGATACGGTGCGTTCAAGGGGTGAGCCGAACCCATAGGCTCAGGTGATACTCCGGTTGCGAAAGCAATCGCGGATTGCCAGAACGTATGTGTTATACCCGCCTCGAACAACGATGTATCCACTCGCTGACCCTTACCTGTCTGCAGTTTTGATGCATAGGCAGCACTCACACCCATAGCGCCAAGAATACCTGCCGTAATATCCGTCACAGGAGGACCCACTTTGACCGGTGGCCTGCCAGGCCCCTCCCCTGTCACCGACATCAAACCCGACATTCCCTGTGCAATCAGATCAAATCCACCGCGCTCACGGTAAGGGCCGGTTCTACCAAAACCTGATATTTCACAATAAATAAGCCCTGGATTGATACGGTTCAGCGTTTCATAGTCAAGACCTAAACGTTGCATGGTGTCGTGGCGATAGTTCTCGATAAGTACGTCTGCATCCTTTATTAGACGTAATAGTACGGCCTTGCCCTCCTCATGTTTCAAATCCAGCGCAACACCGCGCTTGTTGCGGTTCATCATCATGTAGGCTGCAGACTCGCCTTCAATGTCCGGTGGCAGAAAACGCCGGCTGTCGTCACCCGTATCGATCTTTTCTATTTTGACAACATCGGCCCCCATATCAGCCAGCATCAAACCACACACGGGTCCTGCCATGATATGAGCAAGCTCGATGACACGCAGGCCTTTCAGCGGGCCCGTGGTTTCACCGCTACCGCGACTGTCCATCAGAGTCTAACACCCCTTCCAATCTGGTTTGCGCTTGGCCAGAAAGGCATCCATCCCTTCACGAAAATCTTCACTGGTATAACACTGAACAATCAGATCATCACCCTCCACGCTGGCGGCGCGCTCACGTAGTCTGCGCAACCCCTCCTTGGATGCTGCAATGGTTAACGGTGCGTGTCCGCGCATTAGCTCGCAAAGCTCATGTGCACGTGCCAATGGGTCTTCCGCCAACTCATTAACCAGGTTTATTGACAACGCCTCTTCTGAAGTAATCAAGCGCGATGTCAATATGATTTCCCGAGCGCGCGGTGCACCAAGTAGCTCAACGAGTCTGGACAGATTACTCAAGGAAAGGCAATTGCCCAAAGTACGGGCGATGGGGAACCCGTACTTGATATCGGCGCTGGCAATACGGATATCACAACAGGCGGCAATGGCGGCGCCACCACCGGTGCAAGCACCGCGTATGGCGGCGACAGTGGGTATTGGCACAGATTCGAGTACGCCAAGCACACGATCCATGGTGCGCTCATATCCCAGTGCATCCTCGGCGGTTCGGAAGTTTCTGAAACGGGATATGTCGGTGCCGGCAGCAAACGCCTTGTCACCCGCTCCCGTGATAATCAATGATCTGATATCCAGTGATTTATCAATGATCGTGTTGCAGATCTCTGCCAACGATTCATACATCTCGAACGTTAACGCATTTCTGGCCTGCGGGCGGTTGAAGGTAATGACACCGATATCGCCTTCGCGATGAAAAAGCAGCTCATCTTCCACTGATGCATTCCTCTATTGGTTGTAGTCTATTGGTTGTTGTCTCTAACAGGGCTAGTGTAAACCGTTCTTAATCAATTCCAGTCAGGTTTGAACCAAGCCGTCATTCCCGCGCAAGCGGGAATCCAGCATGTATTACCCTTAATCTCACTATGGATCCACGCCTGCGCGGGGATGACACTTAATTGACAAAAAGGTACGCATTGACAGGATGACGGGCACTAGTCGCATGACTTGTATTGGACGGTATTGACTTACCGATAAAAATACTCAACCAACGTCATAGGCACTGCGGGTACGTAAGTACAGAGCATCAGCACAACCAGCAATACCGCCACGAAATAAACATTGACCTTGGATACATCCCAGATATTAGCCTTCGCAATTGAACACGACGTAATCAATACCGAGGCTACCGGTGGTGTTTGCTGCCCGATGGCAAGATTCAGCGTAACAATCAAACCAAAGTGCACAGGATCAATCCCGACCAGGGTAATCAGCGGTATGACTATCGGTACCACCAGAATAATCGCGGCAACCGAATGCAGGAAGAAGCCGATAACCAGAAAGAAGATATTAAGTATGGCAAGGATGACGTACTTGTTATCGGTTAGGTCCATCATCGATTGCGCAAGTTCCTGTGGAACCTGTGCACGCGTAAGAAACCCACCCATAAGCACTGACGAGGCGACCAGCAACATCACCACCGCGGTTTGCATCCCGCCTTCGAGCATCGCAACCCTGAGGCGCTTGAAATTGACTTCCTTGTAGTAGGCACTGAGACCAATGGATGCAAGGACAGCCAGACCTGCCGCCTCGGTCGCTGTGACAAAGCCACCAAAAATACCACCCAGAATAATGACAGGCAGCAGGAACGTCGGCAGAGCATCAATAAACGACGCCTTCAATCGTTTGGTATTGAAAGCCTCTTCTGTTGGAAGGTTATATTTACAGGCAAACGCATAGGCAACACACATAAGGCCGGCAGCCCCTATCAAACCCGGCACAACGCCCGCTACAAACAGCTCCTCCACACTGGCATTTGCCGACACGCCATACACAATCATGGGTATCGATGGGGGAATGATAATAGCTAGCGAGGCAGATGACGATGTCACCGCCGCAGCCAGCGGCGCAGGATAACCGCGCTTTTTCATTTGTGGAATCATCACCGATCCCAGAGCCGCCACATCTGCGACAGCAGACCCGGATATCTCTGCGAAGAACAGTGAGACACCTATATTGACCATACTTAATCCGCCCCGGACAAAGCCGATCAAGGCAGAGACAAAATTGATAAGGCGATCCGTGATGCCACCTGCATTCATCACGGCGCCTGCCAACACAAACATCGGAATGGCGATCAATGAGAACTTGGTAGAACCGTCGTACATGTCGAGCGCTACGGTCACCAAAGAGTTTGCACCCTCTGTCACGAGCAGACCGACCACCGCTGCTACTGCCAAGGCAACAGCAATAGGCACATTGATGCAAATTAGCGCCAATAGAACCAGAAATATGCCGAATACCATCATGAGCGTTTCATCTCCGCGGCAATTTCGGCTTCAATCTCCAGATGCTCCGCCGATTGCCCCGATGCCACCATCTTCAGGTAGGCAGGCACTGCCAGCAGTTCGCAAATGATAAAAAGAGCCGCACCAATAGGAATAACCGATTGCGTGAACTGCACCGGCACCCAGCGCAAACTGACAAGGTTATCGCCCTCCAGCACTTGCAAAACTTCCCACCCTGCCCATGCCAGGAGCACAAAAAAGGCAATGAATACAGCCTCTGCGAACACAGCCAGATACATCCGGATTGGCATGGGCACAGCCAGCAACACACTATCGAAGCCAATGTGCTTTCTCTTCAGTACCGCGAGTGCACCGCCGTAGAAAGTGATCCACGACAAGGTAATACTGGCCACCTCGTCGTACCACACCAGAGAGGCATCCATTTTCCGGTAAATAACAGCAACAACAACAATGGTGGTCAGTCCCACCATCAACACGATCAGTATGATTTCGAGCAGGGACTCGATGGTTCGGGAAAGGCGATTCAACGCAGCGTACTCCGCTCGGGAAACAGGAAACAGTTCTGCTGCATGTCGTTCAATACAGCAGATTCAAATAGCCTGCGCACGATGCAAATGCGCAGGCTCCACCTTGACGCGGGCTACTTGGCCAAAGCCTGTACCTGGCTGATCAGCTCGGCTCCACCTTTAACAGTTGACGCAAATTCTTCATAGATCGGCGCTGAAGCTGCGACAAATGCCGCTTTGTCTGCCTCATTAACTTCTATCCCACCATCTTTGAGGTTCTGCAACAGCTCTGTTTCCAGTTGCGCCGCCATTTCATACACCGCTTCCTGGGATTCCTCTGCAGCAGCCATCAGGTCGCTTTGCACATCCTCAGGCAGCTTGGCAAAATTCTTGGCTGACACCAGCACATAGGCAGGTGTGTATACGTGACCGGTGATGGAGAGATACTTCTGCACCTCCTGGAACTTTGCCGACCAGATTTGTGCATAGGGGTTTTCCTGGCCATCGATAACATCGGTTTTCAATGCTGTAAATACTTCAGAGAAAGCCATAGGTGTCGGGTTGGCACCATACTGCTGGAACATCTTTACACGCCACTCACCATTAGGCGTACGCAGTTTGATGCCTTCAAGGTCGGCCGGCACGTTGATAGGTCGTGTGTTATTGGTTATGTGACGAAACCCATTTTCGTAGTAACTGAGAATCTTGTATCCGTTTGCTTCTGCAGCAGCACCGAATACGCTGTCTCCGATTTCAGCTTGCACCGCTTTCATGTGCTCGCGCGACTGGATGATATAGGGCATCTCGAATACCCCGAATTCATCGGCCACCGATGACATGATGGATGACGGTAGAGAGAACGTAATCTGTCCCAGCTTCAGCTTTTGCAGTAGCTCCTTGTCCTTACCTAATTGCGATGAACCAAACGCTTGAACTTCCGCACGATCACCTAAACGGGCATTGGCATTCTTGACGAACTCATTGACCGACGCCTCGAACAGGGAACCGGGAGCACCCACGTGCCCAAATTTCAGAATAAGCTTTTCAGCGCTTGCAGCACTGGCTCCAAAGGCCAGCGCAGTACCGATTAACGCTGATACTAGTGTCTTTCTCATGTTGATTTTCTCCTCAAAGTATTGGCCGCTACTAGCGGGGTGTGGTGTATTCTTCGTGTCTTATGCACGGTTATGTCCATGAAATTAATTCTTTTGCTGACGAAAAGCAATGAAATTTGACCAGCACGTGGAATTGACACGACAGCTGTCAAACGCCGTGAGCGGTAATGTGTACGGCGATCCGTTCACTCGCGGTCGATATGCCACTGACGCATCCATCTACCAGATGATGCCTGCCGCAGTCCTCATACCCCGTACCATAGAGGATGTTCAGGCAGCCATTGAGATAGCGCGTGAGCACCAGATACCGATCACACCGCGCGGTGGCGGCACCTCCCAATGCGGCCAGACGGTCAACTCAGGACTTATCATTGATAACTCGCGTTATCTCAACAAGCTACTCGAACTCGATGCTCCGAACAAACGCTGCATCGTGCAACCCGGTATTGTGCTCGACGAACTTAATCGCCTGTTGAAACCCCATGGCCTATGGTTTCCCGTGGATGTGTCGACCGCATCACGAGCCACTATCGGTGGCATGGCCGCCAATAACTCCTGCGGCCAGCGCTCCATTTACTACGGAACCATGCGACACAACGTGCATGCGATCAACGCCATATTGCCGTCAGGCACGGCCATGCGTTTCGACGAAGTACACAGCTCTCTGGAAGGGCTTGTCGATGAAAAGCGCTCACTCACCAGCGATCTGTTTGAACTGGGAAGGCGTGAAGCGGCAACCATCAGACAACGCTTCCCCAATGTTCTTCGTCGCGTTGGCGGTTACAACATAGATGCGCTTATCCCGGATGAGAAAGCTCCAAACAACACAACTCACAACCTATCTCATTTATTGGTCGGCTCCGAAGGCACCCTAGCCTACTCGACCCACATCGAACTCAAACTCTCGCCCCTGCCTTCACAACGAGTATTGGGCGTCTGTCATTTTCCGGGCTTCTATCAGGCCATGGATGCAACGCAGCATCTGGTCTCACTCGGCCCTCATGCAGTTGAGCTTGTCGACAACACCATGATTGCACTGGCTCGGGATATCGAACTGTACAAACCGTCAATTGAGGAGTTTGTACGAGGCGAGCCCGCTGCGCTGCTTCTAGTGGAATTTGCCTTTGAAACACATGAAGAAAACCTGTCTCACCTCAAACAGCTGCATGAGCGCATGGCAGATCTGGGATTCACATGGAAAGGAAAAGGCAAGCATTGGGGCGGCGTGGTGGATGCTATAGACCCTGCCATGCAAGCGCGTATAGGTGAAGTGAGAAAGGCCGGGCTCAATATAATGATGTCGATGAAGAGCGAGGGCAAACCCGTCTCCTTTGTTGAAGACTGCGCAGTTGAGCTGCCCGACCTGGCTGAGTTCACAACCGGCCTTACCGAGGTATTCAACAAACACGACAGCCCGGCAACCTGGTATGCCCATGCCTCGGTCGGTTGCCTGCACGTCAGGCCCGTATTGAACATGAAGCTTGAAAAAGATGCCAACACCATGCGTGAAATTGCCGATGAGGCATTTGATCTTGTTCTGAAATACAAGGGATCACACTCAGGCGAACACGGTGACGGCATTTCGCGCTCAGAGTTTCACACCAAGATGTTCGGTCAGAAAATGGTCGACAACTTTGCCTTCGTCAAGCAACGTTTTGATCCAGACAACCTGTTTAATCCCGGCAAGATTGTCAACGCACCGCGCATGAATGATCGCTCGCTGTTTCGTTACCAGCCTGACTACAAAATGGTAGAGATCAAACAGCAACTTGACTGGTCTGCATGGCCCGGGGCCAGCGGTGGGTTTCAGGGTGCTATCGAGATGTGCAACAACAACGGTGCCTGCCGCAAACTGAAAGGTGGTGTGATGTGCCCATCCTATCGGGTCACACGTAATGAACAGGATGTCACTCGCGGCCGTGCCAACACCTTGCGCCTTGCCATGTCCGGACAACTGGGTCCGGACGCCATGAGCTCAGACGCCATGCAGGACACCATGAAACTCTGCGTCTCGTGCAAAGCCTGCAAGCGCGAGTGCCCTACCGGCGTGGACATGGCGCGAATGAAGCTGGAAGTTCAGGCAGCAAGAGCACGCACACACGGTTATTCATTCCATGATCGGCTCGTGGCCTACCTTCCACGCTATGCTCCACTGGCGTCAAGACTTCGCTGGTTAGTCAATCTGCGTAACAGCCAGCCATGGTTGGCAAAACTGACTGAACGTACCACAGGCTTCGCCAGTCATCGTGCACTGCCCACCTGGGCTAAGGCTCCCTTTGTCCAGACAGAAAATTCCGGCGGATCCGGACGAGACGTCGTACTGCTTGCCGATACCTTCAACATATGGTTTGAACCAGACAACTTGCGGGCAGCCCGATATGTACTGGAAGCTGCAGGCTATAGGGTCAATGTCGCGCAAGTACCCGGCGAACGTAAACTGTGTTGCGGCAGAACCTTCCTTGCTGCCGGCATGCTTGACCAGGCACGACACGAGGCACAGAGAACCATCAAGGCACTTCTGCCATGGGCACAAAATGGAGTATCCATCGTCGGGCTTGAGCCCAGCTGCCTGTTGACGCTGCGCGATGAATTCAAATCACTTATCCCGGGTAGCGACACCGATACCGTAGCTGCAAAGGCTGTTCTATTGGAAGAGCTACTGATACAGGATCACAAGGCTGGCAAACTTGAATGGACACTGCATGCCCCAGCTGAAAAGGTGCTGGTACATGGTCATTGCCATCAGAAAGCGATGGATGCTTTCTCAGCGGTGCAAAGCACGTTAGCGCTCATACCCGATATGAAGGTCGACGTCATCGAATCCAGTTGCTGCGGCATGGCAGGCGCTTTTGGTTACAAGCACGACACGGCCGATATCTCCATCAAGATGGCCGAACTGGATTTGCTGCCCGCAGTAAGGGGTGCTGAAAAACAAACCCTGATCGTTGCTGACGGGACGTCGTGTCGCCATCAGATCTACGATGGTAGCCAACGACGCGCACTGCACGTCGCAGAAGTACTTGCCATGGCCTTGAACAAGCCAGATTGACAGAATTTCTGCGAGGCAAACCGTGCCCCGCAGAAACCACCCTAATCTATAGCGTTCGTCTTTTTATTGGCTGCGAGTCAGCCACATACGGCGAAGCGTGCCGTCTTTGCGTACAAACTGGTTGTAGATGCCTGCGCCGGCGTGGCCAAGCACGAGAAAAAACAGGGCAACATTGATATAAAAATGTATATCACCCAGATCTAGAAGACCATTCCAGGTCACCATGCCGGTCAGTGCCATCGCAATAAGTAACGCATATAGCGTCCAGTGCATGATGTTCGCCATTTTTGCCTGCATTGGTGGCGTGCCTGGCGCATGGCCCGGAGCACCGAATCGAAATCTTAGGTACAAGCGTACGAGTACCGCCAGCAGAATGGTAGTACCGGTACCCACATGCACCCAGGCCAGGACATTGTCCAGTGATTCGGGCGTGGTGCCATTGCCAAGTGCCTCGTATACCCGCACGATCGATTCATGAATCACTATCTGGGTGATGAAACCTATAACTACCAACCAGTGAAGAATTATCTGTGCCGGGCGATAGTGTTCCGGAGTTGGACGATTACTCATTGAGATGCTCCTGTTAGGTCACTAATAGTTGAAATTCAAGGCCACGTCTATGCCACTCGGATCACGACCTGTCATACCATTCGTAGAAGGTTTAAGGCCTGGCGCACTTATTGTCACGGCTGGATCGTTCACATGTAGCTCATAACGTGTCAGCCGCGCCATATCATCAGGCGCAGGACTAAGGTTGCGCCCATTCCAGGTATTCATCGCAATACGATGTGTATAAGCACCACCCGCACCCATATCGGCAAGCCCCATATCAGGCAGCATGAGGTTTCGCGCGAACCCAAGCCCTTCGAACCAGGAAGTTGCCGATTCAAGATCTGACACCTTGAAATGCATATGCGCAAGGAAGGCATCATCCGGCAGAGGCGCTAGAAGATCAGCACCTTGCGCATGGCGTAGTTCGTCTTCGATATTCAGCGCCTCTCGACCGCTATGGGATCGCCCCTCAGTGTCAAACATGACAATGCCCTTGGACACATCACCAAATCGAGCAAAACGGCCGGGTGTTTCGAGCGCAATTTCGATTTCCAAACCATCAGGATCATACACATAGATGGCTTTAGACATCAGGTGATCAACAGGCGATAAATGCACTTTCATCGTCATAAAACGCGCAAGAAGGCGTGAGAATTCATCTTGATCCGGTACGCCAATGGCTACGTGATACATCCCAAGATAGCCGGCACTGGCAGGTTTTGATGCACCGGCATGCAATACCAGTAGCGTCTTTGCCGGGGTTCCCAGCGCAGCCCGCGTACCGGTTTGTTCACGCACGCAAAGTCCAAGTACTGTTGTCCAGAAATGGACAGTGCGCTCAAGTTCTGTCACCTGAATTTCCACAACACCCCATGAAAGGCGTTCTGGCTGGCCTTCATTTGGTGCCCGTCGGGCAAGGTCTAATGCTTCGGTTTGCATAGTACTTTCCTTTTTAGATCGCGCCCCGGAATTGATCCGGAGCTCGGTATTGGCAGGTTCTCAGACTTTCGCCGCGATGGGGGATTTGCGTGTGCGACCCCAAATGATCAGCATCGCCAGTGCGACGTAAATCAGATTGAACGGCAGTACGGACATCTCACCTCGAATCACGTGAAAGGGTACAGCCAATGCCTGTATCGCCAGCAGGCCCATGGCGGCATAGACTGTAAGCTCAGGCTTGATTCGGGTTGCTGCCGGTACGATCAGGCCTATTACCCCTGCCAGTTCTGCAAATCCGATGAAGCGGATGAGCCAGATCGGGGCAGTTTCAGCCCAGACTGCTCCCATGCCAGCCAGTTCGACAGGGGACATTAAAACATGCATGTAAACGGCCATTGCATAGAGTGCCGCCAAGGCAATCTGGGCTGTCCACAGGCCAATATTCCACCCTTTTGCAGACGGTGCGAGAGTGATTTCAGTTGCAGTTGTCATTAATGGTTTTCCTTTGGGTTTGAAGTTATGAAACATCAGGATGTGTCACTGAGCCAAATCATATTGATTTCCTATAAGAAGATCATCTGTGGAATAATTGATGGTACGTTTCTCTACAGGAAATGAATATGGATACCCTTCAAAGCCTTCGTGTGCTGGCAGCCGTGGCAGAACACAAGAGTTTTGCCTTTGTGTCGAGTCGTATGGGGTTGTCGCCCGCTATGACCAGCAAGCATGTGCAACACATCGAAGCGCGCGTCGGTGCACGGTTACTGAATCGCAATAGCCGCAATGTAAGCCTCACAGAAGCTGGCGCACGTTACCTGACAACCGTCAGGCCGCTGCTGGAGGGTCTGGAAGAGGCCGAGTTGCAGTTGTCCGAGACGACCATCGCCGCTACAGGCACATTGCGGGTGAGCATGCCAGTGTGGATGGCCAACCCCTCATTCGCCCGCATCATCGCCGCTTATCACGCAGATAATCCTGCCGTGGTGCTGGACATGGATCTCAGTGGCCGAAAAATCAATCTCGTTGAGGAAGGCGTGGATCTGGCCTTGCGGGTAGCTCGTTCGCTGGATGAGGGCCTGATTGCTCGCAAACTGGCACAAGTCGCCTTCCACCTTGTGGCCTCACCGGCGTTTCTCGAACACCGTGGTCGCCCGGAGACGGTTAATGATCTGACGAATGCCCCGTTTCTGATTTATTCCCAGATGACAACGGGCGGACGTATCCGTTTTGGAGAAGGGGACGATGCCATGGATATCAAGGTGTCGCCAGTGCTGCAAAGTGGTAACGAGACTCTGATACATCTTGGCGCTCGTGAAGGGATGGGGTATGCGTTTTTGCCGAACTGGCTTGCCAGCGACGATATTGCCACGGGCTTGCTGGAGCCGGTTCTGCCAGACTCTCCATGGCCGAAGGTCCCTTTGTATGCGATCTATCCGGATCGCAGCTATCTTCCCGCTAAAGTGCGCAGCTTTCTTGACTTTCTGGCGGGACCCAATGGGCTGGAAGCAAGCTCATCTAGAACATGATGCCATGGGTGATTTGAGCAAGCTCTGGTTGGAACTGTAACGTTGTTTGGCCTGACTCCGCGCTGCGTAGACGAACCTGAATCTGTAAACCCGGAACGAACTACGCAAGCGATAAACACGTGCGTAGCTTAGCACTTGTATAAAGATATCTACAAAGAAATCAGTACGCTTAGAAATCAGGCGTCTTGCTTATTATCGCCTTTAGCCTTTAACCGCTTGTTACGACGAGCTGCACTACCAAATCCCAATACACCGATACTGAGAAGTGCCAGTGAAGTTGGCTCAGGAACCTCCGCCACGGTGTCGCGTAAGTCCAGAGTCAATGTCCAGCTATGTACCGCTAGCGGATCAAAGAAAGCCGTGTCGCCAAACGTGAAATTCCAGAGACCTGTGGCAGACTGGCCATCAAACGCGCTTAATGACTCCATCGGCTTGAACGAACCTGACTTGATGTACCTACCACCAACCTGCAGACTGGCTTCATCGTCAAATGTCTGTACAGCCTGGTGGACGTTGCTCCATTGACCAGTGAAGGTTTGAGTGGTTACCAAATCAACCACTGTTTTGTCCTTGTTCAAACTGAATGAGATTTCCTTGTTGTACGTATAACCATTTCCGCCAAAGCAACCATTACTGACATCGACCTGTTTTCCGCACTTCGAATATCTGACTTCCAGATTGACATCAAAAATGTTATCCACCAGTCCACCAAGATCAGCAGCGCTGATATCGATTGATTGAGTCATGCTACCCGAGTCGACGATACCGCCAGAACCTGTGAACGAGATCAACCCCGCGTGAGTGGTACCAGCACAAGCTGCGAGACCCAATGCACCGGATAGCACAAATAAGGATTTACGTGTCAATGTTTTCATGTCTCTCGGTGAACCTTGCGATTGGTGTGCGAGTATTCAAACAAAAACTACGCAGTGATTATGAGCAACTGCTAACGTTTCCTCATCCAATCACGTGTTTGCGTCACAGTTACCGAGATCATTCTGGTTGATGAAGCGATTCATGTTGACGGGTACGCCGGCCGCATCGAAATGGTCAATGCACAGGAATATCATTTTCGGACACCGCAGCTTCTACTCTACCTAGCCCCCCATATACAGGTTAGCCCCCATTTACAGGCAGAGATGCAGGAGAAAGTTTTTGTTTTTGTGACGAAGTGTTTTTCGTACTATCGCCTGCACGATTGCAACGGCACATCAGGAGTCCTGCACATCGCTATTGGGCAATCAAAAACGATAGTTCACGAAAATTCCAGTCGTTACCTGATCCCTCGACCCGCGCTCTGTCACAATGGAAGAATCGGCGACGTCGCCGATAAGCTGGTCATATTGACCAAACCCAACAATGGATATTGTCTTCGAAAGCGGCATGATGACCGATCCGTGCAAGCCAAAAGAACTCACACCACCGTCAGCGTCAAACTGACTTAGACCCGATGCAACAGATTGACTTTCAGACGTATCAAAAAATGCACTGTTATAGGCATCATCACCAAACGCAAATGCAGGCCCAATCGAATAGAACGCAGAGCGCCCTGCCGCGACAAGTTGTCCGCGATAACTGATACTCGCCTCGCCCAACAAGCCATCGTGCCCCCCATCCAGGCCTCTGTGCAACTCCAGCTTTGCAACAAATGAACGGGCCTCGTACTCTACAAACCCACCCAGTTGAAGGGTACCGTCAACATCGCCCAGACCAATAAGATCCGTCGAGTCGTCAGTTGCAATAGCAAACGGATTGTCATCGATACGCTCTTCACGACCAAAATCATACGACAACACCGGACCTGCACTCCACCCACCTTCGGAAATTCCTATGTACTTGATACCGCGGAGCGACGCAGACCACCGATCATTGTATTTCACAGTAATATTGGGGAGTATGCTCGTCTGGTATTCATCGGCTCCCAGGTAGGCAGGTCCGGAGACGACCCCCGCACTGACTGACACTTCGAACGCATCCTGTTCCACTGGAGGAGATTTCGCCAACACCACTGCGGGCAGAAGCAGCGATATGGTTAGCAGCAGCGTTGGTACCAGGCTTTGTGCTGCATTAGATTCTTGGCGTACCTGATGGTGCACTAACGCTCTTGCACAATTCTGTACGCTGTACCGCGTATCTGGCAAAGTACAGCAGGGTTTTGTTATGTGTGGCGTCGTCATTGGGACTCTCCAGATGGGTTTGCCTGCTCTTGGCAGAAACAACTAATTCGTTCACAGGAGCCTAACGTTTTAACGAATAGAGATCATTCACTTAGGACGTTATGCTGCCTTTCGTACTCGTGAATGATTGACAGCATTGGTCTGCGCGTCGATATCAACCGATATTTTCGATCACAGCTAACCGTATTTATCCAGTATTTGATTGATGTCCGATTCCGGTATGGTATTGCCCAAATACCCTGATCCTCTATGCTGCCACCGACCATAACGGCATCCGGCGAGCCCGGCACCGTACTGTCAACCTCCTCCGAACTTTTCGCCGTAGCCATTTCAAGATCGCCACTAACAGGTAACCGTGTCGCACTGACAATATCGCCGTAAGCAGCCAGCATCTCCTCCTTCAGATTAGTGTAAACGTCGTCTTTTCTGCCATTGACCCAATTGACACCACCACTGGTGGTACCAATGCAGGAAAACCCGGCGCGTTCGAGTACCAAGGCACTGAAAGCGTCCCAAGCGCAAGGCATCACGAAAGTAGAGCGCTCTTCATGGAGCTTCTTGAATGTTTCCGCCGCAGAGACTTTGTTGTCGCTATCGATGCACACTATCAACCTTTATTTCTCACTCTATAAGCTGATGGTCGTGTACTAAAGGTAATCAATGGAGGCGAGTTAAAAAATCGCCATCGTAAAACTGCGCGTGGTAGTACAATTGCGATAACGATCCCCTACAATCCCCTTGAAATGCCCCTATTGCCAGTTACCACCTTCGGGCGGATATCAATACTGCTACTCGCACTTTCGGCGATGATGCTGCTGTGGTCTGATTCTGCCTTCGCGCATGCAGTTACCGAAGGTGACAAAGGATACATACAGGAGATTACGGGGGTTAAGATCATTCCCTTCATCTATCTGGGAGCCAAGCACATGGTTACCGGTTATGATCATATCCTGTTTCTGCTTGGGGTCATTTTTTTCCTCTACGGTATGAAGCAAATAGCCTTGTACGTCAGCCTGTTTGCCATTGGACACTCTAGCACCATGCTTGCTGGTGTCTATTTCAATTTCGGTATTAACAGTTTTATCATTGATGCAGTCATCGGATTTTCAGTGGTATACAAGGCGCTGGATAATCTGGGAGCATTCAGGCACTGGTTTGGCTTTCAACCGGACACGCGTGTTGCAACACTGATATTCGGATTACTGCACGGTTTTGGCCTTGCCTCAAAAATCATTGAATACGAGATATCTAGCAAGGGACTGGTACCTAACCTTCTGGCTTTTAACGTTGGTGTCGAGATCGGTCAACTACTGGCACTGACTATCATTCTGTTACTGATGAAGTACTGGCGTGCTACCACCTCATTTGCGCGGCAGGCCTATGCAGCCAATGTGGTCATGATGGCAGCAGGCTTTACACTCATGGGGTTTCAGATTGCAGGATTCGTTGTCACAGAAATCGCTCACGTTCACTAACACACGGGGTATTCGTACAATGCAAACCAGTTCACGCGAGCGTGAGGCTACCACACCGTCACAGGTGCAAGGCGTGAGTGCCACATCAGCCGGTTTGTTTAAGGCAACCTTAGGGGCGGCTGTGGCAGCCGGCGCCATTCTTACCTTTGTATGGTTGCCCGCCGAGTATGGTATCGACCCCACCGGTGCCGGTCACATGCTGGGGCTGACAGACATGGGTCATATCAAGGAACAACTTCACCACGAAGCTGATGCTGACACGGCAGCGACACTGGCAGCGCAAAGCGCTCAACCCGAGCTGGCCAATCAGGAAGTGCTGCAGAAACTGGACGCCATTCAGGCACAGCTGGCGGCGATAGCAGCAGCTGTTGAATCAGGACAAATCGTCACGCAAACAAGCGCTGCACCTCATACAGATGCTGCCTTGGAACCCGAAGCCTGGCGTGACGAAGTCGAATATACGCTGGTACCAGGCCAGGGTATAGAGGTGAAGCTTGCCATGAACGAAGGCGCTATCGCCGAGTTTGAATGGAGCGCCAATGGCGCTGTTGTCAATCATGATACCCATGGTGATGGCAATGGCGAAAGCATCAGCTACGAAAAAGGCCGCTCAGTACCGGAACAGGCCGGCCAGTTAGTAGCAGCTTTCACAGGTAATCACGGCTGGTTCTGGAGAAACAGAACCGAGGGTAACGTTGACATCACGCTACGCACCCGTGGGGATTACATCGAACTGGTTGAACCCTGAATACCAATTGCCCTGGCAGGACAAATAACGATACACCGCTCATCGGCTCAACCTGACGAACGATCCTCATCAATGCTGACATAGATCTGCACTGCGATCTATATTACATCCCCTGAAAACTCACTCATACCACCAAGGCACCGGGTTGTCCTGACAATAATCATTCCGCGGTGTAACAACCCTGCGATCGATCCAGGCCCAGAGGCTTTGTACAGAATCGTTCTGTGCAACCGCGCGTCAAAAGACTCGTGCCAGTGCAATGGTGAAGACACCAGAGGCCCGATGCCATTCAGACTCCTCGTACTGTTGCCTGAGCTGCCAGCAGATGCGAACGCATGACACTCTCAGCCCATTCCGGCGAACCCGCCTCTACGGCATCGGTAATTTCATGATGATGGCGCGAGCTACGCTGTAAATCAACTTCAGAATACAAGGTATAAGTGCGCGCCACGACACCCACATCAACGGCCACTGACAACATCGCCAAAAGCCTTGGTGACCTGGCAGCTTCTGCAATTGTTCGATGAAACCTCTCATTGCATGAAGACAATTCGGCGTGTTCACGTTGGCCAGCTGGTGGGGTCAGCTCACTCATGCGAGTTGCCAATGTACGCAACATCGCGATCTGTGTCGCATCGGCAAACTGAGCTGCGCGTCTGGCCGCAAAGCCTTCTAGCTGAAGACGTAGCTGAAATATCTGCTCCAGCTCATCCTCAGGAAAACGTGCCACTCGTGTGGAATAACCCTGCCCCTGTTCGATGAAACCTTCATGCACAAGCCGAGCTATTGCAGCTCTTACTGGTGTGCGGCTGATACCCAGACGTTCGGAAAGTGAACGCTCTGTCAGACGTTCATGTTCTGCCAGCACCCCTGTCACGATATCGTTGCGAATACGCTCATAGGCAGTCGCAACCGCATCACTACCTGTCTTTGTCACGAGGCTTTGTCAGAGGAGGCAGGGAACCCGCCCGCCTTCATCAGCAAACCCGGTGACGGTTTACCCAGACGTTGTTCCAGCCATTGCGCGGTATCAATGCAACCTTGCATAGATACCCCTGTCTCGACACCAGAGCGATCCAGCAGGTACAGAAGATCCTCCGTCGCAATATTGCCGGTAGCCTTCGGTGCAAACGGGCAGCCCCCAACTCCTCCCATACTCGAGTCAAGACTTGCAACGCCTGCTTCAATGCCTGCCCATGCATTGGCGATACCCGTATTGCGCGTATCATGAAGATGCAAACGAACAGGCACATCAGGAAATGCCTCGCGTACAGCGCCCACACGTTCGTGAATGTCTCTTGGCGTGGCCACACCAATGGTATCGGCCAGCCCTATCTCCATCGGATCGCTTTTCATGCAGGCTTCAACCAGATGCAGCAGATGGTCCAGTGACACTTCCCCTTCAAATGGACATCCGAACGAGGCCGCCACAATGACACCGACCGGGGTATTGCCCCTGGCCTCCCTTGCCACCTCTGTCCAGTTATCGATTCCCTGTTGAACGGTGACACCCTGATTGCGCTGACTGAAGGTGTCACTGGCAACCACAACGTAGGTGACCTCGTGCAAACGAGCGGCGCGCGCCCGCTCGAATCCCTGTCGGTTCAGCGCCAGACCGATATAGCGAAGGCCCGGATCTTGAGGCAGGGCAGCCGCCACCGCATCGGCGTCAGCCATCTGCGGCACACGCTTGGGATTGACGAAACTCGTCACCTCCAGACGTTTGACACCACTGGCAACAGCACGGCGGATCAGCTCCACTTTCTCCTCTGTCGTTAAAATAGTGGGCTCATTTTGTATCCCATCCCTAGGAGATACCTCGACTATTTCCACTTTTTTACCCATTTGAAGGCATCCTTATTCGCATTTTGTATCCCAAATTGTATATGCTCTAACCCACAGTTTGAAGAACTCTCTTTTCAAAGTCGACAAATTCCCTCTATGGCAGACAGTTATTCCGCAACTCCCAAAGCCGTGCCCACACACGGTGGCAACCCCCCAACCGGTCCCATGTCAGACCTGCGCGTTCTTGAAATGGGACAACTTCTGGCTGGCCCGTTCTGCGGTCAGATGCTCGCCGATTTCGGTGCTGAAGTCATCAAGTGCGAGCCACCGGGCACGGGCGACCCGATGCGTCAATGGGGACGGGAGAAACCGCATGGCAAATCCCTGTGGTGGCCAGTAGTGGCACGTAACAAACAATCCATCACGCTTAATCTGCGAACCCCGGAAGGGCAAGCCATGGTGCGTGAGCTGGTCAGGGATACCGACATCCTGATCGAAAATTTCAGGCCGGGCACCATGGAACGATGGGGGCTCGACTACGAGACGCTATCAGCCATCAATCCCGGACTCATCATGGTTCGCGTCACAGGCTATGGCCAAACGGGACCCTACGCCCCTCGCGCAGGCTATGGCGCTATTGGCGAGGCCATGGGTGGACTTCGCTATGTTGTCGGTGATCCGGCATCGCAGCCAAGCCGCATGGGCATTTCCATAGGCGATGAGCTGGCGGCTATACATGCATGCATGGGGGCCTTGATGGCATTGCATGCTCGTACACGTACGGGTCGTGGACAAGTTGTTGACAGTGCCATCTACGAATCGGTTCTGAACATGATGGAAAGCCTGGTAACAGAATTTGATGTCGCCGGTTATGTTCGAGAGCGTACCGGTGCCATTTTGCCGAATGTCGCCCCTTCCAATGTTTTTGATACCGCTGATGGTCAGCTATTGCTGATTGCGGCCAATCAGGACACCGTGTTTACGCGATTGGCAGAGGCGATGGGTAAACCGGAGCTCGCCACCGATGAACGCTATGCCACTCATGCCGCACGCGGTGAACGACAAACCGAGCTTGATGCCTTGATCAACGAATGGACGCGCACTATCGAACTGAAACCGCTGGAGTCCTTGCTCAGCGAAGCCGGCGTGCCTTGCGGGCTAATCTACAAGGCCAAGGATATGCTTGAGGATGAACACTTCAACGCACGCGAAGCCATCGTGAAAGTCGATCACCCACAGTTCGGCCCGATACATATGCAAAACGTGGCACCGAAGTTGTCCGATACTCCGGGCTCTGTTCGGCATGTCGGACCTGAACTGGGTGAGCATAATCGACGTGTATACACAGACTTGTTGTCATTATCCGAACAACAGCAAGAAGATTACAAGGAACGCGGCATTATCTGATCGACGCATTAATTTATCAACGACTTATTTGATCAACATAGGCAGGTAGCACGGTTGATTCACTGAAGTGAAAAATCGAATTGATCGTCTCACCTGGCAACACTTTACGCATTGGCAGGCGGCAGTTGGCGCCGAACACAGGAGATAAGCAACAGTGAATCAAACGCAAAGTCAATCAGACGCAGGCGGTGGTTTACGTCTGGGGGTAGATGTCGGTGGCACCTTCACCGATCTGTTACTCCTCGATGAAGCTGGCGGCAAGAGCTACACCGCCAAAGTTCCTTCCACCCCTGAAGACAGCTCCAGAGGTGTGCTGAACGGGATCGAACGCCTGTGTCGTGAAGCCAGCATCAACCCTGAAGACATTATCGAAGTCATGCATGGCACAACTGTAGCCACCAACACGGTATTGACTCGAAGTGGTGCACGCGTGGGCCTGGTGACAACCAAAGGCTACCGCGACACCTTGCAGATTGCGCGCTCGTTCGTACCAGGTGGACTGGGCGGCTGGGTTATCTGGAACAAATCGTTGCCTATAGCCGCTCTTGAAGACACCATCGAAGCGGACGAACGTCTGGATGCTCAGGGTGAAGTCCTGACAGCATTAAACGAAGACACCCTTCGAGCTGATCTGCACGCTCTGTTTGATCGCGGTATCGAGGCACTGACCATTGCGCTGTTCAACGGCTATGTCAACGATACCCACGAGCAACGCATAGCATCCATAGCCCGTGAGATAGCACCGCATATTCCGGTGTCCACCTCGGGGTCCATCATGCCGGAGATGTACGAGTACGAACGAACCGAGACCACCGTCGTGAACTCTTACGTCCGCCCGGTGGTTTCAAAATATATCGATAATCTGCAGCAAGAACTCAAGGCGCGCATGGGGGACAACCTCAAGCTTCAGATACTGCGCTCCGATGGCGGCCTCTCCTCGTCGCAGGCCGCTATGGACTTTCCTGTCAACCTGTTGATGTCCGGGCCCGCAGGTGGTGTCAGTGGTGCGTTATGGGTTGCACAACAAGCTGGCTACAGTAATCTGCTGACCTTTGATATGGGGGGGACATCAACCGATGTGGCATTGATTCAGGATGGTGCTGCACGAACGCGACGCGAGACTCGCGTTGCCGATGTAACGGTACGCGCACCGTCCATCGATGTCCGTACAGTCGGTGCTGGTGGCGGATCAATTGCCTATGTACCCGAACTCACCAAGGCGCTTCGTGTGGGTCCGCAATCGGCAGGTGCCGTACCCGGGCCCGCTGCCTATGACAAAGGGGGGGACGCACCGACAGTGACCGATGCAAATGTCGTTCTTGGCTATCTGCCGGCCGATGCACGTCTGGGAGGTGATATGCAGATACACCACGATCTTGCCAGTAAAGCGGTACAAACGGTCGCGGACGCTTTGGGTATTCCATTAGAAAAAGCCGCTGAAGGCATCATTCAGATTGTTAACGAAAACATGTGTGGTGCATTAAGGCTTGTCTCTGTCGAGCAAGGCTATGATCCGAGGGACTTTGCACTCATCGGCTTTGGTGGCGCGGGTCCATTGCACGCCAACGCTATTGCAAAATTAATCAATAGCTGGCCTGTCATTGTGCCACCAGGACCGGGTGTTCTCTGCGCCTACGGTGATGCCACCACCCGTTTGCGAAACGAGGCAAGTCAAACCTTTGTTACCCGACTTACCGCAACAGATGACGCTGACGTCACCAATCGTCTGCAAGCTCTTCGAACACAGGCAGCGGAGGCGCTGATGGCTGAAGGCGTACCTGCGGAGGCACAAAGTGTCTCGTTCGAGATCGATATCCGTTATGCCGGCCAGGGCATGAAGCTGACCATAGCGGTTACGCCTGAGGAATGGAACAGCTCCGGGCTCGACGGTATTACCGAACGCTTTGACGCCGAGCACGAGCAGTTATTCACGTTCGCCCTTGATGCGGCATACGAATTGGTTGCACTGCGTGCCGTCGTACAGGGTGAGGAGCGTGCCTTTCTCAATACAGAGGCAGGTCTTGGCAGCCCGACGCTTGATCCTGCTGCCCTCATAACAGAGACCAGAGTATACGCAGATGGACACTGGCATGATGCCAAGGTCTATGAGCGCTCGAACCTGCACCCTGAAAACGTGATAGCAGGTCCTGCCATAGTGAGTGAGATGGATAGCACCACACTTATTCTGCCTGAGCATACCGCCGTTGTTGACACGGTCGGAAATCTGGTTATTCGCCCCAATGAGCTTGCCGCAAATGCAAGCAACATATCAGGAGTCTGACTCATGGTCGCAACCATCGTAGAGACACATCCAGCACCGTTCAAACGTATTGCGGTTGATCCGATCACCCTCGATATCGTTGAGAACGCACTGCGCAATGCGCGTAACGAGATGGATGCCGTGCTTTTCCGAACTGCCATGTCACCGGGCATCCGAGAACAGCACGATGCGTTCCCGCTTATTGCCAATGAAGAGGGCAAAATGGTCGTTGGACAGTTTGGTTCTTTCCTGTACGGATTCATGCAAGGCTACGACGGCACTATCGAAGAGGGGGATATATTTCTGACCAACGATCCCTATTCATGCAACGGCGCGGTTAGCCATCTGAACGACTGGCTTCTGATGATGCCGATTTTTCATGAGGGGCGGCTGGTCAGCTGGGCTGCCATGTTCGGCCACATGACCGACGTTGGAGGCAAAGTACCGGGCTCTCTGCCCACCGATGCAAAGATGATCTATGAGGAAGGTATCATCATTCCGCCCAGCAAGATCTATCGCGGTGGGGAACTTAACGATGAACTACTGAATCTGTTGCTTGCCAACTGTCGTATGCCGGAATGGAACAAGTCGGACTTCTTTGCCATCATCGCAGCGCTTCGACTGGCGGAACGACGGGTGCGCGAGAATATCGCACGATTTGGTACCGACACCTACATCTCTGCCATGCAGGACATGCTGGATAGAAACAAAAGTGCCATGGCTGCGATCATCCAGATGATCATTCCCGAGAACAAGGCCTATTTCGAAGACTGGATTGATGATGATGGTATGGGTAACGGCCCGTACAAGATTGCCTGCACACTGTGGCGAGATGGTGACATCGCCTACTTTGACTTTACTGGATCTGATCCGCAGTCCTCCTCCTCAATCAACTTCCTGTTGAACGAGGAGATGTTCAAGATGTTCTTCGGCGCTTTCACCATCAACCTGTTCGATCCACAAATTCTGTTTAATGACGGCTTTTATGAACTGGTAGATGTACACATTCCGGAAGGCAGCATCCTAAAACCGAAAAAGCCTGCCGCGCTATCCTGCCGAACCCATATGCTTGGCCGTATCTTTGACCTGATGGGTGGATTGTTGGGCCAGGGCGCGCCCGATGCGCTGAACGCTGCTGGCTTCTCTGACAGTCCACACTTCATGTATTCGGGATTTGACAAGAAGGGCGAGTGGTACCAGTTGTTTCAGATCGGTTTCGGCGGCATACCCGGTCGCCCGGCAGGTGATGGCCCGGATGGGCATTCACTATGGCCTGCGTTTACCAACGTTCCCAATGAGTTTCTTGAAGCTTACTTTCCACTACGTATACGAGAATACTCAACGATTATCGACTCAGGGGGGGCAGGACTTCATCGCGGCGGCAATGGCATTCGTATCGCCTATGAAATGCTGGAACCGGGAGAGATATCATTGCATGATGATCGCTGGTTAACCTCGCCCTGGGGTGTCAATGGCGGCGAACCTGGCATGCGCTCCACCAAGACACTAATGCGTGTCGACGGAAGCGAAGAGAATCTACCTTCCAAATGTGACCGAATTTCAGTGCAACCGGGCGACATGCTTTACTTCGACACATGGGGCGGTGGCGGCTGGGGAGATCCACTGGCAAGAGATCCGGCGCTGGTGCTGGCAGATGTCAACCGCGCGCTGGTATCGGTCGAAGGCGCAAAACGCTATGGTGTGGTCATCAGCAACGCAGCGGTTGACGATGCTGCAACAACAACACTGCGGACCAGCATGGCCAAAAACAATGCTAACAACGACAGAGGTCTGTTCAATCGCGGATTCACATCCATTGAGGAATTGAAATCACGCTGTCTGGCAGAGACTGGCTTTGAGCCACCAAAGGCACCTAGCTTTGCACAGCACGGAGGGTAAACGCCACCCAATTCGCAGGAGAGTTCTCGATGTCAGAAACACTTGACAGTACCTATGCAAAAGCGGGCTATCACGCAAAGCAAAGCTGGGGGACTCGCCCGCCTTTGCTGTTGATTGACTTTGCACAAGCCTACTTCGATGAATCGTAGCCCTTGTATGGTGGACAAGGATGTCGGATTGCCCTTGAAAACGCCATACAACTTGCACCGATCGCACGTTCGGCCGGTATACCCGTCATTTTTACAGAGGTCATTTACCAACCCAGGGGCTTCGACGGAGGTGAATTTTTCCACAAGGCAGGGACTGCCCTTGCATGTTTGGAGGCCGGGCGGGATTCCCAGCGTCTGGCAGACGGTTTGCAGATAGAGTCTGACGATCGGACTGAGCGCCCTATCCTTCTCCACACCCTGAAAGCTGACGAGCAACTGTACATTCAACCGTTCATCTCTCCGGGTCACTACCTCTTGATTTTCAATACACCGCATGCCGGGAACGCCGATGAAGGGCTGCTTGAATTGGTGCTTGAAAGCATTCCATCGCGCGTTTTCTGGAAAGATCTCGATTGCCGCTATCTCGGCTGCAGCACACTTTTTTGCGCAAGTTGCGGGATGCAAAACGCCGGAGCAACTTATTGGTCACAGCGACCACGACGTATTTTCTGCGGAAGCAGACCTGTACGTTGCAGACGATCTGGAGGTCATGCAGACAGGTTGCGCCAAGATCAATATAGAAGAACCACAAACCACCGCTGATGGCAGGAAGACCTGGATTTCCACCAATAAGGTGCCTATACGCGATCACGAGGGTGAGGTCATTGGTATTCTTGGCTCATACGCGGATATTACCGAACGGGTAATGCATCAAAAGCGGGTTGAACATCAAGCGCGATTCGATCACTTGACAGCGTTACCCAATCGACTTGCATTAAAAGAGGAAATAGAAACATTCAGTCAAGCTCAGACACCGGGACGCGGAGGTTTGCTCTTTATTGACCTGGATTATTTCAAGACGGTCAACGATACACTGGGTCATGAGATCGGCGATCAGTTTCTGATTCAGGTTGCCGAGCGAATAACGAAAGCCGTCGACGGGCGAGGCTTCATCGCTCGGCTGGGTGGTGATGAATTCAGTGTTTTCGCCGTCGGAGGTGAACGTGACAGTGCGCAATGCGTGATGACTCTGATCCAGAATATTGCACAAGACATCTGTAATCAGATTACGATCTTTTTCAAAGTCGGACTGCACACCATTCGACTGGGCGTCAGCATAGGCGTCACGGAATTTGACCACGCCACAACTAACTGGGCTGACAAATTCAATGAAGCTGACATCGCCATGTACGAGGCAAAGGCGGCTGGCCGTAACCGGGTGTTGAAATTCGACAGAAAAATGCAAGAGAAGTGACAACGTCTGCACAGTGTGAAAAGCAATCTTGCAAACGCAGTTGATCACGAGGAACTGCACTTGGTCGTTCAGCCACAAAACAACAGGAATGGACAATGGTGCGGCGACTGGATAGAGAAAATCGATATCGGCAAAACTCAATATCTTGCCTGAATATCAACCTGAGGCCAATCAATTGCCGCTTCTGATAGACGAATGATGTTCTGAGTATTAACGACCCCACAACTATCAATTGTCAAGCGTTGCTTTCATGTGTAATACTGCCAACCGGAAATATTTACTGAAGCCCCATCAATTCATCGGGCCACAGTCTCCATGTCAATAGGTAACGGGAGCACTTCATGGCAACACTACTGTCTTCGGTCATTATGCTGGGGGTATTGCTTGCCCTTGGTCTGGTCGTTTTTTGCGTTTTCAAGTGGTGGAATCTTCGCGTTGTCGGCGTAACACCTGTACCGCTGTTCACCTTTATCGCGATTCTGTTTACCTCAGGCCTTGATGTCGGTCTTATCATGTTCCCATTAAGCGAATTCGCCGTTTATGCCGATACGGCAGCGTCACCAGAATACGGCTTTACCAACCCACTGGCCATAGAGTTCGGATTCTGGGGGTTTTTAATCTGGAGTTTCTACTTCCTAACAAGCTTCTACTTTTGCGTGATTGAACCGCGCGTGAAATTTTTCGAAATCCCCTTTGTAAAGATACTCAACAACATCGTAATCGTTGGCACCTGTGCCTTTACTGCAAGCCTGTTCCTGATTTACCTGCCGGGCTATATTCCTGAAATCGGTGACGGTGAGAGTGTCGTCGCCACTTTCTACGTCATCGTGTTTTGTGTCATTCTAGCAGCGGCCTATTCAAGTACTGACATCCGCTTTGTTAAAATTCTCAGCGTGGGGTCAACATGCCTGTTTTTGGCACTGATCGTGGGCATGTGGCTGTATGCGGGCATGAGCGTGGGCGAGATGGCAAGTAACCTGGGACTCATTGGCGGGTATTTTTCCAACCTGCACGAGTTTGTATTGCCTATAAACGCCTACCACGAGTTCTATCTGTTCTGGTGGTTTGCATGGTCCATAATGATAGGTCAGTTCACCTCGCGCTTTGTCGGTGGCCTGAAAACTCAGCATCTGTTACTGGCGCTGCTAGTGATTCCTTCCATACCGCTCGCCATCTGGTTTTCGGTTCTGTACTTCTACCATGCGAACGAGATCGACACGCAGGGAATACTCAACGTAGCTATGGTCATCGTAGGTATTACATTTGTCGTTAATTCACTGGATAGCTTGATCAGGTTGTATTCGGACAACCTGTCTATCACCACTGAGCGTTTTGGGAAAATGCCTTATATTATGGGCAATGTCGCTGTATTGTTCGGATTAACACTGCTGTTCAAAAGCCAGTGGTTACAAATACAGTGGATAGGCGCTATCGTTGTAGGAATTTACCTGTGTTGTATTGGCTATATCGTGTTTACGCGTCATCACAACATCATGCAAATCGAAACCTCACCACCTGAAAACACACTGGACTATAGCAAGATACAGGCAACGACTTAGTTAGCGACCACGCAAACGCGCCCCCGCCCCTTCGTGCATGAAGGGTGTAAAAAAGCCCTCCGGGCGCGACAGTTCTATCAGGAGTTTTACATATTGAGCCAACGCTGTTGGGGATCAATGGTCTATCGGGCTATCTCGCCACATCAGTAACGCCGGACCTGAGCTCAGCTCAATGTGTGCAGGTTCTGCATAGCCGACTTTGCGCGCAACGTTCAATGAAGCTGAATGCTCGGGATCAAACAGACACACCGTTTTCGAGAAATTTGCAACTTCATCGGCCCAGACAAGCATTCTGTTCACCGCCTCGGAGGCGTATCCACACCCGGACTCACTGGTTTTAAAGACCCAACCTGCTTCGGGAACATTATCCATTGAGGTATCAACGCCTCTCTTGAAGTCGGCAAATCCGACCTCACCCAGAAAGCGACTATCCTCTCTGGATTCAACTAACCAGTATCCGTAGCCAAGCAATTGCCATAGTCCGGCGTAGCGCAACACACGACTCCACGACTCTGATGGTGTTGAGGGTACACCCGTAATAAACTTTACCACCACAGGATCTGCCCACATCGAAGCAACGCTAGGGTAGTCGCGAGCCGTGTGAGCACGGAGTCGCAATCGGTCACTCTCCAGAACAGGCACGTTCGTCATTCTTCCGCTTGAACCTTAATGTCGGAAATTCCAATATTGCCCTAAAAGCGTAAGCGGCAGAAGACACTGTGAAATCAAGCCGCACCCACACGCGCCAAATCGCGCTCACTTAGCTGTAATATGTTGTGCACAGCAGTGTGTAACTCTTTTTAAAAAAACTTGCAGTACTCGCTTGGAACAGAGCCTATAAATCATGCCCAACCTGCCTCACCCACACCTTGACCTGGCTGGCAAAATCCGGCCCGGCCTTGATATTCTTGCAAACGAGATTGTCATTGCCCTCAAAAAGCGTTCGCGCTTTCCAACCAACCCGGCCGTCTATGCACCGGGGTTGGTACTCTCACAACCGTCATTCTCCTTACTTGAGTGTGTATTGAATAACATAGAGAGCTGCCACGCATCACTGGGCCGCTACACATTTGCAGAACAAGAGGCATTCACGTCGGTAGAGGGGGTACTACCCGTCATTCAACGCTCCCCGCCGGAAAGTCCGTTACGCACCATGCAAAGCGGCGCGGGTGATTCGATCATAAATTTCTACCGACAATGGATAGAGAGAGCCTGTGAACCGGGCGAGGATACGGATACCTACGGTGAGACAGCCACATCCGATGTCAATGCACTACTCGCTATCATGGAGCGTGTAAACCTTGGCAAACCGGTTGCCGAGGCCAAGTTCCGCGAACAACCCGAGGCCTTTGTTGATACTGCGGGAGACAGAGATGCTCTGCTTGCCCTGCTAGTAAAGAAAGACCGCGAAGCGCAAGTTCTGGAACTGGCCACAAATCTGGCGCAACGTTACGACTTGCCCGCCGAACATGCTGTCGATGTGTTCAACTACATGATAAAAACGACGATTGATATCGAAATAGACTATTTGCGAATGCGTATCAACGCTGAATAACAAGCCACTATGCAGAGCTCTTGTCGCTGACAAGCTTCTGGGCCTTGCCTACCCAGTCATCACGTTCGATACGTCCTGAGAAAGCACCAATGGCCTCAGATACCTTGTCGATATCGTCCTGATTAAAATTGGCAAGCTGCTTGAACGTGGTCACGCCCAACTCGTTCAGGGTACGCTCCATTACCGGACCAATACCTTTGATGAGCTTGAGATCATCCTTCTCTGAAGGCGCTTGATACAAGGGGGTTTTCCTTACACTGCTGTCACTCTTGTCCTCAGTGCTACCATCGGCACTGTAGCTGGTTTCCTGTGTTCGTTCTGGTGCATTGCTCAATGCTTGCTTATCCGCTGTTGCCGCTCCTGTAGGTTCAACGCTCTGTGACATAAGCGATTGCTGTTCTCGAACGCGTACTTCCAGAGCCTCAATGTTCGCGCCTTCAGACGGCATACTCTCCAGCTCACTGCGCAACCGTCGTATTTCAAGATCACTCTGGTTCAACGCCTTGGCCTGAGCTTCCAACGTATAAAGCTGCTCCTGTATTCGTTTCTTGCGACCGGAATCAGGTGACGTGCCGACCTTGTCGGCAGTTCCGGGGGCCGATTCTCCAACAGCCACAGTAGCATTCGAAACCGACATCTGGCCTGGCTGACTCGCCTCGCCTCGTCCCCTCGACATGGAGCCAGAGAGTCGATTACGCAGCCGCATTCGAGACTGGGCAGCTTTTTTCTCTTGTATGTCCCAATTGACCCAGGAGCGAATCAACCATAGTAGTAGAACAATTGCCAACAGGGCCCGAGCGTCCATAGGGTTCTCCGTCAAAGTATGCTGCCTAAACCTACTGCAAGTTAGACGCTACGGCAAGCGTCGGGGATATCTGTTGACACACGGCCATCTCAGGCGCTGAACGTGATACATCCTACGCCATTGCACTGGAATAGCACTAAAACGCTCCCTAAATCATATTTATATCGATATCCGTTCGCAACCTATATCATTAACGAGAATGAATTCACTCTTTCAGCAACGAGCCTTTGCCCTATGAATCAGGTTGAGAAAGCCAATCACTTTATATCGCTGCATGTCGCGGGTACGCCGTTGGTTCTGTACAACATCTGGGATGCTGGCGGAGCCAGGGCAATCGCTGACAGCGGCGCCGCCGCCGTGGCTACCGGCAGCTGGGCGGTGGCCGCTGCACACGGATATGAGGATGGTGAAAAAATACCCCTGGCATTCATACTTCAGATTACGCAACGAATTGCCGAGTCTGTAAGCTTGCCCCTTAGTATCGATTTTGAAGGTGGGTATTCATCTAATCCCGATATCGTCGCTGAAAACGTTCGACAATTAATACGCGCCGGGGCGATAGGCATCAATTTTGAAGATCAGGTGCTTGGTGGGCAAGGGCTCTATTCAATCCCTGACCAGACCGGGCGTATCAGTGCAATTCGAAATACCGCAGAACAGGAAAACATTCCGCTGTTCATTAATTCGCGAACAGATCTTTTCCTGAAAGCCAAAGCTGCCGAACATGATGCGCTGGTAGACGAGGCCATCGACAGGGCCACAGCTTATGCAGAGGCAGGCGCCAGTGGATTCTTTGTCCCCGGGCTTACTCAGCCATCACTGATTGAAAGTATCTGCCAGAACACAACACTACCAGTGAACGTCATGATGAAAGGCGAGCTTACCCGCATCGGGGACGTTGCGGCACTGGGTGTTTCAAGGGTCAGTTTCGGCCCGGGTCCATATGTGAGTGCCATGACAAGTATGGCGGAGAAATTCAAGGCACTAACCTGATTGAGGAGCTGCTACCGTTGCGACAAACAAGCTACTGAGGGCAATGGCCAGTCACTGACCATTACCGTCAATCTGTGCTCTACATCTTTAATCAATGCGGAATGATCCAGAGCGCCGGGTATCGCAATCAGAAACGAAGAACTTCATGCCGCGTCGACTCTGGACGTCCACCTCGCCTTTCGCTGCCAGTGATCACGTGCACTGAGCGCCCAAGGACCACAGCTGCTCCACTGTGACGACCGTGTTTCAATGAATCCAGGGTACGCCATTGATTGGTCCTGACGTCATAGGCTTCGACGGTACGGTGGGCATTCACGGTTGACAGGCTTTCTCCGCCAATAACGATGATTTCACGACCAACGGCAACCGTCATTGCTCCAGCTCGCTGGGTCTTGATGGGCGCTCCTTGTGACCAGCGACCGCTCGCAAGATCAAGCACATCCGTTCTAGCCAGTGTGTTGGCAAATATATTGGGCTGACTACTGGCTCTTCCACCTGCAACCACCAGCTTGCCGTCAGCGATGGCTACGGTTGCGTGATCCCTGGCAGTAGGTGCATTGCCCAGAACTTGCCATTGTCCTGTGGCCGGGTTGTAGGAATCAACCCAGTTCTGAGCGCCGGATCGATGTCCGTTGTCGTTACCGCCAACAATAATTATTCGACCGTTGTGCAATGCTGCTCCCGCACCACCACGCCGCCTGGAAGAAGGAATTGCGGTTTCTCGGTGCCATTCATCGGTAGCCGGCGTATAGCTGTATACATGAGACACCGACGTCTCATCAGGATAACGTCCTGTAAACGCGCCTACCACCCATATCTTGTTGCCCCAGGCAACCGGCTGGAAGTGGTTCAACTCAATCGGTGGTGCAGATTTGGTATTCCAGCGATTTTGCGCCGGATCGTACTCACTGACCGGTCGATTTCCACGACCACCCAATACGTATATCTTTCCATTCAGTGCAACTCCACCCGCTTCATGCCGGGCCGCTACCTGACTACCATTAGCGGTATTGACGACCGCCCAACTGGAATCGGAATCGATCAGCTGTTCAGCGTTAGCAGTGTCCGAAGCAGGTGTAGCCTGAGTGTCACCTGTACTCTCAGCAACCTGATCATTGTTGTTGCCGCTGTTCTGCTGTGGGTTCTCGGACTGCGCCGGAACAAACGCAGGATCAAGCGTAAGTAGAACGGAGTCTGCGATCAGCCCGTCCTCTCGCATCCATACATTGAGAGTATGAACACCAGCAGTAGGAACATTGACAGTTGCACGGCCGCTTGTTCGCGTTGAATTGGACCATGTCCAGCGCGCTGGGAACGTCTGAATAGCCTTCGCAGTATCGAGTTGTCCATTCAAACCAACATGGATACTGTCGTTTTTACCTTCACTCCCTACGGTATCTCCCCAGCCGCGTACCCAGACGTAATAGCGTCCAGGCTGAGAAAACTGTACCGAGTAGGTCAATTCAGGAGAACCGGCAGCGCCTGCCTTCAGCGTTCCATTGTTCAGATTGCTCACCATGCTACCGCTACCGCTGGAACCGGTTCGAGAGCTTGCAACCCAGGCGTGCTGTCCTGCACCCGAATTGCTGCTGAATGACTCCACCTCCAGCATGATATTCGAATTGCCAGTGTCAGGTTGCCAAACAGGCTCCGAAGGTGCACTAACATCATCCGGAGTATCAGGAACAATCGGCTCGGCAACGTCCGGGATTGTGACCTCAGGCACCTCATTCCCTGATTCTGAAGATTCACTGGCATTGGCAGGAGTGAAGTTCTCATCGGTAGTCAGAATGATTCTGTCCACCACAAGACCATCTTCACGCATCCACAGATTGAGAAAATGCCTGCCGGCTGACGGAACCAAAACCGTAGCAGTCCCACCGCCGCGTGTCTCGTTTGACCAGCTCCAGCGTGCTGGGAAATTGTGCATGGCCTTGGCGGTATTGAGAACACCGTTGATACCAAGATGCACGCTATCGTTCTTTCCTTCACCGTTACTGGTATCGCCTAATCCTCGAACCCATACTCGATAGATACCCGCCTGAGGAAAATTCAGCTCATAACTCAACATGGGAGAGTCGCTTTTATCCCGGCGAATGCTGCCATTGTCAAGATTCGTGGTGACAGCACCCGAACCGCTGGCACTTGCTTCATCTGTCACTACCCATTGATGGCTACCGGCAGCAGTTGTCGTCGCAAATCGTTCTGCTTCGATAGACACAAACGCCTGTGAATCACTATCCGTTGTGGATCCGGATGACGGACTATCGGTATCTGTTGTATCTGTTGTATCTGTTGTATCTGTTGTATCTGTTGTATCTGTTGTATCTGTCGTATCTGTCGTATCTGTCGTATCTGTCGTATCTGTCGTATCTGTCGTATCTGTCGTATCTGTCGTATCTGTCGTATCTGTCGTATCTGTCGTATCTGTCGTATCTGTCGTATCTGTCGTATCATCAACAGGATCAGGCAGTGTTGTGTCGACACTTGTTCCGTCATTGGCGTGTGGCCCAACACCAGAAGGTTGATAGGCTTCGTTCATCGTCAATAGAAACTTGTCGATCGCCAGTCCATCTTCTCGCATCCATAAGTTCACTGCATGAATGCCACTTGAGGGCACCCGAATGACGGCTGGCGCGTTATCACGTGTGCGACGTGACCAGTTCCAACCCTCGGGAAAATGATCAATCTTGTCCGCCGTCAAAGACAGTGAATCATTGATACCGCCATGGAGACTGTCATTGTTTCCTTCACCAGCGGCATTCATATCACCCCAGCCACGTATCCATAGATAGTAGTCGCCTGGCTTATCGAAATACACAAGGTAAGTCAGCTTCGGACTATCCTGAGTACCACGCTTTAAGGTTCCTATATCTGGAGTACTGATCATTGCATCATCATTACTGGCGCCGGCCAATGGACGATGTATCCACTGATGAGTTGACGAATCTGTTTTATCGTCATGAAATTCAGCCTCTACCGAGATAATATCGTCCGGCACCGCTCCGTCCGAACCCTCAACAGATGAATTGACGCTCTCGCCAGCATCGGTATTCATATCTTCCTCTACCGAGCTTTCTTCAACAGCATCAGGCGTCTGCTCATTATTCGTCAATGAAGGCAGAAACAGGTTATACAACCGAACCGTACGCGTTGGCTTTATTGTCGTGGGTGCACCACCCGCTGCTACCATAAGTTTTCCGTCCACAATGCGCGCGACGGGTGCCAGTAGATTTTCCGGCAAGGTCAGTACCGTTTTCCACTGGTCAGTTTGCGGATTATATCGCTGCACTTTATTCCCGTTGGTTTGGCCGCCGACCGAGTAGATATAGCCTTTGTGGGCAAACGTTGAGGGTTCTGAGTGAGATTGAGGAGAAGGCAGATTCGCTCGGCGGCTCCATTGACCCGTTGCCGGATCAAACGCGTGAACGAGCGTCAGATCTTGCCCGGTCTGTCCCGGGCAACCGCCATGACCGTTCTGGCCACCAATTGCATAGATCAGTCCGTCCTCCACCACAGTAGCAAAGTGATTACGAGGTAGAGGCATACGTGCTGTGGAGGTAATGTTCTGCCAACCTGCAGTAGGCTCATCCAGGTCATACACAAAGTGCCTGTCCGCGTCACATCGTGATAACTGGTCAAGTCCACCAAACCAGTGAATTCTGTTGTTCACCAACGCAGCGCCACCTGAGGCCACTCGATAGGGCAAATTAGGTCCACGACGCCACTCTTGTGATTCAAGATCATAGATCCAGACCTTGTTGCTGGCTCTACCCGGATGGTTCCCAACGCGACCACCAATCATCCACACATCCTTGCCATGACGAACCAGACCGTTGTGTGTTACCGCTGTTTCCTGCTGAACCGAGGTTGTACCAATGACACTCCAGCGTCGGGTGGCTACATCGAATTTCTCTATCGTGTTTTCGATCTTGACGTTAGGTGCAAAACCATTGAACACATAGAGGTCTCCCCGGTATTCCACCACAGAAGCTTCAGAGCGAGCCTTAACGGTAGAGGGAAGTTCAGTGAAAGATTGCGCATTATTGTTTGCGGAAAACGCTATCAACAACAACGCTGAAAAGACTGACAAGTAACGTCGAACAACAGTTGAATACATACAACCACACCTGTGAACATGAACGGGATATCGGGATCATCCAGTACTTGCCAGGAGAGCTCAATTGACTTCTTGGAGGGGTGTGACGAATGCTGAATTTCGTCAGATTGAGATGTATTAAACTGTCGAATGGTTAAAACTTCAACAACATCAATACGGGAGTGCCAACGGTACTAATCGAAAAATCGGGTGACGCTGAATGCATAGCGGATCACACCGTTGCCAAGATAACGACCGTGGGTCAGAGCGGTGTATAGAAATGGAATGTCATCGAGAAACGCGGCCTGCTGGTAGCGAACACCGGCTCGGATTTGCCAGTGCCTCAGAACATTGACACCGGCGCTGGCAAACGCACTCTGGCTTCTGGTAACAGGTGTTTCACCCGCCTCACGAATTCGTTTGTCCAGGGTGGGACGAAAATACTGACGAAACTGATAACCGGTATCAATGGACCATGCACCTTTCCGCCATTGCAAGGTAATTTTTGGCCCAATGAAGTAATCCCTGTAGCTAAGATCGTCAGCCACCGAAAATCCCAGCTTGTCGTTCAATGCCTGATTGGTGGGGTACCGCTGCACATAGCTTATCAAATTCCCACAGCGCTCCACCTGACGCACCGATCCACCCTTTGATGATGCATTGAAGGCAAAACGACAGTCGTTATCAAGTCGAGCTGATCCGACAACCTCTCGCTGGCTGGTTTGCGAAAGACCACCACTGAGCTCTACGTTCATCTGCAAACGACTGGTCAGGGCCACTGCCAGATCTGCACTGACTGACAGACGTGCATCACGAGGCTCTATTAGCCGTACTTCGGTGATGAGATGATCAGCGTAATTGGTGTATGAATTCTTGTATATTTCAGATGCTTGATTAATGCTTGCATTGAGCCCAAAATCCAGCGAATACATCCTCTCGTCTAACGATGGATATCGTCGCTTGACCCCTGCGCTAAGCCCATTGATCACAAAGGAGTCTCGTAACGAATTCATCTGTCGCTGCGCGAACTTCAAATGAAAATGTGTCTGTCTATCCGTATTGTAGGAAAGATGAAAACCTTGTGACTGGAATCTTGGTTTTTGCACAGCGTCAGCAAATCCACCGGCTTGCAAATTGGGTGAATAATCCACCGTATCACTGACCGTTTCATGCTGCAGCGTTACGACAAAACCCGGAAATAAAACACCCCCGGGCGATGCCATAATATCGTTACAATATAAAACACTGGTTAGAGATAGACACAAAGAGCACCATGAAGATCTTGCAAACATCTTGGTGCCTTACCGCCTTTACAAATCGGTTCTAGCGAATAACCGAAACGTATCCGCGAAAGCCATTTCCAGTCAGGGCATTATCACCAGAGTTCACAGTAAATTCTTTTGCCTCTGTCGTGACGTTGCCACCTAGCTCGTTGATGCGTAGGCCATTGATGACCAACGTGACTTGATAATCACCACTAGTGGCCAGAATGTCTTCGAATCCAAGGTCCTTTAACTGACCATTTATACGCTCAAGATTAATTGTCAGCGCATCACCATCACTATTGAACGTCTCGCCATTGGTTTCAACAACTGCCTCAGTGACTACGCCTGCAGCATCTGTTCCCAGCACCACAAAGGTCGAAGCATCTGACAACATCGAAATATTGAGACTACTAGGGCTGCCTTTCACGGCAGATACTACGACGTCACTACTGGTGAAATTTAATGAACGCTCGTCACCCGGATTAACTGACTTGACTTCGAAGCCCACTGTCACTCGTGTATTGTTGATATTCTGATTGAACTGAAAAACAGTATTGTTGTAGCTAACACGCGTCAATCCTGAAAACAGACGAGCGTTATACATGCCACCTGTCTGTAAAGGACTTTCAAACTCGCTGATAGTCAACTGCTCACTCGCTGTTTGATTGGCATTGGACAATGTGACCATCGCGTTGGCGCGATTGATCGTGACGGGTGCTTGATCAATAAGCGCTTTCTGAGACTCTGTAGCCACTCTGGCAGGTGACTCTGCCGCATCAATTGTGGTGTTGGCTGTTGCTACATTGGCAGACACCTGATCCAGATCCACAGTCGCCAGAGCCAGAGGAGAGTCGGCAGCTTCCAGCTGGCTGTTGATTGCCGCCATGGTAACGGCGACGTTAGCTGTCAGATCAATCGTTGCTCCGGTGCTCGCGCTACTTGCAATGACATTAGCAAATGCCGCCGTTGCCTCTTCATAGGCTCCGGCATTAGGCGCGAATGCAGCGAGTACCTGGTGTACCTTCGCATTGCTTTTGGCAGCATCCAGATTCACTACCGGATTTTGAGATAAGATTTCCGGACTGATACCCAGTGCCTGAGCCAGAGAGGATTGCGCTGCGCTGAAACTGGACAGGTCCAGAACGCTGTCAGAAGACTGACCATCCTGTGCCATCGCCACAGCAAGTGTGCTCATGGGTGTGACAAAGGGTTCAGTTGCCGGCGCTTTCAGAACGCCGGTAAAAGGCACGGTACCTGTTGTTGCAACGGTATCTATGCCTACATCGTATCCGCCACTTACCCTACTGAGCACGGTGCCAGCAGGACAGTTGAAGACACCTGCTGCTCGAGTCTTGCCATTGGCCATGCCGTCACAAGCTACGTCAGCAAGTACAATGTAACCATCAACGGCTTGTGACGTTAGGGGAGTATTATCAACAGGATCTGACGACGAACCACAAGCTGTCAAAGAGATCACGAACGCCGCAACGGGTAAGTACTTCAGGGGTGTTTGGTAAATCATTTTATCCACATATTTGATCAAGGAATTCGGATTTACGCAATTTCCGATCCAGAAACAAGAAGCCTGCGCCCTATACAACCCTCATTAACAGGCACGGTAGTTAGTTAGCGACTCGCATGAGAGGAATTGCGGTTTCGCTAGCTCGCTAAACACATACCGAATAAATGGACAACATCATTACGAATCTATTGGCAAAGAGGTGCATCGTGACTCATCGCTTGTAAAAACCGCCATGTAACTGCCGATTTCAATGAGCCATCACGTAAAACATGTTTTCTTCCTGCCACAACTCTACGCTGACACCATCGATATTTTTTCCCTGACCATAGATCGCTTGAAGATCTTCAAACACCGGTGTCATGAATCTAGAACTCCCGTTACCGTCAGGCACTTTGGTACGATCAAGCTATATGAAAAACGATCAATGCAACAAGCATAGGCTGTGGCATATGCGCCAGTTGAGCGACTGGATTTTCTGCTAACGCCATCATGTGTCGCAGTTAGAACATTGACCCGTACGGATCAGCATATATAGCGCCTTTCACACTATTTAGTCCATTGCTTCTACACTGGATTCTTGATAGCTTGCCCGTAGCTATGAGCCTGATTGCTCAGGGCCGTCTGTACAACCCTGACCAATGCCAGTTAGTTAGTCACGTAATAGCGAGGCCAGCCCGTGCAGTTCAACGATACATCCGACAGCAAAAATTCTCGTCAATACACAGCAGTCGATGAGCTTGCCCGAAGTGTTCATGTACCGTTCGAAAAAGCGTATGCCATGCCCAAGGGGGTTTATACCTCTGACGATTTTCTGGCAGCAGAGTTACGGGACATATTCAGCCAGGACTGGTTTTGCGCTGGGCGCGCCAGCGCTTTAGGCAAAACAGGAGACTATCTGACGCTGGAGCTTGCCGATCAACCCATCATGGTAATTCGTAAAAGCGATGGCCGGTTGCACGCACAGTCCAATGTTTGCTTACACCGCATGTCCACCTTGCTGGAAGGGCGCGGCAATGTTCGCTCAATCGTTTGCCCTTACCACGCATGGACGTATGAGCTGAACGGCCAACTGCGCGGCGCACCGGCTATGGAGAAAAATCAGTCATTCTGCAAACAGGGTCTTTGCCTGCCTGCCATCAAGTGCGAGGAATGGTTGGGCTGGATCATGGTGTCACTCAACCCTGATGCAACACCGGTATCAACACAACTGTCAGAGCTTGAATCCCTTGTCAATGACTATGGCATGACAGACTACGAAGAGACGTTCTTTGAAACACATGTGTGGGACACCAACTGGAAGGTGCTTGCAGAGAATTTCATGGAAAGCTATCACCTGCCGGTCTGTCACCGTGGAACAATCGGTGGGCTATCAAGACTTGACGAGATGCATTGCCCGGAAGGCACAACAGCCTTCAACTATCACACCATCCTGAAAGATGATTCGCTGAAGATTGCCATGGCGCATGCAGACAATACGCGCATGGAAGGCGATCGCCGACGAACCACCTATCTGTTGGCTATCTATCCCAGCCTCATGATTACCCTGACGCCCGGGTATTTCTGGTACCTCTCTCTACACCCGCAGGGCGTCGGCCAGGTACGTATCATTTTCGGTGGCGGCATGTCTCCCGAGTATGTCAACGATGCTGATGCTCAACAACATTTCACCACTCTCAAGGCATTATTGGACAAAGTGAACATTGAGGATCGTGGCTGCACCGAAAAAGTCTATCGGGGGCTGTGCTCCTCACTGGCTGTACCTGGTCCGTTATCCCATCTGGAGCGTCCCAATTACGAATTCGCTCAGTACCTTGCCTTACGAACTCAAGCTTCCAGCACAATACAGGTAAGAAAATAGTGTTACCAGCGGACACCACCGCCGCGTTGCGTGAGCTGGACACCGATTCCAGTGCTACGCCTCGCAGCATGCCACCATCGTTCTATACTCATAGCAGCATGGTACCGGTCGAGCTTGACCGCCTTTTCCTGCCAGGCTGGATCTGCGTCGGCCGAACCGATGAAGTTCCCAAGATTGGTGATTACTACACACTTGACATCCTGTCCGAGCCGCTTATCGTCGTTCGTTGCAGGGATGCATCGATTGCCGTTCTGTCCAACGTGTGTCGTCACCGCGGCAGTCAGATTCTCAGTGGCAAGGGAAATTCAAGGCGATTCACTTGCCCCTACCATCGCTGGTCCTACACGTTGGACGGCGAGCTGATCAGCGCACCTCTGGTTGACACCAGTCCGGGCTTTGATCGCTCAAGCTGCAAACTACCCTCCTTTAAATCAGCGCAATGGATGGGCTGGTTATTTGTCAATCTATCGGGGGATGCGAGCGATCTATCAGACTCCATTAAAGGGCTGAATCCCTATGTCAGAAACTACCACACAGAAGAGATGCATACGGTTGAGGTCTGCACAGAGCGCTGGCCGCTAAACTGGAAAATGCTCGCCGAAAATTTCATGGAAGGCTATCACCTGACACCGGTGCACCGAACTACCTTGCACCCAATGACGCCCACCCGACTCTGCGAAAAAATTCCGGGTGGAAGAACCTTCACTGGATACAAATCGCACTACAGCGATTCCTTTTCCGGTCGCAAGCCATTTCATGAAGATATGACACCCGAAGAGAAATCCTTGTCCATGATGGTCTGGATCTATCCGTCTTTTGTTGCAGCCATTTCTCCAAACTCTGCCGTGTACATGAGCATTACCCCCCTGAGCAGTCGCAAGCTACAGACGCGCTGGGCGGTAATTGCTCGTGAAGAACTCTTTGTAAACGGCGAAGCGGCCGAACGTTTTGAATTTGCAAAATCATTCAATGCCGAAGACAGAGCTCGCCTGCTCGATGTGCAAAAAGGCCTGAAATCACGCTATGCACAGCGTGGCTATCTTGCACCACCAGACTTCGAAGGCACCGTCTGGGATTTCTACGGCTATATCAGCAAGCAACTCTCGGTCTAAGGCTGACGGTGAGAAATACTTTGTCAAGCCAATCCCGATTAACCTGGACTATTCATGAAATGCCTGATTCTTCCACCGGGCCCATTTTCTGCAGCGAATCCTGTGAAGGAGCGGAATAAAGGACGTACTTCCGACTGCGCAGGTTTCGCTAGAGGAAAAGGAGCTGCGGAAGAATCTGGTGGCTTCATGGATAACCCGGGCTAGGAGTCTGCGCGGTAGAAAGCGATCGAGCGAGAGTAGTCCAATTTTGAGTCAAATTTTGTGCTCATTTGAGGAGTTTAGCCGGCTAAGTGACGAAAATGAGCGCAAAATTTGGCCAAAAGTGGGCTGCTCGTAGCCGATTGATTTCTGCCGCGCAGGCTCCTAGCGTAAAATTACCGGCAGGTATCACTTCGGACGGAAGAAAAACCTGACTTTTCTATCAAACAGGTTTCGATCAGGTGCTGCCGGGAGCGGTGATGCGGCCAGTACGGCATTTTCCACGGATTTTCTCAACGCATCACCCCCACCCTGACACTGCACCTGCTCCACCTTGATTACCTCTCCACCCTGATTTTGCACAATGCTGACGGTGCAATCCACGTTGCCACTGGTGCTCGTCGGCTTGCGCCATTTCTTTTCCACACTTTGGCGAATCGCGTTGAAATAACGGGTACGCAACTGGGCCAGCTGCGTCCGCTTTTGACGTGCCAACCTTGCATTTTCCTCACTTTCCAGAGCTGCAAGCCGCTCCTCTTCGGCCTTTTCAGCAGCCGCACGAGCTTCTTGGGCACGTTGTTCTTCTTCAGCCAACCTGGCTTGCTCAGCCTCTTCAGCCTCCTTGCGAGCCTGCTCATCGGCAATGCGTTTCTCTTCAAGAGCTTGAGCCTCAGCAGCCGCAAGCGCTTGCTCTTCAGCCAGCCGTTGCTCCTCTGCAATGCGGGCCTCCTCTCGTCGCTTGCGACTCTCTTCCTCGGCTCTAGCAGCTTCTTCATTAGCAGCCCGCAACTCTTCTTCCAGTAGACGCTTCTGCTCGGCAACACGCGCCTCTTCCGCTCTTCGTTCCTCATCCTGGCGAGCCTGCTCTTCGACTCGCCGCTGCTCTTCAAGCCGAGCTTGCTCCTCCAGGCGAGCCTGCTCTTCGACTCGCCGCTGCTCTTCAAGCCGCGCTTGCTCCTCAAGGCGAGCCTGCTCTTCGACTCGCCGCCGCTCTTCAAGCCGCGCTTGCTCCTCAAGGCGAGCCTGCTCTTCGACTCGCCGCCGCTCTTCAAGCCGCGCTTGCTCCTCCAGGCGAGCCTGCTCTGCAATGCGCGCTTGTTCTTCAACCCGGGCCTGCTCCTCTGCCCGTGCTTGCGCCTCCAGACGCTGCTGTTCAGCAAGTGCCTCAGCTTCCTCTCGGGCTAATTGTGCAGCCGCACGCTCCTGCTCTGCCGCAAGTTCGAGTCGTTGTTTTTCAGCCTGTGCTGCTGCCAGCTCTTCTTCAAGGCGTTGTCGTTCTGCCTCTGCCTCTTCCCGTGCCTTTGCCTCAAGGGCCTGACGCTGTTCTTCTTCAATGCGTTTGCGCTCTTCTTCGGCCTCTTGCTTCTCGGCAAGTGCCTGTGCTCGCGCCTCTTCTGCTTGTCGGGCTTCCAGTTCGAGACGTTCTTTCTCTTCCGCGGCCTGCCGCGCCAACTCTTCCAATCGTGCTTTCTCTTCTTCTGCCCGAGCTTTTTCTTCGTTCGCAAGTCGCGCCTGTTCCTGCAACTGTCTGGTCCTCTCCTCTGCCTGACGCTGTTCTTCTGCGAATTTTTCTCGCTCTGCATCCGTTCGATCACGTGCCTCTTCGATACGCTGTGTTTCTCGCTCGAGCCGCTCCTGCGCTTCGCTGATGCGCTGCTCTGCGCGCAAGCGTTCCTGTCTCAAGCGCTCCAGCATTACCTCACGCTCGACAATTTGCTGTTCCGTCAAACTTGCTTCCTGCTCACGCAAGGTAGCCAATTGCGCAGCTTCAGCTTCTGCCTTGGCGCGTTGTTCTTCACGCTGAGCCTCCAGCTCGGCCGCCTGTTGCTGCAGGGCTTCGATACGCGCTTTTTCCTGTTCTGATTCGTCTCGCTGCTGCGCGGTCAGCTCCGTTGCCTCTTGCAGGCGTTGTTCGGCATCCTTTTGTGCACTCTCAAGTGCGGCAACCGTCGCTTCCAGTGCTCGTTGCTCTTCCAGTGCCTGCTGCTCACGCTGTTCTTCAAGCGCTTGAAGACGCTGCACTTCAGCTTCGATATCAGCCTCACTGACAGCGACGGCCTGTATAGGCGCATCGTCGGTCATGTCGCCAGCCGGCGAATCCGGTGTAGCTTGAAGCTGGAATATCAGGCCGGCAACAAGTGCTCCATGCAACACAACAGAGAAAATAATTGCCAGTGGATATTTACGCAGCAGCTCTAACATAATTAACGCGCTGGATCCGACATCAAACCAATCTCGGGAGCACCAGACACCTGCAAGGTGACCATTGCCTGCATGATCTGCCCGTAATCGATAGCCTTGTCACCTGCCACCAGCACACGCCGATCCGGGTTAAGGCGTAACACAGCACTCGCCAGACGTTGCACCTCTTCCCGTGACAAGGGTGCTTCGGGGTCTTCACCCACATTGAGGAACCATTTTCCATCGGCATCTACCGAGAGGATGAGCGGCTCGGACGCTTCACCACTATCATTCTCGATAGGCGTAGCGGCGGCGTCGGGCAAATCAATCTCGACACCCGTTTGCAGCAAAGGCGCTGTAATCATGAAAATAACCAACAGCACCAGCATGACGTCAATGTAGGGCACGACGTTGATCTCGGCAACCTGACGGCGAGCTCTGCGTACCCGACGTGGACTGACGACAGCCCTAGCCACGATGGACCAGCCTGCTCAAATTGACCGCCGGCCTGTTCTCAGGATTCATCTAGACCCCGTCCAGTTCCGAGTCTTTGGTGCGACGAATGGCCTGACGCTGCAATACAGTGGCAAATTCTTCAGAGAAATTCTCATATCGATTCAACAGACGGTCTATGTCAGTAGAAAACCGGTTGTAGAAAACTACGGCCGGTATCGCTGCGAACAGACCGATCGCTGTCGCTATCAGTGCTTCTGCGATACCCGGCGCTACCATGGCCAGCGTTGCTTGCTGGACATTGCCAAGCGCTGTAAAGGAATTCATGATGCCCCAGACTGTGCCAAACAAACCGACGTAGGGGCTGATAGAACCTACCGTTGCCAGAAATGGCAGGTGATTCTCGATAACATCGGTTTCCCGGGAAAGCGCAATCCGCATAGCCCGACCTGAACCATCCATAATGATCTCGTCACTATTCGTCTTGCGCCGCAACCGCCCGAATTCTGAAAAACCCGCTTCAAAAATACGCTCCAGACCTTCAAGAGTTCCGCGCCGCATAGTGAGTTTTGAATACGTACCCGCAATATCTGAAGATCCCCAGAACTCATGCTCGAAGGCTTCGGCTTCTTTTTTTGCACGACGTAGTTGTCGTGACTTGCCAAGAATCAATGCCCAGGACATGATCGACGCGATGACCAGAATGATCATCACTCCTTGGACAACCGGGCTGGCATCCCGAATTAGATGAATGATGGATAAATCAGCGTTCAACAGTCACCGCCTCTCGGATAGGGGTTGGAATGGCACACGGCCTTAGTGTATCGGCATTAACACAAGCCAGTGTTACGCTGGCACGTGTAAGGACTCTACCGGCTCGAATGATAGCCTGCTGACAGCGCATACTGGCACCTTTCAGTTGCTCAAGTTCAAACGTGGCAATGACTTCGTCGTTGAATCTGGCGGGCATGAGGTAGTCGATGTTCACAGAACGCACAACGAACAGCGTTTTATACTGTTCCTGCCAGACATCAAGCTCCACACCCAGACTACGGAGCCACTCCGTGCGTGCCCGTTCCATGAACTTAAGGTAGTTGGCGTAGAAGACAACTCTGCCAGCGTCGGTGTCTTCGATGTACACTCGTATCGGAATCGAGAAAGTCTGCATGGCCGAAGTATTACAGACAAACTATAGAAAATACAGACACTAAGCGTCAATCGCACCGCCACTGGGCTAAAGTTTGCGTTTTATGTCGATTAAAACCGTGCAGAGTCACTGAAATTTGCATTCGCGGATATCACGGCAATCACTTTTCTGCTCCTGGATCTAGCTCTTTTCAGGCTGATTGAAGGGGATTCCAAGGTGTTCATAGGTCCTGGGTGTCACGACACGCCCGCGGGGTGTGCGCATTAGCAAGCCCTGTTGAATCAGGTACGGCTCGATCACTTCCTCCAGAGTACCAGTCTCTTCAGACAGCGCAGCACCGAGATTGTCGATACCCACCGGGCCACCGTCAAACTTGTGGATTATGGCGTTCAGCAGGCGCCGATCCATGGCATCCAACCCTAATTTATCCACATTTAAGAGATTGAGCGCTTGGTCAGCTGTATCGACGTTGACGGTGCCGTCTGCACGGATATCGGCAAAATCGCGCACTCTGCGTAAAAGGCGGTTGGCAATACGTGGCGTACCTCTGGCGCGGCGGGCAACCTCTATACAGCCATCACGATCAATTTCAACGTCCAGCAAGCGCGCTGAGCGAGCCACGATGCCGGCAAGATCTTCAATCTCATAAAATTCGAGTCGCTGAACGATACCGAAACGATCTCGTAGTGGTGAAGTGAGCAATCCGGCCCGCGTGGTCGCACCCACCAATGTGAATGGAGGTAGATCGATCTTGAATGAACGGGCACTGACACCGTCGCCCGTCATGATATCGATCTGGTAGTCCTCCATTGCAGGATAGAGCACCTCTTCAACCAATGCGCTCATCCGGTGAATCTCATCGATGAACAACACATCATTGGCTTCAAGATTAGTCAGAATGGCGGCCAGATCGCCGGGGCGTTCAAGCACCGGGCCAGAGGTGTGCAGAATGCGCACGTCCAATTCGTTGGCGATAATGTTTGCCAACGTGGTCTTACCCAGGCCAGGAGGGCCGAAAACCAGCACATGGTCCAGTGCCTCACTGCGCAATCTGGCGGCAGAAATAAACAAATCCATCTGCTCGGTAACCGCGCGCTGCCCATGATAATCCGCAAGTTTCTTCGGCCGCATTGCACGCTCTTGCGCATCTTCGGCATGGGGTTCGGCGGTGATGATTGGGTTGGGATGAGTCACTGATAGGGCTGCCAGTATAGGGGCTTGTCTAAGAGTAGCACTGGATACCGCAAATCCGGCCACACGTGGAGAGAAACTTGCTTTTATTGAAGGTATGAAAAAATCTGGAATCGCGGTGTTAACTCCCTTTCACAGGCTTCTCAACAGGCAGCAGAAAACTCTTCTGAAGTTACTGGCCATCTTTGCATTTTCGATTGCAGCTGCAAGTTGTGGCAACTCAGGCTTGCCCGAACTGGCGCCAGATGCAACCATTCTGGCTTTCGGTGATAGCCTGACCTCGGGTAAAGGCGTGTCGAAATCAAAGGCCTATCCGGCGGTGCTCGCAACACTAACCTCTCTTAAAGTCGTAAACGCTGGTATCTCAGGCGAGACAACTGCCGAGGGACTTGCCCGACTTCCCACTGTCTTGCGACGGACTCGTCCCGATCTGATGGTATTACTCGAAGGGGGCAACGATATTCTTCACAATCAGGATCCGGCCATAATCAAAGCTAATTTGAGCAATATGATCAACATGGCAGAACAGCGGGAAATTCCCGTCGTGCTAATCGGTGTTCCCACCAAGTCATTGCTGGGAAAAACAGCGGGATTTTATACCGAGCTGTCGAAAGAACATGATGTCCCGCTGGAAACCGACGTCATTGCCAGACTTCTGAAATATCCCTCAATGAAATCAGATGCATTGCATTTCAATGAGGCAGGCTACTCGGCACTTGCCCAGGCGGTAGCGGATCTGCTCAAGAAAAACGGCGCGATCTAGCTCACAGGCCCCTGATATCTAACCCGTCAACACACTCTGCTTCTGAGCCTGTCATCAAGTCATGAAATCGATCTGCGCTTTCATGGCCCGACTACGATCGTTGGCAATCAGAAAAGCCTCCTCAGCCTTCTCCAGTGGCAAGGTGTGAGTCACTAGGGATTTGACATCGATCAGTCCCTTGCTCATTAGACTGACGGCCATTTCAAACTCTGCGTGGAAACGAAAGGAGCCGCGCAACTGTAATTCCTTGGCAGTGATTGCCATCATTGGCAAAGACATATCGCCGCTCAATCCCAATTGCATGATCACACCACAAGGACGCATCGCAGCGATGCCCGCACTCAAGGCTGCGACAGCACCGGAGCATTCGAACATCACGTCAAAGTAACCCTTATCCGCCGAATACACTTGCAGAGCGTCACGTTGTGTCATTGTGTTAATGGCCAGATCTGCGCCGGCTTTTCTGGCAAATTCCAGCGCATTATCAGACAGATCGGTCACTACGATTTCATCCGCACCGGCACGTCGAGCCGCCAGAATCGACAGGACACCAATGGGGCCACACCCTGTCACCAGCACACGCTTGCCAAGCATCTCGCCTGCGTTACGAGTCGCATGCAGAACCACCGCCAAAGGCTCTGCCATAGCGGCTTCCCCTGCCGTCAAGCCATCCGCCTTTATGCATTGCACCGCTTTGGCATTGAGCGTCTGACGGAAAGCGCCTTGAATGTGTGGCATAGGCATCGCAGACCCATAGAAACGCATGTTGAGGCAATGGTTGTGGCTGCCTTCGAAACAGAATCGGCAATCACCGCAGGGACGAGAAGGAGAAACGGCCACAAGATCACCCTCGGCAAAGCCTGTAACACCTGCTCCGATGGCGCTGACGTGGCCAGATACCTCGTGGCCCAGCACCAGTGGCTCACGAACTCTAATGTGATCGCCGATTCCACCATGGTTGTAGTAGTGCAAATCCGAACCACAGACCCCTCCGGTCGCAATCGCTACCTGTATCTCACCATCGCCTGGGCCTGATGCCTCGCGCTCTTCGATCCGGAGATCCTTTTCGCCGTGGATAACTATGGCTTTCATTCGGGTTTTGTCCTTGGTATCAGTAGATGCGCCTGTACCCAGACTAAGCGACTCTGCTTGCAGGGTTGGCAACGCATGGATAACATGCGGATTCAGGAAGAACATAGTACGCCAAACGCGTATTGGGTTCCACGAAACTCACCCAACAGCTATCCAGACAAGCGAGCAAACATGACCGACATCAACACCCTCTTCAGCCTCAGCGGCAAAACAGCCCTTGTCACCGGCTCCTCACAGGGAATAGGTTACACACTCGCTGAAGGGCTTGCCGCCGCCGGCGCTGCCATAGCGCTTAACGGCCGTGATCAGAAAAAGCTCTCTGCAGCGGCCAGCAAGCTTGAGGCGAACGGCGCGACCGTCCACCAACTCCCATTCGATGTCACCAGTCACGAAGGCTGCGCCACAGCCGTTAATGCCTTTGAGGAAAAGCATGGCGCTATCGATATTCTAGTGAACAACGCCGGTATGCAACATCGGACGCCACTTGAAGACTTTGACCCACTGATGTTCGACAAGCTACTCCAGACTAATGTCGCGTCCGTGTTTCACGTCGGTCAGGCCGTTGCTCGTCATATGATAAAACGCAATTCAGGCAAAATCATCAATATAGCCTCTATACAGACCTCTTTAGCGCGTCCGGGCATTGCACCCTATACCGCCACAAAAGGAGCTGTCGCCAACTTGACCAAAGGTATGGCCACCGACTGGGCACAATTTGGACTGCAGGTAAATGCAATTGCACCAGGCTACTTCGATACGCCGTTGAATGCAGCACTGGTTGCCGACCCGGAATTTACCGCCTGGGTGTCAAAACGCACGCCAACGGGTCGTTGGGGGCAATTGCCGGAACTGGTTGGCGCTTGCATTTTTCTGTCGTCGCCTGCGTCAAGTTTTGTCAATGGACATACCTTGTTCGTTGATGGTGGTATGTCTTCGTGCCTGTAGACATTTTTTAAATACCTGCTTCGCGGTACGAGTGCTCTACCGCGCGGGCATCTGATCACGAACGCTGTCAGTTACGCTCGACCAAACTGAATCATTCGGCTTTCAGCCTGATTGCTAACAGGCTCTGAGCGTACCGGCTCCATGGCTTTGGGCAAGTAGTAATAGTGCATTCCCGCCACCACCAGTTCTGCCGTAATCCCGCAGCGCCTGAAACCAAATTCTGCAGCACTTTTCAAAAATGCACGATTCGTCCAGTCTGTCGTCGTTACCAGTGCTGTTAACGTCTCCGTACCCAATTGCTCGATTGCAAATGTCATCATCGCAGCATTCACACGCATGCCTCTAAACTCGGGCCTTACAACAACTTTAAAAAGGTAGTAAACACCCTTTGGCAACGTAACCCTTATTCCATCGAACCCGGTTCCACCACTATTGTGACGCGCTACAACGAAGTCTGGTACGAGGAACAGCATGCCGACAAAGACATCGTCAATCACGGCTGCAACGCCGAGAAAACCGAACTGCTTAAAATCGTCAACAAACTGCTGGCTTACTGCAAAGTCGCTAACACGCATCAGATCAACGACATCCTCTGAGCCTAACCATAGACATTTTAATGCATGACCGTTGTCCAAAGGTTTTATTACCCGTGCGTCCAGTACCAATACTCGACAGATATCAGCGTCACAAACAGTTTTTATCGCTTTATACAGGAAGATTCCGGGATGCATTACTGATTGCCTTGGGCGGGGTGAGTTTGACAGTCTCTTGTCAATATATCTCTTGGTCATAATTGGCTCGTACTTAAAAATACTTGCGTTACATCAACTACTAACCTTGTGACTGTATAACACTAATTGCTTGCCAGGTGCAGCGCAATACCACGCCGCATCACGCAATTGCACAAGCGCAATTACCAATAACCAAGTTCTCCTGATATGATCAGAATCTTAGAGCCTGTAATTTTGTTGAAAGCAGATGAATGCAACGCGTCCAATCAACTGGTCTCAAAATGAGTACGACACGTTTGGCACTGTACCCATGGTATCTCAGCACCTCTACCACCAGCGTACTCTTTTTGACAAACCCGAGCTTGTCAGCCTTTTGGACCACTACCCTCGCGAGTGGCTGCAGGCCTTTACCATGGGAGAAAATCCATGTAACCCGACTGAATGGGGATGTGTGGATATTGCTGAAGGTACCAGTGGTGAAGATTTGTGGCGTGCTGTTGAAAACGGTCGGTTGTGGTTGAACATCACGCACGTTGAAGAGTTCGACGATAATTACCGTCAGTTGATCATCGGCATGTACGACCATCTCGGCGAAAATTGTCCACACCTGCAAAACCCCAAAGCAAACTTCAGCACATTACTAATCAGTTCACCAGGTGCGCAGGTCTATTACCACCTCGATGCAGAGCCCAATATGTTATGGCATTTGCGAGGCCAGAAACGTTTATGGATCTACCCTGCAATGGACACGCGCCTCGTGCCACAAAACCTGCTGGAAGATATTTTTGCAGGAGAGATCGATGAAAACCTGCCGTTCGATCCCAGCTTTGATGACTACGCAGAAGAGTTCCTATTGTCACCGGGCGATGTGGCATCCTGGCCGCACAATGGACCGCATCGAATCGTGAACAAGGATATGAATGTGTCGCTAGCCACAAGCTACAACACACCCGCTATTTACAGGCGTCAGTACGTGCAGCTGGCCAATCGTTTTGTTCTGCGCGGTCTTGGCATCAAATCCCGCAGCATGGAAGAGGACGGAGCCATGGCGGCCCTAAAACGTTTTACCTACCGTGCAGCTAACAAACTGCGACCGTTTCCGCGCAGAGACCGCTCCGCAACCTACGTCACCAATCTACAGATCGACCCGGATAGCCCGCTAGGCATACGCCAACTCGACAAACCGATAACTGCATCATTTTCAAAGAAAGAAGTATCGATACAGACTGAAGCAGCCTAGATCGACATTAATACTCATGCAGCGGCAGTTAACTGCCCTGTGACATTCACTGAAAGGCCGAACAACCATAGCTGATAAATGAACAACCTCTTAAGCCTAGGGACAGGCATTTGTGAAAAGCAACTGGATGACGGTAGTATACAATCCGGGCCAATCACCAATACTGTCGTAACGACATTGACCACAGCAGCCGAATTCGATGCGCTGCACGCTGACTGGCTACGCCTGCATATCCATAGCGAGTCTGCCGGTCTATTTAACAGCTGGTACTGGAACCGCCAATGGTGGCGACACTACGGTGAGGCCGGACAACTGTTTATCGTAGCAGTAAAGATCAACAATATCGTTCAAGGCATAGCGCCTTTCTACCGGTGCAATACTCGTCTAATCAAACGAATCCAGGTACGTACACTGCACTTTATCGGAAGTGGAGGAGATACCTCGCCGGACGACCTGGACATCTTGTATGCCAAAGACTACGAAGATGACGTTATCGAATCCATTTGTCACTTTATTCTGCATTCCAGTGCGTGCGCACGGTTGCAATTGACTGATCTGGTTCAGGATTCAGCCTTTGTAAAAAAGCTCCTCGAATCTTCGCACCGAAACCGTTGGGGACGTCCACAACAGCGCCACCAGCACAGGCGAGTAGATGCCCTACCCGCTTCAATCGATGCTCTGGAAAAAAAACTTAGTAGGAACGCGCGCAAACAACGCAAGCGTCGCCGTCAACAATTGCACAAAACAGGAACACATTTTCAGTTCAAACCCTGTAGAACGCAAGCTGACGTTAACACCGCGTTTTCACAATTAATGCACCTGCACCATTTGCGTCATGAAGGCAAAGGCGGATCTGATAGCTTCGTTAGTGAAAAATACCAACGTTTTCATCTCGCCGTAATGGAAAAGGCGCTGCAAAATGATGAGCTGCGTCTCACGACACTCACTATTGATGACAAGCCAATTGGCGTTGAATATGCCTTTCTATGTAAAGGCACACTGTCGTTTTTTCAAACAGGTTTTGACCCAGCTTATCAACATCTCAGCCCCGGTCACTTAATGATGATGGAGACCATTGATCGTGCAATTGACGATGGGGCAACACGTGTAGACTTGTTGAAAGGCGACTATACATACAAGCAGACCTACGCAAAACAGATCAAAACAACCGTCAATCTGGACGTGTGGAAAAACCCCTTTCTTGCCTTTGTTACAGCAGGTTTACGGCGTATTTTCAAAGCCAATCATCTTGTCAAAGCAACCACAGACGCCTGATTTTTTCACAGGAGGGCTGACTTGCAGTCGCGCCAACAGGCCGCTAACATGAAAGTCTTGTTCGCATTACCAATGCGCGATATCAATCGGAGCGAGATTCATGAGTTTTTCTGCAACGCCGCCCAACACTGACACACCTGCCTGGTTAAGCCAATATGAGCTGCAGGGATACCATTTTCCACTGAGGGTCATAAGTGACGACCAGGCATTGGCATACCGCCAACAGCTGGAAGACATGGAGAGAGCCTGTGAGGCGGACCCGGATACCCGAAAACTTGCTATAGGCCATTCCAACGCGCTTCTTCCCTTCGCTGACGAAATAACACGTCTACCGGCAGTGCTCGATGCGGTTGAGGCCATACTCGGACCCAACCTGCTCGTCTGGAACGCAAGTTTTTTTATCAAGGAGCCACATACCAGAGACTTCATAAGCTGGCATCAAGATCTAACTTACTGGGGACTGACCGAAAGCCATGAGGTCACGGCCTGGATTGCGCTGACCGCATCAACTCCGGAGAGTGGTTGTGTGAAATTCGTACCCGGAAGCCATAAACAGAACATCGTCGAACATCGAGACACTTTCCACAAGGACAATCTGCTGTCACGCGGACAGGAGATTGCTGTGGATGTTGATGAAAAAGATGCTGTCAGTGTGCAACTCAAGGCCGGTGAGATGTCATTGCATCATGGGCAGGTTTTTCATGGCTCACATGCCAACCAGTCCAGTGACCGGCGCATCGGCCTTGCCATACGGTACATCACCACGGATATGAAACAGACCACGGGCGACAAGACCAACGCCAAACTCGTTCGCGGTGTTGACGAACATCAACACTTCACTCTGACCGATAGTCCAAAAGCAACCTTGCACAGTGACGATATCCGTGCTGTTCGCAAAAATATCGAAACCGCGAAGAAGTTTCTCTTCGCGGGTACCAACACATAGCCGAGCCTTATCCGAACTGTGACAGACGATGATTGGACTCGTTTGTGGATTAAAGAAATACCGTCACGATTGAAGGCCAGACAAGCAGTACGCTTAACGCCAGCAGCTGTAGGCCGATAAACGGTAGGAAGCCGCGGAAAATATCGGTTAACGAGATATGCGGCGGTGCTACTGATTTGAGATAGAAAGCAGCTCCGCCAAAGGGTGGAGAAAGAAAGCTCACCTGCATGTTCATACAGAACAAAACACCAAACCAGACCGATACGTGCTGTGGCTCAAGCTGACCGAGAAAACCAATCTCTTCAATGGGCAGTGCTCTGACGATAGGTAGGAATACAGGAATGATGAGCAGAACGATTCCCACCCAGTCCATGAATGCGCCCATGAAGAGCAGTATCAGCATCATGGTCAGCAGTACCAGAAACGTTGGCATGTCGGCACCGACAATAAGGTCGGCAATATAGGACGGCCCACCCGCCAGGGTATAAGCGCCCGAGAGTGCGGCTGCACCAATGGTTACCCAGATAATGGTACCCGTCGACTTCAAGGTACGCATCAGACTATCCCAGAGAAGCCGTATCGAGAACTCACCGCGCAGCACAGCGATGACAAGCACGGCCAATGCACCCATGCCAGCGGCTTCTGTAATGCCAGTGATCCCGCCGTAGATGGAACCCAGCACGATACCGATTATGATAACAGGTGGGACCAGCCCTTTACCGTTCTCCCATCCCATACGTGTTCTACCCCAACCGAAAACGAACAGAATCAGTCCCAGACCCACGGCAAAACAACCCGCAAGGTAAGGCATGTGATAGCTCATTCCCAGCACTATGGGCCCATCATCCTCTGACACTTCCGCATTGATACCCGTGTAGGTATAAATCAAAACGCGTAACAACAATAGTGCACACAAGGAGGTCATTACTAACGACAGAAATCCACCGAACATCATTGATTTTTCCCTACCTTCGGGATCGCCCGGTTGGGGCTCGGGTAGCGGAGCAAGCGACGGGTTCAGGCGAGTGCGAATGATGATGTAAATGATAATGAAACTAGCCAACATGAACCCTGGCAGAAAGGCTGCGGTAAACAGCGCCTTGATGGACGTCTCAGTAATCAAGCCATAAATGATCAGTACAATAGATGGCGGAATCATGGTACCCAACGAGCCAGAGGCGCAGATAGTACCTATTGCGAGATTCTGGTCATAGCCCAGTCTTAGCATCTGCGGCAGGGCTATGAGTCCCAGAAGAACAATTTCGCCGCCAATGATGCCAGACATGGCCGCCAGCAAAACGGCCATCAACGATGTCACCACTGCAATACCACCACGCATACGACTCAGCCAGAAATCCAGTGAGGTGTACATGGTTCTGGCGATACCTGAGCGCTCGAGAAGCGAGGCCATGAAAATAAACAGCGGCACCGATATAAGCACGTATTCGGTCAACAAATCAAAAATCTTCTGCGTCAGGATATACAGCGGGCCGGTACCCGGTCGACCTGTGAGAAGCCCGTCTCCAAACGTCGTAGGGTCGGTGACAATGGATGGTTCAAACTTCATCACCATGACGATACCTGCCAGGGCCGCGGATGCCAACCCAAGCGGCATGCCAATAGCCAGAAGCACCAACATGCCGAGAACGACAATGATCGAAATCGTACCGATATCCATTACCGCTCTCCCACACTGCGTTTGATCGCTTCAAGCTCGTCTTCATCGATATCAGTGAGCGATTTTGTAGAAGACGGAATTTTGTTCCAGTCTGACACCAGGTTTATGGTCGCCTGAATAGCTATTAGGGAAACCATTATCAGTATCATCGGCTGCAAGGTTGCGGGGATTGGCGGATCAAAGGCCGTACCGAACATCTCCCAGTGATAGAACTTCTTGACGAAAACCTGCTTGTAACTGCCAAAAACAAGCAGAACCGTAAACACCCAGACAAACGCCACTGACAGAATATCGAAAAGATGCTGTATCCAGCGCGGAACCACATCATAGAGAAGAAAAATCCGGATATGACAACGTTGCTGCATGGCATACAGTCCAGATAACAAGAAAACAAATCCTGCCATCCAGAGTGTCAGTTCATTGGCCCAGAGCGTTGGCGCTTCGAACGCATACCGCAAAAATACTTCATAAAGCATTACGAAGGTCATGGAAATGATCAGCACCATCGTGATTCGACCAACAAACAGCGCGAATCGATCAATTGGACGCCACTCCGGATATTCCATCGGGGCACAGCGCACCGTGCGACAACCCAGATAAAAAATAACAGGAATCAGTATTAAGGCAACCCAGTCAATGGGATCAGCGTACCCGCCAAAAAGTCCAGCCATATCAGGCGTTATATCCTTTCGCTGATGCAGCTCGCTTATCTGGCTCAGCAGACTTTCGCTGGTAGGTGGAATGAAGTCAAGAATATAAGCGGGGATATGCCAGATCGCCCAGCCAGCAGTAAACACAAAGGCTATCGGAACCAACCACTGCAACAAGCTGCCGGATTCATCTTTCATTGTATTTCTCGTGTCGCACACCGAATCATGTCTGTTGACGAGGATGCAGCACTCATCGTTAGTATCGTGCGCTAACGCAGGGCAGGCATAGTCAAAGTCGTGTTTTCGTGTAATTTGCGTTGGGTAAAAATCTTGCAACCTTTCATGCAGCAAAGGTAGCGGTCGGTTAGTGTGCCAGAATCGAAGTCGGGTATTGCATCAAAGCGCCTTGCCTGAGTGACAGTAACGAATCACTGTCATTCAAGGCAACATACTAAAACGGCGATGGTGCGGGACAGGCCTGCTCCATCGCCGCGATGTCACGAACAAATCTCGCGTCTCGCGACCTACTTCATCGCACCCATGTTTCGCAGAAACCCGACGTGGCTTTCCAGTAACTCTTTTGCTTCAGGGGTAGTAGCAAACTCTGTCCAGCCCGCTTGTACAGCATCACGATATTTGGCCAGTTCTTCTGGAGCCCATTCGTACAAGGTTACACCCTTCTCACGCAGATCTTTCGCGGTTTGAGCATTCTTGACCTCGTTAAGAGTTGCGTTTTTCAATGCAAGTGCCTGCATCGCAACCTTCATGATGGCACGATGGTGGGCGGGCATCTCATCCCACAGCTCTTTACGGCAAGCCAGATGATCTGCAGGCATGGAGTGAAAGCCCGGGTAGTTTGTGTGCTCGGCAATATCATATAAGCCCAGGCCCACGTTGTTAGTCAGGTTGGCAGCATCAGCGCCATCGATGATTCCCGATTCCAGAGCCGTAAAGATCTCATTGAAATCCATGACGATAGGCGATGCACCAAGGTTCTTGAAAACCATGGTTTGCATGCCAGGAGGCGATCGGAACTTCCAGTTCTTGAAGTCCTCGGTGTTCCGGATTGGCTTGGTCGACGCAAGCGACTCTGGTCCGGGAATCCACCAACCGACAAATTCCATATCATGCTGGTTATACAGCTTGTTGATCTGACTATACCCGTCGGCGTGCAGCAACCAGGAAAGTTGCTGATAGGGGTTTGCATAGCCCCCCAGAAGATCGCCCGTGAACTGGAAAGCAGGGTTCTTGCCAGTCTGGTAGGCACCGCCTGTCATATCGCAATCGAGGATACCAGTTGCTGCTGCATCAAACGTCTCTGTTGATTTGACGACAGCACCTGAGAAAAACATTTCGACCTGAATTTCGCCATTTGACATCTCTGTGATGTCATCTACGAATTCCTGAGCCATCTGGCCGGAGAGAGTTTCCGTTGAGAAATGCGTCTGAATGCGCAATTTGGTTTCTTCGGCGCTGGCAGTACCTGCTGCAATAGCAAGAGCTAGACCGGCTACGCCGAGTGTGGTTGCCCTGAGGGCAGGTGTCGTTAGTGTCAAGATACTTCTCCTCTTAATTCTTCATCGATATTTGAATTCAGGACTGCTGAATTGCAGCCTGATCGTAACCAGCCATACGACTGGTTTTCCAAGCTGTCACGGATATGGTGATCCAGAAGCATACCCGATTCTGAAACCCGATGTCAGAGCTTGAACGTCAGAAACGAGTCAAAATCTGCGCTCTCAAACCGACGTTTGAAGCCTTACCTGACGGGTGGGCTCTAGCTTCTGCCAGTTAAAGTTAACGCCTGTACCGGGGATTGAGGGAGCGACAGCCAGGAAATTCTCGACGACCAGAGGCCTGTGCGTGTACTCGTCGATTGGAAAGGAATGCACCTCTATCGAATGTGCGTTGGGCAGCGCGCTCACCAGGCTCACATGCAACTCCTGCATACCATGGCTGGATACGGGAATGCCATGTTCCGAAGCGAGTTGTGCAGCCTTTAACCAACCCGTTATTCCACAGCAATTGGAGGCATCAGCTTGCAGGAACGACAATCGGGCTTGTTGCAATGCATGACTGAACTCGTGATGGGTGTGCAGATTTTCACCCATGGCCAGCGGCATGCCTGTCTGCTCGGCGATAGTTGCAAAGCCTGCCAGGTTGTCAGGCTCTATGGGCTCTTCGAACCACAAAAGATCATATGGCTTGAAGGCATGTGCCGCTTTGACGGCCTGATCGACCTGCATGGAATAATTAGCGTCCACCATGAAGTTGACGTCCGGGCCAATTCTTTGTCTCACTGCCGCGATTCTCTCAACATCGTGTGACAGCTTTGGTTTGCCAACCTTGATCTTGACGCCGTCAAAACCACTCTTGATATATCCGTCAATATTGCTGATCAGCGCGTCCAGCGATAAATTGAGATCGATTCCTCCACAATAGGCACGGCATCTGTCGCTATTTGCGCCTGCCATTTTCCACAATGGTTGTTGCTGTGAGATACCACGAATGTCCCACAAGGCGATATCAATTGCAGAAATGGCAAAACTGGCGATGCCACCACGCCCAACGTAATGAACATGCCACTGCATCTGCTCGTTTAGGAATTCGACATTGGCAGCATCCTGCCCGAGCAACCACGATGCAAGATCGTGCTGCACCATGGCCGCGATCGCATGGCCGCCCTTGCCACCGGTGTACGAATACCCGGTACCACGTAATCCGCTGGCCAGCTCAATGGTAACGGTAACCAGTTCAAAATGCGTGTGATCTCCATGCATGGCATCGTTCAGAACCTCACGCAGCGGGATTTTGAATAACTGTGTCTGTACGCTGGCAATGCGATCAACTGCTGTTGCTTTGTCCATAGAAGGTTCCAGTGATAGTAAAAGATTCAGACTGATCTACGCCATTTTCTAAAGAACAATCGGAAAGCCCATTTTCTCTACAAGTTTTACCCACGGCTTTCGCCATCCGCCCTTTTCATCAACGGTATCCAGCGCATACATGGTTAGCTTGGCGCCAATCCAGCGAAAGGGTTCCGGCGGTATATACCCGGGAACCGTCCGAGCGAATTCCATCCGTGTTTCACGAATATCATCACCATCCAGTATTGCAAGCCCGATACGCGCACCGAATCGGGTAGCGGTTACCCCAAATCCGGAATAGCCACCCGCAAACACCATATTGCCCTGATGATACCGCTGGTAATGCACAGCCATTCGGGATGTCAGGCCAATAGGGCCACTCCAGGCATATGAGATATTCACCTGCCCTTCCAACTGGGGGAAAGTCTGGAAGAATGCGTTAACCAGACGCACATACGGTTGCGATGTTTTATCAAGAACGGGATCAGTGTTGTTGCCAAAGAAGTAATCCAGCCTGCCACCAAACAGGATTCGATTGTCGCTCGTCAAACGCATATAGTTCAGCTGTGTTCTTGTATCGTATATACCCTGTCGATTTTTCCATCCAACCAGATCCATCTGCTCCGATGACAGCGGCTCGGTGACGACTATTCGGTCTCTTATTGCTACAACTTTACGACTAATGTGTTTATGCCCTGCAGCAAAGGCATTGGTTGCCAGCAAAACCTTGTCTGCTTCTATCCTAGCCTTTGGCGTGCGAACCCGTATTGTGCCGTTGGAATAGGTATTACTCAGATGCGGCGTATCTTCAAACACACTAACGCCCAGCAGGAGTGCAACCCGCTTGAGCTCACGGGCAAGCTTTCCCGGATGCAGGGTTCCACTTCGCGCTTTTGACCAGATACCTCCATGGAACAGGGGTGAACTGACCTGCGCCTGCAGCTCGCTCTTTCCCAGTAGCTCAACATCGTGGCCATATTGATCGTAGAGATGGTAGTCCTCATGCACGGCATGGAGTCCATCGTCACCGATCGATACTTTCATTTCTCCACCGAGTTCAAGATCACAATCCATACCGTATTTTTCAAGGGTATGAATCATGGCATCGATGTTCTCTTTGCCAAGGTCCTCCAGTTCGGCAACTTCTGCCGGGAACATGCGCTGCGTGTTATCAATACCGTGCATCACTGACGTCGATATAATAGCGGCAGGACGACCGCTGGCGCCATTGGCGATAGATTGCCCTTCAATCAGAACCACCTGTCGCAGGGGGTCTTGCTCTTTGGCAAGAATAGCCCCCCAAAGTCCGCAGAACCCCCCACCGACGATCAGTAGCTCACAATTGATATCCTCCTGCAAAGCGGGCTCACTGTTAACCGGCGGCAGACTATCCAGCCAGTAACTGTCGAACTGAGTGTGCTTGAGCGCTGCCAGTGCAGCGACTTTGTCAGGGAATGACAGCGTAGTTGCGCTCATATATCCGTGCTGACGAAACCGTTGGCATAAGCACAAAGCATTTCATACAGAATGGTAGCACCGAGCATCGCGGTGTTTCCGGACTGATCATACGGCGGCGACACCTCGACAAGGTCCCCGCCAATCAGATTCAGCCCATAGGTGCCACGCACAATTTCAAGTCCTTGATGCGATGTCAGCCCACCGGGCTCGGCAGTCCCCGTTCCCGGCGCATAGGCAGGATCAAACGAGTCGATATCAAATGAAATATAGACAGGGTGGTCTCCCATCATTTCACGCACTTCCTGCATCAAAGGCGCAAGAGACTGGTACCAGATGTCCTCAGCCTGGACCACGCGAAACCCTTGATTGCGAGACCAATCGAAGTCATCGTCTGCATACCCGGTTGCACGCAAACCAATTTGCACCACCTTGCCGGGCACAACCAGACCCTCCTCAACCATGCGACGAAAGGGTGTGCCATGCGCAATTTTTTCACCAAACATTTTATCGTTGACATCCGCGTGTGCATCCACGTGTATGACAGCCACGGGGCCGTGCTTTTTTGCCATGGCCCTTATGATGGGCAAAACAATAGTGTGATCACCTCCCAGCGTGAAGGGCGCAGCGTTGTAACCAAGCACCGAATCGTAAAACGCTTCGATAATATCAACGCTCTTGGCAAGATTGAACGTATTGATGGGCACATCGCCGATATCCGCCACCTGGATTCGGTCAAAGGGTGAAATACGCGTTTTCATGTTGTATGGCCGGATCATGGCAGATTCCTGCCGGATCTGACGTGGCCCAAACCGTGTGCCTGAGCGATGGGAGGTACCGATATCCATACCGATGCCTATGAAGCAGGCTTGCAGCCCTTCGGCCGTCAATTGCGATGGTAATCGCATCATGGTTGACGGGCCAGAGAAACGCGGCATCTCATTGCCACCAAGCGGTTGGTTATACATGTTTTTCTGCCATTTTCTGAACGACCCACACAATACTAAAAGGCGGGTAAAAACGCACACCCCAGCCACAATAAACTTCCGTCGATAAAAATTTCGCTAACGTCTGGTATTGGCGGTACAACCTGCCATCACAGCTGCAACACCGGCAACGCCGCTGGTCGCTTTATCACTTAGCATGGTAGATTCCTTTCACCGTCTTCGTCAGCTTGTTTATGGCACAAATCTCTAAAGGCCGTACAGTCAGGGAATTTGTAGCAAGTGCCATGGTGGTCCCTTCGTTCATCTGCTTACTCTGACTAGCCTGGGCTGGTGGTGCAGCCATTCAATCAGCAGCCTGCCTCTTCACACTGCCCACAACCATCCTGATTTTCTGTCTTTGTCTATCTCTTGTTCAAGTGATGATGTTGGACGCACAGCGAACGCCAAGACAAGGTAAACTGCATTTCTCACAATAGTATTCGCCAAGTACATCCCCTATAACAAATGGGAAAGCAGTTCAACCACCGTTACACATCAAGCTTGTACAGCCATTTTCCCACCTAACATGCCCGATACACTGTTGCCAGTTGCAATGAGCGCTTCGCGTGTCTGTACCAGCGAAAGATGCCCCTTGTCAGTTAGTCTTTTGACAAATGGAATCGTCAAGGCAGCGACAATCTGTCCGGAGTGGTCATGGATGGGGACAGAAACGTTGATCACACCTTCGATCACCATGGAAGGGCACTCACAGTAGCCGCTGGATCTCGCAGCCTCGCAGTTAGCCTTGTAGGCTTTGCGTAATTTCGCTGGATAAATGGATAACTCCTTGTTCAATGAAGTACGGGCACTTTCAACAATCGAATGGGTCAATACCGCACCGGACGACGTTTGTATCAGCGGAATTCTGGCACCCAGCCTTACCGATGTAATGTGATCTCCCGGTGAATCGATTTGCGAAATCACGAGAATGTCGGTACCACGCAGAATAGCCATGTGAACCGACTGGTTTACAGTCCGCGCCAGATTCTGCATGGGGGCTGCCGCAACCGCTGACAGTCGGCGAATGGGCGGGTACTTGTGCGCAAGCTCAAAGAGCTTTGTGGTCAGAAAGTATCGCTCATCATGTGCATCGTAGGCCACATATTCGCGATCGACCAGGACGACCAGCATACGAAAAATCTCGCTTATCGACCGATTCAGGGCTCGAGCGATATCGGCCTTTTTCTGAGCTTCAGGTTCACTTGACAGAAACTCGAGAATATCCAGACCTTTTGATAGCGCGGGGGCACTGTATTTATCTGATTTTTCGGTTGTAGCTATCATTTATGGTTGCGGTGGTTTTCAAATTTATTCAAGGGGCAATGCCAATAGCGGCGTGGCAGGTGATGCATTGCTGGCGTATGCAGCCTCCACCAGAGACATAGTCTGCCACGCATCTTCGACAGCACTGATAAGCTGACGCTCCTCTCCAGTGACATGGCGTTGTAGTTGCGACATGCGCGATGCAAAGGCATCCGGGAACCACTCTCCTTGCAGCAACACTTGCTCCCACTCATCATCGCCACTTTTCAGCCAGAGTTCATCCGGCTCGCCACGTGGATAATCAAGGTTTACACCCAGTTTCACATAGGCTGCACCAAGACTTCCACACAAACGAAATTCACAGGCCTGAAACTTTCGCCCATAGGCATGATCATGGTTAATCGACAGCGAACATCGAACGCGCTCACCGTAGTCCAGTATGGCCGATGTGCGCGTTTGTGACATACTGCTTGCCGGGTGCCCGATGGTCTTTGCATGAATGCCATGCGGGTTGCCGAGGATGGCGCGAATCAGGTCCATGTAGTGTATTGAATGCAACGCTATTTCTACGCGAGGAAGCCCCTCAAGAAATTTCCATAGGCTCCAGGGTGTATCAAGTGCAAGCCAGGCGTCGAAATCAAGTACCTCGCCTAATAGTCCCTTGTCGATCGCGTCCTGTAGAGCGAGCATCATGGGCGCAAACCTGAGCTGGAAATTCACCGCAGCTTTTAGCCGGCGTTCACGACACAAGCTCAGAATTCGAGTCGCCTCCTCCAGATCACTACCCATGGGTTTCTGGATAAGACACCCTGCATCGTTTGGCAATTTTTCCAGTACGCCAATATGCGCTGCAGGTGGTGTGGCCAGATCGAACACTGCATTGTCAACGGCTACCGCTTCATTGACAGATGTAAAAGCCTTGCAGCCATACTCGCTTGCCAAAGCTTCGCACTTTGCAGCATCAGGATCATAGATACCGGCAACCGGATAACCCGCCTTGCGGTATGCCGGCAAGTGCGCGTCAGCCACAATAGAGCCCGCACCAAAGATCACGATGGGGCGGGGGTGGCTGGCCAGTGGCCAATTCTGTATGAGTGTTTTCATGGTAAGACTCGTCTCATGGCTTCAAGCGCGCCCTTCACACAGGTGTAAAAACCGTAGGTTAATCAAGATGAAACACATCTTCCATCATCGCCCACCATTCACCGTCCTTGATGGTATCGAGTGGTTTCTGGCAGGGTTTGCAGACATCCCACCAACGCTGAGTGGCCGGATCCGCAGCCATCACTGCAGCATCCGCTTCAAAGTCCAGGCCGTGATATTCCCAGTAACCGAACAGCAGATTCTCAGGCTCTTTCAGAAAGATGGTGTAGTTTCGAATATTGCACTCACTGATCTTGCTGAGTACATCAGGCCAGACATTCGCATGTAGTTGTTTGTATTCGGCGACTCGATCTGCATCAAGTCCTATTACCATCCCCATACGTTGCATGTTTTTCGCCCTCGATTATTTGATGTGCGTAGTAAGGTTCTCAAACCGGCGAGTGTTTATTTCCCTCCAGTCCCAGTCAATGCCAAGTCCGGGCTCCTCACTGGGATAGGCACAACCACTTTCCATGCGCATACCTGAGACGGTAATGTCATCAAGTTGCGGTATGTATTCCAGCCACGGCGCGTTGGGAATGGCGCAAACCAGACTGACATGCAATTCCATCAGAAAATGTGGACACACCGGTACATTATGAGCCTCCGCCAAGTGCGCCACCTTCAACCATGGCGTTATGCCACCAATGCGCGCGACATCCACCTGGACAATCGACGCACCGCCAAGCATCAGATAATCCTTGAATTGCGACAGTGAATAGAGACTTTCTCCCACAGCAATCGGCACAGACGTCGTTGCTGCCAGCCGGGCGTGTTCCATTACATCATCTGCTGGCATTGGCTCCTCAAACCAGGCAATATTGAATTCCTCGAGTACTCGCGCACGACGCGTAGCCTCAGCACGGCTGAATGCCTGATTGGCATCCACCATGATTTCCGACTGGTCGCCAACAGCCTCACGCACAGCTGACAGGCGTTCGCGATCCTGCGACAGATGAGGAAGCCCGATCTTGATCTTGGATCCGGCAAATCCCAGCTCTCTTGCCTTTACCGCATCATCCACCAATGCCTGCGTTTCGATATGTAACCAACCGCCTTCAGTGGTGTACATCGGTACCGATTTCCTGGCACCACCTGCCATCTGGTACAACGGTAACCTTGCTCGTTTACAGCGTAAATCCCATAACGCCGTATCAATGGCGGCAAGTGCCAGAGACGTTATAGCGCCAACTGTTGTTGCATGCGTTGAAAACATCAGCATTCGCCACAAGCGCTCGATCTCGTTAGCATCCTGACCCGGAAGCTGCGGCACAAGCGTATCGCGTAACAATGACATGACAGCTGGCCCACCCTGGCCAATAGTGTATGAGTAACCAACACCCACCGCACCATCACTATCCGTAATTTTTACAATGGGAGTCTGTTGACTGACAAAGGATTGAATGGCATCGGTGCGTATTACCTTCGGTACAAGATCTACCATGCACAGTTCGATATGTTCTATCAGCGCCATAATGTCATCCCAGGCTCATTTGCGTGTTGGCATCAAACAGATGCGCGCGACTCATATCCAGCTGACAGGCAAGCGTCTCCCCCATCACTACAGGACGAGGATTCAGCATCTTGGCCTGAATTTCCTGATTGGCAATCTCACCGAACAACACGGTCTCTGTTCCCAGTGGTTCTGACAGATTTACCGTCAGCTTGAAGTTTGCCTTTTCGTCGCCGAGCGATAATCCATGACCTTCCGGCATCAGGTTATCTGCACGAAAACCGAAAACCACTGGTAGCTGCGCCTCCACCTTGCCAAGCATTCGAATTGGCAGCGGTATCGACGTTCCATCACGGAGGACAATGCTTCTGGTATCGCTGGAGATGATGGCAGGTAACAGGTTCATGGGTGGTGAACCGATGAAGGTGGCAACGAAAGTATTTACGGGCTGCTCGAATACCTGTAGCGGTGTGCCCTGTTGTTCAATCCGACCATCGCGCATGATCACGATACGATCTGCCAACGTCATGGCTTCAACCTGATCATGCGTGACGTAGACAATGGTGGTTGCTATGCGCTGATGCAATTTCTTTATCTCTACGCGCATTTGCGCGCGCAACTTTGCATCCAGATTTGACAAAGGCTCATCAAACAGGAAGACATCCGGATGACGAACAATGGCGCGACCCATCGCAACGCGCTGGCGCTGCCCACCGGACAACTCCGAAGGACGTCGATCGAGCAGTTCACCCAAACTCAAAATCTCGGCAGCATCGTCCACTGCTTTTTTTATCTCTTCCTCACTGCGATGCGCAATCTTCAAAGAGAATCCCAGATTCTCCCCCACCGTCATGTGTGGGTACAGCGCGTAATTCTGAAAAACCATAGAGATATTACGATCACGCGGCGGTAACTCATTAACCAGATTTTCACCAATATGGATATCGCCAGCACTGAGTTCTTCCAGACCAGCAATCATGCGAAGCGTTGTGGATTTGCCACAACCAGACGGGCCAACCAGTACGACAAATTCATTGTGAGCAATATCCAGATCCAGACCATGGACGACTTGCAGATCACCATAGCGCTTGACGATATTGCTGAGTGTTACTCGTGCCATTTGCTATCCCTTAACCCCGCCAAATGTAAGACCACTGATGAGATGCTTTTGCACAATGAAAGTTAAAATCAGTGCCGGTATGATCATCAGGACAGCCAACGCGCACATGCCACCCCAATTGATGGTGAATTCAGACGTAAAGTCCAGCAACCCGACAGGCATTGTCTTGCTAAACACTGAACGCGTAATCTGACTGGCCAGCGCGTATTCGTTCCATGACGTGAGAAAGGCAAAAATGGCAGCCGATGCAACACCTGCGCGAGCCACCGGAAATTCAACTTTCCAGAAAGCTTGCCAGCGGGTGCATCCATCGATCTCTGCCGCTTCGGCAAGTTCACGAGGCACTTGCCGGAAAAATCCATCTATCAACCAGATAGAAAAAGGTACATTCATGGCAACGTAAACCAGGATGAGAGCAAAGTGTGTGTCAATGATGCCTAGTCTTGCAAACACAATGAACAAGGGTAATGACAAGGCAACACCCGGCACCGCGCGTGTGAGCATAAATCCGACAAACATCGCAGATTTTCCGCGAAATCGATAGCGTGCAAATGCATAACCACCGGCAATGCCTACGAGTATGGCTATTACAGTGCTGCTTATCGATATGATGAGCGAGTTCATGAAGTATCGACCTACCGGCACTCCGCCCTCGCCCACCGCACCAAACATTGCGCGATAATGATCAAGATTAAGACTGTTGGGTATCCACACCGGAGGCTTGGCCATAATCTCGACCGTGGGCCGGAACGAATTAAGCACAATCCAGAGGCCAGGCAAACAGATGATAGACATTGCGACAAACAAGGTCACTAGATGTGCGGATCGCAAAGCCAGCTTTTTGATGCGATGCTGCTGATTGATTTCCATGTCAGCGTTTCATATCAGTGGTTGAAACCCAGGGCTGCACGAGATGCACTTAGCTTTCGGAAGAAATAGATAGTAAAAAAGATAGCAAGAAAAATCGATATATAGCCCATGGCGTTAGCCAGCCCCATCTTCGCATCAACGTAGCCTGTACGACCAATCAACGTCCAGAGTAGCTCAGTGCGTCTTGCGGGCCCCCCATTGGTCATGATATGTACGATGTCATACGCCCTCGCAACATCCAGACTGCGTATTGCCAACGCGATATAGATAAACGGCATGAGAAACGGCAACGTGATGTGCCGAAACGATTGCCATGGAGTACATCCGTCCACCTTTGCAGCCTCCAGGGGGTCACGCGGTATCGCAAACAGTCCTGCCAAAATGAGGATGGCGAAGATGGACGTGGACATCCACACTTCTGCAAAAATGATCGAAAACATCGCCAGCTTGCCATCAACCAGCCACGCAATTGCCTGGTCGGTTATCCCCAGCGATTGCAAGGCGTTATTAACCAAGCCGACGTTATCATTGAAAATGAACTTGAACTGAAAACCGACCAGTATGGGAGAAAACATCATGGGAAACATCATGATCGTTCGCAGCCAACGTTGCCCCCACGTCACCTTGTTCACCAGCAACGCAAGGCCCAGACCAAGCAGCAACTCAAGGTTTAGAGCGATAGTCAACAGGAATACCGTTCGTCCAAACGCCCACCAGAAGTTGGCGTCCCCAGCCACCTTTACATAGTTGTATTCGCCAATCCACTTGAACAGAGAATCTGGACGCGTCAGTCTGTAAGCAGTGAAACTGGAATACAGAGACAACAACAAAGGAATGAGCACTACCGCCGACAGGATAATTATGGCGGGCATCACCAGAACCAACCATGGCGGTAGTCTCAGAGGCAGTCTAAACACGGCAGATACTATGCCCGCCTTGTATCGTCTGCATTAAATATAGAACCCAAGAGATTAGTAAACTCCGTTTTCCTGCATGATCTCATCCACAGCTTCAGAGGCAATTTCAAGCGCCTCAGCAGACGTCCGGTCACCCAGAATCGCAGCCTGCAACTCAGGATATATAACGTTGGTAGCCTCTATCCAATACGGGGTTTTAGGCGCAGGAAAAGCATGGCTTGAGGCGGCCTGAAAAGCTTCCAGAACTTCAGTCCGGTATTCGTCGCCATCGGCTGCTTGTACCACTTGATCCCAGACAGCGGTTCGCGTAGGCAACGGACCTGCAGAGCTCTCCAGCGACTGGCTTTCTTCATTAGTCAGAAATGCAACCAGAGAGGCCGCAGCTTCCTTGTTCTCACACGACTCGGTGACCGAAAAGCCATGATGCCCTGACCAACCGGTTCGAACACCCGCACTGCCCTGCGGTTGTACCTTGACGCCAACATTGCCCGCAATCTTGGAGCTTTCCGGATCGTTGAAAAATCCTGCCCAACCAGGCCAGTCAAGATTAATCGCTACTGTGCCTGACGCAAAGCCCTGGCCTAACTCATCCCATAAGTACGAGGTTGTGCCTTTAGGTGTTGCTCCCGCCTGATAAACCTTGACGAACCAATCCAGCGCACGCATTCCCGCCTCACTATTGAACGCTGGAGACCAGTCATCGTTGAACAACTGTCCGCCCTCTGCAACGACCAACTCATAGAATCTACCGACAATGGCCTCGTCTTTTCCAGCAAACTGAGTACCATAGAAATTGGGCGGATCGGCAAAGAAGATAGCCTGATCAGCTACCTGATCCCAAGTGTCCGGAGGCGTCAGCTCGTAGCCATATTCAGCCATGAATTTTGTCTTGTTGTCCTCGTTCTCGTAAAGGTCCTTCTGATAGTAAAGAGCCGATACGTCAAACTGCGCCCTAGGCAACATGACCAGATTGTCGCCAATCATTGAGGCTGCTATGTTAGACGGAACGTACTCTGCGATGAATTCGGGAGTGAGAAACGGCGTCAAATCTGTATAAAGACTAGGATACTGCGATGCAAAGGATGAATGGTTGGAACCAACACACCAGCCTAGCGATCCAGCAGCAAGATCTGATTTGAATTCCTTGTCCAGTTCGAAATGATTTTTCTTGGAAATCACATTAACCGTGGCACCGGTCTCTGTTTCCCATTCTGCAATACGTGCGTACAACGCTTCATACTGCTGCCCGCCAATCAATTTCGCATCAATGGATACCCCGTCAAACTCACCAGCGTCTGCCAGTGTTGCGATTGCCATTAATGGAACTGCCAGCGATGAGGCCAGCCAGTAACCAGATCGATTCATAAAAACACCCTCCACTCGTCTTTGTCTTTGGAAAAAACCGAAATACACCGGACACACGCCCAGACTGATTTCAAATATAAACCGTACTTTCACATATAATCAAGCAAACAATTTCCTGAAGCGGCCGTGAACGGCTCAAACGACAATCAAATGCACGGCTCTGGCCCGTACTATTCACTGGAGTTCAAACATGATCATCGATACGCACCTGCACCTGATATACCGCGACCTACTGTCCTACCCATGGCTAGAGAACATTGAGGCGCTGAATAATGATGCGACATATGATGACTATCAGCGTGTTGCAAAAAGGGTGGGAATTGGCGCGGCCGTGCATATGGAAGTCGATGTTGCCGACGTGGATAGGGATGCAGAGACTGATCTTGTTCGCTCGTTGATGGACTCACCTGATTCACTGATCAAAGGTGCCATCGCATCTTGCAGACCTGAATCTGACGATTTTGCTGCATGGCTGGACAAACAACTCGAACGGGAAGAGGTTATGGGGATAAGACGTGTACTGCATGTAGCTCCTGACGATCTGTCGACGAGCAACAGGTTCAGAGACAACGTCAAACGCTTGTCAGATACGCAATTAACGTTTGATCTTTGCGTCTTGCCTACGCAAATGCTACAGGCTATCGAGTTGGTTGATCATTGTCCGCAGGTATCATTTATTCTTGATCATTGCGGCGTGCCAGATATCAAAGGCGGTGCATTTGATCCCTGGAGCAGTCAGATTACTCAATTGTCAAAGCGCACGAACGTCACGGCCAAAATATCCGGTGTCATGGCCTATACCGATACTGACAATTGGGTTCTTGATGACATTCGCCCCTACGTCGAACACACCATTAAAGCATTTGGGTGGGATAGAGTGATTTGGGGCAGTGATAGTCCCGTGTGCACGCTGGCCGGACAACTGGAAACGTGGGTAGCAGCTACCCACGCACTGCTTACCGATTGCTCCCCTGATGAGAGAGACAAACTGCTTTGGCGCAATGCGAGCTCCTTATGGAACATAAATGACGGAGTTGGATAGCGTTGACGCTAAGCAAGTGGTGTCGAGTTGAACACGGCGTCAGCCGGCAGACTATTAGAACCAGAATGATGTCACCCCGCCTCCGCGGCGATGACTGACCTTGAGGCTGTGCGATGTCAGGGATGACTGTTTTAGGCAATGAGCGTATGCGGGAACGACCATTTGCAAGAATGACAACTTGCCACACATCTGGAGATCGCGTCATGAGAAAGTAACGGTTGAACAGCCAAGTAGACGCGCCCTTCATTCGCTGGTATACAGGTTGCCTCGATCAAAAGCATAGGCTAGGCGACTGTATGAGTTCGGACATCTACATCATTGACGGCGCACGTACCGCGATTGGCACATTCGGCGGCTCTCTGGCTTCGCAGACACCTATCGATCTAGCCACTCTGGTAACGAGCGAAGCCATGAGTCGCAGCCAGGTGGACCCGGCGAGCGTGGGCCATGTTGTTTTTGGCCATGTCATTAACACCGAACCCCGAGACATGTACCTGTCTCGAGTAGCAGCTATCGATGCAGGCATACCGCAGGAAACACCGGCACTTAACGTCAATCGTCTTTGCGGCTCTGGCGCACAGGCAGTTGTCTCGGCAGCACAGCATCTAATGATCGGCGATGCCGATATCGCCATTGCCGGTGGAAGTGAAGTCATGTCCCGCTCCCCGCATGTGCTTTCGGCTGCGCGTTTCGGTCAGAAAATGGGCGAGGTATCGATGGTGGATATGATGCTTGGCGCGTTATCGGATCCGTTCGGCGCAGGACATATGGGTATCACTGCCGAAAACGTTGCAAACGAAAACGCCATTAGCCGAGAACAGCAGGATGAATTCGCCGCCGAGAGCCAACGACGTGCACATGCCGCTATCGAAGCGGGATACTTTATGGATCAGATTGTTCCGGTATCAGTAAAGGTTCGGCGCGAAATGGTCAATTTCGACACGGACGAACACCCCAAGCCGGATACCACCGCCGAAAGTCTTGCCAACTTAAGAGCAGCATTCAAGAAAGACGGCAGCGTCACGGCAGGTAACGCCTCTGGCATCAATGACGGAGCAGCCGCGATGGTCCTTGCAAGCAAGGCGGCGGTCGACAAGCAGGGTCTCAAACCAAGAGCAAAATTTCTAGGATATGCGCACGCTGGCGTACGCCCGGACATTATGGGCATTGGCCCGGTTCCAGCAGTGAGTTCGCTACTGAAAAAACTGGGTATGTCGCATGACCAGTTTGACGTTATCGAGTCCAACGAGGCATTTGCCGCACAGGCTTGCGCTGTCAACAAGCAATTGAACCTGAATACCGACAAGGTCAATCCCAACGGCGGCGCAATAGCCCTTGGCCACCCTGTCGGTGCAACCGGCTCTATTCTGGTGATCAAGGTGCTGCATGAGCTTCAGCGAATCGACGGACAATTCGGTTTGATCACCATGTGTATCGGCGGCGGTCAAGGTATCGCTCTGGCGATAGAACGTCAGCGCTGATACTGCGCATCTGAAAGAACTGCTAGCGGGCAGCCCCTCTCAGGGCTGCCCTGATCATCTGCTCAACCGTCTCGTCAGGGCTTGCATGTTTGTCGAGTAACTTGACTGCCTCTGCAGGCTTGTAGCCCAGCGCAGCCAATGCCTCCTCAGCCTGCGTTCGCGCAGACTCATCATTAGTTTTGGGCCTGTTGCCAGTAGGCAAACCACCCACATCCAGTACATCCACTTTATCCTGTAACTCCACAAGCAGCCGTTCTGCCGTCTTCTTGCCAATACCCGGTACACGCACAAGCGCTGTAACATCTTTTGTGGATATGCAGGAAAGAAACTCATCGGTACTCATCCCCGATAATATTGATAATGCAACTTTGGCACCCACGCCATTCACTTTGAGCAAAGCCCGAAACAACACACGTTCTGTACGACTTGCAAAGCCATAAAGTAGCTGGGCATCTTCGCGCACAACCATATGCACGAGCAGTGAGACAGATTCGTTCAGCGGTGGCAAAGCATAAAATGTGGACATGGGGGCATCCACTTCATATCCCACACCTTGTACGTCGATAACCAGTGAGGGAGGATTTTTCTCAAGCAACTTGCCTGTCAGTCGACCAATCACATTCTTAGCCCTCGTCCCCGTGCGCGTTTTCGTACAGGCATCGGAGAACCCCCTGGCACCTTGCGCGAGTGCGCATGACAGATAGCAATAGCCAGCCCATCTGCTGCATCGACTTGCACAACAGGCACAATCTGCAACAGCGCGCGCACCATAGTCTGTACCTGGTTCTTATCTGCGGAGCCAGACCCGGTTACCACTTTCTTGACAAGCCTTGGAGCGTATTCAGATACCGAAAGCTGTTGCGAGACGGCCGCGGTGATTGCAGCCCCACGTGCCTGACCGAGCTTAAGCGCTGACATGGGATTATTACTGAGAAACACCTGTTCGATAGCAACCTCCTGAGGTTGCCACTGCATGATTACTTCACCCAGGGCCGAGTAGATATGACCCAGCCTTTCAGGAAAGGTCTCACCTTTGACTCTGATGTGACCATGTGCAAGATGAAAACTGCGAGCTCCATCAGATTCGATCACACCATACCCGGTGACCACTGAGCCCGGATCGATGCCCAGTACCCGAATCAACCCCCTGGAGCGGTTGCCTGTCATGCCCCGTAGGCTTCGCCAGGAATCTCAGCATTGGTAAACACGTCCTGCACGTCGTCAAGATCCTCCAGCGCATCTATCAGCTTAAGCAGCTTCTGCCCCTGCTCGACATCCAGTTCTACGGCTGTAGCGGCACGCATGGTCACTTCGGAATGTTCAGCCTCAAGGCCGACTGACACCAGCGCCTCCTTGACATCGACAAAGACATCTTCGGTAGTCAGCACTTCGATAGACCCGTCATCGCTGGACACAATATCATCCGCACCTGCTTCCAGAGCGGCTTCCATAACCTGATCCTCGTCGGTACCTGCGGGATAACTGAGGACTCCCTGCTTTTCAAAGAGGTAGGAGACTGATCCTTGCGCTCCCATGTTGCCACCGTATTTAGTAAACGCATGTTTGACTTCGGAGACAGTCCGGTTTCTGTTATCCGTCATGGTATCAACCATGATCGCGACACCATTAACCCCATAGCCTTCGTAACGGTTCTCCTCGTAGGCTACATCCTCCAACTCACCAGCGCCCTTCTTGATCGCGCGATCGATGGTGTCTTTGGTCATGTTACCGCCCAGAGCCTTGTCCACCGCCAGACGCAATCGCGGATTGGAGTTCAGATCCGAACCACCCATTTTGGCGGCAACGTTGATCTCGCGAATGAGCTTGGTAAAAAGCTTGCCACGTTTTGCATCCTGAGCGTTCTTGCGATGCTGGATATTGGCCCATTTACTATGTCCGGCCATGTACTGCCTCTTTTAGCTAAGACTGATGAATATGTTTATCCCTCTATTGTGGCCTATTCAAGCCCGCTTCGCCAACCAGGTGACGTGCCGGACAAAGGCCCATTTTTAATCAGGGACCGAATTAGCACTATTTCCAGACAACGCTGAGCTTGCCGGTACCACCACAAAACTAGACTCGAAAACGACCCAGATTCAGAAAATTTGCGATCAGATCGGCACATCTATCCGAAAAAATCATTGCCGAATGCGAAGAAGGTATACATATCCTGTCAGTGGCGTTTTCAATCATGGTTTCACTGTCTCGCACCACCCCATCACTATTATCACCCGGTGGGTAAAGCACCGCCAATAGCCCCATGCTACCGGATCCGGTGATAATCCCCAGGGGTCGGTCGCCTCTGAATGTCGGTGCGCCCTCGAGAAGACCACCCTTGACGCTTTTCCCCAGTAACGGCCGGAGCATGCGGTTTGCATGGACGCGCTTGGCGACGTAACTGCCTTTGACTGGAGAACCAACCAGAACCACCTTGTCGACGTTTAGATCAGGAAATTGATCGAGCAGATGCAAAATGACGATACCGCCCAGGCTGTGCCCGACGAGGTGGACCTTACGTGCACCGAGCTCTCCAATCCGGCGATAGAGATCGCAGGCGTTCTCAGCTGGAGAATGCTTGAGGAAATTGTAGCTAAATGCGACGGTACGAAATCCAAGTAATTCGAGCCTTTTGGCCATGACCGACATCATGACACCCTGCATCCAGATTCCGTGCACTAACACAGTAACATCATCGTGACTGGGTTTGATTCTGGATTTCTTTATCGCCATCGGAAGAGCATGCGTACTTCTGGAAAATTGAACGTCCGGACGGTTATCAACGCACAAATTGCGCGCAAATCGTTCTATAAGCAAGGCTGCAGGTTACACGCGGAAACACCGACAGTCTCGGTTCTGTCGCCCAACCCAGTATAGCTGGGAATGCAAACAAGCGATTGTCATGGAAGTCAGACTGCAAACCGACGAGTAATATGTCTTCAGAGAATACAGCGTGGCCAGCGAAGATTCAGGAGATACACTCTTGCCAGTTCATGCTTCGGCAGCAAGAATCTTTTTAAGCGCAGCCCGGTTGCTGTGCGAGGCTACCTTGGCGATAGCCTCAAGAATGGGAAGCCAGCAGTAATCAGCGTGCTCTGCGAGATCCAGGGTAATGTTGCACCGTTCGGGTAGCTGCACGCTGAACTCGTGCTCCAGATTTTCTGTTACGCCCGGCGCATAGCGTTTACGCCAGGCACTTTTTATGGGGTATGTCCGTGAGCACCGATGATCAATGACCGGTTCATCAATGCCTGTCTCTTCCATGAGTTCGCGCTGAGCGGCCATCGGTGGCAGCTCCTCTGCCTCCAGACTACCAGTCACCGACTGCCAGAAACCGACAGGAATTTTCCGGCAAATCAGCAAGACATCGAGGTCAATCGTGTAGACCACGACCAGCACCGACTCTGGGCGCTTGAACAAGGACCTGATATTACTCGAGGTCCCCGATTCTTCAGGCATCTTTTTTGGCTTCTGCTGTAGAGGCTCTGGTACGCGTACGCAAATGCAGGTCCTTCATCTGCTGGTCGCTGACTGCACTGGGCGCGCTCGTCAGCAAACAAGAGGCACTTTGTGTTTTCGGGAATGCCATGACGTCGCGAATACTGTCCGCACCACACATCAACATGACGAGACGATCAAGACCAAACGCAATGCCACCATGAGGTGGTGCTCCGTACTTGAGTGCTTCCAACAGGAATCCGAATTTATCGTTGGCTTCCTGCTCGTCGATACCCAATACATCCAGTGCTTTCTGCTGCATCTCGGTGTCATGAATACGAATGGAACCACCACCCACCTCGGTGCCGTTCAACACCATGTCATAGGCACGTGAGAGCACTTTGCCGGGGTCATCATCCAACTGTGCTTGCCACGCTTCTGTTGATTCGGCGCTAGGAGCGGTAAATGGATGGTGCAGTGCCTGCCAACGATTCTCGCGCTCGTCGTGTTCAAACATCGGAAAATCCACAACCCAGAGTGGACGCCAGGCATCTTCGACCATCTCCATACGCTTGCCGACTTCGATCCTCAATGCACCCAGAGCGGCCTCGACAACGCTCGCCTTGTCAGCACCGAAAAAGACGAGGTCACCATCGACCGCACCAGTGCGTTCGATAATGCCCTGAAGTACGTCAGCAGGAAAGAATTTGACAATCGGTGATTGCAGACCTTCTGGGCCAGCCTTGATATCGTTGCACTTGATGTAGGCCAGACCCTTTGCACCATAACGGCCAACAAATTCTGTGTACACGTCAATCTCTTTCCGGCTCAGCTTGTTCCCGCCGGGCACGCGTAAAGCCGCAACTCGCCCCTTTGGGTTTTTCGCAGGTTCGGCAAAGACCTTGAAATCAACTCCCTCTACCAGATCTGACAGCTCAGTCAATACCAGTGGAATACGCAGATCAGGTTTGTCAGAGCCATAATTGAGCATGGCATCGGCGTACGTCATGCGCGGAAAATTTCCAAGATCAACACCCAGCACATCCCTGAATAGCGAGCACATCATGCTTTCCATCGTGCTCATGATGGTCTGTTCATCAATGAATGACATTTCGATATCCAGCTGGGAAAACTCAGGCTGGCGATCTGCACGCAAATCCTCATCACGAAAACACCGCGCCACCTGGTAATAGCGATCAATGCCACCCATCATCAGTAGCTGTTTGAACAGCTGCGGCGATTGCGGTAACGCATAGAACTCGCCCGGGTGATTTCTACTGGGCACCAGATAGTCACGGGCACCCTCAGGGGTTGCTCGTGTCAGCATTGGAGTATCCACTTCGATGAAACCATCACCCTCGAGTGCATTTCGCAGCTCACGTACAACCCGGGCACGCAAACGCAGGCGTTCCTGCATTTCGGGTCGGCGCATATCGATGTAACGGAACTTCAGCCGGTTTTCTTCGCTGACATTATTATCATCAAGCTGAAATGGCGGCGTAGCGGCACGATTGAGAATCTGGATTTCATGCCCCAGCACTTCAATTTCACCTGTGGTCATGTCTGGATTAACAGTGCCTTCAGGGCGGTTGCGTACCTTGCCGGTTATGCGCAGGACAAATTCGTTACGCACCTCTTCAGCGAGCGCAAAGGATTCGGCTCGATCAGGATCGAAAACCACCTGTACCAGCCCGGTATGGTCTCGCAAGTCGATAAATATGACGCCTCCATGGTCACGTCGACGATGAACCCAGCCACAGAACGAAACCTGCTCGTCCAGCTGTTCTCGGGTGATAACACCACAGGGGTGTGTGCGCATGAAGACCTCAACAGGGAAAACCCGCAATTGTAAATAGTTACACCCACTTCCACAACGAACTATTGGCACTGGAGCGTTGCACCAGCGCGATTTTTTGCACAAATCAGGGTAATTCACTGAAGTTGACATCGGGTTTGTCGATGTTCCACAATCCTGCACGCTTTGGAATATTAGATAGAGACACATGAAAAACCGGAAAAACCATTGGATTCACGCTTTTGGCGCGGGTCTCCTGCTGCTCATAACAGCCCAACTGGCCTTCGCCCACGGGCCAACCCGTCAGAAGGTCAGTGAATCCATTGAAATCAACGCCAGCGCAGAAGATGTCTGGGCTGTCATTGGCGACTTTGGCGCGGCCGATCAATGGCTGCCTATGGTTGAAGGGATCGAAAGTGAGGGCGGTAATGTAAAAGGTGCCACTCGGGTATTGCTGCTTGGCGGCGACGCCAGGATCTTCGAGACACTCAGAAAACACAGTGACGAGAAGATGACTTACAGCTACAAGATTCCAGTGAAAACTCACGATGTTGCTGTTCTGCCCGTTAACAACTACTCGTCCACCATTTCTGTCAAGGCGGACGGCGACAAGAGCATTGTTACCTGGAAGGGCGCGTTCTACCGAGGGTACCCGAACAATGACCCGCCAGCGGAACTTAGTGATGAAGCTGCTGTTACCGCGGTGACTGGCGTCTACCAGGCGGGACTTGCCAATCTTAAGACCATGCTGGAAAAATAGAATATCAAATCTCCCGTGACACCCGAGAACGGCAAGTGATGTTGCAAACCCTCAAGCTCGCAGTGAGCTGTCTTTGCCTCTGGCTTTCTGCGGTTTTGGGTGTTTCGGCGACGGCTGCGACAGCCGCTGATCTGGCGTTCATCACCAATCAGGGATCAGATTCGGTTTCGGTTATCGATGTCGAGACCAGAAATGTCATCGATGAAATCAAGGTTGGTCAAGAACCGGCCGGCGTCGCGGTCTGTCCGTCCTCAGGGCAAGTAGCTGTCAGTAACCCGGGTAATGGCACCATTTCACTCATTGCGCTACCCCAGCTGGTACAGACAGGTATTCACAAGGCGGGAGATGGCCCTCTGGCGATTGTCTGCGGACGGGATAGATTATATGTAGCAGACTGGTTCGCGCACACCGTGACAAGTTATGCATTGGCAGATTTCGAGACACTGGCGACGACAACCGTCGGGCAGTCTCCGTCAGGGCTGGCATTGTCTTCTGGTAGTGATCGCCTCTACGTGACCAATCGTGATAGTGACTCGGTATTCGAACTGGATAGTCAATCGTTGAAGCTGATTCGGAGTGTGGAAACCGGCCACCGTCCCTTTGGCGTTACCATCGACAGTGACGACAAACGGATGTACATAGCCAATGTGCAAAGCAACTCAGTGAGCATCGTCGATCTGGCGAATTTCAAGGTGGTTGCCGAGGTTGCCGTGGGTGAGCGCCCTTACGCAGTAGCCATTGCCATGGATAACACACGCGCACTCGCTACCAATCAATATGACAATACGGTCAGCGTAATTGATACCAAAACATTCAAGGTTGTCGAGGTGATTGATGTTGGTGAGTATCCTGAAGGCATCTTCACCGACAGAGACGATCGGCATGTCTATGTTGCCAACTGGTTCGATAATACCGTTTCTGTGATCGACGTCGAGCTGCTTGAAGAGGTCGATCAGATCGATGTTCAGGATGGCCCCAGAGCCTATGGAACCCCGCTTTTTGCCAAATAACCGCTTTTTGCCAAATAACGTTGAATACTGATTCCGGGTGAGATTACGACCACCGAGTGAGCATAGCTCACACTCACAGGCAATATATTCAATTGACGATAGTTATCCGGCTCGCAAACAGCGATAATCCTCCTACTAATTCACTCATTTCGGATATTCAATGCCTCTTTTTCATGTGTATGGTGTCGGCAACGCGCTAGTTGATCTCGAATACGAGATTCCAGAGCAAATTCTCACCGATCTTGGTATCGATAAAGGACTGATGACACTTATTGAGGAGGATCGGCATCATGAGCTACTGGACAAGCTCTTCCATCTTAAATCCCGCCCCTGTGGTGGTGGTTCGGCCGCTAATACCATCACGGCAGTCGCGCAGCTGGGATCAAAGGCGTTCTACTCTTGCAAAGTAGCCAATGACAGCACCGGGGAATACTTCCTTGATGATCTGGCAGCCAGTGGCGTGCGGACCAACCTGTCAAGGGATGCACTGGCCGAAGGTCATACTGGCAAATGCATCGTGCTGGTCACCCCCGATGCCGAACGCAGCATGAACACGTTTTTAGGGATCACACGTGAAATTAGTGTCGCAGAACTGGACGAGAACGCCTTGAAGGACTCTCAGTACGTTTACATCGAGGGTTACCTGGTACCGGAAGTCAATGCCCGTGCGGCAGCCGTCAAGGCACGCGAAGTGGCGCAGGCCGCTGGCGTCAAAACATCCCTGACATTGTCCGATGCCAATATGGTGAAATTTTTCAAGGACCCTCTGCTGGAGATCATTGGCGGCGGACTCGACATGGTTTTCAGTAACGAAGAAGAAGCTAAGCTGATGTTTGATGCCGATTCAATTGAAGCGTCGGTCACGGCAATGAAAACGATTGCCAGACAATTTGCCATCACTCGTGGCGCCGACGGCGCCGTTGTTTTCGACGGTGAAAAACTTCATGAGATCCCTGCAGAAAAGGTCACACCCATCGATTCCAATGGTGCTGGTGATATCTACGCTGGCGCTTTCATGCATGGCTTGAGCAACGGACTGCCCTTCTCCAGATGCGCCGAACTTGCGGGTGCCGCAGCAACAACGCTGGTTCAGCAAATGGGTGCCCGTTTGACTAACGAACAGATGCAAGCAGTCGGCAAACGATTCTTGTAAGTCGGGGTATACAGACGATGCCGTCACTTCCACGAGGTTGTCCTGTCACGTTGACGCTCATTGCCATCAACGTGGTGATGTTTATAGGGCAGTTCACAACACAGGACATGCTGACAAACCTTGGGTTGCTGTACGGACCGTCAGTAGAAGCCGGGCAGTATTGGAGAATAATCACGTCCGGCTTTTTACATGGCAGTATTCTCCACATTGGTTTCAACATGTATCTGCTCTACATGCTGGGCCCGCAACTGGAGCAGGCCTTTGGTAGCCTGCGATTTATCCTGATGTATTTCGGTTCAATGTTTGGTGGCGTTCTGGCGGTTCTGATGTTCGGCTTTACGCAGCCAACACTTGGTGCTTCGGGAGCCGTACTCGGACTTGCAGGTGGCATGTTCATCGCGTTATGGGGACGCGGCGTCAGCCCAAAGCAATCGCCCGTCTTCGGGATGGTAGTGCTGAACCTGGCACTGCCTCTTCTGGTTCCCGGCATTTCATTCTGGGGGCATTTTGGTGGTGTCGTGGCTGGTGCAGCCATGGCGTTTGTGCTGGTATGGCTACCGGACAAAAATCACACGCCCAGATCCGCAAACAGCCTATCGCAAGGGGCTGCTTTGTTCGTCGTGATGGCAGCGGCATGCTTTATTGTTCCGGGATTTATCGGATAGCGCTCTCGACTATCATTGTCAGGTCTGTTGCTCGCCAAGTGACATCAACCCGGAGAAACGATCCAATTGAAAGCGCCTGCTGGTGATCCACTCGTTACCGTTGGAATAGCGCTCTACAATCACGAGCGGTACATTGTCGAGTGTGTAGAGTCGATTATTCACCAGCGCTATTCACCGGTTGAACTGATCATTCTGGATGACGGATCCAACGATGATTCGCTCTCCACACTTCGCGCTTTTCTGGACAAAGTTGACACAGATCCGGACAAAATCACCATTAACTTGCAAACCCAGTCTAATCAGGGAATGTGCAACACTCTCAACACCATTGCGAAAAGTGCACGCGGAAAATACATCTCGTTCATCGGCTCTGACGATATCTGGATGCCTGACAAGCTGGTTGATCAAGTGGATTTTCTTGAAAAGCATCCGGATATAACGCTGGTGCATTCCAACTCTGTCAAGATTAATGCAGAGGGCGAAGAACTGAAAAAAATAGATTATTCAGCCAAAGATAACAGTGGACTCCTATTCGAAGCCTTGGTCAAGCGCACGGGCGGCATCAATACGCCTTCGCATTTGTACCGCAGGAATATCTATGAGGAGATCGGCTACTACGACCCCGACTATAGTTTTGAGGACACGGATTTCTGGCTTCGCCTTACCCGGGAACATACTGTCGGGTTTATCGATAAAATCCATACAGGTTATCGATGGCATGGCAAGAATTTAAGTAAAAGTGATAACGCGCTGAAGTTCTACAACGAAGAGCTCATCAGTATTTACGAAAAAAATATTCAGGACCCACAACTCAAGCGCATCGCAATTCGTAAAATCTACCGAAAATCCATAGTAAAGGCACTCAAGACCGGGAGTTTCCGTCAGGCGCTACAATACGCGCATCGTTGCTACCAACTAAGATAAAAAGTACTGAAAACCTGTATTGCTCGCTTGTTCGCGTGAGCGCAGCAGCACGCCAATTTACAGCGCACAACATCGCAGAATCTGGGATGATGACAGACGCCGCATACTGCTAATCAATGACACATCCGTCCAGAGGCGCTCTTTACATGCAATCAACTCATGAATGATCAATCCCTGGAAGCCATTTACGACAAGGAGACCGATTACTACGGCGGTGTCCGCTCCGAGATGCTCCAGTATTTTCCCGAAAGCGCCCGTACGATGCTGGATGTGGGGTGTGGCGAAGGACTCTTCGGTAAAACAGCAAAAAAGAAGTTTGGCGCTGAAGTCTGGGGTATTGATATCAACAAGAGCTCGGTTGAGCAGGCCGAAAACAATCTGGACAAAGCTTTCTTTGGTGATGTCTCACATCTGTTTGATGTGCTGCCCGACAAGTACTTCGACGTCATCTACTTCAACGACGTACTGGAACACATGGTCGATCCTTACCGCTTGCTCAAAGACATTCAATCCAAGCTGAGTGCAAACGGCCTCGTGGTGGCATCAATCCCCAATATTCGTTACCACAGGGTGCTGACACAAATCCTGCTCAAGAGAGACTTCAAGTACGAAAAAGCCGGTGTGATGGACGAAACGCACATGCGTTTTTTTACTCAGAAGAGCATAAGAAGAATGTTTGTCGAAGCGGGCTATGAGCCGATCACACTGGAACCGATCAACAAGGGAAAATCTATCAGACCTCTTTTTTACCAGCTTGTATCACTAGGACTGATTGGCCGCGATATCAGTTATCCACAATTTGCGGTCACTGCTGGAAAAGCGGGATAGCACTCGATGAGTCTGCGCAAAACAAAAATTCAGGTATTTATCGGCACCCGACCGGAATGCATCAAGCTCGCTCCGCTGGTTGCTGAAATTGAGAGTCGCCCAGACGAGTATGAACTCTCCGTCTGCCTAACCTCGCAACACCGTGAAATGTTGCAACAGGCTCTCAAGTGGTTTCCCATCCAGGTACATCACGATCTGGATGTCATGAGTGACGGGCAACACCTGATCGACTTACAGGCGCGGATAATGACAAAGGCAAAGCCTTTGATAGAAAGCTTCAAACCCGACTGGGTGGTCGTGCAGGGAGATACAGCCACGGCCCTTTCAGTATCACTGGCAGCAACCTGGTTGGATGCCCCAGTAGCTCACGTCGAGGCAGGCCTGCGCACAGGAAATCGCTATTCGCCGTGGCCTGAGGAATTGAACCGCACCTTGATTGGTCGTCTCGCCCGCTGTCATTTGGCGCCAACTGGTAAAAACGCACAGGCACTGGAAAAAGAAGGTGTCGATGGTGAAATTCATGTGGTGGGAAACACCGTCATTGATGCACTTCTTGGTATGCAGAAGCGACTGCAAACTGACACGGTATTGAACACGGCGATTGCATCCTCCTTGAAGGATGAAGGCGTTGTTCTGGACGATAGAAAATTGCTGCTGGTCACTGGCCACCGACGGGAGAGTTTCGGTGACGGATTTCGTCAGATCTGCGCAGCGATTGCAAGAACCGCACGGGAGTGGCCTGAGGTTCATATTGTGTACGCAGTACATTTGAATCCACAGGTGCATGATGTCGTTCATGAACTTCTGTCATCCTACAACAATGTCAGTCTGATCGGACCTCAGGACTATGCCAGCTTTGTCTACCTGATGGATCAATGTCATTTCATACTCAGTGACAGTGGTGGAATTCAGGAAGAGGCACCCTCTTTGAACAAGCCCGTTCTCGTCATGCGCGATACCACAGAAAGAACCGAGGCGATTGACTCGGGATCGGTGAAGCTGGTAGGTACCAAGGAGGCTGACATCTGTGACGGCGTTAATGCGTTGCTCAATGACGAAAACCAGTACAACGCCATGGCACACTCGGAAAATCCGTTTGGGCGGGGTATTACCTCTGCTTTAATCGCTGATATCTTGCTGCAACCCGTTTAAAAAATCACCAGAAACGTGAACAGTCATAAAAAACAACGCAACCGCCCAAAACGCACACTGGTGCAAGGAGTTCGCTGGTGGTGGCAAACAAGGATAAAATCCTGGTGGACTGTTCGTTTGCCCGCACAACAACAGCGACGCCTAAACGAGCAACATACGGTCGCATTCAACAAAACACCACCAGAATTGGAATCCGTCTATCGACCAGACTCACCGGCTGACCTAACGATGAGCGCTGAGCCTCAAACATCGATGGCGCTCGATGGCAACCGCAGCGAGAGCTCATCCATTACAGCCATACTGACGTTATACAAGCGCGCAGAATATCTGCCAGCGCAGGTTGAAGCATTACGAAACCAGAGCATACCGCCAAAGGAAATATGGCTCTGGTGCAATAGTAGTGATGAATTGATTCCAGACATGACCCACCTTGTCGACCGTGTCATCGTCAGTAATTCAAACTGGAAATTCTGGGGACGATTCTCGCTCGCAGGTCTAGTGCGCACCCGGTATGTTGCCCTGTTCGATGACGACATTCTGCCTCAGGTTGATTGGTTGAAAAATTGTCTTGATACCTACGCGGCAGGTACTGATGGAATACTCGGGGGATCAGGCGTTGTATTACCGGAAACCGGTGGATACTCGTCGAAACACAAAGTAGGATGGAACGGACATCATCGCGATCGTCCAATTGAGGTTGATCTTGTCGGGCACGCATGGTTCCTGAAAAAGGCCTACATAAAGTACATGTGGTTTGAAGAACCCCTCTCCTGGGAGAACGGTGAGGACATTCATTTCAGCTACATGGCGTTGAAACATGCAGGACTGAGCACCTGGGTTCCACCACACCCAGAATCAAAACCAGAACTATGGAGTTGCAGGCCTGATTTTGGCAAGGCAGTGGGTCGGACCAATAGCGCAACGTTTAAATCAACGGGTCATCACTCCGTTAGAGATGACATCGTAAAGTACTACCGGCAGGATGGATGGAAGGTCGCCTCCCAAAGACACGGAACCTCGGATCATGTCACTGCTGAATAGCCTGAGACGCCTTACCAGCCGTAAAACTGCGAGGAGGTCAGTCGATGGTTCCAGCGAATCAGATGCTGCCAATTCAAAATCCTTCAGTGGCGATCTGGCACTTTTCAACAGCAAGTTTCTGTCGGGTGAGCCATTCTCACTGGTTCGTTTCGGCGACGGTGAAATGAAGATCATTCAAGGAGAAGCTATTGATCTCTCATCAAAATACAATGGCGAACACAAGTATGTTCCGGGACAGGCGGTTGACGAACAACAGCGAGTGAGACTGACCGAATCCCTTAAGTTTCAAGACACTCGTTATTTTGTCGGGATAGCTTGCCCCTGTTGTGTCGGAATTGACAACTTCATGGACTTGAAAAAAGCCTCTGGACAACCAGAGTCTCAGTTGACCTGGGCCAATATTTTTGTCAACGCGAACTACCACCCCTTCCTGGAACAAACCACGCCTTTGTTTACCAACAGAAAAATCGCCATGGTGTGCCATGAACGGGCGGATTTAAACGGCTTACCCTTCACTGTTGAAAAACGTTTTTCGACCGGTGGTAATTCATGGATCAATGATCATCAACGCGTCTATCAGGAACTTCACGATACATTCAGCAGTCTGGAGCAAGGCGATAAGGATAGCTGGGTTGTCCTTTTTTGTGCTGGTGTGCTTTCAAATATCCTGGTTAAGGAGATGACAATCAGGCATCCAGGCCATACCTACATTGACCTTGGATCAGTTTATGATTCCAAGATGAATCTGGGTAAGACGCGCAAGTATCTCAAAGGTAGCAAAAACCTGAAAAAGGTCTGTGTCTGGGCATGATAATCCCACTGTTTTCCTATGTAAAACACTCATTGCCAATTGAAATGACCAGGTACTCGCCAATGACTTTGTCACACTGGGTTTTCAACCATCCGCTACAGCCGCATGCCTCAACCCAATCGGACCAAGCTTTCAGTAACGCGCATTGAGCAGAAGAAACCCTGATGGAACAGTGCGTATATGGGTGTCGCGGACCATACCAGTAAGCGATGTGTCACTGCTTGAGGTGATCATACGAAAACAGGTAGTTGGTTTCAGCTAATGGCGCATGACATGCAAGACAGGCATTCAGATCTTTGCCAGCCACCGTACCATCAGGCTTGAATGCCCCCATCTCCCAGTTGCCATTCCGGATGGCCGGTGCATTGTTCTCCCCCCAGCCCTCTTCTCTTTGCATGACAGCGACAAGTGCAAATTTATCCTGAATCCTTCGGTCCAGTGATGATTTGACGACATTACCTTCGTCATCCAGTTTCGCTTTATACACCTCTGCCACAATGATTGAGCCAAACGGCAGCTTCCCATCTTCACCAGGTCCTTGCATGGCAACATCATTCGCAAACAGGCGAATGGTCTGATCTGGATTTTGAGTGCGATCCAGACTTAGGTAATTGGTGTACGTGGTGGCGTAATCTTCCGGAAATGTAACTGGTGAATCATCTCCAATGACAGTTGCCGCAAACAGAACAACGCAAGAACCTACAAGGGTTTTAACCTTATTCATACTTTCTTCTCTCCGATTTGGGAAGTGATTTGAGCCTGACCCGGCAGCATGGCGCGACCGCTCGTGTTTTCCTTCAGATAATGCAACTGCCAAAAACCACTCTAACGCACTTAGTCATATTTGTCATACTTTTATATTACTTTTTATCCTTTAAATACCAACCTCAGGTAACATCAATCCGGATCACAACGTCAGAATGCCTCATGGGAACAACCAATCAGATCACCGACCTGCTTAACCGGGAATCGCTGACCGTTAACGAGCTGGCCAAACGCCTCGGCATTTCACGCAATTCGGTGCACTTGCAAATCAACAGACTCGAAGCGGCAGGCACTGTGCTGAAAATGCCACAACGCTCACCGACAGGCGCTGGCAAGCCTGCTCATCAATACCGTACAGCACCGCGAAAAGAAGATGTTCACTCAGAAGCCTACCGACCAGTGTTGACCATGTTGATTCAGACAATAAGTACTGATCTGTCAAGGCAGGCACGGGTGAAATTGTTTGAAAAGACAGGGCGATCACTTGCTAAAGCGTCGGGCCTTGGCGCTCAGGGTGACCTTAAAGCAGACATTCAAAAATCAATTGATGTCGTGAACGCACTTGGAGCTATGGCGGAAGTATCAGCAAACAACGAAGGCCATGTCATCAGTTGCTATAGCTGCCCAGTGGCGACCCTGGTACACAATGAACCTGACACCTGCAAGCTTGTTGCCGCTTTTTTCGCCGAGGCAACGGGAAAGAACGTCACCGTAACGTGCCGGAAGAAAGAAACCGTCGTCTGTGGTTTTACAATCAACTAGTGGGTCCGCTAACCGCTCAATTCTCATGGGGCTACATTTCAATCAAACATCTTCCGAATTCGTCCCCGGATTCCCGAGAATGTAGCACCCTTGGCGTAACGACCTTTCTCTTCATGGCGAATACGATAAAGGTTTTCAACAGGCACAGCCTCCCCTTCTGTTTCTATTAAACGCCTGAAAACCGTGTCTTCATAAGTCTTGCGCCACAGCTCGGATGGCTTCTGGTACAACGCCAGGCTACCGCAATAACCCACGGCACGCGCCAAATCGCCATGCACAATCTGAAAGGCGCCTTTTGCCTTGGTAATCTCATTGCGATAAAACAAGTTGGGCTCGATATCCACTGTTCCGGTCTCTTCAACCGTCTGATTAAGCATTGGATGTTCAGCAGGGAGAAGCTCAGTGATACCTTCGTGGTCGGGGAACACTAACAGTACCTGCTTGCCGGAGAGTGCCGCCGCAAGAGAATCAAGACAGCCCTCATGAAAAATCAGATCGCAATCGGCAAACCATAACCAGTCTGCAGTACTCGTCAGTGATGCCCGATGCCGTCCGATAGCGCGGCGAAAAAGCTCTTGCTTTGGAAGCACACGAAAATCCCACGTGACATCAGGAACCTCTACTTGCCTGAACCGCGCCAGCAGTTCAACCATGGACGCATCCTCTTCCGAATGGAACAGCGTGTAGATCACGTCTATATCTTGCGGTGGATAGTTAACCAGCGAACTGAGCTGAAACTGGGATAGATGGGCGTACTGCCAGGAATGACTCACAATCTGCAACGTTAGCCTGCCAACGGGCACACCCAACTCACTCGCGGCAGGAGCTTTGGGTGCAAACCAGCTTATGGGCAGTAACGAGCCGACAATCCGGTTATAGAACTGGTTTCGCCACCACACGCCAATGTCACTACTCATGAGATCAGCTCCTGATCAGAACGAACATGCGCACTCATCATGATCGAAAAAATTGAAAAACAAACCCTGCAAAACATAATGAAACGTGGTCTCTACGACCAGGGATTCACGTTTTGCGCATCCCTACCAGTCGAGCCTCTGCCTTACCCCGCGCATTCTTATCCGGTTCATGATATTCAAGCACATGCAGCTCGGAAAACAACGACAGTAGCTCATTCGGTACCAGCATGTAGTCAGGATTACGCAACCCATGAACAAACGTTTGATAGAACAACACGCCCTGCGGTTTCAATGCCCGCCCTATGGCAGGACATAAATCCCGATCAAGAAATCGTGACACCACAATCACATCGAATGATTCTGGCTCAGGCGGATGAGCACTGACATCGCGAACCACGGCTTCATGAAGAATGAACGGATGACGCCCACGAATCTCCTCGATGACCGTCTCGCTGATGTCCCATGCACTGACCTTGAAACCGCGCTCTGCCAGGAACTGGCTATTGCCCGCCTTGCCACAGGCAAGATCCAGCGCACATACATCAACCCGCGGCTTGCCTTCTTCACCCAACGCTGCTTCAGGAAGCCATCGAACTCCCTGGCTAAGAACCTGCGATGGAGCCGGTATACTACCCCCTGAAAACGCATAACGCGCATTCCATTTGCTGGCGTCAGATTTCATTAATAACGCCAGAATGCCGGGGTAAACAATACCAGCAAGGTAAAGATCTCCAACCGACCGAATAGCATGGCAACACTGAGTACACTAAGCTCGAATTCTCCAAGACTGGAGTAGTTTGCTGCAACCATTCCCAGACCAGGGCCCAGATTGTTCAGGCAAGCCACCACTGCCGAAAACGCGGTTTCCTGATCCAGCCCGGCAGCCATCAGCAGCAGCAACATGACCGACAGTACCAGAAGATAACTGGCAAAAAATCCCCAGACAACATCAATCATGTGGCTTGGCATCGTTGTACGACCTACCTTGACGACCACATTGGCATAGGGATGCAGCATTCGCAGTAGCTCACGTTGCCCTTGCTTGAACAACAACAGCACGCGCACCACTTTCATTCCACCACCGGTGGAACCTGCACAGCCTCCGGCAAAGCTTGCAAACAGAAGCAATACAGGTAAGAACCCCGGCCAGTTGAAGTACTCCTCCGACGTAAACCCAGTGGTTGTGCCGATGGATACCACATGAAACAGCGCATCGCGAAATGACTTTCCAAAATCAGAAGTATGGGTCAGATACAGGTACGCGCACGTGATGATAGTCAGCGTAATGGCAATGTAGATATAGGTCCTGAATTCTTCGTCCCGCCAGTAGTGACCAAAGGTGATTCGGCGTATCGTCGTCATGCGATGCGTAGCCGTGAAGTGCAGCGCAAAGTTGACGCCAGATATCAACATGAACACAACAGCAATCATCTCGATTGCCGTGCTATCGAAGTATCCAATGCTATTGTCGTGCGTGGAAAAGCCACCAATTGCCACAGTTGAGAAACTATGACTTACAGCATCAAAAATCGTCATACCTGCGCCCCAGTAAGCGATAGCGCAAGCGATAGTCAACCCTAAATAGATGTACCACAGTGCCTTGGCAGTGTTGGCGATCCGAGGCGTGAGCTTTCCCTTGTTGATACCCGGCGTCTCCGCCTTGTACAACTGTTGCCCTCCTATCCCCAGAAGCGGCAAAATGGCAACGGCCAGAACGATGATCCCCATGCCACCTAGCCATTGCATCTGTTGTCGATAGAACAGAATGGATTTGGGCAGGAGATCCAGCCCGACTATCAATGTCGCACCAGTAGTTGTCAGGCCTGACATGGACTCGAAGATCGCTCGCGCAACACTTAGGTCAAGCGGAGAATATAAAACGAACGGCAGCCCTCCGAATATCCCCAACACCGCCCAAAACAAAACGACAATAAGAAAACCATCGCGTATCCGAAGCTCGGCCTCGTGATTTCTTACCGGTAGAAAAAGCAAAAGACCAACGACGATCGTTGCCAGAAAAGCTTTGAGAAAAGGTGACAAGGCATTGAACTGGTCACCATAAACCAGACCGACGAGCACTGGCGTCAGCATGGTGATGCTGAACAACGTCAGCAACACACCAACGACACGTTGCACGACACGAAGCTGAATGGGGATAGGTGACACTATTCAGATTCAACCATAGTTAGCACGCTAGACAAAACCAAACCCGACCTGAAATAATTTTTCCACGGCATTAATCTCACGTTTATCCGTAATCAGTAAGATCAAGTGGTCCTCAGCTTCAATCACCAGATCGTGATGAGCAATCATGACTTTGTCACCTCGCACAACAACGCCAATACTGGCACTTTCCGGCAAACTGACATCACTGATGCAGCGACCGACAAGTTGAGATGTTTCCAGATCACCTTTCGCCACCCCTTCCAGTGCTTCGGCTTCACCTCTACGAAGCGAATGCACCGCAACCACATCACCCTGGCGTGTCAGAGTGAGCAGTGCACCGATGGTGATCTGTTGTGGTGAGATTGCCACATCAATCATACCGTCTTCGATAAGGTCGACATAAGCGGGGCGATTGATCAGCGACATGACCTTGCCAGCACCTTTTTTCTTGGCGAGCATGGCAGAAAGAATGTTGGCCTCATCATCGTTGGTCAGTGCGCAGTAAACATCCATGGCCTCAATGTATTCTTTCTTCATCAGGTCAAGATCGGCAGCATCACCTGTATGCACCTGAGTCTCACTGAGCATCGACGCCAGATGCTGGGCGCGCTTCGGATTCATCTCGATAAGCTTTACCTCATAACGCTTTTCCAGTTTGCGGGAAAGCAATAGACCGATATTGCCACCACCCGCAATCATGATTCGTTTGCAACGGACTTCATCATGATGAAACTGCGTCATGACCTTGAAGGTGTCGCGACGCTTTCCCATGAAGAAAATAACATCGTCTGCCTGGATAACCGTCTTGCCATCTGGAATTATCGGTTTTTCTGTGGGTTCAATGAATTCGCCCTGAGAACCTCTGCCCTTCTTGTTGCGGCCATACATTACGCTGCTCGCAGATTGGTCATCACCTTTGTCTTTGGCACCGCGGTAAATAGCAACAACACGAGTATCGATATTGCTTTGCAGCTGAGTCAGATGCGACAAGGGCCAACCTTCCATCGGTGCGCCCTGTTGTACCCTGACGCCAACCAGCCTGACCTTTCCATCTGCGAAATCCACCACCTGGATAGCTCCAGGGTGTTCAATAATGCGCTCGACGTGATCGGTAATCAGTTGTTCAGGGCTGATGATCGTGTCGATGGGAATGTTATCGTTATGGAAGAGATTCTTCTCCCTGACATACTCCGTTGATCGGATACGGGCAATCTTGCTAGGCGTTCTGTACAGGCTGTATGCAATCTGAATGGCGACGATATTGGTTTCATCGGAATCGGTGGCCGCGATGATCATGTCGGCATCTTCAGCGCCTGCCTCTCTAAGGACTTCTGGATGCGAGGCATAGCCCACAACCGTCTGCAGCTCTTCGACCTCTTCCAGATGCTTTAGTGCTTCCACGTTGGTGTCTACCACCACCAGATCATTCTGCTCGGCGGCCAGATTGCGAGCCACCGATTGGCCGACCTGCCCTGCGCCTAGTACGATAATTTTCATCGGTCCCTATACTCGGACTTTGTCCAGATCGATATCGAGACTTCGCAGTTTGCGATAGAGATGAGTACGCTCCATACCAACGTGTTTGGCAAGATCGCCAATATTACCTTGCGTCTCGGTCAGACAACGGAGCAAGTATTGCCTTTCGAAATCAGCTCTAGCCTCCCGTAACGGTAGATCGTAACGCAAGGCAAGTGCCGTATCGCTGGTATCCACAGCGCCCAAAACTCGGTTGATTTCCGCCACCTCAATCTCTGACTGCCCGCCGAGGAGCAGCACTCGTTGCACCAGATTCTTCAATTCAAGCAGATTACCCGGCCAGTCCAGATTGCGAAGCCGATTTTGAGCGGCGACCGTAAAATGCCGGTAGGTCAGCCCCTCCTCCTGCACATGCCATTCCACAAATCCTTCAAGCAATGCAGGAATATCTTCGGGATGCTCTCGCAGTGGGGCTATTGTCAGCGTCTCGGCGGAGATTAATCTGGCGAGCACGGGATCAAAACTGTCGCGCTTGACGGGCAAAGACAAATCCTGCCGTGACGAGGCAATTATCCGACAACGAAACGGTATACGGTTATTGGAACCCACCCGAAGAAAACCCTGCTGCTCGATAGCCTGCAAAAGGCATTGTTGAGCATTAGCGGGCAACAACTCGACATCGGAAAGCAGCAGTGTCCCGCCGGCGGCTGACTCAAGAAAGCCCATACTGACAGCACCTGCAGTTTCCTCACCGTACAGTTCGCGATGTGCATTGACTACTGAAAGTGTGTCACAGCGTAATTGTGTAAAGCGTCCCGTGAGCTCGGGATGTCGATCATGAATAATCTGCGCAAACAGTAATCGCCCACTACCCGATTCACCCAGCAACAACAATGAATTGGTCTTAGTAGCTTGATCATTTACATGTTCGCGCAAAGATTTTACGTGATCACTGACACCTAGAAGAAACGGTAGTCTGCGTGGCTTGTCAGGTTGTCTGTCGGACGGAGTGGCCTGCGGTACTCCTTCAGCCAGCGCTTTTTCAACCGTCAGCAACAATTTGGCTAACGACAATGGCTTTTCGATAAAGTCCACGGCACCGTGCCGTGTGGCCTCAACCGCCGTTTCTACGGTACCGTGCCCCGAGATCATGATAACCGGAAAGCTCAGAGAGCCTTTACTCTTCCAAGACTTGAGCAGGGACACACCATCCATATCCGGCATCCAGATATCCAGCAGCACCAGGTCAGGAATTGCCTCGTCGATGGCAGTTTGTGCGGCCTCAGCTGTATCGGCTACGGAAACTGCATACCCCTCATCTTCAAGAATTTCCTGCAACAACCCTCGAATATCTGGCTCATCATCTACTACCAGTACAGACCGTTCACTCATGCCGCATCTCCACGAAGCTGCAAACTGGAAGGATAAGGCAAACTGACGATTACGGCAGCTCCTCCACTCGCGCGATTCTCCGCACGGATCTTGCCATTATGCTCCTCTACGATCTTTTTGACGATAGCGAGACCAAGCCCTGTGCCCTTGGGCTTGGAGGATACATAAGGTTCAAACAGCCTGTCCATCATGTCTCTCGGAAAGCCCGGGCCTTCGTCTTCGGCGATAATTTCCAGTACATCGTTACCAGGCTCAGCTCTTACTCTGGTTACAAGATTCACTACCATGGGTAGCTTACCTTGTTGAGCCTCCAGTGCGTTTTTAATCAGATTGTGAGTCAATTGACGCATGCGTGGCATATCAATGGCTATCCGAGGAAGGGTTGACGAAAGCGCCAGGTTTATCTGAACCGAATCCTGTGAATTACTGTACAGATCAGACACTTCTCTGAGCAGATCATTAATGCTGGTTGGCACAAGCGTCAGGTTGGGCGTCGACGCATATTCGGCAAATGCGTTTACCATACCCTTAAGCGCATCTACCTGATTCTCGATGGTATGGGTCAGACGCTCCAGAAGCTCAACATCGCGACCTTCGAGTTTCTGGACGAACTTGTGCCGCAACCGTTCAGCCGATAATTGTATGGGTGTCAGAGGATTCTTGATCTCGTGCGCCAGGCGTCTGGCCACTTCGCTCCAGGCTGCATCGCGCTGCGCGCTAATCAAGGTCGTCATGTCGTCGATGACAATAACGCGCCCGGTCAGTTGATCACTGGAATCCAGAAGAACCGTACCACGACAGAATAGAAACCGCCTGCCACCCTCATCGAAAACTTCAATCTCCGCCGACCATTCCTGGTCAGCATACTGACTGAGTGGCGCGCGCACCTGTTCACTGAACTGTGCAATTACGCTATTGTCCCGCTCCTCATGGACCAGGGCCTGTCCGCGCATCTGCACCAGCTCACTCCCCAGAATAGCCGCCGCCGCCGGATTGCTGGTGAGTACTTTGTTATGGGCATCCAGCGTAATGACACCACTGGATATCTGCCCAAGTACCGCTTGCAAGCGTGCACGTTGACGCTCGACCTGAAGCTGACTTTGCTCAGCGCTCTTCCGGCTTTGTTCCAGCTGCAATGTCATGTAATTGAACGACTGCACCAGAAATCCGAGTTCGTCGTTCTTCCCACGCTTGTAGATACGTGTTGCATAGTTGCCCTGAGCAACCGATCGCGTACCTTCGACAAGATCATGGATTGGCATCATCATTCGACGCGCGGCATATAACGCAAACCACAAAGCCATCAAGGCCGACAACAATAACGCCAGTGAAAGCGTCAACATGGAACTAAGCATCAAGGGGTTACGTAAAAACACCAGCTGGCGATACTGCTGATAGCTTGACTGCACGCTCTCGGCTAGATCAGACGATCTGTCATCAATGGGATACAGAGCCTGCAGTACCGAATTTTCGCGTGTTGCATCTTCTGCGAACACCGGAGTGACAACACGTATAAACAACTCGCCACGTCCGACAGGATCGACACTGACATACGAAAGGCCCTGCTTCGCCCGGCTGATCAGATCGTTTTCAGGCCTGTTGGGTTGTACTGATATCCTGTCCAGCAAACCGGTTGATGCAATAATTCGGTTATCAGGGCCGATCAACGTCATTTCACTCGCATCAGTTTCCGAGGTTAGTGAGTTCAATTCAACAACGGCCACCGACTCACTCACACCCACCAGCTGGTCCGCGATCTTCAAGGTATCGCGCTGCAGCATGCTCATTTGCAACTCAAGCGATTCGCGGCTTAATTCAAGCGCATCATCGAGCGCTTTTTCTATCTCAAGATCAAAATAGCTATTGATGTTGGCGCGAAGGAAACGAATGGAAAATCCATAGACCAGCGTGACCGGCACCAACGCCAGAAGTACCGAGACAATGACCAGTTTCACCGTTAATCGGGAACCGGCAATGCGCGCGCGAAACTCTTTGGTCAGTCGCCAGCCATTCATGATGATCAACACCGCAATAAAACACAGCGCCAGTCCATTACCGATTAGTAGCCAGTGATAATACTGACCAAAGCGCTCGAGCTGGAGTGCAATGGTGCCAAGCACATACAGCGAAGCAATCAGAACGACGAACAGTAGCCCCATGAGTACAGCGCTACTGAGTAGCCGCTGACGCAACCTGTTCAGGTAACTGGCCATCGGTACTCCTCGCTGACCAGTGTCCAGCTGGAACGAATGATGGGTTGTAGAGGTAACGGCAAGGCCGACTTGCTCAAACGCATATCCAGCGAACCTACAAGCTCTGAATTTTCAATCTGCTGCACTTGCCCCTGATTCAGCTCAAACGTTATTCGACCCAGTTGTCCAAGGCCGGTAAGCGCTGAGCTTAAGGATCTGAAATTTCGACTCACATCTGTTTCAACCGCATGTACTCGATAGTGACGAGTCAATTCGTAGTAGGTCAATTTATAATGCCTTTGAAGATCAACCACGGTTCTGTCGGGCAACCACACAAGTGGATCTTTAACCGACAGATTCAATACAAAGGTCAGAGGGACCCCGCTATCTAGCCCTGCTTGTATGGTCGAAGAAAGCTTGATCTGTGCGTTTGCCTGCAATTCCAACCGCTCCGCTTCTCGAACGATCAAGATATCCTTGAGGTTGATGATACCTTGACCGTCAGCAGGCTCGGTTTCCAGATAATGCCAGCCATAAACAAGTGCTGCGACAACACCCAGACTTGCCAGAATCCAGAGCAGCACTGCAAGCAAGCCGCCTTTATTCTGACGAGAATGATAGGGTACTTGTGAAGGCAGAAAACTCACTGAGCACACTTCTGTATGGCCGCGTAGAAGAAGCCATCCATTTGCTGTTCACCAGGAAAAATCTGCTGCATCTTTCCGAGCAGTTCGGCATCCTGGGTGCACTGCAGGAAGGCTGTGATCTGGCGTTCGTTTTCATCCTTCAATATCGAGCAGGTTGCATACAACAGAACGCCATCTGTGGCCAATGTTTGCCAAAGGCCATCCAGCAGGCGTCGTTGAGTCTCAACCAGAGGCGCAATGTCAGAGGCGCGTCGCAGCAGTTTGATATCTGGATGCCTGCGAATAACGCCTGATCCAGAACAGGGTGCATCCAGCAACACTGCATCGAATGGAACCCTATCCCACCATTGATCAACCGCCGCAGCATCAGCGTGCACCACATCGACATCTGCTTGCAACATCAAGCGTTGCAGGGTTGATGCTACGCGACCAAGGCGATCTTCATCGTGATCAATCGCAGTGATACTCGAAAACAGGCCTGACTCCGCCGCATGTGCAGCTTTGCCACCCGGCGCGGCACAAGCGTCAAGCAATCGCCCACCAGCCGGAATATGTTTTGACAACAGTAGGTTGGCGAGCTGGGCTGCAGCATCCTGAACACTGACATGTCCTTCCTCAAAACCTGGGAGCTGTGTTACGGCTACCGGCGAGTCCAGCAGTAACGCATGGGGCATCTTATTAAGTTTCGATGCCGCAATGCCCACTTCTTTCAATTGTTGAAGATAGCCATCCAGATCACTTTGCAAGGCATTGACACGCAAACACATCGGCGCCTGGACATTGTTCGCTGTACAGATCGCCTCCCATCGCTTAGGCCAATCTTGTTGAAACCTTTCGATGAGCCAGTCAGGATGGCTGTACTGACCACTGGGCGTCAATGCACTATCCAGTTGATCCCTCTGCCGCTGATAGTTTCTCAGCACAGCATTTACCAGGCCCCGCGCCCACGGTTTTTTCAATTTCTCAATGACCTTGACGGTTTCATCGACAGCCGCGTGTACCACAGTTGGCGTATGTCGTAATTGAAACACGCCCAATTGCATCAACAGATAGACGTCAAAGTCTTTGGCTTTTAACGGCTTATCGAGTAGCTGGTCAACCAAAGCTTCGAGTTCATGTGTCCAACGACACCAACCAAAAATCCAGGCCTGAAGCTGCGACTGCTCTGCATTTGAAACCCGTGTTTGTGCCTCAGGCAACAGCCGCGTTAGCGATCCGCCATGCCGTCGCAACTGGAGCATCAATTGCAATGCCTGATATCGCAAATTGGTTGCCGATTCAGCCACGGGTTGTGCGTAGGATCTCTTTCCCTGCTTTGCCTTCGTCTTGAAACCTGATTTGGTCATCAGGAAACCACCGGTTTAAACACTTCGCCCAGTAGAGATTGTCCCTGTGCAAAATCCGCTGCACTCTGAGCTTTTTTACCAGGCCATTGCAACTGCAGAAATTCAATGTCCTTATCGCCTGTGCAAACACGAATGGCATCTGGCCCCACTCGGACTATCTTGCCAGCCACCGCCTGAGAATCCAACCGCTCTCCATCGACCTTGCGGCTTCGCCAGAATCGAACACGCTGTCCACAAAGCATGGCCTCCGCCACCGGCCAGGGATTGAACGCCCGGACACGCCGATGTATTTCGTCGGCACCTAGCTCAAAGTTCAGACGGGCCTCTGACTTGGTTAATTTCTCGGCATAGCTAACTCCCGTCTGTGGCTGCTCGATAGCGCTCATCTCACCCCGACAACGCGCCGGTAGAGTCTCGAGCAATGCCTGTGCTCCCAATTGTGCAAGCCTGTCATGTAACTGGGCGACATTTTCATCGTCACCGATGACACAACGCGACTCAAGCAGAACATCACCGGTATCGAGTCCAGCGTCCATCTGCATGATGCAAACACCGGTTTCCCTGTCGCCTGCGAGAATGGCGCGATGTATGGGTGCAGCACCTCGCCAGCGTGGGAGCAAAGACGCATGGATATTGAGGCAGCCAAGTACTGGCGTATCGAGCACAGACTGCGGCAGGATGAGCCCATAGGCGGCAACCACCAGAACATCGGCGTTCAGAGACTGAAATTCCTGCAAGGCTTCGGCAGTTTTCAGTGAAACGGGCTGCTGTACTGGCACACCAGCTTCCAGGGCACGGATCTTGACGGCGCTGGGGGTGAGCTTGCGACCACGCCCAGCCGGACGATCAGGCTGAGTGAGCACACCCACAAGCTCGTGCGCGCTGCCCAGCAAGGCATCCAGCGCCACCGCCGCAAACTCGGGCGTACCGGCAAATGCCACTTTCAGACGATCACAATTCATGGTTGAAGACGTCGGTAGCGTAAAAGAAATTCAACGAAACTCCGACTCAGGCTCGCTCTGGACGTTCCGGCAGATCGTCGGGGTCTGCGCCGTCGCGAATCCATTTTTCCATGCGTTTGCGAATTCGGTTGCGCTTTAAGACGGACAGGTAATCTACAAATAACTTGCCGTCAAGATGATCGATTTCATGCTGGATACAGACCGCCAGCAATCCGCTCGCATCCATCTCAAAGGGGTTTCCTTCCCGGTCAACTGCCGCAATTGTGATATCTGAAGGCCGTTTTACGCTCTCGTAAACGCCCGGAATTGACAGACAGCCTTCCTGCATCTCCGCCATGCCCTCACTGTGCAGAATCTGCGGATTAATGAACGTTAGCGGAGTGTCATTTTCTTCAGAAACATCAATAACAACAATACGTTGATGCACATTTACCTGAGTCGCGGCAAGGCCTATACCGGGCGCTTCATACATGGTCTCGAACATATTGTCGACGAGCCCGACCACGCCGCCGTCGACGTTTTGCACCCCTTCTGCCTTACGGCGAAGCTGTGGGTCAGGGTAAAACAGAATATCTAGCAGTGACACAGCGAGGATTCCAGCGATGAATAGGTCCGGTAATTCTACCAGCCACAGACAAGGCATCGCCTTTGCATATCAAGCTTTCTTAAGCACCGCCGATTCATCCGGTAGTTAACACCGCATAAACGAGGGAGAGTTCCCCAACATGGCTCTAAACATGACGACGACGACTGCACGCTTGACCTTGGCAGTCAGTCTGTCAGCGATCCTGGCCTCCTGTGCTTCAGGTCCGGCACCCTCTGCAATGGCGATAGGCCCCAAGGCTACTGTCAGCGAACGCTTTCAGGTGAGTGACGTCGAGGATGTTGATTACACTACCGCTGTGCCGCGCGTCTACATCGATTCAGAACTCGTGGAAACCGATGCACCGCAGGTTTACACTGTGGTACGCGGAGATACCCTATGGGACATTTCAGATCGCTTTCTTAAAGAGCCATGGCGTTGGACAGAAATCTGGAGCTATAACCCGAAGATCTACAATCCTCATCTGATCTACCCCGGCGACGTTCTGGCACTGGAGTATGTCAACGGAAAACCCACGCTGTCTCTTACACGCAAGGGCAAGACCATTCCTCAAGGCACCGGTGAGCCGAGTCTGGGAGCTGCGACGCCTGCGTCCGGCAACAACACTGACGTCAATGCAAGGGTAAAACTGCAGCCCAGAATTCGCTCAGAGTCTCTGGACAGCGCCATACCGACCATTGCCGGTGAATCCATCTCACAATTTCTGGTTCATCCCCGAGTTGTTGATTCCAGAACCATCGAAAACGCACCTTACGTCATTGCTAATAGCGATCAGCGGCTCATCAGTTCAATGGGCAGCAAGATCTATGTGCGTGGTCGTCTGAATCGCGACCAGACCGCCTACGGCGTCTTTCGCCAGAACAAAGCGCTGATAGATCCTGTCAACGGCGCTAATCTGGGATTCGAAATGGTTCACGTATCCGATGCCAAACTATTAAGTGTCGGAGACCCTTCCACGCTGGCCTTGACCAGCAACAAGATGGAAACCATTGCCGGCGATGTCCTACTGCCATTGAGCTCTAGCGCAACTTCACATACCTACGTCCCGCGCATACCTGAGCTGCGAGGTGAAGCACGCATCGTGTCTCTGGTCGATGCGATTGCGCAGACTGGCCGTAATCAGGTGGTCGTGCTGAACATAGGCGCTAACTCCAGCATTCAGGAAGGCGATGTGCTGGCCGTTGAAACGCGCGGACGTCCCATCGTGGACAAGAATGGAAGACTCGGCTGGGAGCATGTACAGCTGCCTAACCAACGAACAGGCGTTTTGATGGTATTCAAGACCTTTGACACGGTAAGCTATGCGCTCGTCATGGAATCGACGCGCCCTTTGAAAGTCAACGACATCATTACGGGTATCTAACACTCGCTCTCGGGCTTTACCTTTCGGTGACCGCGGGCCAAAACCGCGGTCACAATCATGGATGATTCAGAAGCTCCCCTACTTCCTGCCTGGTTGGCATTTACGCTTGCCTTTGATGCCAGCGCTCGACTGGTCCAGTATCTGCGGCAGGCAAATCCTGATCCGGCTGCCACAGGCCGGCTTATCAGGCAATATCAGCAGGGAGACACCCTGCCACTGTGCATCGCGATGCGCGGCAAACTCGATACAGCTCAGTTATACAGCCTTACAGCACCACCTATCGAGCAGCGCATCAACGCTGCCCTGGAATGGCAAGACGCTAGCCCCGACCACCACTTGATCGGACTCGATGACCCAGGTTACCCCGCGCTTTTGCTCGACACTGTCGACGCACCACCTCTGCTTTACGCTAAGGGCGATCTGAAGTCACTACAGTGCTCGGCACTTGCCATCGTAGGCTCCCGCAAAGCTAGTCGGCAAAGTATCGATCTAACACGTAAGCTGGCCTCTGGTATGGCCGAGCGCAATGTCGCTATCGTCAGTGGGCTAGCACGCGGCATTGACGCTGCGGCACACGAAGGTGCGCTATCGGTGGGCGGCAGAACCATTGCAGTTGCTGCAACTGAACCCGAATCGGTATATCCAAAATGTCACACCGGTTTGGCACAGCGAATTATCGACCATGGTGGCCTGATCCTGACTGAATACCCACTAGCCGCCCCGACGCTGCGGTGGTACTTCCCCAGACGAAATCGCATAATCAGTGGAATAAGCCTTGGCGTCCTGGTCGCAGAGGCCGGATTGCCCAGTGGTACACTCACTACGGCTACGCATGCCATCAACCAAGGGCGCGAAGTCATGGCTATTCCAGGTTCAGTGATGAATCCTCAGGCCCGAGGCTGCCATGCTTTGATCAAACAGGGAGCAACCCTTGTAGAGAACGAACAAGACATCCTGGACGCTCTAGCCTGGCCACTGTTGCGAAAAATCGAATCTGAAGAAGCCTCAAAGCCTCGTGAGCGCACGTATCAGGGGGATACCAAAGCTGATACCTGGTCGGCAATTCAGCCGGAAAGCCGCGTTCTGAAGGCTCTGGCAGTCGCACCATCCACTATTGACGATTTAATGACGCAGATTGATTGTAGTGTCGCTGAACTCACCACACTCCTTGGATTACTTGAAATTGACGGCAAAATAAGAGCCGGGGCGGGTGGCCGGTACACCCGTTGCTAGGGCATATTGAAACGGAACAATAGTGACAATACGTGTCAAATTACACGGCTTCGTTGACAAAGCCCGACCAAGCGACGACGCTATATGCCTTTGTAACCTCAAATGTGTATCCGCGTGTCGTGCGGTAGCCACCAAAGAACAACCCTGTATTCATGAGCAAAAACCTCGTAATCGTAGAGTCTCCTGCCAAGGGCAAGACCATCGAAAAGTACCTGGGCAAGGACTACAAGGTCCTTGCTTCGTACGGGCACGTGCGCGATCTGCTGCCGAAAGAGGGAGCTGTAGATCCCGATAACGACTTTGCCATGACGTACCAGATGATCGAGCGTAACGAGAAACACGTTAACGCGATCAAGAAAGCGCTGAAAAAAGCTGACACCCTGCTTCTTGCAACTGACCCGGATCGCGAAGGCGAGGCCATCAGCTGGCATCTGGTTGAACATCTACGCGAAACAGGCGATTTGAAAGACAAGAAAGTGCTGCGTGTGGTGTTCCATGAAATTACCAAACGCGCGGTGCAAGAGGCTGTCGATAATCCGCGAGAGCTGGGCTATGACCTCGTCAATGCACAGCAGGCCCGCCGTGCGCTTGACTATCTAGTCGGATTCAATCTGTCACCATTGCTTTGGCGAAAAATCAGTCGTGGCCTGTCAGCCGGACGTGTGCAATCTCCGGCGCTTCGCATGATTTGCGAACGTGAAAACGAAATAGAGGCCTTTATTCCGCAGGAATACTGGAGCATCCTTGCTGATCTGGAAAAGGACACGCAGCCTTTCAGTGCAAGATTGTCATTGCTCAACGGCGAGAAAATGAAACAATTTACGGTCACGAATGGTGAGGTTGCCAATGACACCCGCGATATGCTCATGGCGCATGCATCCGGCTCTCTCAAAGCCGTAAAGGTCGAGAAAAAGCAACGCAAGCGTAACCCAACGGCTCCGTTCACCACATCAACTCTTCAACAGGAAGCCTCCCGTAAGCTCGGGTTCGGTGCTCAGCGAACCATGCGTTGTGCGCAGAAACTTTATGAGGGCATCAAACTGGGTGATGAAGGCGCTGTTGGCCTTATCACCTACATGCGTACTGACTCTATCACTCTGTCACAGGACTGTCTGGACGAACTACGGGAATTGATTCCGCAGCGCTTCGGAAAGGACTATCTGCCAGACGAGGTCAACGTCTACAAGAATAAGTCAAAAAATGCCCAGGAAGCCCACGAGGCCGTTCGTCCAAGCTCCGTGATGCGCGCGCCAGATGAAATCAAGCAGTTTCTGGATGAGGATCAGTACAAGCTTTATAACCTGATCTGGAAGCGAACCGTTGCCAGCCAGATGATCCACGCAACCATCGATCAGGTGGCTGTTGACTTTGCGTGTGGAGAAGGCAATCAATTTCGGGCCAATGGTTCTACCGTGAAATTCCCCGGCTTCATGACGGTCTATCTGGAGGACGTCGACGATAAGAAGAAAGCCGAGGACGATGACAAGTTATTGCCTGAGATCAAGGAAGGCGACGTCGTGCCTCTACAGGACATTAAACTCACTCAACATTTTACCGAACCTCCACCTCGCTTCTCTGAGGCCAGTCTGGTCAAAACGCTGGAAGAGTATGGCATTGGCCGACCTTCGACCTATGCATCGATCATCTCGACCCTTCAGGGCCGGCAGTATGTTGAAATCGAAAGCAGGCGTTTCTTTCCTACCGATACCGGTCGTGTCGTTTCAGGGTTTCTCTCAGCACACTTCGACAAGTATGTTGACTACGACTTCACGGCCAATCTTGAAGATGAACTGGATGCCGTATCACGCGGAGAAAAAGACTGGGTGCCATTGCTGGGCGATTTTTGGAAACCCTTTCATGCTCAAGTCGAGGACAAGCTGGAAAACGTCTCCAAAGATGAAGCTATCCAGGCTCGTCAGCTGGGGATCGACGAGGAAAGCGGTCGGCCGATCAGCGTACGTATCGGTCAATACGGAGCTTTCGTCCAGATAGGTACACGCGACGACGAAGACAAACCGAAATTTGCCGGCCTGCGTCCCGGCCAGAAAATGAACTCTATTACTCTTGAGGAAGCCATCCAGCTTTTCGATCTTCCACGCAAATTGGGCGAGACACCTGAGGGTGAAAAAATCGTTGCCAATATCGGTCGTTTTGGCCCTTACCTGCAATACGACAAGAAGTACGTATCACTCAAAGAAGATGACCCATACACAGTCACACTTGAGCGCGCGCAAGAGATAGTCGCAGAAAAGAAGGTTGCCGACGCCAACAAACTGATCAAGACGTTTGAAGGTACCGACATACAGATTCTCCATGGCCAATGGGGCCCTTACATCACCGATGGCAATAAGAACGCCAAGATGCCCAAAGAGCTGAAAGAGACGCCTGCGGCAATCGATCTGGAGACCTGTCAGAAGCTGCTTGCCGAAGCGCCCGAATCCAAACGCAGCAAGAAAAAAGCCGCAGCGGCTGCGAAACTCGAGGCAAAGAAAGCGGCGGCAGCGAAGAAAAAGGCGGCAGCGAAGAAAAAGACCAAGAAGAAATCCGCAGCCAGCAAAAAGGCAGCTGCAAAGAAGCGGGCCGCTGCCGCGGCAAAAAAGAAAGCTGCCGCAGCTCAGGAATAGTGGGCGACATTGAGTGTCGGCAGAACACTCTGCCAGCAGTGACAACGGCGGTTAATGCGATTCGACAGGGTGGCGTAATTGCCTACCCTACCGAGGCTGTCTTCGGCCTTGGCTGTAACCCTTATGACAACGTAGCCCTGCAACGCATCATCGATATCAAGGGACGCGATGCGCACAAGGGTTTCATTCTCATTGCGTCCAGCCAACTACAACTAAGCGAGTATCTTGCGCCGCTGACGGAAGAACAGCAGCGCACACTTGATAAGCACTGGCCGGGGCCGGTCACTTTTGTGATTCCTGCAAGCGAGAAAATCAGAGGTAGCTTGCTGGCAGGCTATCGCGACAGCCTGGCCGTGCGCGTCAGCACGCACCCCGTTGTTATCGCCCTGTGCGAACAGTACGGTGGTGCCATTGTCTCGACCAGCGCTAACCGCTCCGGTGAGCTTGCCCTGCGTAAAATATCCGACGTTTCTGCTTCAATGGGTGCAGAGCTTGACGCTATCGTTGATGCGCCAGTCGGACAGCTAGACTCACCAACAAGAATTTTTGATCTAGTGTCCGGCAAGCAACTTCGGTAGGTATAAAGAGCGGCAGGTATGCTTCAACCAATACTCAAGGGGATACGGTAAAATACGGCACACGCAGGTAGATATTGCCTACTTCCAGCTCCTATCAAACATATGTAACCATTGCGCATGAGTGAATCCAGCACCTCCGACAATAATGAAGTCGATAGTGAAGCCGTCTACCAGTTTTTAACATCTTTTCACGATGGGCTCTGTCAGCAGTTATCGCAACTGGACGGCGGGGCGGTGTTTGTCGACGACAAATGGTCAAGAGAAGAAGGCGGCGGGGGACTCACCCGCATTCTAACTGACGGTGCATTATTCGAAAAGGCAGGCGTAGGATTTTCCAAAGTCAGCGGCTCCCAGCTTCCGCCTTCAGCATCAGCTCATCGACCTGAGCTTGCCGGTCGCGGCTGGGAAGCCATGGGCGTATCGCTTGTGCTACATCCCTCTAATCCGTATGTACCGACTACGCATGCAAACGTTCGGTTTTTCAGAGCAGATAAAGAAGGTGAGGCACCGGTCTGGTGGTTTGGTGGCGGCTTTGACCTGACGCCCTACTATGGCTTTGAGGAAGACTGTGTGCATTGGCATCAACAGGCATTTGATGCGTTAGATCCCTTTGGTGAAGAATTGCATCCCAGATTCAAAACCTGGTGCGATGATTACTTCTACCTCAAGCATCGCGATGAAGCGCGCGGCATCGGTGGTTTATTTTTCGATGATTTCAATGGCGATGGCTTTGAACATGCCTTTGGCGTCATGCAATCAGTGGCCAATCATTTATATCCTGCATATGCACCCATTGTCGAACGCCGGCGAAACATGCCGTATTCCCAGCGAGAACGTGACTTTCAACTGTACAGGCGTGGACGATATGTTGAGTTCAATCTGGTGTATGACAGAGGTACGCTCTTCGGCCTTCAATCGGGCGGAAGAACAGAATCCATTCTCATGTCGCTACCACCCCATGTTAGCTGGCACTACAACTATCAACCCGAAACAGGTTCAGCAGAGGCTGAGCTCACCAGTAGATATCTGCCAGCTCAGGATTGGTTAAGACGTTAAAACGCTAGCCCAGACAAAGAGTGAGTGCGCCGTAGATAGGCTGCACTGAACAAACCGGGCTAGCCTGGACTCTTAACGAAACGGCTGATTCTTTCACCTGACCCATTGTTTGTAGCGAACCCTGCTTAGTCGGCAATACAGTCCTGACGGACAAGCATGAACGGAAAATAAAGAGTCGAACTGGGACGGCTCGCAGCGGGATTTTGCTTCTAGCTCCTAGGCAACCTAGGCAAGTCTTGCGGGGTTCAGGCGAGGTAGAAGCTCTTGTTGCCAGCTGGACAGTGACTGTCCACTTAACATTCTCGCAGCTAACTCAGATAAGGCAGGCGATGTCTGTATTCCATATCCACCCTGCCCGGCCAACCAGAAAAATCCCTGTGTTCGGTTATCTTCACCGACAACAGGGATTTTGTCGGGCGCGAAGGTTCGCAATCCCGCCCAGGTTGTCTCAACCCTGTCTACTTCAATGGTAACTGCCTGTTCGAAGCGATCAAGCCCTTCAGCAATAGTCATGTCTTCTGCATAGGCGTCATGCGGAGCGGTTTGCGTTTCGTCTGCGGGAGACACCATCAATTTGCCTCCAGTGGGTCTTGCGTACCAGGTTTCATCGGCCGAGACGACGAGTGGCCATGCGGACACATCATAGCCCTTCGGCAAGCGCAGGAGCGCAGCAGAACGCCTGTGCGGTGTCAGTCCCAAAGGCTCGATGCCTGCCAGGTCAGCAACCTTGTCTGCCCATGCGCCTGCCGCATTGACAATCGTTCTGGCAAGCCATATTCGTCCCTTTTCAGAGGTGACTTCCCAGTGCGTCTCTCGGCGACGCAACGTTTTCACAGCGTGCCCGATGCATACATGAGAACCGCGCTGCGCAAGCACCTTTAGCCAGGCCTGCAGCAGGCGATCAGCATCGATATCAAAGGCTTCTTCGGCGAACGTGGCTCTTCGCAAACCATCAGTTTTCAGGATTGGCACCCGCGTGACAGCTTCAGCGATGCTGATTTCCGATAGATCGGGAGTAGCGGCGAGTAGCGCATCCAATTCGCGTTCTTCTTCATCGCTTCTGGCCAGTATCATCTCACCTCTAGGCGAAAGAAATCCGGCTTCACCGGACAACGCTGCGGGACTGGAGAGATAGGCCTTGCTTTCCAGTGTAAGCACGCGAATCTCCTGCCCTCCATAACCTGCAATCCAGGCAGCCGCTGAACGTCCTGTGGCGTGGTATCCGCACTGATCTTCGGCTTCCAGCAAAATCACCGATAGATTATCTGGCAACATGGCGGCACAGCCAACACCGGCGATACCGCCACCGATGATCAACACATCTGCAATTGACTGATCCATGGTATTTGCTTGGCTCATACAGCGCACAATGCGCTTTTAAGGGGAGAAACCTGGAGCAGGCGCTGCGACACTCGCTGTTTACGACTCTAACGTCAGTACAAAGTAGTTTTTCTTGCCGCGCTGAAGGAGTATGAATTTGTCGTTAACCAGGTCACTGGACGTTAGCGTGCGCTGTTCGTTCACTTTTTCCTTATTGACGGCAATGGAATTTTCCTTAAGCGCACGACGAACCTCATTGGTCGACTTCAGAAAACCAGTCTCTGCCGACAGCGCTGCCACGATATCCAAGCCTTGATCGATTGAAGATCGTGAGACAGTTGCCTGAGGAACACCATCAAAGACATCCAGAAACGTTTGCTCATCAAGTTGTTTTAAATCCTCAGTGGTCGCCTGTCCGAATAATATCGAACTGGCGGCAATCGCTTTTTCCAGCTCTTTCTGTGAGTGCACCAGGGACGTGATTTCAGCCGCCAGCCTTTTTTGAAGTACTCGCAAATGAGGAGCGCCTCGATGCTCGGCAATTAGTTCGTTTATGGTCGATTCACTTAGAAACGTAAACAGTTTTATGTATTTTTCGCTGTCCTCGTCGCTAGAGTTCAGCCAGTGCTGGTAAAATCTGTAGGGAGATGTAAGCGTTGGGTCCAGCCATATGTTCCCACCTTCCGACTTACCGAACTTGGATCCATCGGCCTTCGTAATCAGTGGACACGTGATGGCAAATGCCTTGCCTCTGGCGATTCTTCTTACCAGTTCTGATCCAGTGAGAATATTGCCCCACTGGTCGCTGCCTCCCATCTGGAGACTGCAATCAAGGTTTTTGTAAAGATGTAGAAAGTCGTAACCCTGAACCAACTGATAGGTGAACTCGGTAAAACTCATCCCACCTGAATTTTCCGCATCCACAGAGATTCTGTTCTTGACCGAATCTTTTGCCATCATGTAATTGATGGTTATATGTTTACCCACGTCGCGGATAAACTGCAGAAAACTGAAGTCTTTCATCCAGTCATAGTTGTTGACCATTTCGGCAGAATTTTCAATATCGCCGGAGAAATCCAGAAAATGCGCAAGCTGTTTTCTTACCGCCTCCTGATTGTGCCGCAACGTGGCCTCATCCAGCAGATTTCGCTCATCAGACTTCCCCGAGGGGTCTCCTATCATGCCAGTTGCCCCACCCACCAACGCCACTGGCCTATGCCCTGAGCGCTGAAAATGCGCCAAGAGCATAATGGGAACGAGGCTACCGATGTGCAGGGAGTCTGCGGTGGGATCAAACCCGATATAAGCGCTACGCATACTCTCTTGCAGGTGCTCTTCAGCACCTGGCGTCACATCGTGGATCATTCCACGCCACTCGAGTTCTTTTAAAAAATTCGTCATCTGGATCGGCAGCAAGACCGCACTAGGGTGCTTTGACGCAGATATTAGCTCATTGTGTATCTGTCGGGTAAATGATGTGACTCTTGTTCTGCTTAATCCACAGAATCGTCCTCACACAGCGTTTTTGCAACGACCAGCAGGACAATTCAGTTGAACGAAGGCAACTTGCGGAACGCAAATTTTAATCAGCTGTCCAAACACTGATGCACGCCAACCGCCACCACACCCAGGCACGTACCTGCCGCAGCTGCGCTGCACACTCCCGTCATTTCCGCGAAGACGGGAACTCACGCCTGTCGCAACGTGAACGCTCCCTGCGAAGCGTCCAGCCTTGCGCGCTTATGGCCTTGGACAAGGAAGCCCCCCCCTGGAAAGATCACATTTTGCGTACCCTTGATACAAAACCGGCACAGGCCGGAATGCTAATGTACACCCACCCTATTCGACTGCCGGGCTAACGCTAACCATGTCACTACAATCCGTAATCGATGATATTGCAAACACCGTTGCACCACTGGTAGGTCAAGGCACGGTCGCTGACTACATTCCGGCTCTGGCGTGTGTCGATCCTTGCCAATTCGGTATAGCCATACACACCAAAGACGGTGAAACCTTCCACAGCGGTGATGCGCAGACAGAATTCTCCATTCAAAGTATCTCGAAGGTGCTGGGACTAACACTATCCGTAGAACACCATGGCAGACAGCTTTGGAAGCGTGTTGGCCTAGAACCATCAGGCGATCCCTTCAACTCGCTGGTACAGATAGAACACGAGCAGGGGATACCTCGCAATCCCTTGATCAATGCGGGGGCTATTCTTATTGCAGACACCCTACTGTCAGCCTATGACGATCCGATCCAAGAGCTACTGTCATTCATTGAATATCAGACCTGCCAAAGACCTTCCATTGACGAGGAGGTGGCAGCATCGGAAAAAGCGACAGGCTTTCGTAATTCTGCCATGGCCAACCTGATGAAAAGTTTTGGCAACTTGCACCATTCTGTAGACGATGTTCTGGATGTCTACTTCAACCAGTGCTCCATAAAATCAAACTGTGTACAACTTGCAGAAACGTTTGCGTTTCTAGCCTGCGACGGTAGCCAGCCTGTCAGCAAGCGACAAATTGTCACCCCGAGGCGAGCACGTCGCATTAATGCGCTGATGCTTACCTGCGGCACCTATGACCGGGCCGGGGAGTTTGCCTTCGAGGTTGGCCTGCCAGCGAAGAGTGGTGTGGGTGGCGGAATCGTTGCCATCGTGCCCAATCAAATGGCGGTATGCGCCTGGTCACCTGCCCTGAGCGAATCGGGAAACTCCGTTGCAGCGACAGAAGCACTGCGATTGTTTGCAGAGCGTACGGGCTATTCTATTTTTTAGCCTGCACTATTCAATGCACCCCGGAAAAATCGCACTGGAGAGTTCAAGCCAGTCCGTGTGACTTCAGCGTCAGTGCCGGGCTGGCAAATCCGCGGTCAAACCAGACGCTTCAACGGCTCGAAATGATGCATGCTCTCAAAATTGCAGAATTCAACGGGCCCAAGCGGTATGGCTGAGAGCTTCTGTGCATAGCGCCCGGCCAGCTCATTACTGAATTCCACCAGTGCGGCTGCGGTAGGCTCAGTCAGCCATTGCAGCAAGTAGGCAAGCGATATGTGAAACATATATTCCTCAAACCGCGGAGGGTTAATACCGGTGGCTGTACGCAAGCGTTCCCGGGCATGACGCAATGGTGCATCGTGCTGCTCTCCTACCCGGCGCACTCGCAGACCAAGGCCACAAAACAGGCTGACAATTTCAACGCTTTGTGAAGGCTCAAGTTTTACATCAGCAAGTTTCTCCAGCATGTTTGCCGATAATTCATCACGGCTCATTCCGGGTTTGGCTCCAGTGGGTAAACAGGCTGGATTGTTGACCCCCGGCGATATACCCTCAAACACGGTCATATGAAATGATGACGGTGGCAGAAAGGTAAAAAACGATGCAAAGCGGCTCATCTTGATTTCCTCCTGAAGAGCACGCAGTTCATCGTGCGCTGGGCTTTGGGCATCAACGTGACAAACAAACGTGTTACCCGGCCAGACCTGCAGCGTACCATCGCTGAGAAATTTCCCACCCTCTCCCGGCAAGGCAATACCACTGGGCCACGGCTCTCTCGATAGTTTGCCGGTCAGAAAGTTAACAGCCTCTGTATTGGCTGCCGTCGGTTTATTGCTCATTGTGTTCCTGTTGCCTCAAATAGTTGCGGGTATTCTTTCTCATCTCAAGCACTTATACTCCAGCGAATCGCTCCTCGCTCGAGAACTGCTCTGCCATGCACCATCGCAGCCCTGAACTAACGCAATTCCTCAGTACTCTGCATCAGGCAATCATCGCCAATGCGGCTGTTGATAGTGAAGCTCATCGTGTCACTGACAGTATCATGAGCGCTCTGCGCGAGCCGAAGGCAACTGCCAATCGAACGGCTTGCACACTGCCTCTCTGTACATTGCTCAATGAAGTGGTTGGCGAGCTTGATGGTGAGTCGATGGCGGTGCAACACGCTCATGCCATGGAAGCGCTCGCACCATCTCTCAAGTGGTGGCTCAGACCGGACGCCAGCCAGATTGGCGAACCGTTCGCCTCGGGACATGCCAATGCTACCGTTATCGGACGCGGAGGACTGGAAGAGCGGGAAGATGTGTGGGTGGGAATCAGCCTGTTGGCACCGGACATTAATTACCCGGTGCATCATCACCCACCAGAGGAGGTATATCTTGTGTTATCGCCCGGTGAGTGGCAACAGGACAATGGCGACTGGCACGAACCGGGCGTCGGTGGCATTGTCTACAACCCACCCGATATACTTCACGCTATGCGTTCAGGATCCAGACCGCTTCTGGCCACCTGGTGTCTACTGGCTCTCGCTGACTGATTCTGTCCACTGTGATTCGTCCCACTCCAACGGGAGCAGCACGCGGGACACCAGCAAGTAAAACAACGGAAGGGTCATTACCAGTAGTGCAACAATGACTATCACCTGAATCCAGTTTTTTTTCTGTTCGTCCATAGCGTTTCAAAAGTTGTATCTGACGATGTAAGCATAATAATCAGAGGTTCAGGTTGATGCAAACCCCCTGATGGCTATTGGACTTTACCGACACATTATCTACATGCAAACTCTTGTTGGAATTGGCGTCATACTTTGTCGCAATGGAAAAGTTCTGTTGGGCAAACGCCGTGGTGCTCACGGTGCCGGTACATGGGCCCTGCCTGGCGGACACCTTGATCCCGGAGAAAGCATCGCCCAATGTGCCATAAGGGAAGTAATGGAGGAGACCGCACTGGAGCTGCGCGGTATCAGCCATTCCGGGTTTACCGATGATTACTTTGTTGCCGAATCTCGCCACTACATTACCTTGTTCGTCGAAGCCGCCGAAAGCGAATTCACAGGAGAGCCTGTCAATTGTGAGCCAGACAAATGCGAAGCGTGGCACTGGTTTGACTGGAACACATTACCCGAGCCATTGTTCCCGCCGCTCGTATCACTGCTTGAACAACAATTCACCCCCTCAAGTTTGAAGTAGGCAACCGCAAAAAATCTTAACGCCAATGAAACTTTATTTCCGTCTTCTCTGGTTAGTGTTGACACAACGATGGCGATCGCGCTGCAACGTGCTTGGCCCTGTAGATACTCAATTGCGCGTGTACCCCAATGATCTAGACGTGCTGCGCCATGTGAACAATGGCGTTTATCTCACCTATGCCGATCTGGGTAGAACAGATCTTATGCTTCGCTCGAATACCCTTGGCAAGATTCATGAAAAACGCTGGTATCCGGTAGCTGCTGCAGTCAGCATTGAATTCAAGAAATCATTGACACTCGGCCAGCTATTCACGATCAGAACTCACGTAGCTGGATGGGACGATAAGTCCGTTTTCATTACGCAGGAATTCATCCGCAACAATGCCACGGTTGCCAGAATGTTCATTGATGCGCGATTCGTGTCTAGCCGTAGCGAACGGATAGGTATTGAAGAAATAACGACGCTACTGGGGTTGGATCAACCCTCTCCTGAATTGCCGCCTGAACTGAGGCAATGGATACGGTCGCGAAAATATAACGTGCCTAACCCCGATGCACCAGTACCGCTCCCGTCATAACCAATAGCAAGCCGAGAACGCGGGTAACACTCAAGCCTCGCTCTGGCAATCCGAATGCACCGATGTGATCGGCAATGGAGGCACCTATCAGTTGTCCTGCAACCATGCAGACGAAAAACAAGGCAGCACCGGTCAATGGCATCAAGGCTGCGCCACCGGCAACCAGTGCCACACCGATAAAACCACCCACAACCGACCACCAGGGTAACGTCAGTAAAACTGAAGGTCGGAATGTACCACCGCTAAAAGGCACTAATACCAGTAGACAACACAATGTCACGAAGACAGAGATCGCAGCCGCGGCCACTGGAGAACCGACGGATCGAGCGACAGCAGCATTGATGACAGGTTGTTGTGACAACGCCACGCCGATCAGCAGAGAAGCACTTAAGGGAAGCCAGAGAGCCATGCACGAATTTTCCTGAGTTGACCATCCTACATGGGCAACGGGTGATCTTTATAGATGGCCTGAATCCCCTGCTTTAACTCATCGCAGAGAGTCAGGTTGACGGCGCCAAGGTTAGTCCGTAACTGCTCCATGGTTGTAGCACCAATAATGGCACTGGCCATGAACGGTCGCGACAGGCAAAAAGCCAATGCCATCTGTGATGGATCCACACCGTGCTCACGCGCAAGGTTCACGTACTTGTTACAAACTGGTTCGCTGCTTGCGGTGTACCGGCCACCAAGGTTCTCGTTCAAGGTGCGACGCGATCCTTCGGGCATTTGACCGTTGGTGTATTTTCCACTGAGCATGCCAGCACCCAATGGCGAGAATGCCAGAAGCCCGACCTTTTCATGATGTGATAGCTCGGCAAGATCCAGATCGTATATTCTATTCAACAGGTTATATTCATTCTGGATAGAGACAACACGAGGTAGGTTGTTTGCCTCGGCAATAGACAGAAATTGGCTAGTACCCCAGCAACTTTCATTAGACAAGCCGATATGGCGCAATTTTCCGGCTTTCACCTGCGCATCAAGCTCTGTTAGCACGTCGTGTATGTTGTCTTTGACTTCATCTGTGTCTTGCGTGGTCGCATCAAACGTCCAGTTCTGACGGAAGTGATAGCTACCTCGGTTAGGCCAGTGCAATTGATAAAGATCGATGTAGTCCGTTTGCAAACGCGCAAGGCTTCGATCTATAGAGATACGAATTTTCTCCGCCGTGATATCGTGCCCGCCATAAATCCAGGCGCGTCCATTGCCTGTGACCTTTGTTGCCAGTATGACCTCATCGCGCCTGCCACTTCGGGTAAACCATTGCCCAATGATGGCTTCGGTATCTCCCAATGTCTTCTCCGTGAGTGGTGTGGTGGGATACATCTCGGCGGTATCGATAAAATTAACACCATGTTCAATGGCACAATCGATCTGCTCGGCCGCCTCTTCGTAGGTATTTTGCGTACCCCACGTCATGCTGCCAAGACAGAGCTCGCTAATGAGTGTATCGGTAGTTCCCAGCGGATGCATTTTCATGATCTTGCCCATTCCATGTAGGTGGCGCGTGCTTTCAATGCGACATTGCCAACTTTGTATTCTGTGGAGTCAAATGCGGTAACTGGCGTAACCTTGGAGAGATTGCCCGTCAGGAACACCTCGTCCGCCGCGTGAAAGTCGTCATAGCTTAATGTGGCTTCATTAACCTTGATACCTAGCTCACCCAGTAGAATCATGATTCTTTGCCGTGTGATCCCGTTAAGAAACGAACCATTGGGAATAGGTGTAAAGGCTTCTCCATCCCGCACCATGAACACGTTACTGGTTGCCGATTCTGCAACGTTGCCCAAAGCATCGCACACTAGTGCGTTTGTAAAACCCTTCGAATACGCTTCACGGATCATGCGCGCATTGTTGGGGTATAGGCAGGCCGCCTTGGCATTGACCGTAGCCACCTCAAGTGTCGGCCTGTGAAATTGCGTGGTGGTAAGACGGGCACTGGCCTGCTTATCCGGCATCGGTATTTCCTGCAAACACAAACAGAATGCAGTGGATTCGGGATCGGCACTGATGAAACCTTCACCGTAACCGGTAGACCAATACATGGGACGAATATAAACGGCGGCGTTTTCATCGAACAACGCCAGGCCCTCGTTGACGCAACTCATGATGTCATCTACTTTCATGACGGGGTTCATGCCCAGGCTTTCGGCAGAGCGATTGACTCGCGCGCAATGCGCCTCGAGATCGGGCGTTACGCCGTCAAACTGTCGAGCACCGTCAAACACCAAAGTACCCAGCCAGGTGCCGTGATCGGCCGAGCCCAGCACAGGTACATTTCCCTCGTGCCACTGCCCATGAAAGAACGTTTTTATAGCGCTGCCTGAAGACACCATGCTTCACCCGTTGACCCTTGACAACACAATGCTAACGCATCATCTGGCCGACAGGATGATTCGTGGCCTCTATCGGCGGATTATCTGGTCACCCGCAGCAATATCGTTGGCAGCGAACCAGCCCTGATCAACCTCCAACGCAAACTGGGCGTCTTGTCTGGATGGAAAAAGCTGCCCAGGTCCCACATTCATGTGATGAATCTCGTTAATGACAAGATCTTTGGAAATAAAGGCAATGGATAGAGGTATCAGCGTGTTTCTCATGGTGAACGTCAGGGGTTGTTCAGAGGGGTAGACGAACAGCATTCCTTCATCCTTTGCCAGAGATGTTCTAAAACTGAGGCCCATATATCGCTGTTTTGCACTAGCCGCCACTTCAGCGGTCAGTATTTTGCCGTTGATGTCCAGTTGCACCGTCGGCAAGCGCGGCTGCGGCGAGCTATCGGAAAAAGCGTCCCGACTGCTAAAACTTAGCAGTAAACATCCCACGATCACTAAAACCGAAATAACCGGTGTATTACCTTTCCTCAAATTTTTTGACAATGACAGTCGGGACGGGCTCACCAGATCACTATTGTCATGCATATCGAAAGTTTCCTGCCGAATTTTCACTTAAGCTAGCATATCGCGCAACCGGGGATATACCATGCGCGTTTTAGGACGTACATCCTCCCAGATAAGAAACGACTCGGCCGCCTGTTCCACCAACATGCCAAGTCCGTTGGCAGTAGCCGCACATCGCTCTTTTGCCCACAGCATGAAAGCTGTGTCCTTCCGTGTGTAGGTCATATCGTAGGCTAGTGACCCGGAACCCAGAAGGTGATCGGGTAGTTCAGGCATGGCTCCTGACATTCCCATGGTTGTCGCATTGATGACAATATCAAATGCAGGAAGACTCGCTAGTTGTTCGTAACCCGAGCTGGCTACTGAACCGAGATCATCGAATATGCCTGCCAGAACCGCGGCCTTTTCGGAGGTACGATTGGCCACATGCAAACGTGCTGGCTGTTCCTTGAGGATGGCGCTCATGACCCCGCGTGCAGCGCCTCCAGCCCCTAGTATCAATATTCGTTGGTGGCTCATGGGATGACGCTTGTTACGAACGATATCGGCAACCAGACCCAGTCCATCCGTTGTATGTCCTACCAGACTACCGTCCCGATGGTTCTGGATGGTATTTACCGACCCGGCCAGTTGCGCCTCACGCGACAGTCGGTCACAGACGATCACAGCCTGCTCTTTGAATGGCGAGGTTACGTTGCAACCTTTTGCCCCGGATTCATTCCATTGACGCACCGTCTGCTCAAAGGTCTCGGGTGTAGACTCGGTGCGGGTATAGTTGATTTTTCGTTGAGTCAACTCACCAAACAACTGATGTACTACGGGTGAAAGGCTGTGGGCAATTGGCTGCCCGATTACGGTGTAACGGTTGATCATCATTCCTCAGAGAACTGGACGGCGTCGATAGATACGCTGTGTTGAATAAAAAAATACTTGATTTCGTCAAAGCGCATCTGCATCAGCATTTCGGTGGCGTCGGCTCGACCCAGCGGATTCTGAGCAAGTATGAACTGACCCGACTCGCATTCCCGATAAAAAGCCACCAACGATTCAAGCGCATTCAGGCTCTCTCCCTTGATCAATGAGGATTCAAAGCGGAACTTCACACCGATTGGCACTCTGGCTATATCAGCGCCCTTGCACCGCTCTGGCATATCCAGAGAGACATCAATGGCAATCGTTGGTTCTGGCGGTAAGGTTTGAGACAGAATACCAAGATCTATCAGTTTCTGGCGGCGCGCAGCTTCGCGTGCATGGATTTCATCCCGTCCGAGCATAAACCCGCTAACCGCAAGCTCGGCCTCTTCAGACTTGGCTTTGGCTGTGGCAGCATTAACCGAAGCTGTGCCCCCTCCAGTAATTGTTTGGGTATTTGCAGTGGACATGCCCTCAGACACGTTCCTGGAGGTGTTCCCGGCGTAATCCGTCACAGAAGCAGTGTTGGAAATGGTGGACTCTCCAGACTCAGCCTCGGTCACCGCATCATCGCTATCCTGTAGACGATCTCGCTGATACGGCGATGACACGCGCGCGCTGGCAATGACTACGTCTTCACTGGAGCTGCTGACGAACCAAGTGACACCGATCAAGAGACAGACTGCGCAGACAATAGTCAACAACAACAACGGTACGAGTGGACCTTTCATAGTCAGAATCAAGGAAAAGTTGCCAGACCGCGCTCCGAATTCAACCAGATTGTGGCACTGGGCTCGAGTTAACTTATACTTCGGTGTGAAAGCTGGTCACACAGGCCTTACCCACTTCTTGCCGGCTAGTAAATGGGGTTTACGTTATACGTCTGGGCTGGCTATAGTAACCCGACAGACATCCCACCGCTATAAGCAGTAGGGACCCGAACATACCGTATCTGACCATATTCTTCGGTTTGTGAAGTGGCAGGTGCCAACGAAGGACAAGTACAAGGCATGAATGCACATTTTGGAATAAGAGCGCCCTACCCCGGAAATCGTCCCCGGCGGATGCGTCGCGATGCTTTCAGCCGGCAATTAATGCAGGAAAACCACTTCACGGTCGACATGCTCATCCAGCCGTTCTTTATCATTGAGGGTCAGAACAAGCGGGAAGCGGTGTCATCCATGCCGGGCGTCGAACGACTGAGCGTCGATTTACTGGTCAAGGCGGCGGAGAGCCTGGCTGCACTGGGCGTGCCTGCTATCGTGTTATTCCCGTTGACTGATCCTTCGTCCAAAACGGATGACTGCTGCAGTGCCTGGGATCCTGATGGCCTTGTTCAACGGGCCATAAAGGCACTGAAAAAGGCAGTCCCGGAGTTAGGCGTTATTACCGATGTGGCACTAGACCCCTATTCGCCTCATGGGCATGACGGATTAATGAACGAAGAGGGCTACATTATCAATGATGAAACTGTCGACGCGCTGGTAAGACAGGCTCTGTCACACGCAGAAGCTGGTGCTGACGTTGTAGCGCCCTCGGACATGATGGATGGGCGAATAGGCGCAATCAGAGAAACACTGGAAGCTGCCGATTTTCGCCACACAAGAATCCTGAGCTACGCGGCTAAATATGCATCAAGCTTCTATGGACCTTTCAAGGATGCTGTGGGAACCGCAGCAGCTTTTGGCAAGTCTGACAAAAAATCGTACCAAATGGATCCTGCCAATAGCGACGAGGCCATGCATGAGATCGCAGCAGATTTACAGGAAGGTGCGGACATGATCATGGTCAAACCTGGCTTACCCTACCTGGATATTGTACGAAGGGCACGTGATACTTTTGCTGTACCCACGTATGCGTATCATGTCAGTGGTGAGTACGCCATGATAAAGGCGGCCGCGGCAAACGGCTGGATTGATGAAAAAGCTATCGTGATGGAAACCATGATGGCGTTTCGACGCGCAGGTTGCGACGCTGTCCTCACCTATTATGCGCATGACGTTGCCACCTGGCTCAAGTCCGGTTGATCAGCGACCAGGACAACAATCCTTTCATCCTCATCGCTGAGAGACCCGGACATCCAATTCGTGCTCAAATCAAATCACTTAAGAATAACCACAACGACTGCGCTATTACTGCTGTCGATTAACGCATATGCATCGGCCAGTCAATGGTATCTGGGCATCGGTGGTGGCACCTCGCAATTGCTGCCCAATCCGGAGATCAGTGCCATTGATCGTGATACTGAGCAGGGAACCATTGGGACCTTGATTCTGGGCCGCGATTTTGATTCCCGAACCAGCGGGCAATTCCAGATTTTTTCGCTCGGTGAGATTGATTTCAACAATGCCGAGACCGCCAACTATTCTGCTGTGGAAGCAGCACTACTGTATCGCTTTTATGATTCGAGAGATAACCGGCGAGGCGATCCCGTGTTTGGTACGTCTATCTATGGTCGCTTCGGATTAGGTTACCTCGAAAGAGAAACCGACGTTGCCCTGCGAAATGAAACGCCTGTGTATTTTGGCGCCGGGGCCGGAATAGAAACCTACCTTAGCCGCAACCTGGGACTTCGCCTGGAAGGCCAGTACTTCGACACCGATACCGCAACCGCTACCCTTTCGGTGATAGGACGATTTGGAGGGCTGCGCCGCGAACGGGTGAGGCGACCACCTCCCGCCAGCGAACAAACTGACGGTTTTCCCGACGCAGACACATCAGACGGGAAGTTGCCCGAAAACATCGATCTACCTGACACACCGGATCGGCCTGGTGCCGAACAGAACGAGCTGGCAGAGCTTACCGAGATTGAACGACCCGAACTGGCCCAGCTTGATGAAATTGAACTACCGGAACTGGCAGGGCTACCTGAAACAGCAGAGCTACCTGAAACAGCAGAGCT
>JBGCEH010000023.1:0-13082 GCA_045106195.1 Granulosicoccus sp.
TTGCGAGAATAAAAAAACTTGGCAGGATGAAAGCGCCTGCTTAGGTCGGGTAAAGCAGGATATCTTCGATGCAATTGACTGATGGTCTAGCCCGGACTATTCATGAAACGCCTAATTCTTTCACCGAACCCTTTTCCCATAGCGAATTCTGTGACGGAGCGGAATACAGACTGTATTGCCGACTGAGCAGGATTTGCTACGGGGAAAGGGGGCGCGGAAGAATTTGGTGATTTCATGAATAATCCGGGCTAGAGCCTGACCTCAATATCGCGCGACGCCATATGTTCCTTGGCCTGTTGAATCGTATACTCGCCAAAATGAAAGATACTGGCAGCAAGCACTGCATCAGCACCTCCTTCAAGGACACCATCGGCCAGATGATCCAGATTACCCACACCGCCAGAGGCAATAACCGGTATCTGCACAGCATCACTAATCGCTTTGGTCATCGCCAGATCGAAACCGATTTTGGTCCCGTCCCGATCCATACTGGTGAGAAGAATCTCTCCAGCGCCGTACTCGGCCATCTTGACGGCCCACGCCACCGCATCAATACCGGTCGGTTTGCGACCACCGTGGGTAAAGATCTCCCAACGAAGTGGTTCAGTGGTTGTTGACACCTGCTTTGCGTCCAGCGCTACTACAATGCACTGCGACCCCACCTTATCGGATGCTTCGCGCACCAGCTCTGGACGCGTTACGGCCGCGGTATTGATGCCTACCTTGTCAGCACCTGCATTCAGCAGACGCCTGACATCACTAACCTGACGAATACCCCCGCCTACCGTTAACGGAATAAACACCTCAGAGGCAACCTGCTCCACCACGTGCACGATGGTGTCCCGATTGTCAGAGCTTGCCGTGATGTCGAGGAAGGTGATCTCATCTGCACCCGCCTCGTTGTACCCACGAGCGATACTGACCGGGTCACCCGCATCACGAATTTCGAGAAATTTTACCCCTTTGACGACGCGCCCTGCATCAACATCAAGGCAGGGTATAACGCGTTTGGCAACACCCATTCAGGACTCCTGCACATTCATAAAACTGTCAGCCAGTTGCTGGGCTTCGGTCAGATCGATGGTGCCTTCATACAATGCACGCCCCACAATGGCACCTTCAATACCACGCGCCCGTTCCTTACCCAGAGACTGGATATCAGTAATTGTGGTCACGCCGCCAGAGGCTATGATTGGTATGTTCACCGCATCCGCCAGCGCCGCCGTTGCTTCGGTATTCACACCCTGCATCATGCCATCACGGCTGATGTCGGTATAGACAATGGCACTGACACCCACATTTTCAAACCTCTGCGCCAGTGACACAGCAGTAACCGTCGAAGCCTCTGCCCAGCCATCGGTGGCGACAAACCCATCATTGGCATCAAGCCCGACAATGACATGACCCGGAAAATCCCTGCACAGCTGATCAACAAATTCCGGCTGCTTGACGGCCAATGTGCCTATAATCAGGTACGTGACACCTGCTTCAATATACGTCCGGGCGGTCTCTGTTGAGCGAATGCCACCGCCAATCTGAACAGGTACATCGTTACATGCGCTACAGATGGCCTTGACCACGTCTGCATTCCTGGGAATGCCAGCAAAAGCACCATCCAGATCGACCAGATGTATTCTACGCGCCCCCTGTTCCAGCCAGCGCACAGCGACGGCTACCGGGTCATCATCAAAAACCGTATTGTCCTCCATACGCCCTTGACGCAGGCGTACACATTTTCCGTCTTTGAGATCGATTGCAGGGATGATGAGCATGGCGAGTAATTAACAGCTGAACGGACGATGAGAGAACGACAATATCCTGATAATCAGTATCAGGAGTTTGAGCTTACGATATATGGGCGGTAACGGTACTTAAATGTCGCCACTCCATCGCACAAAATTTTTCAACAATGTCAGCCCGTTGTCAGCACTTTTTTCCGGGTGAAACTGACACGCAAAAATACTATCCCGGGCAATTGACACCGCGATTTGCTTTCCATAGTTGCAGTATCCGGATACGCCGGCCGCGTCTTCGGGTACGCAATAGTAACTATGAGCGAAGTAGAAACGGGACTTGTCTGCAATTCCCTGCCACAACGGATGTGAAATAGCCTGACTCACCTCGCTCCAGCCCATATGAGGCACTTTTAGGCGCTCCCCGGAATCATCTGCCAGCAAGGGATTGGCAAAACGCTGCACAGCGCCCGGCACAATACCCAGACAATCAACACCACCATTCTCCTCACTATGATCGAACAATACCTGATAGCCCATACAGATACCGAGAAAGGGGCGCGTTGTAACGATCTCGTTGAGTAGTGCCGCCAGGCCATGCTCATGAATGGCGGCCATGCAATCAGCTGCAGCCCCTTGCCCCGGACAGACAATACGATCTGCTGCACGAATCACGGATTCGTTATCCGTGACGACAACCTCATCATCGGGCGCCACATGCTCGATGGCCTTGGAGACGGAGTGCAGGTTGCCCATGCCGTAGTCTATGACTGCAATTCGCTGCATTGTGATGCTCTGTTTATTCTCTGTTCAGGTACACATATCCGGACAGCCGGTTGCCGGTTTGCCGAGTCGGGATGCTGTTATTCAGGATCCCAATGCACCTGGTGCTGGCTACAAACTGCCTTTGGTTGACGGCATGGCATCGGCCGCGCGCTGATCGATGGAACAGGCCATCCTCAGCGCTCGCCCAAAGGCCTTGAACAGTGACTCTATCTTGTGATGATCGTTCTCACCACGAATGACATCCATGTGAATAGTGGCACGCGCATGATTGGCAAACCCCTGAAAGAACTCGGACGTCAGATCAACGTCGAAATTCCCGACTCGCGGTCGCTTGAAATCGGCGTGAAAATGCAGGCCCGGACGTCCGGAAAAATCGATAACCGCACGCGACAGAGATTCATCCAGAGGAACATAGGCATGGCCGTAACGCACAATGCCCTTGCGATCCCCCAGCGCTTGAGCAAATGCCTCGCCCAGGGTAATGCCGATATCTTCAACCGAATGGTGATCATCGATATGCACATCGCCGTCGCAGAAGACGTCCAGATTGAACAAGCCATGTCGCGCAATCTGATCCAGCATGTGTTCAAGAAAGGGCACTTTGGTGTCAAATCGGCTATTACCGTCACCGTCTAATTCCAGCTCGACTGAAATTGCCGTCTCCAGCGTTTTGCGCTCCACCTTGGCTTTTCGACCTGACACCTTCGCAAACCTCCGTAAAAGCGCGAAAGCATACACCGTCCAGCGCTGTCTTTATAGCCTTGCGTTGATCCCAATGTGGCTACTCGCCCGCTCAGGTATAGCGAATGTGGAACCGATGCCTGCAAACACACCTCAACCAGCGGTCAGCTTCTCGACCCGCTGGTAAATTTCGCCGAAAATGGACGCCCCGAGTGCATCGTTCATGCGGATTCTCACGGTATCGCCAAACTGCATGAAGGGGGTAATGGGGGCGCCATTGTTAATTGTCTCTATCATGCGAATTTCAGCGATACAGGAATAGCCTACCCCGCCGTCGGCAATGGGTTTGCCGGGCTGTCCGTCCAGCTTGTTGCTGACTGTCCCCGAACCCACAATTGCTCCTGCGCCAAGTGCACGGGATCTGGCAGCATGTGCAATCAGCGTCGGAAAATCAAAGGTCATGTCGACACCCGCCTCGGCTTTACCGAAGGGCTCATCGTTGTAGTCGACAAGCAATGGTAAATGCAGCTTGCCACCAGTCCAGGCATCACCAAGCTCATCCGGTGTAACGGCGACCGGCGAGAACGCAGACGAGGGTTTGCTTTGGAAGAACCCGAATCCCTTGGCAAGCTCTGCCGGTATCAACCCTCTCAAGGACACATCGTTCACCAGCATAAGAAGGCAGATAGCGCTTCCAGCCTGTTCCGGACTGGCACCCTGCGGAACGTCGGCGGTCACGACCGCCACCTCCGCCTCCATGTCAATGCCCCATTCCGCAGTGGGCATTCTGATGGGTTCGCGAGGCGCAAGAAACGTATCCGAGCCCCCCTGATACATCAATGGATCTGTCCAGAAGCTATCAGGCACCTCTGCACCCCGAGCCTTTCTCACGAGCTCTACATGATTGACATACGCCGAGCCATCAGCCCATTGGTAAGCTCTGGGCAAAGGCGATACAGCGGTTTCCTGCTTAAAAGGCGATCCCATCCCGGCATCATCATTCAGCTGGGTCGATAACACTTGCAACTGGGGGGCACAGGTGTCCCATTGATCCAGTGCCGCCTGCAGCGTGTTCGCGATTCCAGTCGCCGGGATACAGCGAGACAAATCAGTTGACACGACCACTAACTGACCGTCACGAGTGGCATTTTGCAAAGTAGCAAGTTTCATGAATTAACAACACCTTTTGCCGGCGGGCCGGATAGCCTCATCAATAAGGAATAGATCAATCTTCATGGATCTGCTCGCAACCAGAACGTCACCGGGCCATCGTTTACGAGAGCCACTTTCATATCCGCTCCAAAGCGTCCCAAGCCTAGCTTAGTCACTTGCGGGCGGGTGTGCTCTGCCAGGAAGTTAAAAAGCAGATCGGCTTGCTCGGGGCTCGCAGCCCTGGAAAAGCCGGGTCTCCTACCTTTGCTGGTGTCGGCAACGAGGGTAAACTGCGGCACCAGCAAGAGCTCCTGGCCGGCAGCCAAAAGATCAAAATTCATACGCCCCTGATTATCCTGAAAGATCCGATACCCCAGAATTCGCTGGGCCAGACGCTCTGCCGAGCGCTCGGAATCGCCAGCCTCCACTCCGATGAGTGCCAGCATACCAGCGCCTATCACGGCGATCCGCTCATCGGCAACAATCACTGAAGCTTCGGTAACTCGTTGAATTAATGCAATCATTTGTTCTCCGAACTCCTGCTCAGGCGAATTTTTCAGAATTCTCTGTAGGAATTTTCCTACCTCGAACTAAGTAATTTCCTACGATAAAATGGGTCGATTCCGATAGTAAACAGGGCGACACCTGTACATACTTAGCCGGTGGTTATTAGGAACATTACAAGGAAGTATCAAGGACGGATTTACTATTTTAGGGACGACTCATTCAAGGAAGAGCTAATCGATTGATGATCACACTAGTCTGACGAGCCAGGACGGTTCAATCCGGACATGAGGTCCGGAATATCTGGCTTGACATGAGGTTGAGCCAAAAGCCTGAAGGATCTGTCCGCTCGACGCCTCACCATTACCCCCTAATGACCGGTGTCGAGCGGACAGGCAGGTCTGGCACGCGAGCTAGCACTGCTCCCACGGCAAACCCTCGAAACGCCAACCAGCCACCGTATTCCGGTGATGATCGTTGTCAAGCGGCCCCTCAAATCCATCACTGACCACATAAACCTCAGTAAGGCCCTCCTGGGTCAGTATCAAAGCCGCATCACGAGAACGGTTACCACTGCGACATATCAGCAGCAACGGCGGAGAGGTACGGTCCCTGGCAGCCACACGACCCAATAGAGCCTTGCGCACATTGACTACAAAGGCCTCGTCCACCGTCCATTCCGGTTCGTCGATCAATGGTACGTTGACCGCACCTTTCGGATGACCAATCATCAGAAATTCCATATCCGAACGAACATCGATTAATGTCACGCTGGGGTTCTCCTGCATCATGGTCCACGCGTCTACGGGACTTATCTGCCAATACTGCTCGCTCTCTTTATTCATCATCAAAAAGCCATAAATTACCAAAACACGCTGATGCGCAATCAGGGCAGGTATTCTACGTCTGTTCGCCAAGGCCCTCGCAACAGGGACTACACTTGTGTTATTCAACTCATCCCTGTTAACTACGTCTTTCGGTATGAACGCGCGTCTCATCAGACTGTTCGCACGCTCGTTGAGCCTGTTGCCCCTGTCACTGAATCGCTCCATCGGAGCGACCATTGCCCGGATAGCCTGGGTGATCAACAGTCGACCTCGCCACATTACAGAGATCAACCTGCAACTGTGTTTTCCTGACAAGAGTGATTCGGAACGGGAAAAACTGGCACATCAAAGCCTGCTTCATACCGGCAGATTACTGTCGGAATGTGCGTGGATCTGGCATCGGCCAACAGAGACGACTCTGCAGCTTGTTCGTGAAATCCACGGCGAAACATTATTGCGTGACGCATTGACAGCGCCGCGCGGACTCATTCTGGTATCTCCGCATATGGGCAACTGGGAAGTATGCACAACGGCAGTGTCACACGCGACGGACTTTACCTATTTCTACCGAAGCCCTCGTCATCGTGTCCTGGAACCCCTGCTGCTTGAATGGCGCGCACATTTGGGCGGCAAGCCCGCCTCCCTGGACGCCAGCGGGATTCGCAAGGGTCTGCGAATACTGAAAAACGGCGGTACGGTGGGTATCCTGCCAGACCAGGAACCCGACACGGACAACGGGGTGTTCGTCCCATTCTTCCATCAGCCTGCGTTGACAATGACCTTGTTATCGAAGCTTGCAGCACGAAGCAAGGCCCAGGTGATCTATACAATTGCCGAACGCCTGCCCGGTGCGCAGGGCTGGCGAATACACTATTTGCCCACCGATCCCGACATCTATGACGACAATCCGGACATTTCGGCATCTGCCGTAAACCGGGACGTGGAGCGCTGTATTGCCCTGTGCCCCGAGCAGTATGTCTGGAACTACAAGCGATTCAATACAACGACTGAGGGGACCCGACGCAGTTACCGCAAATCATAGAAGCCATTGTCACCCTATTGCATCGCATCGCCTAAGACCGCACAATAACCCTGTGGCGCGAACATGCCGCATTTACATGATGACTCAACGGGGTGCTGAAAAGCTGAGAGGCCGACATAAGACTTGTCGGGACAACCCGCTGAACCTGATCTGGCTAATACCGGCGTAGGGATTGAGTTGAAGACACCGTCAGGTCATCACCTTCAAGCATAAAGACATTGATGATCATGACTCTGTTTCGCAACCTCGCCTCGTCACCACACATACAAGCAACCCGATTGAGTTCGTCTTGCGCGGCTCTAGCGCTTGCTTTTATCGCAGCAACCACCACACCGGATGTCCATGCGCAAGATCGGAACCTGACGGTCTACACCTATGAGTCCTTTACGGCCGAATGGGGCCCCGGCCCTTCTATAAAGGAAGGATTCGAGAAACAATGTGGCGACTGTACCGTTGAATTTGTGGCACTGGACAGCTCTGCCGGGATTCTCAATCGCGTTCAACTTGAAGGCGCAAACACCAGGGCTGATGTTGTATTAGGCCTCGACACCAACCTGATGGCCATTGCAGCAGACACCGGATTACTTGCGCCATCGGGGGTAGATACATCGGCCCTGCAATTACCCATCGATTGGGCGTCAGATACTTTCGTCCCCTTCGACTACGGCTACTTTGCTTTTGTGTATGACACCGAAGCCGTGGAATCACCTCCAGAAAGTTTCGATGCGCTCATCAACGCGCCCGACGATATAAAAATCATCATTCAGGATCCGCGCACCAGCACCCCCGGGCTAGGATTACTCTTATGGATGAAAGCCGTCTACGGTGATCAGGCTGCCGAGAAATGGGAAGCACTGCAACCGCGCATCGTCACAGTAACCAAAGGTTGGAGCGAGGCCTACTTCTCGTTGTTCCTGAACGGTGAAGCACCGATGGTACTCAGCTATAGCACATCACCCGGCTATCATATGGAAATCGACAACACCGATCGCTATCAGGCAGCCGCGTTTGATGAAGGGCATTACTTGCAAGTTGAAGTTGCCGCCTTGCTCGAAAGCTCACCCAGAAAAGAATTGGGCACGCAGTTCCTTAAGTTTCTGGTGAGCAAAGATGCCCAACGTGCTATCCCATTGGGCAATGTGATGTATCCAGTAATCGATATTGAGGATTCCATGCCCGCCTCGTTCTCCCGACTGATAGAACCAGCCAACACCTTGCTTATCCCTGCAGCCGAGATTAGAGACAATCGCAAGCAATGGATCAATGAGTGGCTGGAATCGTCGTCAGCCAGATAAACGCCACACATCAGGGCCAACCGGGAACCTGGCCCTGGTGGTTGTGTGGCAGCCTTGCCTTGATCGTTATTTCTGCACTGACGCTTTTGCCGTTAGGCAGCATGATTATCGAAGCAGGCACGATTAACTGGGCATCCGCACTATCAGATACGTATACGCAACGTGTCATTCGCTTCAGTCTTTATCAGGCATTACTATCGACCTTACTGTCGCTGGGGTGTGCCTTGCCAGTGGCACTAGCACTGGCCCATACTCAGCAATTTCCCGGCCGTAACATCATTGTTACCCTGTTCAGCCTATCACTGGTGATTCCGACCATCGTGGCTATCTATGGCATCGTTGCGGTCTATGGAAGAACTGGCTGGCTTAGCCAGGTGCGAGAGCTTGTCGGTCTGGAGCCACTTGCATTCTATGGCCTTACGGGCATCCTGATCGCGCATGTGTTTTTCAACATGCCGCTGGCTGCCCGCATCATGCTCATATCACTGGAGTCGATTCCTCAATCCAACTGGCGACTGGCCAGACAGTTGGGTATGGGTCCAATGTCAGCCTGGAAATTTATAGAGTGGCCGACCTTGCGAGGACAGCTTCCCGGACTTGCATTACTGGTATTTACCTTGTGTTTTACAAGTTTTGCCATCGTCATGACACTGGGCGGAGGTCCAAGGGCGACCACCATTGAAGTCGCCATCTATCAGTCTTTACGCTTTGACTTCGATATTCCGATGGCCGTGACCCTGGCCTGTATTCAGTTCAGTATCTGCCTGTTGTTAACTCTCTTATCCACACTGTTTAAAGCCGATACTACTATTGGTTTCAAAAGTGTTTCAGGGTGGGTAAAAAACTCCGTGGGTTCATCGTCTAAATTGAACATATACGCCTCGCTATGGAGCAAGCCTGTGCACAGGCTTGTCAACACACTACTGATAGCGGTGGCCAGCCTGTTCGTTCTCGCTCCACTAATGGCTCTTGCCATCTCAGGTGTCAATGCTCGTACTCTGGCGGTGATCACCGACCCGACAACATTGAACGCTATTGTCAATACTGGTGTTGCAGCGGTATGCGCGGCCGTTGTTGCCGTCACACTTTCGCTGGGACTGCTTGTCAGTGCCAGACACCTTCGCATTCGCCTGAAGCTTACGCGCAGCGGACAGTGGCTACAGCTTGCCGGCAACATGATCCTCATCATTCCACCTGTGGTGCTTGGCACCGGATTGTTTCTTTTACTACGCCCTTTCGCCGATGTGTTCTCCGTCGCCTTGCTACTGGTGATTTTAATTAACAGTCTCATGGCGTTGCCTTTTGTATTGCGCATCATGGATGAACCGATGATGCGTGCAGCTGGCCAGCATGAAAAACTGATTCGCTCGTTGGGCGTACAAGGACTATCACGCTGGCGTTATATAGACTGGCCACAATTAAGAAAACCCCTAGCCATGGCATTCGCCTTTGCAGCAACCCTTTCGGCAGGCGATCTTAGCGCCATTGCTCTCTTTGGATCCGAACAGGTCACTACGTTGCCGTTGTTGCTGTATCAACGAATGGGGAGCTACCGTCTGGATGAGGCGGCGGTAACTGCAGGTCTACTCTTGTTGCTATGCCTTCTACTCTTTATGTTACTGCAGCGGTTGATAGGCGGAAATGAACATGCTGCTCCTTGACAACGTCACTCTATCGTTAGCTGAAAGACGTTGGCGTTTTTCGATCAATCTGGAAACACAAGGTATTTATGCGCTTCTGGGTAGAAGTGGCTCCGGGAAAAGTACGTTTCTAAACCTCATTGGCGGATTCATACAACCGGACAATGGCGACATACGGTGGAATGAACAATCACTGCTGGCGCTGGAGCCTGCACAACGCCCGGTTACTACCTTGTTTCAGCAACACAATCTCTTTGACCATCTGCCCGTATGGAAAAACATAGCCCTTGGCATTGCCCCTGACCTTAAGCTGTCAAAAACCGACAGGCAACAGATATCGGACGTTCTGGCTGCTGTAGGACTGGCCAATTATGACAACAGACAGCCTACGCAACTTTCCGGCGGTGAGCAGCAGCGCGTTGCACTGGCTCGTTGCCTGCTAAGACGAAAGCCTGTGTTGTTACTGGATGAGCCCTTCAGCGCGCTGGATACCACGACACGTAAAGAGATGATTGAGCTAACGCACCAATTGATTACCAAATACACACCCTGCGTGATAATGATCACGCACGATCCCGATGATGCCAAGGCACTGGGTGCATCGATACTGGATATGAAGGAAGGTAGCGTATTGTTGCGAACCCCTTGATGCGCTATCAGACACTATTCAATCCCAACTTTCCATCCAGCGTAAGCAACAAATCAAAGATAGAACAACCATTGTTATAAATGGCCACTCTGTTATTCCTCTACCATTTGAGATGGAACAACCACTGCTACCACCACCGGTTTCTACACTGATTTCCAACCCAGAGACACACGGAGCGTCAGCACAAGTTCGGTAATCGAAAAGTAGCCGACAACAGTTGAACCAGAGCTTGCACGCGCTTGAGTCGATATAAACTGTCGTGTGGCGTCAGGTTCGAATGCAGCTGTAGTAATAGTATGTACACGCTCTACGTCGTCGATTGTGAAAGTCACAGTGCCAGCTTGAAGATCGGTACTGATACCAGCCCTGTAGGGTGTATCAAATTCAGGGGCGATATCAAAACTCCCACACTCAGTGCCGTCCCGCATGATCAACTGCGTGGCATCTGAGAAATTTGCGTTGTTTGATCTAAAGAGACAAAAATCAAGCACGAGGATATCACCGGGCATTGCTTTCAGTGTGATGCCAGCAAATACATTACACTCGTTATCATTGAAACCGCCCTCAGCAGTGTCATTATAGAACGTACCAACCAGGCGCATTTGTGAAAAAAACTCTTCACCAACAGCAATTACTGATTCGCTGGAAAGCTCAATGACACCCTCATCGTCATGTCATAATTCTCAACCACAGAACCTGCTCTACCTGAAAGAGCTGCGAAAAAAAAGCTTCCACCACTGAGCAAAACTACTCATAGCGTAGGCCCGTACATTGACTACATAAATAGAAAAGTAATAAATCGTTAGTTGGGCTTCATTACTTTTTTCCATAATTATTCCGATAGAATCAGTTAAACGGACATCTAACAGGGACCACGTCCATTTTTAAATTGGTTGACGCTCAGAGAATATAAAGGCGCTTCAACTGGCGAAAGTAATTCTACGTTGTGCCCGTTATAGTCCTTCGTGTGAATTGAGGTTTGTTAGAACGATAGTCTGCTAGACCGTCAAGAGCAGACTTTCAATTGCAACGATAACCAACGCTTGCGGTCTGCGCGTTCTGAAGCACTTATTATTGTGGGCCCGAGGCAAACGTCAGGTTTATCGTTACGTTAAGCGTCTTTATCTTCAAGCTGCAGAGCAACCTGAAACGTAGACGGAGGACCAGGCAATGTCAGAATTGATTTCCACCTGCGAGACCGAGGTGATGCCCGACTATTGTTCATCATATACGGTGGGTGGGCTCATCAATGGGTTGAGACTGAGCAACGGCTTGGGGCGGTTGTTATTCATATTGGCAGGGGGCAAAGTCATAAGGCGCAGACTAGGATCGTCGAGGTGTGAGCCGCAGCCGAACCAGCCAGAAAATCATAGTCAAAAGAATCATGGGCTCGGGGACTGACAGCAGCCCAGATGCCTGCAACCACGCAGGAAAAGCAGTTGCGCCTGGTCCAGTAAACAGTGAGCCGGCAGCGATAAACAAAGCAAAACTCATTCGCCAAATATGGCGGTAACGTCGCGCGACAATCGTCGTATCTGCTACCAGTCGGTGCTTCAGGTCAAGTGCGGCGACAAGCAACATCAATGCGCCGAAGAACCCATACGGCATTGCCGAGAAACCATCTTTAAGCCCACTGGCGCTGTCCCACGCTTCCCGCGCAAACGCAAGACTGGTCAGGCTGATGGCCAATGATGCGATTGGCGCAGCTGAGTCTATCAGTTGTAAAGCACAAGTCTTGGAGCGTACGGCCAGCGAGCCGGTGATCACCAGATGAATGATCACACCGCCGGCCACGGCAGAGATTGCCATAGGCACCTGCTGCGCCAGCGCGATACCGGTACAACCCAACAGAATCATCGTACAGGTGAAGACACGGCCTGCAATGCGGTGAGTCACTGAGCCTTTGCTCACAAAGAGGCCGAGAAGCCCCGATGAGACGGCAAGCGTGCCTGTAATGATATGTAGAAATGTAAGCATATGGGTTTGCGACGAGGCGGTCGATGATGGAAATGTAGAGTCTGCTATTAAGGCAAGCGGCGATAGCAGCCAAGAAGGCAGGCTGCTATCAGGAATCGACAGACTAGAATTGCCAGCGCAACCCAATACCGGCGTAAGCCGTGTCCAGTTTCTCGGCTGCTTTGCCGCGCGACTCAGCTTCAATAAAGAGTGAGGCTGCCTGGTTAACTTTGTAGTTAATTTCCAACCCTGGCACAACAACTTGAGTGGATTTACCGCTCAGATCCAAAAACTGTGCAGGATCGCCTGTCACCTCGGTCTGTTTGGTTTCGTTATGGGTCAAGGTCATTTTTCCGATCAGACTCCAGCGATCATTAATGGCCACTCGACCGAGTAGCCCAAGTCCAACCGAGCGGACATCTCCGCTAAAGCTCCCGCTGGTATAGGTTTGGGTAAACTCGCCCATATCGATGTACGAAGCGGCTATGCCCCAATGTGGAGAAAACCAATAGCCAGCGGTGAGCTTGCCGACCCCATTGTCATGCTCACTTTCGCCCGTCTCGACCAGGCCAATTGAGCGTGGCATGAATCCGGCCCCGCCGAGTGAGAGTCCAACGAAAGGGCCCGTGACAAAGGGCGACTCGGCGTGGACGGGTGCGCAGGCAAAGGCCACCGAAGCGGCACACAAAAGAGTAATAGTCAGGTTTTTCATTGATTGGTCCTAAATCTGAAGTGAATAAACTCGTTTGGCGGTGCTTGCTAGATGGTCCAGCGAGAGCTCGTCAACCGATGAAGTAACTTTAGAATTCATCCCGAT
>JBGCEH010000024.1:0-336058 GCA_045106195.1 Granulosicoccus sp.
CATGAGCATATTGGTATAGCACAGGGTGTTATCACAACAATTCATAATCTGACCAATACCCAAACCATTCTGGATGCACCGCACAATGATCTGCGACGGGCCAGAGCATGTGGCATGAGCCTGATTCCTACCACCACCGGATCTGCCAAGGCGATTACACAGATTTTTCCTGAACTGAGTGGACGATTGAACGGCCATGCGGTTCGCGTCCCACTGGCAAATGCATCGCTAACCGATTTCGTATTTGACGCCAGTCGCAATACAAGCGTAGAGGAAATCAATCAACTTCTAAAAGATGCTGCCAACAACGAACTATCCGGAATCCTGGGTTTTGAGGAACGTCCATCGGTATCAGTTGATTTTAAAAGCGATCCGCGTTCAAGTATTATTGATGCTCTTTCGACAATGCTTGTCAACGAAAAACTCGTCAAGATATACGCCTGGTATGACAACGAATTTGGCTATGCCAATCGCACTGTTGAACTTGCCAGAATGGTTGCCCAGATAGATAAACGCTAAGTCCATAAGGGAAGCGAATGCGAACCATGTCACGCTTGCCTGTCAGCATCAGGCAATACACGATCGTTACCGGAAATTACTGGGCGTTCACGCTCACTGACGGTGCCTTACGCATGCTGTGGTGTTGCATTTCCACACATTGGGCTACACACCGCTTCAGATCGCGTTACTGTTTTTGTTCTACGAACTGTTTGGAGTAATCACAAACCTTGTGGGTGGCTGGCTTGGAGCCAGACTTGGCTTGAATATGGAGATCGCCACTTTTTTTCATCGACGTAGTTACCGGCGACAAACAATCCATCAAGACTTCGATTATTTGCCGGTGCCTAATCAAACGAGACCACAGCTGGCATTGAAAGTAAAGCAGCATTAATAATCCACAAAAATGCAGGAGTTTTACAGAATTTCTTTGCTGACGAATGGTCTTTCAGACTAGCCTGGCAGGCTTAATTTACAACCTGCATCAATAGACAAAAACAGCGCCCGCCCCGGGTGCTGAACTGTCAAAGCGATCGGTGTTTATTCCACTAACGCCACCTGCTTCTTCACTTGTACCTACAGCCAGAGTTTGCCCATCTCCGCTGAGGCTGACAGACTCACCAAAGCCTATACCAATATTCTCAATATCAGGTGTGTTATTGGTGCCCTTCACGTAGGCGACTTGCGTCCAGTCGTTGGAGCTGCGGGTAAAGACATAGGCAGCCCCTATAGACAGGGCACCATCAGACTGACCAAAGCCAGGTCTGGGCAGGACTGCAAACTGGTCGCCATTAATTCCGTTTGAGAAACCGGCTTCGCCGCTGGCACCTATGGCCAACGTGCTACCGTCTGCACTAATACTTATGGCACTACCAAATTGGGCACCCGGAGCCAAACCATTGTTACCTGCCTTCAGATACTCTTGCTGGTCCCAATCGCCGCTGTTACGAGTGAAAACATAGACTGCGCCCGCAAAATTATCGTCTCCGCTGGCAGCGACCGCAAGAATATTGCCATCAGCACTCAAGGTGACCGCTTCGCCAAATCGATCATCTACTTCCGGATTACTTGATTTGATAAACGCCTGTTGCTGCCAACCTCCACCATTATGAGCGAATACATAAGCTGCCCCTGCATTATTATTTGAAAATTCTTGCATCACCTCTTCACTTGATGGGCGTACCAGAATTCCCGAAGCAATGCTGCTTTCTCCCAATGCACCGACAGCTATGGTTGATCCGTCGGCACTAATGACAACACTAGAGCCGAACTCAAATAATCGACCTGTGTTACTGGCTTTAAGATATGCCTGCTCTTGCCATTCTCCATTGTTACGTTCAAATACGTACGCAGCACCGGCGTTGACAACTGAACTGTCATTCTGGTTACCGTTAACACCGGTTGCGGCACTTTGCTCCGAGGGGGCGCCCACCACCAGAGTGTCTCCATCGAGTGTCAGGCTTACAGATGCTCCAAAACCATTAACAATAGCGTCCCCTTCTGCATCTGTTGAAAAACTGGCTTCCACAGAAGCTTGCTGCTCCCAAACCTCACCACTTCTTGTGAATACATAAACCTCACCCGGTTCATCAAAATTGTACGAATAGGCTCCCACTGCAAGCGTATTACCGTCACCACTCAAACTCAGTGAGGTTTTGGGCAACACAGCGTCACCACCTAAACAACAACGCCTGCCTGGGCCGTCGGCTTTGAGATAAACCTGCTGTTGCCATCGCTCATTGTTACGAACAAATACATATACAGCGCCGGAGTTCAGATCAGTATTGTCGTCCTGACTACCATTGACACCAAACGCAGAACTGTCCTCACGTGGCGCACTCACGGCTAGTGTCTTGCCATCATTACTGAGACTCACTGACGACCCAAAACGATCACCTCCAATAACAGCCGGCGCCTCCTGTTGGCCTGGGCTCAGGTAGCCACCCTCGGCATTGCTCGCTTTTACGTAGCCAACAGCATCATCGAGCGTACCAGTCATGAACCTTGGTTCCGAATTCACACAGTCCATCGCGTAACAAATTTGTACGAGGTAACTGGCATTCACGCGTAAGTAAAGCGCAACGCGATGTTCAAATGAGAAGGTCGAGTTGTCAAGAACTTCGCTAATCGGACTGAAGCCCGCTACACCGTCCGGATTTTCGAATACACGATAGGACAACGCTCCTTCTCTTGCCCCCCAAGTGAGGCGAACGGTTTTATCGGCCACTAGTTCAAGTGTCGGTTCAGTCACATCCACATCGTTCATTGCATCATCAGACGTGTCACCTGCTGTGGGCTCACCCGCCTCGTCTGTTGGACCCTCAGACGTCTCACCTGTTGTGGTTTCGCTAGTAACGTTCGTTTGATCTGATGCCTCGTTTAATGAGCTGTTGTCTGAGCTAGAACAACCCGAGAGAAACAAGGCCAGAGACAAGATAATGATAACAGGCAGGCTTGAAATTGGGGTAGTCGAGTTCATTGGGTTTCTTCTTAAAGTAGGTCTAATTTAGGATGGAGTGCCGTGAAGTATCGACTAAACATGTAAATACAAGTTCACAATTGTAATACATACTTACAATCACCTTCCGGTAGCAATACCCAGTTATGAACCTTGTCTCGCTAAGAGATGAGGCTAGTCAACCCAGTGTGAAATTAAACGTACTCCACCTCTCCAGTCAAGTAATGAACTCAGCTGATCTGAAGAAAACCATGCGCCAGTCAATCACTGTGAGGCTATTCCTTGATTCCCTTCTCAGCATTTTCAGGAAAGTCCACAAGCTACAATTCGTTGAGGGTTAATGATCTAAACATAAGTTGATGAAAGAGTTCGGGTTTATCCTTGTCATAGCCCTACCAACTACGGCCGTTCCAGATCTTGGCCAGATGCTATGCAAGCAACCTGGTACGAAGGCTCAGGGCTGACACCCGAGTCGGTTAGAAAACGTTATGGCAATGCTAAATCGAAAACACGGACTCCCCGGCCACGCTTTCATCAATGGCTTTATCACCTTCGGGATTCATGACGTTATCACGGGTCAGCGCCTGTGGGTTTCTGGCTCCAAAATATTGATAGACAGTGGATGCGATGGCCAGAGGCTCGGCCTCATAGCTGCCCTGAGTAGGCTGAGTGTACTGCCTGTTCTGATTGGCAGGTCCAAACACTTCGGTTCTACCCACAACTTTACCCAATGCACCGCGTGGGCGAAGCGCTTCACCGCCAAGAGTATAAAGATTCTGGTTATTGCCATGATCCCAGCCTTCTGAATTATTCAGATTAACGTTACGTCCGAAGTCACCATGCACTTTGATGATAATGTTATCCGTCTTGCGGATTCCACCGTGCTCGCGATCCGAGTAGCGAATGTGTTTCATTGCTACACGCAATGCTTCCATGATCTGACGCATTCTCGGCGTATAGTCTTCCAGCGCCGAGCTGTGATCGTCCCAGCCTCCCAGACCACCACCCACAGTGATAAACAGGGAATCCGGGTTGTTGACGGCCAGCGTTACAGCTGCTTTGATTCGGGCACTGTAGCGATTGTTAACGGGGTAGCGCAAATACCCGGTAGCCGGATCAACATCCGGATCAATCTCACCAGCAATGTTGCGCGGCATGCTGGGTAGAGGCTGTTCGGCGGCTGTTTGCAAATTACCAATCAACGCCTCCATTTTACGTCGTAGCTCAAATCCTTCATAAACCTTGTCATAGCGAACCCGCTGTGATGAATCCACCATCTTGTCGATCAGTGCTTCGAGCTCCACATCCGTTGAGTTAAGAGCGCGTGTGTACGGATTGTCAAATTGCTGGTCAAGACTCAAACCACGCAATTGCAGCGGCAGCCCCGCATCCGGATCAGTAGCAAACGCTGTGGTACTGCCTTCAAAAGAGACAAACGGCAACACCATATCAGTCAGTTGACGTCCACCGAGCAAGGCCGAGCCTTCCAATTGAGATTTATGCGCATTTAACAAAGCTGCAATAGTTGACCCCATGCCCGGTGCAGCGTCAATTGCCAGTGAACCTTTGAGACTTGAAAATACACTGGGTCGGTGGGCGCGGGTATTGTTCTTTCGGCGATTAATCGTGCGATAAATACTCAAATCATTGGTTCTGAGCATATCTTCCATAGCACGACCACCCGCATCAGCCCAGAAACCATGTGCAGTTACTTGCCCACCGTCTATGATTGATCGACGCAATTGCTCCGGATAAGGATTTTGAGAATTGCGATTAATCAGATCCATGTTAGTCAGATTGCCCGCAAGCTCGGACGCGCCGCCATACAAGAAGATATTGATAACCTGAGGCAAAACATCTGGCGTGCGGAAGTCCGCAGCGTCCACCATAGGCATGGCGGCTGCCTGGTTTATGAGTCCAGGGATACCGAACAGTGTGGGTGCAGTTGCGCCGATACCCACAGCGCTGCATCGCCTTAGAAATTCACGTCTTTTCATAGTGGTGTCGTGCCCGTATATGCTGGTAATCAACGTTGTTCATGACCGTGCGTAAATAATGATGTATGAATTGCCCTGACTATCGTAGCGATTGCAGATAGTAGGTTTCTGGAAGTCTTGACAGGTAGTCGAAAGTAATCTGCGCAATCTCATCCTGACGGCCAGAGCGAGCAAATACGTTACTGAAATCTGGGTCAAGATGCCCCTCATCAGCATAGATTCGCGTCAGTGCATTTCGTTCTGTCGTGGTGGCACGTCGCTCGATTATGGTTAGAAACAGGTAGTCAACCAATTCTGCCGTATTCATGTCATCGATGAGCCCGTAGTGGTCCGATTTTTCCTGATAAAGCGCTAGCGCTGAATCGTATTCTCTTCGTACATCAGGTGCCAATGCGTCTACTTCAAGTTGATACCTCTTCAAGTCTGCTTCGTAAGCTGCCTTGTCGCGTAATGAGGCGTCTTGATCCGGCGGCTCTATGGGCGCAGGATCGGGAACACTCGGTTTCTCCAGACCCAATGCATCTCGCCACCGTTTTTTATCGAGCATCAACGTCTCACGCAGCGCTTTGTGGTAGTTGCCAAAGCTCAATGAATCCAGAGGTACAGAGCTCACACGTCCAAGCTTGAAAGACATTGGTGACCATCCCATCTCACGCATATCTGTACGAGACAAAGCACCTCTTCCTGATACCATGCCCTTGAATACATCGGGGTGGGCATCCCAGTTCATGCGTTTGGCCGTGCCCAGATAAGCCTCCTCTATGGACTTGGCTCGTTCGGTATCCAACAAATAACGAGCGGAAAACAGAATGGTGTTGAATACATCTTCAAAGGTTTGTGGGTTACTGTCGGTGATCGCGGCGGTCATTTCCAGCCGCTCGTCAATAGGGGACTCAGAGAAAAAATAGTCAACAAGCACTGAGACCACTCTGGGTATTAAAAGTGGGTGCCCTGCAATAACATCGTAAAAATCACTGCAATTGGTTACATATTGATCCAGTACAAGCACGGGTTCTGCATTGGGGAAATCTGTGAAGGCAAGTTTGTACCCTTGTGACTCGTCGGTGAGGTACAAATCACGACAGGCCTGTGAGGCGTTGGGTACGTCATCGTCCTTATCGAACAGACCCAGGTAAATTTCGATCATCTCTCGGGTGTTGTCTTCAGGTGAGCGAAAGCGTCGCCAGTTCTCGACACTTCGCTGGTGCGCTGACACTATGTCGCGGATACTCCGCCTGTCCATGATCTGCAAGTCCAATCGTCTGAAGAGGTTTTGCACATCTGTAATATCCGCGCTGTCTATTTCCTCGGCAGGAGAGAACAGAATTGTGTTGGCCAAATGCCATGCCATCCATTGCGAATATGCATCACGACTGATCGGATAATGGAATATGCGCGCCAGAGGCATCTGCTTGGGTCGATTTACGTCAAATTTGAATCGAGCCTCTAGCGGTGCCGATTGACCTTGCTCATCAAGCCTGTCTTCATCACCGACAATCTGACTATCCAACTCTGCCTTTTGCTCAGGACTCAGAGGCGTTTGCATGGATTTACGCAACTCACTCAAGGTAAAACTGCTATCACGCCGATAATTCATAGCAGTACCACCAGACACGTTATAGAACTCATCAACAGGCATGCCGTTGTAAACACTGGATAGCAACTTGTTCACCACTTTGTACTGAGTATCAATGGGCAATGCATTGAACGCAGCATCTGACAATGGCGCAGCAACCCCTCCAGCCGTGCTCGCACTTTCTCCAGTAGCAGCACCGAGGCTGGGCGCATCAGGAGGAGCGCAAGCAACCATTACAGTAGCCAGCAGCGGTACTGTAACTACGCTGCTGAGGTTCTTAAAGGTGAAAACCTGCGTCATTCAAGCGCTCCTTAAGCAGCCAGCAGAGTGTTGCGAGAACAGTTATCGGAGTGTTGCTGACTGAAATACAGGCCATTGTGGGACCTGCGTGCCTGGTTCGTGACAAAGCTCTACATGCTTTCACCACAAAGTGGCTCAGGTCGAGGCAGATCTGATAGCAGGTAGCGCAGTCTGCGCCTTATTCAGCCGTGATGCGATGTTGCACACAAACTGTAAAAACAGCACAGGTCTCACTCTGGAACCATTGAAAAGCAACCAAGAGGCGGCCGAAACATGCCTATCAATGCAAAAACACGCGATATTTCGAGGGGTTCGACAATAATGTCGATGAATAGATCAATCGGTAGAGCAACAAAACAGCTTCTATTGACATGCATACTGGGATCACTTCCTACATCGCAGACGGTTGCCAGTTCACTCCAGACTACGGTTGCTCCGGTCTTCGAGCTACAAGGTATCAATCAACAAGTCTCACTGGAAGATTTCAGGGGCAGCGTGGTGTATCTGGATTTCTGGGCGTCATGGTGCGCACCCTGCCTGCGCTCATTCCCATGGATGAATGAACTACAGGCGCGCCATGAAGCAGCAGGGTTAAAGGTTATCGCCATAAATCTCGATGCTGATTCTACAGATGCAACAAAGTTTCTCGAAGCCACCCGGCCCAATTTCGTGATCGCCTATGACCCCACCGGCCAAACCGCTGTTGACTACAGCATCAGAGGCATGCCCAGCTCATATCTCATTGCCAGAGACGGCACAGTGTCGTGGCAACACATCGGTTTTCGTGCAAAAGACATTGAAAAGCTGGAAAAGCAGGTCGTCGCTGAGCTGGAAGAAGGCTTATGAGTATCTTGTGCTTGCCTGGCAAATCGACGGTGTCCAGAAATTACGAGCGCCCGGCAAATCAATTCTTTTTGACGCTCGTACTCGTTACAGCATTCCTGACCAGCAGTTGTTCGTCTTTTGGCGGCGCCTTAGGCTATGAGGAAGTTAAACCTTGGGAGCGCGGTGTTCTGGCGCGTGATGGTATGCAACCGGTACTCAATACGGTGGATCAAAGCATCGATGAGCATATTTACTTCTCGCGCGAAGCTTCAACGGGAGGTGGCGGTGTACGTGGCGGAGGCTGCGGTTGCAACTGAGATGAGTATGCTGAAGCACAAGCTGGCGCTGGCTGCACTAACGTTGGTATCGGCCGGTAACACGGTTGCTCAGAACAACTGGAATACCGATTTTTCCTACCTGTCGTACTCTGAAGCTCAGAACAGGGTCAATGTGTCCAAAGCCGTATGGGACCTGACACGGGACAATGACGAAAACTCGACATCTATTCTGCTTGTGTACGACACCATGTCAGGAGCTTCTCCCACCGGTGCCATCAGAGGCTCAGAAGGATCAGTCACCTACACCGGTGCATCAGGGGGTGCCGGTTTTGCAACTTCAGGAGGCCGTGACACGGCAGCAACAGCATTCACTGATGTACGTACACAGATTGGAGTCAGTCAGGATAGAGAGATCACACGTAGTCATACCCTGAACTATGGAGCCGTGTACTCAACAGAATCTGACTATGATTCCGTGGGAGGCTCTGTGGGTCTGAAACGCGAGAGTGTATCAAAGAACACCACCATTGATTTCGGTATTGCTGCTACGTTTGACACCATCTCGCGAAGTTACTCGCAAGGTACACCAGCGCCTCTAAGCAATACTGACATTGAACGTGAATTTAGCGAAGGACAACGCAACACAACAGATGTTGCTTTGGGTTTAACACAGGTAATAAACCGCAATACTCTGGCTCAGTTGACAATATCGTTTAGTCAATCATTGGGATATCACACAGACCCCTACAAGGTTATCAGCGTCGCGGATGAGAGTGATCGTATATTGGAAACGTTTACCGAGAGCCGTCCTGAATCCAGACGTCGTGCCAGCGCCTCTACCAAGCTCATTCATCAAATCAAGGATACGCGGCATTCAGTGCACTTTGGCTACCGGCTCTACAGTGATGACTGGGGTATTACGTCCAACACACTGGATGCCCGCTATCACCATCAACTGACACCCAGACAATTCATAGAACCCCATATACGTTTTTACCAGCAAAGCTCTGCTGACTTCTATCAGCGCAAGCTTGATGTTGATGATCAACTACGTGCAATCCTGCCTGAGGACGGCTTTGCCAGCGCCGATTATCGTCTGGATGCGATGAACAGTGTGACAATCGGAGCGAAGTACGGTGTGAGTCTAACGCCAAATACCAAAGTTCGCTTCCGGGCAGCTTTTTTACAACAACAGTTCTCTACGGCCGAATTCGAAACGAATGAAGCCGTCATTGTGCAAACAAGCTTCAGCTACCAGTTTTAGTTCAAACGGCGTAAAGCTGTGACCACGAATTGACAAGGATCATGTCGCTGATCAAAGTAATGCTGATTGCACGGCAGTGAACCCTGCACGCCCTTCACATTGGGTAATCTCAGCATCTCGCAAAATAAGCGCCTCACCAGGCACAGGCTCTTTTCCGGTAAAGCAAACAGAGTGCGTCAGGTCAAATGCTCAGGAATGATGCCATGGATGCAAGGAGATGATCCTGAACACACCCTCTGTTGATGAGAGCTGCCAAATCCGCCTACCTGGTGCACACGGCTTGCAATCACTAAAAGACGCACGTGAAAACAGTATTAAAATAGAGCCCATGCTATTGGCTGATTTGTGCTCGTTAGCGGGGTGTTAGAATTACCGCTTAAGGCATTTTCCAAGTTGCCGTTGCTAGGGCTGATAACTTGCCGTTTGCATCAGATAGACGACTTTCCATGAATGCCAATGTTCGCCCCCTGCGTGTAAATCGGCCCTCGACAGTCACAATGCCCTCGCTCACCGGGCGCATGTACTGTACCTTCATTTCAATTGTTGCTCCGGGACCCGCCACTTTGTTTACAAGATGACCCATCGATATGTCCAGAACAGTGGCCATGACACCTCCGTGCAGCAAGCCTTGCGGGTTTTTGAGCATGTCTGACATCGGAAAACTCACTCGGCAAATTTCTTTTTCCGCGTCGATCGACTCAAGCGGTAAATACTCAAACGACAGATTCAGAAACTTCGCAAGGAAGAACGTCTCGAAGGCTTGTACGTGGTCACTGAGTACCGTATCCAGATGTGCGCGTGCGGCCTTTTCATCGACACGTGTAGGAGCATTATCACTCATGGCGCGATACAGATTGTCTATCTGAATGAACAGGATCTGCCACTGGGATGGAGAGAGCCGCGGCCGGGCGGGTTGGTATTTTCATCAAAAAATCCAGGCGAATGCCAAGTAATAAAGAGAGTCTAGGAAACATTAAACACTTATTACCTCCAAACTGCCACATCAACGCCCCCCAACATTGCCGTTAGTCAGCAGTGCAGCGGCCAAGTATAAGCGCATACACACTGTCGCATATTGGCTGAGCTTTTATTGCTCCACGTCAGGAACTATCAGGCGTGGGATTAACCCTACCCGTCCCGTTTTCGCCTCACCCACGTTTTCTTTGTGTAGTACCTTTCGATTCCCTCAACGAAGCCGGTAGGTCATCAGCCGAGGTGAGAAACTGCAGAAGAAGGCTTTACGCATGTTATGTGTTAATCGCGCACACACTTTTCTTTCACTTGCGTGAGTCAAGCATACTTTCGGTCGGAATAGGGATGGATCGCAAGCGATGCCAGTACCGAGTCAGGCAGAAAGGCCCCCAGCACCCTTTCAGCCGCAGAATGTTCGTGCTATGTACCGATACAACGGCCCGATAAGTTCGCCCATCTTCCGGATTATAGATACGCCCTCGCCATTTATCTCCATCTTTACGAAATTTACTGAAAAGTTGCAAGCCAACCAGAGGCATCTTCTGTTTCGCCTGCGCCGAATTCTTGATGTCCATCATCTCCCGGCCACCAACTGCGACATCCCACATCCAGGCAATTTCCGCACACAATGAATCCTCACATCGGTTGATTTCGACGATTGAGGTCAGCTTTGAGGTGGTCCAGTAACCATCGAACTGATAATCTTTCGCCTGTGTACTGGCGAGTGCTATAGCAGGCGCGGTGAGAGAAAATCCCGACATGAGCACTGACGATATTAAAAGGCACACTGGAAGACCGATTTGCTGACGAGTAATAATTTTGACAAGCCCATAGTCCGATTTGCTCATGAAAAAACCATTCCTTCTCTGTACCATTTATCGAAAGCGAATTCTACTCACACTGATATGGTGTGTAAGATCCTTAGCCGGAGGCATAATCTACCCAGAATTTCCAGAATCCCACTTGTCCTGGAAGTCGAGCGTGTTAGATCATGCGGCGATGAATCTATTGTAAGGATAGCTATTCTTTTAAGTCGATAATGTGTCACACAACGCGGGCTCCGGTTAGAATTACTCTTATGTAGAGTCCAAGACAGTAAACATCATCCCTGCGAAAGTATGACGGCCGTACGTTCTTTAACCGGATGGCATACCTGTCACAGACATCGTCTACTTCTGCCCGATTCCTCTATCAAAAAGGAGCCACTTCATGGCTGGCCCACTCAATTCTGTTCGCATTCTCGACCTTAGCAGTATGATATCCGGCCCACTCGGCGCAATGATACTGGCAGATCAAGGTGCTGATGTAATAAAAATCGAAAGCCCGGAAGGGGATTCTTCGCGTCATGTTGCCACACGGCGTGGCGGGTTTTCTGCATCGTTCCTGAACAATAATCGTAACAAACGATCTGTCGTACTTGACTTGAAAAAAGATGGCGCTGCTAACGCTTTAAATCAGCTTATTAGCACCGCTGACGTGCTCATCCAGAATTTCAGGCCAGGTGTGGTGGATCGCCTTGACATTGGCTATGACTCCGCTAAAACGCTCAACCCCAATATCATCTATGTCTCCATCAGCGGATTTGGCCAAACCGGTCCGTATGCTCACAAACCAGTCTTTGATCCGTTGGTGCAATCGTTATCCGGTTTAACGACCGTGCAAGCGGGGTCAGACAACGCGCGCCCCACCCTCGTTCGTACCATTGTGCCCGACAAATTGACAGGCTTTACTGTGGCGCAAGCGGTCACTGCTGCGCTATTTGCACGCGAGCGAACTGGCGAAGGCCAGCATATTCAACTCAACATGCTGGACACGGTCGTACATTTCCTCTGGTCTTCGGATATGGGCGGACACACTTTTGTAGGCGATGAGCTTGAAACAGAGACTGCGCAGAGTTTCATTGATCTGATATACGAAACCGCTGATGGGTATATTTCTGTCGCCGCATTTCGACGCGTCGATTGGGAAAAACTGGCTGATGCCTGTGAACAACCAGCGTGGAAAACAGATTACCGTTTTCTCACCACACCGGGTCTTGAAAAATTCAAGAATGAGCGATTACAGCTAACTCAGGATACGCTTCGTCTACGCAGCACCGCTGAGTGGATAGATCTGCTCGACAAACACGATGTTCCACATTCCCCCGTACTGACACGCAGCGAAATGATCAAGCACCCGCAAATCAAAGCGAACAATCTGATCGTGGAGTACAATCATCCCGATGCGGGCCTTCTACGCCAGACACGACCACCCGCGCTGTTCAATGGAACGCCCAATGAGTACCGTATGGGTGGACCACGCCTCGGACAACATACTCATGAAGTACTCACTGAAGCAGGCATCGACCAACAGGTTATTCGACAACTACTCGACTCTGGCGCCGCCATGTCGTGTCGTTAACCAGATACGCCAAATTAACTTTTTTCCCCTGTAACACCGGGAATAAAACACCATGCTTGAATTCCATTACTGGCCTACGCCAAACGGCTGGAAGGTTTCAATACTATTAGAGGAACTGGAAATTCCTTACAATATGATCCCTGTCAACATCCGCGCTGGAGATCAGTTCAAACCCGAATTCCTGGCTATCAGCCCAAATAACCGCATGCCAGCCATCGTTGATCACGATGTGGATGGCGAGCCCATAAGCGTGTTTGAAAGTGGCGCAATCATGACCTACCTGGCGAAAAAACACGGTCAGTTTATTCCCACCGACATTCGTGAACGTATCCGTCTTGATGAATGGTTGTATTGGCAGGTAGGCAATCTTGGACCGATGGCCGGACAACACAGTCATTTTTTCAACTATGCACAAGGAGATCATATATATAGCGCAGAGCGTTACAAGAACGAATACAATCGCTGTATTGGTGTACTCGAAAGACGGCTTGAAGGACGCGAGTACATACTGGATTCAGGTTACTCCATTGCAGATATGTGCTCCTGGCCCTGGATATTAATCGCGAAGGCTATGCAGCAACCCCTCGATAATTTTCCGAACGTGGCGCGTTGGCGTTCTACCATCAAGGACAGACCAGCAGTGCGTCGTGGCGTAGATCTGGGTAAGGCACTGAATGCCAACAAACCCATGACGGATGAGGAGCGCAAAGTATCGTTTGGACAAACTGCTGAGACAGTGAACACACGTACAACGATGAGTCGCGACGTATGAAACGCTATTCTCTGCGCACAGCACAGCCAGTTACAAGTATCTGCGCAAGCCGAATTCAGCACGACTGATAACTCCAAACACGTCATAAAATTTTCGACACCTCTAAAACCAGAACAGTTGAGCTACCGCCTACCAGGCACAAAAAGGGGCTATCCCAAGTATGCGGTGACCACGCCTCAGCCAGAGTCATTGCTATTGGAATTACAAGCAGCGACACGATCAACTGCGTGGAGTCAAGTTGGGTATGAAAAAGAGCAACCGCTAAAAGACCGCTGACAAATACACACAAGCTTCCCTCTACCGTTCGAACATATTTTTTACTTGAAAACAAAGCGTACGTCGAATACTTACGTTTTCCGAAACGGATGCCAACAGGTTCAGCCAGTCCATCACCGATTCCTGCAATAAGCACGGTGATATAGATTAAATCGATAGCATCATATCGAGACAACCAGGCCAGCATGATAACAAGCACCGCATAAGTTGCCAGAACCTGGGTAGATAACCAGAGTAGAGTGAACGGCCTGTCTTCAGGTCTATCAAGTGCTGCAAATGAGGTGGCCAGAAATACAGATTTACGTCTGAAAGGCTCGGCAAATAGCCCCAGACACACAAACACATTAACTCCACTGATCAGTATTGTGGCAAGTGTATGTTCAAACGGATTTAACGAGGCGAGATAGATCGGGAGAAAAAATAGAATGAAATGCAATATCTTACGGGTGTAGTTAACTCGAATTTCTTTTGTTAACACCCATTTACCCAGTAAAAATGCTGAGCTGAACAAGACCGCAGCCTTGATAATTTCATTGAACCAGAAGTTTTCCATATCGACCTTTAAAATGCCTTGCCGAGCGACTACGCCACACCTGACTCAGCAGCGTTATCCGGGTTTCAGTACGGTAAGTCATCAGGCAGTTTCCAGAATTGTCTGGGTCATGAAGCTCTGTAAATCTAACTGCCAAAATGGTTTCCTGTGCTTCGATAAATACCTTGCAAACTCGGTGCATACCATTCATAAGCCTGCCTTTCGAGCAAAGGATAATGGGATAAGAGAGATCTGCCTCGTAAATTTAATTTGCATGTTGCGCAATTTCTTCGCTAATTGGTGGTGCACCCAGTCCAAACCAATAGGCCTCTTTTAATTCACGAATATCACGCAGCGGTACTTGAATTACTTCAAAATCTTTTAAGAGTTCTACAAATTTCAGTATATCCCATGCGAGCAAACCGTTTTTCTGGTTTTCTAAAGTGATATTGCTAACGTAATTTCACGCGTAAAACTACCATGTGAGAATGACACATGCATGTTGCTCATTCATTGCGTGGGTTGTGATGAAAAAAATTTCACGGCGTCAAGGCAGGTTGCTCAAATAGACACGTCGGAGAAATTTGCGCTAACTCCCGTCCCAGCGGCCTGGCTACCGTTTACAGCGCACCGTATATCGAAGTAAAAATTTGTCTGGACATTTGCCGAATCCTCAACTCTTTAGTCATGTTGAGGATACCACCAGAAGACACATTTTCCTGAGTTGCGTGCCAATTTAGAGCGCTGAAACAACAGGCGGACTCATCAAGTGATGGTATGTATTTCTATCTCACTCACCAGAAAATATCCAGTATTTCCCAAGGTGAGGCAATTAAATAATTCATTCATCGCCACCTTCATGTGTATAGATCTTGATCATACCTGCTTGTCCACGTATCGACGTCTCACCAATAACACGTAAATCAACACGATCACCGGCAAGCCGTGCGGTATTCTCCGATACAAGCACGCCAGTACCAAATTCCTTGTTCAGGCTCTCCAGACGTGCCGCCAGATTTACCGAATTTCCATACACCGTGTAGCTCAGCCTGCCTGCGGCACCCACAGCGCCTGCCACAACTGCACCAGTGTCAATACCAATACGAATACGTAAATGATGTCCTGCAAAATGCTGAGTCTTGACTATCTCCAGCATGTCTGACGCTGCCATGATGGCATTACTGGCGTGCTCGGGATTATCGATCGGAATATTGAACGTGGCGAGTATGGCATCACCGTGAAACTGCGTGGCGACTCCCTGATAACTTTCCAGAACTTCAACCATCGCTGAAAAATAGGCATTCAGGATAGCAACCACTTTTGTGGCACCCAATGATTCGGTTAAAGCAGTAAAACCCTCTATATCAGAATACAGCAGCGTTGCCTGAGCCGTTTCAGAGGGTAGAGCTCCACCTTCAGACAATAAGGTACGGGCGACTTCTTCCGGTACAAACTGTCCCAGCGTTTGACGAATCAGGGTTCGTTCACGCAGATCCACCAGCATTTGATTAAAGGAACGCGCGGCATCATCGAGTTCCTGCATATGGCTAGGTGCCAAAACGGGTACTTCTGCAAGCCTGTTGGCTTCAACCAGTCGTGCAGCCTCCGCGATGGCAGTAACAGGTCGAGTGATATAACGGCCCAACAGGACAGCGCCTGCAATTGCCACCAGTAACACGACAATGCTGCTTATCAAGGCACGCAACAAACGCTTACTTTCATCACCACCGTAGATTTCCGTATTGAGATGTGCCCCTATAATCCACGGTATGGGTCCATAGCTTTCATTCTTTTTGTACAGATAAATGAAGTAACGCTCAAGCTCTTCGATGAACGCACCGCTGGACTTAACGTTATCTTCGATATCAAGAAAGAAAAGCTCTTCATCGTCAGGAGACCAGATACGCTCAAGAACTTCATCGTTGAGTTCAGACAGTGGCATCAATGGTGTGAAATTACTTCCACCGTTCCCAGCCCCCTCAACTAACAGGGGGTGTGCTAGTACAAGGTCTTGACCATAGAGAATAAAGGGTGTCATACCCTCACGGGGAGAAAGATCGACAACGTGACTCGACAACTCTTCTATGGGCACGATCTGAGCCAGAATGGCAAGCAACTTTCCGTCTGCACCATGTATCGGCAAATCGTGAAGCAGTATGGTTTTGCCAATCGTATCAGTAAAGAACGGTTCAATCCACGACGCTTCAAAGCGTTGTCTAGCGTCCTCTATCCACAACTTGATCTCCTCCCTAGAAGACCAATCCTCAGTCAAGGCTCCGCCGTTAGCACGTGTCCAGCGTCGACTAATACCATCAGGGGAAACGAGGGCCATACCAGCAACCTGACTTGTTGCAGCCAACGCTCCCAGCATGAATGAGTCAAATTGTTCAAGATGAGAGAGCGCTTCAGCATTGTCTGAAACATGCCGGGCAACCCATGAGGCCTGACTGTCTACAGGCTGAAGCCACATCGAAATATTACGCTCCATGGCACTGATCATGACCTTGGCCTGATCGCTCATCAATAGTCGCGTGTTTTTGGCGGCGCTGGAAAAACCAAGGAAAAAGACGATTCCGACAGCCAGCGCGACGAGTGCAGAAACACCAAAAACAGTGATATAGCGAAGAGGTACCCGTATTCTCATGGCTCATTGTAAAGGATTCAGAGACACCCGGTAACTGACGACAGACAGACAGACAGACAGACAGACAGACAGACAGACAGACAGACAGACAGACAGACAGACAGACAGACAGAATAATCGGCTACGGCAAATTCGATGGGCAAGTGCGACTCCCAAGCCGGCTTCTGCCCAACACAGCCGCTTTCAGCAACGCGTACAGCGCAGAAGGCCAACCACTGTCGAACTCTATATGTTGCCACCATTGTGTGATGATACTTCCAAGGTTTTTATTCAATGCTAGCTTGAAATAGAAGATAGTCTGATGAAAGTCCCGCAGCGCCTTTGGATACACTGGGCTGTTAAACTTCTGGAGCGTGTTCGTTACTGAAAACAAGTGCTAACTGAACTAACCAAGGAGAATTTGATGTTGCTGAAAATGCCCCGTGTCCTGATGACCCTATCAGTCGTAACCACTGCACTGCTTACATCATGTGGGGGATCATCCGGCGACCCTGAATCAGCACCCAACGATCCACCACTAGAGCCTGATCAGCAAGTCCAATATGTAACTCCAGCAGATATCACCACTTGTTCTGTGGATGACATCAAGGGACGCGTTGGATTTGACATGCTGGACTACTACATCTACTACGATCAGGTGCCACCACTCAATCCAGTAGGATTCGAAACGCCTGAGGAGCTCATCAGAGCATTGCGTGTAAACCCTGACATCTACAGTAACGTTCAGGACGAGCAGGAACAAGGCGCGCTGTTCGAAGACGGCGTGACAAGCGGTTACGGCTTCAGATTTTCTCCGGCGAGTGACGGTGTCGTCCGCTTTCGTGAAATTCTGTTGGGCTCACCCGCTGATGACGCAGGACTTCTACGCGGGGACGAGTTAATACGCCTGAATGGGAGATTGATTTCCGACTACACCAACGACGAGATCCGAACTGTTCTGTCCGAAGGTCAGCCACCGATCACCATGCAAGTCAGAACAACTGACTCAGCGACCAGGGATGTCGCGCTGGAGCAAGGTACTTACCGTTGGCGTACAGCAAGATCCTTCGTATTCCGAAGTGAAGGACAGCCTACGGTTGGCCTGATTGAGGTTCGCACCTTTCTGGAGACCACATCGAGCGAAATCGATGCAGGTATCGAATTCCTGCTCGAATCCGATATCGACGAATTGATCGTCGACCTTCGTTATAACCCGGGCGGCAGAACACGGGTCGCGGAACGACTGGCTGCACAGATCGCGGGACCGTCAGTGGATGGCCTACCTTTTCTGACAAGAACCTGGAACGATAAATATTCTGAGAACAACAGCACATCGACTCTTGAGGCGGCCGAGCCTACACTTACTCTACCCCGTGTTTTCGTGCTGTTGACTGACAGAAGCGCCTCGGCTTCAGAGGCGATGGTGAATGGCCTCGAACCGTACATGAACGTCATCGTTATTGGTGGAGCTACCGAAGGAAAGATTTTCACATCGAACGCTCGAAACTATTGCGGTAAATCAATCAACGCCATGCGATCAGAAAGAACTAACTCAGTAGGTGTCAGCGTTCTGGGTGGCATTCAGCCAGATTGCACGGTTGCCGATGACTGGACGATGCAAGCATGGTCGCCTAGCGATCCTATGATATTGGCCGCTCGGGATTATATGCGTACGGGAGCTTGCACTACTCCCATGCTTGCTGCCAAAGATCTCAGCCCTCGGCGCAGAAGTAGTGATGACCCCGTATTCAACGGAATGAGTGATTTAACTGACACACCACTGGATCTTGTTGATTAAGTGCCCATGGGCGAGAGCGTTTCTGTCAGAAATACTGCCTATATATATGGATAGTGCTGTAACAATGCTATCCATAAATATAGTTGAGTGTCTCGTTCAAGTGCATGAAGATATCAGCGAGGCTTGGCTGGATAAACGCAAGCAGGTAACTGACTTGCAATAAGCTTAAGCAATGTCGTGCGGTCGATTGTGTTCAGTGCCACCTGAAACATTAATCAGATGGATGACTGCGAAGCCACTACTGGCAGAATTATAATTGAATTTTAAAAATTCATTCGCACTTGGAATAGCGCTGGCAAACTACTGCAATTTTAGACAGTTAGTGGCAGGCGAAACTGTCTTTCGCGCAGCTCAGCCTAACGCTTATCAAGGACTTTGCGTGATGTTGAAGAAAGCAGCAACTGCGAAAATGACGCAACGAGCTTGTTAACGGGTATTAATTTTACGAAAAACTTCAATATAGGCACAACCATCGGATTATTATGATTGAGCCGTTTGGCATGACCGCTCTTATGCAGGAACTTTTCAAGGCCACCGAAGATCAGCGCCCTAATCTCGAATGGGAACAAAAACTGGACCCTGCATCCTCAAGGTTCGAAGGCTTGAAGGAAAAAGCCCGGAGATGGGCGGGTGCAGAGCGCAACGGGCCTGCAAGAAGTTCCGAAGACTCTGTTCCGTTGTAAAAAGCGAAAACTGCTCTTTACTCTACTTCCAAACGCGCCAATGCTTTGTCTTCAGTATGCCTGTGATTCGAAAGGGTCTTTGTAACGACCACTGCCCATTGAAACCGAATGGGTGATGGGCCTCCGCAAGCGCGAGGCCCGCTAACCAACGTTATCCTAATGGCACAGGTTCTTTGGGCACAAACCAAACCTTCTGGTTATGCAACTTTCCGAGCACGGATTGGATGGCTGTCATTCTTGACCGGTACGTCTCGCAGCTTAGCGCCTTCTCGAGATCCTGTTGTTTGAGGGTTTCCTGAGACAGGGCATGTGCCTGATGTCTTAACGCCTGTTCGATAATATCGAGTTCGCCGATATTGATATCAAACTGAGTCTGAGGCTTTGCCTGCTTTCTGTTCCGCGCTTCCATAAAGTCTCTCCGCTAACATGATGGGTGCACTTTACCCGCAGGAAGCAAAAGAATCTACACATATCGTGTATATGTGTTAATGTTGTAAATTACAAACTTATTATATGTTAATTTGTTAATTTTCTATGGCCAAGATATTCGTCGGAGCTCGTTTAAGGCAACTACGCCGGGAAAACAAACAGTCGCAAGCTCAAATGGCGACATCAGTGGGCGTCAGCACGGCTTATATAAACCTGCTGGAAAACAATCAACGCAGCTTATCGGTAAAGGTACTGATGTCCATCGCAGACGCTTACGGTGTCGATTGGCGTGATTTGATTCAAGACGGGAGCGATAGATTACTAGCCGACTTACGCACGGCTATTCAGGATCCACTGTTCAATTCCGACCAGCCTGATATTCAAGAACTCAGATTAGCTGTTGATCACGCGCCGAAACTGGTTGAAAACTTTCTCCATCTCTACAGGAACCACTCGAACGTCATTGAACGGGTCATGCAGACAGGCGATCAGCTCTCGGGAGGTGCTTCACTGGCCTCTCCGGAAGCCATTGTTCATGATTTTTTCAGAAGTCACTCAAACTATTTTGCGGTATTGGAAGATTACGCAGAAGAACTTCGTGCAGAAGATCCGTGTGAACCCGATGACATTTATTATCGGCTGAAAGCCAGGCTTCGTGGAAAACATGGCATAGAGGTCAGTACTGCACCGATCGAAGAAATGGATCGATCATTGCGCATCTACGAAAAATCTGATGGAAAAATCAAACTCTCTGAAGCACTCGATTTCCCCAATCGCACATTTCAATTGGCACACATGCTCGGCTTGATTGAATGTACGGGCCAGATTGAAGCGCTCACTGCCGACATATCTTTCGACGCCGAGACCAATAAAGGCGACACGGATCACGCAGGCAAAATACGTTGCCAGGTTGAGCTTGCCAATTACTTTGCTTCCGCGTTTCTGATGCCCTATTCGCAATTCAAAAGTGCTGCTGAATCACTGGCCTACGACATCAATCGTTTGTGCAAAACATTCAGCGTATCGTTTGAACAAGTCTGCCACCGATTGACCACACTCCAAAGAAAAGGTGATCGTGGCATCCCATTCTTTTTCATTCGTGTGGATAGAGCGGGCAACGTCACCAAACGTTTTAATGCAAGCTCTATCACTATTGCCGAATACGGCGGCGCGTGCCCGGTATGGGACTTACATGCCACGTTCAGCAATCCGGGCACGATACTGCCGCAATTTGTAGAACTGCCAGACGGGAAGCGTTTTTTCACTATCAGCCGAACAGCCGACAGGCCCGCCTACAGCCGGGACTCGCAAGCAAGACGTCAGGCGCTGTCACTCGGGTGCGAACTCTCCCATGTCGGCAATATCGGATATGCAAGACCGTACAACCAATCTGACGAACAACTTTACGGACAGATAGGTATCAATTGCCGAATCTGCCCACGACAATCTTGCGCGCAAAGAGCACACAATCCACTAGGTATTGAATTGTCCGTTGATCCAAGCCGACGCGGTGATACTCGGCTTGAAAGTTAGACTCATTCCTGAATTTCGACGCTAGCGACACGCAGAGCAATAGAAGCCTCCACTGTCTATCTCACGCCAGGCAAATATTACTGAGACTTGGTAGCAATTATCAGTAGTACAAAGCCCAAAAAAATCCAATTTTCGTTAGGATTTTCACCGAATGACCTCTGGTCAAATCATTGCGACGCCGATAGCCTGCTTGGTGGGTGTCGAAGATTTTTCTACACCAGTTGCGTCATCTGTTGGTAACTCGACTCTGGAAATTCGGATTTTGGCGAAAACCCCTTTTAGTCATGTTTAAAGTAATCATCGCGTGTGCAACGCTTGCAGTGCTCCTACTAAGTCAAGACTCGGCTCAAGGCACAACTCATGGGAGTTTCACACATCCCGGCACTTTGCATTCCTCAGCTGAACTGGAATTCATAAAATCTCGAATACAGGACCAAGATATTCAGTGGACGGACTTCAACACCCAGGCTAATGCCGCCTATGCCGCACCGTTGCCGCAACCGGTTGCCGAATTCTATTGCGGTCGAGCATTAAAGGGACAAAGACGAGATCCAGCCTGTTCTGCCATGAGGTCTGATGGCCAAAGAGCCTACACACTAGCACTGCAATGGTATTTCACTGGTGATGAACGGTATGGAATTCGATCGCTTGACATCATACGTCTTTGGCAAAATGAATTTTGCGCCATCCGTGGTGATCTCATTGAACCAGCCCCTGGCAATGGTAAATGCAAGGGTGGAACCTATGTCGATGATCGAGGTCAAAGCGCTCTAGAGGCATCCTGGATCGCACCGCATTTTGTCAATGCTGCTGAAATTCTGAGGCATGCAGACATTCAGAACTCTTTGTGGACAGTTGCAGATACCGTTAAATTCGAGAACTTTCTAGGCAAACTCCTGAATGAAATGGAAGAGAGCCGTGACGGCGCCAGCTACAGCAACGCTGTATGGTCAGAGATAGAAGCCCGGATGGCTATTGCCATCTTTCAGGATGATAAAAAAAGTTTTAATAGTGCCGTTGAACTATGGCATGAACGAATAAAAGCATCTATCTACCTGCGTAAAGATGGCTTACGACCAAATCATGTACCCAATCGAACAGGCCGTGCACTCGTTCATGACTGGAATTTTCCCATCGGTTTTTACAGTGGTGAGATGCCAAGCGGCTTACAGGCAGAAACCTGCAGGGATCTGAATCATGCCGATATGGCATTCAGAACTCAAATTTTTTCTGCCCATATGGCATATAATCAAGGTGTGGATTTGTTCGACACTTACCAAGAGCGAATTCGCACCTTCATGGAATTTCACAACGGCATGCGTAATGGAGCTGTAGATACAGGTATTTGCAAGAACGCCTCACTTTTTCAAAAGGCCAGGAGCGTACTGGCAACCGCAGAAAGAATAAGAAAAAATCAGAACAACGGCTCCAGATTTGCAAATAAAATCAAGGCAAAGCGCAGTAGCCTTAAGTGGAACAAGCCAGATATTCTGGTCAGACCAGGTAGACCTGGAACATTCAGATCAGCGTTGTCAAAGCTAGGTGGCACTGGAAATCAGGCTGCCTGGCTAGGCCTGTTAACCCAGAGTACTTATGAAGGTGATTTCGACCGCCATCTAACCAACCTGTCAACTATTGCTGATATACGCTTCTGGCAAGAATGGCCAAATCGCTCCCCCAATTGTTATGGTGGAAAAAACAGCTCAAAAGCCTACCCTTGCGGTAGGTACGGTGACGACATCGACCTCTGGTACCTTGCTTATAACCATGTAAGCCATCGTCTTGGGCTAAGTCTGCCCATGACGAAAATTACTATTGAGAACTACGAAGCGAATGGGCTGTTAGTACCGTCACAGCAATTTATTGGCTTGTCCAAGTGGGAGAGCTTCGGGGGTGTCGATTCAGGACTATTCAGCCCATCGTACAATTCAGGTAGCTACATCAACAATAACAATAATGGCCTATTCAACTCCAAGCTTTATCCACCAGATAACACAATGCCGCAGGGTCAGGACTTACCGGACTCTGTCAGCGTCAACGGTAATACGATAAGCTGGCCGGACGATGGATGGTATCAGGTGCAAACCCAAGATGATTATAGGGAAGTCTGTGCAGCCGGAAGATCCTGCCAGGTGCCCAGCGGCATCTACAAAGTCATCAACCACACGACCGGAAAAACGTTCGAAAATATCAGAGTTGACTGAACCAGATGAGGCCTGACTGAATAATTTTGCGTCCGTTAATCGCTTGAAATATGTGAGTGCTTCGATAGTTCGAGTGATATCGAAGCTTCTACTTCGTCAACACGACAATATGTCAACTACTAAATCAGGCAATGTCAAGGTCATCACATAGCACTTCTACGACTGCCAATTGCGAACAAAATAGTAGTTCTGTATGAATCTTGATAGATAGCTGACAACGAAGCAAAACAACGCAAAATTCAGTTTAGATCCGGTTGACCACGCCGGAGTCTTTTTTCCAGCGCATAAAATATCTGATTGGAAATCAGTGTGACCAACAAATAGAGTGTGGCAGCTGCCAGAAAGAACATAAAATATGCACGTGTGGCACCTGCCGCCTGCCGTGTGATTAATGCCAATTCAGAAAAACCGACGACTGCCAACAGTGCAGTACTTTTGGTAGCGTATAGCCAAAGATTGGAAATGCCCGGCAATGCGAAAGGCAACATAGCAGGCCAGGTGATGCGCTTCAGGGACTGCCAGCGAGTCATTCCAAATGCCGCAGCCGCCTCCTCCTGCCCCTTGGGCACTGCCAGCATTGCTCCGCGTATAACCTCGATAGCATAAGCTCCCACTACAACACCTAGAACCACGATTCCTGCCACCAATCCACTTATATCAATAGGTCGATAACCCAATGTATCCAGCAGGTTGTTAATCGCGCCCGTTCCTGCGTAATAAATGAGCAAAATGAGAACAAGTTCCGGAACCGCCCTAAACAATGTTGTGTAGATTTCGAGCAAAAAACGAGTTGTAGGTGATCCATTGATTTTGCCCAGCGCACCCGCCAAACCAATGATCATGCCCAGAGTAAATGCGCCAAAAGCAATATTCATCGTGCTCACTAAACCGCTGAGCATATTCCAGCCCCAACCTCCATCACTAAAAGAAAGGAAATGCCAATTAGCAAAGAGATCGCTCATAGTCACGCTATAGGGAGGCTTCTTTGATGAATATTGATGTAGACATGGGTTGCCAGCTTCTCACAAGTAAATATCATCCTGAAATACTCGTTTTAACGCAATATAATAATTCTGTCTAACTCTCCATTCACTATAATTTCCCCAAGCTTAGTCGGCAAACTGTCGTGCGCTTGACACTATGATGTATACCGAGAGCTAAGCACTTCATCGAATCCTGTCATATCTGATTGTTTCATATACATGACAGATTTATCTCTATAGCTCGCTGTATTTTATGGTACTCACAGCATTACCAAAATACATAGAAAATTGATTTAGCAGCGTTGGAACCATTACCACTATTGCTTGGAAAACTTTACATGTTGCATTATATTTCTCTTAAGTCCAAGGCATCTTGCAGTCAAAATGATGACTCACCTATCCGTACTACATGATCAACGTTGACGATATGAAAGAGTAAAAATAATGATAGATTTAGTGTTCAATATTGAGTAAGTAGTTTTCGAGTGAGATATTTTTACATTTTGAAATCAGAGGATTTGCTTTCCTCGAAGGGCCTCCTGCATTTTTATCTCTTTCACGAAATCGGATAGCATGAATTATGAACTCTCAAGATTTTAGCAGTGCATTCATAGGCACAAAAAGAAGCACAGGCACTGACAAAGAATATGGTTTCGCTACTTTGAATCCTATCGATGAAGTATTCAGAGTTGACCGGAGCGAAAATGATTCGAAAATTTGGACAGAACAAATTGGTAACGTACTTACGTATCTTGATCCCATACTAAGTGACAAGGACACTTTCGCGGCGCTCAAAGCCATCAATCCTGAATTATTTGACGGGTTTGATAAATTTGAAATAAGACCGGATAAGGGAGTTATTGAGTTATCGCCTGTTCTAGACGCACTCGAAACTAATCAACTGAGCGAAGTCGCACGTGGGCTTTTGACAGACAATATCAAAGGTATTGCGCTCTACTCTTTTATCTCCTCTCTGCGCTACGCCATTTGGCTTGACGTTGGAAAAAGCATAGTTGAATCCAGCGGCAATTTTAAGCCAGGGGTTCTTTGTGAACGTCCAGGGCTTGGAAAAATAAGTCAGTGGAGTTTTAACCCGAAGTCGGGCGTTGGTTTCATCAGAATCGATGATATGAAGGTTGACCGTTATCGTCTCGGATTTGATGGCAACAAGCTGACGTATAGGCTTGAAGAACAGTCCAGCTATACCTGGAATATTTCCATTGTTGAACCGGGTTATGACGAGGCGGAACGAATGTCTCTCGACTCGTATAAGTCGGCAACAAGCAATGGAGAAGTTGTTGATCCTTTCATCACAACGACACAAAGAACGCCTGGTAACTTGCAGCACCCGAGCTTACCGGAAAAGGCCAAAGACCCTGCTAACACTGAGGATAGTATTTGGGCTAGAGGCCTGAATCGTCGATTAACCGCTTACGGTTCAGCAATAAAAATCGAAAGTATTACTGAAAAACGGTTTGCCATGGTTGCGTATGACAAGGCATTGCTAGGAGATGATGCATCTTTGCCACTTTATATAGATGCGTTAGATGACTACTACGTTCGAGGACAAGTTCTGACTGACACCTATACCTTGACAGGAAACCACCCCTACCTTCAAACATCGAAAGAGAGTTGCATCGACATTATGTTTGCGGACATTTTCCCTAGGCACATTGCTGAATTTCCAGGTGATCAGACAGGGTGGTGCCTGGGTAGATGTAGCCACCCAGTCATTGAAAACAGTAAATAGCCTCGGGAGTCAAATGGGTATGCGGGCAGATGAGACTGCCAGCATACTTTTTCTGGTACGCATCTCGAAACTCACTGCTTGCTGCTGCTCGGCAATTTTCAGTGACCTTTCGAAATGCGTATTTGATTTTACGTATTCACCTAATTCTGATAGTGCAAGACCATGCAATCGTTGTGTTTCAGCTGAAAAGAAGTAGATTTCATTGATAGATTCAACTTCTTCCGCCAACACTAGCTGAATTACAGAATCGGAATACCTACGCTCAAGCATTAATGTTTCTGCTAGCAAGCACAGGATTTGCGGCTCAAAAAGCGTAGCACCAGTTTCTCGGTATGCGGCAAGCCCTGATCGTATTTTTATTATGCCCATTTCAGAATTTTCCAGCTGCGCAATAGCCCAACCTTGCAAACATTGTCCCCATGCAATCCAGTAGCGATAGTCGCGTCTGGTTGCAACTGATAGAACTTCTTCTACCATCGTTAACACTGTTTTAGCTTCACCCATACATTGATAAACAGCAGCCCCCATACAAAGCGCATAGGACAAACTGTATTCGTGCCCTATATCTCGTGCTAGCACTATCGCCTCATTGGATAGCTGGGTAGCCTGCTCTGTATTGCCCATCAACCATTCCGCCCAGGCGAGATTAGTCAAACCGACACAACCCGGATCTATCGTGTCATTCCGAGTGTGCTCAAGCGAATCTGACTGACGATACCCGGAGATTGAGGCACGCAACAACTGTCGCCCTTTCCTCAGTTTTCCATAACAAACAAAAGACCAACCAAGACAGCGTTGCGAATCGGTAAGTCTTTGGGTACTGGCTTCCTCATCCGCCATTTTCATCATACGGCGTCCCAACTCGATAGACTGGGAAAGTGGCCCTCTGATGTGGTAGAAAGCACGCAATTTGTCAGTCAGTTTGAAAGCAAGCTGCTGATTAGCACTGTGCTCCAATATCTCTCTAGCCTTGTTGTAGATTGACTCAACTTCCGGATCACCGTCACCTTTGGTACCCGAGATACCTGCGCACATTTTAATATATAGGGAAAGTGAGAGCTCACTATACTGTTCATCACTTTCAATTTCAGGCAACCACTTCGTCCCTTCGCGGGCGTGGTGCAAGGCTTCATGATAAGCAGACTGTTGGAGTGACTTTTCACTGGCAATATTCCATTGGACTACTGCATTCAGACTCTGTCCAGACAAAGAATAGTGCCTGGCAAGCAACTCCGGATTTGTTTTCGATAATTCAGGAAAACTCTTATCGATTGTGTCCGCAATTCGCCTGTGAATATCAGTCTTGCTGGCTTTCAGTAGTGACTCATAAGCGATATCCTGAACCAATGAGTGCTTAAATGAAAAATTTCTTTCGCCAAGCTCAGTATGTTGAAATACAAGTTCTGAATCAATCAACTTATCGAGGTACGATTCCAGAATATCTTCGGGTAGCTCAGACACTTCTCGTAACATTCTCCAGCTAAAGTCCCGACCAACAACCGACCCTATTTGTGCAACAAGCTTTGCACTTTCCAGCTGATCCAGGCGTGCCATCAATGAGTCGCGCAGTGTTTCCGGGACTGTTATGTTTTCCTCATTGAAATATTCAACGTCGCTGGTCAGCGCTAGAGCGGTTTTTCCCTTATCGATTATTGATCGCGTCAATTCCTCAACAAACAGTGGTACACCATCTGACTTATCGACGACTATCCTGCGTAAAGCTTTCGACATACTTGTTCGACTGATGAGTGCATTTACAATATCTTTTGAATCAGATGAACTCAAGCGCTCCAGTGTCTGATGAATTACCTGACGCTCGGACAAATAATCGGGCTCTTGATCCTGCCTCGAAGTAACAATGAGCATAATGTTTTCTTCGGGCACTCGCTTGACAAGCTTCTGAATCATGATTCTGCTGGACGGATCAGCCCAGTGCACATCTTCCAGAATAAGGCATAACGTATTTTTTTCTGATAGCAGAACAAAAAGCTCAACCACAGAGTCAATTGCCTGACCAATGGTAACCGTGTCTTTTTCGGAGTGATCAACTCCAACACTTTCGGTTTTACGAATCTCAGACAAAAGCTTAATCAATCGAAGATCAGACTGATTTAGCAGGCTTTTCTCTCTTTTTGACTCATCTTCCAGATCAAACCCCGGATTGGATCTAAGAAGCTCGAACACCGGATGAAGAGGACTGTTGGTCAGGAACGACGAGCAACGCGCCTCAAGAATCAGAGCATTTCCCGCGCCTGCTGTGGAACTAAATTCAAACAACAGTCGACTTTTACCGATCCCTGCCTCCCCTTGAATGAAAACAACACGACCTGCTCCGTCCTTTGCCATTTTCCAACACTGCTTGAGCTGGCGCAGTTCTTTGCGTCTATTTACAAATCGAGTTTGGCTGATCGGCGCCCTGCCTGGTAAAAAAAAATTTGCTTTGCTCTCTTCGACAACCCGATAAGCAGCAGTACTTCCCGTGATTCCTTTCAAATTCAATGGAGGCAACAACTCACACGCTACCCGCCTCTCAACCAGTCGATACGTTGTCTCACTAATTATAATGCCGTTTGACTGTGCTTCTGCCTGAAGGCGAGCTGCAAGGTTTGGCGTTTTACCAACAACCGCTTGCTCAGTCGCGTGGTTTGTTCCAATCAAATCACCCGACACCACCACGCCCGTGGCAATACCAACGCGAACTGACAAGCTCCGCGAACCCGATGGTAATTCGATTGTCATGGATGTGATCTTTCTAACAACGTCTAACGCTGCGCGAACTGCTCGATATGCATCATCATCATGTGCAGTGGGATAGCCAAAGAGCACGACTATTCCGTCACCCATATAGCGGGATATATATCCACGAAAGCGCGCAATGACAGTAGTGCAAGCGTCTTGAAAAAGCCGGAGAACAGTGCGCTGCTCTTCTATATCCAGCTCTTCTGACATGCGAGTTGAGTCACGAAGATCACAAAACATCACGGTCATTTGACGCCGCTCCAGAGTCTCCCCGGAATAATGGGCCGTGATCGTCTCGGGAGATTCAGAGTCCCCTACTTTTACTCCACAGTTATCGCAGAACTTAACGTTGCTACTGAGAACATTTGAACATTGTAGGCACATACGAGTAAGCGATAACCCACAGGCCGCACAAAATTTCGAGCTAGTGCGATTGCAATGCCCACACTTACAATATTTTGACACATTGTTATCCGAGTATTTTTCAGACACGGGATGCAAAAATAGAGACGACTATGGTCAGGCACGATATGACACAATTGGTATTGGTGCAAGTGAGGGATCTTTTTCAACGCTTGAATATGCCTTTTAACGCTTACTAAACCTGATTTTGGTAATTGCCGAATTTTTTGAACTACAGGCTCGCCAGATCTCTGAATATGGCATTTCGGACACAAATATGTGACTGCAGGTGGAGAATCAACTTTCTCCGCTGCAAGACTGATCAAGAGATCGTTGCTGGTGAAACACGCCACTAGCGGCCCCAGTGGCAATCGCAAAATTTTGATGCCATGATCAAGGCCGTTCTCGTACACCGAAGAATTCTAATGCTTTTTTTCAGGTGCTGTAATATCTTGCCCTTCTTTCTGTAGCCGTCAATGAGGGGCAAACTCAAAATGTTTATAGGGGAGTGTGTGCAGCCGGAAGAACCTGACAGGTGCCCAGCGGCATCTACAAAGTCATCAAGCACACGACTGGACAAACATTCGAAAGTATCAAGAGCGACTGAATGATCTGTGACTTGAACTCAGCAAGGTAGGGCAGATAGCCGAACAACTAGTGTTCGTCCATTTCGCCAATCTGAATCTGTTCATAACGTTTCAGGAAATTGTCATAACAGCGTAAAACCGACATACCAGACCTGTTTTGTAACCGACAATAGTCTGCGATCGATTTTCTACCAGATACATCGAGATCGTACGCTTCTTCATCCTGTAAAGGTCGTTCTTCAAAATAGGACTGCATGTCTGGCAACGCCGCACCGACTGTCGGTTCGTTACTAAAAAACTCCGCTGGACGCAAATCAGACAATCTTTCGTCTGTCAATTGGCGAAGCAATTCCTTGTTGTCACTGAAGCTATTGATAAGGGCGTTTTTCACAATGCGTATCGCTTTGCTGGTGTCGTCGATATCAGTGGCTATATCCTTTACTTCGTCTTGTACTTTTTCGACTTCACCCTTTACAAGACCCACTTCGTCTTTAACAACCACCACCTTGCCGTCAACCGCATCTACTTTACCATCGACAGCATCCACGTTATTCTTGACCGCATCGACTTCACCCTTGATGGCTTCAGTACTAACCTTTTCGCTTTGAGTGTCAGATTTCGACCTGGTCAAATCTGAGGTCAGTTTGTCAAGTTGGGCTTCTAGCCTGGCGAACTTGCCTTCTAGTTCATTTTCCAAGTCATTAAGGTTTGAATTCCCTGTCAGGAATAGTCTGGACACATCATCATCAACGGCGTCAATTTTTTTTTCCATGCCCGATTCAAGCTTGTTAAGCATCGTATCGACTGAATTGGACATTTTCGCAATGTCTTCCTTGATATCACCAATGGTCTGCAAATAACTGAAACCGATAGCCCCAAAGGCAACCGGAGCCAGGAGGCCAAATATTCTCAGATCTATCATGACTATCCCGGGAATTTGACATAGAAGCGAATCAATGGGATCTTCCTGACCGTTGCCATACAACCTGCCAACAATTCGGAAAAAGATCCTGTTGCTCAACAGCAGAACTCATGCCAGACATGACAAATTCGTGCAGCACTCGATCACCACCATCAAATAGCCACTATCAAATCGACATTGTCAATTGAGCTACTCGTCTACTCTCCAATTGGATTTACATGTTAGACATAGGCACAACCCGGGTTATATTGAGCGTTTCTAAGGCTGTAGCACAAACCTGAATTCGTAGTCGCTGGTCTTGCTTTGCCTTGGATCAACGATCAATCGGTATCTGCCGGGTTGCAGTGCTTTGGCTGGTACCGACTTGTAACTTGAGAATATGTCCGACCGACCATCAGGCGACTTCAGTATAAAATCTGTTGTACTCGAGGCCGAAGTTACTTCCAGCGCAACGTTGCCAGGCTCTGTCAACTCGAGTTCGTAGTGCGCTATCTGCCCGGGCTGGGTGGTGCTTGCGCTTACAGCCTGGCCGGGCACCACGCCCCCCCCATCAATAACAGCAGGTGCCAGCAGGTGCAGTTTGAAATCGTAATCCGATATCTTTTCCTGGCGTGGATCGACGGTGAGCGTATAGCTACCGTCAATTTTCACCGGATAAGGGCCTGAGTCATTGTAGGCAGAGAACACGGTATCTCGTCCGCCAGGCGTCTTTAAAATAAAGTCTGTGGTTACACTGGCCCGATTCACTTCCAGATACAAGACGTCGTTTGCCTCAAGATCGATCGAATACTCGACCGTCTGGCCGGGCTGAGCTGTCGCACCTTCTGTCCAACTGTCGGGCGAATACTCGCCTCCCGCGATCACCGGCGGGGTAAGTTTATGCATGATGAATTCGTAATCGACAATTGCCTCATTTCGCGGATCGACAAAAAATTCATGTAGCCCGGTAGTGGGGATGATGTGAGGGCCGCTGTTGGTGTATGAAGAAAAAATATTCTGCCGATCGTCCAGCGCGCGCAACGTAAAATCCGTAGTGACTGTGGATTCCAGAACCTCGAGATACAGTGTATCGCCTTTAATAAGATCGACCTGATAGTTCAGCCGTTGCCCTGGCCATTCAGTCGTGCCAGCACTGTAATCTCCAAAGGCCACAGTACCCTGTGCTTTTACAGCGGGATTAATACGGATAATTTGCATATCCACTGCGCCAGATTTATTGTTTCGTATCTGCATGGATAGTCGATGCTCACCGGTAACCCTGGCGATGAAGGGACCGGCATTGGTGTAGCTCTTGAACAACTCACTTTGCCCGTCAGGTTCAGTGAGCGTTATGTCTGTCGTATGCTCAGCCTTGTGTACCCTGAGGTACAGCGCTTCACCTTTCTCGAGAGCAAGCGTGGTTTCAACAACCTCACCCGGGACGGGTGTCTGACGATATTCGTAAAGCACGCCCGATGCACCACCGACCAGCTTTTGCACCGGAGGCTGAGCCTTTGTTACTACAACTTCGGGGGTAGCGTCAGGAGTTGACGAGGTGGTTGTGCTATCGGGTTCTGTCGTAACAGCTGAAACCGTCGAGGCGGTTGACGAAGACTGTGCTGGAGCCGCAGCTTCAGACGTGCCCAGCACAGACTCAGGTAGTGGCTCGGTTGCCACGGTCAATACCTCTGATTGCGGCGGCGCGTTCTCGGAATTCAGCCACCAGTAAGCAAAAACGGCAACGCCTATCAGGGCCAAAACACCAATGCCTGCAAGTCCACGAATGAATGCCGATCCAGCCGAAGCTCTTGCTTCCAGATCGGTGACCTCGGTAACAGCGTTAGCAACAGCGACGGAGGCCACCACAGGCGCTGTGCGAGCAATAGTGGGCTGGCTACCACCGCGCACTGCGCGCAAATCAGCAGCGAATTCTTCAGCACTCTGGTATCGGTCGAGAGGATCTTTTGCTGTCCCTTTCAGGATGACCGCTTGCAGCTCTTCACTGATCGTCGGATTGATATCTCGTGGCGCGGGCATGGGATCGCTTATTGCCTTGAGCATGACAGCAATGGGGGTGTCAGCGCTGTAAGGCTGGCGTCCGGTAACAAGTTCATACAAAACAACGGCGAGAGCGTAAATATCAGTAGCTGGAGTGATCGTCAAACCTTGCGCCTGCTCTGGCGCCATGTATGCTGGCGTACCTATGCCGAAACCGGTTTTGGTGTAAGCGGTGTTTTCTGTCAATAGCTTGGCAATGCCAAAGTCCATCAGGATGGGTTCACTTTTATCGCCAAGCATAATGTTTTCAGGCTTGATATCACGATGAATCAGATCGCGTTCGTGCGCATAGGCCAATGCCGAGGTGACAGGTAGTATCAAGTCAATGGCGGTATCAGTCGGAATAGCGCCTATCTGAGCGAGATAGTTTTTCAGGTCTATACCGTCAACAAACTGCATTACCATATAGAACTGGTTGGATGCATTGCCAAAATCGTGAATACGCACGATATTGGGATGCTCAAGCTTTGCAACTGCCTGCGCCTCTTTCTGGAAGCGCGTGACGAAATCTTCAGAGGTCACAAATTCGGGCCGTATGAATTTGATAGCGCGGTGTACTTTAAGCTCGGTGTGCAAGGCCTTGTAGACTTCAGCCATACCTCCGCGACCCAAGCGTGATGTAATGTGATAACTACCGATTATTTGCCCGGAAGGGTCTCCAGGCCTTTTGATCTCAGTGTCCAATCCAGTCACCTCTCAACGCGTGCTTCTTTATATAGCGAAACTGGTGTTCGCCAGAGAACTCTTGTTACCTTGAAGCCCTCTTTCCAAGTTTGACATGATAACGTTCCTCGTGCAGATCGCGCGGCCCTCTCCCTAAAAAGCGCAATGCACGCGATGAAAGTAAGCGTTGTCAGGCTTGGAGCCATCGGCCACTTATGTCATATGTGTCCGAAATTGCGACCTCAACAGGTCAACTGTCACTCCGGCAAATAGCCTGTATTCATTTCGCCAGTGGTAATACTCGGTAACACTAGAAAATCCAGGTCCCGGGAATCGGCATGGCAGTCTGCTTACCCTAGTGAAGCTCTCCCTATCAGTCCAGCATCAATCGGGCACATAGTCTCACGACAAGATGAAGTTTGATGTCAGTACTGGCTGATCTTACCCGAATTGTCAGGATCAGAGGGCGCATAGAAGGAGCTATCCAATGAGCCTTACGCAGCAGGACTATTTTTGCAAACAATTTCATAGTTTGCATTAACCTGACAGCATGTGATTCAGCTACATCGAATAGCAACTGAATTAGACGGGGAATTCGCGGCTGCCAATTTAGTTTTAGGGATCAACCTGCCACTCAGTTATGCTTACGAAGACGGGCCTTGCTACCATATAACTCTTTGCAAGAGCAGACGTTTATGGATAAGGGAAAATTCGGAACGGTCGTCGTTGGCCTTGGAGCAATGGGCGCTGCAACGTTGTACCAACTGTCTAAACACCGTCAGGATCTACTTGGTATTGAGCAGTTTGATCTGCTACACGAGTATGGGTCTAGCCACGGAGAAACTCGCCTGACTCGGCGCGCAACGGCTGAAGGGAGTAACGTCGTACCATTCGTCACCGAATCACATCGAATCTGGCGTGAACTCGAAATGTGTCCGGAAGATCTGTTTGTCGAGAGTGGTGTACTCATTATTGGTCGACAGGACTCACCAAAAAGCATCCATGGAACTGAAAACTTTCTGGCCACAAGTATTCAACTAGCCAAAACCTACGGTGTCTCACACGAGGTACTCAATGCACCACAGATTCGGCGGCGCTTTCCAGCGTTTGCCCCCAATGACAAAGAGCTGGGTTACCTTGAGCTGGAGGCAGGGTACGTCTTTCCACATCTCTGCATTGCCGCACAACTCGATAGAGCTCGAAAACACGGCGCAATGATCCGCGAGCGAACACGGGTAACATGTATTCGTCCCGTCGAAGCTGGCGTGATCCTCGAAATTGACGGTGATGACGATATACGCTGCGATAGCGTCGTCATCGCTGTAGGCGGATGGACTGGCCCACTACTTGGCAAACCGTTTTCCAATCTCCTTACGGTTCAACGCCAAGTACTGCATTGGTTCGAAACCGTCGATCAGGAAATTCAGACTGCCACCCAGATGCCGGCATTCATCTGGCTGCATGGAGAGGGTGACGCCGAAGCGTTCTACGGTTTCCCGCCAATTTACCCGGGGACTGCGGTCAAGGTGGCGACCGAACAATCTATCACAAGAACAACGGCTGAAGAACTTGAACGGCAAGTGCTAACGAGTGAGGGGCAGGAGATGTACACCCGACACGTTAAAAGTCGTCTGCCGAACGTCAGCAATCGACAGCATCGAAGTGTTGCTTGCACATACACGACGACCCCGGACCATGGCTTTATCATTGACCATCATCCGGACAGTGAACGTGTACATGTGATTTGCGCATGTTCTGGCCATGGATTCAAGCACTCCGCCGGTATTGGCCGAGCCGTCGCAGAGCGGGTGCTTGGCAAGACACCGTTTACGGACCTATCCTCTTTCACCCTAATGCAGCGCCGATAAGATCATTGATATTCCGAACCGTGACCGTCGAATATCTCTCAGCGACAGTTCAGACTGGTCGTACCGTGGACACATGCCATAATCACGACATTTAGCATACACAACTTCCAGGATCCTAATTTGCGAGAACAGTGAATAAAGGCGAGCGCTGCGCGAGAGGGTGTCAAACAATGGTCAATTGATTCTGCCTTTCAAGTGAATTATTCGCTACTCTTTGAATCCAATATACATTCAGAGTAACCCACGATGAAATACGTTTTTATCCTGCTAACAGTCGTCGCCGTCTGGTACATCGCCAAACAGTTTTTGAACAGGGGAAACGCTGAAGAAAATATTCGCCTGGGACAGATTTTTCTGGATCAAAACGGCCTGGCTGATGGTGTGCAAAGCACAGCGTCCGGTTTGCAATATAAAGTGCTTGAACCAGGTACTGGCAGCACAAACCCTAACGCTACCGACAGAGTCAAAGTGCATTATCACGGTACCTTGATCGACGGCACTGTATTTGACAGCTCTGTTGAGCGCGGCGAACCCATTACTTTTGGCTTGAATCAGGTCATTCCAGGCTGGACAGAGGGCTTGCAGCTCATGGTTGAAGGTGAAAAAACCCGACTTTTCATCCCCAGCAACCTGGCTTATGGCACTCGCGCGGCAGGAAAAATCAAACCTGGGTCTGCGCTGATATTCGACGTGGAGCTTATCGGCATCAATGTCGACTGAATTTGTGAGGTAGTGGCCTAGTACCTGCCGTTGCCAGCCAAATGGTGTGTTTAGTGCCTTTGTTACCGTGCGCGAAAACCAATTTTTCAGACACTTGCAACCCGCATGCACGCAGCCGCTTTGCGAATGCGGCATCCGGCGTAGCCGACCAGTATGCAAGTACCCCGTCCTGATTGAGGCATTCACGAGCGCAACCAATTCCTTCGTGCGAATAAAGCCAGTTATTGCCATTCGAACTAAGCGCTTCAGGACCATTATCAACATCGAGCGCAATGACATCATAAGTGGGTTCTGCGCTGAGCAAAAGGTCGCTGACATCACCTCGATACACCGTTGTACGAGCATCTGACAACGGGTTACCTGCATATGCGCCCAACGGTCCTTGGTTCCAATCGACAACTTCTGGCACCAGTTCGGCAACCACAACACGCGACTGTAAGCCAGTAGCGGCCAGCACAGCTGCCAATGTAAAACCCATCCCAAGACCACCAATCAAGACATTGGCAGTATCAACCTGTTTTATCAACTGACACGGAAGCAAACCCAGTGCATCTTCAGATCCATGCTTGCGCGTAGACATCAGCTCCCCTCTACCAGAGATAACAATACTGCAGTCATCTTTGTCCTTATACAGTTTCAATAATCGGTCGCCACCGGGTATTGTGGCTTGACCAATAAGAATTCGATGTTTCATTTTCAGGCTTTGTTTGCACTCAGGTGCAGATTCTCTATCGTCGGAATTCGTTGATCTGGCAAAAAATCTCCCGACTCCATTAAGTAATGGTCGTCCGAATCACCAAATCAGTCTTCCAGCCATTTGACATGGCGTGGGCTCCCGACAAAATCCGACCAGCTTCATTTGCAAGAGATCGAGTGATTATACTCAATAACCACTGTCTTTAAGTTTGCTTTTGAAATAAACCAAACAACGAGGAAATTTCCATGTTCAGTTCTTAATAACAATTTTGAAGTAAACCCACTGAACATTGACGACAGAATCCAAGACGTTGACTTGATTGACTTCATCCTCTTTATCGGCCCCTTACTCACAGTCGTTGGCACCTTGATACTCGGATTCATAACAGCAGCAGAAGGCGTCTACACCGTTGTGATTTTGTTAGTGTTGTTGATTATCAATTTTGATGTCAGATGTGATCCGATACGATTGTGGTGCTCCTCGCTAAAGGGTACCAAGTCCGGGGCCACACTATTGATTACCATTGCAGCCATCGGTATTCATGTTGGCTCTCTCAATTAAACTGGCATGGGTCGAAACCTCTTAGTGTTATCGTGTTAACACCAAGAGACTTTGTCGTAGCATATCTACCAAGCGATTCTGTCGCAACTAATTACCAAGGGAAAATGACGGTCTACTCGATCAGTGATTTTCTGTGCCTTTTATTTAAAGGACAGAAGATTGCAAAGGATGATTGTTATGGATGCAAAGGCCCAACCGACCGTGGATATTATTGCCACAGTTGCGGAAGGTAAAATTGACATTGTAAATGCTGGAAGGGTACTGAATAAATCCCGTAGAACCATTGAGCGCTATCTCCAAGGATATCGAAAGCTGAGCATTCGAATCGTGGTTCATCAGAATTCTGGTAAAGCCCCGGCTAACAAAACTTGTGATAAATCGAAACGCACAGTAAAGAAGCTAATTTGAAAGAAGTACTTCGATCTGAACCTGACGCACTTTGCTGCAATGCTACTCGAAAATGAAGACACTCATGTCAAAAACGAGACATTCCGAAGCTGGGCACATGAGATCCATCACGTCAAGCGTGCCAAGCGCAGGAGGTCGCAAGTCAGAAAGCGTCGTAAGCGCAAGGACTCGCCCGGCCTGCTACTGCAGATGTACGGCAGTACACATCGATGGTTCGGTAATACGAAATCGTGTCCGATCGCACTGATTAAAGACGGCACCAGTGAAGTTCATGCTAAGTTCTTCGATGCTGAAACAACATTAGGCTGCCTGAAGGTTCTACTTGATTTCATCAAGAGCAGGGGTTTGTTCAAACCCCTGTACGTGAACAGCGCTGGGATTTTCGGAGCACCGAAATGTTGTAACTTCTCTCAAGCCAAACGGGCCTGTGAAAAACTCAGTATCCAATTCATCTTCGCCAACTCGGCTCAAGGCAAAGGCGGAATCGAACGCTCATTTGATACATTCCAGGATCGACTGATACCTGAGCTACGATTGAAGCGTATCAAGAAAATGGATAGCGCCAATCGCTATTTGCAGGAAACGTTCATACCCGAATATTGGGAGAAGCAAATTGAAGTGAATTCACAGAACAGTAACAGCGAATTTACGGCAGTACCCAAAGGAATCGATCTTGACGCTGTAATTGTCATTCAGGACTATCGAAAAATACGGAACGACAACACGTTGCGCTGTGGCAAAAAATTCTAATTCATCGACTCGCCCCTGCGCCATTCGATCGCCAAACTGAAAATCGAGATACGTACCAGCCACGAAGAGGGCTTTACGGCCTATTTCGCTAATAGGAAGATGGAGGTGTCTGTCGTTACTGAGCCGACCAAGTCCTCGATGTTCGATCTGGATATTCAGAAGGAACTTGAGGTCTTGGAGTTGGCTGAGCAGTTGGGTAACGTAGCGGAGGCCTCGCGGATCAGCGGGCGTCTTACGTGACACAGGAATTGATATAACCCCAATCGGCCGATAGCAGTCGTTCGGAAGCTCAGCTTGGCGAAATATCGAAATGAAGGACGTCCTCGCGAATACCCAGTTTTGTATATAGCTTGATAGCGGGATCATCACCTCGATCAGCCTGGACGAATATAACGTAGACATCCCGTATCAACGCGATCCTCTTGAGCTCCCCGATCAGCTCGGATGCGATTCCTTCGCGCCTATGTCGCTCGGCAACGGCCAGATCGTATATATACATTTCGCTGCGCTGTTGCTCGAACTTCGGTAGTATATAAGCCGCAAGACCGCCTACAACCACATCATCGCTTATCGCAGCGAGGGCTACAAAGTGGTCGCTACCTAACAGTTGAGCAAGGTATTTCGTATCCGGTCGTCTTCCGCTATAGGTTTCAACTTCATCGAACGCTTCGCCAAATACAGTAAGTAGCGCCTCCATCAATGGGACATTTTCCGAGTCAATACATTTGATCGTGAAGTTTTTCATCTGCGACATCTCGAATACGCTTCTAGGAAGAATTGTTTAATGATCGGTATGTGCACTGACTACCGGTTGGAAACCCTGGCCTGAAATCAGGACAATCGGCCAATTGTAGACATAGCCAGATTCGAAACTATTGTATTCAAAAAGAGGTGTAGACTCATATGAGCATTGAATTAGATCATATTATTTTGCTTACAGGAGAAGGTGCTCCCCTGGCAAATTTACTTGTAGAAGCAGGCCTAGTTGAGGGTTCGAGCAATATACATCCCGGACAAGGCACATCCAATCGCCGTTTTTTCTTCCAAAACACTACCTTGGAATTTTTATATGTGCATGATCTCGTTGAGACTACAAGCGGGCCAGCGCAGGGGCTTCGATTTGGTGATCGTAGTTTGGATTCTGATGCATCCCCATTTGGGTTAGTGATGAGAACTGTTAAGGGGGACGCAGAAATACCTTTCGACGGTTGGAAATACTGCCCTGATTACTTTGCGAGTGATATGTGCTTTTTCGTTGGTGTTAATTCCAATAACTTAAAAGAACCGCTTTGTATTTGCATGCCAGACAATCTTTCACAGCGAAAGGATCTACCGATTCCTGAAAACCCTAATTTGGCACTGACAGAACTGATAATAAGCATTCCCGTCCTTAAAGCATCAAATCCCTTGCTTGCAATATCAAAGTGCCAAAATATCGTAATCGAACTCGATAAGCCGAATCGCCTAGAACTGACATTCAACAATGGTGTGCACGGAAAGAGGCATGATTTTACGTCAAAAATGCCATTGATCCTCAATTGGTAATTGCATAATTCAACGCGCTTTCCTAAATCTGGAATTTCCTCGCTATGACAGCTTCACACAGCGGGCATGCCCAGATTGATGAGTGCCGACCTTTCTAAGGTCCGGAGTGTGGAATTTTGCCTAGCTACCTGAAACCGCAAATTGCATGCTGAACGGAATGTTTATCTCGTCACTTACGGCATAGTCACTATGATCGATGACGACCTTGGCCGCGTTTTATTGCAAATCAAATAACGTGGCGTAGCCGACAATGCTATTGTCATTTTCACCACAGATCACGGAAATTTCATGGGTGACCATGGCATTATGCCTAAATTACTATTGCACTACCAGGGTCTGGTTCGCTTGCCATTCATCTGGAACGACTCTGATTCTTCCGACAAGAACATTCGGGACAGCTGCTTATCTTCATCCATCGATACATATACTCAACCACTCTTGCACGTGACTGAATTCAGCCCTACAACGGCATACGGAGAGAGACCTGCTCAACTCACCTTTGCTATCGTCTGTACTTATTGAAGATGATAGTCCACGTAGCATGGTCGGCTACGAGCGCCCACAGCAAATACGAACATTGGTGACCAACGATTTTCGTAAATCGTTGCGTAAAGGTGAAAATTGTTACGAGCTCTATGTTCTGGAGAACTATCCTGACGAATTGAACAATCTATATGACGAGCCTGCGTTGGCAGAAATACGCCGTACCATGGCACTAACCCTGTGGCGATGAATGATTGAGTTGCAGGATCACTCACCATTACCGGCTTATCGAGCTTGAAGAAGATCGACCGATTTGCACCTGTTCATTGTGATGCGGACGATTCTGGAGACATCTCCGATAACCATTTCCCCATAAGCTCTATAGACGCCCGATTTTCATCCTGGTACCTGGAGTAACACAGGCGCAAGCAATGTCCATAGTGGCCACGGTGCGAAAACAACCCACCCGGTGATATCGCAATTCCTTCGCTGAGCGCGTATTCGGCCAGCTCCATCGCACTATATTCCGGCGGCAACTCTACCCACATCTGAAAGCCTCCGGTTGGCTGGGAAATACGTGTACCACGTGGGAAACACTGCGCAATAACAGCTCTTAGCGCACGCCCACGCCTGGCATAAGTATCACGTGACAAGCGAATGTGGCGATCGTAATGGCCTTCAGCCATATGGCGAGCAATGGCCTGCTGTGGCATTAACCCAGAGCGCGCTGACACAGCCCGCTTGAAATCCAGTGCAGCCTGCCCACACCCTGTAGCTTTCAGCCAGCCCACACGAAGCTCAGGGGCGAGTGTTTTGCTGAACGAGCCACAAACGATTACACGATCCTGTGTATCGAATTCACTCAAATTACGTTGCCGTTGACGTGCATAGAGTAGCTCGCCGTGCGTATCGTCCTCAACAAGCGTCACATCATGTGCATTGGCCAATGCTACCAGTTGCCGACGACTTTCATCGTTCATGCTACATCCTAGCGGGTTCTGAACCGAGCTGCTGACAACAACGGCTTTGACAGGCAACTCTTCAAGCGCAAGGCCGAGTGCCGGCAAATTTATACCTGTTGAAGAATCTGTGGGGATTTCGACCATCCGCCTGCCACTTTGTTTTATCGCACTGATCAGTCCATGATAAGTCGGCGATTCCACAGCAATCAGGTCACCCGGTTGCGTCGTAATATTGATACTGATAAACAACGCCTCCTGAGCACCACTGGTAATCATCAGTTCATCAGCCACCATTTCCATCCCTGCTTTCACATAACGACTGGCTATCTCCTGACGTAATAATGCATCACCTGGCAAGGGGCCATAATCTTCCAACTCTCGACGAGCAACACGGCGAATAATACGCCCTAACTCCTGCGGTCCGGCTGTGCTTGTGTCAGGAGTACCACTAGCGAAGTAGGCGGTGAATCGGTGAGCATGCCAGGCGCTGCTCTGAAGACCCTGAATTAACTCTTTCTCATTTCGAGCCACTGGAATTTCACGTGATGCGGTGGGCAGCGCCACTTGTCGTACGGCCGAACGTTGCAGGAAGTACCCTGACCGCTGGCGCGACTCCACCACCCCACTGCGTTCCAGCTCTTCGTATACACGCAATGCGGTGCTCATGCTTACGCCTTCACGTGATGCAAAATCTCGCAAAGACAACAGCCGGTCACCAGCATTACCGGTGCACTCGAGATGGCGCTGCGTCTGCTCAGCCAGCTGCCTGTATTTAGGGGCATCAACTCTCATCTGTACACTATAACAACAGGATTTTTATATTTGAGGTACAGATGTTGATAAAAATCACCATAACAGATCCCTGATTCGGGCTACTGATTCGCCCAAAGGCGTCGAGTATTGCTCCTGCCGCATGAGAGTGGAGCTTTCTATGATGTTCTCTGTGGAACCAGACGGCGCAAAACCATGGAATATTCCCAGAGACTCGAAATCAAAGAGCAGCTGAATCAGACTCCTCAACTTTACAGTGCCTTTTGGTGGCGCTGGCGGCATCGCTACCGAACGCGCAGACAGCTCCATGCACTTCTGATCAATGATTCTGACCGAGTCCATATGGATTTGGGCCTGAGTGCAGAAGCTGCAATGACAGAGATACGCAAACCGTTCTGGCAAGCCTGATTCAGTACAACAGCAAGACACTAGACTAGCGTGTGACAAACAGCCCCGCTCGACTGTGGGGCCGTTTCAAACTGCAAACGTCGTGCTAACCGACCTCTTTCCCGAATGGCAAATCTTTTAGTCATTTACCTCTGGCTACAAAAATTGCAATAGCTAGCGCAGACACAAAGGTGGAACACCGGGTTCGCCCATGCCGGTGGCGTGCCACGGAAAACAGGGGTTTAACGATATGCGTGTGGACCTTTTTCGGGTACGAATTTATTCGCGCGATTGGAGAGTCATGAAAGATGGAATTACCAAATTCGCCGGTAACAGAATTGATTCCGGAATACATGCCCACCGTTATACCCATCACCGCAGCACCCTCCATTTGCGACGCGACATGTTCGGGTTTGAAACAGAATCCGCAATCAACCGCAGTATGGACTTCTGGAATACTTATGGAGCCATCATCTGCTGTTTTTACTTTTACAACAGATGCCACGTAGGTATCGAAGCTACGATGCGCTGCAACACCCAACGCCTCGCCCTCTGGCAAGTCCTGACCCCAATCCGCTGTCCAACTACTACACCACATAAACGGCCTGTATCATTGGGATACTCCTCGTAGGGCCCTCCATAATCCCACAATTCTTTCATATCATCCGCAACAGGATCAATTGAAACGAAATGAGTGTGCTTGAGTGTTAAATATGCGATACCCGATTGAGCAATCCACCATTGTTTTCGCAAATAGGCGACCCACCTGACTATGAATCGTACTTACTTAAACCCGTATACCCACAAGGCATCATCGACAATAAACATCCTTCAGCTTTAATCCACAGTTATAGCGCGCAACGTTCAGACAGTATTTTCACACTAGCGGCAAAGCTCGTCGATGCTTACCATCAACGTCAAAAAGCGCATTGCAAAAAGCCGGTGCCAGAGGGGGTACACCTATTTCACCAACACCGCCAACCGGGCTTTCCGATTTTAGAATTTCCACCTCCACGCGAGGTGCTTGAGCCATTCCGACCAGCTTGTAGTCATGAAAATTGCTTTGCACTACGCCACCGTCCTTTATATCGCACTTGCCGAATAACGCGGCAGACAAGGCATAACTGACTGAGCCCTGCACTTGCGCTTCAATAGCTTGCGGGTTGACAGCCACACCACAATCCAGCGCACACCAGACCCGATGAGCCCTTGGGCCCGATGGTGTCATTGACGCCTCCACGACTTGCGCAACCGTGGACCCGAAGCTGTGGACCATGGCAACACCCAGGGCACGACCTTGATCATCGACGCCATTACGCCAGCCTGACATCTCTGCCACCTTTTCAAGTACTTTGGCAGCCGATGAATTTTCTTCAAGCAAACTCAATCGATATTGCAATGGATCAGTACCCGCCGCGTTGGCCATTTCATTAATAAAGCTTTCAACAAAAAATCCATGCTGTGAGTACTCTACGCTACGCCAGAAACCGGTCGGTATGGGATGTGACCTGTCCGCAAAGCTGACTGCGATGTTAGGAATTCCATAAGCAGGGGCGACAGCTTTGATATTCATCTCTTTGCCATAGCTGCGGGAACGCCACAACAAAGGTTTACCGTCGTCGCCGAGTGCACCCTCGAATTGCGCCATCACCATCGGGCGATAGACATCGCTGCGTGTATCGGTCTCACGTGACCAGGTGGTCTTGACAGGCTTGTCGGTATCCAATGCCACACGCACGGCCTGTACCAACCAATTAAGCGGTTCATCGCCTGACGTACTGAAAGCTACTCGTCTACCAAAGCCTCCTCCCATCTGACGTGCATGCAGTACGACGTCATCCAGGTCCAGCCCAGCCTCTGTCGCCACACGTGATCTTGCCAACAGCGGATTCTGCACTCCACAAATGATATGCAGTTTGTCATCCTGCTGCCAAACCGTTGCATTCATGGGTTCCAGAGTAGCATGCGCCAGATAAGGCACGAGGTATTCAGCCCTGATACCGGCATCGATATCGTCAGGCGTACCCACACTCATGGCAATGGGTAAATCTTCAGACAAGGCTGCTCTCTGCCCTGCAGCGAGCGTCTCAGTGCTGAGCGAGTCATTCGCATGCGGCTCGCGAGTAAACTGGACGGCTCGTACGGCTTTTTCAGCACGCCAGGGGTTATCTGCCACCACAGCAACACCATCTGGCACGATAATAACGTCAGTCACGCCACGCTCCGCTTTAATAGCATCGATATTTTCAATAGACGCTATCTGGGCGCCGAACACTCCACCAGTAGCAATAGCGGCATACTTCATGTCAGGTACTTCAGCATCGATGCCGAAATCAGCATTGGCAAAAACCTTGGCGGGTATGTCCACACGAGGCATCGATTTGCCAACATACCGATACTGGTCTGAGGGTTTAAAGCTTACATCGCTCGGGCTATCCATGGCAGCAGCAGCGGCGGCAAGCTCACCGTAACTGACCGATTGCCCGGACTCACCATGCACCACGGTGCCAGCCTCAGTCGTCAGTGTGTTAAAGGGTACGTCAAGCTGTTCAGCTGCTGCAATGATCAACATCTGGCGTGTTGCAGCAGCGGCTATTCGCATTGCATCCCAACCGGTGAAACGAACAGCAGAACTACCACCGGTCATCTGCATTTTCATTAAATCACCCATACGGTAAAAACCGTTTTCGAATAATGTGCTGACCCAATCTGGCGGTGTCATCATTTCACGCACGAACCCTTCAAACACTTTACCGTTTGAGTAAGCTGGATGAACAGGCGCTTGCTCAACCTGTATTTGTGCCCAATCCACGTCAAGCTCTTCGGCAACGATTTGCATCAATCCCGTGCTACTGCCCTGGCCCATATCGGTATGTGGATTAATGACGATAATCTGGTTATCGGGTGTAATGCGAATCCACAGATTGACCTGCGCTGAATTATCGTTATCGTGCCCATCACGCTGAACACCCAAACGATCATGTATTTGTAGATAAGTGCCAAGACCACCAACGCCAAGCAGCAATCCACCACCGATTGTTGCGCCGGTGATCATGAATATTCGTCTGGTGATCCCCATTACACCAGCTCTCTGGCTGCAGCTTTAATAGCCGCACGAATACGGTCATAAGTACCACAACGACACAGATTGGTCATCGCGTTATCTATGTCCTCGTCACTGGGTTGTGGATTCTCATTCAACAAGGCAACGGCTGCCATCTGCATCCCTGCCTGACAGTAGCCGCACTGTGGCACCTGATGCTCTATCCACGCTTTCTGCACTGCGTGCGGGGTATCCAGGGTACCAATGGATTCAATGGTATTGACCGACTTGCCTACCGCCGCACTGACAGGGAATATACACGAGCGAACAGGAGCACCATCTACATGAATAGTACAGGCGCCGCACAGACCAAGGCCACAGCCAAACTTGGTGCCACGTAACCCCGCCTCCTCACGCAGCGCCCAAAGCAACGGCATTTCCGGTTCGATATCGAACGCGTGTTCAACACCATTAACGGTAATCTTTATCATCACTAGTTGTTGCCAGAGAGCGTTCAAATGCCTTGTGTTCACAGGATACCCCATGAGCAAAGTCACTGGAACTCTATCTACATCATAGCTGGCTCTGGCACTGCGAGCTGGAATTAATCGTTGGCTATGGCTGCAACCATCATCAATGGGCCTACACCTTTGGCATCATTTGAAACCCGCTGCTCGCTAACATAGTATTCAGCACTGCCATCGCGATATCGGTTTTCATACATACCCAGGCCTGCCACTTCACAAATCTCTATCATCTCGCTACCACCATTCTTGTCTGACTTTAAGCATTGCAACGTCAAGGTCTCAACCAGATTCGCGGGGGGCTCTATTAACCCCAGCCTTGCCGCTCTCAAAAACGCGTAGGTAAACATGGCCGACGTGGAGCTTTCGGTGTAATTACCTTTCAGCTCAGGGCGATCGATCACCTGCAGCCAGAGCCCATCCGATTCTCTTAACTCCTGAAGCTTGTTCAGTAGTGCAATGGTTCGCATGCGCAATGGTGAGAAATCGTTGCCTACCAGATCTGCCACATCGACCAATGCCATTGCCAGCCAGCCAATCGCTCTAGCCCAGAACGCTGGTGATAAACCGGTGCTCTTGTCAGCCCATGACTGCTCTCGAGCCTCGTCATAAGCATGCTTGTATAGCCCAGCAGTCGGATCGAACGTAGTCGCCAGAGCAACATCAATCTGGGCAAGTGAATCTGCCACAGTTTCGCTGTGTCCATGTATCAGCGCATGAGCAATTCGAAACGGCTGTCCCATGTAGAGACCGTCCAGCCAGATCTGCCAGGGGTAGCGCAACTTGTGCCAATACACACCAGATTGCGTGCGTGGGTGCGTGCTTAGCTGCCTGACTAGTAAATCAGCCGCCAGCATGAATCGTGGTTCACCGGTTTGCTCATACAGATACAGCAAACCACGACCCGGAAGCACATTATCGATATTGTAATCAGACAAGACATAGCCTTTAAGGCCTCCGTCTGGATTGATCTGTGGATCACAAAGACGATACAGATGATCCAGCCACCGTTGCTCACCGGTTTCAATGTGCAACAATTCCAGACCACGATAGATGCAGCCATCCTCATAACACCACCGTCCCCCTTTATAGGGTTGATAGCTTTTTGCATATGCGTCCGAAAACTCAATCAACATGGGGAAATTCCTGCATGTAGGGCTCCAAAGCGCTATCGACGGTGATTTCAGCAAAGCGATGCAGGATTCCACCATGACAAACTGGTGGTATGTGACAAGCCATTAGCGCATCTCCCGGTGTCGCATCAGGGTCATAACTGATACTGAAACCGGACAACCGGATATCACGCAGTGGCGCTTCTGGTAGCCCCAGCATAGCCGCTGCTGCGTGGAGAACTTTTTTCAGGACGATATCCCTTACCGTGATGTCATGAATCCGGGGCGTTGTGCTACTGACAGGAGCAGAATCACGTGACTGCACGAGTGCTGACTTGCCATCAGCATCGCAAAAGTAGAACGCATTGATAGCCAGCGCTGTGCCAACACAATCCATACTGACGTCCTGCATGGTAATTCTGGCAACTCTCCCTCCCCGTCCCCTGCGAGTCTTGATTCTTAAACCCCGATCGGTGCCTTTGAATTCGCAACGCAAAATCGTGACATCAGTAATTTCACCGCTCATCTCCGAGCCCATGACCACCGCACCGTGACCGTCCAGCATGAGGCAATTGAGGATCGTCAAACGCCGTGTGGGAGCGACGTGATCGATACGACGATCTTCACCAGTACCAAACTTGCCAGCCTTCACCGCTATGCAATCGTCACCAACACTGATATGCAGTCCAATCAATCGCACATCAGTGCAACTTTCAGGATCCAGTCCATCAGTGTTCGGGCTATCGGAAGGATTCTTTATGGACAACGCAGCAACCGTCATGTTGTGACATTGAAACGGGTGCACAGTCCACGAGGGTGAATTTCGAACTGTAAAACCAGACAAAATAATGTCCCGGCAATACGCCATGAAAAGTGTTCTGGCTCGGCGCGCCCCACCACGGGTCTCTTTTGGCCATGTCCACCAGTCCCCACGATCGCCTCCACCATCGATGATTCCAGTGCCTGTTATGGTCAGTCGCTCGCAATCGATCGCTGTTACCACTGAGGCGTAACACAAATCGGGCAAGCCTTCCCATGTTCCCAACACGCGACCGGTATCGTCTTGCGCAGGCAAAACCGGCCAATCCTGACGATCGTCACACGCAGCGATCTCCGCGCCGGCGCAGAGCAATAACGTCATGTCGGATTTAAGGAATATGGGTTTGCTGACATAACGCCCGCGTGGCACAAACAACGTACCACCTTCAGGTACCGCGGCTATTGCCTCACTAAAAGCAAGCCCATTATTCTTTGCAACCGTGCTCACCCCATAGTCAGTCGCATCAACCAGTCCGGCACAGTGAGCCGTCTTGAAGTTCAACTGCTCTCCAGCTACCACGAAGCAATATCCCGAATCAGGCACTAGATTTTCAATGAAAACCGGCACACACTCGCTTGTCCCTGTTTGTTCACCATCGTTAAGGGACCAGACTAACGGTGAACCCAGAAAATATTTTTCCGAATCCGCGTGTATCAACACAGTCGCAGTGTAAGCGCTAACAGCTACCAAACTCAGCACGGGTATGCCACCTCACCAGTTTCCATATAGAACAGGCGCCTGACTTATCAAGCGCCTGCAAGTCGTTGAAACCTACTTGTCTTCCAATGCTTCACTAACCAGCATAACGATTTCTTCAGCGGCCTCCGAGCTGTCCAGCTCACCATAGGCGAAGAGTTCAAGTGTGTCTTCAATGCCAGCCTTGACATCAGGGTCTTCGTTGTAGGGGCTAATAGCTGGAGCTTCTGCCGCCATTACCATAGACTGTGCCGTAATCTGGATTTGCTTTATCCCACCCGTTTCAAGCAAACGCTTTGCTGCTGCATCGGATGAAGGCACTCCTCGTGCGGAGGACATCGCATCTATACCCTCAGCTTCTGTCAGCATGCAATTAAGAATCTCAGCGGCCGCTTGCTGGTTTTGAGAATTGGCCGAGATGGCAAAGGTCATTGAAGGCTTGCGATAAACACCGTCGTTTTTCGCGGGTTCAAGCCGTAGCAGTCCGGCAGGCACTAACTCTTGCCCTTCAGCCAAGGGATCCGAGATCTTGAAATAGACCGAATCCCACTGGTAACTACCGCCAATCCTGCCACTCGTCCAGTCTGCGTTCTCGTGCAAGGCGACATTGCCAGCTGCAGCCATTGCTTTCCAGTCTTTGAGAACATGATTGTCAACCATTGACTGGTAAAGATCGATACCAGCTTGCAATTCGTCAGCAGACCATTGCACCTCTGCGGTATCAGGATTGATAAACGACTTGCCAGTCTGCTGTGTCACTATATTCTGAATAAGCAAAGATGCATCAAGACCGATGCCTTCCAGCGGGTAGTAGTCATCTCCCAGTTTCTCGGCAAAAACCGGACCAGCGGCCATCAGCTCTCCCATCGTCGTTGGAAGAGGTAGCCCGGCCTTGTCCCAGGTGGTTTTATTGAAAAAGAAAATACGACCAGACACGGAGGCAGGAAGTCCATTCAGATGCCCACCACGTGATGCTGCATCCAGCTCTTCCTGTGACCACTGTGATAGATCTATTGTATCGGCAAAATTATTCAAATCGGCAAACCCCTTGCCATTTTTTGAGAATATGGGGAGCCATGGCCAGTTGATCTGCATGATGTCAGCCTCAGTACCACCCGCCAGCTGAGTTGCCACTTTCTCGAAATGACCCGACCAACCGGTAAATTCCGGCTTGATGGTGTGGTTGTATTTTGTACCGCAGACGTTTAACGCAGCCTGTGTTGCCTCGTGACGGCTGTCACCGCCCCACCAGCTCATTCGTAACTCTGCGCTGTTTGCTGTACCGGCTAATGCTGCAGTGGCCAGTGTCATTGCTACAAATGTGATGCTTCGTTTCATCATGCTTTCCTCAGTGTGGTTGGGTTATGTGGGCGAGTGAAATATTTTCTCCACTCTTCTGGTCGAACAGGTGAACACGTTCGCCTGTCGGACGCAGTGCGGCTTGATCCCCTCGCTTCACCGTCATGTCAAAGCGATCTGTAGGGATAACAGCGATAAAAACGGTATCGCCAACGGTGACATGCAAATTGACCTCATGTCCCAGAAATTCGATGTTGTAAACTGTCCCGATAAACGCATCCGGTGTTGACAAGGGAACACTTTCAATGTGCTGTGGACGAATACCGAACGTCACTGGCCCTTCTTTATGAGAAAGTCTATGTGCCAGGCCTTGTGCAATGTTGATGGTTTGTCCTCCCATCGTGATCATGGGCCCGTCGCTAAAATCAAGTACAGCCGGGGCAAGGTTCATCTCAGGCATGCCAATGAAACCTGCGACAAACTCGTTGGCAGGACGTTCATATAACGTGACAGGATCAGCCACTTGCATGATGTGGCCATCTTTCATAACACAAATCCGATCGCCCATTGTCATTGCTTCGACCTGATCGTGGGTGACGTATACCACGGTGGCTGGCCGCCCCTCGTCGCGCAAGCGATGATGCAAATCCGTGATACGAACACGCATTGATGCACGCAACTTGGCATCCAGGTTAGACAAGGGCTCATCAAAGAGAAAAACCTCTGGACTCTTTATCAATGCCCGACCCACCGCTACTCGCTGCGCCTGCCCGCCGGAAAGTTGTTTCGGCAATCGCTCAAGCAGCTCACCAATCTCCAGAATGCCGGAAACCTCTTCAGTCGAACGGTCAATAGTCTCTTTTGACTCCCCCTTTATTTTCAGGCCAAAAGAGAGATTTCGATGAACTTTCATATGCGGATACAAGGCATAGTTCTGAAAGACCATGGCGATTCCGCGTTTGCCGGGAACCAGATCATTGATTACCTTTTCACCGATACGAATCTCTCCTCCGGTAACCGTCTCAAGACCAGCAATCATTCTTAATGTTGTCGATTTTGCGCAACCTGACGGCCCAACCAGAACCATGAACTCACCATCTTCAACCGTCAGGTCAATACCGTGTAAAGCTTTAAACCCACCTTCGTAGACTTTCACGACAGATGTCAGTTTTAGTTCAGCCATTAGCCCTTGACTCCACCGGTTGATATCCCCTGAATGAAATACTTCTGAGCAATAAAAAACACGAGTAACGATGGCGTTAGAGCCAGTACGGTCATCGCCAGAATCTGATTCCAGTTAAATGCCTCTGTCGCATCAATAGACAGTTTTAGCGCAAGGCTTATGGGATAATTCTCGACCGACGATATATAGATTAGAGGGCCGAGAAAATCGTTCATCGTCCACATGAACTGAAACAGACACACCGAAATTATGGCAGGCGCCAACATGGGCACAAGAATAAAGACAAGTACCTGCCAGGTATTGGCCCCATCAACCCGTGCAGCCTCTTCTATGTCGCGTGGTATTGAACGCATGAACTGAATCAACATGAAGACAAAGAACGCCTCCCATGCAAACCATTGCGGTACAAAAAGCGGCAAATAAGTATCAAGCCAACCCAGATCGCGAAACAGCAAGTACTGTGGGATACGCGTTACAACATCAGGTAACAAAAGAGTCGCTATCAAAATACCGAACAGAATTTTCTTGCCTCGAAATTCAAACCGGGCAAATCCGTAAGCGACAACCACTGAAGAAATTGCCGTACCGATGACCTTCGGAAGTACGATGGTCATGGAGTTCAGGAAAAACGTAGCAAACGTGTAAGGCGTAGATGTTTTCCATCCATCGATGTACCCCTGCACTGTAGGATCAGCAGGCCAGAACGAAGGACTGGAGAATATCTCGGAATTGGTTTTAAACGATGCGCCAACAAGCCAGATCAAGGGATACAGCATGAACATGCCTATCACCACCAGAACAAAGTATCGAACAACTGCAGATCTGCGCTCCTTGCGTTTTAGCTTGATCTCCATTGCGGAAAGCATGCGCTCATTGACAGGTGGACGTGTCGCCAGAAAGCTTGTCATGGGCATCAGCTCCTTTTATCGCCCGCGTAATAAACCCACTTTTTCGATGACCAAAACGCAATAAGGGTCAGCACCATAATGATAGCAAAGAGTATCCACGCTATAGCTGAGGCATACCCCATATCAAAACTCTTGAACGCTTTATCATAAATATAGAGTGGTAGAAGATAGGTGGACTTGAGTGGGCCGCCATCAGTGATGATATACGGTCCATTAAATTCCTGAAAAGCCTGAACTGTCTGCATGATCAAATTAAAGAAAATCACAGGCGTTATCATTGGAACTGTGATATACCAGAACTGTTGCCACTTGCCTGCACCATCAATACTGGAGGCTTCGTAGAGTGATTTATCAACAACCTGTAATGCGGCAAGAAAAATCACCATGGCAGAACCGAATTGCCAACACCGCAACAGTGTCAGCGTGAACAAAGCATTCTGTGGATCACCAAACCAGTTGACAGGATCAAGGCCAAGTACCGCCAACCCCATATTCACCAAGCCGGCTTCTGCGAAGATATAGCGCCACAGAACAGCAATGGCAATTGAACCACCAAGAATGGACGGCACATAATAGGCAGTACGGAAAAAACCTATTGCGCGAAGCTTGTAGTTCAATACTACAGCCACCAACAACGCAAAAGCCAATTTTAAAGGCACCGTCATGAATACATAAAGAAGAGTGACGCTAAGAGACTTCCTGAACGTCCGATCGCGTGTAAACAATCTTTCGTAATTATCAATACCCGCCCACTCAGGCCTGGACAACAAGTCGTAATCAGTGAATGATAAATAGAGCGAAGAAAGAAACGGGAAGGCAGTAAACAGCAACAAACCAATAATGTAAGGTGCAACATAGGCAAGGCCGAGATACTTTTTGTCGCCTCCCACTTAACTTGCCTCGCCTATCTTGTCTACGTTCACTATGTATACCATAGAGAGCTCTGTGCACCACACGCCACATTCGTACACATCGCTTATCAGTGTTTGTTTACTCATCACATATCTCTTGTATCGCACACCTCGTACCCACTGCCCACAATCTTGTTGCCGCTGCGCTCAACGGTTCAAGCAAAGGCTTTACCAGATCAGCAGGGAAAACCTCCTCCACAGCCAACAGGGATGACACTGTCTCGCCAGGCGTGTCTGCGGCAGACACAAGTTTTTGCAAGCTGTCCGCAAGAGGATCAAGCACATCAATGGGCTGTCCGGATTCGTCGACACCACCGACGTAACGCATCCACGCTGCCACCGCAAGACATAAACAAGGCGAGACTCTTCCTGCCTGGATATTTTCGCGCAAGGTATCCAGAATGCGTTGTGGTAACTTCTGACTCCCGTCCATGGCTATCTGCCACGTCTTGTGTCGAATTCTTGAATTGCTGTATCGATCAAACAACGCATCACTATAGTCGAGCACGCTAACGCCCATGGGGGCTTCTACAGCGGGCATGATTTCAGCCCACAGTCGCCGTACGTACACTGCAAAGACCGGATCGGCCATTGTATCGGCGATGGTTTTGTGTCCTGCCATATAGCCGGTGTAGGCTAATGCCGAGTGCGTACCATTGAGCATCCGTAGTTTCATGCGTTCGTAGGCGGTGACCTCGTCCACTAACTCGACACCCGCGGCGCCCAGATCAGGTCGCATGCCCTCTACGAATTTGTCTTCCACAACCCATTGAGCAAATGGCTCATGCACCACTGGCGCTGCGTCAGCCTGACCGGTGGCTGCAGCGATACGTACGATGTCATCATGGGTGGTGGCAGGTGTGATCCGATCCACCATAGTCGATGGAAATTCTCCCTTTTCAGCAATCCAGTCGTGAAGATCGGCGTCAATCCACTGAGCAAGCTGTAAAACAACACCTCGCACAAGTTTGCCATTCTCTGGCAGGTTGTCGCACGTCAACACCGTGAAGGGGGGTAGCCCTGCAGTGCGACGTAATTGCAAAGCACGCACGATGAATCCGGGGGCTGATACCGGTAAGGCATGAGCCAGATCATGACGTATATCCGGGTGCTCAGGATTAAGTTGGCCCGTTGCCGGATTATGACAATACCCTTTTTCGGTAACTGTTAACGATACGATTCGCACCGAGGTACTAGCCATGGCATCAAGCACTGCAACAGGATCTTCAGGCGCAACCAGAACATCATTCAACACATTGATGGTCCGGTGTTTTTCACCTGATTCATCCAGTGAAACGGCCGTATAGGCCCAATCCCGCAGGCGCAGGGCATCGCGGGTTTCAGAGTTGCGTAATGAGACTCCGGTTACCCCCCAGTTCCCACCGGACGCACTCATGGCATCAGCGATGTAGATACAGCCAAACGCTCTAAAAAAGGCGCCAAGGCCAAGATGGATGATGCCCGTGGACGGTCGCTGACTACTCATGTTCGAAACTCCTTCCACCTACAAGGACAATTAACAACACAAATGAAGTTAAAAGACTTGCACCTAAGCCCTGTATCAGCCCCAATGAACATCAGAATTTATACGCACTTTTAGCCAGTCTATAGGCCAGGTCATGTCCAAGTTCGCGGGCTTCATCCTCATCAAGCCGACCGGTAGCCACCAGAGTCGCTAAATAAGAGCTGTCTACACGACGTGCAACGTCATGACGCGCCGGGATTGAACAAAAGGCACGCGTGTCATCATTAAAACCAACCGTGTTATAGAAACCTGCTGTTTCTGTCGTCATTTGACGAAAACGCATCATGCCCTCATAGCTATCATTAAACCACCACGCCGGGCCCAGTTTTAGCGCTGGATATACCCCTGCCAGAGGTGCCAGTTCGCGGGCGTAAGTCGTCTCATCCAGCGTGAAAACAATGATCGTTAAATCGGTACGATTACCTACCGCATTCAACAACGGTTGAAGCGCCTTGACATAGTTTGTAGGCGTTGGAATATCAAAGCCTTTATCGTTACCAAAAAATGTTCTGATATCGATTGAGTGATTGCGAAACGAACCGGGGTGAATCTGCAAAACCATTCCGTCATCCAGACTCATTCTTGCCATTTCTGTCAGCATATGACCCCGAAACGTATCGGCTTCCTGTGCGGTACACTTTCCTTGCAACGCTTTGTCGAACAGGGCAGCGGCTACATCCTGTGGCAAATTTTCCGTACGGGCAGTGCGATGCCCATGATCAGAGGCAGTTGCACCAAATTGCTGGAAGTACATTCGCCGATTCCGATGAGCAGCAAGGTAACCAGACCAGGTGCTTGCATCCTCGCCTGCCATTGAGCCAAACGCCTCGACATTGTTCGAAAAATTGTCTACTTCAGGATCGATTACAGCATCTGGCCGATAGGTTGTTACAACTCTGCCTGCCCACCCGCTATCGAAAATTATTTTGTGCCAGCGCAAGTCGTCTAATGCGCTTTCCGTAGTCGAGATGACGTCGATGTTAAACCGTTCGAACAAGGCACGGGGACGGTAGGCATCCTGCGTCAGACGATCAGCAATTTGGTCATAAATGGCATCAGCCGTATCTTTTGATAGCCTTTGCCTGACATCAAAGACATCCCTGAACGCCTGATCCACCCATAGTCTTGACGGTGTTCCACGAAACAAATGATAGTTCTGCGCAAACAGCCCCCATATCTTGCGTGGATCCTGCTCAACCTCACCACCATCGACACGTGGTACCCCCAATGCGTCCAACGGGATGCCCTGAGAGTGAAGCATCCTGAAGATGTAATGATCAGGCGTCACAAACAATTGCGCGGGATCAGGAAACGCCTTGTTCTCTGCATACCAGCGGGGATCGGTATGACCATGAGGGCTGACTATCGGGAGATTTTTGACGTTCGCATAGAGCTCGCGTGCCAGGCCGCGCAATGAAGGCTCTGGCGGGAACAAGCGATTCTCATCCAACAAAGTCATGCAAGTCCTCCTCGGCGTGAAAAACGGCAGGGGTTCCGACCGCTTTTTTCCCAGTCTAGTGAGCCATATCGATCAAGTCAACTAATATCCTAATTATTTAGCACTTAAATTGAGGTACTATTAGGAAATGTAAACGCAGTCTGTCGTGGAGACATTTGGGAATGGACGATGAGTTCCAGCAAACTAAAGATGCCCTGGCTTTGCCGCAAATTCGGCAAACCGCCCTGCCCACCATCGCTGATCAAGTGTTTGACGAATTACATCAACGCATTCTGACGCTAAAGCTTCCGCCAAGAACCAAACTGACTGAAATGGAAGTTGCTACCAGCATGGGAGTTTCGCGCCAGCCCGTACGAGAGGCCTTTAAAAGACTGGCAAAACTTGGATTTCTGAAAATCCGACCGCAAAGCGGAACAACAGTCAGCCTGATCTCGAAAGAAGCCGTTTTGCGAGCCCGGTTTATCCGCACCGCGCTGGAGGTGCAAACCAGCAGAACCGCCTGCATCAAGTTGACCGAAAAAGAACATAAGGTCCTTGCCAGCACAATCGATGAACAACGCTCTGCGATCACCACCAACGACAGAGATCGCTTTCATGCTCTTGATGAACAATTTCATCAGCAGATATGTGTTCTGTCTGGCGTCGGCTATGTATGGGACTTGATCCTGGAGAACAAGGCTCAAATGGATCGGGTGCGCATGCTATCGCTTAATTCCTCATCACAGCAGTATGCACTGGATGAACATATCATTCTATATAACGCCATCGTAGATGGAAATCAGGATGCTGCAGCTCAGGCAACAATAGATCATCTTTCGCGGATACTATTTCTGATTGAAGAGATCAAGGCTGAAAACCACCGTTGGCTGACTGATAGCGATTGCTGAAAACCTTAGCCACAAACAACTTGGGATACGCATTTGCTCCCTTGCAAGATATAGGATAACGTGACCTCAGATGCTGAAGCGTACACTTGCTTACCCATCATCCAGTTGGGTTCGTCAAACCTACGACGTGAACATGGACCGTTCCTGTGAAGTCGATCCATCCGCTTTCATGAATAATACCCGTCAGGACAACGTTCTCAAACTGGCTTTAATTCCGAACTGTTCCGCCTTCCAGGCTGTCGCCACTGTATTAGCAATGCAGGAGCAGCAATAACCAGAGCAAACAGATCAGCTTGAAAACTGGGTGCTATCATCACAAAGCCAGACACCGCCAACAAGGTTCTCTGGATGCCGCCCATAGGCACTTTCAAATAACCCACCACTGCAGCCGAAAGAAAAATCACACCAACAATGCAACTGGTGGCCGCATAGGAAAACGTCAGTAGATCAAAGCCGGTTGAAGAGACGATAAGCAATACCGGTGCATAAACAAACGCCATAGGCGCAACTATTTTACCCAGACCTAACGTAAAAGCGGAAATGCCAGTGCGGAATGGATTTGCATTGGCAATCGCAGCTGCAGCATAAGCAGACGTACAGACTGGTGGGGTGATTTCAGAAACGACACCGTAATACAGAACGAAAAAATGACTGGCAATTGGAGGCACACCCAATTGTGCAAGTGCAGGTTGCGCCACTGAAACCAGCATGATGTAAAGCGCCGTCGTCGGGATACCCGCTCCCATCAGAATGCATACAATGGCAATAAGCACGAGCGACAGAAACAAGGTGAGATCTTCAACCGCAAAAATCTCAAATCCACCAAAACTGATAAAATCGTAGAGGGAAGACGCTAGAGTTCCCGCCCCCTGAGTCACCATGAAGCCAATGCGAAAACCTATACCAGTGGTGTTTATTACACCCACTACGATTCCTACTGCCGCGGAGGCAGCACCTACAGCAAGCGCGTACTTCACACCCAACTCCAGCGCCGCACCCATTTGCGGGACGAGCGTACGCTGCTGAGGATTCAGGGGACCAATCAGTGATCCGGCAACAAGCATCACAGTCATGGGCAATTCAAAACCACCATTCAAAAATTTCCAGACAATAAAGCAGATGAACGCCAGCGGTAGTATCAGCGTTGCCGGTTTCTTGTAACGGGCCATACCGCAGACAATGGATAATGAGATTCCACAAAAAGCCGACATAAAAGGCGTATATCCGGCAAACAAAACCAGCAATAGTCCGATCAGCGGGATAATGTTTGCCCAGCCCTCCTTCCAGACTTCAACAAATTTTGGAAGCATATCCCTGGGCAGACCCTTCAAGTCGAGCTTGAGCGCCATCAGGTGAACGACTGAAAACACACCGACATAATGAAGCAGTGCGGGAAAAATCGCTGCTATGACGATGGTTGTGTACGGGACTTCAAGAAACTCGGCCATGATGAACGCTGCAGCTCCCATGATGGGAGGCGTAATCTGCCCGCCAGCCGATGACGCAGCCTCTACACCTCCCGCAAAATGCGCCGGGTATCCCATGCGTTTCATGTTGGGAATAGTCAACGAGCCGGTCGATACCGTGTTTGCGACTGATGAGCCTGAGATGGTTCCAAAAAATGCTGATGACACCACAGATACTTTAGCAGGGCCGCCGGTATAGCGACCTGCAAGAATGGTCGCGTTATCGATAAACAACTTACCAAGACCTGTCTTTTGAGCAATAACTCCGAATAGTACAAAGTGAAATACTATGGTGGAAACGACCCATAGCGTGACGCCGAATATACCTTCTTGTGGAAAGTACATGCTTGATACAAAAGTGTTAAAGCGAACACCGGGATGTTGCAGAATGCCCGGAAAAATCGGCCCGAAAAGCGCATACGATATAAATACACAGATAATCAGAGGCAGTACCCAACCAAGTGTTCTTCTGGCTATGTCCAGTACCAATATAATAATAATGACGCCAAGAAAAACATCGATAGCATTGGGATTCCCCATCCGAAACGTCTGTTCTTCTATACCCAGTATTGGAATACCACGCCATGCCAGCCCAACGTAAAGAGCTGTCAGGACACCCAATGCCATGAAGACCAGATCGTACACCGGGATGTTGCCAATACGCCAGGCGCTGACTTTCAACGCAAACAGGCTTTTCGATTTAACGATGGGAAAAAACGCATACGTGAGGATAAACAATCCTGTCAGGTGCCACCCTATATGCCAGTGATCAGCAGGCAATCCGAATCCGGCAGTAATGTAGTGATAAACAGCGAATACCAGCGCAACCACACGCAGGACCAGACCCGTAGTTGGCCCGACTTCCCGAGTAGCCGTACCCTCGTCGTACTTTCGTTCAATGGCCGCAAGTTCATCATCTGACAGACTTTCGCTGTCGAGCTCGGATTTAGTCATTAGTCATACCCGGTTCGATCTTAAAAAAAAACGGCCTGTGAAATCACAGGCCGCCCGTTTACGCCACATCAAACACTATTGAAACTTGCCGCGTTTGAATCCCGCAGTTTCCTACTTCAGTAAACCAGCCTCTTTATAGAACCTTTCCGCACCACTGTGTAAAGGTACGCCCAACGCAATAACACCATCGAGCGCTGTCTCTGCCGTTATCTGCTTACCTTTGGCATGACCGTTGTCAAGCAGCTTGCGCGTGTTGTCGTTCCACAATGCCGCTGTAATACCGTGCACCAACTCGTCTTCAAGATCTGATGAAACGACCAACAATGCACTGACCGCCGGCGTGAGTACATCAGTATTTATCCCTTCATAAACGCCACCAGGGATTTTGGACGGGATATAGGCAGGAATAATCTCGTTGATTCTCTGCAGATCGTCTTCTGTAAACGAGTGAAGATTCATTCCTTTGGTAGAAGAGAGTTGAACCATCGCAGCTACCGGCCATCCAGCTGCATAGAAGTAGGCATCCAACTGCCCATCGGCGAGGCGTTCAGCGCTTTGACTGTTGTTTAACTCAGCTTCTTCGATGTTGTCACGGGTAATACCCCAGGCCTCGAGCATCTCCAGTACAGCAACCTGAGTACCAGAACCCGCTTGAGCGATACCCACTCGCTTGCCTTCAAGATCCGAAAGGCTATTCAACGTAACGCCTTTTGGCAGAACCAGATGCAGATCTTCTGGGTACAGGTTAGCGACGACGCGAAGTTTAGGGTGCGGCTTACCTTCAAATTTACCCTCACCCATAAACATCGAGCGTGTCACATCAGCGGCAGCCATTCCCGCTTCGAGCTCACCGTTTTGGACCGCAGCATTGTTGAACACAGACGCCGTGGTGGACTGTGCGATAGCAATCAGGCCAGGAACACCACATTGCCCCCCATCCTCACAGGCACGCGCTCCGGGGGGTGAAGATATACCGTTGGCGATCGTACCGCCAATAGGAAAGTAGGTACCGCCCGCACCGCCGGTACCAATTCGAAAAAATGTTGGCGATTGCGCATAGGCCACACTGCCCAGCAACATTGTACCCAATGTCGCCGCAGCGACAAATAACTTTCGAAATTTCATGTTGTCTCCGTTGATCAGGCCTCGAGTCAAGACCTCTCCCACACAGAATACGGCGATGCAGACGTTTACACAAATATCAATATGATCTTTTCCTGAAAAATCATTTGAATTTCAACAGCAGATTGATCGGCCGGCTGGCCTTACAGGAAAATTAGCGATAGTCTCTGCGCTGATACGTCGTACTTTCGCCCCACTCACCTTGACTCTCTACCATCCGGGAGTCCATATTCATTCTGGCAGTATCGATTCCTATTGGTGTTGTCAGGCTTAATGTTTGCCACAGTGGCCCTTTCAGAGCACAACGGGGCCATCGGCGTCTGGCGTACTGAGTCCACCGATCAGGGTACCTGCATGTGCCTATCCAGGCATGTGAAAACTCCCTGTTCGGAACAATCCTGCTTGCCTACGGCCATCAGAACAAGGCAATCCGTACCTACGAGCCTATAGACAGGAAAATGGTTTGGGACGTGACAAGTAGCGGTAGTTCAAGCTGGAAAGGCAGGGATATCCGGGATCCTTCCAGCGACAAGACCTACGAATCCAGGGTGTCTCTTGCAAATGGCACGCTGCACGTATCGAGGTTCGTGCTGATGTTTTGTCAAACGCAGAATTGGACTCGGGTACAATAGCGAGTACGGCATATGTTGGTCATAGACAGTTTTGGGCCGATTCACTCAGCATGTGTTCTCATACCGCATTCAACAATTGACTTACAAGGAGCCGTAAACACCCGTGCATGAGTTTATTTCAAGCTCGGTCAGACCCCAACTGTGAAAACTCCCAAGCGAATACAGCCTCTCGTTGAGGATGGTCTGGTCGATGAAGTTCTACGACCTCTGATGAGTGGTAAAGAAGCTATTGTGTATCTGGTGAGGTGTGGCGATGATATTCGTTGCGCCAAAGTCTACAAGGATGTAGCGGTTCGCAGCTTCAAAAAAGCGGTGCAATACCAGGAAGGCCGTAAGGTACGCAATAGCCGACGTCAGCGTGCCATGGAAAAAGGCTCACGTTTTGGACGTGATGAGCAGGAAAAGGTATGGCAAACGGCCGAAGTTGAAGCACTCTATCGCCTGCGTGATGCCGGTGTGCGAGTGCCAGAGCCATTTGGCTGCTTTGATGGCGTATTGTTAATGGAGCTAATTACTGACGAGGCAGGAGAAGTTGCACCACGTCTGAACGATATCCTGATCCCGGCAGAGCGCGCAGTTGAGGACCACACAACCATGATGCACTACGTTCTGCGCATGCTGTGTGTTGGTCTGGTGCATGGAGATTTATCAGAATTCAATGTGCTGATGGCAGCTGACGGCCCGGTTATTATCGATCTTCCGCAAGTGGTCGATGCGGCTGGCAACAATAACGCTCCAACAATGCTGGCGCGTGATGTGGCCAACATAACTCGTTATTACGCGCAGTATGCGCCTGAACTTGCCGAAACACGTTTTGCAGAGGAGCTGTGGGCACTGCATGAGGCTGGTGCGCTGCATCCGGACATGCAGCTCTCGGGTAAATTCCGTCGTGAAGAAGGTCATGCCGACGTAGATTCAGTATTACAGCAAATTCAGGAAGCATTCCGCGAAGAGATGGAGCGGCGAGAAAGGATGCTGGACGATGACTGACCGCAAACAGTAAATCCGGCTTTAACTCAACAAGGCTCTGAACAATCGGATGGTTGAAGGTTAGCGCCGCCAACCTATCACCGCCTGCGCGAAATTCGGTGCGTCCGTCCTACTGAAATCAGCTAACACCTACCTGCCGGCGATCCGCGGACATGCTGCCAGAGACTTTCTGTACATAACCAAACTACGGTTAAAAATGCCGTCTGGCCTATCGGTTTTTGTACCAGATGAAACCCTTTGAAAAACGTAGTTCACGCCCATTGCGCTATTCTTCTTCAAAAGCGCGTTGGCCGATGGAACAGTGGTATTTGGTCGCCAGAACACAGGATTCTGCATCAATTTCGTGAAAGCCACGAAATAACGTTAAGTTTTGTGCGTCTGACTGCCGATACTCGGTCTCATGCGCACGTTCTCAATCCCACCTTAACGAATGCCATCGAACGACTTCCTACATAAAATCATACGCGTGACGCTGCGGCCGTTCATCAGGCTGCTACTACGCTATGGCATTGGATACGGAGAATTTGCCCAGGTGTGTAAAGAGTTGTTTGTGGAAGTTGCAGACACAGATTTCCGAATAGCTGATCGCAAGCAAACAGTCTCACGCATTTCCGTTCTCACCGGAATTACGCGTCGCGAGATCAAGCACATCCGGGAGACGGCATCAGACAATTCAAGGAAATATTTTCCATACAACCACGCCGCTCGCGTGTTGTCGTCATGGATGAATGATCCCGAATTTCAGGACGAGGACGGAAATGCTGATCAACTAACTGCCAGTACGGACGGCGATGGCACATTCAACAAACTTGTCCTCAAGTACGGACACAACACGCCCTACCGGGCCATTCTTGATGAACTGATCAGGGTAGGCGCAGTAGATGTTGACGAAAATGGTACTGCCCGTATGGTTTCAACAGGCTACGTGCCCGCGAAGGATTCCGAAAAACTGCTCAGTATTGCCATGCAAAGTGTTGCTGACCATATCAGCACGATTGATTTCAATGATGAAAACAAACCCGATACTTCACGCCTGCAATTAGCGGTGAATTACGACAATGTGACAGATGATGGAGTGGAAGTGTTCCGGCAGGTCAGTCGCGAAAAATGCAAGGAAATCCTCGTTTTCCTGGATCGTTTTCTGGCTACCCAGGATCGAGATAGCAACCCTGCTATTAAAGGATCAGGCAAGAGCAGAACAGGGATTGGCATTTTCTACTTCGAGGAAAGACATGACCCTGAATCAAACGACTAATTGCACTATACGAGATCGACTTGGCGTGCTCTATCGTGCAGTCACTCTAATCTGCATTCTATGGGTGCTCAGTGCATGCGGCGGAGGCCTGGGCGGCAGCGGTGATGGTGGTAACAACACTGGCCGTGGCGGCAATAGCATTTTCATCCCGCTTCCCGATGCGTTTGAGCCGTCTTATCAGTTCCGGAACGTCCCTGAGCGAATGATTGCCCAGTTCCCATCCAGTCTAGCGAATGACGAATCTGAGGCAGAGCTGGCAGAAGCGTCGCCCTACAACATTCTGACGTCGACGGTCGCCCACCTTATCGACGCAAAGCTGGAGATCGGCCTTTTACAGCTGCATCTGGAAGTCAACTGGCAGCAGATGGTTGATCACTGCGCAACCACCTCGATAGACAGTGGCTGTGATCTGGCTGACGCTGGTATAAGCACATCTTATTCATCGGCTATGGCATCGTGGGAGTATGTGTTGAGGGCAGGAATCGCTCTTGAGCGATCCGGAGAAGTGGATACATTGCCTGACGAGATACAGGCAGAGATTGCTCAGCTTGTTACAGCAAAAATCGGTTCGCCGCTAGGGATCAGCAGCGGTAGTCTTACAACTTACTCATCTGGCAGCTATCGCTACGAAGTCATCGTCGTCGCAGATCTCGGCTTTGGAGAAACGATATACACCACCCGCTGGTCAGATGACAAGGACTTAACCTTTGTATCATTGGCTCAAATCGGTGACAACGCTGTCGACAATCTGCAGTCGTCCACAAACAACCGGCAATCGGCAAATGGTTTCAGCAATTCTATTCTGATGACAACGTTCGACAACGGTGCCAGACAGGAACGCCAGCTCAATCTCAATAGTCCACTCAATTCCAGTGATCTTGGTTTTGAGTCCAACCTCACCGAGATTCAAGATTCAACCAAAATTGACTACTATTCGATTGGCAATGCGAGCACGTCCGGTGGCTACCTCAGTTCAGAGCAATCTTCCGAAAACGACACTGACATGAAAATTTCGGAATACTTTCGTGAATCGTTCACCGAGAACGCTGAACTGGAATCGCGATCAATCTGTCGAATGAGCTCGGGGAAAACTCAGTGTGATAGTGAACAGAGCTGGGAAGTTGTCACATCCAGTGATCCGATAGTGTCTCAGTACTTTCTTTCACCCGCTCAGCTGGATGAGGTGGAGAGTCGCTTGATGCCTTTTGAGCTCGATATACAGGGCGTGTCACTCGAACTCGATACCCTGCTGCTTATTCGCCGCGAAAATCTAACCATTTCATTCTCTGCTACCGGGGTGATAGTGACCTTGCCTGGCCTGGGTACTTTCGATCTAAGCAACAATTCAGTTGTTCCTGAAGCCGGCGTCGATGCAGAGAACCCCGAGCCTTTCAGCAACTTTGCAGATAGCGTACTGTGCAGAATCAACACTGCACTGATCGACGGTCAGACACAGTACCGCTCGTTCTGTGCCGGTACAACTGAAGAAATAGAAAAAGCTCTGGTTATCGGTGAATCGTTTCGCGAGGGCGAATTGGTTATTGAATGGCAAGCCAATGCATCGGTAGATGTTATAGAAAACCAGCGTTGACAGATTTATTGTCGGGTATGTTTCACTACACTAGTGTAACGTAATACTCGATATCGAATTTCAGGCATGCTGATTACCAACACTGGCCAGATATAATTCGCGGGTGTAGGCATGCTTGAACACTCCAGTTGCCAATGTATTCGTCGAACAGTTTTCTACTATCCTGCCGTGTTGCATGACCGCCATACGCTCACACATAAATCCCACCACAGGTAAACTGTGAGACACCAGAAGGTAGCTCAGACTTTGTTCTGCGCGCAGCCTTTTCAGCAAATTCAAAACCTCGGCTTGCACCGAAACATCCAACGCTGACGTTGGTTCATCAAGCAGCATCAAGGAAGGCTCAAGCATCAGGGCACGTGCAATTGCAACACGTTGTCTTTGCCCACCAGACAGTTGGTGAGGGAAACGAAAACGAAAACGTTGATCAAGCCCGACCGCTGCCAACATATCAGGTACTCGCCGGTTACGATCACCTATGCCATGGACCAAAAGCGGTTCAGACAGAATGCTATCAATTGTATGGATCGCCGAGAGCTATTTTACAAACTCAGTTCATTACCGTTTCTTTGAAGATGTTTTCCAAGTTTTCCAATAACCAATCGACATCACACTCTTCAATAGTTAATGGTGGACGAATTTTCAGAACGTTATTGTCGGGCCCTTCGAGGCCTGCAAGTATGCGCTTGTCACGCAAACGATTGACCAGATGAGCAGCCTGTGCTGTTGCCGGGCTAAGAATCCGTCTGTCGCTAACCAACTCAAGGCCCACAAACAAGCCCATGCCACGCACGTCGCCGATCAACTCATGACGCTGCTGCAATTCAATCAAGCCTGTTTCCAATCTCTGCCCCATATTGGTTGCGTTTTTTTGCAACCCTTCATGCCTGACAATATCAAGTACCGTTTTGCCAATCATGCATGACAGGACGGAGCCACCAAACGTGGAAAAGAATTCCGGACCCTGCGCAAATGATTCAGCAATCTGCCTGGTGGTTACCACCACCCCTAGAGGGTGACCATTACCAATAGGTTTACCGAGAACGACAATATCGGGCGTAACCTCCTGCTGTTCAAAACCGTAAAAGTACGCTCCCAGTCGCCCTAATCCCGTCTGCACTTCGTCGGCAATGCACACTCCACCAGCCGCACGAATCTTCCCGTACACCTGTGAAAGATAACCGTCCGGGGGGATAATCTGCCCTGCAACGCTGGGAAACGTCTCGGCAATGAATCCCGCCAGTTTTCCTCCGCGTGCCTCGATACGCTGTAACGCATCATCAACCTGAGCGGCATAGCAGCTTGCAGTGTCACATTCACGTCGGCGGTATCGTCCGCGATAGTCATCGGGACTATCAACCAACTGAACCCATTCAGCTTGCCCAATCCCCCCCGGAGCATTGAATTTATAGGCGGATATATCAACAGCTCCCGTGGTGTTTCCGTGATAACCATGATTAGGGGTAATGACGTCCTTGCCACCCGTTACTGCACGCGCCAGCCGCAAAGCCAGTTCGTTTGCTTCAGAACCGGAGTTAACAAAGTAACAAACTGACAACCCATCAGGCATCGTCGCCAACACCGCCTCAGCAAACGCAGACTGCGCAGGATGCAGATAACGGGTATTACTGTTCAATCGACTAAGCTGTCTGGCAACGACAGCCTGAATATCGGGGTGTGCATGTCCAACATGCGGCACGTTATTGTAAGCATCAAGGTAAGTCCTGCCCCACTGATCGAAAAGATAATGCCGATATCCGCGAAGCAAAAGCAGTGGTTCACGGTAGCTGAGTTTCAGGTTTGGCCCAAAATGCTTCTGACGAGCAGTGCGACACGCCACCTCATCGACGGGCTGGTAAGCTATTCTCTCATCCGGCAGATTGAGTAGTGCAGCAGGATTTGGGCACAGCGAACACCACAGCCCTCTATCATCCGGACAGGCAACACCGGGCCAGTCGATTCCCATACCAGCCAGACTCAACGCTAGCTGCAAATGCAAATGTGGCGCCCAACCACCATTGCACTTAGATGTTCCAAGACGCCCTATGGTCCGGCCAGCATCGACTACGTGTCCAACAGACAAATGCTTACAACTTTCAGGATCAAGATGCCCATACAAACTATAGAAACGATCATCCTCGTCATTCCTGTGCTCAAGAACAACCAGGCCTCCGTAGTCAAGGTGTGACGTCCGGTTCTCAACAGCGATAACCACGCCTGAAAGCACAACTACAACTTCGGTTCCAGCAGGTGCGAAGACATCCACACCCAAGTGGACCGTACGCCGCTTACTCGCGTTGTACGGCACGGCCCTGAAGGCGGCATCCGTATAAACCAGTCGAGGCTCTCCATACCCACCCAGCGACAAACCCTCTCCCCCCAGTGACGTTGCTTCTATGCTATCAAGCCGAAACGGATTTTTCGGTATCGACACGGCATCAACAGACAATGTCATCACCGGAACATCTTCCAGTGAAGTGCCAAACATTGGTAGCAGGTGTCCACACTGAGATGCCAGGTATTTTCTGATACGTTGCGCACCGCTCACCACATCCAATCCACAGGCAAGACGAACCCGTTCGACCAGCCAGTGTGTTTTGATGTCTGCTTCCAGGAACCTCCATGCCGGTGCCTGCGAGACCAACAGGTAGGGATCATTCGGACGATCCAGAGACAGCAGTGACGATGTAACTACACTTACAGCAAGACGAAGGCGCAACAAAGGCAACAAAAGATCAATTTCCGCTTCAGTTACTGGCTGATGCTTGTGGAATCCGCTGACGAGAGCCGCCACGGCCTGGCCGGGGTCAGCTCGATCAAGTACAACGTAAGCAGCAGCTATGGCAAGATCACAAATACGGGGGGCTGAACACATATCTCCGAAATCTATGATACCGGCGATCTGGGCAGATTCGCCAGCCAGATGACCTATGACGATGTTGTTATCATTGACATCATTGTGAATGGCAACGTATGGCAGCTGCTCAAGCACGGGTTTGATCTGTAGATAGTCATCAAGAATACTTGCCAGCAGTTGGTCTCGCCCACTATTTGCAAAGTGACGAAAATGCCCGGCAATCCATTCTGCCTGCATAAGATTCCAGCTGAACGTACGATGCAGTTGAGGGTGATCAAATCCAGCTAGCGCCTGGTGCAGTTGTCCGACTTGCTCCCCGAGTGCGCGAACTAGCGAGACCGTTACCGGTTCGAACTGACTATACAAAGTGCCATTGATAAAAGACAGCACCCATATCAAACGCTGATCACCAGTCTCATCAGAAACTCGCTCAAAATCCTGACCCTCTAACGTCCGCACCACCTTCGATACCAACACCGGCGTTTGGGTACGCTGTAAATACGCCAACGCTCGACATTGCATCTCCACAAACGCCACATCACAATCGGTGCGCATGACTTTGACCAGATAGTGTTGCCCGTCAGCGCTAACCGCAGCCATGTTCAGATCAAATTCACCATCCAGTGGGCTCAGGTACGCATCAATACCCCAGTGCGCTTGCAATGCGTCCTGAATGACTGAAAACCCGACATTCAAAATAGTCGACCGAATCTGATGGGGTTGATCAATGAAATCAATACTTATCCCAACACGGTCTTTGGAAAGTAAAACGATACGGTCCAATTAGGCATATCAACAATTTCGCTAATGCGCAAATCACCACACACGCTGCACAACATGTACGCATCAACTGCCGGCATGTTAGTACTGGCACACACCCAGTCGATCATGCCACTCACCGCATCACGCGCTGCGGACATAAGGTCAGGTCCAATTCCGGTTGTCACCTGATAACCTGCAACATCAAGATGACGTGTGACCGGGCCATCGGTTTCGAATCGTGGGAATGCATAGTTTGCCCCCTTGACCAAGTCCACTTTGATATCAACCACCATAGGGCTCTCGATAGCCGTTCCACAAATTTCGCCATCGCCCTGCGCAGCATGGGTATCGCCAAGGGATAACAGTCCGCCGGCAACCTCAACAGGCAAGTACAGCGTCGTACCAACAGCATTGTCGCGAATGTCGAGATTCCCCCCAACCCGCCTGGGAGGTACAACCGAGTGTTGTCCGGATTCAGCAAGCGCAAGACCTACGGTGCCACAGAAAGGCTTCAACGGGACACGTCCGCCCGGTCCATACAAGGCAGGGGCAAGTGTATTGGCATCATACTGCCAGACGTGTAAACGACTTTCAGTGAACTGATCTGCCAGCAATCCGAAACCCGGTATGTTGGCGGTCCAGCCCCAACCGGATGGCTCGAAGTGCAAAAAGCGGATAGCTACAGCATCACCCGGCTCGGCACCCTCAATATAGACAGGACCTGTAACCGGATTGACGTTGTTAAAGTCCAGTTGATCAAGATCTTCAAGCGTGGAGGCTGAGGATAGTTGACCGCCGGATGAATCAATGGTTTCAATCTGGATGGTTTGACCGGGCGCAACACTTATCACGGGCTCTATCGAATTGTCCCAGCCTATGTGATGCTGATGACTATGAATCGTATGGTTGCAGTTCATCGCAGTTCGCCTCTTATTCAAAGTTTATATGGAGCATTTATATCCCTTCAGCAGATTTCTCAGCACACTACCGACGCTTGCGTCTGAAAAACTGTTCGATCTCGGTGTTGCCCATAATGCCACTGGAACGAAACGCCATGGTGACGACAATTACAACTCCCAACATGATTCCGGACAGTCCCAGCAACTCTGGAAGCTGGATACCAAGCAGCTCGGGCCCCGTTTCCAGAAACCGTACACCTTCAAGGCCAAAGGAGATCAGGATTGTCCCAAGTACGGCACCGGTAACAGTTCGCATACCTCCGAGTATCAACATCGCAACCGTCAGAAAAACATGTGTGAAATAAAAGGGTCTTGCGCTTATGGTGCCAAGAAAGTAAGCGTAACTGATACCAGCTACAGCAAGAAAAACCGAACCCAGGACCCAGGCAATAAGACGTACACGGTAAACGTTGACACCCATTGAGCGGGCACCAACCTCATCGTCGGCGCTCGCACGCAACTGTATGCCCCATCTTGATTCACGAAAGCCACGGGCGACAAAGACAGCGACAACGGTGATGACGAGAATACTGTTTATGTCAAAGACCTGAGGAATACCAAAGAAGGCTTGCTTGCCTTTGAAAATGTCGGTTCGGTGCAGGAAGATTGAATGCACAATAACCAGCAAGGCCAGGGAGACAATCGTGGCACCAATGCCTGTAAGTCGCGTGATAATCAACCCCACAAGCCAGGCAAGCAATGCGGTAATGGCAATAGCAATAAGCGCCGAAGTCAAGGGATCAAGCGCAAATGTGTTTAGCCCCCAGGGCGCATTCGGCAAGGAGATAGCCTTGACATTGACAGGCGTAACACAAATAGCAGCGGCATAGGCACCTATTCCCATAAACGCACTGTGCGACAGGTTGGTAATATTGGAGTTACCCATAAACACCTGCAAACCCAATACAACCAGCAAATTGACATAGGCTGCATACACAATGCGGAGCTGGTAACGCTGGCCGAAGTACACCACCAGCAGGCCGATGGTTACCAGCAATATTGATAACAAAACTGAGCCCAGTAGCCCACTCCGCTGATCGCGACTCATGAAAGGGAACAAGCTCACAACTTATCCCCTTTCTCTACGGCTGGTGAGAGGATGCCATCCGGGCGCCAGACCAGTATCAGCGCAACGATACCAAATACGAAAGCCTCTTTCATACCGCCATAACTCTGAGGCAGTAACACGAGCATGCCAACTTCGATAATACCCAGAAGGAAGCCACCGAGAACAGCACCGGGCAGACTACCAAAGCCACCCAGTACACACGCGACAAACGCCTTTAATACCGGATTGAAACCAAAGCTTGGATCGACGCTGCCACGTCTTGCCATAATGAATATGCAGGCAAGCCCTGCCAGTAAACCGGAGACCGCGAAAGCGACGGCAACCACCCGATTTGCACGAATCCCCATTAGCCTGACCATTTCAAAATCCAGCGATGCTGCACGCATCGCAATCCCAAACGAACTCTTCTTCAAAAAAATCACGAGCAGACAAATGGCGACAACGGTCGTGATAGTTTCAAATACCTGCAATGTAGAGATCTGAACACCCCCGACGTCAATCGGCCAGTTGAGAAAATACAAATTGGTAATGGCGATAGGTCGCGGAGATACGAACAGCAAAAACATGTTCTGAAGAATCATGCTGACACCAAAAGCCGTTAATAACCCGGTTGAAGCATCAGCGTAGCGTACCGGTCGAAAGGCAACACGTTCGAGTAATACCGATGCCAGGACAGCCACCAGCAAAGCACCGAGAATGACGACAAAGGGATTACCAGTAATCAGTGAGGTGATGGCAAACATGCTGTAACCACCAGCAGCAATAACTTCACCGTGAGCAAAATTGACCAATCCCATAATGGAAAACACAATGGCTAGCCCAAGTGCCAGCAGTGCATATTCTGCACCGAAGCTCAAGGCATTCAATACTTGCTGTATGACGTAGTCCATCGTTAACCCTTATGTGAGTAACTCATGTCGAACCCGACTTTATGGTACTCGTGCCGTCACGTTGTAAAGCTCGCATGCTTGCATGCATCATGCGTGACTAATGCCGGTCAATGTAGACATCAGTGCGCCGTGGCCTCCCAGTGTCTTTCGGTCTCCTTCACTCACCAGGTTTCCACTGTTAAGCAGGTAGCCATAGTCAGCCAGCACCAGTGCATCCCTGACATTCTGCTCTACCAGCAATATTGTCATACCCTGCTTTTTCAGCTCGCTGATGAGTGCAAATATCTGCTTGCAAATCAGCGGAGCCAAACCAAGACTGGGTTCGTCCAGCAACAATATGCGTGGCTTGCTCATCAGAGCCCTGGCAATGGTCAGCATTTGCTGTTCGCCTCCGGACAAGGTGCCCGCCAGCTGACTGTTACGTTCGTGTAATACCGGAAACGTGTCAAACCAGTAGTCGATGTCTCGCCGAACGCCGTTACCATCCTTACGTGTGGCAGCACCAATGATAAGGTTTTCACGCACACTCAGGTTGCTGAAGATACGACGGCCTTCAGGTGCCAGTGCAATACCAAGGCGTTGTCGCGCTTCAACGGACAAACCATCAAGATCATGCCCACCAAAGCTAATTCGGCCGCGACAAGTGGCCACACCGGCAATAGCCGACAGAGTCGATGTCTTGCCCGCGCCATTGGGCCCGAGCAAGACAACACACTGCCCTTCAGATACAGAGACACTCAACCCATGCACGGCCTCGATAGGGCCGTGATAGACGCGTATGTCCTGCAATTCAAGCACGTTTAGGATGAACTCCCTGTTATCGAAGCATCCCTTGTAAAACGCAATGGACTAGTTCCAGTCAGTCGGCACACCCTCAGGCACCTCATTGGACAACAGCACGCGTTTTCCATCCTTGAAGCCGATAACTGGCACAGTACGCTGAGCATAGGATTGGTGCTCCATGAAAGATACACTTTCGACTGTCTTTGCTGCGATGCTGTCAGCACCGCGAATCGCCTCACGTACCGCAACCGGATCGACACTCCCCGCCTGCTCGACACCATGCGCTATCGCCATGACAATATCTGACCCAAGAGCAGGAAATAACCCGGCAACTTCGATATCCAGTGCATCACATTCTGCTATGAACGCAGCCATGGCACTATCTGAATGAGATGGAGCCAGCGTTGCAAAAACAACTTTATCCAGAATAGAAGCATCAGCCTCACCGATGGCATCCAGTGAAGGGTCGTCGAGGCCATCCGAACCAATAACCCATGCATCGATACCTGCTGTTCGCATCTGCCTGATCAGTACACCAACGTCCGGCATGACGGATGAGATATAAATGGCGTCAGGTTGTGGATCGAGCTTTTTCAACTCTGCAATCTGAGGCGACCAGTCCGATGTGCCAAAACTGAAATTCAGCGATGAAATCACCTTGCCCCCACCAGCCTCAATAACATCACCAAACCATACAGGCGTGCGTGCAGACCAGGATCCACCTTCATCAGACGTAAAAAGCACTACGTGCTTGACATCATTGGCCAGAGCGAAATTGGCCCCTGCAGTCGCAGTGAACGGATCGGGAGAAACGTTGGTAATAAAGTTGTCAACGATCCCCGAGTGCATCTCTACTTGAGTGCTTTGAGCCTGAATAACCGTAGCGCCATAACTGGATGCAAGCTGTGCAACGGGAATCATCGTGTCTGAAAACGGAATGGTCGAAATGGTAATGGCACCTTCTTCCAGAAATTTCTCTGATATAGACAGCGCCGCTTGCGAATCCGACCCGACATCCTGCACCAGTACTTCGAACATCTTGCCGTCAACGCCTCCTGCCTGATTGATGATTTCTGCCATGCAGCGAGCCCCTTGCACAGAGGTATACGGCGCATATTCTCCCGTCAATGGCACGGCAAAACCGATCTTGATGGTATCAGCAGCAAACGCCGAGCCACCTACCAGCAGTCCGGCAATAACGCTTCCTGCTGTCGTGCGAATAGTCTTTATAATCATGCTTATCCCCTTGTTCATTGATAAGTCCTCGCCACTTGGCTAGGTTATTTTTTCAAACGTCTACACACTGCGTGCTTCCCTCAGCTTTACAACTCTAAACCAGTCTACCTGGTCGTTCCCGAATCTGAAATTCGCTGGAATGGTCCTGCCGATATCACGGTTCCTGCTCACCCAGATACGCCGCGATCACAGTTGGATCTCCTGAGACTTCTGACGGTGTGCCGGTAGTCAGCACACGCCCCATACTCATGACGGTAATTCGATCACACACACTCATGATAAATCGAAGATCGTGATCAATAACCAGCATGGCACAGGCATGGTTTTGCTTTACCCACTGCAAACCGTCAATCAATTGCTCTGTCTCTTCCTGATTCATCCCCGCTGCTGGCTCATCAAGCATCAGAACATGTGGTGCCAAAGCCAGAGCTCGTACAATTTCAAGCCGACGCATATGCCCGTAGGACAGCTCACTTGCATAGAGCTGACGTTTGCCGATCAGGTCAAACTGCTTGATGGCCTCCTCGATCAGACCACTGTTGCCCCTCGAATCCGATCGAGAGACCGTACTCGCCGCCACTTCGATATTCTGTTGTACAGTCAGATTGGGATAGATACGAAGGTTTTGAAACGTTCTGGCAACGCCGCGTTGAGCACGCTGGTGCGCAGGTGCTTTGCCAATATCTCGTCCCTTGAGCACAATGCTCCCATCATTGTGCACCAGTAATCCGGAGATCAAATTGATCAGGGTGGTTTTCCCTGCGCCATTGGGACCAATGAGACCATGAACGCTATCGGCGTCCACGTGCAGGCTGACGCCATCAACTGCGCGCACCCCACCAAAGCGTTTGGATATGTCAGTCAGTTCAAGCATTGCAGCCCATCAGTAGATGCGCCCATAAGCTGCACACTGATCCTCAGGCTTCCACCCTTCTACATGAGAAAGCTCTTCCCGCTTCAAGGCAAGATAGGCTCTTGTAAACTCATCACCAAACCAGCTTGTCACCGTTTTACTGTTCTCGAAAGCAGATAAGGCCTGAGGCAGGCTTTGTGGCAAACGACGTAAGCTTCTGTCGCTCAGCGCCTGTTCATCAAGCAGTGACAAATCATCTGTTGTCACAGCCGGTGTAGGCAGCTTCTCTTCAATCCCTTGTGTACCGGCATGAATAAGGGCTGCCAGAACAAGGTACGGTGACGCTGCTGCATCAGCCGCGCGATATTCAATATTGAACCGACTGGCACGCTGGTTTTCATTGTCACCCGATACAGGGCAGATACGCAGCGAAGCCTCACGATCCTGTGCTCCAAGGTTATTGTAAGCCGCACTCCAGCGATGCGGCGTAAGGCGTAAGTACGAGGTAGGAAGTGGAGCAGTCAGACACAGAAACGCCGGCAGGTACTTGAGAATACCCGCAACGAATGAACTCGCCACCTCGCTCAAGTGGTGCTGCGCATGAGTGTCGTACATAACTGGTTTGCCCGCATCATCTTTCAAACTGAAATGTACATGCACACCATTACCAACACCATCGAGCGATCGAAGAGGATTAAAGCTTGCCAGTCGATTAAACCTCAAAGCGGTTGCGCGCACCATTTCCCTTAAAATAACGGCTTCATCCGCTGCACGTATACCTGTCGCAACACCTACCGGTACTTCATACTGATCAGCACCGTACTCTTTGATGAATGATTCCGGTTTGAGACCGGCTGAACGCAAAGCAGCGAGTAAGGTCTCGCCAAAATCGGCAGACTCACGATGACCTTTCATGGAGAACGACGGCGTCTTCATTCCGGACTGCTCATCAGCCTCAAACTGAAACTCATGCTCAAAGCTGACAACCGCTTCCAGATTGGCCATTAACTTCAGCCTGTTAACAGCGCTTGATAGCTGTGCCCGGGTGCAACAAGCGAAGGCACGACCATCCAGATGCTTGACATCGCCAATGACAAATCGCTCGGCGGCGGTATCATCCTGGAAATCGACATCTACCAGAGTAGCGTTGTCAGGATCAATGAAAAGATCGCCCAGAGAACCATAAGGAGAATCGCCGATGCCATCGAAACAGGTGATGAGCGCATTGGTCGGTACCCAGCCTACCCCACGAAAATGCGCATCTTGCAGACGTGCAACCGGAACCGACTTACCACGGAATAATCCTGCAAGGTCTGAAGTTCCGACAAATACAATTGAATCTCTGATCACATGAATAACTGATGCTGGCAATGACGATTTACACAGCTTCAACTTATCAGAAAAAAGGCCGCGCAACAATTTGATTGATTTTTCATCGAAGTGGAAGCACACTACACGCTCTTTTCCGGAACATCCGCACCATCGTTGAACATTAACAGACTCAACGGCAATCGCCTTCTTGGGGTGTCTGATAGTTCGCCGATCGCATGGATCAACCCAGACGCATCCTCATCAATGGCGCTGGTTTGTGAGCACGCCGGCAATGCGGTGCCTGCGGCTCTGGAAAACCTCGGCCTCTCCAGCGATCAATTGCGGGAACATACTGCGATAGATATCGGTGCTGCAGCTACCGCACAACGAATAGCCGAATTACTGGACGTACCTCTGCTCATGCAGCGGTATAGCCGATTGGTTATAGATTGCAATCGCCCCACTAACGCACCAGATTCTATTCCGGAAAATAGTCATGGCACTATCGTTCCTGCCAACGATACGCTGAATGAACAACAACGCAAAGCGCGTATTGATGAAATTTTCATGCCTTATGACAATGCGCTCCGGACGCTACTGGAAGCTCCAGACAGACGTTTTGCATTTTCGATACACAGCTTCACGCCGACGTTAAAAAACACATTAAGACCCTGGGATATCGGCCTGCTTTTCCGGCAGGACACTCAGACATCGACTCATTTATGCCGGTATATAAACGATATTGACTCAAGTTTTTCTGTTGGTCTTAATCAGCCATACCAGATTGATGATGAATCCGACTGGTTCATTCCCCGGTATGCTGAACGCCTCGGCCTGCAACACAGCCTCATCGAGATCAGAAATGACCATGTTCAGTCACTACAGGGGCAGACACGTATGGCAAGCATTCTGGCCGCGGCCATAACAAAGCTCGTCGCAAACACTGACACTTGAATAGCCCTTTTTGAGATCTGTACTTTCCGGGCAAGGCTGCCCGACTGGCAATTTACCAATCCGCATTAGGCATTAGTATGTCGGGACAAACACAACGAAACTACGCACTATGACTTTAAGCAGAGACATCCCGCTAAAACCGAACGAAGCGGCGCTACTGTTGATTGATGTACAGAATTTCAGTGCGCACCGAAATGGCGCTGAGTTCAAAAACCTGGACGCAGGAACATTTGAAAAAAAATTCGGCTGGTACTTCGACCAGCTGGACAATCGTGTCATCCCTAACATGCAGTCACTTCTCAGCACTTGCCGTAGCGCTGGCATTGAAGTACTACACACCACTATTGAAAGTCTGACGCTGGACGGTAGAGAACGAAGTCTGGACTACAAGATCACAGGATTCAACGTGCCAAAGGGATCATGGGATGGAAAAGTGATTGATGAGCTTACACCACTTGAGGATGAAATCTGGTTACCCAAGGGCTCATCGTCAGTGTTCGTGTCCACACATATCGACTACCTTCTTCGCAATCTTGGTATCAGGCAGCTCGTAATCTGCGGACTGATCACTGACCAGTGCGTGGAAAGCGCGATTCGTGACGCCTGCGATCTCGGCTATCTGGTGACTCAGGTTACCGACGCCTGTCTAACGTACTCGCAAGAACGTCACGATAACTCCTTGCGAACAATAAAGGGGTATTGTCGCCAGGTCACGTCGGAAATGCTATTGGATGAAATTACCAGGATTTGAAACAGCAAGCTCACCGTATTCAATCCACTTGTCATCGCACGCTTTAAATTTCGTATCAGTCAAACGATTACGAGTTTTAGTACAAATTCATATAAAAATTGTCGGATCTGGATAAGGCTTCTATAAAAGCGACACCGAAGTATCCGTACGAGGGTTCCAGACTCCGCTGTACTCGAAGGGTACTGTGAAGTCATGGCACCCTTTTTATCAAACGGGACGGTTGTGTATGGCTGTAACGTCGCAGATTGAGATTTAACATCTGAAATTATTTACATGCGGGACAGAATCGCCTCTTTGAGGCTATCCGGCGTTGACTCACCTTTAACTATGTAGTTGGCAACCGAATCGTAGCTTTCAGCCTTGCTCCTATCGTAACTATCGTCAGAGGTTGAATACATCATAACTACAGTGGGATCCAGTTTAATATCCTTACGCTGCGATTCCAGCTCTTCCAGGAACTGCCAGCCATTCATCAACGGCATATTGATATCCAGAAAAAGCGTTATCGGCACTCTGATGCCCGGGTACTTCACTTCCAGTTCTTCCAGAGGTGTTTTCAACAACTCAATGCCTTCCAGACCGCTGCTGACCTCAAGCACTATAAGAGACAACCCCGTTTTCTTGAGATAACGCTTGAGAAGAAAGCGATCCTCAAAATTGTCATCGACAATCAACACCGTATAGGTGGAATTCATAGTCCGTTGATCCTCTTGATGCAAGTAGACGTGTGATTCATAAGAAGTAATGAATCCCGGGTTACATCGTCTTTCATACTAATGGATCACCACATAAGATTAATCAAAGCCACAGTTTGTCATCGTCATCCCGGTTTGCGAAGAGAGTGTAATTCTTACCGATCACCGTGACTGATACTACACACCATTGGTCCGCTTATATGCAGTAGCTATGAAAATTAAATCAATATACGAATAAACGGATTGGCGATAGCCTTCGGGACAATGCTGTAGTGTAGCTGACAGAACTTCCGAGCTAACCTGACCGACCCGGAATAGTATTGGTCGTTGTCGATTCGTTTGTAGCGATGTAACCAGATAGCTAGTAAAGCGGGGTATCAACTAAGGCTGTGATGCTTTATCAGGATGTAACCAATGGGAAAAGTAGGCCTCCCGCAAGAGAGACGTTCTGGCATACCAGCGAGTATCTCTTTGCAAGGCGTTGGCGAGATGATGATCCGCTGTCGGCAAATGATCACTCATGACGATTCCGGAGTCCGGATGTAACCCTATGTAACGAAAGGCGCTGCTGCGCAGGGGGCCGTACGGAATTTGTCTCGACATGTATGCAAGTCTTTCAGGATGCAATGCGAAACGCAGAAAGGACAACGTTGTGGCCAAGTCAACAGTCGATACTGCAGGAATTGCCCATACGCTCCGATCAATAATCTGACCATCCCATATCATATTGACAGGTACGCCACGGCTCCATGCCTCAAAAAAACGTCCGTTGTAACCCGATGCCATAACCGCATCTCCTTGTTCCAGCAGGGCGACAGCTTCGGCTGGCTTATCCCACCAGATCACATGTCCACGCAGGCTTTCGAGTTTTTTAAGGACAAGTCGCAACCCGCGCTCAGTGCTTAGAAGATCGTAGATCTGACTGACAGGCACACCTTCAGCCATCATCGCCCATTCAAACAAGGCAGCAGGACTGCGTTGCAGAGCGCGCTTACCCGGAAAACGCTCCAGATCAAAAAGGTCGCCAATACGTGTAGGTCTTTCCCCGGTGAACGCACGCTCGTCGTAGGCGACCAGTGTTGAAAACGTCAGGTGCGCAACACTGCAGGCGCCAAACGTACCTTTCTTGAAATCGTGTATCGAGAAATCATCGTGTTCGACAGACGCCTTTACCATTGCAGAACGGACCTCACGGGCCTCCAACAAATTGTCATAACCGATACTTTTCAGAAGTCCAGCCTGACAGGCCACATCGGCCTCCTCCTCCAGCATGTCAAGAATGTCCGGCGGAGTGGACTCATCAAATATATCCAGCCCGCCAGTGTAGTCGCTGGTCTGGATGACTATGCCGCTGGCCTTTTCAAACGGTGAGAACAAGGCAGCGCGCTGAGCTGCTTCATAGGGGCCACCCCAGGTTCCAATAACCAGTATGTCACCGGAACGCTCTTCTGCGCAAAGACTTGAACCTGTCAGCAAGACAAGTAGTAAGCCAGCTGAAAGCCTTCTGAACGTCGGCAAGCTACAACGCATCATTCTCCTCCTGCCGGGACTGATGCACCGTTTCCAGATACATCGACACAATGGCGCTTTCACTCACCACCCCCAGCAGTCGATGATCACTGCGCGACAGGACCGGTATGGACTCTCCAACGAAACCCTTCATGTCATTCATGGCATCCCAAAGGGAGGCATCGTCAAACAAGACAAGCTTATTGACATGCAGTACCTCACCGACGGGAGCTGACGAGAGTGCGGACAGATCCTGCAAACGAAGTAATCCAACGAATCGATGTGATGCATCGACCGCTATGGCTTCAGCCCGCTTCTGTTGCATGAGCCTTGCGTGAGCGACATTCGAAGCATCCTCCGGAAAGACGGTCACAGCCGCAGTCAGGGGTAGGTCTGCAACTTGTATCTGCTGCAATTGCGCCCTGTCTCGTCCACCTGACAGATCAACACCTCGCCCGGCCAGTTGTATGTCAAACAACGATCGTCCTGCGAGTCGAAACACGATAAGATTGGCAAAGACGACCGACACCATGGCGGCGATTGTCAATTCGTAGTTTCGCGTCAGTTCAAACACGATCAGAATTGCGGTTAACGGTGCTCCGATTACGGCACTCGATAGCGCGACCATGCTGCTGATCGCATAGACAACAATCCCAGATGTCGCAACGCCCACAGTACCAAGAAGATTCCAGCATAGTGCACCAAACAGAATACCCACGAGCAACGACGGGCTGAAGATACCCCCGGCAAAACCAAATCCCAGGCACAACGCTGTCAACAGCAATTTGGCGATTACCAGTAAGGCCAACTCCTGATTGCTGAAAGCGCCTTCAATAGTGGCAAAGCGCAACAGCTCTGAGCCGATGCCCAGAACATCGGGCAACTCAAGTGCAACCACGCCAACTATGACGCCAGCCAGAGCCGGACGCAACACCGGATGCAAACGACTCTTTGCGGCAAGCCGTGCACTACCAATAACGCACTTCATGAACGCCACTGCTAGCAGAGCACAAACAATTCCCAGTACCGCAAACAGGAAAAATTCGTAGGCATAACCTACCCCCTCAAAAGCAACAAGAAACAAAGGCGGACGCTCGAACAACACATTGGCAACAACGAAGCCACTGGCTGAGGCAACCGTTGTCGGGGCAAAAGCCTGTAGAGAATAGTGGCGTAAAATAACCTCGTGAGCGAACACCAGGCCTGCAATTGGCGCATTGAAAGCCGTTGAGATAGCGGCAGCCACACCGCACGCCATGGCAACCGATCGCGCATTGGGTATGCGTAGCTTCAACCGGTCAAGAACGCTGGCCAGAAATGCCCCCAGATAAACCAGGGGCCCATACTGACCCACAGAAGCGCCACAGCCCAGAGAAACTATGGCAGCACCGGTCGACACACAACCGGAGCGAGCGTCGGGCAATGGTTTGCGCAGTTGCGCAGACAGGATTACGTCGGGCGGCCCCAACACACGCTTTTCAACCGACAGCCTGTGAATTAACAGGCCCACCATCAAACCACCCAGTGTCGGTACAAGCACGGTCAAGACTGACAGAAGTCCGGGATCAGGAAACTGTACTCGGGCTCTTGGTGATATGAATAACCAGGTGTTCAGCCAGGATACGCATTCGACAAACATCAGTGCTGACAAGGACACAACCGTTCCCAGTCCGCACCCCAGCAAGGTAAGAACAACAAAACGATAAGACGCATTTCCGGAGGCGCGGACCCTGTTCATAGCCCACCGTAGACGCTATGACTCGAGATCGCAAGACATGCTTTCGATGGTTTGTATGGAACATTCCGGGTTGATGCTCTTGATGACGCGGATCGCTGCGTTGTCCACCCGAAGGCCATTCCACGGGGCTTACCCTGAACTATCACCAGCCCCTCCCCGTGCAAATTCGGGCAAATTGTAATTCAAACGTTTGCAAGCCAGAAAAGACGTGATACATTCCATCCGAAACGTTTTGGAAGTAAACACTTGTGAAAAATCGGCAACAATTTGACAGAAAACAACATCTGACGAGCTCCACAGTTAGGTATTAATGGAAATAGCAACGCAAAAGAAAGGCACGCTAAAAGGCCTGGCAGCAGAGCTGGGGCTGTCTATTACCACCGTATCGCGCGCGCTGGGTGGCTATTCGGATGTGGCGGAGGCCACTCGAACCCGAGTGTTGGCGGCTGCAGAAGCTGCGGATTACGTGCCTAATGTGGCTGGCAAGATGCTGGTAAGCGGGCGCAGTGGATTCGTCGGTTTTTTACTACCGTTGCGTGACTCTCCTATATTCGATCCCTTTCTCGGCGAGTACATTGCCGGCCTTAGCACCGGGCTTGCGGAACGTGGTCGCGACCTGTTTATGACGACGGTATCCGGTACACAAACCGAACTGACAGTTCTTCAACACATCGTTGAGTCAGGCCGGGCCGATGCCATGGTTCTCACTCGAATTGCTGAAGAAGACGAACGAGTCGACTACCTCGTCAAACGCGGATTTCCCTTTGTGGCTCACGGCAGAACCATAAATCACGGTGGATACAGCTGGATAGATTCAGATGGCAAACAGGCGTTTTCCGATCTGTTTGCCTGGTTGTACGAACTGGGTCACCGTCGCATTGGCCTTATGTCGATCACTGAGGCAATGACGTTTCGCCACTATCGCGAAGAGGGTCTGCGTACAGCTATACAGGACTGTGGAGATGATGACGTTACGCTGGTAACACAGCATGTACCCCGCTTCGATACTGACTCATGGGAATCGGCAATTCGCACCCTGCTGTGTGCCGATGATCGGCCAACGGCCATTGTTGCCCTGACAGATGAACTTGCACTGAGCGTTCTTGACCATGCAGGTGCACTGGGTATTGATGTGCCTGCGTCCCTGACGGTCATTGGTTTCGACAACATACCGGCTGCACATTATTCAACACCCGGCCTGACAACCTTTGATCAATCCATCAGAACAACTGCTCAACAAATGGCGGGGCTTGTACTGGATGAATTGGACTCACCTCATGGCGTTCAACAACAACTGGTACCACCCACGTTAATACGGAGGGGTAGTCATGGACCAGCCCCGGTTTCCATTCAATGACGTTAAAACCAACAACCCTGAATCACTGCTGAGTGTATTCATTTGAAGTCAGCCCCGCTGCACCTGCTGATATCGGATTTTTCAAGTAGTAACGAGACACGAGAAGAACTACCCATTCTTTATTGTGTTTACACAATCGGCCTTGCCAAAAAAGGTCGCCAATAAAACGGAGATAACTATGACAAGCAAACACAAATCCCTGGTTGCTGCACTAGCGACCGGGGCATCCCTACTGGCAGCAGGAGCAGCCTCTGCAGAGATCCTGTTCTGGTCTACCCAGGCAAAGCCGGTTGAAGAGGCACAGGCCATGCGCGAACAAGTGCTGTCAGGATTTTCTGGAGAAGTTGACTTCCAGCCCAGTGACAATGGCCCCTGGCTAACCCGCGTCGAAGCGGAAACTCAGGCCGGCTCTGGAAAGATCGGATTACTTGGCTCCTTGCATGGAAATCTGATTTCTCTGTCAGATAGTCTTGCCGACGTCGCTGATATTAATGTAGACGGCGTCAATTCCACCTTCCTGGAGCTAGGCAAGCTGGGAACCGATGAGCAAAAGTACATTCCATGGATGCAAGCCACCTACATTATGGCAGCCAACAAGAAAGCGTTGGAGCATCTTCCCGAAGGCGCAGACATCAACGCCCTGAGCTATGACCAGTTAATCGAATGGTCAAAGACCATGGCTGAAAAAACCGGTTCACCGAAGTTCGGTTTTCCAGCAGGCCCCAAAGGCTTGAAGCATCGATTCTTTCAAGGCTATTTATACCCCTCCTTCACCAACAGCATGGTCACAAAATTTCGCTCAGAAGAAGCTGAACTGGCTTGGAACAAGTTCAAGGAACTATGGAGCTATACCAACCCTGGCTCCACTGGCTTCTCGTTCATGCAAGAGCAATTGCTGACAGAAGAGGTCTGGGTTGTGTTCGATCATACGGCGAGACTGGCCGATGCCTTCAACACGCGTCCTGACGATTTTGTAGCGTTCCCTGCGCCTGCCGGACCGACAGGGCGTGGCTTCATGCCAGTGGTTGTAGGTATTGCAGTCCCCGGTACCGCGCCTGACATGGCTGAGTCAAAAGCGTTGTTGTCCTACCTGCTGGAGCCGTCCACACAAATCGAGACGCTGAAGGCAACCAATTTCTTCCCGGTTGTGGACGTTGACTTACCAGACGACATGCCTGCAGCGGTGCAGGCATCAGGAGCCGCCATTGCCACCATGTCGGGATCAGCAGATGCCAACCCGGGTTTACTCCCTGTGGGTCTGGGCGACCTTGGTGGCAAGTTCAACGCCGTCTACGTCGACTCGTTCGAAAGGATTGTGCTGGCGGGACAAGATGTGCGTACGGTACTCGATGAACAGGCCGACACGCTTCGAAAACTGATGGAAGAAGCCGGTGCTCCATGCTGGGCTCCCGATGCAGCTTCCGATGGTGCTTGCCCGGTTGACTAGCGGTTAGTAATAGGTAAAACCGCATTGGGTCAGCAGGCTTTTGTTGACCCAATGCGTAAACATCGATATCGGATTCCGGTATTTCAAGCGTGCCGATGCTATCGATGCGTCGACAACTGGTCAACAGCGCGAATTAGCTCGTCGACACGGATGCATGTGAAACATCCATCAGCATCGCTGATCGATGCCAATCGAATTCAAGCACTTCCCATCGGCTGGCTATGTCAGTCAGATGCCCTGAATCATAAAGCGTTGCCACTCCATCAGGACTGAGGGATTTTTATGTACCCAAGAAGCCTTCCCTATTTGCTATTGCTACCGTCAACGCTGTTTCTGTGTGTATTTTTTCTCTATCCGTTCGGCCTTGTTGCATGGCAGGCATTTGTAACTGACACGGGACAGTTCACCTCCGAATTCTTCGTCGAGATGAAATCTCACTGGAAATTCAACACCGCACTAACCAACACGCTTTTGCTGGCACTGGCAGTTGTACCGTTTCAGGTTTGTCTGGCCTTATACATGGCGACACTCGTCAACGGAATGAGGCGAGGCCGCGACCTCATTCTCTATGTCTGGACAATACCGTTAGGTATATCCGACCTTGCCGCCGGAATTATCTGGCTAGCCATTTTTGACCAGACCGGATTCCTTAATAGCATGATGCAGGGATTGGGCGTCATAGAGCAACCGATGAGCTTGTTGGGCTATCAGAGCAAGGGCACGATTTTTCTGGCCATCCTGCTAGCCGAAGTGTGGCGCGCAACCGCAATTGTTCTGGTTATTCTCGTCGCCGGCATGGGGCTCATTCCCAAAGAATATTATGAAGCGGCCGAAGTATTTGGCGCGGGTCGCTGGCAACGCTTTACGAAAATTACTTTGCCTATGCTTAAGCCCAGCCTACAAACAGCCATGATTCTGCGCGTAATTATGGCATTTGAAGTATTCGCTGTTGTCGTGGCATTAGGCGGGACAAACCTACCGGTACTGATGGGTGAGATCTATACCTGGCAATTTGATCTGCAGGATGCCAATGTTGCTGCAGCTTATGCGCTGGTTATTCTTGCCATATCCATCGCCTGTACCTTGCTGATCATGTGGGGGTTAAGAACACCCAAGGGGGCACGGGTATGAGTAAGGCTCATCGTTTTGGATCCGGCCCGGTTCAGTCCAGTGGATTATGGCATCGATATTTATTTACCGGCGTGGTAATACTGTTGTGTCTTTGGGTACTGGTGCCTATTTATCTATTGCTAGTGAATACGTTTTCTTCGCCCGAAGCCGTGGCGGCCTATCCAAAGAAACTGTTTCCGGAAGTTGACACTGAGAGTCTTGAATTTTTCATAAACTATGCCGGAGTGGGCCAGGCGCTGTGGAATTCGATCAAGGTGGCCACTGTCACCATGATTCTTTCCATTTCAGCGGGTGCTCCGGCGGGTTATGCGTTATCACGTTTTGACTTTAGAGGCAAAGACACGTTTCGGGTGCTGGTCTTGATGACCCGGGCGTTTCCACTACCACTGCTCGCCCTGCCACTGGCTGTTCTTTACATCCGCATCGGTCTGGATGATTCCATTTTGGGTCTAGCCTGTGTACACACGACACTGGCATTGCCTTTTGCGGTTCTGATTACCTACTCACTTTTTTCAGGTATCCCTGTCGAGCTTGAAGAAGCTGCCTGGACACTGGGCTGCAATCGTTTTCAGGCTTTTATAAAAGTGATTTTCCCTTTGGTACTGCCTGGTATTGCGGCTTCGGCGATATTCGCTTTTGTCATTTCCTGGAACGAGGTATTTGCAGCAGCTGTTCTCACAATAGAGAACAGGACACTTCCCGCATTTCTCTTACAAGGCTTGAGCGATTCTCCATTGCATTTGAAATTTGCTGGTGGCGCTGTCCTGGTACTGCCTGCACTGTTGTTTATTTTCCTTGTTCGCAAATACCTTTTTTCCATGTGGGGGATTGCTAATCGCTAGCACGACCCGGCGGTTTCACTGCAATTTAACGAAAACTCAAGGATTCCACAATGGCTGAAATAATAATCAAGAACGTTGCTAAACAGTACGGCAAAACGCACGCGCTACATTCCATTGATATGACCATTGCAGACCAGGAATTCATGGTGTTGCTCGGTGCATCCGGATGTGGAAAAACCACTCTTCTGCGCATTGTTGCCGGACTTGAAACAGCAACTACCGGCGAAGTATGGATTGGCGAGAAGCGCGTCGATAAACTGGCCCCGAAAGATCGGGGTATTGCCATGGTCTTTCAGAACTATGCAGTGTTTCCTCATCTGACCGTATTTGAAAACATTGCTTTCGGTCTTCGAATGGCCAAGCTTGACAATGCAGAAGTGGATAGACGGGTCGAGCGCACCGCTACATTGATGCACATTGAAGGTTTGTTGAAAAGATACTCCGGACAACTCAGCGGTGGTCAGAGACAACGCGTTGCAGTAGCCCGCGCTCTGGCCACAGAACCGGAAGTCTTGTTAATGGATGAGCCATTGTCGAATCTTGATGCACTGTTGAGAATGGAGATGCGTGCAGAGCTGAAAACGGTCCTGGCCGAGAGCAAGACAACCACGATCTATGTCACTCACGATCAGGTTGAAGCCATGAGCATGGCCGACCGTATTGCCATAATGAATGGCGGAAAGATTGTTCAAGCGTCTTCGGCTGTTGATGTCTATCGAAATCCGGCGGCACATTTCGTTGGATCATTCATCGGCAATCCTCCCATGAATTTTCTCAATGCAACAAACAAGGGTGATGGGTGGTGGCAAGTGGGTGGTGTTAGGGTAAAAGGGCCAGAGAGTAGTAAAAAATCCATACAGTTCGCCATCCGCCCTGAAGATATTGTTGTTCGTGGGCAATCCGGTGATGGCAGCGTCGCCGCAGAGAATTGCCTGACTGCGAGAGTCAGAATTCTTGAACCCCTCGGTTCACATTTGCTGGCCAGCTGCAAAGTAGACGAACAGTTGTTCAGAGTGATTCTGGACAGCGATGCACAAGTGCAGCCGGGCGATACCTTACAGTGGTCACCTCAGACTGATCGAGTTCGCTGGTTCGACCCTGAAACGGAGCTGGCAATTAGCTGATGAGTAGCTTAAGCGTATATGTTGCTGAAAAACATCTCAAATCAAACAACCCATAAATCCATGACAACAGATAATACGCATCAGAATCTATTCGATCGCGCAGTAGAGATTCTCGACATCAATGATCGAGGCCATTACACGGTTCCCACCAGCGGTCTTTATCCATTTCAGTGGAATTGGGATTCGTGCCTGGTGTCGATTGGTCAACAGCATGTCAATGAAGCCCGTGCCTGGAAAGAGATAAGTACGCTTTTTGAACACCAGTGGGACGATGGCATGGTCCCACATATCGTCTTTCATGTTCATGATGATGGCTACTTTCCCGGCCCGGATGTCTGGGCAACAGGTAGAGAGGTGCCAACCACCGGTATCACTCAACCACCTGTTGCCGGATTTGCGGCATTGAAACTATTCGAAAGAGCGAAGAAAAAGGAATTGGCTACGCAAGAAGCATCCGGGCTACTGGCAGGTATTGATCGCTGGCATGAGTGGTTCTACGCCAGTAGAGATCCGGAAAACACAGGTCTGGTTGCCCTGATTCATCCATGGGAATCAGGGCGTGATAATTCCGTGGATTGGGATGCTGCATTGAATCGAGTGCCGACCGATGACGTACGGCCTTACCAGCGGCGTGATCTGCAGCACGCCGACGCGACGCATCGACCCACCTCTGATCAGTATGATCGATACATCTGGCTTGTTCAGCATTTCAGGAATCTGGCCTGGGATAACGCCCGATTACATGATGCGTCGCCTTTCAAAGTCGTTGATCCGGGATTCAATGCAATCCTTATTCGATCATGCACCGATCTGGCGACACTTGCTGATCTACTGGGCGACAAGGAAACAGCACAACGAAACAGACAACGCGCAGCCGCAGGTCTGGCGGCAATGGAGAGCCTGTGGAGTGAGAAATTGCAGCAGTATACCTGCTACGACCGAGTCTCTAACAGCCTGGTTAACAGCGCATCTGTGGGTGGATTGATACCGGTGCTTGCAGCACTGCCAGCAAATAGATCAGAGGCTATTGCTCGCCGGATCAATGCCCTGAGCGAATCAGTCCATTACCTTGTGCCAAGCCATGACCCTGCTGATTCACACTATGATACAAAACGTTACTGGCGCGGACCGTGCTGGTTAATTGTAAACTACCTGATTGTCGATGGGCTCCGGTATGCCGAGCATACTGAGTTGGCACAACGTATAGAAGCTGCAAGCCTTGCACTCATCAGGAAATCAGGGTTTGCCGAATATTATGATCCGGAAACAGGGGAACCCTGCGGAGGTAGTACATTTACATGGACGGCAGCAATGGTAATGGAATTCCTGCGCAATGCCGAATGAATTATCACTGATCACCAAGTCAGGTCAGGTCAGGTCAGGTCAAATATATGTGATGCAAAAAATCGGAATGCACCGGACAGCAATGGATTAGAACATCCGCGTATCAATGCAGATAGTCTGTTGCGAAAGCACGTCGTTTATCGTCTCGACAAACATGAATGGCGGACTGAGGCCAAGAGATACAGGCAGCCCGATACCTAGTGGGTTCCTGATCGATTTCCCGCTTTACACGACAAAGTCGGGTTTTTCACAGAAAGATGCGATTTACCATGGTTAAAAAGACGAAGCCGACAAGCGATTCAAGTATCCAGATAGTTGAATGCGATGAGGAGATAACAACATGGCTGGAGGAGAAACTGCTCCATTCACTCCGGGAGATTAATAGTCAGACTGAAAATTCGAATATCATACTGACAGCCCGTCATTCCAAAGACCGGATTGCAGGTGGACTGATCGCAAGTACGTCCTATGGATGGCTTCTGGTAAAAATTCTGTGGGTTGACGAAATTTTTCGTGGATCGGGGATCGGCCAGTCTCTTATGCAACGTGCCGAGTCGTCAGCACTCAAACTGGGTTGCCACAGCGCATGGCTGGATACATCCAGCTCGGTCGCGCACGGTTTTTACCTTAAATCCGGATACGAAGTTTTCGGCCAACTGCACAACCAAGGCAACCAGAATCCACCGGGTCACCAACGTTGGTTCATGAAAAAAACTCTGTGAAAATAAGCGCTACACTGCCTTGCAAGCGTTGTAATGTATACAGTGAGCGCCTGATAATCGAGAGCTTTTTGAAATGGTACGTGTCACTGAAGTATCACTAAGCCGCGCCAGTGTCAGCCTTGAATCCTGCGGCTTCAATGGCAACCACCGCACAATGCTCATCATTGTCCGAAATATCGCCGGTAATACCTACTGCCCCCACCAATTCTCCCTCTGTCGAACGAATCAGCACACCACCGGGAACAGGAACCAGCGCGCCATCGCACAATGAATTCATCGCCTGTATAAAAAACGGCTCGACTTTGGCTCGTTCGAACAGCGCGCGTGAGCCCAATCCCAACGATATTGCACCGTAGGCCTTTCCATGAGCAATCTTTGGGCGCACAAGACTGGTTCCGTCCTGACTCTCACTAGCCTTGATACTGCCCTGGGCACTCAATACCACAATGGCCATGGGCTTGAATCCCTGCTTTTGTTGCTCAGCCAGTGCATGATCGATAATGAGCTTGGCGTCTGCCAATTTTAATTCCACGGTGAAACATTTCCTGTGTACGAAAAATAGTAATTAGAACACATCGCGAGTTCCATGCTCTGCACGGTCTCGGAACTGCCTGGTTCAAGTGAATGATCATTATATCGTTATTGATAGCTCGAAAAGGTATTTGTCGACTGTCACTTATGAAACAGGCTGTGGGCTTACACTGTTCCGGAATACGCAGGCAAACTGGTCAAAAAGTCATCTGTATTCTGTACGGCGACGATGATAGGGTTTCCCTATCATCGTCGTCCTTGGAGATCACTATGAGCGTCAGAGTTGGCACGTTCAATCTGAACAATCTGTTCTCGCGTTACAACTTTCAAGCGAATGTACGTCAGAATCCGCTGGGTAACAGTGGGGGCCTGACATTGAGCTTCAGCGAAGATGAGTTTATCGCTAGAACCTTCAATGGCTCACTCATCAAGGAGAAAAACGAGCAGGATACCGAGACCGTGGCACACAGAATTCGACAAGTCATGAATGCCGATGTGTTGGCAGTACAGGAGGTAGAACACATCATGATTCTGAAACAGTTCAACCGGCAATACCTGAATAGTATGTACCGGCATGTTGTTCTGATCGAAGGCAATGACTCCCGATTCATTGATGTAGGCATTTTGTCCAGACTACCCCTGGGGGCTGTCACCTCTCACCAGACCGCAACACATCCAGACGACCCTGCCAGGAGAGTCTTCAGTCGCGACCTGCTGCAGGTAGAAGTTCTTGATGATCGTGGCGACAAACTGTTCAACCTGTACAACACCCACCTGAAAAGCAACTTTGTTCCATTTTTCGAAGACCAGGTCGAAGGAGCAAGGCTTGCCAACGCGCGACGATTGCGACAGGCGCAAACCGTTGGCCGTATTCTCAGTAGAATGGAAAGACCGGGCAGTCGGTTTTTACTGACCGGCGATATGAATGATCCACCCGATTCGCCACACATACAAGACATGCTGATCGCTGACAATCGACCTCTGGTGAACGTATTGGCCGATGCACAGGAGACTCGTCCGGCCAAGGCCGAAACACGCGGACAAGGCGATGGGCCTACTTCCCGCGTCTGGACACACCGATTCAATCCTGCCGGTCCCGCAGTTCCTCGCTACGAGCTACTCGATCAGATCTGGGCCAGTCAATCGCTGGCACCCTTTGCGATAAACCCCATGATTGACAGGCGAACAAGACACGGTGGCGACGGGAGCGATCATGATCCTGCCTGGATTGATCTGGACCTGTAAACTTATCGCTTGCTTGTGTTAACGATTTGGCATCTGGCACTGACACTGTTGACTCGGCAAGCCAGGAGCGTGGGTTCAGCCTTCTAAAACATTCCACAACACGCTGGCCAGACTGTCTTTCAACAGTAAAGGCAAAACAGAGGTTCGTCACCGAATACGCAAACGCCAGACGCTGAACAACAGACTAACGAGCCACAAGACAGCGCCCCCATTTCCGGTTGTCACAACACCGTCGGCAGGCACGTCACTATTATCATCTGTCCCCTGTCCCGACTGGCCAACGGCTGTGGGCTCATCCCCTTCACCATGCCCTTCAACGTTTGAATCAGGGTTCACCGTGGATTCACCGACGGATCCTGCAGGTCGGGACGGTGGAGACATGTTCAATGGATACGGAGCGGTAAACCCCGGCGTTTCGGGATTCAGCGGATCTGTCGGTGTTCCCGGGGGCAATGGCTGTGGACCTGTCGGATCAGCCAACTCATCGAACGACAAAGGCACAGCTTCCTCACCGAGATTTAGTGCCGATGCGGGGAAACCGACTGACAGCATACCCTGCTCAGCATCAGGGGCTGCCGGTGCTCGCACTAGCTCCGATTCTCGACCATAGAATACATAGGTCTCTCCCTGTCCGGACGCACCCATCATCACATCGTCACGCCCGTCATCATTAAAGTCCCCAGCACTGGCTACTGAGACAGCAAAATAGTCGACTGTACCCGTGCCATTGATGCGAAAGCCATTGTTACCATCAAGATCGTTCAGACTCAGCGTTGCAGGAAATGCGCTGGTAGATCCAAAAACAAAATACACCTGACCGACGCCTTTACGACTGGGATTGATGATGGTGTGTGGCGCGCCAATCATTATGTCAACAATACCATCACTGTTGATGTCACCTGCCGTATCGATATCGGCACCCGCCATATCACCCCAGATTGCCTCCCCCTCTTCAATAGGGATGACACCACCACGGATACCACGCAAAACAAACCCGTTGGTACCGTCAAGTTCTGATTTGGTGATGCTCGAAACACCAACAAATTGTCCACCGAACAGAACGTAAACTTCACCAGGGTAGTCGCTGGGTACCCCGAACGGCCCCTTGCCTGGCGCACCAATAGCAAGGTCATCTATCCCGTCGTGGTTAAGGTCGCCAACCGCTGCCACGGCGGCACCTGCCAGCTCCTGTATTTCAGATCCCTGAAAGACAAGGCCGCGACCCGCTTCGATATCAGCAAGACTGATCGCCGCTGGAAACTGGTCACCACCCAAAAGCAAATAAGCAGCACCTGCCTCGGACTTGCCATTGCTCGTCTGGTACGGAGCACCGACAAGAACATCATCAAAGCCATCGTTGTTGAAGTCCCCAGCACCTGATACATAGAGACCCGTTCGATCCTGCGCGCTGATACCCACTACTGCAAACCCGTTACTCCCGGTAAGTTCCGCGGGTGAAAACGTGGCGGGAAAGCCATCGCGCCTGCCAAAGATGACATAACTCACACCAGCTCCCACCAGCCCGGCAGGCGAGGCATTGGCATTACCTACAACGAAATCTGCCAGTCCATCGGCGTTGACGTCACCAGCACGTTTCAGATCAGTAGCAGCCGAGCCAAACACAAAGCCGTTGCTCCCATCAAGCGATGCCACATCCAGTGAACGGTTGAATCCGCTGGAAGATCCGTATATGACGCGTGTACCTGTCAGCGAGGCTACACCAACATCATCGAGCCCATCCCCGTTGATATCACCAAGACCTGCGACAACGGAATCGTTTTCTGCATCGTTCAGAATGACAAACCCGCTATTACCGTCAAGCTGCTGTCCATTAAGGACGCCATTGTTACCTCTCGTCGGACCAAAAACGACCCGCACACCTCCGACGCCTGCGCCTATCAGAAGGTCTTCCAGATTGTCGCCGTTGACATCACCAGCGCGGTCTACCGGTCCGCCACGATCCACAATAAGCTGATCTGAAGCATCGAGTCTAAAGCTCTCTATAACAGGGTCATAACTTTGCGCCAGACCACCTACCGTGAATCCTGAGAGTGTCGTCAGCGCCAGCAGGCGATTCAGGTTGACTGTTGATAAACGCATGAGGCAGGGCTTCCGTGGCCGGGAATAGCGATCGGTAATGAACAATCACGCCACACCGATATCGGGTTTGAATTTCGATAGCCGAACATTATGTAAAAATCTGCCCAGCTCCAGCGATACGCCAGGACGTTGCAGTTGGGCCGTAACTAGAGCCTGACTGAGCATCGCGTATTTATCAAGACCCATTAACAAAGAGTGACAATTCACGAATGTCAATGGATGTGCATGTTGCAGCCAGAAGCGGTGGATGCCGCCTATATGCCTGCATACACTCGATGGCACCCTGCTGTGCAGTTCCCTGCTCGTTGGTTAACAGCACCACACCGACTACGACAGTGGCAACGGGCTATTCTGTTTCAACACTTGCATCGACAAATTGGACGTGACGCTGTAGAGATCGACATCAGCAACGATTTTTTTGTACAAACTGTCAAAGTCCCTTGTGGAACTTACCTGAACTTTAAGCAGGTAATCTATTTCCCCTGACAAGCGATGAGCCTCAACGATTTCAGGATAACGATTAACCACCGCGTTGAATTTAATCAACCATTGCTCGTTATGCTGATTGGTCTTTATCGAGATAAAGAACGTCTCTTTCAAGCCAATTTTCTCGGCATCGAGCACCACTATCTGTCTTTTTATAACGCCAGCACTTTGTAATCGTTGCACCCGATTCCAGGCAGCGGTTTTAGAGACCCCGACTGCCCTCGCCATACGCTCCATGGACTGGCTGGCGTCGAGTTGCAGCTGCATGAGCAGAGCGCGATCTATGTCGTCAAGCTCCATCCATCTGTTCTCTCAGCAATAACATCTTAGGAATAATATTCCTTATATTGTCCAAAATCACAAAAAATCGACAATTTTATTCATAAATTCTTGAAATCAAGTGAATATCATTCAATATTCACCTGAAATTCCTATCTCTTGCCTACCAGCAGGTGCGCCCATGTTTGAACAACTCGGATTTGAATCCCTCTCACCACTCACAGCTTCAGCCATTTTCGGCATACTGCTGGGTCTCGTGTTTGGAGTAGCCGCACAACGCTCACGGTTCTGCCTACGCCGAGCATTAGCTGATCCCGATGTTGACGCACGCTCCAGTGCGCTTGCCGTGTGGCTCAGTGCGCTGGGTATTGCCATCGCCGGCACCCAGCTAAGCGTGTATCTAGGTTGGATCGACTTTTCAGGTCACCGATTTCATGATGCTGCTATTCCCGTTATATCCATCGTTCTCGGCGGGCTGATGTTCGGCATGGGCATGATTCTTACACGTGGCTGCGCTTCTCGCCTCACCGTGCTTGCCGGTAGCGGCAACCTCAGAGCGCTTTTTGTTCTCGTCGTGTTTGCCGTCACCGCTCACGCAACTCTAAAGGGAATACTCGCGCCCGTTCGAACGTTTGTATCAGACTTTACCTTGCAGGTCGGTGCTGTCTTGAACATCGTTAGCTCACCACCTTCGGCGTTAATTACCAGTGCAGCTGCAGCAGCTTTCGTCATCGCCTTGTTCGTCCGCCGGCCCCGCATTCGTGGTCAGATGATCGGTGGTGTGGTTATTGGCTTGTTGGTCGCTGCCGGATGGGTAGGTACCGGGCTGGTGCTGCAGGACGACTTCGACCCCATTGCCTTTCAATCATTGTCATTCACCTCTTCAAGTACCGAGTGGCTGTTCTGGGGTATTGCTTCAACCTCGATCGGTGCAGGCTTTGGCGTAGGCCTGTTCTCTGGGGTACTGCTGGGTAGCGCAGTTTCATCACTGACACATTCAGATTTTACGTGGGAGTCATTCGAGTCACCAGCGCAGACGGGGCGTTATCTGGTTGGTGCCGTCGTAATGGGCGCAGGTGGCGTTCTGGCAGGTGGCTGCACAGTCGGTGCCGGGCTGAGTGGTATTTCAAGCCTCAGTGTTTCAGCCTTGCTGGCGTTGGCGTCCATCGTGATCGGCGGCATACTCACAAACGCTGTACTCGCACGAAACTACAAAGTACCCAAAGGTGCCAGCCTGGAAGCACTGGCACCGTAAACGGAACCGACTGATCAGGGGTTTAGTCAGTCCTGCTTGCGCTAACCAGGGCTAGTGGTTGTCTCTGGGTACACCCTTGGTTTGCGCAATACGTTGATAATCGGGTGCATTGCCGAGCACCATGCCTTTGTCAAACTGGCTGACCATTGAACGCTGAATCTGTTGCCAGGGCGTCTGATCTGCTGGAAAGTCATAGCCGCCCGCTTCAGCCAGCGCCTGCAGGCGCTGCTTGATTTCTTCATCGCTCACGAGTAAATCAACTCGGCGCTTTCGAAGATCCACACGTAATCGATCACCGGTTTTGACAATGGACAAGCCGCCCATGATCGCAGCTTCTGGTGCTACGTTCAGAATCGAGGGAGATCCTGACGTACCTGACTGACGCCCGTCACCGATACAGGGCAGCTCGGTTATACCCCGTTCAATGAGATAAGCTGGCGGTTGCATATTGACAACTTCTGCCCCACCAGGATAACCGATGGGTCCGGCCCCGCGCATAATCAATATGCTTTGCTCATCCATGCCCTGCGCTGGATCATCAATAAGTTCGTGGTAATGCTCAGGACCATCGAATACGAAGACATTCCCTTCAAACGCTTCGGGGTCATCTGGATTGGACAGATAACTTTTACGGAAGCTGTCGGAAATGACCGACGTCTTCATGATCGCGCTGTCCCACAAATTGCTCTTCAGGTCGAGAAACCCGGCACGCGCTTTTAGTGGAGAATCATAGGGATGAATGACATCATCGTTACTCACCTGTGCACCTGAATATTCCTCTTTTACACTTTTGCCCGTGACAGTGATGGCATCGGGAGCTGGTAAAACACCTTTATCCAGAAGAGTTCTGATAACAGCCGGCACTCCACCCGCACGATGGAAGTCCTCTCCCAGATACTTGCCTGATGGTTGCATGTTTACTATCAAGGGAATGTCATGACCCACCGATTCCCAATCGCTGTTATCAAGCTTCACTCCCATATGGGCCGCTATCGCGTTCATATGAATCGGCGCATTGGTAGAGCCACCAATCGCAGAGTTCACAACAATGGCATTGTCGAAGGCCGCACGCGTCATGATGTCGGACGGTTTCAGATCCTCGTGAACCATGCCGACAATTCGCTGACCTGTCATGTACGAAATTTGCCCACGTTCTCGGTAAGGTGCTGGAATAGCTGCTGATCGAGGCAACTGCATGCCCAGAGCCTCTGCCAGACTGTTCATGGTGCTCGCAGTTCCCATGGAGTTACAATACCCCACGGAAGGTGCAGCATCAGCGGCAAGACGCATGAATTCATTTTCATCAATTTCGCCAATGGACAGTTTCTGCCGTGAGTTCCAGATAACGGTACCTGATCCTGACCGTTCCTCTCCTTCCCATCCATTTAGCATCGGCCCAACCGACAGCGCGATAGATGGGATATTCACGGTAGCCGCCGCCATAAGCAGCGCCGGCGTTGTCTTATCGCATCCGATGGTTAGCACCACTCCATCAAGAGGATAGCCGTAGAGCGTCTCAACCAGACCCAGGTAGGCCAGGTTACGATCCAGCGCTGCTGTTGGGCGTTTACCCGTTTCCTGTATCGGATGCACTGGAAACTCGAAACATATACCACCGGCGGAAACGATGCCTTCACGCACACGTTTGGCGAGCTCGACATGATGGCGATTACACGGCGTCAGATCGTTGCCGGTCTGGGCGATGCCGATCAGAGGCTTGCCAGACTGCAGCTCCTCACGCGTAAGACCATAGTTCAGATAACGCTCAAGATAGAGCGCTGTCATGGAAGGGTTATCCGGGTTGTCAAACCACTGCTGGGAACGAAGCTTCATATCTGGGGTATCAGCTGATGGATGGGTTACTGGGACTGGCAATGTGCACAAACGTCTCGCCATAGTCTCTCATAACCCTGCCGCCTCACGCACGGCCCACATCTGAATACATCCGGATTGCGCATTAACAACACAGTATGACGCCTGTTTTCAACCGGTTTCTGACGATCCACTGCAATAATGTCTTCATGAAGATGTCCACGTCGCGGTCATTTATTAACAGCCTTAAGTAGTACGCCATCCGTCAAATAACCCGAATAAGCCCTCGAATATGGTCAACGGGAATGGAACTTGAAGCACGTAAAATATCCCTCCAGGGGCATTTATCACAAAGGCCAACGATATAGCATGCAGAATCGTCCTAACATTCTGATTATTTCAGCTGACCAGCATAGGGCTGATTGCATTGGTGTTGCAGGTAGAAAGGTTAAAACTCCTCACCTTGACGCGCTCGCAAAATCGGGGACACGGTTCGGCAGTTGCATCACGCCCTCGGTTGCCTGCCAACCTGCTCGCGCCTCGATATTGACTGGACAACTTTGCAGAACCCATGGTGTACACGACGATGGTCTGGATCTGGACCCGAGAATCGGCGAGAAAGGTTTTGCTGGAACCCTGACTCAATCGGGATATGAAACAGCATTTTTCGGAAAGGCACATTTTTCCAGCTATCACCCGAAAGCGCCCAGCGGGACGCCAGAGTGTATGCGCTCATCCGCAAAGTTCGACAGCGACTGGACTGGTCCGTATATGGGATTTGAGCATGTCGAGTTGACGCTCCAGGCAAAATCAGGCTTTTCGCCCGAGACACCCCCTCGCGGCCAGCATTTTGAGCGATTCTTCCATGCTGACGGACGAGGCCAGAAAAAGCAGACGCGATATCATACTGACAAGGGCGCTTCTTCTGATCCCGATACATGCTGGCACTCGGGTCTGGCGCCCTCACACCACAGCACACCGTGGACCGCCGACCGGGCTATAGATTGGTTGCGTCATGGTCGTGCCTCCGAAAAACCTTTTTGCAGCTGGGTCAGTTTTGCCGATCTGCAACATCCTTACGATTGCCCTGAGCCCTGGTCCAGACTTCATGATCCCAAGGATGTGGATCTGCCATCTCACCGAACCTTGCAGCCTGATTCACTACCTTGGTGGTATCGGTCGGCACTGTCACGTGATAGTGACACCTCCGATGGTGCAAGCGGAAAGCGGAAAAAGAAAAAACTGTCGGCACAACAGTCAGACAAGCAACTGCGCGAAATCATTGCCAACGCCTACGGCAAGATCGCCTTTATTGACGATCAGGTTGGCAGACTCATGATCGCTTTGGCAGAAATGGATCTTGCTGACAACACACATGTTTTCTACATCTCTGACCACGGCGACTGGCTTGGTGATCACGGCCTGACTATGAAAGGCCCCATGTTCTATGATTGCCTGATGCGCGTTCCTATGATCTGGCGTGGCCCGGACGTACCACAAAATCGAATCAATTATGAACCGGTTTCCACGATCGATCTGTCGCCATCAATCATGGATCTGACCGGCATACAACCACAACTTCCACAACATGGAGAGAGCCTGCGCCCGTTGCTTGATGGTAAGGAGACGCGCGACTTTGCCATGAGCGAATGGGAAATGTTACCTGGGCGGGTAAACGCAAAGGTTTCCCTGCGATCTGTACGAACACGCACCTACAAACTCACAAAGGATATGAACTCGGGCCATGGCGAGCTCTATGATCTGCTGGCTGATCCGACCGAGATGCAAAATCTGTTTGACAATCCCGCAGCACTCGATGTCAGAATGCGTCTGGAGTCATATTTGATGTTGCGAACCCAGGATGTCGCAACCTCAAAGGCTGCGTGACGAGGGTATTGGTAGGCAATGAATGTTCAGGCATATGAAATGTAGCGCATGGGGCGTGGTGAAACCCACTCGAGCGTCAGTACCAACCCACAAGCCATCCGATTAACACACTGCAAACCATCAGAGCCAGCGCGCCTATCCACCATTGCCTGATAACGATTGACGGCGGTTCTGTATCCGACGTCCAATTGATCTTGCCAGTGAACATAGGTAGCACAAGGTTCCTTTTGGCGTATAGCCAATACAAAAGCACCATGCCAATATGCACTATCAGGATAATCTGGATAAGTTCGGCATTGATATGGTGGATCCTGTACATCCAGTCTGATAGATCTGAACTGACGTCACCGTAAAATGCACCCTCTACGAACTCGTCTTCGTCTGCGATGAAAAGACCTGTTACCGCCTGAGTACCCAACATCAGAATCATCGCAATCACCGCCCAGGCGCCGGCGGCATTGTGCTCGCGCTCCAACGGAACTTCGCGTTTGGCGAAATGCCTGATGTGGTCAACGCCCTCAACGGGGGATCTGAACAGACGTATCAACCGCGCATTGCTGCTGCCAATCACGCCCCAGACTAGTCTGAAAACAATGAGCAGCAAAACCAACTCACCAATATCTCTGTGCCAATCGAAAAACAGATCACCGGTTAAACCGGTATACAAAAGAAATCCCACTGAGGCCGCAAGCGTCCAGTGAAACAGACGAATCCACACGTCCCAGATAGCAATCAAGTCACTACGAGTCATTACCTATCCTCAAAGGCTTGCGCGGTTGGATGTGCTCAGCGCAGGGCACAAAATCAGTCAGCCGCGCAAGCCCGGACTATTACTTTTTCTCTGCTCTGAAATCGTCGTGGCAGCCTTTGCACGATGCGCCCAAATCACCCATGGCTCCCTGCAAAGCACCAAGGCCGTCGCCAGCAACTGCAGCCATCGCCGCAGCCGCCTCTTTCAGGGCATCGCCTTTCTCAACCGCCGCAGGATAGGTTTCCCAAAGCGCGGGCAACGCCCGGTTTGTTGCATTTCCTTCCGTGGCGTTGTCTGAGCCCGGAGGCCACATTTGGGACTGACCAAAATTTGCAGCAGCATTCAGATTCGCTGCAGCTTCTGCAGCTACCTCGGCATCATAGGGAATTTTCTCTTTTGCCATCGCACCCAGCAAACCAGTGTTGAAGCCATAGATCTGAAACATGGCCTGGCGGGCTTTGATAGCATCGTCGAAGGGTCCATCGGCAGCTGTAGCTGCATAACTTGCCGTCAGGCCTGCGAGGGCCAACACAAGCCCCACTCGTTTACCAGCACTAGTAAAATTCATCATCCGAATACTTTCTCTTGGTAAGGAAGGTTGAGGTTATCAGGAATGGCATGCTCTGCAAACAGTGTAAACGCAGCATCAAACCACAGGAAAGCATCACGGTGTCGAGCTCAGAACGCCTTCCGGGAACCTTCACGGTGTTTGTTGTGCGGTACAAAACCGGTTTGAACAGGCTCTCGGGGTTGCGGCACCCAAAGCACACGATCCGGATGCATGCCCGCGCCGTACACCGCCGAAACCGCTGACAGTCGCATGCGGTTGAGCAGGCGCGTATCGACTTCGCCACACAACGGGTGCGTGCCACCGTTGTCGAAAACCTCTTTGTCCCACAAGGCCTTGCGAGAGCTGTATGTCACCTCATTCTCCAGCTCCGTGCAATTGATTTCGCTGCTGTCCAGATCAACGATGATTTCATCACCATCCTGAAGCAAGGCAATGGCTCCGCCGAGAGCAGCTTCGGGCCCGACATGACCGATGACCAGTCCGACAGATCCACCCGAAAACCGCCCATCTGTCATCAGGGCAACAACAATCTCACGTTCGCGACAAAGCGTGGTAATACGTGAAGTGGAATCAAGCATCTCAGGCATGCCGGGCGCACCACTGGGTCCCTCGTAACGGACAATGACCATGTCATGGTTCTGAAAGCCGTCAGGGGCTGATTCCAACGCATCCAGTAGCGCCTGCTCGCCGTTGAATATTCGAGCTTTTCCAACAAAGCGGTTGTTCTCAAGGCCACCTTCCACACCGGCAAGTTTGAGTACAGCACTAAACTCGGGAGAAAGGTTACCGCCGAGTAATCTCAAACCACCCGTTTCCTTGTAAGGACTGGCAACCGGATAGACAACGACACCATCAGGCTCCGCTGTATTGAGTCTGGCCACCTGCTCTGCCAGCGTCTCACCTGTACAGGTCAACGTATCGCCATTGAGGAGCCCTGCATCCATCAGCGCCTTGACGATAACCTGGACGCCACCTTTCTCATCGATGTCTACCATGGAATAGTTACCGTAAGGCCTGGCGTCAGTCAACACAGGAACAACCTTCTGAGACAGATGATTGAATTCCTCAGGAGACATGATGTCTGTGGCAAAGTTCCTGAAGCCAGCTGCACGCGCTATTTCAGGAGCATGCAGCAACGCATTGGTAGAACCGCCGACCGCCATTGCGACGATCACCGCGTTACGTATCGCATCACGGGTAACGATGTCTCGCGGCGTATCGTTACGCTCGATCATTCCACGAAGATAGGCCACAAGCTGTTGTGGGAATTCGTTTAGTCTGCGGGGATCATCGGACGGTGGCGCAACCATATGCAATGGCTGCATGCCAACCACACCGATAAACGTTTGCATGGTGTTGTAAGTAAACATGCCACCACAACTTCCGTAACCCGGACAGGCTTCCTTGGCAATTCGCTTTTTGAAGTCACTGTCAGAGCTACCCGCCACTTGAAAGGCTGACACGATATCGATGGGTTGCTCAGTCTTTGAATCGCGTCCTGGTCGTATGGGTCCGTCGGACATGATGATGCCTGGACGATTATGCTCCAGCAGAGCAGCCAGGGTCCCAACCGGTGGTTTGTCACAAGCTACAACAGCAATAGTGCCTTCCAGACCGCTGGCACTGAGGTGTTCGCACACTGTGTCATGGGTGACCTCACGACCGATTAATGAATAGCGCATTTCACGTGTGCCATTGCGCATCCCATCTGATGTGGCAACCGTGTACTCGGGCTGAACAAGTCTCATGGGCATCTTGCCCGCTTCTCGACCCAGGTTTGCGCGAAGTTCTTTGTGGATGGCTTCCACTTTTCGTTGTACGCCAAGGTAGCACTGGCTGTCACCCTTGGTACCAATTACGCCAACTGATGGCTCATGAATGAGATCGGGATCCGTTCCCAACTCACGTGCGATACCGTAGGTTTGTGTATTGCGACCTGGATTGTTATCAAAAACCACGGTCTTGGTCTTGTTGGACATGCTGATTTCCTACGATGTCTTGAAATTAAAAAAAGCAAACGACTGTCATCGGTCGATCGTCTGCACGGCTAATGTGTCGACCGTGCAGGTCCCTGAGTCTGAATGCACAGACCGGTTGTTATTCTGCCAGATTGAAGCACGTAGCGACTGACTGAGAAGCAAAAATCAGGTGCACATTCAGCCGATTGAGAGCTGGCAGACAATCCCCGGAAGCTACCCTGCTCTGACAGCCAGACGCTCTCCCATGTCATTGAGGATGCCGCGCAGGTTGTCAAAATCCGCGTGTCGGACACGCAACCATGCGTTGGCCATATAACCAGCTTCTACACCCTGAGTCGGTGTGCCGGGCTCAGGAAAATAGTGCTCGACAATATTGTCGCCATATTGCTTGAATATGTCATCGATCCCGTCATAACTGAAGATATTTCCATCACGTTCGGGGCGAATGGCGATGATTCCACAGGCATATCGGCGCGTGGGCTGCTGATCAGTTCGCTGGTGGCATACGGCCATTGCCCATTCCCGATACAAATCGAACTCATTGCCTGAACAATAGCTTTCCCATTGCCCTACCCCTGGTGGCCGGCAACCAATCTCAGAGAAGCGCAAGCCCCTGGGGCCAATAAACCATTCCATGTGAGTGGCGGAGGTATGCAATCCAAGCGCGTCGATGACGCGCTTGCCCATTGCCTTGATCTGGTCATATCCCGGTTCGTGGATGCGATTGGTTGAAATTATCTGAGGCGAGATCCAGCGAGACCGCATCGCTTCAAGCACGTTAGGGTAGTAATGACTGATGAATTCGTGCCCGACCTCACCTTCCACGGCCAGGGTGTCGTAAAAGCCTTCGTGGCCCTCGACAAATTCTTCAATGGCCACCGCAGCCCCGTCAACCAGACCACATGCCTGGGCAACGCTCACCAGTTCGGATTCGTCATTAGCGCGAAACGTTCCAGCTGCGCCGGCTGCGTCACGTGGCTTTACAATCAACGGATAGCCAACGTGTCGACCAAAATCAATTGCTTCAGCCAGGCTATTGACTCCAGCAGAGGCCGCGGTCGGCACACCGGCACTGCGCAATACCTCTTTCATGGCCACTTTGTCCCTGCACAGGTATGCCGTGCGTGATGATGTCCCGGGAATCGTGCAACGCTCGCGAACATGAGCTGCGGGGAGCACATGCGCTTCTACAACGGCTTCCAGACGATCGATCCACTGGGCGTCCTGAGCCTGCTTAACGGCCCACTCAAGTGCGGCTTCATCAGTCACTGAGGCTATTTGCTGGTATGAGTTAAGCCAACCCCGGGTTTCCTGATCCAGCCACTCATAGGGTCTTTCACCAATACCAATGACGTTCGCACCGATGGCTGCCAGGGCACGCACAAACTGTTTCTGATTGGCAGGAAATCCCGGTTCGATAAATATTACATTCATGCTGATCTCTCTGCTGGCAAGCGAAGCCTGCTCTGGTTATCCAACGGTTCACACAACACCTTTGGGACTGTAAAGACGATGCGTCTAGTCGACAAGCTCATCAAGGTACTGTGGCAGCATCTCACGCCAGGTGGGCCAATCGTGATCATGTTCTGTTCCCCATGCATCGACTCTGTTGGGAATGCCTTTGTCACCTAACACTCCTGCAAGATGCCAGGACTCTGCAGGACTTTCCCATCGCCCTTGCCCAAAGGCCAGCAAAGCGAAACGGGTACGCAGGCAATCCAGCATGGCGCCGTCAGTCAGACCAGGAAGAAAGCTCAACGGTGTTGAGAGATAGTAATCGTCATTACCTTTGAAACTCATCAATGATTCCAGATCATAGGTACCACTCATACCCAGCGCCGCCCGGAACAAATGAGGATAACGACACAACATGGCTACCGCGTTAAACGCACCAATGGATGCACCCGCGGTAATAAGCTCCTGAGGTGTATCACCGCAGTCAGCTTCAATGGCAGGAATCACTTCATGAACCACATATTCGCCGGTTTGCTTGAGTAACCAGCAACGGTGGGCCACTGATCCGGATTGTTCAGCCAGTGCGCGCCCGGCCAGACTATCAAATGAATATACCTTGATTCTTCCAGCATCGATAAGTGGCTGCACAGCGGCAATCAGGTGCATTCTTTCGATCTCCTCAGCATCACCACCGGCAGTGGGAAACATAATAACCGGCTGCCCCCAATGACCCCAGCGAGCAAGCGTTATGTCCTGCTCCAGTCGTGGCGAATACCAGCGCGTCACGTGTTTCATGCGTATACCAACAAGGGGACTTGAGCTGCAGGCACTTCGCGCTCCGCCTCAAGCAAGCCTGGGCAACAGGACTTGAGTAATACTGGACTAAAACCCATCAGGATCTCCAGCGGCACCTTCCTGGTCACGCCAGGCTTGAATCCGGCCCCAGAAAAGTTCAGTAAATTCCTCGATTTCATGTTCGGGAAATAACGCAATCACCTTCTGGTGCACGGCATCCCGCATCGTACCCGATGCAAAGAATTCGTAGGCGACTTCGTCCAGATGCGCCAGATGCGTCTGGCAAAATTCCCTGAACTCTTCAGTCCGGAATCGCGTGTGAGCGATGGTTGCATATTCACTGAGCTTTTCTCGAGGTGACAGGTCCTTGTCAGCGACAGCAAAAAACGGATCCCAATCGAGAGTTCGGTGCATTTTACGATCAGTGGCTGCACAGAATATGGACCATCGCAAGTTAGCCTTTATCAACCAGGGGAAATGGTAATGCAAGGATGTCACCTGACTATCGGGGCAGGCATTCGCAAAATCTATCGGATGCCAGATTCCATCACGCCTCAACGCCTCACAGGAATTGAAATCCCAACCGAAGAAGCTATTGATGGTGGCTGTCATGTCTTCCAGAATCGACGCATCTTCACGGGACAGAAAATCGATATCGGTACGATATCTGTCATGTAGAGGTGCACCGGGATCATAATTGACCTTGCGCATCTGCGGCCCCAGACCGACACAACGGACAAACCAGTCGTGTGGCAGAACTGCGGACTGTAAATTCATGACTTCCTTCCCACTGTTGTCGTAGGCATTCTGGAACTGCTGGAGGTTATCGATCTTTGACACACCTTTCCAGCCTCCTCCATGATAGGGCTTCATAAAAAACGGATAGCCCAGATCGTTACCAATATCTTCCATGGAAAACATGCGTGCATATTTTCGGAGTGTCTCTTGCAAGTCCTCCGACTCTTCATAGGCCTTGGGAGGCATCATCCAGGTTTCCGGTACGGGCAAGCCCAAACGCAACATGGCTGCGTAGGAGGTGTGTTTTTCATTCGATTGTAGAGACCAGGGATTGTTATAGACGTAAAGATCATCCAGCAATATGGCTTTCTTGATCCACTCACGGCTTGTTGAGTACCAGTGTGTCAGGCGATCAATGACCACATCGTACTTGACCGGCTGTTGCAGATTGAACGGCTCGATGGTGACGCGTTCAGAACAGAATGACAATTGCCTGCCCTTGTACGGAATGTTCAAATCCAGATCTTTCAATAGTGTTTCATAACAGATTGGCCAGCAGATATCCGCTCCAAGGGACAACCCGATATTCAGTTTATGCTCAGTCATATCCTCTCCAAGTACCTATCCTGTTTTAGCGATCAAACAACCGGCATGACGTTGCTCTCGGATTCAATGCAACCAAGCCCAATCACCATTGCTGAACACTGACTCATCTTGCACTACGCGGGAATTGCTTGCATCTTTCAATGAAAAACACTGATTACCGCAACACCCAGACCAGACCATCACACAACTGATTACGCCAGTTGTGCCAATGATGCCCATCCCATGCGCTCTTGAACATCACTTCTACGCCATTCTTCCGCAATAGTTCAGCAAGCGCACGATTTTCCGATGCCAGCCCTTCCAGCTCACCCGTTGACACAAATGCGCGCAGCTCCGGCATATCGCTGACACGCTGAAACGCCTGCACCAGCCGTGCTATTCGTCGAAATACCGGATGGGGCCTGCCTTGCAGTTTCTTGTCGTCCAGAATAAACGAGCCTGAATGCAGCACCACGCCACCAAACACACCGGGATAGCGAAACACGGTAGACAAGGATGCGACCGCGCCGAGGCTGGCTCCCAGCAGAATCCTGTCATGAGCTCGCTCTGACACCGCAAAGTCTTTCTCCAGAACCGGCAGCAGATCGCTGACAAGATATCGCGCATGACGTCGACCTCTTGAATACTCTCCCGTACGGTCGCTTGTTTGCACCAAAGCCACTATGATTGATGGAATAGTTCCGGAATGAATCAGGTTATCGAGTGATGTGGCAAGATCTGCATAGGTGACGTAGTCTGCCCCGTCATGAATGACTAGCAGCGGCATCGTTACATCGCCAGTATAGCCATGTGGCAGATAGATCTGCTCCTCACGTGTCTCGTTAAACGCAACACTGGTAATGGACAAAGTTCTGATCTGTCCGGCCGGTGCGCCTTGATCCTCGCTCCAATCTGGTCGCGCGTAACCATGGGTCTTGCACACCGAGTTCTCACCAAACGGATCACCGGCCCTGTTCTCGTTCAAGGGATCAAGCGTCCAGTGTTCATCATTTCCGTGGAGGATGCTGAGCTTGTATTCGAAGCGGCCGCCATCCTCAACCGGCAAATGAAGCAACCACAGTGGCGTTCCATCAACTTGCTTGAAAACGGTTCGCTCCTCACCACCATGAATCCACCGAACCAGTGAGACCTGAGACGCTTCACCGACCCAGACGAACGTCACCAGTCCAGCGACCACCAGTGGAAACTCGACATTCTCCAGAAACTGGCCCAGTGCTTTTGGGGTCAGCGGGTGTTCAAGCAAAACACGCAGCGCCGGATGAGCGCCTGCTTCGGGGTTCATGAAAACCCGGTGCACTGAGGATCGATCCCAGAGCACACGATCATGTCAGTATGACTAAACAGGATTTCCTGCTCCTGTAGAACCCATCGGTACTGTTTCGGCAATCAGCCAGTCCACTACGGCAATCTGAGCCTCGCGTTCAGAGGCACCACTTTCCAATGCCTTGTTGTAGGCTTTTAACTGGTGATCAGCGCTGCTACCGCTGCGCGCAATGTTGCGAGCATTTTCAACCTCGGCAATACAGCCTAGATCTTCTGCATGTGGCCTGAGCAGCTCGACCAACTCATCAATCAAATCCGGCAAAGGTACAGCATGGCGCTTGCCAAAGTCACCCAGTTTAGCGTCCACCCCGTAACGCTGGGCACGCCATTTGTTCTCCAGTATCAGAATGCGCCGGTAGCTTCTCCAACGCTGGTTGTTTGCCCTCAAGTGACTGAGAAACGTCAGCAGGGACTGATAAAGTGCTGCAACCGTGAGTCCATCTTCCGCTCGGGTGCATACATCGCAGATGCGAATCTCCAGCGTCGGGTGACGTACGCTCGGCCGAAGATCCCACCAGATTCTTGAAGGGTCGCTAATCATGCCGCAAGCGCTCATGTCATCAACCATTTCCATCCAATCGTTCCAGTTGTCAAATGATTCGGGCAGCCCGGATCGCGGCAAGTTGCCGGCAATGGTAGGGCGCATGGATTTAAGTCCCGTATCTATACCTTCCCAGAACGGTGACGAACCGCTTAAGGCGAGTAAATGCGGCATGAAGTAGCTGACCTGGCTCATCAAATCAACTCGCAGATCCTGATCGGGAATTCCAGCATGAACATGCATACCGCAAATAGCCATACGTCTGGCAATACTGGCCTGCTCGACACCCATGATGCGATAGCGTTCCATGTCTACCGGTTGTTGATCACTCCAGAGAGACCAGGGATGAGTCGATGCGGCTACAATGCTCAGATTGAAGTCATGAGCCACTGACGACACGCCACGTCGCAGCTCGAGAATCTGAGTGCGTGCTTCCGCGATGGTCTGACATACGTCAGTACCGATCTCAACCTGACTTTGCAGCATTTCGTAGGTCACACGCGAACCCAGCAGTTCCTTGCAGCGATCCATGAACCCTTGGGGTTGATGATTGGCCAGTTCCCGCGTTTCGGGATTCACCAGAAGATACTCTTCTTCGATACCGATCGATATATTGTCAGCCAAGGCTATTCCCGATTACCGGCAACTGGCGGATACCAGCAGCAACTGTGTGCGGCAGACGGTTACCAGACGCAGCTTCACTATTTGATCGTACACCATCCCTTAAGTGAAACAAAATAGAAGCCCATGCTTTCGTCAATGGATTGGCTGATATCCAGCACAAGACACTCTTTATTGTTAGGATCAAAGACCACTGCCAAATGAATTTACAGGAGTCTCCGTGAAAACCTGCCCAATCCGTTCGTACATCCTCCCGGCTGTTACCACAACACTTTGCATTGCAGGCTCAGGACAAGCCCTCGCTGAGGAGTCCATCAACGCGCTGGTCTGGTGTGATCACACAGACCCTGAATTCATTCAACCGTTTGAAGACGCCAACAACGTGCGTGTCAACCTGAAGGAATTCGAAGGAACAGGTGCCGCTTTATCCATTCTTGAACAATCAAAACCAGGCGATTGGGACGTGATGATTATCGATGGTGTCGACATACCCGGCCTGGTTGACCAAGGCTTGTTGGCCAGTATCCCTGAAGAGGCACTGCCGATTAGTGATCTATGGCCGGAGGTGATTCTCGAGGATTACCACAAGCACGATGGTCAATGGTTTGGTATGACAGAACTTTTTGGCTACAACACCATTGCCTACAACAAGAACAACGTCGACCCGAATGACATGCTGGACATGACAACCTTATGGGGTGATAAGTACAAGGACAGGATTGCTGTGTATGACTGGCATACACCCATGATTGGTCTTGTGTCCATGGGTCTGGGAAAAAAGACGGCAGAACTCACCGAATCAGATCTTCCAGAGATTCGCGAAACACTGTTCAAGCTCAAGGAAAACACCGTTCAATTCACAGACGTTGTTGCCAGTCAGACAGCATTGGCAACGGGCGAAGTAGACATCCTTTTTGGTGGCGGCGAATGGCTTACCGGGGTCTTGTCAACAGAGATGCCAGAGCTTGACTGGGTGCTTCCGAAACAAGGTGGCCTTATGTGGTCGCAGTCGGTCACGATGCTTGCGGACGCTGCCAATCCGGATATGGCGCTGAAGTTCGTGCAGTACATTCTCAGCCCGGAAGGCCAGGCAGCGCTGGCGACATCCTCGTGTTACTGGGCAATGCCTGCCAATATGAAAACCGGCGACGTGCTGACAGATGCGCAAAAGAAGACGCTTCGCTGGGATCAACAGGCCGATTTTCTGGCCAATGCACAACGATACCCGTCCGTGTCTGCCGATCTGGATGAGAAAATGGAAGATCTATGGATTGAAATGCAACAACAGTAGTCACCGTTGGGGCAGCTGCAGCTTGTACACGACCAGTAGCATTCCAGGCTTTGGCGCAAGAAGGCAGGCAGATTGGAGTCGCGTTTACGATGTTCGACTCCAGCGCGTTTACCGTGTAGCAAACCTCATCATACGCAGCGCTCGATGAAGGTAAAACCACAAGAATCATGGTGGTCACGCTGGCGATTTGTTCTGCCAGCGCTTTTATGGACAGTAGCGTTTTTCGTGGTGCCATTTGTATTCATGATCGTTATGAGTCTTTGGCAACGCGTTGGAGGCAAGATCGTAGCCACCTGGAACCTCGACAATTACGTTGATTTTCTGACCCGGCCACATCTGGTCAAGGCATTGGTCAATTCTTTGGAGATCAGCCTCAGCGTTACAGTGATATCCGTTCTGCTTGCCTATCCACTGGCCTGGATAATCGCCGAGCGAGTTCCCGCAAAATGGCAGCGCACGGCACTGATACTCGCCGTGCTTCCCTTTTGGACATCCTATGTAGTGCGATCCTATGCATGGCTACTTGTGCTTGCCAAACAGGGCATTCTCAACAGTTTTCTGATGCAATCGGGATTGCTCGATGAACCTCTTGCCATTGCATCCACTCGCTATGCAACCATCATCGGTTTTGTGCATTTCTTTGTCATGCTGCTTACATTGACGATCTACGCCAATCTGAAGCAACTCTCACCAAACTATGCACGCGCCGCTGCTGACCTTGGTGCTGGCCCGCTTCGCACTTTCTGGCACGTTGTTCTACCGTTGAGCCTCCCGGGGATCATGGTCGGGGCCTTTCTGACGTTTGTCCTGTGTATTGGCGACTATATTACGCCGAAGATACTCGGAGGCAGCAACGAGCTGGTACTGCCTCAAGTCATCATGCTCCAGATTGGCAGGCGTGCTGATTTTCCCAGTGCCGCTGCCATGTCCATAATTCTGATGCTGGTCGTCACTGTCGCCTATCTGTTATGCGCCAGATGGCTCAAGATGGACAGGAGCTGACATGTGGTTCACCAAGCTCAAGACAATGGCTATGGTGGCTTACCTGTGTGTTCTGTACGGGTTTATATTTCTGCCAGTCGTCGTACTGGTGCTGTTCTCGTTTCAGGACGGCAGACTGCCCGTTATGCCATTCAATGGCCCTACTCTAAAGTGGTATGAAGCCATAATGCAGGATACTCGTCTCGTGGATTCCATGATCAATTCCATGATCGTGGGTTTCAGCTCCTCCCTGGTGGCCGTACTATTGGGCTTTCTGGCAGCGTATGGTCTGGCGCGTTTTTATTTTCCGGCAAAAGGCTTTCAACGAGCCCTTCTGACTGCACCTCTGACAGTTAGCTACCTGATTATCGCCCTGGGCTTGCTCATCATGTTCAATACGCTCGGTATTTCCAGCTCATTATGGACCATCGGTATTGGCCATGTCGTCATCAATACACCGCTGTGCTTCGCTATAATCTACAGCCAGATGGGCGACCATCAGATAAACGTAGAGCGGGCAGCCCATGATCTGGGTGCCAGCCAGTGGCAGTCATTATTCCTCGTCACCGCTCCCATGATGATGCCGTCCATTCTCGCCAGTTTTTTCCTGTCACTCACTTTTTCCTGGGACGAATTTATCATTGCGTTCCTGCTCTCCCGATTTGATGTCACGTTACCAGTAGAGATCTGGGGCATGCTGCGCTCCGGACTCAACCCCAAGACCAACGCAGCCGGCTCACTGGTTTTTCTCATATCGATTACGCTATTACTGTTGGCAGAAGTGTTCATATTTAAAAGGATCAGAAAGTAGATGACGGCTACAGTCGAGATTAGCCAGGTGTCTCATCGATTCGGGCAATTCCAGGCCCTTGACGATATCAATCTGAGTATCCCAGCTGGTACTTATGCGGTGCTACTTGGCCCCTCTGGCTGTGGAAAAACCACTCTGTTGTCCATACTCGGCGGTTTTCTCAGCCCGACAACAGGCGCTGTAAACCTGGACGGCAAAGATATCACTCACTTGCCGCCAGCCAGACGAAACACGACAACCATGTTTCAGGACTATGCCCTCTTTCCACATATGACCCTGCTGGACAATGTCGGATTTGGTCTGCGTATGCGCGGAGACAACAGACGCACGCGCAACACAAAAGCTCGAGAGCTTCTGAATCTTGTCGGTCTTGCCTCGTCAGCCGAACGAAAACCTCACCAGCTTTCCGGAGGGCAACGACAGCGTGTCGCCCTCGCCCGCGCACTTGCGGTGGAACCTGACGTGTTATTGCTGGACGAGCCACTGGGCGCTCTGGATCTGAAGCTGCGCAGGCAAATGCAGGATGAATTGAAATCCATTCAGGAACGTGTCGGCACAACCTTCATACATGTCACCCATGATCAGGAGGAGGCTATGGCCATCGCAGACCAGATTATTGTCATGAACGGCGGAAAAGTCGAGGACGCGGGGACGCCCGAGTCCATCTACATGCGTCCCGGAACCTTATTTTCTGCAGCGTTCATGGGCGAAGCCAACCAGATCAGTGGCACCGTCGACGTAAAGGATGCATCGGGCATGATCATAGAAACTGAGCTTGGCAGGCTGACCATTCCTTCAACGTCAGATGTCAATAAAGTGATTGCCTGTGGGGATCACATCTCCCTTTGTTTCCGGCCTGAGCATCTGGTTGAAAACCCGGGTACGGAAACTGATTTACTGAATCTCGGCGAGGCCAGCGTTGTTGACAATGCGTTCTTCGGAACACACCAGCGATGCAGGCTGCTGTCAGACAACGGCATCAGCTATACAGCAAACTTCGATCAGTCGGTCACCATTGTCAAAAAACAAAGAATATCCATTGGACTTAAATCAAAATACGTTGTTGCCTTACGCACTTGAAGCCGGATCATGAATCGAGTTAATCCAGAAGAGTGGTATACCGTCAGTAAGTTCAGTGATGATATTCGTCTGATCAGCGAGCTGCATATTACAGAGTTCTATCGATGCAATATCTGGCATATCCGCGGTAGCACCACAGATGCCTTGATAGACAGCGGTATGGGTGTTGTCAGTTTGCGAGAGCACGTGCCGCTTGTAACGGAAAAACCACTAGTGGCTGTCGCAAGCCATACCCACTTTGATCACATTGGTTGTCATCATGAGTTCGAACATCGCTGTGTACATGCACTGGAGGCCGAGCTACTGGCCCAACCGACAAGGCAAAACACACTAGCCGATCCCTATGTTACCGATGATATCTTTTCAGCTCTTCCGCCACTGCCCTACCAGTCTTCAAACTACAGCGTGAAATCCGCCCCCGCTACGCAAATTCTGCATGACGGTGACGTACTGGATCTGGGCAATCGAATACTGGAGGTGATACACACGCCGGGCCATTCACCAGGGGGTATCGCTCTCTGGGAGGCGGCAACAGCCACCCTGTTCAGTGGTGATATTGTCTATGACGGACCATTAATCGAAGATACCTACCATGCCAATGCTGCGGACTACTATGCCAGCATGCAGCGCTTACTTGAGATTCCTGTCGTAACCGTCCATGGGGGCCATTTTAAGAGTTACGGAAGGGATCGGCATCAAAAAATTATCAGTCAATGGCTCGACCGACACTAGTGAGTCGTGCGGTTGCTATTGGATCAACTGAGCCACAAGCGTCCGTAGGCGCTTAGATGTATGTGTCCATTGCTGGTAATGGCCTGAGATTGTCCGATTTCATCGAACATCGTCAGTAAGGCGGTATCAGGCAGGTGGTCGATCCTGACAAGTTGAGTTTGCTCGGTGAAATTATAAAGCCCGATAAGACTACCCACCGGATGACGATTTATATTGGCGAATACACCCGGATGAGAAAGATCCAGAATCTCGGTATCGTATCTTGCACTGAGTTGTTGTGTGCGTCGTCTCGCCTGAGTGATGGACAAGATCCCGCTGAACAGACGCCCTTCAATCGTGGACACATCATGTCGGCGGACAGCACGCTCCCAGTCCATCGCCGGTCGGTGCACCCAGCGACTGTCGCCAGCATGCTCAGGGATTGCAGAGTACTCGTAGTCGTTTAACAAGCCCAACTCATCACCCATATACAGCAAAGGCATGCCTCCAAACCCGCAAATCAGAGCGTGACCTAGCAAGATTCGCTCAATGGCCAACTGTTGCTGGTGCTCGTTACCTTCTTCTAACGCCTTTTCCAAACCCGCAAGGCTTGCCATCGTGCCATTGATTCGGCGATCGCCTGTCACCTTGTTGTGCTGGAAAACGACGCCTCTGGCAAAGCTGCCAGCAAATTCACCTGCATAGAAATCGGACAAAAATCGTCTATGAGAGAAACCGTCAAGCTGCAGCGCGCTGGCGTCATCGTCAGCGATGGCCCAGCCAATATCGTCATGGCAGCGTAGATAGGTCGCCCAGGAGATGGAATTGGGAGTGCGTGGAAATTCGCTCAGAGCATGCGTCATCAGTCGTGTATCACGACTGGCAAGTGCGCTCCAGTATTGCACCATCAATGAATTGTGATAAGCCACATTGGACACTTTGCCGTGGTGCCGGCCTACCCCGAAGTAACGAATAAGATCATCGGGGGCAACAATGGCTTCTGCCTTGTGCGCAACCGACGGCGTGGCTATCCTTGAGCACGTACGCAGCGCCTGCATGAGATCAAAGACCTCTTCCTGATTCTGACAATCTGTTCCCATTCGCTTCCACATGAATGCCACTGCATCCAGACGGAATACCTCTATACCCAGGTTAGACAAAGCGAACATGACGTCCACGATTTCCAGAAACACGTCGGGGTTGGACCAGTTCAGATCCCACTGAAAGTTATTAAACGTTGTCCAGACCCATTTCCCGCTTTTTTCATCAAAGGAAAAGTTTCCGGGTGCAAAATCCGGAAAGACCTCAGGCAGGGTCTGTTCAAATGCATCCGGCAGCTGACGATCATCAAACATGTAGAAGTAGTTCTGGTAATGCTCATCACCGGCACTGGCAGCCAATGCCCAGGCATGTTCACTGGCGCAATGATTGAGCACCAGATCGATACAGGGAGACATGCCTTGGCCCCTCAGGGCAGTACAGACATCCTCGAGGTCCTTGTTCGTACCCAGCGACTTGTCAACCGTTGCGTAGTCTGTCACGGCATAGCCGCCGTCATCTTCACCATCACGCGACTGCATGACTTTCATCAAATGGATATACGTTGCGCCTAGCTCCCGCAGATAATCAAGATGCTCCGTAACATTTGCAAGCTTGCCGGCAAACTGTTCAACGTAGAAAACGTAGCCCATCATGCTTTCATGCTGGAACCAGTCTGGCTGTAGATCCCGCTTCAAGTCCAGTAATTTCAACGCACTGGGGCGGTCAGCATACCCACGCGCCATGTTGTCTATCAGACGCTGTACAAACTCGTTGAAGTCTTTTCGGTGACCATATACAGGCGCCAGGCCGTCATAGAGATTCTGGAACCAACGCTGCAGCCGAAGCCTGAAAAGCTGTTGTTCATGTTGGGGGAGCGAGCCAAGAGCCTCATGCAGTTTTGTCGAGCATTCATTGAGGCATAACCTTGCATCCGCACTCAGATGGTAGTCGCTGAGCGGTGGTAAATCTGCAAAGGTGTCTGTATCTAGAGTCATCTGCGGAAGTCAATGTGGTGTAAGTGGTACGTATCCACTATTTTGACATATCGCAACCGGATCTGATCGCCCGTATGGGGCGCGGTGCGTACATCACTGCCAAGATACGCCCATGACACTCCCTGACGCTAAAGTTTTGCTTTTAATGGCAATGTGCTTGCAATACTCCTAGAAAAGCGATTTTGCAATCGTAGTCGTTTTCCAACCGCCACCGATCACAGGAGCTTAGTTCATGTATCAGCTAGACAACACGGTTGAGGCCGACCCTACTCTAGACGCACCTCGACCTCGTGGTGCCAGGGTTATCCCTGTTGAGGAAAAACCTGCCGGAGTCGTCATTCGGTCAGGCTACCTCGTAGAACGGCTCTTCCGTACACCGGAAAACAATCTCTTCAACTACGTCAAGTTCAATCTGGTTAATCAGCATATCATCAACACTGGACGTGTAACTCCCAGAATTATGGATATCGGGTGTGGGCTGCAGGCTGCCAGGCGTTTTCTGCAAACGCTGAACCCGGACATATCATACTTTGGCGTTGACTATGAGCCAGCATTTCAGCCGGATGCAATTGTCGATCTGAATAAACCGGGTGATCTGGAACAGCCCATGAAGTGGAGCCCCGACGTTGTCATGCTGCTGGATGTGCTGGAGCATCTTCATGAAGACAAGGCGCAGCTGCGTCGAGTGCTTGGACATATTGCACAGTCAATGCCACGCGAAGCTCAACTGATCGTTACCGTACCCCAGTGGTATCGGCTTGATCGCTTCAAATTGGCTCATCTGCATTATCCTGAACACAAGATAAGGTTAACTCAAAGCGAATGGCGCAGCATTGTCGAGGAATATTTCACGATAACGTCTACTCAGGGCCTCGGGTATTTGTCAGTGATACCGTATTTGCCAATGGCGCTGCGAAGCTACACACCAGATAACACTTTAGGCCGGCTATTCACTCATCTGCGCTCTTCGACGTTTGAAAAAAGCTGGATCAAACCGCTTGATCTGTTCCTGTCAAACACCCTGGGGAAAATACTGCCTTTTAAATACTTGTCCAACGATATTCTTTTTGTCGCGACCCCCCGAGAACAGAGACATATTAATAAACCATGAACATCCCCAAACCATTTCACCCCGACTTTCTCGGTGAAATGTGTCGTCGACTCAATCTTGAGCCCTACCCTGACACCCGACAATTCGTTGTTCAGCATCTATTTCCCGATACCGTGCGATTGCTTTTACTGTTACATCGCTATGTCCCCATCGATACCGTCATCGGTATCAGTTACTCCGGGAATGCTGATGCTATTCGCCAGTTACGCGATCGGGGCATTCGCGTGTTAACACCAGCTTATCCGGAGCTCGCTGAGTGTGTCGCTCATGAGCTACGTGACTGTATCAGTCGATGTGCAAATGACAATCTCAGACTCATAATTCATGAAGTTGGCGGCATTGCCATCAAAGCTCTCCATGAACCTGAATTCATCGGCGAAGACGTGGTTGTCGGTGTACTGGAAATAACAAAACAGGGAGTCTGGGTTGCTGAGCAACTGTCAGAATTGAAGGTCCCACAGATCAATGTGGCACAGACTCGCTTGAAAGAAATTGAAGGTAAGCAGGTCGGAGAAGCCGTCGTTGCTGCCCTTGATAGCATCCTTCGTGATCTGGGCTACTCCACTGTGGGGCGTGATGCATTGGTTATAGGCTACGGATGGGTAGGAAAAGGTATCGCACAAAGTTTGCGAAACCGTGGATTGGGTGTTAGCGTCAAGGATGTCGACATGGTATCTGTCGTTGAAGCGACGGTGGATGGTCACCATCCCTGCTACTCGGATACCTTGAGTCGTGCGCCTGCCATTGTTGTCGGAGCGACAGGCAAACCGTCAATTGACCAGCACCTTCTGGCTCAGTTGCCAGATCGGTGCTTCCTCGTTAGTGGCTCTTCCAAGGATCACGAAATCGATCTGTCATACCTTGACAGCCAGACAGCAGAATCCGTATCGCTGCATCCACACGTTCGTCAATGCACCTTGCATGACGGCAGACGTTTGTTTTTAGTCAACGACGGTTATCCGGTAAATTTTACCGGCGCAAGTGTTCCGGATGAAATTGTCGAATTTCTGTTCGCCGAACTGATTATGCTCATCCCGAAACTGTTGGAACACCGGGTGTTACCCGGAATACATACCTTGCCCGAAGCAGAAGAAGCGCTACCCGCGAGTATATGGCTTGAGATGCGTTGAAGAAGGCTCAGGCAGCCACTTCGGGGGTTTTCGGCCACTTGGCTTTACTCTTTCTCCTAGAGTTCAGAAAAGTGGTAGCTCGGCCCTTGTCCATCGGCTTTGCAAACAAGAATCCCTGAAGCTGATGACAACCTTGCTGCATCAGAAAATCACGTTGTAACTGCGTCTCAACGCCTTCGGCGATAACTTTTAGCGAAAGCTTGTTACCTACTCCGATAATAAGATCGATGACCGGGGAGATCTCCCCGTCACAAAGAAATGAACGATCAATCTTTATGCTGTCGAAGGGAAATTTCTGCAAGTATCCAAGATTGCTGTAACCAGAGCCAAAATCGTCAAGGCTTAGCTTGACTCTCATCGCGTGCAATTCAGAAATCACACTGTGAATGGATTCACTGTTCTCCATCAACATGGACTCCGTAATCTCCAGCTCCAATTGCTCCGGGTTCGCACCCGTGCAACTCAAGGCTTGTCGAATCACGGCCACGATATTGCCATGCCGGAATTCAAAAGGCGAAACGTTGACGGCCATGCAAATATCATGTCCATCAGATGACCATATGGCTTGCTGCGACAGGGCTTCGTGCAGAACGTACCTGGTGACCTCTCCAATTTTCCCAGTCTCTTCTGCGACAGCAATGAATTCACTGGGACAAATCCAGCCAAGCGAAGGATGGTTCCAACGCGACAGCGCCTCTACGCCCAGAATAATACCCGACGAGGCGCATAGTTTGGGCTGGTAATACACCTGCAAAGTGGATGTCGCTATGGCATCACTCAAATCGCGCTCTATCAATCGACGCCTTACGCTTTGTGTCGTCATTTGAGTCTTGAACCTCAAGACTCCCCCGCCAGCCTGTTTGGCAGCATACATGGCCAGATCAGCCTGCTGCATCAACTCATCAGGATCAGAGGAATCCAGTGGAAAACGGCTGATACCTATGCTGGGCATAATCGAAATCTCGTGACCTTCAATTGCTATCGGAGCTTTCAAGATATCGACGATAATTTGAGCCTTGGCAGACGCTTGACGGCCTGTTTCGTTGTCTTCAAGCAGCAAGGTGAATTCATCGCCACCGAGCCTTGCCAGATCTTCATTGGGGCTCAGGCAGTCACTCAACCGATCCGCCACAGCGACAAGCAGCTTATCCCCGACGGTGTGTCCGAGCGTATCGTTGATCAGCTTGAATCTATCAAGATCGATAAACAAAACAGCCAATCGATGATCTAACCCAGAAGAGTTTGCAAGTCGCCTCTGCAGCGTGCTGAACCATGAAGCTCGATTGGGTAACGATGTCAACGCATCATAGTAGGCCAAATGATGCACTTGCTGCTCCGCGTGAAGACGTTCGGATACATCAGTTTCTGTGACCATTATCGACGATGTGCCAGTCACAGGATCCGGGCAGGTCTCAAGTGTCAGACTATGCCAACCATTGCCACTTCGGGTCTTGACCAAGGCCTCGATGACGACCTCCTTACCCGCTGCAAGCTCTATACTCACCCAGCGCCAGTCGGCTTCGTCAATAAAACGCTCTGCTAGTGACAATTTATCCGCACCAAGCATGCCGCGAGCCGCCGGGTTCGAATATTTCAGCCGCCCATCAGTTCCGTAAACCGACACACAGACTGACGTATAGAGTAACGCCGAGCTTCTGTACAGCGTGTCAGAACTTGCGACTGAATCTTGCTGAACCGCATTGACCATGAGCAAGCGTTCAGTGCTTGGCGATTCGAATGCACCAATGGCACATTCACAGGTTGTCGGCTGACCGTTTGGATAGAACGTCCAATATTCTGACACTGTCAACGTTGTACCTGTCAAATCAACACAATACTGATCAAGTCGTTTACGAACCTTGAATGATGTTTCGCTGGATAGATTTCGAGTCTGCAAGTCAGTTAGACTCGATGCACCCCATAATGCCAATGCTGCCGAATTGGCCCAGACGAAGCGCAATTTATCAACGTCGAACAGCCAAACGGGAGATCGAATTAGTTCAAGAGGAAAGACGACACTCTGTATATACTTTTCTAAACGCATGATGAGCAAACAACACCCCAGAGAATACAGTCAAGTAACACTGGATATGCACGTACTCGACCATAACAGCTATTTCTTGAATAATTTTAGTGTCTGACGGTTACATTGACTTCGGATGTGAACACCCTTTTTGGTCAAATCATTTGTCAATACAGGTTATTGTTTTCAGGTATTACCCGCTGTTTACTGTATCAAGGTATCCAGACGCGCTGCCCAGATAAAATCATTTTCGGTGAGACCATGTACATCGTGTGTTGAGAGCGCAATCTGGCAATAACCCCATCCGAAAGTAACATCAGGGTGATGTCCTTCCCTGTCTGCCAACCATATACACAGGTTTACCAGATAGGTGGCTTTTGCAAAACCCTTGAAAACAAATTTGCGCTGCAACGATGTTGAATCGTCACTTACCCGCCAGTCGGCGTGAAGCTCATTGACCAACTCGTTTACGCGGTGTACCGGCAGTAATTCTATCTGCCCATGACATGGCGCGCAGTGTTTACAGGATAGTCTAGTGGACGTCATGAAGTGATCCTGTCTTATTTATTAACCACCTTCGTCAACCCTGTCATGCCGGCGCAAGCAATACGGGGCCCTTGCTCATAAATGCAACACCTACAGATTCGCCAATAGAATAATTCGCTTCAACATCTGCCACAACGAAAATATCTCCGACTGAGGTTTTAACTCGGTATTCCATATGACTGCCAACGTAGGTCGACTTCTCAACGGATGCTGCCAGAGTGTTGGGGGTATTGGCAGGTAACAATTGAATTCGCCCCGGCCTAACCGCGATCCGTCCGGGGCCTACGCCAGACTCACGAACAGGTGTGGAGATCTGCATCTGGCCAGATCCGAGATCGACCATGGCCATGCCGTCAATGACTTCAGTAACAGTAGCCTCAAGCAAATTGGCCTCACCAATAAAGTCTGCAACAAAGGCATCAGCGGGAGCATCGTAGAGCTCTCTGGGCGTGCCGACTTGTGCGATTACCGAATTGTTCATCACGATAATGCGGTCTGACACCGCAAGCGCCTCTTCCTGGTCATGCGTCACATACACAACTGTAAGACCCAGCCTCGTTTGTATATCGCGAATATCATCACGAACCTGACGTCTGAGTTTGGCATCAAGATTAGACAAAGGCTCATCGAATAACAAGACTTGCGGTTCCAGCACCAACGCACGTGCCACGGCAACGCGTTGCTGCTGCCCACCCGAGAGCTCACTTGGCAAGCGGCTACCGTATCCGGACAGACCAACAAGATCCAGGCCTTCCTGCGCTCGCGCAATGACCTCAGCCTTCTTGAACTTCGAGATCTTCAAACCGTACGAGACATTTTCCATAACACTCATGTGCGGAAACAATGCGTACGACTGGAATACCATTGACACATCACGATCAGTTGCAGGTAATTTGGTAACGTCTTTGTCACCGATTAGAATCTTGCCATCACTTGGCATCTCCAACCCGGCAATCATTCGCAACGTCGTCGTCTTGCCACAACCTGACGGCCCCAGTAATGTAACGAGCTCACCCGCTTCGACGCTCAGTGACACATGGTCTACAGCCGTCACAGAATCGTTGTACACCTTGCTGACCTGCTCAAATTTAACAGAAGCGGCCTTCGCGTGGATACCCTTAAGCGCATGATCGGAGACAGCGGCATTGGAAGTTGTCATAGGTGCTCCGTGAACTCAGGTTAAAGCGGTCGAGGTTTGCTGACGTCGCCGTGTGGTCGCCCGTCCCACGGCAAGCTGGGTAACAGCGACCATGGTCAGCATTACGACAATCAACATCGATGAATAAGCAATGGCAATACCGTAGTCGTTGTTTTCGACGCGTCCGATGATGTAGCTTGTTGCCATGTTGTACTCGGCACTAACAAGAAAAATAACGGCACTGATAGCCGTCATGGCTCTCACAAAGCTATAGACCAATGCAGCCAGTATGGCCGGACGCATTAATGGCAGTATAATTTTTGTAAACGTCCGCCAGGTACTGGCTCCCAGTGTCAGCGATGCCTCATCCAGACTCTTGTCCAGTTGGGACATAGAGGCAATACCAGCTCTTACGCCTACTGGCATATTTCTGAATATAAAACTGATTACCAGTATGGCCCCGGTACCTGTAAGCTCGATCGGCGGCACGTTAAACGCAAGAATATAGGAGACCCCGATAACCGTCCCCGGGATGGCAAAGCTGAGCATGGTGCCAAATTCAAACCATTGCTTGCCTGCAAAGTTCTGCCTTACCAGCAGCCAGGCGGTTACAAGACCGACAATTGCCGTTAATGGTGCAGCGATGCCCGCAATCTTGAGCGTGGTCCAGAACGAATCCCACGCACTGCCCTTGAAATGCAGCCCAAAATCGTTGAAACCTACCGCAAAAGCAGATTCGTAGTGCTTGAGCGTCAGCGAATGATCAAGCCCCCAAAGCTCGACGAATCCGCCGTATAGAATCATGCTATAGACGGTTAAGGTAAACACCGTCCAGATGCCAGCTATGGCGTAGCAGGGCAACATAACGCGCCTGGGGAGTAATACATGCATCCCACCGTCGCCCTTACCTGTTTGTGTGGTGTAGCTCTTCTTTCCAAGCCAGCGCCGCTGTGCATAAAATGCACTTAGTGTAAATATCAGAAGCGCAACCGCCAACACCGCCGCCTTACCCTGATCGTTCTGAGCACCTACTATGGCAAAGAATATCTCTGTCGATAACACATCGTAGTTACCACCAAGTACCAGTGGGTTGCCAAAATCAGCCATGCTTTCTATAAAGCCAAGCAGAAAGGCATTGGCTAGACCCGGGCGCATCAATGGAAGCGATACCGTACGAAATGTCTGCCACTTGTTGGCGCGTAGCGTCTGCGCCGCCTCCTCCATCGATGGGCTGACACCCTCCACCACGCCGATAAGAACCAGAAACGCAATAGGTGTAAATGAGAGTAACTGTGCGATGAAAATGCCGGGCAATCCGTAAACCCAGCGAGTAGCCTGCAAGTCAAACAACTCGGCAATAAACTGGGTAATGGTTCCGGACAAGCCGAACAACAATATGATCGCAAGCCCGATTACGAAAGGTGGTGTGATGATAGGAAGTACGGTCAGGCCACGAAGCAGCTTGCCGTAACGAAAACCGGAACGTGTGGCGACCAGCGCAAAAACCAATCCCAATACGGTTGTAAAGAACCCGACCAGCACGGCAAGCAACAGGGAATTCCAGGCAACCCCGCAACGGGTCCCCCCCGTCAGGCAGGACAGTCCCCAGATTTTATCTTCAAGAAATTTCGTCGCGAAAAGCCCAATGGAAAACACCCCATCGTTATCTCTGAACGCACTGGAGAGCATCTGGACAATCGGGAAAAAGATAAAGACGGCCACCATGGCCACAACAAGGCCAATGGCACCTACGACAAAGACATCACCGTTAATCGCACCCCGACCGGCAATACCGGTCGTTAACAGAAACAGAAAAGCGGCAACAACCAGTAGTGCTCCAGCGCCCATGCCGAACTGTCTATCATCCAGCGGGCCAAACAGCGTACCCAGAGCTTCAAAATTCCATCCACGCAGACCGATGCCATAACCCTGGATGGCAACCCAGGCAAGCCCTGCAACTCCCGCTATCAGCAGAACATTGGCACGACGGATGGAGGCGACAGATGAGTCGGAGATGCTGCGCGTAAAGATCTCACCAATCCATGGCAGCAACAGGAAAAAAAGCATAGGGGCAAGCCAGAGCTTCTCCCCTTGCATGATCAGAAATAGCGCCGGCGCATAATCGGTATCAAAGGGATACCCATCTACCAGCCATTCAAAACCCCAAAGTCCATCCTCTAGGATGTACCAGGGGAGAATGCAAAAACCGAACAGCCCTATGAGCAACCAAAGCCGAGAACTGTTTTTCATAAGGTAAAACCCGGAGTGTTCATGAAACGCAAAATCCTTTCATGGACACTCCAGGATTAAGACTAAAAAGCATGCCTGACTTACTGTGGCAATACAGAGACCTCGTCATCCCATTTCTTCAGCAACCGCTTACGCTCATCCGCAGAGCCATATTTCTTGAAGTCGTAGTCAATCAGGTTGATGGAATCAAGATCTGGTGCCATCGGTGAACTGGTCGCTGCCTTGTTTGACATGACCTGAAATGCATTGACTTCGAGCGCTCGGGTCTGGACTTCAGCCGTTAATGCCCAATCATAGAACTTTCGGGCATTCTCTGGATTACGCCCACCTTTGATCAGCGTCATACCGCCAATTTCGTAACCGGTGCCTTCACAGGGAGCAACTGGCTTGATTGGAAAACCAGATGCTGCCTGAGCAACCGCATCATGAAGAAAGACGATACCAATGGTGTTTTCACCACGAGCTGCAGCTTTGATAGGTGCGGAACCGGACTTAGTGTACTGATTGATATTCTTGTGCAGACCCTTCATGAAATCAAAGCCTTCTTCTTCGCCAAACAACTGTACGATTGTCGCTAGCGTTGTATAGGCCGTGCCCGAAGAGTTTGGATTTGCCATCTGGACATGGCCTTTGTATTCGGGTTTAAGCAGGTCAGCCCAACAGGCAGGCACAGGCAGATTGTTTGCCTTTAATACATCTTCGTTGTAGCCATAGCCCAGAGCACCAGAGTAGATACCCATTGTCTGGTTATTGGCGGCCTCTGATTGGCGGATAGCCCAGTCGTGTTGCTCCGAACGCATAGGTGAGTCATACGCATCGCTCAACCCTTCTTCAGCAGCCTGCAGATGTGGGTCACCGGTGCCACCCCACCAGATATCTCCTTTGGGGTTGCTGGACTCTGCCTTGATCTGAGCGAGCGTTTCACCGGAACTCTTGCGTGTCATGCTGACTTTGATACCTGTTGCCTCTTCGAAACCCGTTGCCATAAGCTGGCACCAGTCTTCCTGAGCACTACAATAGTAAGTCAGCTTCTCAGCTGCGTATAATGGCGCCGAAATACCGCCCGCCAGCATTAACGCTGGTAGCGCCAGTAATGGTGTCTTTCGCATTGGGTCGTTCTCCTCTAAACGGTTTTTGGTAGGTATACCAATAGCACCTTAGAGATTGCCTTTTAGCGGTGCATAAAGCAACACTTTAAGCGGCTGGAGAACAGAAAAAGACTCAGCAATAGCATTGACAGGCAGACCGAGCGCCCCAGCCCCTATGAAATGTCGACCCGTTAGAACAATATCAGCCCAAAATCCTTACAACAGATACTTTTTTGGGCTTGCCGGGTTCCGTAACCGAATCCATTTGAGAAATTTTGGGCTTGTCGTCGTATTTCCGCCCACACCCAGTAGGGTCCGCATTTGAGCCGGTATCGCTATCAGAGCCATTGCCAGCGTGCTCCGGCTTTTTTCCTCCGGAGCCTCCGCGATCGCATTCAGACGCCATCGCCGATCTGCCAGCACTAGTTGCCACAACGCCAGCTGCGGCCACAAATGCGGCGCCTTTGCGTATGAAGCGACGACGTTCAGCGCTATCGTGTACAACAACACTATCAGAGAGTTCTTTTTTGCTCATGTGCAATCCGCAGTTCGTCCGAGCCAACTTCTGAAAGTAACAAGTGCCGACCGCCGGGTCAAGCAGGATTGGCCATCGTACTTTGTCCGGGAATTCCGCATTCTCCTGATCATCAACGATCCTGGATAAAATCCACAAGATTCGCTTGCAAGAGGCGTTTTACCACAGCGTCTCTCTGTTCCGGTCGTAGGGTAGCCAACTCATCTTTGCGCAGTTCGCCGTTATCCAGAAGATTCACTACTACGCCTGCGATGGGTTCGCTGAATTCCAGCATCTGTCCGAAGGTCCGAATCTTCAAACCGTCAGGGTGAAGTTCATGGTTAATCAACGACCCCTGGCGCAGCCGGAGGGTATCAAACACGGGCAAAGGCTCAGCGGCAGCGTTACCGGGCTCGTCTCTCATTACAGGGCCTCGCATTACAAGGCCTCGACAATCCTGAAGCGCACCAACAGACAACTCGTCATCAAATCTGGACTGAATCAGCCGGATGGAATCAGGATCGTCAAGCCATCGGTGAACCTCACTTGTCAGAGCAGCCAGCGCGTCCTGCAATGGTTCAACTCCATTGTTTTTGGATTGTGCCAAATAACTATCCTTCGAACGGCGAAATTGACTGTCACGTTCACTAAGAATCTGTATGGCTTCCTGCAGCATGTCCCTGAGAAGCACAGGATAGACACCAAGCGTAACGTGAATGGACGGCGCTTTATCGTCGGCAACGGCATCATGGACAACCCCTCTAGGGATATACAAAGTATCACCCGCCGTCAGTTGAATGGATTCATCAATGACATCAGACGCTAACATTCTGGAATCAAAAGGCTCTCCCGGACAGGGCAGCTCCACTGAGGAGGGATAGAAGTTAAATGTCTTTATGCCACTGACCTGAATGATAAAGACGTCGTGCGAATCATAATGCGCGTTGAACCCTTGATTACCGGGAGGAGAAAGATAGATGTTGGTCTGACAGCGCATCGTCATCGTGCGCATCACCTCTCTGCAGAGATCATTCAGCGGAGCAAAGAGTTTATGAGCCTGCGACAGGATAATGGTTGCGCCTTGAGCGTAATGTTCGAACAACCGAAGTGGCAGAATTCTGTTTTGGTCGTCTGCATAGCTGGTCACGTCAATAGCCTTGCCAGACTGGGTTAGCTGTACACCCGGAAAGAATACAGGCTGGGAAGATAACAGCGACTCAATGTCCGCAAGGTCGATCACTGGCGCCAACTCAGCGATCTTGCGGTGTATATGCAACGGTTGTTGCTCCCAATACATGGTAAAAAATTCCTCCATCGACACCGGATGCAGGAAATGGGGAGCTGGCTGATTCATGGTAGCAAGTCGAACGTTGCAGTTGCTTGAACGATGTGAGCGCTGGAGCCGCTTTTATCAGGCTCCAGCGTCATTTTGCTTTTATAACATCATCTGGTAGCTTACCGGCACATACCGGTATCCGCCTTCTCCACGGGCTTCGGAATAACCCATACCCGGAAACGGCATGTGGTAACCGACAAAGGGAATCTTGTCGGCGGTGAACATGTCGAACATTTTCTTGCGCGTTTCAGCCGCCTTGGCTTTGTCCATATCAAACTTTACTTCCCACTCAGGATATCCGAGCGACCAGACATAATGGTTAGCCATATCAGCCATCAACACTAATTGTTTGCCACCGGATTCGAGCATGTAGATCATGTGGCCCGGGGTGTGGCCGAAAGCTGCCATAGCAGTAATGCCTGATACAACGGAATCACCGTCACCGATAAATTCCATTTTCTCGGCCAATGGCTGGACCTTGGATTTGAAATTATCGTTGTCCTGTTTGGCCCACGCATCATATTCGACCTGACCGGTGACGTAACGGGCGTTTACAAACGTCGGTGCGCCATCGTCGCCGGTCAGTCCACCGATGTGGTCGCCATGCATGTGCGTGATTACCACGATAGTGACCTCCTCCGGCGCTACGCCCGCGCTTGCCAGCGGTGCAGTGATACCAGCGGCGTTCAAACCGGTATCGAACAGCACAACCTCTCCGCCAGCGCGAACCACCGTTGGCGTAAAGAAAAACTGGGCGGCATCAGTTGGCAGGAAATTGGCTTCGCTGACTGCTGCAAATTCTTCAGGCGAAACATTCATACCGAAGATGGACTGAGGATTTTCAACGGTCCGAGTTCCGGCCAGTAAAGTTGATACCTCGAAGTCTCCCAACGCGAGAGTATTCTTGATGGCGTTTGGCTGCGCCCCATCCGAATGGCCGGCGGCACGTACATTACGCATTCCGCCGACGATCATTCCCGCGGCTGGCAACGCCACGGAAGCTGCAAGCATCCTGCGGCGTGACAATGAAGCCTGCGGGAGTTGTGCGACCCTTGACTGTGGCGCGTTCGAACACATGACAGGTTGGTTCTGGTTTTTCACTGCTGGTCTCCTCGGGTATGCAATAGCCTGATAAGGAATGATCCTTAACTTTATTGGTACGCTTGAGGAGCCACATCGGATGATTACTCTGCGTCAATACTGTACTGGCAAGACAGGTCAATACCGAGGCTTGCCATCAGGTATTACTACACAAAAGGCATCCCAGCCTGATCCGCTCTTGCAGCACGCCACAATCGGTTACGGGTATTGACACGTGAAGAGTCGGATCAGGCTGGCATACTGCCCATCCTTACGGACTGTGTGGCAGACCTGCTGTAAAGCGCAACAAGCCTTCCACGCATTGATTCTTGTTGCTCTTCTATCGCGTACAGAAATTGCCTGTTTGCACTTTTCATGGCCATGAAAGGTGCTTGTTACAACTCTGTCTCCAACGATCTGAGATCAAACTAATCAACGCTGAAATCAGTATCGGAAGCGCGTGTGTCCAGATTTACTCCCCGTCGACGAATACTGCTGGGCTGTTCACACATCCGCTTACGATCAGCCTTGCAAAAAACCATCTTTCATTCAGTCTTCACTGACATGATCACCCGTTGCTCGAGTTAGAGTTAGGAGCAATGAAGAGCGCCTACAGGTAAAAGAACAACTGAAAAAAACATTTCGGCTTACCGAGCGCTCCAGTGACCCACCATCAAGCGTTTTTCACTGTCAACATCCAGGGAATCGAAAAAATCTTCTCTGGTGGTTCTGCAAAGTGTGGAATCGTAACCAAGAACTGTTAACGCACTCACCAAAAGCGGTGAATCAGGATGCGCCTGCAGATAATCATCATCCCACCATACCAACTTGCCAGAACGTACCACGGCATACGCTGACATCGTATCCTGATCGGCGAATACCATACAATCGACAGTTTCAGCACACTGACTAACAAAACCGGTATTGCTCGAAACATCCAGATCTTCGGGTTTGAAGATGTCTTCCGGACCTTGCGCCGCAATATTCACTTTCCGATAGCGTTCAATGTTCAACAGCAAAGACACGTCAAGAACGATCAAGGTCTTGTTCCATCCGAACGCTGCTGTCCTGGGTAATGTACCTTCAGGTACATCATTATCCAGAAACTCGAAATGAACACGCTTATCTTTGGAATTGACCCACGACAAGAACAGCGAAGGCATACCCGTAAACGCCTCGACATTATGAAACAACAGGTCGTCTACGGCTTTATACCTACCCGTTTTCCGACCACGGTTCCAGGCACGTATAACCGTTTCAGCAGGATGAGTCACCATGAAAAACAGATACACTCGGTCGCCGAACCTTGTCAGCAATCGGCTATCAGCCGTTCTGTCTATGGTGAAACTATCGAATCTGAAACGGTCTATCAGCAGATGAGACATCGTCCCTTTATCAGCCTTGTCAGCCATATAGTGGTCTAGCTTCTTGTCGATCATCTCCAGCTCTCGACCCGTGAGCATGGCACCATATTTATAGTCATCACCGAGACTGGTGTAGTCCAGCAGGTACTTGCGCCAGTAATCCGGGCTGATCAGCGCAAAATCTTCCCATGGGATACCCAGCTTCTGCGCCAGGCGTCTCTGCTGCGGCCTGATAGTGCTCTTGCCAGAAGCTGATGCGCCTTTCACATTCATAATGACGGGCTTGCCCTGCGCTGGTAACGGCCGGTAACCTTCACTGGCAACAGCTTCATGCCAGACACCATCTATCATGCTGTCGACGATGGAACAACCATGCGAGTTAATGACCTGATTGACGACAATACGCGCCACAAGCTCATGGTCTGGCAACATACGGCCGCGATGACCAATGATGGAATCCACACTCTTGCATAATGCTTCAAGGCAAGCGCGCTCCAGCGGAAGCTCGCTTGCCTCGCTCTGTTGCTTCCAGCGCGCCAAAGCTGAAATCTCAAGCTCTTCCGCAGAAGCAACAGGTGCTGGCGGCGGACGGGCTTTACCGAACCATCGCGAGAATAATGAACGATTGACACTGGAATCCGGGGTTGGCTCGGGTTGACTCTGAAACCCCTCAAGCAACATGGTACCGACGAGCTGTAAAGCCTTGTCCCGCTCCTCACTCAAGGCTTTTTCAATCGCAGGCATGACGGCCTTGATATGCTGCTTCTGGATTCTCTCAACCATACTGCGCAGGTTTATACCAAGCTCTTCGTAGCTTGGGCCATCGGGTACCGTCAAGTCAGCTGTCACACGAACCAGCAATGCATGAGTGACAAGCCTCTCCGGACGCAGGGAGATAAGTTCAAGTACATCCAGTCCGGTCAGATCGGCAAGTTCAGACGCCTCGGCGTAGCTGACCGTCGCATTTTCCTCACGAAACAATGTCACCAGCGAAAACAACTGTTGCGGGATGTCCGAAGACAATCCCGGGTTCCAGGCACTTTCAGAGGCGTGATTCATGAGAATTGCCTGTCAGTCGTGAACGACTACTCCGTTACGTCAGAATCCGGGCTGCCACGTTTTCGTCTATTCATTACGAATTTAAACATGGGCAGCAGAATCAGTATGACTGCGATAACCGTTATAGGACCTGCAATAGGTCGCGTTATGAAAATCGATGGATCACCAGATGACAACAGAAGGGACTGCCGCAAGGTGGGTTCGGCAATCGGACCGAGAACGATGGCCAGTACAGCAGGCGCTAGCGGATAATCCAGTTTTCTGAGCATGTAGGCCGAGAATCCGAATCCGAGCATTAACCAGACGTCATGCATGTCTCTGGTCGCCGCATACCCACCCACCATTGATAACACGAATATCATGGATGCCAGAATGGTAAACGGCATTCTCAGCATGGCTATGAACAAGGGTATGAAGGCCAGATTAACAACAACCGCTGCAACGTTGGACACGTAGAACGATCCGATAAGTCCCCAGACGAACTCAGGCTGGTCAGTAAACAGACGTGGACCCGGAGTCAAGCCCCAGATAACCATCCCTCCCAGAAGAATGGCGGTTGTGGGCGACCCCGGAATACCCAATGTCAACATGGGAAGCATGGAACCGGTCGAGGCTGAATTGTTGGCAGCCTCAGGAGCAGCGACACCTCCGGGATGTCCCTTGCCAAACTCGTCAGGTTTTTTAGACACAAGCTTTGCTACACCATAGGCCATGAGCGAACCTGGCGTTGCGCCCGCTGCTGGCAGGATACCGACAAAGAACCCGAGAGCTGATCCAATGGCTGTACCTTTCCAGCCACGGCGCATTCCTTCTTTTGCATCATCGACTGTTCCCTTGACAGTCATCTTGGCTTCAGTGGTCGTGATTTTTCCACGCGTACTGTCAATAGTCCATAGCATTTCACCGATGCCATACACGCCGATAGCCAGTACCAGAAAATTGATACCGTGCAGAAATCCACTGATGCCTCCAAAGATGAGCCTTGGCTCGCCAGAGATTTCGTCAAAGCCAACGGAGGCAAGTACAAGGCCGATACAAATTGAAAACACGGTCTTTGGAATATCATCACCACCCAAGCCAACAAAGGTAGCAAAGGCCAGCAACATTAACGCGAATATCTCTGGTGGCCCGAAGTTCAATGCAACCGAAGCAAGCAAAGGAGCAAAGCCTGTGAAGAAAACGTTAGCGACAGTGCCGCCAATAAACGATGCAATGGCAGCTGTTACAAGCGCCAGGCGTGCACGCCCCTGCATCGCCAGAGGTCGGCCATCGAAGGTGGTAGCCACCGCTGTGGATGCACCGGGGATGCCCAGTGTTATAGATGATATTGCGCCCCCGTACATCGCCCCGTAATAGATGGCAGCAAGAAAAATAATCGCCGACCCTGGTGGTACCAGAAATGTAATAGGGAGCAGAATGGCAACACCATTAACAGAGCCCAGCCCTGGCATGGCACCAATAAACAGACCCAACGTGACACCAATAAGTATCAGGAGCAGGTTGAGCGGCTGAAGCGAAAGCAGTATGCCGTCGCCCAGATTACCGAGGATCTCTACCATGATCTTACCTTCCGGGTGGCAATGGAGCGATGAGGTTCGTCAAAATGAAAGTTCATGATGGGCTCCGATCAATAGATAATCGTATTCATGAAATTAAAGAGCGGTTCGAGAAAGGGTAGTCCTTTCGGCATCGTGATACGCATCAGCGCTTCGAAGAAAAAGAAGAATACGATCGGCGCCAGAAAGGAAATAGTCAACGTGATACGAAGCTTGTGCCTGCCCAGAAATCCCAGGTAATAAAGCAAAAACACGCACATGGCACCATACATTGAGATGATATCGATGAGTGCTACAAAACCGATGATGCCACCACCCACCAGCACCAGCATTTTCATTCCGTATGCATCGAGTAACGGCTCCTCCGACTGGGATGGCGGTGACTTTTTCATAATAGCGTTGTAGGCAATGATTCCCGTGCATATCAACATGATGCCAGAGAGCCAGAATGGCCATGCCCCTCCACCAGGGCCTTCGCCTTTGACATATCCCACTTCAAGCTCGGTGCTCTTCCACATGAGGTAGATGGAAAAACCTGCCAACACACCCGCCGTGATTATTTCTGCGCGCCGCATGCGGCTACCTCCTCAAGAACAAACCGATTAAAAACGATGACTATCAATGGACAAAAATGACCGGTGTGTCGGCATTGTCAACAACGTATTGTGTGTTGCCACCGAACACAGTCTCTTTTTCGTGACTGTCGCTGTAGGCGCCCATAATGAGCGTATCTGCATCGACGGCAGCAGATTGCCTTAACAACTCTCTGCCTATTTTCCTTTTGGCTTCGAACCGGACAACGGAAGCTTTTATCCCACGGGACGACAGATACGCAACCAGACTCTCTGAATCAGCACCATTGATCTCGGTACCTGCGGAAAGTATAGTGACCTCCGAAGCACTTTCGATAATGCCCATCGTCAATGCCACAGCACGACTGGCTTCGGCGGAGCCATTCCAGCCGATCGCCACTTTCTGACACAAGGTCTCTGGCGCTAAGTCTGCAGGTGGGCACATCATTACTGGCCTTCCGGTGTTGAACAGTGCCGCTTTTAGCGTATTGGCACCAAGGTTTCTGTCAACATCAGGCTTGGCAACACAGATGAGGTCAGCAATCCGGCCATGACGCTTTATGACATCAACCTGCCTACCCTGCTCTTCAACCCATGCTGCTGATGCCTTTCCGATGACAGCTGTATCGGACATGACGATGCCCATGGTGCCTGCCAGAGATTCAAGTTCTTTGCGCATGCCTTGCTCAACCTGATCAGCGACATCCGCCGATTGTGACAGCAGCAATTTGCGCAACGACGCCGTTATGGCTATTCCGTACGGCATGAGATCTTCTGCACGTGGTCGACAATGAGCCACTTTAATGTGTGCGTTGTACTTTCCTGCAAGCACGGCTGCATGTGCAAATACGTTATCGCCCTTTCCATCGCCGCGAACCGGCACCACAATACTGTGAATCACGCGCTTGTCTCCAGAGAATTAACAAACTTACAGCTGGCAACGTACATGAGGCTCAGGAACCCAGCTGATCGCCAACAGCCAACCCGACGTCAGCAGCCCATTGCCCCGCTCCAAGCTTCCCTCCACCTTGAGGCTTGACACGCTTGATCAGGATTCTGCCTCCAACGCTCTGAACACAAACACCCGAATCAGTTATTTCCATCACCCGTCCGGCAACACCGTCACCCGGCAGGCGCACGCTATCAAAAACACCAAGCTCGGCCCCGTTAAACGTGATCCATGCGCCAGGTGCCGGATTGCACCCTCTGATCAGGTTATAGACTTGCGCAACCGGCTTATACCAATCGATGTGTGCATGTTTTTTCGTACAACGCCTTTCATAACTTGCCAGTGCCTCATCCTGCTGCATGCGCGCAGGATTACCGGCACGGAACATGTCGCAGACGATAAGAACCGAATCGACGGCTGACGGATAGATTTTTTTAAAGTAAAGATTAATGACCGTATCATCCGGCTCGATCGAACACTCCCATTGCAACAGGATGTCGCCTTCATCGAGCCCGTCAGTCGGGTAAAACCAGGAGTAACCGGACTTATCATAGCCCTGGATAATCGGCCAGTTGACTGCCGACGGTCCTCTGTGCAAAGGAAGTAGTGATGGATGAAAACAGATCGATCCTTTTGCGGGTATGTCGCGCGCAGCTTCGGGTACAAAAACATTGACAAACGCCATGACCATCAAATCGGCCTCGTACGCACTCAACGTATCCAGCGTTGATTGTTCCCTGAAGTGTGCTGGTTGCTGAACTGGCAATCCACGCTCAAGAGCAAATTCCTTGATCGGGTCTAATGCCGAACCTTCTCTGTCAGGCTCACAATAGACCGCAACGACTTCATCAACCCCTGCATCAAGTATTTTTTCCAAAGCATCCTTGCCGAATGCCTGCTGCCCCATCACTATCAATCGCATTACGCTCTCCCCTGGCTATGAGTATGGAAATTCGCTACCTGTCCCGACTAGGACTTGACGTTTCCAACTGCGCCTGAATCAATGACCGCTTGCAGCTCATCACCTGAGTAGCCCAACACATCGCGAAGTATCTCTGCGGTATGTTCACCCAGCAAAGGGGAGCGTTCTACCTCGACGGTGCTGTCAGAAAGCTTTATAGGGCATCCGACACTTAAGTATTCTCCGCGCTCTGGATGATCGACACGCACCATGGTCCCGGTCGCAAACAAACCTTCGTCTTCGGATATTTCCTTCATCGACAGAATGGGCCCCACGGGAATGTCATGCGGGTTACAGATATCCATGACTTCGAACTTGGTTTTCGTCATTGTCCACTGTTCGATGGTCGAGAATATTTCATTAAGTTTATCGAGTCTTTCCGGTGGCTTGGCGTATCCACTTTCGGTCTTCCACTCAGGCTTGCCAATGACATCGCACACCTTTTCCCATATGGCAGCCTGAATGATGAAGTATGTGTAGGCATTAGGATCCTGCTCCCAGCCTTTGCACTTGAGAATACGCCCCGGCTGACCACCGCCCGAATCATTACCAGCTCGCGGAGTTGCCTCGCCGAATGGTACGCCTTCACCGAACTGCGAGTACTCTTTCAATGGCCCCGCGGCAAGTCGTTGCTGATCTCGAAGCTTGACGCGAGCAAGATTTAAAACGCTATCTTGCATGGCGCACAGTACTTTCTGTCCGCGCCCGGTCTTTTCACGCTGAAACAGAGCTGTCACGATACCCAGACATAAATGTAGTCCGGTGCCGGAGTCGCCAATCTGGGCACCGGTAACTAACGGTGGGCCATCTCTGAATCCGGTAGTGGAAGCGGAGCCACCGGCACACTGCGCAACGTTTTCGTACACTTTACAATCCTCATACTTGCCAGGTCCAAAGCCCTTGATGGATGCCATGATGATGCGCGGGTTTATTTCCTGAATGCGTTCCCAGGTAAAACCCATACGATCAAGAGCCCCCGGCGCAAAATTCTCGACCAGGACATCACAGGTTTCTATCAGTCGGGTTAATACCTCCTTACCTGTGTCGTTCTTTGAATTCAATTCAATCGAGCGCTTGTTGTGATTAAGCATCGTGAAATACAGGCTGTCCGCATCCGGCACATCAACGAGCTGCTTTCGGGTCGCATCACCGACACCCGGGCGCTCAACCTTGATGACATCCGCGCCGAACCACGCCAGTAGCTGCGTACACGTCGGACCAGACTGAACGTGAGTGAAATCAAGAATTTTTATACCATCAAGTGCTTTCATGTCTTGCGTACCTGTCAATTGAATTCTGTTTTACCTTGGCTTGATGATGACACTCATGCACCTTCAGCGAACGAGCTGCGCCAGACGCCCTCGCTTTCAGATTGCGTGACCAGTCGCAGACGAACATCAAGGAAGCCATATGGCGCTTCAGGGAAGCTATTTTTTTGAAACGATGCTTTGCGGGTTGAGATTACCAATTCGCCCGCTCTCGGTACCGGCAGTCTCATCAATCACGGCGTTAATCAAGGTAGGTTTGCCGGAATCAAGGGCTTCATTAACCGCCCTGGTCAGATCATCGCGGGTGTTTGCCAGTATGCCAACACCGCCAAAAGCCTGCATCATGATGTCGTAACGCGCGTCTTTGACGAATACTGTGGGAGCAACCTCAGGGCCGCCGGTTGGATTGACATCCGTGCCGCGATAGATTCCGTTGTTATTGAAAACCACGATGCATACCGGCAAGTTATATCGGCAAATTGTCTCCACCTCCATACCCGAGAATCCGAAGGCACTGTCCCCTTCAACGGCTAGCACCCGGTTTCCTGTCTCTACCGCAGCCGCTACGGCCGCACCCATACCGATGCCCATGATTCCCCATGTGCCGACATCCAGACGCTTACGTGGCTTGTAGATATCAATAATGCTTCTGGCAAAATCCAGCGTATTGGCACCTTCATTGACAAGCATGGTCTCGGGTCGTTCTTTGATGATTTTTTTCAATTCGCCCAATGCCGTATGGAAGTCCATCGGCTCAACGACATTGCTTTGCAGCTTGGTTGCCATACGCGCAAGATTGGCTTCGCGTTTTTCTACAAGCGCTTTTGTCCAGTCAGTTGGAGGCTTTTGCCATTCACCACCCATCTCTGCAAGCAATGCAGAAATGCAAGACGCGATGTCTCCAACCAATGGGGCTGCAATTTCCACATTGCTGTCCATCTCACGTGGTTCAATATCGATCTGTATGAAACGCTTGCTACCCGGCTCACCCCAACTCTTGCCCTTTCCGTGGGACAACAGCCAGTTAAGTCGAGCACCAACCATAATAACAACGTCGGATTCCTTGAGCGCCAACGAGCGTGCAGCACCCGCGGACTGAGGATGATCATCCGGCAACAGACCTTTTGCCATGCTCATGGGAAGATACGGAATACCTGACTTCTCGACGAATGAACGGATGAGCTCATCTGCCTGAACATAAGAAGCCCCCTTTCCCAAAATAATCAAAGGGCGTTTGGCGCTTTTCAAAAGGTCCACCGCCCTGGAAACTGAATGCGGTGCGGGAAGTTGTGCAGGCGCAGGGTCTACGACAGTGACAATAGATTGCGCGCCGGTTTTTGCGTCAAGAACCTGTCCGAACAATTTGGCAGGCAAATCGAGATAGACACCACCAGGACGGCCCGACACCGCAGCACGAATGGCCCGTGCGACACCAATACCAATGTCTTCAGCCTGCAGAATGCGGAACGCCGCTTTGCACAAAGGCTTGGCAATGGCCAGTTGGTCCATCTCTTCGTAGTCGCCTTGTTGCAAATCGACGATTTCCCGTTCGGATGATCCACTGATCAGAATCATCGGGAAGCAATTCGTGGTTGCGTTGGCAAGGGCTGTCAGACCGTTCAGGAAACCCGGTGCAGACACCGTCAGACATAGCCCCGGCTTCTTGGTCAGATAGCCTGCGATAGCTGCTGCGTTGCCTGCATGCTGTTCGTGGCGGAACGAAAATACTTTCATGCCACTGGCTTGGGCAAGACGACCAAAATCTGTTATCGGTATGCCCGGAACTCCGTAAATTGTGTCCAGCCCATTGGCCTTGAACGCATCTATCAGAAGATGAAATCCGTCAGTAAGTTCTGGTTGTGTTTCAGCAACCTCGGTGGATTGATTCTTGGCCATTTTATTGTCAGTGCGATTTTTATCATCAGCTGTAATACTTGCGGACATGGTTATTCCTCCGGTATTCGACGTTTTTATAGACGGTTGTAATCACGCATTGTGTGCAGACAGGTGGTCATTGTGTAACCAGGTCTGGCGAATGTGATCATGAAGTTTCATGGTGTGATCACGGACCAGCATCGCTGCAAGATCACCTTCGCGATTTTCTATGGCTTCAATGATAGCCATATGATCAACAACCGAACGGTTGACACGATCGCCTTCACGCATGGTGCGCCTACGTACTGCATACATGTGTTGCAGTAACCCGAAGGCGGTATCTTTTAATAATTCGCACCCTGAAAGCTCGAGAATGCGCTGATGGAACTTGATGTTGGCATCTGAGTATTCAGCGATATCTGCTCGTCCTGAATCTCCACCCTGATTGGTGCCCAACACCCTCAAAGTCGCTATGTCCTCATCGTCGGCGACCTGCGTCACCAGACGCGCTGCCATACTCTCCAGCGCTGCCCAGACAACCACCATTTCCAGCACTTCGTCCAGGGTCTTCAGCTTGACGTAAACGCCCTTGCGCGGCTGAATATCCACAAACCCTTCTTGCTCAAGCTTGGCTAGTGCTTCGCGTATGGGCGTCCGTGATATACCCAATTGCGCTGCCAGCTTTCGCTCATCGAGGCGAAGATCGACGTTGCTACTGTAAATGTCCATTTCCATGATGGCCGCGCGCAAAAGGTCGTAGGTATGCGCCTTCAACGAAAAATTTTCTGTGACTGGCCGAAGATTGGCGCTGATAGACAGACCACCTGGCACATCAGCAGTCGTCATGCTTCCGACACCTCCCGGTACGTCGGCCTCGATTGGCACGCTCTCATGAAAATCGCCGTCGCTGGAGTGTATATGACATGTGGTATACCATACACCGTATTTAAGAGAGGTCAAGCCCAGAACCACCCCACTTTGCTCAGGTGTTGAAAAAAAATGTCTGACAAACCCGGTTTAACAAGGGCGTGTCTGAAAACAGGAAAAAAAAGGCCCTGTGATGACAAACAGCATCACAAGGCCCTCGTTTCACAAGTGGGCGCCAGCCTCAGCGAGACTGGTCACAAACAATCACTCACCCATCTTGGCAAGCAGTTCTTCGTGACGAGCAACCTGTGTTTCCCAGTAGGCAACCTGCTCTTCTGCGCTCATCCATAGCGGCGAGAGACTTTCAGAGGCCATGTAGCCCTGCCATTCTTCACTGTCATAAATGGTTTTGAACAGTTCCTGGTAGTAGGCTGCAGCTTCTGGAGACATACCCGGCGCACCTACGACTGCACGCTGGTTGTAGTAACTGAAGTCTTTACCGAGTTCCTTGACGGTCGGGATTTCCGATACCAGCGGCAAACGCTCATCGGAGAACGATACCAATGGAACGACATCACCATTTTCAAAAAATCCCTTCGCTTCTGATGGGTTGTTTACCGATGACATGATCTGCTGCCCTGCCAGATCCTTAGCCACAGCACCGCCCCCCTTGTAAGGGATGTATTTGATTTTCAGATCGTAATTCTGTTCAAGCCAGGTCGTCACCAGAGAATCTTCCTGGCCTTTACCAGTACCACCCATTACCCACTCACCATCAGCTTCCTTGACGGCCGCCTGCCAGTCTTCAAAAGTATTGATACCGCGATCCTTATGAACCCAAAGGACAAAAGGATCAACACCCATCATCGCTACCGGTGTGAAGGTGCTGATGTCGATACCCAGACCTTTCTGCCTCAACGGCGTCGTGAAAAATGAATTAAGTGTGACAAGAATTGTATGATCAGGATCCTTGGAGCCATTCAACGCTATCAGCGCTTCCGCGCCAGAACCACCACCCTTATTGTTTGGAATCAAGGGACGTGGAGTAAGATCCTTTTTTTCAGCAACAGATTGTATGAAGCGTGCGATCTGGTCAGCACCACCACCAGCACCTGCCATGATGACAAAGTCGATGGGCTTTGTAGGCTCCCAGGCTTGCGCTACGGAACTAAACCCGCCAGCACCAAGCGCTGCGGCGGCAACCATTCCGAAAACGGATTTTCGTTTCTTGCTTATGAACATTATAAATCTTTCTCCTTCCTTTTATTATGTGTAAAAAACAGTATCAGTAGTACTTCTGCAATGCTCTCCTCTCAGAGAGGTAGATGAAGCGGGTAGCCAAGCAGTGCGCCTTGGTAAGGCATACCATGGTAGCGGCATGTTGCAACTAAAGGCCTTTGGTAGCAAGGAGTCGGGCTGGTAGGTCCGCACACCTTCAATGACAAACCAATCGTGCCAAAATTGATGTTGTTTAAGACGCTTGGTAAGCTGATTCAACAACACTTTGGCTAAGTAGCTCACCTGATATTCTGATGGAATTCATGTGGCTAGATAGCGGTTAGGCGAACCGCCACGTTCATAATGCGCACAAGATAATGAGTTTGTAAAGCCCGCACGCATACAGAATGAGAAATGGATCGACCACATATCATGAACGATCCAACTCAGGCCTGCATTCGTAAGCGCAGCCCGTCAACGGCGTAAAGCAGTGAAACCAATAACTAAAACCCCATCAACGGGACAGGCAGTGGCATGAGAAAAGTCAAGCTGATTTATTCTGCGCAATGCGATCGTCAACGATCCTGACAACATCATCGACAGCAGCAGACTGGATCCCAAGTTCTGCACCGACAATCTGCACAAGCTTGTCAACCCGCTCGATACTCGATGAACCACCATCAATGGCACGAGCCACCGAGGAGGGCTTCAGAAGGTTTTCGGCGGCTTTTGCGTATTTTTCAAAAGGCACAAGGTCTGCGACATCGGCGCCAAGCTTCTGAGCCAGTGCATCAACCCATGCATACATACCGCTGGAATCATCCAGATTAGAGTGAACTGCGTCTCTAATTGGCCTTACAGACGAAGGTGTTACGCAACGATAATTGCCGGTAAGCAGCATGCTCCATTTCGCCATTGGCACAAACAGAGAATCGAAAACGCGCAATTTAACGGGCACATCTTTCCCCCCCAGTGTGACGTTGGCAATATCAGTTTCCAGTTGTCGCAACATGATGTTGTGTTGCTCGCTTTCAAAGACAGCTGCCTTGAAATTTGTTGGCAAGCCGACATGCAGGAAATTGGCTTTTTCCTCCGGCGGACGAAATGCCTGAGGATCCGGGCTACACAGACTGATCAGGCCCGGTTCAAAGCCATCCCATACCGACGGATCGTCATAACAGGCATCAAGATTGGCTGAACTTAACGACGGAATGCGCGCCAGATAGGGACGTGGGGGCATATTCATGATTGACAGACAGGGTACTTTGGCAGCTGCGATTCGTGCCATCAATTCTTTCACCGGTCCCGATGAATACTGCGGTTCCTGCATGGCCAAAGCCACCAGATCGAAGTCCTGTGGTTTCACGTTGTCCGGCGTCAATGCATCTACCTTACCTGGCAAATCTTTCGAATCTATGACGCGATGTTCCGGCTCGTCACGCAGTTTGATGCGTACCTGAGTGCCTTCTTCGTTAATCAGCCCTGCTGTGACATCTCTGCACACAAGGGTCACGTCATGGCCAGCCATGAGTAGTTTGGTTGACAATAGCGATCCGTAGGATGCACCCAGTATCAGCACGTTCATTCTTATACTCTCCAGTCTTAATAGAACATCAAATCAATGGTAAACAGTTTGGCAAATGTGCGCCCTTGAATTGAAGGTGAGAGCGTGAGTTGCACTTAATATTGCGTTTGTCTGGCAGATGTTTGTACGGTGCGAGCCCCGTAATAATACTCGGATTTACATCAAACAGCCCAAAGACAGTTATCGTATGATGCTACAGGTATCCAACGCCGGGTTTTATCAATCGCGTTTATACAAACTATTGAAATACACGACTTCGGAGTATCAATACCATGACCGCTACCAAAAACGTTGCCGTTATCGGGCTCGGCTCGATGGGCTATGGAATCGCACAATCAATTTTGCGCGAAGGTCACACTGTGTACGGTTTCGATGTCAATGAACAGAATGTGCAACGATTCAAGACCGAAGGAGGCGCAGCAGGTGACCTTACTGACATCGCATCAACGCTGGATATAGTTCTCGTTTGCGTCTTGAATGCAGCGCAGACAGAGTCTGTACTCTTTGCCGATGAAACTCCGCTGGTTTCAACACTGGCACAAGGCACAGTCGTCATTGCCTGCGCAACGGTTCCTCCGGAGTTTGCCCGTAATATGGCGGCACGATGTGAAAAACATAAAGTTTCTTATCTGGATGCCCCCATGTCAGGAGGCTCGAAAAAGGCATCCAATGGGCAGCTTACCTACATGGCCTCTGGCAGCGAGCTAGCATTCGAGCAGGCGCAACCCGCGCTGGATGCCAGCGCGCAAACCGTGTTCAATCTGGGCAATGAAGCCGGCGCGGGTTCCGCCATGAAAGCGGTTAACCAGATGCTGGCGGGCGTCCACATAGCGATAATGGCCGAAGCCGTCACTTTTGGCATGACACAAGGTGTTAAACCCAAGGACTTCCTCGAAATTATCAGCCAATGTGCAGGAACCTCATGGATGCTGGAAAACCGGGCACCGCACATTGTGGACGGAGACTACACGCCGCACTCCTCTATCGATATCTGGCCCAAGGACCTTGGCATCGTCATGGACATCGCCCATTCGGCAAAATTCTCAGCCCCCATCACAGCGGCGGCTCTTCAGCAGTTTGTCGCAGCCTCAGGCTCAGGCCTCGGGCAGGAGGATGATGCCGCCGTCGCCAAGGTCTATGCCCGCAATGCGGGACTCGAGTTACCGTAACCTTGTTGTAATCCCGATCACTACGCAAAATGGAAGCTTATAATCGGGGATGCCTCCTAATTCGATCAGTGATGCATTTTTGATTCGTCCCCAACAGCCGTTACATTGTGGGTGGATATCCTTGTTGACTATTACGAATTACTGCATGTGCAGCCTTCTGCACCAGCGCCTGTGATCAAGGCAAGCTACCGTGCCATGATGCAGAAACTCAACCATCACCCTGACCGGGGTGGTGAAGTTGGTTTTGCCCAACAGCTTAACGATGCCGTAAAAGTTCTGTGTGACCCTCGAACCCGGGCACAGTACGACGCTCTCAGAAAACAAGCCAGCCTCAAGCCCGGTGCTCAAGCTACCCGACCAACCCCCTGGGGAGAACCGGGCGGGTCTCCAGATCAAGACAGGAACGACTCGCCTACTGATTCAGATAAAGCAGAATCAAAGCCGGATTTAAGCGAGCAACAAAAGCATGGCCAATCGAGGGACACCGAAAAGCGAGATGCTGGCCATCCGACGTTTCCACCCAAACCGCAGTGCCCGTTCTGCTTGTCAGTTTACCCGCCAGAAAACACGTCAGCGGCAGCAACAACCGGGTATACAAACGCCAATCGCTGCCGCAGTTGCAACGGCGCTCGAACACCCATCGCACATTTGCCACGCACAAGGAACGAAGAGTTGCGAAAAATGCATCGGCAACATCACGAAACCGGTGCTCAGCTATATTTACGCTGGCCGTGTGATGCGCCCTCCTCATCTGCGTTAAGCGACTTCTCACCCGGTGGATGCGCTTTGATCTATTCGGATATTATCAATCAAGGCCAAGTGGTGATGATTGAAACCAGACTGTTCAATGCTATCTGCAAGGTTCGACATTACAAATCCATGGGCCGCCAAGGCTACTTCATAGGTCTTGAATTCATCACTCTGGATATGCTTGCAGGGCCGGGCACTCTGCTGAGTGCCACGGCTTAAGGTATCGTCAGGTACGTGGTCAGCATGCAGCAATCGGTATCCAGCCCAGCTGCCGCACAGCGGGACTGTCCAGAGCTGCGCCTCCCTTGGTATCACCGACCAGATTAACCATTACCCACAAACCGGTGCCTGGGCTTACACAAGCATCGATGACCTGAAGGGTAGCTTGGAATGCAGATTCACGCAGACGTTCGCCACTGGGTGTGCGGTACACAACACCATCCCACTCACCTACTAGCTTCGTCATCGCATTCATCACGACAAATGCGTACGGCTTGTAGCTAAGGCCATCGTTGTGCGCTATCCACGTCAGCGTGGGGGCAGCATTGACGGCATTGTCATTCGCGGCGTTGCTCGCCAAGGAATGATCATTTTCGATACTGACTCTCTCTGACAGGTCCACCTGATACTCGATCTCGTCCTCAAAATGACGAAATTCGTACACTGGCATACTGTACTCGACGCCGTTCTGTGTCCCATGTAGCTGCCCGACGGCACGACGCGGCGTCGGGTGACGAACGTCCAGCTGTACGGGCGTGAACGGTAAAGTACTGGCGAGTTGTATTTTCATGATTAACCGGGCGACCTTTGTATAGTGTTCTTGATAACCCTGCCCTCGACGAGCATGGAACCAAGCGGACTTTCGTGCAGACTTGCTGTCTGCCCGCATATTGAACGACATCTTTCCGGCTAGCTGATGGTGACAATCCGGCTCAATTCTGACGAATAATGACCGAGCAAGATAATTTCCCGCTAAGCATCAGACATCAACTGTCTTGGCCACCAGCAATCCGGTTTTTAAAAAAAACGTCCGTTGGATACGTTATTTCACACACTCGGACTATTGAAGATTCTATTTACACGCTAGAATATAGACTGTCCGGCAAGAGTTTCACGACGGATTCACCTATAGGGCAACCATGGTCCGGCTCTTGCGGGTAATTTAGCAACAACCTAACCCGTGTCTCGAGCACATGCTCTGCGTTGTGCGCGGGCACAGTGCAAACCAATCCGGGGTCTTATTCCGATTAGCCTCCTCCCCCTTTCCCAGCAAGCAGTTAAAAAACCCCAATGACCGAGACGGTAGCGCTTACGGTAGAAATGGCCCTTGTGCTGTTTTTGCTTGCCGCAACGGTCTACCTGTTTGCGTTTTCGGTGGTCCGCGTCGATGTGGCAGCGTTGATCATCATGGTAACGCTGGGCCTGCTGTCGAAAACACCAGGCATCGAACCCATTCTCAGTCTAACCGAGCTATTTGCCGGTTTCTCCAGTAATGCAGTCATTTCCATCATTGCGGTAATGATCATTGGCAGAGGTCTGGACAAGACAGGATTAATGGGCAAACTCGCCCAGCTTATCCTGCGCATCGGTGGCAAGACCGAAGCCCGGATCAGTCCATTGATGAGTGCAATCGCAGCGCTGTCATCAAGCTTCATGCAAAACGTCGGTGTCGCCGCTCTATTTCTACCTGTTGTCAGCCGGGTTTCTGCCCGCACCGGCATCCCTATTTCCCGACTCCTCATGCCTGTAGGGTTTTGCATCATTCTGGGCGGGACGGCTACCATGATCGGCTCCAGCCCTTTGATACTTCTAAATGACCTGCTGCTGTCCTCCAACCGACAGTTGCCAGATACAATGCAGATGGAAAGCTTTGGTCTTTTCTCCGTGCTGCCCATCGGCATTGCGTTGAGTATCACCGGACTACTCTACTTCACATTCGCTGGACGTTTCATTCTGCCAAGAATCGACCCGGACAGTAATCGTACCTCGCGGACTGACGACTATTTCAAGAGCCTGTACGGCATCAGCGGAGAGCTGCTGGAAGCGCAGGTGACAGTTGACAGCCCGATGGTCGGCATGAGTATTCATCAGGTGGAAGAAACCTACGAAAAAACACCCTTTATGCTGGCGCTTTACAGCGGTGACGTGGTCAAGGTTCCACCTGATCGCGAAGAAACAATATGGGTGCACACCCGGCTCGGACTCCTCGGTGATCGTGATGAGGTAGAAGCCTTCTGCGAGGAATATCACTGGCAATTGAAAGGCGAGCCCGACCGATTTGCAAAAGTACTGAATCAACAATACAGCGGCATTGGCGAGGTGGTAATTCCGCCGGCATCCAGCTTGGTCGGCAAGGCTATCGGCGACATCAAGCCGCGGCGAAATTTTGGTGCCAACATCATGCAGATCTACCGTGCAGATCAGGTGATCAGTCGTGGCTTCCGGGACACAATCCTGCGAGCAGGTGACACACTGGTGGTGCACTCCAGCTGGAAGGATCTGCACAAACTAAAATCCAACCGCGATTTCGTTGTCGCCACCGATGTCAAATACGAGGACATCCGCACCCACAAGCTCCAGCCTGCGATTTTTTTCTTTGTGTTGTCGCTCTTGCTTTTTTTGCTCACCGACACGCTTTCCATATCCCTGCTGGCGGGCGCACTGGGCATGATTCTGTCGGGTGTTTTGACCATTGATGAAGCCTATGATGCCGTCAGTCTCCAAACCGTGTTTCTGCTCGCGTGTCTTATTCCGCTGGGAATCGCTGTGGATCATTCAGGCGCTGCACTCTGGATCGCACATCACCTGCTGGACTTGATTGGCGATGTTCCAATCTGGGTCATGCAGACAGTCATAGCAGGTCTCGCTACATTCTTCACTCTCGTCATGTCCAACATTGGAGCCACAGTTTTGCTCGTGCCTTTGGCAGTAAACATCGCAGTGAGTATCGGTGCGGACCCTGCAATGTTTGCACTGACTGTGGCCATTTCAACGTCCAATGCCTTTCTGATCCCCACCAACCAGGTCAATGCTCTGATCATGGGGCCCGGTGGCTACAGCGTTGCCGATTTTATGCGTGTAGGAGGTGTAATGACTGTTTTGTACTTGATTGTCAGCTTGCTCGTCATGAATTTCGTCATGTAGTTTTTTAGGTTTCTGATGCACGTCGCAAACAGCTAAATAATGTCGCTTTTACTACATATCCTGCTATTGACGCAGGCCTTGTGCTGACCGATATTCCTTTAGTGCAACCGCACTCAACGAGACTTTTGACATGGGAAAAACATACAAGACTCAAGCTGAAGATGATTACCTCGACGATCTTTTCGAGGACGACATGGACATGGACATCGACTTCGAAGAAAGCATGGATATGGATCTGGACATACAGGGTTCAGGTAACTCGTCAAGGCGTGCGAAAGGCAATCGCGGAAGCAAAAAAACAACCGCCTATGACGACGAGTACAGTCAATACCGCTTACCCAGAGACTGGCAGGATTTCGACTATACAACTGAATCTCCCCTGAGTGATTACTGGCGGTAAGCTACCCTACCGATAGGCACTGCTGACCACCGAAAAACACATTAGACCCGCCCGCAGGTCGAGATACCTGCGGGCGTTGATTAAGTCGGTTCGCAAACAATTCGATATACCAGCCGTGGCTATGCAATACTCCACGAATGAAGCCGGCCTCACGCATCTCGGATGAAGTTAGCGAGCAACTCCTGAGTATTTGCCGCAGGAATACTGCTCGTGCGGCCATACCGCTCATGCTTTCAATCCTGCTCACCTACTTCCTCTTGCATGGCAGTGTGGAAAGCAAGTTATTGCAATGGTGGGCACCTATAAGTTGCACCATGGTGCTCATCCGCGTGGTTCTGCTCCGTTGGATCAGCCAATCTGGCTCTCTGAGTCACCTCTCCAAACGACTATGGGCCACGTCGCTGACCCTGTTACTCGGTTGCAGCATAGCGTCTGTATTGTTTTTTTTCGGCTCAACAGGTCTTTTCGAACGCACGATGCTCACCGCCATCATGCTGGGAATATGCACCACCTCCTACAGCATAAATATGGGATACCCCCCCATGTTACTTGCTTTCATAGGGCCACTGCTGGGCACAGCATGCGTGCTTTGGGCTGTCAATTCCGCTAAGGATATAGAAACCATTTTTGCACTTGCGGTTAGTGCATCGATCATTGTGCTTTCGCATACCCTCGTCAGAAACGGCAGATTCATGTTCAACGTCTTTGCCTTGGCAATCGAATCCTCTACTAAACTGGAAGAACAATCCCAGAGCCTTTCCGATGCGCTTCACCACGCGGAAGAGGCAAAGAAAGCAGCCGAGACCAGCAGCCAGTCCAAAACCCGTTTTATCGCAGCGGCAAGCCATGACTTGCGCCAGCCTGTTCATGTGTTAAACCTGTTCAGTGGGGCGTTGCGCAATGCGCCACTGGACACGCGCACTCGAGACATTGTGGACAATATGAGTGTGGCGGTGACTTCATTATCCTCGCAACTCAATTCCCTGCTCGATATATCTGAACTGGACTCAGGCAGTGTCAAGCCTGAGATAAAAAGCGTCGACCTGTTTGAGCTCTCCCAGACGCTGATGGCCGAGATGAAAAAACTGGCCGAAGACAAACACATCAGTATGATTAATGAAGTACCACGGTCTACCTTTGTGCGTACCGATCCATCCATGCTATCGCAGATCATTCGTAACCTCTGTGGCAACGCGATCAAGTACACACATGAAGGATCAGTACGAATAACCTCTATCAGTAACGCAGCCGAGATCGTTCTATCCATCGTGGATACCGGCATTGGTATCGACACCGGTGACAGCGACAAGGTGTTCGAAGAGTTCTACCAGGTCTCCAACCACACTCGCGACAAGGAGCAGGGCCTGGGCCTGGGCCTTTCCATCGTCGAGAGGCTAATCAACACGCTGGAACACAAGCTGACTCTGAAATCGAGTGTTGGTCATGGCACCACCGTCAGTATTTCCATGGAGCGATGCTTGACAAGTCACGCACCAGAGACCCCTGCCCAGAACTCTGCCAACGAGCACATGTCTACATCGCTGCCACCCGGATTCTGGGTCCATCTGGTGGATGATGACGAGTCTGTGCAGACCAGCGTCAAGGCTTTTCTGTCGACAGTAGGGGCAAAGGTGACGTACAGTCAGACGTCAACCGCAGCTATCGAATTTCTGTCAATGCATCGGCCAGATGTGCTTCTGGTCGATTTACGACTACAAGATGGCGACTCAGGGCTCACTGTCGTGGATTCGATCGATGATCCGTCACTGCCTGTTGCACTTATTACGGGAGACTCGATCAGCGAATGCGAGCTGGGGGAACGGTACCCTGACCTGTTGATGCTCCAAAAGCCGGTGTCTGATGACGCCCTGATTGAGCTGCTCGATTACATGCTGACGAGCGATGACGAGATAATGGCAGAAGCCCCTACAGCCTGACTGGAGATATACTGCAGTTTTTCGCATTAATCGAATTTACTTCACAGGCTCTGCGCTACCACATCACAACAACGATAGCGAATAAAAATCTTGTTCCATACCGAGACTGTAAAAAATCGCTGGATGCAGGTATGGTACCCCAGTAATGCGGTTGACCCATCTCCGTATGACGTCGTCCGGCATGACCGAGCTGCCCTTGTGGCAATTCGTTTACAACTCAGCCACGGTACATTTTACAGGGCTGCGCTGGGTCGGATTCTGCCAGAGCTGAACGTCAGTTAGAAAAAACTGAAGTGCCAGGCTCTGGCTTAAAAACGAACAAAAGGGTATTTAATGAGCTCATCCGTTCAAGCTACAACTGGCGTCCGCGGTGCTTCAGTACGATTTGATCATGTGCAGAAAAGCTATGATGGCGTGGTTCTCGTCGTCAAGGATCTCAACCTTGATATCGCACCAGGCGAGTTTGTCACCATGCTCGGGCCATCAGGTTCCGGCAAGACAACCTGCCTGATGATGCTGGCAGGGTTTGAACCTGCCACGCACGGCGAAATATTCCTGAACGACAAACCGATTAACAATGTCCCGCCGCGCAAACGCGGTATTGGAATGGTTTTTCAGAACTACGCCTTGTTTCCCCATATGAGTGTGGCAGAGAACCTGGCATTTCCGCTCGAAATTCGCAAGATGGGAAAAAGTGAACGTGATGAGAAAGTAAAACGTGCGCTTGATATGGTTGAACTGGGAGCGTTTGGCAATAGACGACCCGCGCAGCTATCCGGCGGACAACAACAGCGCGTTGCAGTCGCACGAGCGCTTGTATTCGACCCTGATCTGGTACTGATGGACGAGCCACTGGGGGCTCTGGACAAGCAACTGCGCGAACAAATGCAGTACGAAATCAAACACATCCATGAAAGCCTCGGTGTGAGCGTTGTCTATGTAACTCACGACCAGACAGAGGCACTCACCATGAGCGACCGTGTTGCCGTGTTTCAGGACGGCGTTATTCAGCAACTGTCCTCTCCCGATGCGCTGTACGAGAGCCCGCAAAATTCATTCGTAGCCCAGTTCATCGGCGAAAACAACAAATTGTCAGGAATCGTGACTCATATTAACGGAGACCACTGTGCCATGACGCTTGACGATGGTAGTCAGGTCACTGCAGAAGCGGTTAACATTGGTGACGTGGGGACACGCGCGACCATCTCCCTGCGGCCAGAACGAATAGAGCTCACGCCCTCTGAATCAAGAGAAAATATACTCGAGGGCAAAGTTAATGAGGTTCTTTATCTGGGCGATCACCTTCGCATCGTTATGTCCGTTGCCGGCAACGACGAATTCATCGTCAAGATTCCCAATGGTGGCCGGCAACCGGCCCCGATAGAGGGTCAGAATTATAAACTGGGCTGGAGCGCTGTTGACGCCAAAGCGCTCGACCCGGTTAACTAATGGTCGAGCTGCATGATGGCTGTTTGGTCAGAGCTGCCTGATTTCCGGGGCCTGGTCAATGCGTTGTCATCGGCTCGAACCGCACTGTAAGCATTGCCGTATCGGCTTACGACATCCCGTGTAATGACTAAGAGCACTTTCATCCACCAGAGTGTTGCAATCAATACACAACATAGTTGTTCTACTAAAACGAGGAATTACACAATGAAGTTTACAGCTGGATTAGCCGGCATATTCACACTCGGCGCGTTAGCAACCATTGCTACCGCTGCAGATGAATTACCTCCCTGCGAGAATTGCGGAGACGAAATGACGATCGTGTCATGGGGCGGCGCATATTCAAACTCTCAGAATGAGGCTTACCACAAGCCTTATACTGCAATGACTGGCACAGAAATCATCAATGATGAGTCTGCCAATGAAGCTGTTGCCAAGCTACGTGCAATGAACGAAGCAGGTAACGTTACCTGGGACATAGTTGATGTCGTTGCCTCTGACGCTATCCGCCTCTGTGATGAAGGCCTTGCGATGGAAATCGACTTCGATGCACAGCTTGCTGCAGCACCCGATGGCACACCAGCGTCCGAGGACTTTGGTGATTTGCTGGTATCAGATTGCTTCATTCCACAAATTGTTTATTCCACAACCTTTGGATATCGCACGGACGTAGAAGCATGGGGCGACAAAATGCCCGAAGAAATCTGCGCAGTGTTCGACACAGCAACCTTTCCTGGCAAGCGTGCTCTGGAAAAGCGTCCTATTAACAACATGGAATGGGCTCTGATCTGTGACGGTGTTGCCAAAGAAGATGTTTATGATGTTCTCTCAAGCGATGAAGGTGTTCAGCAGGCGCTGGATAAGCTGGCGACAATCAAAGAAGATGTGATCTGGTGGTCTGCCGGTGCAGAAACTCCACAGTTACTTGCTGATTCCGAAGCCGTTATTGGCTCAACGTACAACGGTCGCCTGTTCTCTGTTATCGAAGAGCAAAAGCAACCCGTTGCCATGTTGTGGGATGCGCAGGTATTCGATCTTGACGGTTGGATCATCCCGACCGGACTGAGCGAAGAGCGGACCAATCGTGCTCTGCATTATGCCAAGTTCGCTACCGATACACAGCGTCTTGCAGATCAGGCTAAATACATCTCGTACGGTCCTGCTCGTGCATCGTCAGCTCCGTTGGTTGGACAACATGCGGACCTGGGAATCGATATGGCGCCACACATGCCTACGGATCCTAACAACGCGGTTAATACGTTTCTGTACAACTATGAGTGGTGGGCAGACAACCGTGACGACCTGGATGCCAAGTTTCAGGCATGGTTATCTCAATAAATTCCATTACGACATAACAGTCTTTTAGAACTGGCCATCCGGGCAACAATACCCGGATGGCCTCTTATCCAACGTTGTGCGTGGAGCTGCCCTTGTCAACAAGCATGCAAGCAGATGTGTCAGAACAAACTTTGTCATCTGATCAAGGTAGCGAGATTAGTGCGCTAACCAAGGACGGGGTTCCTCTCAAGCGTAGTCTGGCCAAGGCCTTACGCAGGGAAAAATTCCGCGCACTCATGCTGATCATGCCGCTGCTGGTTTTTGTGGTTGTCAGTTTCATATTTCCCATAGGCGACATGCTCTTTCGTTCTGTGGAAAACAAGATTGTAAAGGACACCATCCCCGGAACCGTAAAGGCTCTTGCAAGCTGGGATGCATCCACTGGGGAACTCCCCGACGAATTCATCTATGCGACGGTCGCTGATGATCTGATGTTGGCTCAAGAGCTCAAACGCCACACGCGGCTGGGTAGCCGCCTCAATTATGACCAACCCGGCATTTCCAGCGTGTTCAGAAAAACCGGCAGGAGAATCAAGCGCTTTGACAATACCGCAGCAATGGATGCTCTGGTACAACTGAATCCCGTCTGGGAATCACCGGAAGCATGGACGTCCCTGAGAGCACTTGACGGATTTTCGCAGACATTTCCTTCAACAGCTCAGTCATGGCGGAACTGGACCAGTTATGTTGCCAGTGAAGAAGGTAAAGACGCCGACCCTACGGCCACTGTGCCCTACGGGTTTACCTACTCCATGCTCTATCACGATCTGAAACGGCTCGACATTACTCAGCTTCAAACACTGGAATCTGAGGCAGGCGAGCTGTTTGGTGGAATCAGCGACGTGATTGCAGAGATGCCCAGCGACAACTTCAAAGCGCAGTTTGCCAAGATTGACAAGGGATGGGTAGACATCGAAAACTGGCAGGCAATCAAGCGTTTGTCCCCACCGATTGTCGACAGCTACTTTCTTGCTTCCATTGATGCTGAACGTACCGCCGCTGGCGTAGAACGAAAGCCCGAGAACGAACGCATATATATCACTTTGTTTGTGCGCACGATATTCATGAGCCTAGTCATCACTGTCGCCTGTATTTTACTTGGGTATCCGGTCGCATTTCTGCTGGCGCACTTGTCAGTTCGGGCATCGAACCTGGTACTGATACTGGTGCTTATTCCCTTTTGGACATCGCTTCTTGTGAGAACGAGCGCGTGGAAGGTATTGTTGCAACAGCAGGGGGTCATAAACGATCTGCTCGTCTGGATTGGCCTGATCAACGATGCGGGGCGACTCGTGCTGATCAACAACATGACAGGCACCATTATTGCTATGACCCATATCCTGCTACCCTTCATGATCTTGCCGCTGTTCTCGGTAATGAAAACGATTTCGCCGACTTACATGCGTGCTGCGAAGTCCATGGGTGCAAGTGATTCGCTGGCATTCTGGCGCATCTATTTCCCGAATACCATCCCCGGTATCGGTGCAGGTTCCATATTGGTATTTATACTCGCCATCGGCTATTACATAACGCCAGAACTTGTTGGTGGTACCAAAGGGGTGTTTATTTCCAATCGGATTGCCTATCACATCAGTTCTTCACTGAACTGGGGACTTGCGGCAGCACTTGGCTCAATACTGTTGGTCCTCGTACTCGCCCTGTATTGGACCTATGATCGAATCGTGGGTATCGACAACGTGAAACTGGGATAAACCCTATGAGCAGCAGCCTGCCTCCTTATGCGTCACCCGGTCAACGTGTCTGGTTCTATACGTTTCGATACGTCATCTGCGGATTCATTTTGTTTTTCCTAATCGCACCGATATTAACCATCGTGCCCCTGTCGTTCAATGCAGAAAATTTCTTCACCTTCACACCCGAGATGCTATCGCTCAACCCGGAAGGGTATTCTTTGAAGCACTACAAGGATTTCTTTACGAGCAATGACTGGCAGAACGCACTGAAAAACTCCTTTCTTATTGCTCCTGCCGCCACCCTAATTGCCACCATTCTGGGAACGCTGGCTGCCATCGGGCTCTCTCAAAGTCACGTACCCTTCAGACGCGCCATCATGGCCATCCTGATATCACCTATGATCGTTCCGCTGATTATTTCTGCTGCAGGAATGTACTTTTTCTACTCACGGATCGGGCTGCAAGGAACGTATCTGGGAGTGGTGCTTGCACATGCAGCACTCGGCACACCGTTTGTCATTATCACGGTTACCGCTACCATGGTCGGTTTCGACCGATCCCTGACCCGAGCCGCTGCAAGTCTTGGGGCAGATCCTGTGACCACGTTTTTCAAAGTGCAGATGCCGCTGATTATCCCCGGTGTTGTCTCTGGAGCGCTGTTCGCCTTCATCACCTCCTTTGATGAGGTCGTTGTTGTGCTATTCCTCGGTTCCGCTGGACAGAAAACCTTGCCGTGGCAGATGTTCACGGGGCTTCGTGAGCAGATTTCCCCGACAATACTGGCGGTCGCGACCATTATGGTCGCGATGTCCATCGTGCTGTTGTCGGTGCTTGAGATGCTGCGCCGCCGATCAGAAAGACTTCGTGGATTGTCGCCGAATTGATATTTGATAACCCGGCGCGATCAATTGCCGTAGGGTGATCCATGCATTTTTCTCAATCTGAATATAATAACCGCCTGGGTATCACCCGCAGTGCCATGGACAAGGCCGGGATCAGCTTGTTACTTGTCTCGGATCCATCCAATATTGCCTGGTTAACCGGATATGATGGCTGGTCGTTCTACACGCACCAGTGCGTTATTGTATCCATGCAAGGACAACCCGTCTGGTGGGGACGCGGCATGGATGCATTGGGCGCACTGCGTACCGTCTACATGGACGATGCAAACGTCGTTGGGTATGAGGATATCTATGTTCAAAATCCTGACATGCATCCAATGCGGACACTGGCCACTCTGATTCGCGACAGGGCATGGGATACCCGCTGCATTGGCGTCGAACTGGACAACTACTACTACTCAGCAGCTGCCCATCAAACGCTGGTCGAGGCATTGAATGATCAGATAATCGTTGATGCTACTGGATTGGTGAACTGGCAACGTGCGGTGAAGAGCGAAACGGAAATTGTGTACATGCGCCAAGCTGCCCGCATCGTTGAACACATGCATCAGACAATTGTTGAACGTGCCGAACCCGGATTACGCAAGCATCAGCTAGTGGCCGAGATCTACAAGGCTGCCATTGAAGGTATTGATGACTGCTGGGGCGACTATCCTGCCATCGTGCCATTGACACCATCGGGTATGGATGCCACAGCACCTCACCTGACATGGGACGATAGCCCGATGAAATCCGGTGAATGCACGTTCTTTGAAATTGCTGGAGTACACAAGCGCTATCACTGCCCACAGTCGCGAACATTGTTTCTGGGTGAGCCTCCTGAAAAATACCGGAAAGCCGAACATGCAGTACTCGAAGCCGTAGAGGCGGGGTTAGCGCAGGCAAAACCCGGCAATTATTGCGAAGACATCGCCAATGCGTTCAACCAAACCTTGAACAAACACGGCTTCGAAAAGGACAGCCGGTGCGGCTACGCCATAGGGCTATCGTATCCTCCTGACTGGGGCGAGAGAACAATGTCCTTCAGACGTGGAGACAAAAGCGTTTTGAAAGCAGGTATGACCTTTCACTTCATGCCAGCGTTGTGGCTGGATGATGGGGGCCTGGAACTTACTGAGCCATTACTGATTACTGACGACGGTTACGAGTGCTTGTGCAACACGCCAAGGGAGTTGTCTGTCAAGGTGTGAGGGCAAGTATGGCCCCACCCATCACAATTTAATTCGTGAAGAATTTCAGCGGCCTGCACCTACTATGTGAGTGCACTCCAGAACTCAAGCTGGAATCTCTACACCTGCTGGAAAGAGATACGCCGTGTCGAGTTCTGCCTTGTGAGTTGTGAATGGATAGTTCAGATGCATCGGGGCCTGTTATCCATCCGTGGGTAGATATACACAGGTATATTGCTGATCGACACCTTACAAGTGTACTGCTAGTTTCTTGTCTTTCGCGCAAGGAATCGGTTGGTGCGCTTTTCCATTTCCTTGAAGAACAGTAGTGCACATATCAGAATACCGACCATGAAGAAAATAAAACCAAAGCCATAGGCTGTTGCTGACCAGACAAATCCAGCAGCAAGGCCCATGAATCCTGCCGCTGCCTGACCAACCCGCCATCGATTGCGTGAATAAGCACAGTATCGACCCACTTTAAAAGCTGTGTACAACCCAAGCGCCAACATCACCAGGCTGATGAACCGTACGAGCGTCAGAATGTCTCTATCTGCGATGTCTCCACCAATCAGTGCTGCAAATACAAACAGCACAAATGTTGCGATTGCAGGCACCTTGGTTGCAAACGCTGTATCGGACAGGCTGCTGGACGGTGAAGTAACGGGCGTGCTCGTACTACTATTCATGCATTACTACCTTGGGTTAAGGAGGATTGGCACTAACTTGAGCTAGTCATTGTCACGCGGTCGGGGATCAATCTCTGCCAAAACGTACATTCCTAACTTTGCGGAAATGACGTTTTATGGTTATCGACCGTTGAGTTAGTGCCATTCGGATAGGGGCAGATGGTTTACGCGTTCTGACCAAGACAGATCACCTGCGCAGCTGCTACACCGTCAAACAGCTTGACACCGCTCGTTTTATACCGATAACGACAGCCGCCATTGTCGGTTTAACCATCCTCTTCCCAGTATCGACGCTAACAACAACACCAAGCCCGACAGACCTATCGCGCCACCATTGGAAGCTCCACTCTCACCATTGCCATCATCAAGCAGTTGCGCGCTATCGGAGACTGGCACTGAATCAGATGGGTTCTCATCAATACCCTCAACATCCATTAATGTAATCCAGTCAAGCATTCGCTGTACGGAATCGGAGGTTGCACGTGCACTCGGCGGTGAACCGGCAAGACACAAATCTTCAGCGATACATAAATCCAATGCATGCTCGCCTTCGGTAATCAGGTGCAATTCACTGCCCGCAAGATCACAGCTGACCACGCGCTTGAGCGGATCGGCAGAGTTGCCTGCTACCGCGTCGGACGCTGCGCCTTCATCAGGGTCTCCTGCCAGCGCATCGCAGAAACGCACCGATTGATTGAACGGTAGCACCGTATCCTCCATCCCATGCAACAGGAAGAATGGCGGGATATTCCCATCAGAGTTAACCACACGGTCTGTGAGCGTGTTACGCCGAATCAACGGTGCCTCAAGATCCAGCGAATCGAGTGTTTGACCCACAACAGTCTCGAGAATACTCTGCCCTGTCTCACTATCAATCTCCCCACTGATTATCTGCCGGGCAAAATCGCTAAAATCGGTCGGCGCATAGAAAACAACGGCACTGGCAATCTCCTCAGGACGCTCAACGGCCAGAACAGCGGACATATGCCCACCGGCTGACTGTCCAAACAACACAGGTTTGCCTTCGGCACCGTAGCGAGCAGCATTAGCCTGCACCCAGTCCAGCGCATCACTGGCGTCATCGAGCACATCAGTGAGAGTAGCATCGTTGCAGGCGGCATTACCTTCGTCCGTGTCAATCAATCGGTAGAAAGGTGCAAAGACCACATAACCTTGATTGGCAAATAATGTAGACACTGACTCAATACCCAGTGCACCTGAGGAACGTCGTTGCCAACTGCCCCCGTGAAAGGCGATGAGCGGTTTTAGTGATGCACCCGGAGCTCCCGGTTCGAGCGTATGTATGCGCATCTCCAGAGAGCATTCACCCTGTGCGGTGCTCACCTGCTTGTAGTTGACGCGTTGAGTAAATGGCTGAAGAAGCCCGGACAAGGGCACGGCACCAATATCAAATCGGGTTCCCGGAGACAATGTCCAGCGATTAAGTGTTTCAGGTCGGGACTCGGCATTACCCAGTCTTTGTGTATCCAGAACGTAGTTGCAATATTCCAGTTCAGAAGTGGACTGGAAATCGAATACGTTCAGGCATTGTGCATCACTGTACAACGTTGCATCCAACACTTCTCCGCCTACCAGTCGGCCGTCAGCAACACGTTCACAACCATTGCCAGCCAGCTGGTAAACCGGTGCATGTTGAAGCGAGCTTTGCAACAGGGCCGCAGCCGTACACACCGCCGCATTAGCCAGAAGATCATTCAGGGTGTCATCATCACCAGTCACCAGTGCCGCCAGAAGCTCTACACGTTTAACTCTGAGAAATCCGAGCGAAAGCGAAAAATCACCTTCTGGGGAAAGTAGCGTGTAAAGCCGTGACACCTGCTCATCGCTGGGCTCGGGCAGATCGACGGTGAGCGTACCTTGCTCAAGCTCTGCATCCAGTGTCTCTTTTAAATTGTTCTCAAGACGCAGTAACGCCCTCGCCAGTTCAGTATTGGTAAGCGCGTCATCAATCTCATCCTCAACGATACCCTCCAACACCGAGCGTAACAGCGAATCATCAACATCAACGTTAACGCTTCGGGAGTGCAGCGTGCCATCCAACGTGATGACTGGGCGTAATACCAATCGTTGCAGACTGGTATCCAGCACGGGGTTCAACTGGAGACGCAAGCCCAGAGTCAAATCAATCTGACCGTTGGCGGTGAACGAGAAGTTGTCCTCCGCTATCAACCTGCACCCGCCAAGGCGAAAACCCAGTGTCTGTTTAGCGCGCCCACTAGCCGTAATACTTGCCGATATATCCAGATTCAGTTCGATTGGATCATTGATCGACGTCAACGAGAAACTCAATGCAGTATCCGACGCCAATGCTGCCGTTGTTTCCACGCGACGTACTTCAGTTCGTGTACAGCTATCACTGTCACGCAGATTTTCACCAACATCGGTAAACAACAATTCACCTTCGGCAAATTTCAAATCCGAGTTAGCCAAGGCCTGCTCGATACGCTCCCGGACCATGAGTTCGATCGCGTCCGGATTACCATCCAACTGGCCTATCGCCGAGTCCAGCTCACCGAGCGTCACCGTTACCATGTTGGCCTGTGCACTTGCAGACAGTGCACTTGCGGATAGTGCAACAGCTGCGAACATGCACACATGTGCGATGCGTTTGAATTTGAAAATAGCTGGACTCCCGGAAAGCACGTATCAGACTACCTTTCATTCAGAACAGAATTGGCACGACCTTCAAGATCAGCCGCAAATTCCATAACATGGAACAGCACGCTTTGTTCCGAGGTACCAGTAACCATCGATGCACCTGGACCTTGAGCATAAATACCCACATCTTCACCGCTGTGGGTCTCTGAACTCAGGGGCACAAGAGATTCTTGATGGAATCCACTGGATGCAGTGTCAACAAAGCTGAGATCTTTTCTGCCTGCGTCCGGTTCCAGCGTATAGCTTCTGTCGAAGTTTGTATTCTCTCCAAAATTCCTGAAACCCAGACCATTGGCGTAGGCAAGCGTGGTGTAGGGCAAGCCATCCTCAGCGAGCCTTGGAGCATCCGCACCAATGCCCACCGATAGTCCGAGAATCGGGTTACCACGCTTGGCAATACCGCCAATGGTGAAGACATGGCTGTGGTCGGCCGTAACAATGATCAAAGTATCAGCGGGATTGCTTGCATCCATGGCAACCTGTACCGCTTGCGAAAACTCAATGGTGTCAGTCAAGGCTCCAAAGGCACTTCCAGCATGATGAGCATGATCAATCCTGCCCGCTTCAACAGAGAGAAAGTACCCACGATCGTTATTGTCAAGCAGATCAATCGCCTTTGCCGTCATCTGGGCAAGGCTGGGCTCCCCTGCAAGATCATTAAGACGATTGGCTTCATACTCCATGTGATCTTCATCGAATAGTGCGAGTACATGTTGAGTATCGTTCACATTGACGGCATCGAACCCTGCCTGATCAGTGATATAGACACCTTGCGGATAAATCGATTGCCACTGTAATGTCAGATCAAGGCCATCCGTTCTCGCACCTTCCACCTCACTGACTGTGTCATTACTGTTTGACGCTGCGTTGTTGGGCAGAAAATTTCTGCGCCCCCCACCCATGGCGACCTCCATTCCATCAACGTCCAGTCCTGGATATCTGGCCTCCAGCCTCTGTTCAAAACTGACTAGCTGCAAAGCTATGTCGATGCAACCCTGAGCGATGGCTTCTTCAGTCAACGCGGCGTTATTCTCCCATCCTCGATCAACGGACTTTGCATAAGTCGCTGCAGGCGTTGCGTGAGTAATACGCGCAGTGCTCACGATACCAGTCGACATACCCGCAATCTCTGCAAGCTCTAGCGCTGTTATCAATTCATTGCCGGCCTGTGATGAACACTGACCACGCCTCACATCTTCGTCGACCCCGAAAACCCCGGCATCGGTTTTGACTCCCGTCATCATGGCCGACATGGTACCGGCCGAATCAGCGGTCTGCGCATCAACGTTATACGTCTTGGACAAACCGACAAACGGCATAACGCCCCAACTCAACTGGTTTTCCTCGCCGGGCTCACCTTTGAGCTGGCCGTCCAGAATCCGCGCTGCGGTCACGGTCGAGATGCCCATTCCATCACCCACAAACAGAATGATGTTCTTTGCAGCACCGCGGGCTTCCACGGGCAATGTGTTGCCAGATACCGATTGCGCAGCCGCTCTGTAATCATCATTGGCGAGCATGCTGTCGGTGATCACTCCATCAGAGCCGTTACCCGCATCAGGAGTATTCGCATCAGGAGTGTTAGCTCCAGGAGTCCCAGATACAGGGATATCGGCATCAGGACTGCCTGATTCGGGCGCGACGCTGCTGTCCGAACAGGCAACCAGCAGCGTACTCGCCGCCAGAATCACACTGAGTGTTGTACGTAGATGTTTCATCGGGTCAGTCCTAATGCCTGATTAATCACATGAAAAATCAGGTTCTGCTCGATAGTCCCTTGCACTCGAAACGCACCTGCACCAGTGGCGTGGAGCGCTACGTCCTCTCCCGCATGAGATTCTGCGACTAAAGGAACAAGCGCTTCCTGATGAAAACCGGGCGCTTGTGTATCGACATCGGTCAGATTCTGTCGGCCACCAACAACCGGGTCGGAATAGGTTTTATCTGGATCCGTATTATCACCGTAGTCCCGGAACCCGCGCCCGTTAGCGTAGCCAAGCGTTGTGAAGGGAAGCCCATCACTGGCGAGCGCCGGATTGACACCACCTGCCGACACCACTTTGCCTAAAATAGGATTGCCGCGTCTGGGGTAACCTGCGAATGTCATCACATGACTGTGATCGGCAGTCACCATGATAAGCGTGTCCGAAGCGTTCGTCAGATCCTGTGCAATACTGACAGCATTCGACAACTCGAGCGTTTCGCTGAGCGCACCGTATGCATTGCCCGCATGGTGTGCATGATCGATGCGGCCGGATTCAACGACAAGTAGAAAACCGTCGGGATCATTACGCAATACTTCGATGGCCTTGAAAACCATCTCTGACAATGAGGGTTGAGCTGCTTCATTCACTGCTCTGTCAGCTTCATATTGCATGTGCGAACTACTGAAAAGACCCAATACGTTTGTCGATACATTGACATCCAGGGCATCAAGACCCGCCGCATCAAACAAATACCGTCCATCAGGGTAAGTCTGCGTCCATTCAGCAATAAGGTTGCGTTCGTCGGTTCGGTCACCGCTACCCTGCCCATAGACCGGCATAAGATCCTCCTCCGGACTTGTTGGCAGAAAATGACGCCTGCCACCACCGAGGACGACGTCAATACCATCGACATCAGCTCCCGGAAAACGTGATTCAAGGTTCTGTTGGAAGTTTACAAGCTGCGAGGCAATGTCTTCACAGCCCTGCTCAATGACTTCAGCAGACTGGTCCGAGATATCTTCCCATCCACGATTGGCCGATTTGGCATAGGTGGCAGCGGGTGTGGCATGTGTAACTCGGGTTGTGGTCACAAGGCCGGTAGCAAGGCCTTTTATCTCTGCAAGATCCAGCGCACTGGGTAATTCGTTGCCTGCCTCCACGCGGCAATTTCCCATGACCACCGAGGGATTCACACCCACCACACCGGCGTTGGTTTTTATCCCCGACATCATCGCAGTCATCGTGCCTGATGAATCCGGAATCTGTGCATTGACGTTGTAGGTTTTCACCAGAGCTGTATGGGCAAATCCTTCGAAACTCAGACTCGCCTCTTCACCGTCACCTCCCATACGCTGTCCACCGAGAATACGCGCCGCCGACAGGGTGGAGATACCCATACCATCGCCGACGAACAGGATCACGTTTTTCGCCTGAGACACGCCTGCCTGCCGGGTCTGGTTCTCGAGCCGACTGTTGACATGTGCCTGCCCATCCAGGAACCAGGGGTTCTGCCGCTGAGACTCAGGAATTGCCTGGGCGTTGATTGACCCGGCGCTGATCAAGGCTATCGCCGTTATCAACAATCGTCCTGACATAATGACCATATCCTCGTTTGATTCTGGATTGCGCTACAGAAACTTGTACCACCAGATGTACCGTATTTATACACTCTAACAGCGGCATTTTTTTACACAATTCTGGCGTAAGCTGCTGAGAGCATCAGTTTTCTGTCCGACTCGTACAAAACATACCCAAGATAACGCGCCTACGGCTTTTCTGCGCCGTAAATGTAAACTTTTTGTAAACTATCGCTTATGAAAACATTCATCCTGACCGCCCTCTGCGCGGTAGTGATCGTGGCCGGATTCATCGGTGTCCGAACGATATCCAACGATGCATCCGATGGAGCGGGAGCGGGTCCTGCCGCTGGCTCGGGTGGCGGGCCGACTACCGGCCGACCTGGCAGGGGCGGAGGCAGACCCCCTCCGCTAGTGGTGGCGAGTAGCGTCACTGACGTACTCATCAACGATCGACTCAAAGCGGTCGGCAATGGCACCGCGCAAGCGTCTGTGAGCGTAGTGCCGCTAAGCGGTGGCATCCTGACCGAAGTTCTGGTGTCTCCAGGCCAAAAAGTGCAAACCAACGCTGTGTTGGCAAGACTTGATGATGAAGAACAACAGATTGCCCGCGATCGGGCAGCGCGTGAGGCAAGTGAAGCTGAAATCGATGCCACTCGGCTGGAACAGCTGTATCGATCGAGAACAACGACACAGGTAGAACGTAATCGCGCGCGTGCGGTACTTAGCGATGCACAGCTAGCATTACGGGACGCAGAACTTAAACTGGCGCGGCGAACCATAACGGCCCCCATTGCCGGCATTGTCGGTTTCGTCTCTTTGGATACTGGCAATTACATTGATGCGCAAACTGAGCTGATGACCATCGACGACCGGTCAGAGCTGGTGGTGGAGTTCTGGGTGCCCGAACGTTTTGCCAATCAGATTGAACTTGGCCAGAGTGTCAGTGCCATTGCCCTGGCAGATCCGGGAACCGTCTATGTTGGCACCGTCAGCGGCATCGGCAGCCGCATCGAGCGCGATAGTCGCACTCTGCCGGTCAAGGCCAGAATTGAAAACGTCAACGACAAGCTCCGACCCGGCATGTCATTCGAATTGCAGCTGAGCTTTCCCGGCCAGAGCTATCCGGCCGTGAACCCGTTGGCTATTCAATGGGATTCGGGGGGCTCATTTGTGTGGCAGATAGTTGATGAGAAAGTACAACGGGTTCCAGCAAGAATCATTCAGCGTAACCCCGAGTCTGTGTTGGTCGATGCCAGCCTGAATCCCGGAGATCAAGTCGCCAGCGAAGGACTCCTCGCGTTGCGTCCCGGTGCCGCTGTGCGTATTGAGGGCGCACAGCGACGCGACAAACAGATAGAGGGTGATGCCCGGCCAGCGAAACCTGCCGAATCCGCTGCAGCCAAAGCGGCGACCGGATCATGAGCAAGCATAACGAAAATATGGCCAACGCCATGTCTGACATGACATCACTGTTTGTGAGAAGGCCCGTTCTGGCCATCGTCATGAGCCTTCTGATCGTTGTTGCAGGGCTGGCCGCTATTGCCGGTGTAGAGATTCGTGAACTGCCTTCGGTTGATAACCCTGTCATCACCGTCAATACTGACTACTCCGGTGCCGCTCCGGAAACCATTGACAGAGAAGTCACCGCGATTATCGAGTCTGCTGCGGGTCGGGTAGCAGGAGTGAAGAACATATCCTCCTCCTCCTCGTTCGGTCGAAGCAGGGTAACAATAGATTTTAACGATACGACAAACCTGGATGTTGCTGCCAGCGATATGCGCGATGCGATCGCAAGAGTATCGCGCGACTTGCCGGACGATGTCAGCGATCCACGAATTGTCAAAGCCGATAGCGATGCAGAGGCGGTTTTGCGTCTGGCGGTTACCTCCGACAGCATGACGGCGGAAGAGATGACGTTGATTGTCGAAGAACAGGTTCTTGATAATTTTACGGCTATCAATGGTGTTGCTGATGTTCGGGTCTATGGCGATCGTGAAGAGGTATTTCGTATCGATGTCGATCAATCGAAACTTGCCAGTCGCGGCTTGAGTATTGCCGATCTTGCGCAAGCATTGTCAAATGCAGCGTTTGATACGCCGGCAGGTTCATTGTCCAGCGACACGCAGGATCTATCTGTCAGAGCAACAGCGTCTGTGAATACGGCGGCAGCATTCGAAGAGCTGATTGTTCGCGGACGCACACGCATCGGTGATGTCGCGACAGTGACGCTCGGCGCCGATATCGGTTCCAGCTCACTGCGAGCCAATGGCAAAACGGGCATTGGCTTTGCCATTATCCGGCAGGCAGGTTCTAACACACTGGAAATTTCGCGTGATGTGCGTGCCACTGCAGATCGCGTTCGACAATCGCTACCTGACACTATGGACATTCGTGTCACCAGCGATGATGCTGTTTTTATCAATGGCTCCATCAGTGAAGTTCTGAAGTCTTTGGCGATGGCTATCTGTATTGTTATAGCCATCATCTTCATATTTCTGCTCAACTGGCGCGCCACACTGATTCCGGCAATAACGATGCCTGTTGCACTGATAGGTACCGTTGCAGGTATCTGGCTAGCCGGTTTCTCAATCAACATTCTGACCTTGCTTGCGCTGGTGCTGGCAACCGGCATGGTGGTCGACGATGCCATCGTAGTACTGGAAAATATCGTTAACCGGCGTAATCAGGGGATGGGGCCAAAGGCCGCTGCAGTTATCGGTACCCGCCAGGTTTTTTTCGCCGTCATTACAACCACAGCTGTCCTTGCTGCCGTGTTCATCCCGCTGTCTTTTCTTCCGGGGCAGGCCGGTGGATTGTTTCTCGAGTTCGGGTATGTGCTTGCGATTGCCGTGACCATTTCGTCAATCGTGGCACTGACCCTGTGTCCGATGCTGGCGTCAAAACTGCTGGTTGACAAAGGTGCTGCAAGGACAGCCAAACAGCCAAACCCGTTAACCAGAGCTGTACACAGACTGGGACACAAGTTTGCTGGTTTCTACAAGACCACTCTGCGAGGGTGTCTTGCTGCGCCGTGGGCAGTAGTTCTGGTTGCCTTGCTCGTCGCGGCCACCGCATGGAGTACGCTGGCAAAGGTGCCTGAAGAATTATTACCCAGAGAAGACCGCTCAGTCGTTCTCATGCGAATCAGTGCACCGCAAGGTGTTAGCCTTGAATACACAGCAGCTCAGATAAGAAAAATCGAATCACTGGTTCAGCCTTATCTCGACAATGGTGAAGCTGAGAACGTTTTTTCTATCGCCGGTCGCGGTGGATCCAACAATGGGTTCATGGTCGTTACGCTGGCCAAGTGGGCAGAAAGAGAGCGCAGTCAGCAGGAGATCGTCTCGGAAATCAATCGTGGGCTGGGTTCTATCCCAGGCGTTCGAGCATTTGCCATTCAGCCTAATAGTCTGGGCATCAGAGGCGCAGGATCAGGTCTGAAAATGGCCATCGCAGGAAACAGTTATACCGAACTTGCCAGCACCGCTGATGCACTCGTTGCTCAGCTGGAGCAGGATTCGCGCTTCGGAAGAATCCGACTAGACTACGATACCAACCAGGCTCAACTTTCCATCAGCATAGACAGAGAGCGCGCTGCCGATCTGGGGATCGCTATCGACGGCCTCGCATCAGCCATGCAATCAGTGCTCGATGGGCGAGAGCTGGGCGACGTGTTTATCGAAGACAGGGCTGTAGCCGTGAAACTGGTATCAACGGCACAGCCGATCAATGACCCTACAGATCTGTCCAATCTGTTCTTGCAGACATCCGATGGCCGGATCGTACCGATGAGTTCTATCGCTACGCTGAAAGAACAGGCCATTGCGCCTTCGCTGCCGCGTGAGGCTCGCTCACGTGCGGTAACCATCACCGCAGGCCTCACTCCCGAGTTTGTGCTGCGCGATGCACTTAACGAGCTGGAGGCCCTGGCTCAGCCATTGATGCAACCCGACATGAGACTGATCCCACTAGCAGAGGCTGCCAGTCTGAATGAAACCTCCGGCGGACTTTTACTGACGTTCGGCTTCGCTATCGTCATAGTGTTTCTCGTTCTGGCTGCGCAATTCGAAAGTTTTGTCAGCAGCGTGATTCTGATATTTACCGTGCCTTTCGGAATCGCCAGTGCTATCTTCGCCCTGTACTTCACCGGCACCACGTTGAATGTGTACAGCCAGATAGGACTGGTATTGCTCGTGGGCATCATGGCGAAGAACGGAATTCTGATGGTTGAGTTTGCCAATCAACTTCGTGATCAAGGCATGGTAGTGAAAGAGGCTGCGCTGGAAGCTGCCACACGTCGTTTGCGCCCTATCACCATGACCATGCTGTCAACCGTTCTCAGTGGGATACCCCTTGTGCTGGCATCCGGTGCCGGAGCTGAAGCGCGTATAGCATTGGGCTGGATAATTGTCGGCGGCCTCGGCATGGCAACTGTTTTTACACTTTTTCTGACACCCGTGGCGTATACCCTGTTGGCTGGCTTGTCAAAACCAAAAGCGGCCAACGAAAAACAACTGGCAGACGAACTCAATCACGCAAGCGCTCTGACGATGGGACACACGCAGCCGCAATAAAAAACGAGGCGAAGGCTGCTCCGGCCTAAACAATGGATTCAATTTCTCAGATTGTGCTTGGCGCGTCCATCGCACAACTCACCCTCGGTGAGCGTCTGGGTAGACGCGCGCTAGTAGCAGGGGCTTTGCTAGGCACGCTTCCGGATCTGGATGTTGTGGTGCCCTACGCAGACGACGTATCAAGCTTCACCTATCATCGAAGCTGGAGCCATTCCCTGCTGGTGCTCAGTCTTGTCAGTCTGCCTATTGCCTGGTTTGTGCAGCGACTGTTCAGAACGACCGGGATTTCCTGGCGGCACTGTTTGACTGGCGTATGGTTGGTATTGATCACCCATCCGCTACTGGATAGCTTTACCACCTACGGCACCCAGATATTCTGGCCGCTCACGCCAGCACCTACCGCACTAGGTTCCGTTTTTATCATAGACCCACTTTATACCGTACCACTGATCATTGCCTTGATCGCGGCGTGGCGAAGACCCTATGAAAAGTCACGCACAATAGTGTCAAGCGCTCTTGCACTGAGTACAGCCTACCTTGCATGGACACTGTTGGCCCAGCACCAGGTTCAACAAAAACTCGATAACACCATCGCCCAACTTGGCATACCAGCCAGGCAAACGATGGTAGCCCCATTCCCACTTTCACTGCTTTGGCGAACTGTCATCGAGACAGAAGATCACTACTACGAAGGCTATAGTTCACTTCTGGATTCCGCTTCTACCATAGAACTTTCCCGCTATGGCAATGGAAAGAACCTTTGCAGGCAATGGCTGGATTATTGGCCTGTTCAACGACTCAACTGGTTTACACAAGGTTTGTTTGCACTGAGCATCGAAAATGATCAATTGATTGCCTCGGATCTTCGTATAGGCGTTGCAGGTAGCTACATTTTCCGGTTTGCCATCGCTGAGCAAGAGGATCAGCAATGGCAAGCGATCCAGTCCCGGCAACTCCCCGTGGACGTCGATACCCAAAGAATGGGCCTTTTACTCAACAGGGCAACTGATGAATCTGTCGTCCTGTTGCCTGTCACTAGTGCTGGAGTGCCCTCCCAACCCACCTGCCCCGACACGGTGTGAGCCACCGGCAAACTCTATTGACTAGACAACGCTGATTGACGATCAATATAGGCTACGCATCACTTGATTGAACCCCTGTCCCAACGAGTACCTTATGATGCAGCATGTTTTCCGCACCCCCGCTTCCCGGCCGTAGTTTCTCACTGGCGCTTCTCACAACGTTTGCAGCGTTTGCAGCGCTCTATGCGCCGCAACCCCTACTGCCCTTCTTCGCGCAGCACTACGGTGTGTCGCCAACGCATGCAGCTCTCCTGATCACAGTGACACTGTTGGCGTTAGCTGTCGCCCCTCTGGGGATCGGCCTGTGGCTGCGACGCTACAGCGCTCAGCGCTTACTTGTTTCTTCCACCCTGCTGCTGGGCATTCTGCAGTTTGTATTTGCCGCCGCCCCCTCATTCTCGATTCTGCTGGCAGCACGAATCGCCCAGAGCCTTTTGTATCCAGCTATTTTTACAGCAGCCGTTACCTATTGCAGTAAACAAGGCGAACGCGAAGCAGTTTCCAGTCGTATTTCATTGTATGTCGCTACAACCATTGTTGGTGGCCTCGGAGGTCGATTGATCGGAGGTTACGTCAGCAGCTGGACTCACTGGACGACGACGTTTCAATGGCTTGGCGCGCTATTGCTTGTGTGCAGTGCCGGTCTGTTTTTCGCTGCAAGAGACGCAACTCTTCCAGCGGAGAGTAAAGGGGCGACGTGGATTGCAGCGCGAGCAGTGGCTGCAGACAAGATGTTCATATCCGGCTACTTGTTGATCTTTCTGGTGTTCTTTGCGTTTGTCGCCATCCTCAACGCCTTGCCCTTTCGCATGGTTGAAATCAATCCCAGCGTCGATCCATCCAGCATATCGCTGCTCTATCTCGGCTATATGGTAGGTATCATCATTGCGGTTTTAATCAAATCGCTCACTCGCTTGCTCGGTGGTGAGGTTCCGACACTCACAGTAGCCGTGGTAATTTTCATGACGGGAATCGTACTTTACAGTGTTCACAACCTTGCATTGATGATAGCGGCAGGCTTTCTGACCTCTGCCGGTATGTTCACCATACATACGACCTTGTCAGGGTTTCTCAACAGCCTTAAACCCGAATCTGCAAGCCTGCTCAATGGTCTATATATATCAATCTATTACAGCGCAGGCGCTCTCGGCTCCATTATTCCACTTGCCCTGTATCACGCATCAGGATGGAATGTGTTTCTCATGACATTATTTTGCTGGTGTTGCCTCTCCTCGATACCTCTGGCAATACTCAAACGCCACTACCAAGACACAAACACCCATTTGGATTAGTCATGAAAACGATTGGAATACTCGGCGGCATGTCAGCTGCCTCAACGCAACTGTACTATCAGTACCTATGCAAGCTGACTCAACAATATTGCGGAGGCCTGCATTCTCCGGAGCTTCTTATCAGGTCAGTTGATTTCGCTGAAATCGAACGCTATCAGATGGCCGGCAACTGGCAGGCTGCCGGTGAAAAGCTGAACCGTGAAGCCCGTATGCTCGAACAGGGTGGCGCTGACATTCTACTCATTGCCACAAATACGATGCACAAGCTTGCCAATGAGATCAGACAAGGTGTGGATATCCCGTTCATACACATTGCCGATTCAACGGCACACAGGATCGAGAAAGCAGGTTTGAGCACTCCCGGCCTCATGGCGACCCGCTTTACCATGGAACAGGATTTCTATACGAGCCGGCTGACCAGGGCGGGCCTCCAAGCGCTCATCCCTGATGAGCGCGACCGTGAACTTACGCATCGGATTATCTACGAAGAACTTTGCAAAAATGTCATCAATGATCCTAGTCGACTTGTCTACGAGCAGATTGCACAAAGACTCATTGCTGCCGGAGCAGATTGCCTGATTCTCGGATGCACCGAAGTCGGCATGCTGCTCAACAGTGGTAATGTCAATATTCCTGTATTCGATACCACGCTTATTCATTGCGAAGCCGCGCTGCAGCTCGCTCTGGAATGACACTGAATCACTATCAGCAACTGAATCCGGATTATTCATGAGTACATCATCGATATTGATAACCGGCTGCTCGTCTGGCATTGGCCTTGACGCCGCAATGACGTTACACGAACGTGGCTGGCGGGTGTTTGCAAGCTGCCGCTCGGAAAGTGATTGCGAAGAACTGTGCGCCAGAGGGCTTGAGTCATTCGAGCTGGACTATGCCAGCAGCGATTCGATACACGCAGCGGTGGATCATGTCCTGCAACGGACAAACGGAAAACTGGATGCACTATTCAATAATGGTGCCTTTGCCATTCCCGGCCGTGTGGAAGATCTACCACGCGATGCTCTGCGTTCGATTTTCGAAACGAATCTGTTCGGTCAGTTTGAGCTCATCAACGCCGTCTTGCCCGGCATGCGTCAGAACAACCGTGGCAGGATTATCAACAATTCGTCGGTTCTGGGTTTTGCAGCATTAGCCTATCGCGGTGCGTACACATCCACCAAATTTGCCATGGAAGGACTTAGCGATACGTTGCGACTCGAACTGAATAACACCGACATCAAAATCATCCTGATAGAGCCTGGCCCGATTGGCACAAAAATACGAGAAAACTCCATTCCACATTTTGAACGCTGGATTAACTGGAAAGACTCACCCAACCGGCAAGCGTATGAACATCAGCTCATGCCTCGTCTCTACACGCCGTCGGAAAAGAAAGACCGGTTTGAACTACCGTGCTCGGCAGTGACTGACAAGCTCATTCATGCACTTGAACATCGCAATCCCAAACCTCGCTACTACGTCACTACACCAACGTACATCTTCGGAACACTCAAGCGTTGTCTAAACACTCGCCTGCTGGATAAGATACTTCTCAAGTATTAATGATCCTCTACACCGGCCTTTGAATCACCCTGAAAGTTTCAAGCTAAGCCTCCAATCGATACTTTCATGAATAGTCGAGCCGGATTCAGGTACTTTGCATCTGCCGCTCGCGAAACCAGATGAACAAACCACTACCCACGATAATCGAGGTGCCTATCAGGGTCTGTTTGTCAGGAGGCTCGCCGAAAACGACCCAACTAAGAACGGCAATAAAAATCACCTGAGAGTAGATGGTGGGCGAAAGCACAGAGGCTTCGGCTATCTGATGTGCCCGTGTCACCATGGAGTGCCCGATCATCCCCAATGTACCGATTAGCATCAGAAGGCTCCAGGCCTGCGCTGAATCAGGCCAGACCCAGAAATGCAGGGCCAGGGGTGCTAGCAGGATGGTCCCAAGACCGGATACATAAACCTGGGTTGTCGCATTGCTGTCGATACCTGCAATAACCCGGCTCATGACAAAGTAGCCACTGGTAAACAACATGGCAGCGATGGATATGAATACGTGCGGATCAAACCTTTCACTCCAGGGCTGCACGATAACCAGTACACCACCAAACCCTGTCAGCACGGCAAGCAACCGCTTGAGCCCCACCTTCTCGCCAAGCACTGGAATACTGAGAAGGCAGACCATCAAAGGGGTCACAAAAAAAATGGCGATCGTCAAGGTCAAAGGCAAGTACTGAAGCGCGGTAAAGTTCAGGCTGGTGGCGATCAACAGAAACAGTGCCCGACCACACTGCAGTGTCGGGCTTTTGGAATTGAGAAGAGACACCCCCTGCCTGGGCATATAAGCGGCCAGCACCACAACAAGATGCCCGACATACCGCAACCAGGCCACCTGCAGCGCCGGAATGGCCGCTCCCACCAACCACTTTGCCGAAGTGTCCATGACCGAAAAGCACAGAAAAGCGCCGAGCATGAGCACGTAGCCAAAGGTGAGTGAAGACAACGTGCCGTCCGCCTGCAATAGTATCGATGGCGGCTACATTACACTGATGGCCGGAGAAGGTAAAATATATTGCTCTCTCTCTAGCCTGTTACACGATAACGGGCATTGTTCTCGGACATCGTCCTGAAGGGGTCAACATGTTTCCAAAGCAGACAATCCGTTTTCTCAAACAGCTTTCAGCTAACAATAATCGCGAGTGGTTTGCCGAAAACAAGCAGCGCTACGAGGATGAGGTACGAAGCCCAGCCTTACACTTTATAGAATCCGTTCAACCAGCGCTGACCCGAGTATCACCTTACATTGAGGCAAGCACCAAAAAAGTGGGTGGCTCGCTGATGAGAGTGTACAGGGACACCCGTTTTGGAAAAGACAAAACGCCCTACAAGACCAATATCGGTATTAATTTCAGACATGTCCGGGCAAAGGATGTTCATGCACCCGGCTACTATCTGCATATCGAACCCGGCGATGTTTTTTTCGGCGCAGGAATCTGGCACCCCGACAGCCCCACGCTTCTCGCGGTGAGAACACTCATTGCCGAGCACCCCGGGGAATGGAAGGCTTTGAAGAAGAAGGTGCTTGGCCGAGCAGATTTCGAACTGGCAGGCAGTGAGTTGAAACGGTCACCCAAGGGCTTTGATCCAGAACACGAACTCATCGATGACCTTCGACGAAAAGACTTCATTGCAATTTGCAAATTGCCAGCCAGCTCAATTCACAATGACGATTTCGACAAAACCGTCGGGCGTCTGATCAAACAAAGTGCGCCACTAATGGCATTCATCTGCGAAGCCAATGACTTGATGTTCTAGCCTGAGTGATTCAGGTTTCTGTTTGACACAACAACTCGAAAAAATACCGTAACATGGACACAGAGACCTATGACGCTTCCTGAATGGTTGCATCGGCCAGACAACAAATCAGCGTTCTACACTAACGAACGCTGCACTATCACCGAACTCGTTAATAGCGACGCGTCTCCGCATGTATCCGTAGCGAAGGCCAGCGTTGCCCCGGGACAAACCACGCAATTGCACTGTCTTCGGGATGTCACCGAACACTACATTTTGTGCAAGGGAGAAGGAGTGATGCATGTAAACGGCCGGGAAAGCGCCGTTGTTGAGGGTGATCGAGTGACCATCCCGGCAGGTGAGGCACAACAGATAAGCAATACGGGTACCACGACGCTTGAGTTTCTCTGTGTCTGCACTCCGCGATTTACGCCAGACTGCTATATCGATCTGGAAGGTTCCGTAATCGTGTAGTCTGATCCATATTTCCTTTGATGCACTCTGGACTCATGCTATGCAAAACACATCAGCCAGCCATACAAAGACGCCCACGCTCAGGATCGACGCTGCATGGATAGTACCCGTTGATAGCGACAACCGTGTTCTGAAGGATCATTCACTTGTCATCTGCGACACTCGCATAGTCGACTGCCTTCCCACTATTCGCGCGATCGACAAATACCCTAATATTGACAGTATGGATCGCCGCCATCATATTCTGATGCCCGGCCTGATCAATGCGCATACTCATTTGCCCATGAACCTATTGCGCGGACTGGGTAGCGATCAGCCGTTGATGACCTGGCTTCAGGAGCACATCTGGCCTGCCGAGCAAAAATACATGAGCCAAGCCTTTGTCAACGACGGTGCGCAGCTGGCTCTGTCGGAATGTCTGCTCAGTGGAGTGACCACTGTTAACGACATGTATTTTTTTCCAGATATCATTGCCAATGCCTGCCAGAGCGCAGGTATCAGGGCCTGTATCGGCCTGACCGTCATGGATATGGCAACACCATGGGCGAAGAATGCATCGGAGTACATCAGCAAGGGTCTTGACCTGCATGATAAGCTGCATGGTGACCCCCTCATGTGTACCGCCATTGCTCCACATGCACCGTATACCGTGAGTGTCGAGACGCTTGAGCGTATTCAGGTACTGAGCTCGGAACTGGAAATCAACGTTCATACACACCTGCACGAGACAACCGTGGAGGTCAGCGACTACGTCGACAAACATGGCGTGCGTCCTATCAGCATGCTGCATCGCATCGGCATGTTAAGCCCCTCTCTACTCGCCGTTCACCTTACGCAGCTGACCAATGAAGAAATTGATTTGCTGGCACACACAGGCGTCAATGTACTGCATTGCCCGGAATCCAATCTCAAGCTTGCCAGCGGCTTCTGCCCCATAAGCAAACTTTCCGCTCAAGGTGTTAATGTTGCCATAGGCACGGATGGCGCAGCCAGTAACAATGATCTGGACCTGTTGGGCGAGACTCGCACCGCAGCTTTACTGGCAAAGGCAGTTAGTGGCGACGCTGCAAGTATCACTGCGCCCGAAGCGCTTCGTATGGCGACAATTAACGGCGCAAAGGCTCTGGGCATCAGTGATGAAACAGGTTCTCTGGAGATCGGCAAGAGTGCTGACATGATCTGCATCGACATTGATTTATCCATGCAGCCCATGCACGATGTCATTGCCCAGATTATCTATGCAGCCGGACGTGAACGGGTCAGTGATGTTTGGGTTGCCGGCAAACAATTGGTCAGTAAACGTCAACTGCTGAGTATGGACACTCAACAGTTGAAGCACATTGCTCAGCATTGGGAAGAAGTTCTGGCCTGATCCCGACGCACCACGAACAATATCGACGTGTCGTTCTCGTGGCTTTCTTATGTCAGCCAAACAGTCCGTACTGACTCTGCCAGCCGGTGTCGAAACCACTCAGGTCAGGAAAAACATCCAACAGATCCGAATTGGACAATCCCATCCATGATCCCATCGCAGCACCATACTGGTTAACCGACATCTCCGGAACCAGCCGGCCCTTGCCAATGTCATCCCGACCACCCAGGGCGTAATCCGGCCAGTTACCATATAGTTGACCGCCATTAACCGCACCGCCCATGACCATATAGTGCCCACCCCAGCCATGATCAGAACCATCGCCGTTAATGGTCAGGGTGCGACCAAAATCAGAGGCTGTGAATGTGGTAACGTCATTTTCCACACCTATCGTAGCCAACGCTGTCTGAAACTTCGCCAATGCCGAGTTGAGTCCGGAAGTTAAACCGTTCAATCTTCCCGTCTGGTTGTCATGCGTATCCCAACCACCGGCACCAACAAAGAATATCTGCCGCTTCATACCCAGCTGCTCACGACCCGCGATCATGCGCGCGACCATACGCAATTGTGTCTCGGCACTATTAGTGATATCGAATGGCCCGAAATCAGGACTGTTCTGGATAGTGCTGGACAATAGACGTGAACTATCACGAGCATTGCGGAAGGAATTTGAAGCAAATTTTTCTAACACATTATCGGAAGGTAGTGCCAGAAGCTGCTCCAGAACTGCATCTCTGTCACTGTTGGAGGATGAACGAACGCGATCAAGTATTGGCAACAGGCTTGGCCCCTTGCGAGCATTGATAGAGATGGGCGTTGATCGGTTACCAGGTTGAAAAAAATTCGCGTTATTCATGGAAAAGGTAGCAGGAAGTCCGTTGCCACTATTGGCCTCCATTAGCAGATCTGCCATTCGACCGCCCCAACCGGCACCCACCAGAGCAACAGGCTTGCTCGACCAGCCTTTGAGCACTTGCTCCTGCTGTGAGTTGTGTGCGAACAAATCAGCAGGAGCGACCTTAGGGTTACTCGCAAATTCTGCCGCGCTTGTCGGTCTTATTAGGTTGCCAACATTACGCACAATGGCAAGATTGCCCGCATTATAGGATTCACGGAGCGCACCCAGATTGTTATTAAAGTACACAGAACCTGTGGCATCAGCGGTTAGCTGACTGCTACCAAGCGCCAGATCGCCACGAGAGTTGCTGTATTCACTTAACAACCCCTGATCACCGGGTACGAACATGTTAAATGAATCACTGCCACCATAGAGAAATACGCACACCAAGGCCTTATACCCCGGCAGGTTAGCATAGTCACCCTGCGCCGCCAGTGCCGAGCCAATCAACGACATCTTTCCGCCGACAGCAGACCCGGTAGCTCCTAATAGTGCCATGTGTGCGCTACGCTTGAGAAATTGCCTGCGACGGTCGAGCTTCTTACTCATGTCATGGTCTCCTATTTCTGTACCAGATACTGTGGGGACGCCATGATCAGCGCAATTCCATCGCGAACACGTAGCGAGCGACCTGCCTCATCAGACGGCAGGCTGTTCATATGATTGAGTAGTATTGCTCGCATCTCGGCACTCATCTGCCCTGACATCAACAACAGATCAAGTCGATCAATGAGGGTGCTTGCGTTCGATGCCAATGCCGTCTCGGCAGTAATGTCGATATAGGATCTGTTGCGTGTGTTTTCATCGGATCCCTGATAGCTGGAATGCGCAAGAGTCGCCAATTTGTTGGTTGTGGTGAGGATATTGGCATCAGTGTAGATTTCCGCCTCTGGCGCTGTCAGGCCAGCATCGCGGATCTCTCCCAATGGCGCATAGTCGGGACTGAAAAAATTGAAGACGGACGCAGCAGAGAGCACTCCCTGGCCAAGCCAGTTTCTGGCTTCCTCGATGTATGGTGAGCCATGGTTGTATTTGTCGTTAGCGCTCTCTAATCCGCGTTGCACGTTGAACGCGCGCCACAGGTGTGTCCAGCGTATTAACGGTTCACGTAATTTGCCAAAATTCGGCACATTCACATAACCGGCACGAGCTTCGGTGTCGAGTAATATCGCTCGAACCACTGCGCGCATATCACCTCGAACACCAGAGCCATTATTGTTGAAAACAGTGGCCACCCTGGCAACGTAAGCCGGTGTCGGATTACTGGTGACCAATCGTTTTATCAGTTGCTTTCCGATGAAAGGGCCTACATTCGGGTGATTGAACAAGCTGTCTAATGCATTGTCCAGATCCTCTTCAGCACTGATTCCAGCGGGCGACACGATTCCCCCGAGCAGATTTTTTGCGCCCGAATCATGAAAACCGGGGAACGGCTCCATGGGTAGAAACTTGTCGGTAAAATTCTCGGACGGCGCGTGGTCAAAGCGATCGGTACCCGCATATGACCAACCGGTAAAGACCCGCGCATATTCTTCTACATCCTGTTGGGTATAGGTGAGAACAGGGTCCCCGTTTGGCTCGCGTCTGATGGTTCCATTCAGGTTCAGCTCGTACAAGCCAATCGAAAACAGTTGCATGACTTCACGTGCGAAGTTTTCATCAGCTCGTGTATTGCTTGCAGGATCACCGCGCCCGTTCTGGAGCATGCTCAGATATATTCCCATTATCGGGCTCAGAGTGACGTCTTCGAGCAATTCGCGGTAATTGCCAAACGCATCGTTGAGCAGAATATCGTAGTAATTTGTCATCGCATGTTGTTCGCGTTCCAGAGTCTGCGATACATCCGATGTCACAAATATCTGACTGAGGGCAAAGGCGACACGCTGCCGGAGCTGGTCATCACCATCAATGGCATCGATCAACCATTTATGTTGCCGCGGGCCTGGAAGACTGTAACTGCCGGGATGAGCTCTCACGTACTCAAGGTGCGGTGCGCCTTGACGAGTGAACTGATCATCTACCCAACCTTCGATCCCCAGTTGCCTTACAGCATTGATGGCTTCGAGTGTAGGGCCAAAACTTGCCTGTGCGAGTAGTCTTGCGGCCTCTGGCGCTCCGGGATCGGTGCCAGTCAACGTTGCGGGGAAAAGAACAACGGCGTCAGCACCAGCCAACGTGGCACTGGCTTCAACCCAGAAACCTTGCCAGGGTGCTACCTGTCCGACTTCTGCCAGATCAACGTAACCGCCGAGGGCGACATCATAGTGCCACAAGCTGGTAGAGAGATAGTTGTCCCTGATTGCACCATCAATAGTGCAACCGGTTTGACACGACGTACCGCCAGCGGCTCTTAAACGGATTTGCTCGAGCATTGAGACGGTTGTCTGGGCTGAGCCGATCATGTTGTAAGTGGCCTGACTGGCCTGGGCAAACAAGGGGACTTCTGAACACGCCGAATCCACACAGGCAGCACTGCTTACTGTGGCTGCAGGACTCGCACTTTCCGGTAAGTCAAGCAACACATCAGCGCCGGTAAGTTGAATCATCCAGAAGCCGGCGCCCTGTGCAATTCGCCCGTTCAAGCCAGGATCGACATAGAGATTGGCAACGGGATCATACTGATAGATGATCCAACGTGTGCTGTAAGTCCGCACATCGAGATCATCACCAAACATGGCTTCAACAGTCAAGCCAGAAGAATTGGCAGGGATGACCAGCTGTGCCCATTGGTTGGTCGGCAAGACACGATCGGGAGTTACTGCAGCATGTACCGAATTCAGGAGTGGGATAACAAGCACAATGCCGCACACCCAAAACCTGACAATGGATTGATACACAGAGAAGATCCTCCTTGATGTTTCTTTACATGACGTGCCACCCTGGTATCAATGAGACATTCATCACGGTTTAATCCGGTATTACTACCGCGGCACTAAGGTGTAATACGCTAACACGCGGGTACTGCCAACTCGCGTTCGGGTGCATTCACACTCACGCGGGTTGTTGGAATGTAATGATCAGAGGATCGTGTGTTCGCCCATTTCAAATGGTTCACATCAACGACAACGCAGCAATAGAACCAACGGCTTTGCCGACTGTGAAACGACCATGCACGCCTGAACCCAAACTATTGTCAAGGTGCTTTGCCAGTGTCATTGCAGAGCGATGAATCAGGCTTGAAGAGTTTGCCTGAGTTCGCTTATGTCATGACTTGCACATCCGCGGTTGCTACAGCGCCTGAAAAACAACGAGAAGTATTGCACGCCGGTAAAGGCACGTGCAGACCCGTACTCTCCTGTCGTCGCCTCGGACAATAACATCATGAATGCTGCACTATCTGTTTACCTTTTGACCGGCTTGCGCCACATCGGCCGCACTTTCAGAAAAAGCGTGTAAGCAGGCTCCAGCACCCATAGTGCAGGCTTTGTTCCCATGAGCCGCCCTAACCAGCGTGTTTTCGGCAACCGTGCCCAGATCGCAGCAAAAGCCGCAGCACCACTGATCAAACGCCCGGATTCATCACGCACGTGCATCCTCGCCAAAGCAGCCTCTTCCTCAAGGTCATGACCTAACAGATCAGCGTCACAATGTGCAGCATCTACCCAGGAGAGGTTCTCTGCCCCACTAACCTTGCGATAAGTATCGATTTCCTTACTGCACAACGGGCATGCGCCGTCGAAATAGACGGTAAAGCGTTGTTCTGCGCAACTTTTCTGGCTCATCGGGATACAGGTACTCGCCTTGAAAACAATTACCCCTCTATACGCCCATGTCTTTGACTCTGATCAGTAAAATAGAGCAGAAGAACACGAAAGCGAGAATTAAAGAGGTTACCCAACCGTGCCATCGTCAGCACAAACCAGTAATATGCACAGCGGCAGGCCATATCAACCTCGTCGGCTTCGTGCGCTGTATCATGATCACTCAGAACTTCACCTCTGTCCCGAGAAGCCCGGTTTTGCCCCACGCGAGTCGCAGGAATTTGAACAGTAAACGCTACATCGGTGCCGGCCTGATTCTCGCCGCGATGCTTCCGTTATCCAACGGATCTCGATTGCTCAGTGCACAGAATACTTTCATGCAAGAGTCCACTCAGCGAACCGCCTTTGTGGTTGATCACGTGCCAGAAGTATCGATGGGTAAAAGCAAACCCAACCGCGCCGTTTTCTCGGTCGTGGAGTTTATTGACGACGACGGGATACGGCGAACGGCCAGCACAAATGTATCAAGCTACCCTGCACCCAATGTTCTCGGTGAAGAGATCGAAGTGCGTATCCATCACACACGCAAGGATGATGTCAGAGTGGTATCGTTTACCGGCTTATGGTTTGAGTCTGCGTTCTACCTTGTACCCGGGTTTCTGACCCTGATCATCGGTGTCATGCTTGCCTGGAGAAAACGGACGTCCACGTAACCGGAGCAATTGAATAAACGATTGAATATGAGAACGGTTCAAACCCTCGATAAACGAATTGCAGCGGACACTTTCCCTGTTCTTGTCACCGCACACTCACATATACGGCTCATGAACGACAGTCGCTGGCCATGGTTAATGGTGTTGCCAGTAAACTCGGATGCGCAGGAACTTCACCATCTGGATGATGATCAGCGCACGGCATACCTTGATGATATCAATCAAGTGAGTTTCATTGTCCAGCAGCATACCCGATGTCGAAGTGTGAATATCGCCATGCTGGGTAATGTCGTATCCGCGCTACATTGCCATGTTGTTGCCAGAAACGAAGGTGACCCCAACTGGCCAGCACCCATCTGGGGATTTGAAAACGCCGTACCTTACAACAACAATACCCCTGATGCACTAATCAATGCAGTCAAGATTCAACTGTCTGCAAATGCACCACGTTAAGGGCTTTCGAATAATACAGGCCGCGCAAAAACATCATTTGAATCAAGCGTCCACAGGCCAAAGGTGCACACCTTGCGTGTAACCCGGGAGTATCACTTTACTGTCATTGGCATCACTAAACGATTGCCACATCACTCTGATACTCCCCTCAGATGAATGCAGCCGTCTCGATAACAGGTGTGCGTTCTGCAAACTGGCAAACAACTGACTGTGTGGATCAACGAAGACAGCGCCGAAATGACATTGGTACTTTGCGAGAACGGTACTGAGAAAACGCGACCATAACTTCTCGCAACCAGGCCTTATCAACACATCACTGAACGAGACGTAGCGAAAGCAATCCGGATCAAAGCGCTTACGTGCCGGTGCAAAAGGCTTGACCAGCAGACGGCTACTCCACGCAGCCACAGGTCCCATTTGCGTAATCTGGAAACTTGTCGTACTCACCCTGGCACTGATTGCAACGCCATTGGCGTCCTGCAATACCCATCCGGGTATTGCGGATACGCTCACATCACGCACGAGGCAATCAGCGTAAAGCTCATCTGCCAGCAAACCTGCCTTGCTGACAAGGTCATCAGACAGCACGTCAAGCTCACAGCAAACTGACGGCCACTGCCGATACATCATGTACATCGAGAGGGAGGCACCGACAGTCGCACCTGAGGATTGCAGAAGGTTCAGAGAGCGTCGGTTACTCTTGTCAATACAACCGAATGAGACGATCGGCTGTGCCACCGCCTTGGCAGCCATCCATTGCCTGGCCGCCTGCGTCAACTGCTTGCCAACACCCATTCCCTGAAAGCGGCTATCAACTGCAAGAACACCTCGGTAGTAAGCCTTGACCGCTTTACCATCAACGAGAAGATCGCGTTTGTCCAGAACATAGACACCTGTCAACTCACCGTCGACGATGGCATGAAAATAAACTGGCTGGCAAAACCGATCAAGCTGTGATCGTACGTCAAGGCGACGATACTGGAGCCCGTCGGTACCGAAGGTGGTTGCCTCCGCCAGCGACAGAAACTGGTCATGCGGTTGTTGAGCCCTATCGACAACAACCGAAGATAGATTGACATCGCGCTGGTTCATCGACTGTGCTCGTGCCAGCCGACGTCGCTCATCAGGACCTCAGACAGCGGTATGCCCGATCTGAGCGACCTGAACAACTGAGGAGCCATGATGAAAGTCATCAGCACAAACGGTTTCAAGTCAGATCTTTGTAATGTGATATCTCGGGTTCTGAACAGATTTTTCCAGCCCGGTCGATTTATCTGCCTCTTGAAAAGCGCACCCTGAACCTGCTTCAGACAAGACCAGAATTCCTGACGACGACCAGTCAAATGATCCGGAACACAGGCTACCTTGTCTATCAGGCTCGACGTTAGATTCTTGTGATTAATAAAGTGAATCCCACTGGTCGACCTGGGATTGCACTCGATTGCACACCAGATACCCTTGTCGTTCTCAATGAAATCAAAGGCGATCATTCCGGTGTATCGGGTTTCCCTCACAACGGTGTCGATAAACCGTGTTATGCCTTCTGGAACAGGCATTTGTTCAAAACAAATCGAGACCGATCCGGCTTCGAGCAAACTGCGATAACAGACACTCGTTAATGTTATCCCGGCGGCTGCAATGGAAAAGCTGCAGCAAGCCTCCCCGGATAAACGCTGCTGGACAATATGCCTGTCATTGTTTTCAGAACTGGCAAAGGCATCACCAGCAACTCCAAATCGTACACCGGTCCCGGAACAGGAAAGCCTCGGCTTGACGACAAAGGGCCTGCTCATGAGCGCTTCACGGGCAGGTATATCATCAGCCAGAACGGTGACAGGTACTGACAACCCCAGTTCCTTTGCAAACCTTGCAAATCTGTATTTATCGTGTAACTGCAACAAGCTATCTTGATGCATACACAAAACTTCAACCGAGTCGTGGACACGAGTTTTCAAAGTAGACACGAACAGGGTTTCTTCCGATACAGGTATTACGAGAGAGACTTGCTCATCTGCAATTATTTTTTCCAACTCTTGCAAATAGCGCTGCTCATCAGCGGCCGGCGCTGTGACCTTGAAACTGCCATGAACGGTATTCGATAAGCGGCAGAGGTGCCACGCATAAGGGTCGGCAACCAGCACTCGCCACCCGACTGAATGCAGCGCCCGCGCCAGCTCCAGCGCAACCGGCAAGCGGCCGAGCGTCAGAAGTACTGTTCGACTTTCACGGTTGGAACTCACGTTATCTGGCAGCGGTTTAGGTACTGGGCTTCAAGTGTATACTTAGATTGCCTTCTTGTTAAAAGCCCATGTCAGACAACACACTCTACCGTCCGCCAGCACCCACACCCTCTTCGCCATTGCGTTCGCTGTTGCGCGTCATTCGCCAGGGAGATGGTGATCTTTTAAGCCTTGTACCCGAAGAGGCCTACCGTAAACAGCTCACTTGGCTGGGCTACTCGCGTCGCTCCATCCTGCTTATCAACGATACTGAGCTCTGTCGTCAGGTACTGCACGATAAAGACGGCATTTTCCCCAAGAACGATCTCATGGTTGGCGCACTGGAAGGGCTTGTCGGTAACTCCCTGTTCGTCTCCAGTGGGGCAAGCTGGCGCAGACAACGCCAGATGATCGATCCTGCGTTTTCGCAACTTCGCATCAACAGTGCATTTGCGTCCATGAATCAGGCCGTACAGGACTACCAGAGTGTTCTGGACACCTATGTTGAGCAGGGCGAGACTTTTTCGCTGGACAAGGCCATGAGTCACCTCACCGCGGATATTATCTGCCGGACAATCTTCTCTCAACCATTGAGTTCAGATATTGCAGGCGATGTGTTCAACGATTTCCTCCTGTTTGAACGCAGTGTGGCAAGTGTCGATCTGAAACAACTCATCTTCGGGAAGCCGTGGGCAAAAATCTCGCAACCGGCACCCGTTGTGGAGGCATGCCAGCGCATACGCAGGCATATAGGCACCATGCTGGACCCGCGTATTCATGCCACGGCAGAGAACCAGAGCGATGATATCGTCTCCGCTATCATAAGCGCTCGTGACTCTGATACGGGCGACACCTTCACTCGCGAAGAACTCATCGACCAGATCGGCGTGTTTTTTCTCGCCGGTCACGAAACCACAGCCAGCGTGCTGACATGGGTTTTTTTCATCCTGTCGCAACAACCTGCAATTGCAAAACGGATCGCCGATGATGTCCAGCGCGCAACTGGTGGCGGTGAGATACAAATGGAACATCTGCGACAACTGCCCTATCTGCGCAATGTATTTCGCGAGGCACTCAGGCTATACCCGCCCATCACGTTTCTGCCACGGGTAGCATTGCAGCCGACAATCATCGCCGACAAGCGCGTCAAACGTGGCACCATGATCATGATTTCCCCATGGACAGCACACCGCAACGCACAACTGTGGGAAAACGCAGACCGCTTTGATCCTGACAGGTTTACCACTCAGGACGATGAAGAACATCCGTTGCGTAAAAAAGACAAGGGTACGCACCTGTCTTTTGGCATTGGTCCACGCGTTTGTATTGGTGCATCATTTGCCACCATGGAAGCCACACTCATTATTGCCCGACTCGCTCGACGCTACCAGTTCTCAAGCATGAACGCTGACACTGTTCGTCCAGTTGCGCGCCTGACAACTCGCCCAGCAGTTGAAATTCAGGTGCAACTACGTCATCGTCAGACGGCATAACTCACGACCTTACACGTATTCCATAGTGAAGCCTTCAGCAGCCCCAGGTGAACTACCAAACGATCCCGTCATCGTCATCGGTGCAGGCATGGGTGGTCTTGCAGCCGCTATCTCGCTAGCCGCCCGCAAAATACCCGTCGTTTTGCTGGAGCGGCATCCACGCCCCGGCGGCAAAATGCGACAACTGTTCGTTGCCGGTCAGGGAATCGATTCCGGCCCGACGGTTTTTACCATGCGCTGGGTATTCGAGAACCTGTTTGCACGTGCAGGACTCGACCTGAAGGAGCACCTGAGTCTGGACAAGGCCGATTTGCTGGCACGACACAGCTGGAAAGACAGCGAGTCACTGGATCTGTTTGCGCCACTGGATCAATCCATGCAAGCGATCAGCGAATTTGCCAGCGACAAGGATGCTGATAACTACCGACAATTCGCCCGCAAGACACAGGCGGTATTCAACACTCTGGACGAGAGCTTCATGCGAGCTCAACGCCCGAACCCCATAGCACTCAGTCTTCAGGGCGGATTGCGCGGGATGCTGGACATGGCCAACACTCAACCGTTTGTCAGCTTATGGAATTCCCTGTCGAAAGACTTTGACGATCCACGGTTGCGCCAACTATTTGCACGCTATGCGACTTATTGCGGCAGCTCACCTTTCCGGGCACCCGCCACTCTTATGCTGATCGCACATGTAGAAAAGGCAGGGGTATGGATGGTTCAGGGCGGCATGCAGTCACTCGCCACAACGTTGACCAAAACCCTGGAATCGATCGGTGGAGAGATACGGCTCGGGAATGGCGTATCACGAATTGAAGTGACGGACAAACAGGTCGCAGGTGTACATATGGACAATGGAGAATTCATACCCGCACAAGCCGTCGTATTCAATGGCGACACCCAGGCATTAGCCAAAGGCCTGCTTGGTGAAGCGGCCATTCGCGCCACCTCAGCGCGACCGGAAGCCTCATTGTCAGCGGTGACGCGCAGTCAATATGCGGTCACCAGCGGTTTTCAGCTAGCTCACCACACCGTATTTTTTGGCGATGACTACGCCGATGAATTCGACAGTGTTTTTGAGCGCGGCACCCTGACCGACAACCCCACGGTCTACGTTTGCGCTCAGGACAGAAGCGGCAGTGCCGATACCAAAGTTGCCGAAGGCTTACACGAACGGCTGTTCAGTCTGGTAAATGCACCTGCGCGCAAAATGAGCAAACCCCAGCGTCTGGAGGCCATCCAAAAAATGCAGGCTACCCTGACCTCTCAGGGACTGGAGATTCTTGATGAGCAGGGCAAAACGATTATCACCGATCCGAACCAGTTCGGCAGGTTGTTCCCGGCGAGTGACGGCGCCCTCTATGGTCGCCCCACACACGGATGGATGGGCTCCTTCAAGCGACCCGGGGCTAAAAGTCGCCTGAAAGGTCTTTACCTTTGCGGCGGCAGCGTCCATCCGGGCGCAGGGGTGCCCATGGCGACACTTTCGGGTCAGCTTGCAGCCGACAGACTCTGCAAGGACTGGAAAATCAACTGATCCAGCAGGTAGGCTGCGGAAATATTCCACACACCGGAGCCTGTCGAACTTGCCAGCGTAGCAACATTAAAGGTATAAATGCAGCATTAGACAATACTGTCAACGTGGATTGACGCAGCACTATGTGGCAGTTCGATATTCTGGTCATCATGCATGTCGTCTCAGGCACCATTGGTCTGGTAACCATGTGGGTGCCTGTAGTCGGAAAAAAAGGGGGAACCGCCCATAAGCGCTGGGGGCGTGTGTTCGCACGTGCACTACTGGTAACTGGCATACTGGCGATCGGGATAAGTCTTGTCACCTTGCGCTACCCGCTGGCTACGCACCCGTTCTCGGACGATGCAGAGATGATCCGCGGTATGTTCGGATGGATGATGCTGTATCTGGCAACGCTTACCATCATGCTCAGCCGCTACGGAATGTGGTGCATCCAGAACAGGCGTGATCATAAATCGAACCGTCACCCGCTTAATCTGAGTCTGCAGGGCGCAACTTTTGTGACCGCTGCCAACTGTGCCTGGCAGGGATACCTGATAAACCAACCATTGATGATCGGCATTTCGATCATCGGTCTTTTATCGTCGGTACTGAATACCCGTTTTATTTTCCAGACAAAGCCGCCGTTGAATGAATGGCTTATTCAACATACGCGAGGCTTGGTGGGTGCCGGAATATCGGTATACACCGCGTTCTTCGCGTTCGGTGCCGTCAACCTCATGCCTCAACTGGCGTTCAATCCTATCCTGTGGTCAACGCCGTGTACCCTGGGCATCGGTCTTTTGGTGTATCACCAGATCAGGATCATGCTACAACGTCGGCAAATAGCCAACAAACAACGGGCTCAGGCAACATGATGGCAGCTTATCTGAATAGCGACCGGATAATTTAATATCACATCCGTGTATTGAGTTCAGCGCTTCCAGCGAATCGCAAGATCAGTTAAGTGAAATACCAGCGATGACACAAGACAAAGTGCAATGACGGTGGGTTCGAAGCCTTTGAGTGTCGCCCCCAGTGCTAACATTAAACTGCCACCAGCCCCCACGTTTGCAAGCAAAGGCAACGGTGGCACACCACGCCCGGTACGACGCCAGTAGACAACCAGTGTGATCACCTCGATGACGACGAATAACACCATGATATCGACAATTTGTCCGCTGGAAATGACGTTGCTGAGGTCCATTAAGTCTGCCTGATAAGATTCCAAAGGGTATGGAACACAAAGCACCGCATGAGACAATCGAACGGCGGTGCTTGCGTCGTGGTTTCTGTCGCGCACACACAGTGTAGCTTTCGAATAAACCACAGACCACTACTCTCCCCACTTGATCCCGGTTTTGAATCTCTTATGAATGCTGTTGCAACTCCAGATAAGAACCTCATCCAGCGGCTTCTGGATACCCTTGCTGACGATATTCTGCCGCTGACCGAGAAGGCCGTTACCCGAGGCAACAAAGTGTTCGGCGCGGCCCTTCTCAGGAAATCGGACCAAACCACCTATCTGGCCGAAACCAACAACGAGATGGAAAGCCCACTGCATCATGGCGAGATGCACCTTCTCAAGCGATATTTCGAACTCCCTGCCAGCCCCAGAATTCCAGCCAGCGAACTGATCTTCCTCAGCACACATGAACCTTGCAGCATGTGTCTGTCCGCCATCACCTGGAGCGGCTTTGATAATTTCTTTTATTTTTTCAGTCACGAGGATTCTCGCGACGAATTCGATATACCTCACGACCTGACGATTCTGGACGAGGTATTTGGGCTGCAGCCGGGCCAGTACAATAAGCAAAACGCCTTCTGGCAGTGTCACCACATCGTCGCATGGATTGAACAATCAGCCTCAGACGACGACCGAGTCAGTCTGCTGGCCCAGGTGTCAGCCATTAAAGCGCGCTACACGGCCGCCTCAACTGCCTACCAGTCGGACAAGTCTGGCAACGACATCCCGCTTTCCTGAAAATTTGTCTAACAATATCGAATAGCGGCGAAGATCCACAAAACGCAAAAATGGCAACATATCGCAATGACACGCACCTGTAAAACAGGCGATACTCATCACTCGTCCATGATTCAGCCGTAATGTACTAATTTCTATATGACGTCGATATCCAGATGACGCAGCCTACGCGATCAAACCACAAAAATCCGGTAACGATTTTGCCGTTGCTACTGCTCGGCCTGTCTCCAATGGGGCAGGCAACCAACACGATTGGTGTGGCAGACGCATCGCTGGAGGCGTCCTTCTACTCGGATGCGTCCTGCCTGCTGACTATCAACATGTTTGTGCAACCGGGAAAAACCGTGATCGACGCTGATGTGGATGCCGAAGGCTCACGTATGCTCATTCACTGCGACACTGAAGATGGCAGACGACTTACACTGCTGGCTCGCGGAGATTCGCTCAACGTCGAGCAGCGAGCTCCATTGCTGGGTCGCGAAGAGATCGCTGAAGGTGAAACCGGCATGCTTGCCTGGTTGACACGCAGTGGTGTGCATTACACCGATGACTCAGCACCTCGTCGTTACGTTATTGGCGGCAGCGTCAAACTGCGAAAGTCCCCACCCGCAGATGTAGCAGGTGCCGCCCTGAACTCCAGCCGCCAGTCGTTTGCCTCCATCAACGGCGTTCTGGAATCCATCATCAAGTCAGACGGGCAAAACCTGCAGCAAAGCTCTACTGTAGAGCCCCTGCCCTTGGGTAACGAATCGTCAAGTGACTCTGAAAAGAAGCCTGCCGGAGCCGACGCCCTTTCAACTGATGCGACACGATCCAGCTCCAACGATTAGTGCGACTGCAACGCGTAGGCAAATTGCCTCACTCTTTGCATGAACCCGTTGTTTATCCTAATGAAAATCAGGCCATGCCTGTCTCACTTGGCTGATTCGCGGTGGCCTGGTCCGGGCATCATCAATTGCGCACAGCTCCACCACCATGCAAAAGTGAGTGGATCCTTGTTCGGGTTTGTGGCGTTCGAGCCAGCGCAACAAAAGCGTCCCGCTCCCGCTGATACATTGTGGTTTCACTGACACGTTGTTCTGAGCCATCAGCACTGCAAATCACCGATGCGATATGCATGGCGACGTTTTTATCGTGTTCGAAAAAATCACCGCGCTCGATGCCTTCGTCCATGAAAGTCCCCATGCGCTCAAGTATATCGCCGGACGCCAGAGTAAATTCTGGCGCTGTTGGAGCCTTGTACCCCACACTCAATTCATCAAGCGTTTGTATTGATCTGGAATACAGACGATCTCTGTTCATCAGCCACTCATCAGCACCAGGCCGGAAGTACTGCAGTTTTTCAGCCGTTTGTGGAGAGCTTCCCATAGCACCATAGCCAAGGTTCAACCAAACTTTCCACGCAGCCTCATTCCAGTCTCCTGTCTTCTGGTACCAGCGTAAATAGCTCTCCTTGATACCACCACCAGAGGGCAACAGGCCGACGCCGCTCTCCACCAGACCAGCAACGGTATTAGCGTGCAGCACTAGCTGATCACAATGCATCAATACTTCAAATCCCCCACCCAGTGATAGCCCCGATGGTGCACCGACAACTGGCACAGGGGCATATTTCAAGGCTGCGACAGACTGCTGGAAACGATCGAGGAAAGCATCAATTCCAGACCAATCCTGATTGTCGATCAACGCAAGAAAGGCATTCAAGTCGACGCCTGCCGAATAGTGCTGAGCATCGTTATGAACCAAAATGCCACGGCCGTGATTGTTTGCCGCTTCCAGAACTATCTGCATCGACTCATCGTTCAGCGCATTGGCTTTTGAGTGAAACTCGATTAGGCGATAATCATTTTCAATGGCGTACAAACTCGCTGCTCTGTTCATCGCAAGCGGCTCAAGCGTCCTGCGCGTCAAATGAAATCGAACGACCCCTTCCGGGAGCGCAACCGGATGCCTGTCTCCGGACGCGTGCCTGACTCCGAGCGTTGCGAGTTGCTTATCTGCCAGATAGAAATCACTATCGATATTCAACACGGTAGGCACAGGAATATCCAATTGCTGAAGGAGCTCACGCACCTTTTCGGCGCCCAGAGCATCAATCATCTCGAACGGACCACGAACCCAGTTGAAACCCAGCTTCATGGCATCATCAATGTCCTGAGGTGAATCGGTCACCTCTCCCAACAGGCTTGCCGCATATCCCAACACACGCGCAAGGACGTTCTGACAAAAACGCGCTTCTGCATTCTCACCCTTGATCAGATCAAGTAGTGGCTCCTGTTGATCGACAATTGCCTGAGCAGCAGCCAATGCACGATCGGGTACGATCGTCGCCACCGGCAGGTAGTTTCCAGAGGCAATTTCGCGCGCAAGCTTGCCTCCTTCTTCTGCACGGCGATAAAAGCCTCCCTTACCCTTGTTACCCGTGAGTCCGGCAGCCACCATGGCGTTGATCATCTCGCTTTCGGCGCCAACGGCATGAAATGCATCATCGAGCGGGAGAATACTTCGCAAGGAGCGAACAACATCGGCCATGAGATCAATACCGATCAGATCATACAAGCCGAAAACCCCGGTTTTTGGTATCCCCATGGGGCGCCCCATCAAGGCATCCGCGATCTCAATGGGCAAGTTGAGTTTAGTTGCTTCATCAATTCCGACCTGCAGCGCAAACACACCCACACGGTTGCCGAGAAAACCCGGTGTGTCTCTACATTGAACAACCCCCTTGCCCAGTTGCCGATCGTTGAAGTCAGCAAGTTGCTGCATCACGGCGTCACTCGTGTGTTCTCCCCGAACTAGCTCAAGCAGCCGCATATAGCGGACCGGATTAAAATAATGGGTTATTGCAAAACGTTGCTGGAAATTCTCCGGCAAGGTCTCAACGAGCAAGCTGATCGGAATGGTTGAGGTATTAGATGTAACGATGCATTCAGCCGATATCGTCTGTTCCAGGCGATGATAAAGCGTGCGCTTGATATCCAGCCTCTCGACAACAGCCTCCACGATCCAGTCGGCATCGGCAAGCTGATCAAAATCGTCACGCGTGTTACCTGCTGTAATCAGCGTTGCTGCGCCCTTGTGCATTAGCGCTGGCGGCTCTGATTTTATCAGTCGTTGCCGCGCACTTTCACTGATCGCATTGGGGTTATCATCATCCTCAGCTGGCAGATCAAGCAGGAGCACCTTGTGCCCGGCATTGGCAATATGACCCGCTATTCCGGAACCCATGGTGCCCGAACCTATGACCGCTATTTTTTTGAACATGAAAGCGAGTAAGCCTTGTGGAGAATAATTGCAGGAGAGTATACCGCTGAGGGTACCCATAACGCAGTGAAGCGTTTCAGGAGAGCCGGCCCTCTATCCAGCGACCAGTCACCGGAAGAATGCCGAAGGGTGTGCGTCCGGAACAGATCAGGCTAGACTTTGTCTGTCATAAACACATCGCTTTACTGTGCAAAAGGCTATTCAGCGCTCAGAACCGGTTCTTCCAGTAAGGCACCATCAACAATGAAATGCTCAGGCTTGAACGGTAATTGACATATTTTAGCCATCACGATGTCCCCATCAGCCATGAGCACTTCACAACTGTCCTCACTGGCCAATGGCTCATCAATGGTCGCTGTGGCCAGTTGGACGCGATGACGCGGTGAATACACTTGAGACCCCAGGCAATGGCGCAAGACACTCTGCTGCGAGATATCCTCAGGCAAATGCAAAGCGCTGTAGCTCAGTCCCAATTGCTTGGCAAACGGCTGCTCTGAAAAACGCCTTGGACCGTCAGGCGCCAGCACCACCAGTCCCATGAGTCGTCGTTTGGGACCTTCATCGCGCTCCTTGCGCAGAGCTGCAACGGAGAGGCTTTCGATATCGGCATCAAGGTCAATGAATTCACCGAGTCCGGATTCCAGAACACTATGCCGCGAGTCCATATCATTACCATATGACAGCAAGCTGCTTTCCATTCTTTCGATGAGATTGGGGCAGCCGGGTCGGACACTCAAGTCCTGCCCTCTGACAAACAGTTCGTCATACAACCGCTGGCCTGCTTCAACATCGTCCACGTAGATCTCGAAACCGCCCTGCTTGCTCCACCCTGAGCGAGCTACAATGAATTCTACCTGCTCGTAGGCCATTCTTCGGTAACGAAAAAAACGAATATCGGCGACCTCAGGGCCAAATACGCGGACCATCAGTTCTTCAGCGTTAGGACCCTGTACAGCTAACGGCCAGACATCAGGTTCCTCAACACGGACATCCAGCCCGGCACCGCAGGCCAGCCCCTTTGCCCAAAGAGCAACATCCGAATCTGCGATGGAAAGCCACCAGTGGTTTTCTTCGAGACGTAACGCGATCGGATCGTTAATCAGCTTGCCATCGGTACACGCTAGAGGCACATAGACACAGCGGTTGGGTCCGATCCCGGCAATGTCTCTTGGCGTCATCAATTGCACAAGACGAGTAGCATCCGGGCCGCTGATGCTGACCTGTCGCTCAACACTGACGTCCCAGACTTGCACTGAAGAGCACAAGTGCCAGTAGTCCTCTTCCAGCGAGTGGAATTCGGTGGGCAGAAGCATATGGTTGTAGACAGTAAATGCCTTCACGCCATACCTGAGTACGCGAGAGGTGAACGGCGTGTTACGCAAGCGGCGAGACAACGCGATGATAGGTACAAGATCCATTGGAATGCCGTGCGTATGGAGGTAAGGCGCGGATAATACTCAAATGTAGGACACAAGAGCTTCTCCAGAAACGTCAGGATGTGACGTTACTGAGTAAGAGGGGTACATTCCGCTCTATTATTTACCATCGTAGTAGACTGGCTTCACGAAAATGCCACCGTGCATCCATTGAATGTCAGCAAGCCAGGATAATCAACCTGTACTGCGAGTTGTCGGTGCACTGCATATCGATGAAGTCGCCACCGTACAGGGCCAGTTTGTCGCCGCAGCCTCAAACCCTGTTGCCTGGCAGCGCTACGTGGGTGGCGTGGGTGGCAACGCTGCACGTGCCGCACAAGCCCTGTTCGACCTCAAGAAAGAAGACAGATCCGTAAGCTTTCACGCAGCACTGGGAGACGACAGCGCTGGACAGTCGCTTGTGAATCGGATGCAAGCCAGCGGTCTTCGCGTACACCCACAGTTCATCAAGGGTTACGCCACCGGGCGTTACAGCGTAGTTGTCGATGAATCAGGCCAGATGGTTCTGGGGCTTGCAGATGTACAGCTTGCCGAGAAACTTACGCCGACTTCACTGCTGCACACCATAAATTTGCCGATGAGCGCAACGGTGCTACTGGACGCCAACCTGTCACCTGGGTGTTTACAGACTCTGATAGAAACCGCCAGCCTCTCGTCTACCCCTGTGGCGGCCCTGACGGTTTCACCAGCCAAGGCAACGAGACTGCTACCGTGGTCAGACAAGATTGATCTATTGTTCTGCAATCGTCGAGAAGCTCATGCCATGGCGATCAAATCAGGGATGTTGCCGGAGAATGCCACCGCCACGCAACTGTCACTACCACAGCTGGCCGATACGCTTGTTGAACTTGGATTCAACGACTTCGTACTAACCGATGCCGCATCAACGCTGATCATCCGTCGCCATAATCTGATTTCGCAGGTAAACGTCCCGCCAGTCAAGATAGACCACAACGTCAATGGGGCTGGAGATGCATTGGCGGGTGCAAGCGTTGCCGCCCTGTTACTGGGCCTGCCACTGGAGCGTGCGGTGACTGAGTGTGGACTGAAAATGGCTGCTGATGTTCTGACCGGTAGACGACTACCGTTAGGTCTTGTTTAAGTGTAGTGGAACGCGCTTGAACGGTGCTTTCGCGTACCAGGTGCGAACCTGCCCTATCAATTTCTCTCTATCTGCCTCAAGGATAAACGTGTGATCCGCCCTTGATGCGTAGAGTTCCTTTACGTACGGGCTGTGCCTCAACTGAGGAAACATGGCGAACAACTGACCTCCGTAGGTGTACTCCTCGTGCTCACTCCCGGTATAGACCAGGAGCATATCGGTTTGTTCGCGCTCAAGGCGAACCAGTAAATCTTCAGTTTCTTCTCTGGGAGGAATATAGCGGTAGTTGCTATCCAGTTTATCCAGTGCTCGCTGATCAACGAGTGCCGTATCACTGTCTCTATTCGCCAGACGCGTGACCAGACGTTTTAACTTGCCCAACAACTTTTCAGGCATGAGAAGCCGCGGCAAGTAGAACTTCAGGAATCTGAACAACCAGAAATAACCAGCCCTGTAGGCATAACCGTTCAGCAACACGAGGCCCGTGACCCGCTGATCCTTTGCTGCTGTCACAAGCGCATCATCAGCGCCTGAGCACAAACCGACAAGAACAAATGAACCGCAGCCGTAACTTGCCTGAAGATAGTTTAACGCCTGCCGTATTTCACTGACCGAACGTTCTTGAAAATACCCGCCCAGGGCGCTGGTTTCACTGTCGCCCACTCCCGAAAGATCAAACCGGAAACCGGACACATGGTCATTCGCAAGCGCACGCGCCATTTCTACGTGCAGCCGTGTTGGCCCAATGTGATGTAACAGGCCCGCAGTGAGATACACCATGCAAGGCTTGTCACGGTGACTGCCTGGTGCAGGTGTGTAGACACCCGTCAGCTGGCTGCCTTCGCCAAAGCAGCAAGCTATCTCGGTGATGGGATCGACGTTTCCAGTCATTGCTTTAGCTGGCCTGCATCAATTCGACCGACAGACTGGCGGCATGATTGATTTTCATATCGTCTGTAGCTGCTCGCGGATTGGTCCAGTCGTTGAATTCACACCCTTTGTGAACGATGACAGAGGGAGGCAGATGCTCATTGCCATCACTGTCACCCGTCATCAGAAGATGTATCGGGTAACCTGGTGGATTCGATCTCAGAATGTCCACAAATTTCAATGCTTGTATTTGCTGATACAAGTCAGGATGAACAATTAATCCGGCAAATTCGTGTAAATCATCGCTGCGCGGCTTGCGCTTGAATAGAAACCGGTAGGTATCAGCACGAACCCCACGCTGCAGCAATTGCATGTCATCAAGCCATTGACTACCGTGAAGTACAGGGTCCCAGTGATAACTGGCCGCGATAGGCAGATTCTCCAACGGGCTCAGAGCGCAGAGTAATGAACCCATGCGAACACTCAGCAAGTGGATTTTATCTACCGATTCTTTCAACCGCAGTGCAGCTTCCTGAAGATCATCCAGCCACGGTGAAAGATCGCGAAGCTCACTGATACAGCCACTGGAATTAGCGGTTCCTTGCCAGTCAAAGCGCAACAGGTGATTACCATCACGGGCCAGTGTCTGCATCATGCCACGGAACGGCCGTTGACAACGTCGCTGCTCATTACCGAGTGATGGTACAAGTAGTATGCCGACGCCATTTTCAGCTGCCGGCATTGGCGGTTGCAAAACCGAATAGGTCTGTCGTTGCCGGGCGTGTATGAAAAACGTCTCAACCGGCGGGACCAGTCGCGGCACCTGGCGACCCTCCATATGGGCAGCAAGCAGTGCAATGGTATCGAGGAAAAAAAAGTCACGCGTAGACACTGAGAATTGCAATTGCTTCTGTACCTCAGCGATTACCCTGACCGCCAGCAATGAATCACCACCCAGCGACAGGAAGCTATCGTGAATACCAACGGAGGCGATGCCCAGGACATCCTGCCAGATTTGACACAAAACCTGTTCAGTATGGCTGGTTGCCAACACGGTCTCAGACGTTCTAGCCAGTACCGCAGAGGAAGAATCGGGCAAGGCTTTGCGATCAATCTTTCCATTGAGTGTTTTGGGCATTTGCGACATCAGAACGTAGTGTGATGGCACCATGTAAACAGGCAGGCGATGCTCCAGCTCAAGCTTGATAGCGCCAGCAGCCAGAGAACGCTTCTCCAGATTCTGTGATAGTGCGACAAATGCAACCAGATACTTGCGCCCTGCATCGCTGGCAGTGCTCACCAGCGAATCTGTTACACCATCCAATTCATTGATGGCATTTTCAATTTCGCCCGGCTCGATCCGGTAGCTACCGATCTTCAACTGGTGATCAATACGACCCGCGTACTCGATAATGTCATCGTCCAGCCAACGCGCAAGATCGCCGGTGCGATAAAGTCGGGGAGCAACAACAGCTTCGTTTATCGCCGTGGGATCAGGCACGAAAAAGGGATCTGCAATGAACGCTTTGGCTGTCAACTCCGGGCGGTTCAGGTAACCATCAGCCAGTGCCTCACCACCAATAAAAAGCTCTCCGGTCTGCCCAGAGCCAACCGGCTTTAACTGTTCGTCCAATATATATGCGCTGTAGCCGGGCAAAACCTTCCCAATGGGAAGCGACTTGCCACTCCACCCGTCAGGCGGAATAAACACCGTGGCGGATACCGTTGCCTCGGTGGGTCCGTAGGCATTCGCCCAAAGCGCACGATGCCGGCACAGCTTGCCCCAACGAGCATAGTGCTCTGGTGAAACCTTTTCTCCGGTGACAACCATCAATCGCAGGCTGTCGGGTACGTAGTTCCCAGTGGCTTTCATCAGATCAACCCATTCATGCCAGTAACCGGTGGCCAGATGAACAGCAGTAATCGAACATCGCTGAATGATGTCACTCAGCTCAATTTGCGCATCTACTCGCTGCGAAGGCCTGAGTACAACGGTGCCACCACACATCAGCGGCGGAAAAATCTCTTCGATAGAGATATCAAAACTCAGTGTAGCGAACTGCAAGGTGACATCACTTGCGCTCAGTTGGTAGACCTCGGCATCGGCACGACAATAACAATTCAATGCACGCTGAGAAACAGGTACACCTTTCGGCTTACCCGTAGATCCTGAGGTGTACATGATGTAGGCGCGACTGCTCTCGTCTGCCTTGGGCCACTTACCGTAAAGCGGAGGTTTTTCGACAATGTTGACGTTGTCGATCTGTAAAAGCTTCGCCAGACTATTGGCAATCAGCTCACTGGCTTTCGGATGCGTTGAACGATCGGTCAATATCAGGCCGACCATGGCATCTTCGAGCATGAACAGAATGCGCTCATCCGGAAACGCCGTATCCAGAGGTACAAAGGGCACACCGCACTTCAAACAACCCAACATGGCCACCACAACGTGCACGCTGCGTTCGCAAAACAATGCAACACTTTGTTCAGCACTCAGATTGGCTGCCATGACCATTCCGGCAAATGCATCACTTGATGCATCCAGACATGCATAGCTGATACGGCCCCCATCATGCACAAGGGCACACTCATCCGGTGTGTCGATGCTATGCAGACGGATTGCATCCACAACGGATGTCCGTTTCGAGATCAGGCGCTTGTTCATCAAGGAGTTGTAACGTGCATTGCAAAGGATGGTTCAACATTAAAGACCGGGACTATCGCCGCGCAATGTCTTAATCCCGTATTCATACAGTTTTAGTCAAGAAAAATACAGGTTGTTGGCTTACACTGGCTCGCTCGACACCCTGTGATGAACACTTCAATGTCCCGCCCCACTATTTGCATCAGCCCCGACGTTCAAACTGCTCTGTCCGAGGGTCAGGGCATTGTTGCGCTGGAAAGTACCATCATAACGCATGGTATGCCTTATCCCGACAATCGCGACACGGCACTTCGCGTTGAACAGGCCGTTCGTGATAACGGCGCGGTACCAGCAACCATTGCCATCCTTAACGGAATACCCACGATAGGCCTGTCTGGGGAGATCCTTGAAGGGCTTTCAAAAACCGATAACGCGATGAAACTGTCACGTGCCGATCTTGCCATGGCAGTGGCACGAGGCGTTGATGGATCTACGACAGTAGCGGCGACCATGATGATCGCCAGACTTGCCGGTATTAAAGTGTTTGCCACAGGTGGCATTGGCGGCGTTCACAAAGGGGCAGAAGATAGCTTCGACATCTCGGCAGACCTTCAGGAGTTATCCAGAACCTCCGTGACGGTCATCTGCGCTGGCGCTAAAGCGATACTGGATATTCCCAAGACACTGGAAATGCTGGAAACACTGGGTGTTCCCGTGCTTACAGTCGGGCAGGCGAATTTTCCGGCGTTCTGGTCGTGCGACAGTGGTTTGACATCTCCACTGCGTGTCGATGCCGTTGACGAGATTGTCGGTTTTATCAAAGCTCGGGAATCACTAAACATTGAAGGTGGCATCCTGATTGCCAATCCAGTACCACAGGAGCACGAAATACCTCGCAAGAGATTGGAGAGCCTTATCGATCAGGCCGTGGCGGAGGCAAACATACAAGGAATTACCGGCAAACGCGTCACCCCCTGGTTGCTCGGTCGCATCGTCGAATTAAGCGACGGGGCAAGTCTTGTCACCAACCAGGCGTTGATCGCCAATAATGCATCGTTAGCAGCGCGTCTGGCCACAGCACTGGCCAGTCGGTAAACCACTGGCACTGATACTCACTGGGGCAAGGCACAAGCCGCCGTAAACCGGGCTTTAGCAGTGCCATCATCAAGCACTGAACACACTTGCTCGGCTGCCGTGGTCAATGATGTCGCTACTCCACGGGCATGCAGAATCAAAGCGGCAGAGTACATCAAAGAGTCACGTGTATAGCCAGCCTCACCATCCAGTGCCGACAAGCCAAGGCTTGCTGCATGCTGAGCCAGCTCATTGGCAAACGGGTTGTCCGGCGTTTTAACTGAACGTACGGAATCGTCAGTTAAATGCACCGGTAACGGTACTGCACGTTCCTCACACTGTATGCCCAACGACAGCGGATCAAGGTCAGTTTGCAATAGCGAGTGACCATCCTCACTTACGAAATAACGCGAGGCTTGCGTAAGCGAAGGTACAACGCCGCCCTCAACACCTCTCACCATAATCGAGCTCTGGAACCCGCCTTCCGCGGCCAGTCTGGCATATACCGGAGGATAGGGTTTGTGTACAAAACCCGTTACAAGGTGCGAGCCAAGCTGCGGAACAAAGGCGTTGACGGCCACCTCTATTGTTGTCAGACAAGGGCGTTTTACAATGCGTGTGCGCAAAGACGCAAGCGCAGCCAGCTCAGGCGCAATAACTGACTGGGAAACATAGGCCCAACCACAATGCACGGCCTCGATAGATGCCGCTGCTGTCTCCAGGCTCTGTGGCGGCGCCAGACCACTGGCCCGCAGCACAGCCTCGTGACTGGTCCCGAATTTGGGTCCCATCGAAGACACACCATGACTTAATACATTCAATCCGCAGGCCGCAAGCACAGCGGGCAGGAACGGCGCTGCAGGTGTACCTCTCAGGTATCCATCGTAGGGATCAACAATCGTTACCAGGTGATCGACAGCCAGTGGCAGTTGCCTGACACCGCCGTTAATTGCATCCAGTATTCCGGCCAGCTCTTCATCCGTTTCGCGCTTCATCCTAAGGGCAATCAGAAATATTCCAGCTTGAACCTCGTCAGCCTGACCCTCGAGAACAATGCGCATGGCTCGCCGGGCATCAGTGCGTTGAAGATCCTTGCTCAATGTGGGCCCTGTCGCTATACGCTGTAGCACATCGCGCATGAATTCTGAGTGGTTCATATCAAATGATCTTGTCGCGAAGGTGGTATGGCTTAAACTATACGGACAGAAAAAAATAGTTGTGCACAAATTGAACGCTTTACGCGCAATTATTGTAAACGAGACAGATCGACGACAAGTCAATGAATTCAACAAGAACGTTTGATCAAACCTACCCCGCTTTTCTGGATCTCGGTGGTCGCCGGGTTCTGGTGGTGGGCGGTGGAAATATCGCCACCAGAAAGATCACAAGACTCATAGGTACTGGAGCTGACATCTGCGTCGTCGCAAGCACACTTGTCACTTCACTTAAGGCGCTCTGCCAGCAACATGACATTGTTCACCATGCTCGCGCACTGAAAGACACAGACTTTCAGGATGTTGCTTTGGTATTCGCCGCAAGTGGTGACGTACGGGAAAATGCTGAAACAGCCGACCGGGCACACGAGGCTGGCTGCTTTGTTAACTTTGCCAACACCCCGTCTGCAAGCAGTTTTCTCGTACCCTCACTGGTGGATAGAAAACCACTTCTGGTTGCTGTATCCAGCACCGGGGCTTCCCCCGTGCTGGCACGGATACTCACCGCACGCATCGATGCCTTTCTACCTCACACGTACAAACAGCTCGGCAAGCTTGCCTTGCGCTATCGGGAGCGTATCGCCATACATATTCCCGATTGGCGTCAACGGCGCCGTTTCTGGGAAGGATTACTCAGCGGACGTGTTGGTGAACTCATACTGCAGGGGCGTACCGACAATGCCAAAACTGAGCTGGAGATCGCACTGCGTGATCACGACAGCAGCAAGACTGCGGGAGAGGTCTACCTTGTTGGTGCCGGGCCCGGAGATCCGGATTTGTTGAGCTTTCGGGCTTTGCGGCTTATGCAGCAATGCGATGTCGTACTCTACGATCGTCTGGTGTCCGATGCCATCATGGCGCTGGTGAGTGAATCAGCGCAACGTATCTATGTGGGTAAGCAACGTAAGGAACATGCCGTGCCACAGGCGTCCATCAACGCTCAATTGGCTGAGCTTGCCAAGCAAGGCAAGCGTGTACTCAGGCTAAAAGGTGGTGATCCTTTCATGTTTGGTCGTGGTGGTGAGGAGATCGAAACACTTGCTGATGAAGGCGTCGACTTTCAGGTAGTGCCAGGCATAACGGCTGCTACCGGATGTTCGAGCTATGCGGGTATCCCCCTGACTCATCGAGACTATGCACAGGCTTGCATTTTCGTTACCGGACACTTGAAAGATGGCTCAGTCAATCTTGACTGGCAAACACTGGCGAGACCCCATCAAACTGTCGTGATCTATATGGGGCTGGTTGGACTACCCATCATTTGCAAGCAGTTAGTCAACCACGGCCTACCCGAAAATCACCCTGTCGCGCTGATAGCTCAAGGTACACGTTCGAATCAAGCCGTGATTACCGGCACTCTTGACTGTTTGCCGGACAGCGTCAGTAAAATGGATATCAAACCACCGACACTGATCATCGTTGGCGAAGTTGTTGGCTTGCGCGACAAGCTGGCATGGTTTGAGAAACGCAGATGATCATCGGTTTTCAGGGGCCCGGATAAAGCACCGTCAAATTTCCATGCGATGTCTTCTTCCTGCGCGCAGCTTTCCTTGCAGCATGAAGATATCTGTTCATCAATACCAGATCCGGCGCTGTATCGTGATTAAGCCCATATAAATGTGCATCCAGCGTTATCAGGCTGTCCTGCATCTTTGCTTCCGCTGACGGTATTTGATCGAGCCGCTGGATGCTTTGACCGGGGTACGCAAGACTGGCCCATTGAACAAGTGATTTACGTAGGGCATCATAATCCTTATTGCGCAGATCACGTTGCAGAGCCTTCCAGGCGACAGGTTCAGTCATCGCTTTTCGCTTTTTCGCAGGTCTGGTCTCTTGTTGGCGAATTCGCTGCCACAACGCCAGACAAAAAACAGCCAATCCCAGCAAGGCCGCTGCCATTGCAGCGAGGGCCATCTGATAATGCCTGATGCGAGCCCCCCCCATTGACATATCGTCGAGTGTGGATTCACTAATCCGTAGCTGCTCGGCTGCCAGGGTCGTGGTTTGCCACTGCCGCTCGTTGATATTCCACCATTTGATTTCCATGGGCGGCAAGTTCACACGACCCGGGCTGGATGCCACCATGGCATAAGATTGAATGAGCGTACCGTTCAAACCCGTAGTGGCTACCTCGGTTTCCATGCGCGGCAAATCAGGATAGGTTCTTATATCTTCAAGCATGGCAGCCTTAAACGCTGGAATTGCACCAGGGTGCTGACCGGATACCTTGATCGACACATGCCGAGTCACCGGTTCGCCAGCGCGTATCGCATCCGAGTCTGTAATGTCCACCGACCAGCGGCTTTCCAGTTCGACGTTCTGAGCGGGGAACCAGATGGTGTTTGTACGCGGTGCGGGCTCTATGCTTAAATCCAATGCACTAGTGCTGGCGGAGATTGTGGGATTGCCCTTACCAAACATCTGCCCACCTGCCGACACAGGTAAAACAGCCTTAAAGGACAGAACCGGTATTTGCAAGGATCCGGCTTCTCTGGCAAACAGTGCGTATACCGTTTTTGTAAATTGGTGGGGCCTGCCATTGATATCCATCGTAGATTTCTGATGACTTAGCTGCACTACATCAACGTTTGCCACCGCAAGCTTGTCGCCTGTGATATTGAATGCAATGGATGGCGCTCCGACCGTCAAGGTGAGCAATATCTGTTCGTTGACATAAGCCTTAGTACGATCAGCCTCCAGAGTCGCAATCAACTCACCGCCCACGGTGCCGGACTTACCGCTGGAGCCAAAGCCAGCCGGGCTTACCGGTTGACCGTACACTTCCAGCGAGCACAGCAGACACAATCCGATAAGCCATTGCCTCATCAATAGCGCCCCTCTTCCATCGGCAAGGTTTCTACATCTGCTTGCTCAGCCCGCATTCTTGCCTGATAATGAAACTTCCGGCGCAAAAAACCACCTGGATCCCTGGGCAGGGAACGTAGCCATTGCTCACTATACGGGTTGAGAACGGCGCTCTCGCTGTCTTCTATTCTCACCGCACCGCTATCTGCGTCCACACCGTTATCAATCTCACGATCGGTAAGCGCGCCCGACCTCTGCACAGGTGTTGCATCATCTGAAAGCTCAGCCGTGGGCTCATTGACAGGTGCTAAAGAGCTCGACTGACCTGCATCCTGAAGGGTTTGCTGGTTCAACGTTTGACCGACACCGGCACTGCCACCGATATGCCGCTGCTCTCCACTTTCGGCGTCCATCTCGCCAGGTTCTGCATCAGCGGATTCACCTTCGTCGTCACCCCCACCGGAACCTCGTCGATTCTGCTCGTCGGCCGCTGCGTCATCCTGCTCGTTCCGCTGGCGTAGTATCGCTTGCAGGAACTCCCGGTTGTACAGCGCATCCGCATGGCCAGGTTCCAGAGCCAACGATTTTTCATAGGCAAGTAGTGCGTGTTCAAGTCTGCCAGCCAGAGCTTCGGCATTGCCAAGGTTATAAAAATCATCCGCGCCCTGCCCTCTCGAGAACAAGACTGCCGCTTCTGCAAACTCACCATTTCGGTATCTGGCCACAGCAATCCACTGTGTCTGCTCAAACAGCTCTGCTGCCAAATCGGACCGCCCCTTGCGCAAGGCTATCTCAGCTTGCTGATTATCGGTTAACCAAAGATCCGTCCAACTCCAGGCATGACTATCGGGCGGGAAAAGCAAGATCGGCAAAAAAGCCCAGATCAGATTACGTCTGAACAGACAGACTGCCAATGGCAGAAGCAACAGGACCAGCCAATATCCAGCATCGTGCGTAGAATCGGAAGGATGAACATCACTTCTTATCCTTGCACTGAACGGTAGTGTGGACAAGCCCCCGAGGTACTCGACATCACTGCTATCAGCCGTCACACGGTGGTAGCGTCCGTCGAAGTGATCAGCCAGTTCGGTTAATAAAACATCATCGAGAGAGGCAACTATGATTTGGTCATTGGCATCACGCATAAAACCTGTGCTATCTGTGGGTATTGGTGCCCCTGATGCAGTACCAACGCCCAGAATGGATAATCGGTATCCGCGTGGCAAGCTGCGTTTTATATAGTCGGCGGCTGTTAGATGTATACCATCGGTGATAACCACGATGTCCCCCTGGCTTAACCCAGCCCCGTCAAAAAGGGACAGCGCCAGTTCCAGCGCAGCTTCCGGATGGCTGCCGGATACCGGCATGATGCTCGGATGAAGCGTAGGCACAAGCGCCCCGATAGTGGCGGGATCATCCGTTAGCGGGGTGACCCTATAGGCGTCACCTGCATATACGATCAGGGCAGTTTCACCGACACTACGGGTACGCAAGAGATCAATCAGTTTGAAACTGGCACGCTCCAGCCGGGTTGGCTTGATATCCTGTGCCAGCATGGATGGCGACAGATCGAACAGGATAACCATCGCCTGACGATTAGCGGCCATATTGCCTGGCAAGGTTTTCCAACTGGGACCTGCCAGCGCAACGCATGCCAACAATAGAGGAAACAGCATGACCCACGGACGGTACCAGGACTGTTGTGCAGAGCCCCCCACCACAAGATGTTTCAGTTTATCGTGGTCAATATAGCGTGACCATCCAGCCGATCCCAGCCGCCTTGCATGCCAGAAGAGCGTCAGTACAACGACAGGCATTGTCAGCAACCACAAGGGCCGCATGAAACGAAAGTTCTCAACAAGCTCATTCATGCCAGTACTCTGTCACGCGTCAGCAACAGCAGCAAACAACACAACAGTGCCAGAAACAGCGGCCAGTGATAAAGGGTGCGTTGCGGGCGCAGCATTTGCTCCTCGGGCGCGGGTTCGAGCTCATCGATAATCGCATAGATGGACTCCATTTCTTGTGGATCATGAGCTCGAAAGTAGCGCCCACCTGTCTTCTCGGCGATGTACTGCAAACTTGCCTCGTCAAGATCTCTGGACGGGTCTATCTCACGCTCACCGCCAGTAACATCAATGATGCGTTTGCTTTTCGCCCCCACACCCACAGTATGAATTCGAATATCCGATTCGACAGCGATATCTGCAGCCTGTGCAGGGTCGGTACCCGCTGTGTTCGCACCATCGGTAAGAAGTACAAGTACGCGGCTGGCCGCTGGTCTATCACGTAAGGTTGAAATAGACAATCCGATGGCATCACCAATAGCGGTAGATGATCCGGCAAAACCGGGAAGTGCTTCACTAAGTTGCACGACCACTGACCGACGATCATAAGTCAGAGGCGTCTGTAGATAACTACGCTGACCAAACAGTATCAATCCGATTCGATCTCCACGGCGGCGCTGTATAAAACTGCCCGCTACCTCTTTTATCGCATCCATTCGAGTTACAAAGCGATTGTCAATTTGCATATCATCTATGCGCATACTGTCAGAAAGGTCAATGGCCAGCATGAGATCACGCCCACTGGACACAACACTGACAGGCTCACCATACAAGACAGGGCGAGCGGCTGCGATAATCAGCATCAACCACATCAACAATGCCAACATTGCCGGTATGCGATACACCATGTGCCCCGATGCGTTTACAGGCAACTGCATCAGCTCGGCAAAAAACGGAACTCGTATTGCAGATGGCTTTTCCTTGAATGCTGGCAACCAGCGCCTCGCCAGCCACGGCACAGGCAACATTAATATCATCCAAGGCCACTGCCAGCTAAGCATGAGTCCTCGCATTCACCGTTGAATTGATCTCCTGTTTACCCGTACCGATTGTTCGTATGATGGGGGTTACCTCCAAGGCACTGACACCTTCATCAGGAAGAACACTTTCAGGTTCACGAGCCAGGTCGACCCACTGCAAGTATGCTGCGTGCACCTGTTCAATCAACTCATTGCCAATAACTTCTCGCTGATAGGCACCATGCCCCAGGGAGAATCGCGCCACCTCAGGCAATGGTTGATTAATCCGCAGCTCAAGCCAATCTACCCACTGAACACCGCAGAGACTTGCCACTTGATGTCTACCAGCCAACTCAATCGCAAACTGCCGGAGTACACGATGGCTTTGTAGCAAATACAATGCTGGGTCTGCGTTGGTTTGCCAATGAGTAAAATTTTCGCGCAGCGCTTTTGCAGCCTGCCATCGAGGATTGTGTTGCCTTCTGTATCTGACAAACCATGCAGCCGTACACGCAATAACCGCTGTCAATACGATAGCAACAACCCACCAGCCAATGGCCGGCGGCCACATATTTATAGACGGCGGTTGATGCAAGTCACGCAGGCCGTTAAAGATAAATTGCTGCTCGTCAGTCATCGTCTGACGTGCTGGAACTTACTATAAAGTGATAGCGTGAATCTGGCATCATCACTGGTCGATACTTCATGCAGACAGGCGGAACACTGATCAACGCAGTTGTACAAATCTTGCCTATTGCGAGCGCGTTGTTCGGTGTAGAGACGCTGTTGTACCTTACCGATAACAACGCGTGCCGTGTCTGCACCGTTGCCAATACCAACACTGCCAACATGGGGTAACAAAGTTTCCAGCGGGTCAGAAACATTCAACAGCAGCAGTTTACATTTTCGCGATAGTGCGGCCAAAGCTTGGCAGCAGGACTTATCGACGTCGTGAAAATCACTCAGCACGACAAGCGTTGCACCAGTGGACACATGTGTCAGACAATCTTGCAATAGCTGATGGATCGTTTCATTGCTCATGCTATGTGCGCTCAATGCCTGATTAGCGTGAGCGACAGACTGTAGAAACTGTAATAGCGACCGCCTTGTGGAGCCGATGCGACTTCTTTGCATCACCTCACTCATGACAATTCCCCCCACACGATCACCCGAACACAATGCATACCAGCCTATGAGCGCTGCCTGTCGTGCAGCCGCTACCGATTTAAAAACCTTACCACTGCCGAAGAACATATTGACACGCTGATCAACTGCAATGTATACCGTTCTTTCGCGCTCCTCTGAATACAGTCTGGTAAATGGTTTTCCCGCTCGTGCCGATACGCGCCAATCAATAGTGCGGATATCATCACCCGACTGATAGGGTCGCACCTCTAAAAATTCTATACCATGCCCTCGAGCCTTCGATTTGCTTTCACCACGCAAAGTGCTGTCGACTGCTCGAGCACCGATTGCAGACTGACGTCGCACCGTGTTCCGAAGTTCGAGCAGTTCGTTCATCTCCAGATAAACGCCATTGTGAGATTGTTGTCGTTGTATTGGCATGTGAATAGCGCTGAATTACACTGTCGGCAAGGGCTTATCAAATTCAAGGTGAGCGAAAATTCATGTGACTGGTACTAACTCGAGCAATCGGTCGATCACGTCGTCGGAGTTATACCCCGCAGACTCAGCTTTCAGACTAAGGATCATCCGATGACGCAAACAATCATGCAGCATTGCCTGAACGTCGTCAGGAGAGACATAGTCTCGGCCATGTAACCATGCTCTGGCTCGCGCACATCGATCAAGAGCAATGGTTGCACGCGGACTCACACCAAACTCGATATCGTCTGCCAGTTGGTCAGAATATAGACGGGGGGTACGGCTGGCCAGTATCAATTGTATGAGATATTCCTGCACTTGCTGACTCATATGCAATGCCATAATGGATTTGCGGGCTGCAAGGATATGTTCGGGCGTTAGTAGCGGCGCAAGCACCTGACTCGATTCATCAATCAACTCTTTGCGAGCCATCTCCAGTATCGAACATTCGGCCGCTGCGTCCGGATAACCCACCGTCACATGCAACATGAAGCGATCGAGCTGCGCTTCGGGCAAAGAATAGGTCCCTTCCTGTTCTATGGGATTCTGTGTCGCCATCACCAGGAATAACTCAGGCAACGGCAAGGTTCTTCTTCCAACGCTCACTTGTCGCTCCCCCATCGCCTCGAGTAATGCAGACTGAACTTTAGCGGGAGAGCGATTGATTTCATCGGCGAGTACCAGATTATGAAAAACCGGACCGGGTTGAAATTCGAAAGTGCCATTCTCAGGGCGATAAATCTCAGTGCCGGTTATATCTGATGGCAGCAGATCGGGTGTGAACTGAATGCGTTGAAAATCGGCCTCAATCAAAGACGCAAGCGACTTGACCGCACGCGTTTTTGCAAGCCCGGGTGCACCTTCTACAAGCAGATGTCCATCGGCAAGCAAGGCAATCAGGAGACGCTCAACAAGCCGAGCCTGACCAACAACTCGTTGTTCCAGTGCCTTTCCAAGTGATTGAAACGCCGTTAGCATGTAAGGTTTCTCGTCTTTGGATGAACGCTCGGACAGGTGAAACCAAGCGAGCCATGACTTGTGACAGCTTTGTATCAGGACCGATCATACTACCGTAGATTAAACTGTCGTCAGCTTTTTGCCGCTGTAGCCAGGAGTGAATCTTTTCGATAATTTATCATATGCGCGTATGATCGCTAACTGAACATGCCAGCCAGGACATATTCATGAGAGCTCTATATTCGCCCCCGACAAAACGGCAGGCCGCAAGTCTGTGTCGCAAATCCACCGCCTGCTTGACCCTATCATGGGCGATGGCAATTTTCCTGAGCGCGAATGCCATCAGCCTGCAAGCTGCTGAACAATTGACCAAAAGCGAAGAGGGACAGATTTATGATCAAGCGATTCATATTCTTGGTGGTAATGCCAACGTAGTAAGCAAATGGGTAGATGACATTCATTTCGCCATCATCGGTGAAGCCACTGAGGAATCCGGCAGACTTGCACAATCGACCCTTGCTGGCATTGCGCGGCAAACTGGACTTTCATTACTGCCGGTTGAACACACATTTGCCAACGCCAAAGACTATCTCGCCGCTGTGGAACAGACTCCGCCCTTTCAGTCAGCCGCCTGTTCTGCAGACAACAGCGATCATTGTGCTAATTTTGTCGTTATCTTTACAGATGCGACAACCATGTTCGCCATGACCAAAGCGATACCCCTGCGTCCGGTCTATCAGAAATCGATGGAGGATCATCACGACATCCCTTGCTTCTTCGCACCCTTTCAAACCCGGGCCATGGAAATCAGCCAGGCATTTGTCTATGTGCGTCAGGACTTGCCTCAAGCGATGATAAGAACGTGCCTGCAAGAGGAAATCTATCAGTCATTTGGCCTTTTCAACGATTTTTCAGGCTCGACATTCTTCTCCTTTAATAACATCGTTGAACCCAAATCCATCACCTTATACGACCGGGCTTTGCTGGCGAGTGTCTATGATGCGCAGATCAAACCGGGTGCACCTGTCTGGCGTGTCATGGAACAGTTGATGGAAAAGCTGAATATTGATCCATTTTCTAAATAATACTTCGCTTTTCAGTAAACATTGCTTGATGTAATGCAATGGATTCCGGCTATAGCGGACACGTAGTAGGAAAGTGCGCCAGAATGCGACGGTACAGAAGCAACGATCCAATTACCAGAGTTCTCAAGATGGATTGGGTGACATCGTCAGGTGCCTGAGATATATCGTTGCAGGAACAAGGTCAGACCAAACGCGAGTAATGCCAATATCACCCATGAAAGAGAGCCTATCGAGGCAATGAACATCGCATCAATCAGTGATATGCCGGCAATCATGCTCACCACAGCCTTGGGTATATCGCCGGCTTGCCTGCGTTTGACAAATCGAAGGGCGTAGCATAACCATGCAAGGAATATCAGGATTGCCAACCACGACTGAAGATGCACGGACGCGTTTAACGCGGCGTATATCGCGGGAACTGCAAGAAACACCAGAGGCCACAGATTTTTTACCTCACCCAGATTTTCCTGCTTTGCGGTATAAGTCAAACCAATGAGATAACACAGCATGGCGGCGCCACCAAAATATAACATTGACGACACTTCAGTACTTAAGGCCCAGCCTGCGGTGATATAGACCAGCATACGACACAGACCCATGACCAATGGACTCCACGGATTGGCCTTGTGCCATGCGTTGTAGAGGACGATAGCTGCAACCAACGCCACAGACGCAACAATAGCACGCGTTCCGCCACCACCAGGGGTCAGAGCGCACCAGACAACCAGCAGCACCCCTGCCCCGAGCATGGCTGAGCCCATCGTAAACACGCTCACCATACTCACTTCGCCCGACGGTATAGGCCGCTCGGGACGCTCGCGTGCGTCAATCTCACTATCAAAGGCATCGTTAAGGAACATGCCACCTGTGTACGCAAACGTCATTGCCAGCAGTAATAGAATAATACGCCAGTCATCAGGAGAACCACCCGCCAGAACAACGCCGGCCAGTGTGTTGGTCCAAACCGTTGGCAGATTCGATACACGGCCAAGTTTCAGAAAGGTGGCAGCGCTAAAGCTCACGAGAGTCGATCACTGACCCATTGCAGTTCACGCACAATGGCAGCGTCGATCGACTGTTGCCGATACTGAGCGGGCAGAACGTTCCATGTATAGGTTTCCACCTCCAGATGCGTGCTGACAGGATCCGTCCTGTGCTTGTCCAGCGCTTCTCGCACAAAAAACTGGGTAGAGGAAAAATCCCCGAGATCGTCAAGAAAGATCGGAACATGAAAATGCACACGCCATTCGCGTTCAGCATTGTCATCATCAAGAGCCGCAAACGCCTCGGCAAGATCAGCGAAGCGGTTTAACGACCCGCCGCAGTTTTCTACCACCTGATGCAAATACACATTGTCTTCAAACGGTTTCAATAAATCGATGGTATCCCTGGTAACGCTCTCGAGGCGCAAGCCCGCACTGATTTGCAATTTTCCGATCCCGATCCCAGCTCCACGCAAGTCCGCGATACAGGCATCATACGATTCAAACTCCACCGCCGCATGGCATAAATCCAGACACAATGTCAGATGCCTGTGCAGCAGTAAATCGGCCTGACTCGGTGAGACTCCGAGCAGGCCAGCCAATTGTGATTGTGATTCACTGCTGAACAGGAAATCACGAAAAAAAGCGACTGACTGCTCGATGGTTTCGAGAAAACAACAGGGCTCAGGTTCAAGCGCCAGCACAATGCGCTTGCCCGTATTGCGTTCCAGCTCCACGAGATGGGCAGCGTGCTCCACCATATGGCGCGTCATGGACCAGATATCATCCACACCATTGATACTTGACCAGAACGCACCCGGCACGGTGCTGACACTACCAACCTGCCCAGCCGGCAAGAACTCTGCAAACACATCAGCCAGTTGATTGGTATATCGCAGCCGCTCGGCATCCTGCCAGTCAGGAAGATACACATCCTCTTTTACCCGAGTACCATGAAACGGGCCGTAGGGAAAACCGTTGATGGTAAATACATAGAGCTGGTTGTCATCCAGAAACGTCTTGAATTCGGTTAACGCATTCTGATCGGCCAGATCAGCCACGGCAGCCGCTGACAGCCGCAAGCCAATGCCAAACTCGCCGTCAGGGTTCATGGCTTGGCGAATATCTGGCAGGTACTGCACCAGATTTTGCCTGACCTCTGCCCACGATTCACCAGGGTGAATGTTGGAGCAATAGCTCAGATGACTGACAGCACCATTTCCATGGATGATCTGCACGAAGTATTTCCCTGTTGTTTATGATGAGATTCGACTCAGCCACAGCAAGCAGCTAGACCCAGACGACGTTATGTATAGTAAAGCACGAATAGTGTTGCCTTAAAACCATCGTGCTAAGTATCATGATTCAATGAAACAGACTCTCGTTATTCTGGTAGTAGGCTTGAGCCCGGCTCTGGTGGGCGCTCACACCCCGCATTTACAAAAACTTGCGCAGCGCGGGGGGATTCGTCCGCTCAAGGCGATTACTCCGGCAGTCACTTGCTCGGCGCAATCAACCTTGCTCACCGGCCTGATGCCTTCCGAGCATGGCATTGTTGCCAATGGCTGGTACTTTCGCGACCTGTCGGAAGTGTGGCTCTGGCGCCAGTCAAACCGTCTGGTGGCAGGGGAGAAAATCTGGGAAGCTGGCAAGGCGCGTGATGCAAACTTCACCTGTGCAAAGATGTTCTGGTGGTACAACATGTACTCCACTGCAGACTGGAGTGCTACACCCCGTCCAATGTATCCGGCAGATGGTCGAAAAATTCCTGACCACTACAGTTTCCCTGCGGACTTGCACGATGAACTGGATGCAAGATTCGGACAGTTTCCCTTGTTCAAATTCTGGGGACCCATGGCAGATATCACGTCCAGCCGCTGGATCAGTGACGCCACGCGGCATGTTATGGATACACGAAAACCTACGCTGACGTTAACCTACCTGCCACATCTCGACTATAACCTGCAACGACTGGGGCCCGACCTGGAGCATCCAAAGATCCAGAGCGATCTGCGCGAGGTGGATGAACTGTGCGGTGAACTGATCAAAACAGCCGACGAGCATGGCCAGAATATCGTCGTCGTCTCGGAGTACGGAATTACGCCAGTGACCGATGCCGTACATATCAACAAGGCTTTGCGCAAGGCTGGCCTGATTCAAGTGCGCAATGAACAAGGGCGAGAACAAATGGATGCTGGCGCCTCCGATGCATTTGCGCTGGCAGATCATCAGATTGCGCACGTGTACGTGAACAACCCAGACAAACTGGAGAAAACACGAGCTTTACTTGAACAACTTGATGGCGTGGAGAAAGTCCTTGATGATGAGGGCAAGCGAGCTCTGGGGCTTGACCATGAACGTTCCGGAGATCTGGTCGCCATATCAAAGGCAGATAGATGGTTCAGCTACTACTACTGGCTTGATGATGCACACGCCCCTGATTACGCCCGCACCGTAGACATACATCGCAAGCCTGGCTACGACCCTGTAGAACTCTTCATCGATCCGGAAATCAAACTGCCGATGCTAGCCGTCGGCTCGCGAATCTTGCGCAGAAAAATCGGCTTGAGAACACTACTTGACGTGATATCCCTGAAGCAGACAACGCTTGTCAAAGGCTCGCATGGCAGGCCAACAGACGATACGGATCATGGGCCGCTAGTGATAAGTTCTGAAGCTGCGTTGTTACCCGAAGGCGAAATAGATTCCACGGACTTCAAAGAGCTCGTATTGAAGCACGTGTTCGATTAGCTGCGCTGATGGCTTGGCAGCACCCGAGTAACTTAGGTCTGTATTAACCACAATTGTTGAAACGCGGTAAGCCTACCGACATTCCCGAATGTCGGCAGAGCACAAGCTTTCAACTCGCCGGCTCTTGCCAGGCCGGCAAACACCTACGGTGAGAACTTGTTACTCAACACGTATGCAACTATGTTTTTTCGTTCTTCGAGCGTAAATACCGTCTTCCACGCAGGCATTTTGCGAAATCCATCGGTAACGCGACTGAACACAAACTCTGGGGTGTAGCTTAACGGCTTTAGTTTGGGCGCTTTGCCCGGATAAGCAGAGTTACCATGACAGTGCCTACATTGCTTGCCCCATAGATCCCCGCCATTTCCAATGGCATCTGCAGACATCAGGAATGACTCAGGGAATTCGGGTACAACTTCCTCAACAGCGTCACCCCTCTGCTCGGGCAACACCGCTGCCTCAGCCACTTCAGCTGGAACCTCTTCTCCCGAATCCGGCTTGTACGCAGGCGAATACTGAATCATATAAGCAAGCACATCCTTGATTTGTTGTTCGGTTCTTAAGCCTTCGAATCCCATAATGGTACCGGGAACATAACGTTCGGGCCCGGCCAGAAAGATATACAGACTTTTTTCATCCCATACAAGGGACTCCTCGGCTCCCTTGGCAATCAGTGCATCGGAATACTGAAAAGTGCCAGCGGTTCCGGCCTGTCGGCCAAACACGTGATTTAATGCAGGCCCCACACCATGTTCAGCACCACTCCCCACGTTGTGACAAATCACACACTGCTGGAAAAGCTCTTCACCTTTTAACGGATTGCCTTCCGCAGCGACGACCGTTGAACAGGGCAACACAACTAGCAACGAGGCGAACAGCCATGACTTCATAGTGCGATTACTCTAGTGTAGTGGCTTCAGTGCGTTGACGGACACGGACTAACCGCACAATTGCGGGTAGTCCGTGTCACGCATCAGCTTATATTTCCAGCGACTACTCGCCAGGCACGATTTTATAGATGGTGTCCAGCGAACCTACAGGGCCAGTGGTGATTGAAGTCAATGCATAAACTTCACCATCCAGATCTTGGCCAAACGCCAACATGTAGGGACGATCGCCTTCCATGTTAACCACTTCGGTTTCACTCATTGACCACTGGCCATCATCACCGGGGGATCCGATAAACACCTGGCCTCGCATGGAAGCAAACGACTGACTCCAGTCACCAAAGATATACTTTCCTTGCCAGTCCTCAACGCCACCGCGATACACATAACCACCTGTGACCGAAATACCCTTGCAGCCATCAGGCTTGGCAGTGCAATTGTTGTATTCCATGACTGGCTGTATGAGGCCGTCAGAATCACAAATAGCCGGATGCTCATCAGGTTTGGTGTAATCAAAGCAATGAGTTGCCTCCATGACACGCCAGCCATAGTTACCACCCTTTTCAACAACATTGATTTCTTCGTAACTGTTTTGCTGCACATCGCCACACATCAACTTGCCATCACCCTGATCGAACGAGCAGCGCCACGGATTACGCAGGCCTGACGCCCAGATTTCCGGTAATACTTCATCGTTTCCAACAAACGGATTATCGTCAGGAATTCCGTAGTTGTTACCATTCTCTGTCTTGTTGACATCAATGCGAAGTATCTTGCCAAGCAGTGTAGTCATGTCCTGGCCGTTGCCTTCAGTAACGTTGTGTCCGATACCCCAGTCATTGGCATATCCACCGTCGCCGGTGCTGATATACAACATGCCATCCGGACCAAAATCAATCCAGTGACCGTTGTGGTTGAACTGCGGCCAATCAATAGCGGTGATGATTCTCATCGTATTGGGATTGGCTACGTTGGGATCGTTCTCCGAGACCGTAAACTCTGCAACCGTGTTGGTATGGTCCCACCAGAATTCCTTTCCCAGGTCAGCATCAAAATCCAGATGACCGCTGTAGGCCACATAAAATTTGCCATTACTCTGGAAATCCGGATGGAAGGTGAGACCCAACATACCGCGCTCATCAAAATCAGAAAACTGATCAACAATCAGATTGCGAATGTCCAGGAAGGGGGTTGCCTCCAACTCGCCATTAGCATTGATAACACGCACACGGCCGAAGTGCTCGACCACGAATTTCCGATCGTCACCCTCTGGTTGAACCATCGCAACCGGGGCATTAAGACCCGTGACATAGGGCTCTAGCTTGATCTTGACGTTTTCTGCATGGGCAAGACTTGCCGCCAGCATTAATCCGGTCGCGAGCGCGACCGACGTTGCTACTTTGGATATTTGCATGTGATGTTTACTCCTGCGGTGGTAGGTGAACATATCAATCGCAATCCATTGCAGTGGCAGCAACCTTGGTTTAATTATTGTTAAACTTCAGGATGCTGTTGCTCCATATCGCTGGTCATTACAAACTAGAAACATGCGTAGCGTATTTTTTACCAGCATGTTCAGGAGCACAGAAACGCTAACACAGCTTGAGAACAGGTGCCATCTATTTCTTGTGGTAACTAGGTGGGACATTGGTATAAAACCGAATCAATCATCGTTCGATGTTTTGCCATATAGATCTTGAACCAGGGAGTGAATGACTCTGGTCGGATGTCTATTTGTTCCATGATTTCAGGAATGGTCAGCCACTGAACAGCAGATACTTCCTGAGGATTGAATCTGCTGGGCAGTTCTGACTTGTCAAGCCGGCCGTAAAAACAATGTACGTGTTCGTTTTCGTATAGCTCGCCGACACGTGCAGCATAATTGATCAGGCCAAATTTACGCAGAGGCACATTCCAACCCAACTCTTCACGCAAGCGCCTGCCCGCACAACTCTGCGCAGATTCTTCCCAGCGAGGATGAGAGCAAACCGTGTTGGCCCAAAGTCCACCCGAGTGGTATTTTGTTTCAGCACGCTTTTGCAGCAAGATATGCTGATTGCAAAAAACGAATATGGATATCGCCACGTGCGGCACATTGCGAACGTGTGCATCAAGCTTCTCTATAGGATAGAAACTATCTTCAGTTCCCTTGTCAATACCGGTGATCAGTTCACGCAGATTCTTATCGACAACGGCATTGTCTGAATGATTATTCACTACTCGATGATCAGATTATCAGCGTTACGCTTGACAGCATGCTCTTCAACCAATGGCTCTCGCCCCCCCCTCAGGATGGAGTTGCCTTCGTACACGGTTCGTTGATCAACAGGTAAGGGATCCAACCAGTCACTCTCGCTCATTTGACCACTTTGGCCGTAAGCGTCCAGTGCATTCTGGTAACAAACACGGTTGACATCCTCCTCGGGAATACCTCGCTGCAATGCGAGACTGGCAGTTTTTGCAACGCCCAGAGGCTCTGAGATACCCCAGTCACAGGCGGAGTCGACCATGATTTTTCGCGACCCGTATTCAGCCAGAATATCCACCATACGTTCATTGCCCATTTTGGTAGAAGGGTAGATGGAGAACGCAGCCCAATAGCCACGATCGAGGACTTCACGTACAGTTTCCTCGTTATTGTGATCGACAACTATTTTGCCGGGATCCATTCCGTGCTCTTCACAAACGTCCATGGATCGACTGGTACCACGCTTCTTATCGCGATGTGGCGTATGAATCATGACAGGTAGATCAAGTTCTTTGGCCAATTCAAGCTGTTGCCTGAAATAACGATCTTCAAGTTCTGTCTGCTCGTCGTAACCGATTTCCCCGATGGCTACGACGCCTTCCTTAAGCGCAAAACGGGGCAGGATTTCCATAACCGCCTCAGCAAGTTCTTCATTGTTTGCCTCTTTAGAATTCAAACCGATCGTACAGTAGTGTCTGATACCAAACTGACCCGCACGAAACCTTTCAAATCCGAGAATTGCAGACAGATAATCAATGTATGTGCCGACATGAGTGCGCGGCTGACCCACCCAGAAAGCAGGTTCGATCACTGCCACAACGCCCGATGCTGCCATAGCCTGGTAGTCGTCGGTGGTGCGCGAAATCATATGTGCATGAGGGTCAATGAACATCACAACTTTTCTCCGTCAATCAGGCAATTCCCGTGGGACTCTCACCGATTATTCCCAGTGAGTAGCTCAGTGTAGTCCAGCTCAGCTCACCTCGCGCAATCATAGATGCATCCTCGGGAAATTGACTGAGAACATCATGCGCTGCGCTGTCGGGACACTGCGACAACGCCAGCAATCCGGCCTGACGCTCTACCTGCGCAGACGATTGCGCAACACAGCGCAGATCGTCAATCATACTTGCAGTGGCGAATGGTCCGACACAACGCCAGAGCTCGGGCGTGACCACTCTATTTGCCGCCCAGCGCTCGTGTGCATAGTCGCAAAGAATCCGGGCGAGTTCGGCATTGGCTCTTTCGTCCAGACCCTGTATTGGCGCCAGTGTGCTATCAATGAAAAGCGCTTTGAGGACCATATGATTCCATCGATTTTGATCAAAATACACACAGGGATACGAATTTCGATGTGCAATTGCTTCGAAAACAGCGCGAATATTGGTTCGCAAACCCTCCCCAATCTGCTTTTCCAAAGCAGCACTATGAGGATATAAAGCCACGCCCCGATAGAAAGTGATGGATTCCGTTAAATCAGCGGTTCGGCATAACTCGCTGAACAGCTGACTAAAAGTGTCTTCATCACGTTCGGCAACCGTACATAGCATAAGCACGCGCGCAGTAGTTTCAACCGTCCAGTCGGAGGTGTCCAGATGCAGATTACTGGAGCGCGAAATGTTTTCAATCTCCTTGTCATCGAGGTTGAGATCGGCTCTACCAAGCTTGCGTGGCACCAAACCTAAAGAGATGTGCAGATCGCGCGCAGCAAAGGGCTGTCGCAGTATCTCAAGCCTTGACTGCAGCCATTGCCAGTTCTCTGCCGACAAACGCGCTTCGAGCCAGAGTTCCAAGTCTTTTGTTACGATCGCTGTCGCCCCCTTTTTGTTAGTGAAAGTTGATATCGCGACCATCAGGATACAGCGGTTGCATGGTCAGGACAGGTGTCGCAGTTTCATCCACTCTATTGATTGTTTCACCAACGACTCATCGATTTCATGCACCTCAACACCTTTTCCGACCGCTGAAAGCAGCGTGATGGTCAGTTCACCACCCAGATGTTCTCGAAAATCTGTCAGCCCCTGCAACACTTCATATTTACCACGCGCATTTTTGTGCTCAAGGCTGGGGTGCCACAACTTGAATCCCAAGTGTTCAAGAAGGAAACAGATGCGCTCATCCACTCCGGCTTCCAGCAACCCGCTGAGTACCGAATAGCGCGCATCAAGTGCTATTCCGATCGCCACGGCCTCCCCGTGACGCAAATGATAGCGTGTCAGCGTCTCCAGCCTGTGCGCGGACCAGTGACCAAAGTCCAATGGTCGGGCACTCCCAACCTCAAACGGATCACCGCCGTGCGCTATCTGCCGCATATGCAGCTCGGCACAACGCTTGATCATATAGCTCATGGCCGGACGTTTAAAAACAACCAGATCATCAGCTTGCTGCTCAAGCCAAAGGTAGAATCCAGCATCGCGAATCAAGGCAACTTTTACCGCCTCGGCCATTCCAGCGATCTTGTCTCGCTCTGGAAGACACTCAATGAACTCATAGTCGTTGAATACTGCAAACGGCGGGGCAAACGTTCCAATATAGTTTTTCTGCCCGAATAGATTGACACTGTTCTTGACGCCGACCCCGGAGTCGTTTTGCGCCAATACGGTCGTAGGTACGCGAACATGACGAATACCACGATGCGATGTTGCAGCCACCAACCCTACAGCATCAAGAAGCGCTCCCCCACCGACACCGACGACATAAGAATGTCGATCGATATGTTCATCGGAAAGAACCTTCTGCATTTGTTCGACGTAGTGCAATTCTGATTTAATCTGTTCACCAGCTGGCATTGATATTGGCTCGACGACCAGGTGCAGGTGCTCAGCATGCACCTCGGTATAACGCCGAATAGTCTCAGGCAATTCGGGCAAGGCATCAACAACACCGCTATCCAGAAATACAACCATGCGATGGCGCTTGTCAGGCTCGAGATAGCGTAGCGTATCGCGAAACACCGGATTCTCTGGATTAAACAAGGCACTGGTGAAGCTGACCGGATACGAATAACTAACCTCAAACCGTTGCCAGCTTGTGTGATTGCCTGTATCCGCCAGGTGCGGGCAATTGTCCGTTTTCATTGCATGATCTTCAGGTGCAAAATATTAGTGGTTATCGGTTGGCAATAGCCGCACGTACCCGACTATCGGGATCATTTGCCATTGCCTTGCATCGAGTGGAATTTGCACAGATGTTTCCAGAAAGCGCTCATCAGATAATAACTCCATCAGCCAATCTGTCAAACTTTATCGAAATCTGTGATAGTGTTTTGCGATGCGCTACCTCAACCTGTTTTTGTGTTGCCTGATGCTACTGTTCATAGGCGTGCAGTTCAACGATCCCGATGGTCCGATGTGGATGGCTATCTATTCGGTGCCGGCTATATGGGCAGGCATAGCAGGGTTGCGCGCAAAGTGGCTGATGCGAGCACTTCCACGCGCCTTGCTGTTGCTGTCAATGGCAGCGGCACTGGTGGGTACACTCTATTATTGGCCCAGAACGACGCGCTGGTGGTCGATTGATGTGTGGTACGAAACTGAAACCGCCCGGGAAGGCATGGGCATGATGATCATATTTATCGTCTTGATAATAGTGTGGTGGTCCACCCGGCACCCGGGCCAGTATCCGAACAAAGCAACCTGAACTATTGCCGGATATTTCCGGCGTAAATCTGCGTGACTTTGGCAGTTTTTTGCAAGTAATGTAACAGTGGTGTATTCCGGAGTTGCTCGCCACTACCGAGCTTACCCTGATGTTTGAATATACCGCCACACAAGGTTACATGGCCCGGCTCTTCCGCAGTTATTGCATTTCAGCACCAAGTACGTTGTAGCCTGCCAATCTTCAACAGGTACTATCCAACTCCCTAATTGGGAAACCGTTGCGTGAAAGGAACTCGTTTACGGGTTCGTTACAATGCAACAAAGCTTGAAAAGCCACCAGAAGGAAAACACAATCAAGTGAAATATTTGTGCGAAAAAGGCTGAATTCTCTGGATTTACGTCTTTTGGTTCCGATCATCTTGTGTATCGGTGGCTTGTTGACCGGTGCAGTTTTGTCGACGATTGTCTCCAAACAACGGGAAATTTCCAACAGCGAATATTTTAATCGTGTGGACAACGCGACAGAACAACTGAATAACGCAGTACAAAAATATTCCACCCTTATTCTGGCCGCGCAGGCACTTTTTCACGCCTCTGATGACGTCTCTCGTCGGGATTTCCAGAGTTTCATTAACTCACTGGATATCGAGAAGTATTTCCCCTTTACACAGGCTTTGTCCTGGAACGCGGCAATAGAATCAAATAATACTGCATCCTTTGAGCGCGCAGTTCGACTAGATGATTCGATACAGCCCGGAGGATATCCAGAGTTTACCGTGCGGCCAAAGACCGCCGAAAACCTCCGATACATAGTGACCTACCTCGAACCAATGACAGGCAATGAAAGCGCATTCGGATTCGACATCGGCTCAAACCCTGCCAGACGGGCAACCGTTGAGCAAGCTCGCGACACGGGTGATGTCGTTGCAACAGCCCCGATCACACTCGCTCAAGAATCAGGAAATCAAAAAGGATTCCTGATGATGCTGCCGGTGTTCAACACGGATTCCAGCGGACGCATTCTGCAGGAAAAATCTGAACTTCGAGGCGTTGTTGTAGCCGTTTTCAGAATAGGAGATCTGATTATAAAAGCCGGAGATCTTACCTTTACCTTTTTGCAGGTTTTTGATGTCACCGAAGCCTGGCAGAACAAAGCGCCTGAGCTCATATTCAGTCGTGGAGACGACACGAAGAGTGACAAGCACGAGCCATTGGTTCGTAGTATCACGCTGGCCAACCGGCAGTGGAAACTGGTTTTTACAAAACCTCCAGAAGAGTCAGCCACCAAAACAAGTACTTGGGCCGTTGGAATTCTTGGTGGTCTTTTCACAGTATTGTTCGCTGTATTCGTTGGCTTCATTGTCACCTCCAGGCGACGTGTTGAGCGGCTCGCAGACGTGCTTACTGTTGATTTACGGACAGCTAACAAGGAGCTGAACAGGTCGAATGAGGACTTGACACAATTTGCCTTTGTCGCATCGCACGATCTTCAAACACCTATTCGCAATGTTCGGATGTCAGTTGATCTTCTGGAAGAGGAGCTGGGGGAAGTCACCAGCCCGGAGGTTAAGGAATATCTGAAAATTCTGAACAACTCAGCCGAGCGAATGATGATACTCACGAGTGATCTGTTGAGTTACGCCAAGTTAGGACACAATGAATTACAGAAAACCGAGATCAATCTGAACTCGCTTTTCAGGAATGTCAAAAGAGATACGCATGAGATGTGCAAAGCCGATAACGTATCCCTGATTGTAAATGATCTACCTACCATACGTGCGAATGAACAACAACTTGAGCGCGTATTCACCAATCTCCTCGAAAATGCGACGCGATATGCTCACCCGGAAAGGTCCCCTGTTGTTGAAGTCGACTACACGCAAACTGATGACGTACTAAACATACTGATCAAGGACAATGGCATAGGCATAGACAGTAAATTTCATGACACCATATTCATCCCTTTTCGCCGACTGCACAGCCAGGATAAAATCAACGGAACCGGACTAGGCTTGTCAATCTGCAAAAAAATCATCGAGAACCATGGAGGCTCAATTTCTGTAGCCTCATCAAGTGCAAATGGCACTGTTTTTTCTATTTCCCTGCCAAACACCATATACTGATGTAGTGGAACATACAGCGGCGCCAGAGTATGAACCACGCATCGCTCGCACGTTAGGCAGGCCAAGTGAACAAATTATCAAAACCCGTAAAGCTTGTTCCTCTGGACACAATAAAAAACGGAAAAACCAGACGCATCGAACATCACGGCAACGCTATTCTTCTCTGCCGGGTTGATGAAACTGTTTTCGCCGTTGATGATATGTGTACTCACGAAGATATATCGCTCTCACTTGGCGTACTGTGCAAGCACCGTCTACGTTGTCCACTGCACGGTTCTGAATTTGATATTCGTACTGGCAAGGTTCTCAACGAGCCTGCAGATACCGATCTGATCACCTATCCTGTGAAAGTGGTAGATGGCTGGGTATGTTTGCAGAACATAACATCCAGCTAAATCGCCCCTGGTCAGGGTGCAAGCCCGACAACCTTTAACGCAAAAGCTTGCGCGATAGCTTCATCCTGCAAAGAAGCGTAACGTCCCGATGCTCCAAAGTGTCCGGAACTCATATTGGTTTTGAATACCAGCAGCGTTTCATCATCACGTACATGGCGATGTTGAGCGACCCATTTGGCAGGCTCCCAATACGTGACACGAGGATCGGAGACACCGGCAGTCACCAGCATAGGGGGATAGGAACGAGCTTGCACATTGTCATAGGGAGAATACTGTCGTATGGCGTGAAATGCCGTACGACTATCCCGAGGGTTTCCCCATTGCGTCCATTCCCCGGGAGTCAACGGTAGAGAATCATCAATAAGCGAATTAAGAGCATCGACAAACGGTACATCGGCAATGGCGCCAGCCCAGAGATGTTCACATTGATTAAGGACGGCGCCGACCATAAGCCCACCAGCCGATCCACCTGACAGTACGATCTTGCCTGCAGCACTAAACCCCCGGTCAAGGAGAAAATGAGCCACATCCACGACATCGTCAAATGTATTATGCTTGTGAACGCCCCGTGCTGCATCGTACCAGGCTCTGCCCTTTTCTTGCCCGCCACGAACATGCGCAATTGCGTAAACAAAACCCCGATCCACCAGTGACAGACACGCACCGGAGAAATCAGCTGGCATTGAGGAGCCATAAGCGCCATAAGCGCTCAGCAGGCAAGCAGCAGTGCCATTGATGGCCGTGCTCTTGTGATACAACAAGGTTAACGGCACCGAATCCCCATCAATCGCTGGTACGGATACCCTCCTCACGACGTAATCATCGCTGTTGTGTCCACTGGGTAACACATCTTCTTTCAGCAACACACGCGAGCCATCAGCCATGTCGAAGCCGAATGTCCTGGCAGGCTCTGACGGTGACTCATAACTTACCCGGAAAACAGATTGACCAAACTCCAGCAAAGGCTCAACACTGAGCGCATAGGCTTCCTGCTCGAACTCAAGAACTTTATAATCCTTTGCGGACTTTGCGGCTCGGCAATAACAGATGCGAGGAAGCGCGTTCTCTCGTTCCAACCATACCACCCAGTCTTTGTAGGCATAAAGATCAAGCACCATGATACCAGGGCGATAGGCCTGCCAATCTGTCCAGTGATCGCGGCCGGGTGTTTCACACGGTGTGCTGACTATCTTGAAGTCCTCAGCACCGTCAACATTCGTCAGAATCAGGAAACGATCACCCTGATGCTCAACGCTGTATTCAATGTCATCAGCGCGTGGCTCGATAATCTCAGGCTGAGCGGTTATATCAGCCGTAGCTACGTACCAGACTTCGCTCTGATCATTCATGTCGGTGCCTATGAACACATAGTCCCGGGAGAGACTGGTCCACACAGAGCAATAGAACCGCTTGTCTGTTTCCTCGAATACGAGCACATCTTCATGTTGAGGCGTTCCTAACCGATGCCTGTATACACGACTCGGGCGATAGTCGGCATCCACTCGCGTGTAGAAAAGGTAGTCGGCATTGCCCCAGGACACACCGTATACATCATCTATCTTATCCTCATCCACACCGGTTGACAGATTGCGAATGCGCAGCTGATAGCGTTCCGACCCATTGGTATCTGCACTCCAGGCCAGATGTGTATGCGAAGGACTGTACTCGACATCTCCCGGATCAAAGTATTCGTGAGGTGTGGATTCAAGGTTGAAGTCAATCAGTAAATCGAGAGCGGTGTTGTCAGGTGAGGCATCACGCAGATGACGAAAATATCTCGGATACTCATCCCCTTGCTCATAACGCTCAACGTAACACCAATTACCTTCTTCATCCGGAAGTGATTGATCAACATCCTGGATCCGGCCACGCATCTCCGCAACCAGTTGTTTCTGGAGATTCTGTGTATCTTCCATGCAGTACTCAAACCAAGCATTCTCCGCTTTCAGATAATCGCTGATAGCCTCTGGCAATGTTGTCGGATCAGCAACACATTCCTGCCAGTTTTCGGCGCGCAACCAATGATAGTAATCCGTCCATGTTTCACCGTGCAAGGTACGCTTATGGGCGATTCGACTGGCAATCGGTGGTGTCATAGTACGAGTGCATCACCCAGTAAATGATGCAAGCTTGTCACTTGAACATCACCTAGATCATGATGCGGTAATACCTGCGACAACTGGGTCTTGCAGATAGCGCAGATTGCGACAAGATGGGTTACCTTGTCAGAGTCGACCACAGCTTTCAATGCCTGTGCCCTTGGCAAAGCGCCCTTGATTCTGACGTCCATCAAATCTTCGGTGAGGAGTCCTCCGCCACCACCGCAGCAAAATGTCTTTTGATGAGTCGTATCCTTACTCATTTCCACCAGTCGCGGCACGCTGGCTTCAAGCAATGTTCTCGGGATAGTGAACTGTCCACCTTTGACACCACCCATGCCAGCGCCACGCGCAACATTGCACGAATCGTGAAACGTCACAATCTTACCGGCGTTTCGCTCAGGCTCCAGTGTTATCGCTCCGGCCTGTAAAAGCTGATAACTCAGCTCGCAGATATGCTCAGGGCGCGGGTGTTCAGGATCAAGATAGTCAAAATCACCCACCAAAGTCTCCATAAAACTATACGCTACACGCCAGGCGTGACCACATTCGCCCATGACAATACGTTTGACCCTCAGCTCTCTTGCAGCAGTGCTGATTCGCTGTGCAATACTTTGCATCTGCTCATGCTGACCAGTAAACAGGGCAAAATTGGCAGCCTCTGATGCGACAGAGCTGAACGTCCAGCGAATGCCTGCGGCATGCAGAACCTTCGCCATGCCAATCAGGCCATCGACATGAGGTTCTGCATAAAAATCCGCAGAGGGTGTGACTACCAACATGTCAGCATCCCTGTCATCCAGAGGCAGCTTTACAGCAATGCCAGTGTCTTCGACGATGTCCTCTTCCAGGGATTCCAGCACATCGGCCAATGCATGTTTTTTCATACCAAGGTTGTTACCGATCCGGTTGACCTTACTGATGATTTCCTGCGAGTACTGTTGTCCCAGGCCGATATTGGCCAGAATGTCTCGTCCTGCCATGGTGACCTCGCTGGTATCAATCCCCTTCGGGCAAAAGACAGTGCAGCGACGACATTCAGAACACTGATGAAAATACCGATACCAGTCCTCCAGCATGGCTTTATCCAGATCGCGCGCTCCAACAAGTTTTGGCATCAGTTTGCCCGCCAGCGTAAAGTACCGGCGGTAGACAGAGCGCAACAAATCCTGTCTGGCAACCGGCATGTTCTTTGGATCGGCAGTCCCCAGAAAATAATGGCATTTGTCGGTACACGCACCACACTTGGTGCAAGTATCCATAAACACTTGTAGACCACGTCGCTCACGCAACAACTCCCCCAGACGCGATATTGCCTTGTCATGCCAGTCAGCAACCAAGCTACCGGGCAATCCATTGGACTCCTGCACCTGAGGTGTCGCCCGGGCTGTATTCGCATCGGCCATGGATCCGGCTTGAAGGATCGGTATCACCCGATACTGCCGCACGACGCCGGACTTTTCACCAGACGATTTCTGTCCGGAGTTTGCGTGGCTCATGTGCGATCACGCTGATTGAATGTGGGACTGAATACCACACCGACTCCATGAACCAGCTTACTGACAGGAAAAACCAGCAGCAGTACCAGAACAAGCATCAAATGCAAGACCAGGCCGGCATGGTTCGGGATCTGAGCCCAGCTGAAGGTCAGAACACCACGAAAAAACTCACCCACCTCATGTAAGCTCGTGGGCCAGATGCGCTTCAGCACGATGCCCGACAGTCCAATTGCCAACAGTAAAAGCAGATGCAGGTAGTCACTTGGCGAAGAAATATAGCGAAGCCTGTCGACCACAAACCGCCTTAGCAGAAGCACACTCAGGCCAACCATGAAACACAAGCTTGCCCAGCCACTGAATTGAATGAACAGAATAAGGAATAGCGGTAATGTTTCAAAAACAAAACGCAAGTGCACGATTAACAACCATAACAAGCCGTAGTGAAATGCCAGACTGGCAAGCCATGTCGTCTTGTTGGCTCTGGCAAGAGAACGAAACGCAAACAGCTCAAGAACCAGCCGCCCAGCGACCCCCGCGCTACTGCGTGGCGCGGGTGCCAAGGGTATAAGAAAGCGTGAGCGTGAGCGAATCCAGATGGATGTTCTGAAGAGGGTACCGATGAGTAGCCACAGCAGTGCTGCCGAATAGGCAATACCGAGTGCGGTATCAAACACAGCCCGTAGGTTTTGGTAATCCAGCGTATCGACAAGCCTGCTTGGCAGGTCCTTTGGGAAACAGCTCGTATAAATACTTGCTGTTGCCCTTCTCTTTGCCGAAACGTTTTCCAATCTGCTTGGTCAGAATGCGGATTGCAGGCGCTATTTCGTAGTTGTCGTAGTATTCCTGCAAAAAATGTATGACTTCCCAGTGTGCCTCTGTCAACTGGACGCTATCCGCATCGGCAAGCTCTTCAGCCAGAGCCTGTGTCCAATCGGCACGGTTCATCAGGTAACCTTCATGATCCGTCGTAATACTATCTATCAGGGCAGTCATTGTTTGCTGTAAGCCGATACCATTTGTCAATGCGCTAGCTTGATCAGTACATCGACCAGCTCATCTGAGGTGCCCAGGTAATCTGTGATGTGTATATCCAAATCAGGGTATTCGCTCTGTTTGATGGCAACTTGCTCAGGAATGTCCTCAACGACGTGAATTCCGCGTGCGAGAAAATACGGAACCACACTAACACTGGTTGCACCCTTGTCGATACAACTCTGAATACCGTCAGGTATCAGCGGTTCTGCCAATTCGAGAAAAGCGCATTCGACAGCACCAAAGTCGTGTCCGGCCTTGTCAGCCAAACGTTGTGTCAGGGCAGCGATTTCGGCATTGGATTCTGCCCTGCGACTGCCATGGGCTACCAGTAATAAGGATTTCATGTTCGGTATTATGGACGAAGTTACCGCTTAGAGTATACCGATACGAATGTCGTGATCATGCGGTGCTATGGCTCACAAAAAAAAGGGGAGCCGATGCTCCCCTTTTTTGACCAGAATGGTCCTATCTGACCACCCCTGCGTGCAGGCTATTTACCAGTAGCGGTTCTCGTGCTTGTTGCCACGAGTCAGCGTCTGATTTTCAACACTCAGGCGAAGCGGCTGAAGGTTCTTGCGCCAGGCCACTCGCGCATTTCCGGTGTTGTTGTTTATCACTATTTTCCAGATGTCACCAAAGGTTCGGAGCTTGCCATCTGATTCTTTTTTGGGAAACAATGTGATGTCAGCAAGTGGGATCCCAACTGTGGTGTCTATGCCCAGGCCAACGCTCGTGTCAGATCCATCCTTAGGCGTATTCGGGTTACCGTCTGTGTCGCCGCCACCCATGATCCTGTAGATCGTGCCACTGTGGACCGCTACCAAAGCGACACTGCCAGGCTCAAGTGCTTCAATAGCCGCAAGGGTCGGAACTACTGAGCCACTGTTGCCATTGAGTTCATTGCCATCAGTGTTTGCGACATCAAATGGTACCTGACGAACACCGTCGGGAATGCGATCAGCCGGCGCTTCCAGGTTTTCCAGGTGTACGCCCATGGCAAGTAGCTTGCGAGCCGTTGGCTCAACCGTTTGACGTGTACGTTGCTTGTCGCTTGAAATAACGTCAGTAATCTTGTGCAGAATACCTCGATCTTCAAACCACTCTGCCAGCAGTTCAGCTCGCAGCTCCCCAAGAGCACTCAACTCTTCTTCACAACGAGAGAAATCAGACTTGCAGACAGAATTCAGTTTCTCATCAAGATCATTCTGCTTCTCCGCATGACGGGTCATGTAGATAACCGTGCGATCAGCGCGGTGACCATTATCCGCTGAGACAATGGGAGCTGCCGTTGCGGCCAGTATGGCTGCACCGATAACAGTAGCGATTTGGGCTTTCTTAAAAGACATTGACAATTTTCTCGTTTGATTTTATGGGTAAGTGAGACAACCGGTGTAGCGTTTCTGCGCTGCTTGTCGTGAGGTAAATTCAACTAAGCTCAATCATGAGATTCAGCAATGAAGTAGACACTTTGGCGCCCACACGAAACGTAAGCAACAAGGCTTTACAGTCTTGTGATTAATACTTCACGGAAACCCCGGTACTGGTGAATTTCAGAAAAGAAAAACACTACCGATGAATCGGCAACGAATCACGAACCGTACTTTCCGCATCCAGCCGATATCGCACGCAGCGATGGTACGCGAACACCGCGAAACAAAAACGTTACTTGCGATTTTGTGACACTTGTTTAGTTTATAAGTCCAGTTTTTTGAACGTAAAGCTTTTATGAAAACTTCAAAGACGCTGTAGTGATTTAACGAGACGCAAGATAACCTTCAAGAAAATACTATGTCTCAGGACTTCATCGCCTCTTCACGTAGCATGGACACAGCATTGGCATGCCCGTCAAAGCCTTCGTAACTGGCAAAGCGATGAGTATGCGGTGCCATCTCTTGATACCCGGTCGCCGTCATATGACCAACCGAGCAGGTCTTGATGAAATCATGCACGCCCAGGGGGGAATGTGTGCGAGCAGCACCTGATGTGGGCAGTACACAGTTAGGTCCCATCATGTAATTTGCGATAGAACCAGCTGCATTTTCACCCAACAAAATTTCACTGGCGTTACGTATGTGAGCAAGATGCTCATAAGGGTGTTTTGACAACACCTGGCAGTGTTCAGGTGCATAGTCATTGATGAATGCATAGGCAGACTCTGCAGAATCTGCCAGTACAACACCACCGCGTTGACCACTCAACACCGTTGATGAATAACCTGCCAACGTCTCACTCTGCCGATCCCAGTATTGCGGTATGGCATTCACCACAGCCTGTGCCAATTCCCGATCCCAGGTCACCAGAAAGGCGCTGCTGTCATTACCATGTTCGGACTCGATGGTCATATCCAGCGCCGCTATCAAGGGGTTGGCAGTGTCATCCGCCAACAGGATGGTCTCACTGGGTCCGGCGGGCAAACCCGGATCGATACGTCCTGCCAGCAACCGTTTGGCAGCGACCAACCACGGGCTTCCGGGGCCGACAATCTTGAAACAACGTGGAATAGTGGCTGTTCCATAAGCCACCGCAGCAACTGCCTGTGCCCCACCCACCTTAAAAACCTGCTCAACCCCGGCTAGCCGTGCGGCAACCAGTGTTGCGGGATCAACCTGCCCGTCAGGGCCCGGTGGCGTCAGAATAATAGGCTCAGGTACGCCGGCAACTGCTGCCGGTATTGCTGTCATCAAGGTGACCGAAGGGAACGAGCCCTTGCCTCGCGGTGAGTAACAGGCAACCGAGTCTATAGGCGTTGCACGCTCACCGACCAGTACACCCGGACGAATCTCTTTCATCCACATTTCCGGTGGACACTGTGCCTCATGAAAGCGCCGGATGTTATCTGCCGAATACTCAAGTGTTTCAATCATGGCCTTGTCAACTTGATCAAAAGCCTTGTCGATATCCGCAGGTGTGGCTGCAAGATTATCGGCACGCAGTTGCAGGGCTCCATCGAATTCGCGCCCGTATCTCGCAATGGCCTCATCACCATCGGCCAGAACGGCCTGGATGATGGGCTTGACACCCGCAATGAAGGGCTCCAGATCGTCCTCTGCCCGGCTGAGCAATTGATCACGCTGATGCTTGTTCAGTTTATTGAGTTCGTGCAGGGAGACTGCGGGGTAATCTCGCGAAGGCATTGTCTGTAAGGCTCGGCTGTAAAGAGAAAGAATGGCTTGACCGCTGGCACGGCTTGAGCGTTGTCATCCATGCACTGACTTGACAATTGCCGTATCCATTGTCAAGTCAGTGCCGCTCGGCATACGCCGGCTCAGTCATGGATTATTGTAGTGATTCCAAACCTGTCTGCGGCAAGTATACCTGTTCGGACCTGGCCCGTTCAGGCGGACTGATAGCCCGACAGTCCATTGCGCGGTGATGAGTCATTCAATGCGGCTCTCAACCAATCGGTATCCTTCAGATGCTTACCCCATTGGGGTCTGAAGTGAATCAGGCCTTCGATAATCCCTGCCGAATAGTTACCGTTAAGCGAATCAAACCCGGCGACACTCAAGCTACCACGTGCAAAATAGGTGTTGGTCGAATGCGATGCTTTCAGGGCATTCTGAACAGCCTCTCTGGTAGGCGTGTCGGCATTAGCGACCAGCACCCCCGGCTGCTCCGCACATAACGCTGACACATCATTCCCGCTATCACCGGCAAACATGATTTCCTCGTTCGCAAGGCCAAAACTGGTTTGAAGATAAGACACGGCCTCTCGTTTGGTGGCCGACTCAGGCAGGACATCCAAAAGGCCGAGCTTTTTTATCGGATCATGACTGGTGACAACTGACGCTGTGATGCCATTGTCGTCAAGACTGGCTCGTACGCTGTCAACCAATCGTGATTCATCAGCTGACTCAGAATAGTAGTAGCTTCGCTTGTACAAGGACTGGCGATCCTCTTCCTGATTATGTAAACCATTGATATCTTGCAGGATCGCCTCGACTCCACAGGAGTCACGACCATTCCAGTCTTTCAGGACACGTGATTCCCATTCGGCACTCGGTGTCCAGCTATCGCCATCGCGGGTATAGAGGCTGGTTCCCACGTCAGCAACAATGACATCCGGCATTCTTAAATCGTACTCTTCAATAGCATCCAGTACTCTAGCAAGATCACGCCCGCTCACGTAAGCAAGGGCAAAGGTATGGGTAGACAACAGATGCCAAAGGATCGGGCGCGCATGAGGCGATTCGGGTTGCTCTCCATTGGGCAACAGCGTCCTGTCCATATCGGTGCAGACAAGCTTCATTCAGTAGACTCCGTAATTTCTTCAGGATCCGTATGGCTTGCGCCTTTAACGGGATCAGGGGCCTGACAACTGCCAAGAAAATCATAATAGTTCATGGCTTCGAGAATACCTGCGGCAAACATCTTTTCCGTAAAGTAGATAGTGTTGCTTTGGGCTACGTTCGATAACTCCTCATGACTACGGTTGCCCACAATCGCCGCCAGAGTATTACCGCGCATCATGTCCTCATCCGCACCGGAGCCTCCAATAGCCAACGTTCTTTCCAGCGCAATGCCATACTTTGCCGCAAGGTAACGCATAGCCAGACCTTTGGACGCCCTTATCGGTACGATATTCAGATAGCGCCCATGCGAAAAAATGACGTTTACCGCCTGATCTTCTTGATAGAGCCTTGCGCTTATCTCCTCGATCGTTGGCGCAATTGCCGGATCATGCAGGTAACTGATCTTGTAGACACTCTGGTGCTCAACCTTCCTCAAACTGACCCCAGGGATATCCCGCATCACTCGCCTTACCTGTTTGGGCGTCCACCGCTTTTCGATCTGCTGCGTCCAGGCTATGTCTGCTGTCAGCTTCGGGGCATAGTGTATTTCTGTGCCCGTACTGGTGATCAGGAAATCCGGCTCAGGAATCTGGTGACGCCTGAGCAAACGAAGTGCAGCGTCAAGACGCAAACCTGTGTTGATACCAAATTTCATGCGCTTGCGATGGGTTCTCACATGTTCTATCAGTGTCTTGAGCGCGTTTTCATCGCCAAGCAAACTGCGATTCAAGTCGGTGAACAATGCCCGGTCTATTTTACTAGCCGTAAAATCCTGGTTTTCAGCCTCTGCAATTGGCCCCTGGTTAGTGGCAATAACATCGCTGATCATTTCCATATACAACTGTGCATGTGCATCCCAGACGTAGTGTTCCCGAACGCCTTGCAAGCCCGCCAGTGATCGTTGTTGCCATTGCTCCCAATCACCAATTACCTTGCTGATTGCACCTGAGATGCTAGCCGGTTCCAGTGGATCGATCAGCAGACCATTGTGACAATTACGGACAATATCGACAGGCCCCCCATCCTCAGTAGCAACGATAGGCAGTCCGCTGGCGGCAGCCTCGATTAATGTCAGCCCGAAAGGTTCGGTGAGGGCCGGATTGACGAAAACACCGCCAGACAGCGTAGCCAGCCGGTAAAGTACGGGAACATCATCAGAGCCATGTTGTTTCGGGTAGGCGACTTTGCCATACAGATCGTACGTATCGATCAACGTGAGAAGCTCGGTAAACACCTCACGAGCACCGCTGTCAAGATTGGCAATTTCATCTCTGTTGCCCATGACAATGACCAAATTCGCCCGTTCCTGCAAGGCTTTGTCGTCACCATAGGCATGCACAAGCATCGCAATATTCTTTCTCGCATCTGCACGGGAAAGCGCAAGAATCATGGGTTTTTCCGGATCTCGAAGAAAGCGCTTCAGCGTGGCTGACATCTCCGACTCGTCTTCATCACCTCGCGGCGGGTGAAAACGGGACAGGTCTGTGCCTGGTGGTATGACGCGCATAGCCTCCGGACGATAAAAATCGTACAACCCGTACTGTTCTTCGATTTCCTGATGGGTGCTGGTAATAACTCGCGCCGAACTTGCCAGCGTCTGCTCTTCTGCGGCCAGACGCCTTGTCATGTTGTAGCGTTGCTCGACGATGCCATCGTCTGCACCGCTGGCCAGTAGCCGACGGCGCTTGACACGCCCTAGAGAATGACCGGTATGTATCAAAGGTGCGCCTATCAAGTAAGAAAGCCTGCTGCCAACGTACCCGGCATCAGCGTAATGGCTGTGAAGCACATCCGGTTTCCTGCCAGTCGCGTTGTAGTACTCACACAGATTGTCAACCAGGCTGTCCAGGTGCTCCCAAAGTTGTTCCTTAGGCAGGTAACCATCTCCACCCGCCTCAATGCGGACGATATTCGCCTTTATTGCAAGCTGCTCAATGGCCTGCGAATAGATAGCATCAACTTGAGGGCTGTTGATCTTGCGAGTGACAAGATCCACATGAGCTACCTCTGGCCTGGCAGCCAGTGCTTTCGCAAGCTCAACGACATAGAGCACTTGCCCACCGGTGTCCGCATCTCTGCCCAATTCCAGATTGGACGCACGGATGAGACCGTGAACGCTTATAAGGCACAAATGTAGTTTCTTGCGAGACATTTCCTATTCCCTCTAACGCTCTGTACGTAACAAGTCTCTCGCTGGAATGTTCGTATAGCAGCAGGCAATGCGTAGAATAAGCAACCATGGCCTGGTCTGGGTTCGTTTCACGGTTAAGCTAACGCAGGCGGTCCTGATGATTCACGCCATCGAAAAACCTACCATCAAGATCGGGACACTTAACGTCATCCATGGAACACATTAACAGCTACTACGCCTACTCAGCTAACGCCAGCCCCAATCGATCACCCCTTACAGGCGACCACGATGCTGATGTCTGTGTCATCGGTGGCGGATTCAGTGGACTCTCTGCCGCGCTTCACCTGGCAAGACTCGGTCGCAGGGTTACCTTACTGGAAGGTGCGCGAATCGGCTGGGGTGCATCCGGGCGCAACGGCGGCCAGATCGTCAACGGGTTAAATGCCAGTCTCGATACCATCGGTAAACGCTATGGTTCGGAAACCGCCCTCTTTGTCGGATCTATGGTGCAGGAAGGCGCAAGCATCATTCGCGAATTTGTCAATGATTTCGACATTCAATGCGATATCAAGCCACGGAATATCTATGTCGCGTTCAACGCCCGGCAAATGCGTGAACTGGAAGCCAGACAAAGGTTATGGGCAACCCATGGCATGAATGATCATGAGCTGCTCGATGCCAGCGCCTTGCGGAAACATGTGGGTTCCAAGGTGTATTGCGGTGGCATGATTGACCATTCGGGCGGTCACCTGCACCCTTTGAATCTGGCGCTGGGCGAGGCAGCGGCGCTGGAGAGTCTAGGTGGTGTTATTCATGAACAAAGCCGAGTCAGTCGCATCGACTCCATGGGTGCAAATCCGCTGATAGTGACGCAGAACGGCAAACTGCATTGCAAGACACTGGTTATTTGCGGTAACGCCTATCTGGGCAACAGCGTGCCAGAACTTGCGCAGCGAGTTATGCCAGTGTCTACACAAGTGATGGCCACCGAACCACTCAGCGACGAACTTGCCCGGGAGATTCTACCCAGCGACAGCTGCGTAGAAGATGTCAGGTATATTCTTGATTATTACCGACTCTCAGCGGACAAACGCCTGCTGTTCGGCGGCGGTACTGTTTACGGCGGCACTGACCCCGCCGATGTCGAAGCCAAGTTGCGCCCGCATATGGACAAGGTATTCCCGCAGCTTAAATCGACAAAAGTAACGCATGCGTGGAGTGGCAACTTTGCGTTGTCGTTCTCGCGGGTCCCACAGCTTGGAAAACTGGGCAACTGTACCTTTTTTGCCATGGGGTATAGCGGCCACGGAGTCACCGGGTCGCACCTGTTCGGACGCCTTTTATCAGAGGCGATCAACGGCGATACCCAGCGTTTCAATCGATTTGCGAGCTTACCATGGTACCCCTTTCCCGGTGGTCAGCGATTCCGCGCTCAATACTCGACCGTAGGCTCCTGGTGGTATGGATTGCGCGATGCAGTAGGTCTGTAAGGGGTGTTTACGGGTAAGGTAGACGACGGAGACTCATGATGTGGTAAACAAGCATTCATTCAATCAGGGAATTTCAGTGACCAGACCATGACCGATATCAATCAAGATACTCTTTCAAAAATGAAGCCTGCAAGGAAGACGCTGGGCATTCTGCAAGCCGGCCGCGCACCCGAAGAAATCATCGACCGCTATCCGGATTACAACCAGCTGTTTGTCAATCTGCTTGGTGAGGATTCGTTTGATTATCGGCACTGGGCGGTACTGGACAATGATTTTCCCGGTAGCGTAGACGAGGCCGATGTCTGGCTGATTACCGGATCCCGGCATGGTGCGTACGAGCCGCATGCATGGATACCGCCACTTGAACAATTAATCAGAGAAATATATGCCAAGGGTGCTCCCATGGTCGGTATCTGCTTCGGACACCAGATCATCGCTCAGGCACTTGGCGGTAAAGTCGAAAAATACACTGGCGGCTGGTCGGTCGGCAGGGTTGACTACGCGCTGGATTCCAAGGTATTCAATGACATTCCGAAGAACAGCATACCGTTAATGGCCTTTCACCAGGATCAGGTCACGGAACTTCCCGAAGGTGCAGTCAATGCCGGCAGTAGCGACATCTGCCAACATGCTGCACTTGTCTATGACACACGCATTCTTACCATCCAGCCCCATCCTGAATTCGACAAGTCTTTTGTAGGAGGGCTTCTGGAAGCACGCGGCGACGTACTGCCCAAAGATATTCTTGACAAGGCAATGAGCACACTCCACGAACCGATTGTGCAAGATCCAGTAGCACGAACACTCAAAGATTTTCTTAACCGCGAATCCGATGGTAATAGAAGGTGACTCGGTGTAGCGTAAGTTACTACCCGCCAGACAACCATTGCCACTCAACAATACCACTCGAAAACCCATGCAAGCACGCATCAACCCTGTATGAATACCTATGAATAAACGCGACGAATGGATGCAAGAGCTTCCAGAGGCGTTCCACGATTGGCTTGATGGACGAAGAGTCGATGATGTGGAATGCGTGGTCGCAGATCTTGCCGGAACGTCCCGTGGCAAAGCCATGCCGGCACGCAAGTTTGCGCGAGCAGATGCCATGTACCTGCCAACTTCCATTTTTTACCAGACTATAACCGGTGAGTATGTCGACCTTGTCGACATGCCGGATCAGTGGACCGAATCAGATCTGGTACTGGTGCCGGATTTCAGTGCGGCCACAGCCGTTCCCTGGTCAAACGACGTAACCTTGCAGGTTGTGCATGATGTGCAAAATCAGGACGGCAGCCTAAACGCGATGGCACCACGCAACGTCCTCAAGCGGGTCGTCGATGCCTACTCGAAAAACGGCTGGCGACCAGTAGTAGCGCCCGAGATCGAATTTTATCTGACAACGCCGAACATTGACCCTAACTTGCCCGTGGAGCCTCCCATCGGCCGAACCGGTAGACAAGGTATTGCCCGACAGGCCTACAGCATGAGTGCGGTCGAAGAATATGGCCCGGTCATTGACGACATTTACAACTTTGCCGAAGCACAGGGTTTCGAGATAGATACCATCATCCAGGAAGGTGGCGCTGGCCAGATCGAGATCAATCTGCAGCATGGTGATCCGGTACACCTTGCAGATCAAGTGTTTTTCTACAAGCGCCTCATCCGCGAAGCGGCCTTACGCAACAAATGCTTTGCCACCTTCATGGCCAAGCCAATGGAGGAGCAACCCGGCAGTGCCATGCACATTCACCAGAGCGTGATTGATAGTGCCAATGGGCACAATGTATTCAACAAGGACAATGATGAACCGTCAGAACTGTTCTATGGATTCATTGCGGGACAGCAGCAACTCCTGCCTAATGTACTGTGCATGCTGGCACCGTACGTTAACTCCTATCGGCGCTTTCGCCGCGACGATTCAGCGCCTATCAATCTTGAATGGGGCATAGATAACCGGACCACAGGCATTCGCATACCCCTGTCCAAGGTGCAAAGCCGACGTGTTGAAAACCGGGTGGTAGGCATGGATTGCAACCCGTATCTTGCGATTGCTGCAAGCCTTGCCTGTGGCCTTCTGGGCATGCTGGCCAAGAGCGAACCCCGTGCCTGCATAACCAGTGACGCCTATTCGCTACCTCACGATATTCCGCGTGATCTATCACGAGCACTAGAACTATTCAAAGACATTCCCGAGCTTGAAGCACTTCTCGGAACGGAGTTCTGCTCGCTGTATCGCGCGGTAAAAAGTCAGGAGTCCGATGCCTTTCTGCAGGTGATCAGTCCGTGGGAGCGCGAGCATCTGCTGCTCAATGTATAACCCGTATCACCAGTGAAGCTTCTCTATAACAACGACCGTCAGGCACAGCACGCGCCGTCGTGGTACAGCGACACCTGTGAGTCGCTCCCACGTGCCGCACTCAGCACGCACGTGTCTACAGACGTATGCATCATTGGCGCAGGTTTCACGGGCTTGTCAGCAGCCGTGGAACTTGGAAAACACAGTATCAACTGTGTGGTTCTGGACGCGCACCGGATCGGCTGGGGTGCCTCCGGGCGCAACGGTGGGCAACTGGGCACTGGATTCAATATGGATCAGGTGACACTGGCATCGCTTATGGGCGAATCGCTGGCCCGCTCACTCTGGGACATTTCCGAACAGGCCAAGCAATGGGTTCTGGATACCTGCAAACAGAACGGTCACGACATTGAATTTCAACGCGGCATAGTCCACGCACTGCACAGAGAGCGCTTCGTGAAACCAGCTCACGAATACTGTACCTATCTGCAGACTCATTATGGTTACGAGTCATTACAACCACTCGACGCTAAGACGATTCGTGAACACGTCAATAGCGACAACTATCATGGCGGCACAATGGATCATGGCGCCGGACACATCCATTCACTCAAACTGGCCGTGGCCCTTGCTGATGTGGCGGAGTCCAATGGCGCAAACATCTACGAGTGCAGCGAAGCTACCAGAATACAAAAGGCAACTCCTTACACCGATCAGCGAGTGGTCACCCCGATGGGTAGCGTTTCATGTCAGCACGTCATACTGGCCACCAATGGCTATATTGACGACTTGCACGATGATGTCAGCAAACGGTTAATGCCCATCAACAACTTTATCGTGGTGACAGAACCCTTGGGAAACATGGCTTCAGAGCTATTACCCCGTAACGATGCCATCGCCGACTCACGTTTTGTTGTCAACTACTATCGCAGAGTCGCTGGAGACCGCCTGTTATTCGGTGGTGGCGAAAACTACTCGTATGACTTTCCCGACCCGATTGCCCCACTTGTGCGTAGAGCGATGCTCGGTGTATTTCCACAGCTGCAGGACACCGCGATCGACTACGCCTGGGGCGGCACACTGGCTATTACCCGAAACCGACTCCCATACCTTGCGCAGATCGCACCACGACAATTTACTGCGGGCGGATATTCAGGGCACGGTGTTGCACTTGCGTGTATTTACGGAAAAGCCCTGGCTGACCACATAGCCGGTGACAGTGCGTTATTCGATGTTTTAAGCCAGTTGCCAAACACCGCATTTCCGGGTAACTCCCGCTCACGGCCACTGCTGCTGGCGATGGCCATGACCGGCTATTCCTGGCTGGACCGGATCTAACACAGACGGTTGTTACGTACGGGCAGTCGCGTGAAAACAAACAGGCATTGAAAATTGGGTATGGACGCACATTTTATTCAACTACACTCCTGTAAGTGGGTTAACGGCCGCATTTTCAATAAAATAACATCGGAACGATGGAGTACCATTAGCCGATAGAATTTACGATACGTAGACGGAGATTTGTATGATTGCTGTGTCAGATGCGGTACTTATTCTGGTATCTGCGGCGACATTGGCTTCCGGCCTCTATCGCTGGCAGAACAATGTCGAACAAGCCAGCATGGCTAATCCACGCCCTACCGTCACTGTGGAGACCCGTACACAAAACAACCTCACCGCCGACGCTGAAAATCAGCAGATTGCCAATGTGAATGGTACAAGCGGTAACGCCACGGCATCGAATAACATCCAGGCTAATGAGGCAGCAAATCCCCAGCCCTCAAACAATATACTGGTGGTCGAACCCAGGACCACGGCCTCCATCAATATTGCCAATGATCCCGACACCGCTGCCAGCAACAGCGCCACCGTCGCCCCCCCACCCTACGGCAGCTACATAGTTCGCTCGGGTGATTCCCTCAGCGAAATTGCCGAACAATACTTAACTACTGTACGAAGACTACAAGAGATCAACCAACTCTCAAACACCCTGATTACGGTAGGTCAGGAGCTACGTTACCCACTACCTGCTAACTGATCTGCGAACATTCTTCATCTGGACGAGATCGGGCGATTAGTGCGCCTTATAAGCTTCATTCCACAAATTGCGAAACCTGATAACAGGACTTTCAGCATGGATTATTCATGAGTCAGCCATATTTCACAGGCCTGTTTGAAGGACGCACTGTTGTCATGACCGGTGCAGGAAACGGGATAGGTCGCGCAGCCCTTCAGCTGTTTCACGAAGCCGGTGCCAATGTCATTGCTCACCTTGGCCGGAATGCCAGCTACGGAGATGGTCTTCCCGGAGATATCGCGCACACTATCGGGGACTTCACCAAACGGGAAGAACAAATCGATTTTGTGCAATTCGTTTCACAAAGAACACAGTTCGTAGATGTTCTGATCAACAACGCTGGCACGATGTTTGGCAGATTTCCAGCCGATAATCTTACTGATGAGCAATATCAGGATATTGTCGAGCTGAACCAGAGTGCTGTCGTCAGAATTACCAGAGGACTTCTGCCGCTGCTTAAAAACGCCACTAACGCCTCTATCATTAACACCGTCTCCATCTCTGCACTGACCGGGGGCAGCCCGGGCTCATCCATCTATTCGGCTAGCAAAGCATTTGTATCCACTTACTCCAAAGGTCTGGCGCGGGAACTTGCACCATCCGGAATTCGAGTGAATGCCGTATCCCCCGGCGTCATTCACACCGATTTCCATGAGCGCTATTCCAGCGCTGAGAAACTGGAAGCCACCCGCCAACAAATTCCTTTACAGCGGTTGGGAACTCCGGCAGATTGTGCGCCCACTTTTCTGTTTCTCGCAGCCAATGAGTTGTCCGGCTACATCACCGGGCAAGTTGTCGAAATCAACGGTGGCCAACGATAAGCCAGCGTTTTACCAGCGCAACGGTTTACGGATAACAAGCATACTGGACCTATATGCAAACAGGCTGATATCGTGTTTCTGTGAGTATCGTCAACCGGCACCTGTCATCGACGGTGTTCTCACATAAACGCTGCCAAAATTCACGATTGTCATATTAATGGAGTTCCAAGCATGTCTCACGTGTTTCCGCGCCATACTAAATCCAGACTACCAACTGTCTCGACTGGGCGTGGAGTGTATCTATTCGACACTGATGGCAAACGGTACTTCGATGGTTCCGGCGGGGCCGCCGTGTCATGCCTGGGTCATGGCGACGAGGATGTCACTCAGGCGATCAAGGCTCAACTGGATAACGTTGCATACGCCCACACCAGCTTCCTGACCTCCCAACCGGCTGAAGATCTGGCCGATAAACTGGTGCAACTGGCACCCGCAGGAATTGATCGAGCCTACTTTGTATCAGGGGGATCAGAAGCGGTTGAGGCCGCGCTGAAGCTTGCCCGTCAATACTATTGGGAACAAGGCCAGACAGAGCGTAAATACTTCATCGCACGAAAGCAAAGCTATCATGGCAACACACTGGCGGCGCTGGCGACCGGTGGTAACGAGTGGAGACGAGCGCCTTTCGCACCGCTGATGATGCAAACCAGCCATATTTCTCCCTGCTATGCGTATCGTGGTTGTCGCCCCGATGAAACTGAATTGGCGTATGGCCTTCGAGTCGCCAATGAACTGGAATCGCAAATCGTCAAACTGGGCGCAGAGAACGTTATCGGTTTTGTCGCTGAACCCGTTGTAGGCGCTACCGCGGGTGCCGTCCCGCCAGTCGAAGGTTATTTCAAGCGAGTTCGCGAGATTTGCGACCAATATGACATTCTGCTCATTCTCGATGAAGTCATGTGCGGCATGGGCAGAACAGGAACCCTGTTTGCTTGCGAGCAGGACGACATTGCACCGGATATTGTAACTATCGCCAAGGGTCTGGGGGCAGGTTACCAACCCATTGGTGCAATGCTGTGCTCAGCGCAGATCTACAACGTTATTGAACAAGGCTCAGGTTTCTTTCAACACGGTCACACCTATGTTGGCCATCCAACTGCCTGTGCAGCATCACTGGCCGTGGTCAACAAACTGGTCAATCACGACCTGATAAAACGCAGCGCTGACATGGGCAATAAGTTACAGGCATCACTGGTAAGCGAATTTGGCCAACATCCACATATCGGTGACATCAGAGGGCGAGGTTTATTTCGCGGGATCGAAATCGTGCAGGATCGGGAAACCAGAAAACCATTCCCATCCGATCTTGCCACGCACAAGAAAATCAAGAAAGCCACATTTGAAGCCGGCCTCATCTGTTACCCCATGGGCGGAACCATCGATGGCGTCAATGGCGATCATGTCTTGCTCGCGCCGCCGTTCATTCTCGAAGATGCACATATTGACGAAATCGTCGACAAGCTTTCGACTGCCTTCAAGAAAACGCTCTGACAATCATGCAAGCGCCTCTCCCAACATTGATGGTGGCACCCACAGGTGCCCGACGTACCAGAAAGGATCACCCGCAGCTACCGATACACATCGATGAGATCGTGAGCACCGCCAAATCCTGTGCAAGTGCAGGTGCTGATGGAATTCATATTCATGTCCGAGACAAGAATGGTTTCCATATTCTTGACGTTGGTCTGTACAACGAAGTTCTCAAGGAACTTGAGCTAGCCACCCCGACCCTGACGCTTCAGGTGACTACCGAGGCGGTCGGTCGCTATACACCGAAGGAACAACGTCAGCTGGTAAAAACGCTCAAACCTGCCAGCGTTTCCATCTCCACATCAGAAATGTTGGCAGATGAGGAATTCGATGTTGCCGTCGAGTTCTATCAATGGTGCCGTGACGAAGACATCGCAGTTCAACATATCCTGTATTCAACCGAGGATCTGATGCTGTTCGAAACCTTGTTGAACAGTCCAGTGCTTGAGCTGAACAATCCCCAACTGCTGTATGTACTCGGTCGGCATTCACACAATCAGCAGAGCTCACCACAGCAACTGGATCCTTTTATGCAATGGCTTACGGCCACCAGGCTGGAAAGTGACTGGGCTGTTTGCGCTTTCGGTCAGGGTGAAACCGACTGTCTGGTCGCAGCGCATGCTCTGGGCGGAAAAATGCGCGTGGGGTTTGAAAACTCCCTGTGGAACAAGGATGGCACCATTGCCAGAGACAATGCCGAGCGTGTTGCTGAAATCAGACTTTCCACACGCTGTTAGCAAGAGCGTTCAGAATTTGCATGGAAGACTGCAAGAGTTCATTCAGGGCTACAGTGGAGCGGCAACCATGCGACGCTGAATTCGCAGAGTCGATACAAGGCCAAACATCGACAGAATCATCGATGCGGAAATGATGATGTACAGCCAATGGTCACCAAACGGCAACAGGTAACCGACAAGCAAGGTAAGGAATACACCCAGGGCAGTTTGTAAACTGCCTGACAATCCCGATGCAGAGGCGGCAAGATCCCGGCGAACACTCATCGCAATACTGAACATGCTGGGTAGCGAGACACCGTTGCTGAATGCCACCAGAAACATGGGCACAAACAAGGTCGTGGGATGATGGTTAGCCATTCCCAGCCAGAACAGGGTAGCACCCAGCGCAAAAGGCCCCGCCCCCAGAACGATCATTCGAAAAACGCCCTTTGACTCGGAGAACCGTCCTGCAACCAGATTGCCACTGAGATAACCGATAGCCACCATGGCGAACCATATTCCATACGAGGATGCACTCATACCCCGTATTTCCATGGCCACATACGGAGCCCCTGCCAGAAAGCTGTAATAGACACCCACTGTACCTGCCTGCATGATCGCACAGGCAATGAATGCCCGATGGCGCAATAAGACCAATGATGAAGATAAAAACGATGCACGCAAGTCGCCTGTATCCTCAGTTGTATGGCCAGTGGAAAGTGTCTCGTGTTGATATCGATAACACATGAATAGAAGGATGATACTGAGCCCGGCAAGCCCCAGATACATATACCGCCAGCTATAGGTATCAGTTATCCAGCCACCCAGTGCCGGCGCAAACAAAGGTGCGACCATCATGGCTGTGGTTATGTAACCAATGACACTGGCTGCCTTGTCTTGGGAGTAGATATCCCTGACCACGGTACGCGGAAGAAACACACACACCGCACCACCGACACCTTGTAAAAAACGCGCAAGCAGTAACCATTCAATAGACTGTGCCGTCGCACAGGCAATGCTTCCGAGAAAGAAAATAGTCAGGCTGAACAGCATCACCGGTCGCCTGCCATATCGATCTGCGGCGGGCCCTAAAACAAGCTGTGAGAAAAGGTTCGCTGCCAGAAATACGGTGAGTACCATCTGTACCAACTCATATCGAGTCGATAGCTCAACCATTATTGTAGTGGTCGCAGGCAGCACACCGTTGAGTGCCATCGGGCCTATTGCCGAGATGGCAATAAGCAGCAGCATCAACGGGATGCCCAATACGTTCATGCGCGTTCGCTTAATCGCTGTACCCGTTGCAAAAGCTGTTCAGCCATCTCTAGATGCAATCGTTCAGTCATACGCCCATTGATCGAAATTGCCCCCTTGCCTGCGTTCTCAGGCAACGCGAAGGTATCGACCGTTGTTCTCGCTGTATCGATATCAACATCGGACGGCGAGTACGCAGCATTGGCAGCTACGATCTGTGAAGGATGAATCAGTGTCTTGCCATTCATTCCCATGGTGGCTCCTTGTACACACTCGTTTTCAAAACCTTCAGTATCAGCAAAGTCGTTATAAACCCCATCCAGCATCTGCAGGCCATGGGCCTTGGCTGCCGCCACTAGCGACATCAGCCATGGTAGAAGATAGGTTCGATCCGACTGTACAGGCATGCCGGCAGCACGCGCCATGTCGTTGTTACCGACAAGAAACATGGAAAGTCGTTGATAGTGGGCAGAACATGCAGCAATGGCCGTCGCGTTGACTACCGCCAGAGGTGATTCAAGCATCGCCCATATGGCACAGTTGCTCAAGGATGGATGGCTGTCCATGAGATCAGAGAGTTGCGCCACATGATCAACGGTGTCGACCTTGGGTAGCACAATAGCATCCAGACGACAGCGAGATGCTGCTTCAATATCATCGCCGTGCCACTGGGTGTCAGCCGTATTGACGCGCATTACCCGCAGTCTGTATCCATAGTCAAATTGTTGAAAAGCATCAATAGCCTGGGTTCGTGCCATTGATTTACTATCGGGCGAGACGGAATCTTCAAGATCAATGACAATGGCATCTGCGGCAAGGCCAGGACCTTTCGCGAGCGCACGCTGGTTACTTGCAGGCATGTACAAGGCCGATCGACAATCAATAGACATGAACGGTGGTTCTACTCTCTGAACGAAATGTTGATTTTAATGCGGGCCAACCGCCTACGCGGTAATCATAAATCAGCCACGCTGCTTTTTTACGGCGTACATCATGCCACCGACCAGCAATCCCCAGAATGCACCGCCAATGCCAAAAAATGCCAGCCCTGAGCCGGAGAACAAAAAAGTGATGGCTGCCGCTTCACGTTGCCTTGAATCCGAAAGCGCACCGACAATGGCAGCCGAGAAAGCGCCTAACAAAGCAAGCCCCGCTATGGCTTCTATCAACACGCTTGGAACCAGCGTCACTAGCAATCCGGCCACACCCGCCAGCAGTCCGATGACCACATAGGTAAAACCTGCGACCGCAGCCGACCAATAACGCTTTTGCGGGTCAGGATGTGCGTCAGTACTTGAAAACATTGCAGCGGTAATAGCGGCCAGGTTAATGGCATGTGAACCAAAAGGTGCAGCAAGAAGGGAAAAAATGCCTGTATTGGCAATGAGTGGTCCGGCCTTGGGATAGTAGCCACCCGCTTTGAGTACCGCCACACCTGGTACATTCTGCGAAGCCATGGTGACAACAAACAAAGGAATACCGAGACTAACCAAAGCGCCGATATCGAACACCGGTGGTATCCAGAGCGGTGCGGGTACCAGACTTTCCTGTAGTTGTGCACCGAAATCGTCGGGCAGCCCGATTCGGAATCCAACCAGCGCTATTAACACAAAGAGTGCTGATGGCACTGCAAAGAAGCGATTGAAAAGCCCGACCAACCACCACGTGAGTAACAGTGGCACCGTGATAAACGGATCGAAGGCCAGCGCCTGCACCGGCGCCAGACACAAACTGAGAAGCACACCCGCCAACATGGCATTTGCCAGCGTGGTCGGGATGGATTCGATGAGCCGACCCAGCGGCCGGAACCATCCAGAAATAATCAACAGCACCGAACTGAAAACATAGACACCGATAGCCTCATTGACGCTTGCCAGCGTGTCCCCTGACGCGATCAGCAAGGCCGCGCCTGGTGTCGACCACGCCACCCCGATTGGCATACGATAACGTAAGGCCAGCACAATACCCGATAGTCCCATGCCCATCGTCAAAGCGATGAGTCCCGAGGTTGCCTGCGCCGGTGTAGCACCCGCCGCTGTCAATCCTTGCAGCACAATGGCAAACGAGCTGGTAAAGCCCACCACGGCTGCCAGAATTCCCATCCCGATAGCCGAACCCGATAAATCAGACACACGCGACGTGCTCATAGCGCCTGAAGGAATATCAGTTGTTGAGGGGTCGGCCATGAAGCAATAAAGCTCTACGCGGGTGCGATAGAATAGCGCCCACTTGGTTAACTGGCTACCTGCATTCTATGCATCTTTTATTGATCGGCAGTGGTGGGCGTGAACACGCAATGGCTTGGAAACTGGCTCAGTCAAGCAATGTGACTTGTGTCAGTGTCGCACCGGGTAATCCCGGTATGGCAAGTGAAGACAAGGTTGAATGCGTGGACATTGCCGCCACCGACATACAAAAGCTGGCAGGCTTCGCAGAGTTGAACAAGGTTCACCTGACCATTGTCGGACCCGAAGCACCCTTGGTTGCCGGTATTGTCGATGATTTCGAATCCAGGGGATTGAGGATTTTCGGCCCCCGCAGCCAGCCTGCGCAGCTTGAAGGCAGCAAGGCCTTCGCCAAGGATTTCATGGCACGACACCAGATTCCCACCGCCTCATACGCAACCTTTGGTGAAGCGGCCCCCGCCATCGCCTGGGTCAACGAAAAAGGCGCACCTATTGTCATCAAGGCAGATGGATTGGCAGCAGGCAAAGGCGTCATCGTAGCCCGAAGTATCTCTGAGGCACATGATGCTGTTAATGCAATATTCAATGGACAGTTCGGTGCTGCAGGTTCGCAAGTGGTTATCGAGGAATTTCTTGACGGCGAAGAGGCAAGCTTTATCGTGGTGGTATCGGGACGCCAGTGTGTAGCACTTGCCAGCAGCCAGGATCACAAGGCACGCGACGAAGGTGACACAGGTCCTAACACGGGTGGTATGGGTGCCTATTCGCCTGCGCCAGTTGTAACACCGTCTGTTCACAACCATGTCATGAAGGATATCGTCGAACCTGCCATCAACGCACTTGCCGATGAGGGCATGCCATTCACCGGATACTTGTACGTCGGACTAATGATTGATGCCAATGATCAGGCTCGTGTGGTCGAGTTTAACGTTCGGCTGGGCGACCCGGAAACGCAACCATTGATGATGCGTATGCAAAGCGACTTGCTAGCGCTACTGGACCATGCGGTCGATGGCACACTTGACGCTGCCAGCATAGACTGGCTTGAGGGTTATGCGTTGGGTGTTGTTCTTGCAGCAGGTGAGTATCCGGCTGGTAGCAGCAAGGATAAGCCTATCAATGGCATCACTCACGCCGAGAACAATGGCAGCAAAGTATTTCATGCAGGGACACGATTACGCGATGGTCAACTGGTGACCAGTGGCGGAAGAGTACTTTGCGCAACTGCCGTTGGAAAAACTCTCAAAGAAGCAAAAGACAAGGCCGATGCTTCCGCAGCCTGTATTGAATGGGAGGGTGTGCGTTACCGATCGGATATCGGCCATAGAGCCATTGAGCCATTGAGCCCTAGAGTGATTGGGCAATAGGGCCATCTATTAATCGACGCTCTTACTCACCAAAATGCCAGCGGGGCGGGGCGGGAACGGCATCATCCCCGCGAAAACGGGAATCCACATTCACATTCACGTAAATTCCCGCCTTCGCGCGACTGAAAGGTCAGAGCAACACTGACTGCTCAGTCACTGTTGTCAGGCGCAAGCTAAAAATGAACCACGCAGCGTGCTAGCGTTTCATTGAATCAAAGAATTCATTGTTGGTCTTGGTTTGCTGCAGACGACCTAACAGGAATTCAACGGCTTCAATCTCATCCATTGAGTGGATGAACTTGCGCAAAATCCAGGTCTTTTGAAGCTCTTCAGGGTCCATCATTAACTCTTCACGTCGAGTTCCAGAGCGATTGATGTTGATGGCCGGGAACACCCGTTTTTCAGCAATCCGTCTGTCAAGGTGCAATTCCATATTACCCGTACCCTTGAATTCCTCATAGATTACCTCGTCCATTTTTGAACCGGTATCGACCAAGGCAGTAGCAATGATCGTCAGGCTGCCACCTTCTTCGATGTTTCTTGCAGCGCCGAAAAATCGCTTGGGACGATGCAGGGCATTTGCGTCAACACCACCTGTGAGAACCTTACCCGAGGATGGAACCACGGTGTTGTAAGCGCGTGCAAGGCGGGTGATGGAATCAAGCAGAATCACGACATCCTTTTTGTGTTCTATCAATCGCTTGGCTTTTTCTATAACCATTTCGGCTACCTGCACATGTCGCGCAGCGGGCTCATCAAACGTACTAGAGATAACCTCCCCTTGCACCATGCGCTGCATTTCCGTGACCTCCTCGGGCCGCTCGTCTATCAGCAGAACGATGAGATGAGAATCGGGCGAATTAGCAGCAACGCTCTGCGCGATGTTTTGCAGCATGAGCGTCTTACCCGCTTTTGGTGGTGACACAATCAAACCACGCTGGCCTTTGCCGATGGGCGCTGCGAAGTCGATGATGCGTGCGGTAATGTCTTCTGTACTTCCATTACCGCGCTCCATGGTAATGCGTTCATTGGCATGCAAGGGCGTCAGGTTCTCAAACAGCACCTTGCTCTTCGCTTGCTCCGGAGGGCTGAAATTGATTTCATCAACCTTGAGCAAGGCAAAGTATCGCTCACCTTCTTTGGGCGGTCTTATTTTGCCCGAGATACTGTCGCCAGTACGCAATGCGAAACGTCGCACCTGACTGGGAGAGACGTAAATGTCATCAGGGCCAGCCAGGTAGGAGCTGTCAGCTGAGCGCAGGAAGCCAAAACCGTCCTGCAGTATTTCCAGAACTCCACCGCCAAAGATGTCTTCACCTTTGCGAGCGTGAGCTTTGAGGATCGAGAAAATAATATCCTGCTTGCGTTGTCGGGCAACGCTCTCCACGCCAATAGACTCAGCGAGCTCTATAAGTTCTGTGGGATTCTTTTTCTTTAGGTCGGTCAGATTCATACACGTAAGTGCGTAGCGTGGGCGTCAGACGCCTTGAGGGGAGAAGGCCCATTGCGCAAAGCATGCTGGGCGGATCAGTACGTTATAAGTACGGAATCGTGAAGATGTCAGGGATAAGAAAAGTGAGGTTTTTATCTGTTTTTTGCACGGAGCGCGCTGCGGAAGAGCGGGCTGCACTGGTGCGATGAGGTAAACTTACCATGCAATTCTGCGCCTGTCTACCCTCAATGATGGAATAACGGCACTGCAGGGCACGCACTAACGTCTACTTGACGACATCAGGACCACAATGGTGTGTGGCCCTGCCCGTCTGATTTTTGGTGTCAGGCGTTCTCGTCGAGAAACTCAGTTAACTGAGCCTTGTTGAGGCCACCGACTTTTGTGCCTTCGACGGCACCATTTTTGAACAGCATCAAGGTGGGAATACTGCGGATACCATATTTTGGAGGCGTATTGGGATTATCGTCTATATTCATTTTGACGATTTTCACTTTACCGGAGTATCCGGGAGCCACATCTTCCAGCACTGGAGCAATCGCCTTACACGGACCACACCACTCAGCCCAGTAGTCCACGAGCACAGGTGTATCGGATTTCAGGACTTGCTCTTCAAAGTCGGCGTCTGTGACAGGCGTAATGTGTTCGCTCATGTATACCTCTTGGTTGCAGGTGCACCCCTATGGCGAGCATGCCTGCCACAGAGGTGTTGAATAATAAAATACTGACAGACCACCATATAAAGTAAGGTGTTTGCCTCTAGTCTGGATATCTTGGGGACAGGCTGGCAGCAAAGCAAGATACGGTTGCTCCGATTGCTGTACCGGTTTGTATGAGAAAATCCGAAAGCGGTGCTCGCTTGAGGTCATCTCAGATTAGCAAACCATTCCCTGATATTTTATCAGATCGTATGACAGAGATCGCATGACAGATAACTCGACCGACACCACCAAGGCGAAACCGACACTCACTTTCAAGGAACTCGCTTTGCCCGATGCCTTGCTACACGCAACTGACAAACTAGGCTTCAGCAACTGCACCGAAATCCAGGGCTTGTCCTTACCGGTTATCGCCGAGGGTCGGGATATTGCGGCTCAGGCGCAAACTGGTACCGGCAAGACTGCCGCTTTTCTATTGGGCAGCTTTGCAAGACTTATAAATCATGTACCCGAGGAAAGACGTGCAAACCAGCCTCGCATGCTGGTCATAGCTCCCACGCGAGAGCTTGCGATGCAGATCAAGAAAGATGCTGATGCGCTAAGCGCACACACTGATCTAACATGCGCAGTGGTTTATGGCGGAATCGACTATGAAAAACAACGCAAAGAGCTGGCCGCTGGGGTAGACGTCCTGATCGGCACACCCGGACGACTTATCGACTACTTCAAGCAGAAAATCTTCGATCTGAAAAAACTTGAAATCATCGTGCTCGACGAAGCAGACAGAATGTTCGATCTCGGCTTCATTGCCGATATCCGTTTTTTGCTCCGACGCATGCCAGAACCCGGCGATCGGCTCAGCATGTTGTTTTCGGCAACGCTGTCCCATCGCGTCATGGAACTTGCGTACGAGCACATGGATAATCCGGAACCTATAAAGACCGAAAGCACGGGTGTTACAGCGAAGGGTGTTCGCCAATCCTTGTACCAGCCAGCAGACGATGAAAAGGTCCCGCTACTGTTAGGCCTGCTGGACATCCTGAAACCACCCCGTTCCATCGTTTTCGTGAATACCAAACGTACAGCGGAAAAAGTCGAAGGTTATTTACTGGGCAATGATGTTCCCTGCGGAACGCTATCAGGCGATGTGCGCCAATCAAAGCGCCAGAAAATTCTTGCCGAATTCACGGCCGGTAATTTGCCGGTACTCATTGCCACTGATGTAGCCGCTCGTGGCCTGCACATTGATGACGTCAGCCATGTCTTTAATTTCGACCTTCCGCAACAGGCCGAAGATTATGTTCACCGGATCGGACGCACCGCCCGCGCCGGAACCGAAGGCATGGCCGTCAGCTTTGCCTGCGAAAATTATTCATTCTCACTACCCGAGATTCAAGACTACATCGGACAAAGTATCCCGTTGGAAATGATCACTGATGAGCTGCTTGTAAAACCCAAACCACGAGTGAGAGTGGAACGGGATCGTCCAGACCAGCCGGGTCAAGGGAGAAAACAGGGAGTTGGCCGTTCGAGGCGCGGTAGTTCTGACTCATCGTCACGCGGGAATGGCCGCTCAGGCAATCGCAGCAGATCAGGCCAGGCCAGACAATCCAGCGGAAAGCCACAAGGCAAAACCAGCGACAGCGCCGCGGCCAGGAAAAGCGATCAAACTGCCGCCGCGCACACCGACAAGCCTGCGGGTTCGCAAGCAAACGTGGAGGCAACCGGTGCCCCGGCTGCAAAAAAAAGACGCAGACGGCGTCGCAAACCCAGCACTGACAAGCCGGCGAGCCAGGACAACAAGGCTACCGAATAACATGGAGGCACCGCACCGGGCTTGCCAAACTCCACCAATAATCCCTTTGTTGATCTATCAGACAGCATAAAATCACGAGTGGCATCACAAAAAACAGTAAACTGTGTATACCGGCGCTGCATTGTCTGGATGCCAGGGCACTACCTGGAATCAACCTGCAGCGTTTACGCTTGAAGCAACCGGGAGAGAGCAATGGCAACAGGAACTGTCAAGTGGTTCAACGAAGCCAAAGGCTTCGGATTTCTGGCCCAGGACGATGGCGGCGAAGATGTCTTTGTGCATTTTTCGGCGATAAAGTCTGAGGGTTTCAAAACCCTGAGCGAAAACCAGAAAGTTACCTTCGATATCGAACAAGGTGCCAAGGGCCCTCAGGCAACTAACGTAATACCGGAATAAGTCTGTTGAACCTGAGGCGCAGGGATGTAAATTCCTGTAAGCCTGCTATCAGCACGTGTTCACGCCCTTATCTGAATGCATATCCTTTTGTGCCCGCACAGCACAACGGTCAATCGTTACAATACGGGGATGGCAAATACGCCTTCAAACCTCAACAGGCAGTGCTTGGCCTATAATTCGCAGGTCTGGCAAAGCGCGTCATTTCCTGATCGGCGCCATCTATTTCTCAACGCTCAATCAAGTGGCTATTCCATGGACCTACAGCTTGCCCGAAGTAACATGATCGAACAACAAGTACGCCCCTGGGATGTCCTTGACCAGAGCGTGCTTGATGTTCTTGCAGATGTACCTCGTGAATCATTCCTCGAGCCACGGCACAGAGGTGTCGCTTATAGTGACTTCCAACTGCCAATCGGTCATGGGCAGCACATGCTAAAACCCACGCTAGACGGAAGACTCCTGCAAGCCCTGCTGCTCCGGGTGACCGACACCGTACTGGAAATCGGGACCGGCAGCGGTTACCTCACGGCATGTCTGGCACGGTTGAGTGCGCATGTGGACAGCATCGAGATTATCCCGACCCTGGCGGATTCGGCCAAAGCCAGGTTGAGCGAGATGGGCGTATCGAACGTAACGGTCATTCAGCAGGACGCCGCGCAGGTCTGGGATGCCCGTGATGGATACGATGCCATCGCTTTTTCCGGTGCGGTTCCGTCCATTCCAGATTATTATCGCAACAAGCTCAAGGTCGGGGGCAGACTTTTTGCCATGATCGGTGAAACGTCCGAGCCGACAATGGAAGCCGTCGTGGTTACTCGCATCAGTGAGAACGAATGGAGCAAAGAGAGCCTGTTCGAAGCCAGCGTCGATCCACTCATCAATTTTCACCCCGAATCACCCAGTTTCGTATTCTGATGAATTTTCCGAGCAAACGTATGACTAAACGGACTTTTGCGGACCTCTACGGCGTATCTGGAAGCTTGTATTGCGCGCCATCAGTGTTTTCCCGGCTTTCAAGACACAGCAAGCGTACGTTGGCTTTCGCGTTCGCCTTAAGCGCGGTCGCGGGCATTGCAACCGCCCAAACCCAGCCGTCAGGTGTTGCGCAAGGCACTAACTTGCGTGCTGTTTACGAGCAGGCAAGAGAATACGATGCCGAGTATCAGGCAGCACAGTTCGAGCTGCAGGCCGCCAGACAGAACATCCCGATCGCCCGCTCAGCCTTCATGCCACAGCTGTCTTTTGGTGCCGATCTGGGACTGGCGTCGAAGGCAGACGATGGCGATGGCCCCTACGAAGAGACCGGCCTATCACTAGCATTGAACCAGACGATATTCAATCGTTCCAGCGGCAAGCTTATCGATCAGGCACAAATCGGTGTCCAGCAAGCCGAAGCGCAGTATGCAGCTGCCGGACAAACGTTGATCCTGCGTGTTGCCACGGCATACTTCGATGTCTTGCGTGCGCAGGCCAATGTGGAATTCAGCCAATCAGAGCTGCAAGCCATCAGTCGCCAGCGCGAGCAGGCCGAGCGCCGCTTTGATGTAGGTCTGGTGCCTATAACCGACGTTCGCTCAGCACAAGCACAATACGATCTGGCAGTCGCTCAGGAAATAGCGGCATCCAATCAGTTATCCACGGCTCGCGAAGCGCTGCTGCGTGTCAGCGGTGTCAACGCTGACCTGCTGACACCATTGGCCAGTGACTTGCCATTGACACCTCCAGACCCTGCCAACATTGATGCCTGGGTGGAACGCGCCAAAGAGCAAAACCTTGAACTCGTCATCGCTCAATTGGCCAATGAAAGCAGCGGGACACAGGTGGCTATCGAACGAGCCGGCCGCTACCCCACGCTCGATCTTGTCGGTTCTGCAGCATCCACCACCACTGAAGAAGTGATCGGCCGGGACGGTGAGCTTGCCAGTATCCGTTTACAGTTGCGGGTACCGATTCTTACAGGCGGCCGAATCAACTCACAGGTTGCTCAGGCGAAGGCGCAGGCACGGGCATCAGAACAGCAGTTGCTCGCCCAGGAACGTACTACGACCCAGCAAACTCGAGATGCGTATCGTGGAGTGCAGGCGTCGATTAGTCGAGTGCGTGCATTACGTCAGGCATTGGTGTCTACGCAGCAATCAGCAGAGGCGACAGATGCAGGATTCAGGGCCGGTACGCGAACATCAGTCGATGTACTGCAGGCACTACGCGATACGTTCCGGGCGCAATCCGACTACGCGGGCGCTCGCTACGACTACATCATCAACACGCTGAATCTGAAAGCCGCATCAGGCACACTGGAAGAGAACGATCTGTTCGCCATCAACAGGTTCCTGGCAATCGCAGACGATTCCTGACTCCTGCCATGCCAAGTCTGACCTGACCTGCCAATACCTCTCTTCAAGGCTCTGACGATCAACTCTTACAAGCCTGCCTGGCAATACCGCTACCTCATCAGGCTGCTCTCTCCGCTGGTCCTTGCCTACACGCTGTGGCGTACTGGTAAGGACGGTGGCATGCTCTACCTCAAGCAACGTCTTGGCCTGTATGCAGCATCTCAGCCCAGTGAGTCATCATCGGCAACTATCTGGATTCATGCAGCCTCTGTCGGTGAGGTCTTTACCGTTCTGCCGCTGCTAAAGGCAGTAAGCCAACCGCTGCTTGTCACCACCACGACGCCCACCGGTGCTGCCGTTCTTCAGCAACAGTCATTGACGCATGTGCAACACCGGTATTTGCCCGTTGATTTTTCAGGTGCATGCCACCGTTTTTTTCGTTCGGCAAATATCAGAGAAGCCTGGATCGTTGAAACGGAAATCTGGCCCTGGCTGTATGCAAAGGCAAAATCATCTGATATTCCGATTAGCATTGTCAACGCACGCTTGTCAGAAAAGACCAGCGCGAAAGCTGACAGTCTGCTGGCTACGACATTTGAAAAGGCTCTGTCCAACGTCAGGGTGCTTGCGCGCTCAAAGAGCGATGCTGAAAAATTTGCTGAGCTTGGAGCATCACGACAATCGATAACGGTCGTCGGCAATCTAAAGTACGCCAACCCGACGCCTGATGAGAAAAATGACCAACGGAGGCGCCTGATGGAACGACCATACCTGCTGGCTGCGTCCACCCACGACGATGAGGAGCTTCAACTATCAATCGAATGGAGCAAGCAGCACCGCAAGGGTCCAGAGACCGTACTGGTCATCGTGCCTCGGCATCCCGAACGAGGCGCGACCATTCAAAAGCAACTGACAACACGAGGAATCAGAGCGCCGCTACGCAGTCGAAATGAACCCGTACACACGAATGATTCCGTGTACATTGCAGATACTCTGGGCGAACTACAAGCCTGGTACTCCTACGCCATGGCTGCGTTCATCGGCGGATCCCTGATTGAACGTGGCGGTCATAACATGCTGGAAGCCGCCAGACTTGGCTGCCCGATGGTGACGGGCCAACATACTTTCAACTTCGAGGATATAGTGCAAACCCTTACTGAACACGAAGCGCTGGTGATCGCAGACAACGCACAACAGGTTATGGTTTTCTTCAATCGCGTGATGGATGACAGGCAGTCGTATCTCGCAATGGCTGCCCGCGCCAGATCTCAAGCGCAAATCAGTGAGAGCGTACTGGATAACTATCTGGAATTATTGTTGCCAAGCTAGGAACATTGCTGTGTCTGTCCACCCGTGCAACTGGCGCTCTGGTTCACAAACACAACGTATCCAGAACTCATACACCCATCAGGGTATTGAGAGATGTCGACCACTGCTTTCTGCATATCGCAAATTTTTTTACTAAAGAATGTGCATTTAACCGTTCTGCAGTACCTGATTCCGCTATTTTCACCAGCGAACGCTCGAGTCTGTCCATGTTATCCAGGCACCACCCCTCCTGCGTTAGGTTTTTCGGCAGCTGTCGAATCCTACCGCGATCAAAATCGATTAGCGTTGCGTTTCCATCATCATCAAGCATGATGTTGTGCGCATTCAGATCAGCGTGAAAAACCCCGGCGACATGGAATCTGGCAATAAGATATCCCATGCTGCGCCATACCCCTTCGTCTAATGTGATATCTGCTGACAGGCAAGCATCAGCAAGCAAACGCTCAGCCAGTGTTCTACCCGGCAGATGATGCGTAACAAGACTGGCGGTATAGAGCAATCCGCAGCGTACAACGCTACATGCGTAGGGCAATGGAGCTGGTAACCCCGCCTGCTGTAAAAACAAGAGAAGATCAAATTCCCGCATAGCACGGGTTCTGTGCAAACCGACATACAGGTAATGTTTTTTACTGATGTAACGCACCAGCCCGCCACGACGATAATGGCGCAAAACCAACAGCTCGTTATGCAATGTAAAAAAAACGGTATTACCCCTGCCTGCCGACGCTTCACCCTTTATCAAGCGCTGCTCATGGAGTGCATTGGTCTCCAGACACACCGGGTCAAAGAGCTTTGTGGGGTTTTGCACGTAACGTACGACAGTGCCAGCGGCATCAGGCAACTTCTGCGTCACTATCTCCACTGGCTGCGAGATATCCCCGCCCGTGTAACAGTACGATCAGTCAGGTAGCGGTGCTTTTCTGTTCAACCAGTCGATAAATTGTTCCACAGTAAGAACAGCTCGCCTCCGGCGCATCATCCAGAGGGATATAGACTCGGGGGTGGCTATCCCACAATGAACTGTTAGGTGTGGGACAGTGAATCGGTAGTTCATCACGAGTGACTTCTACGAACGATTGCGCGTTGGGTTGATCCACCATGGAGACAAGACCTTTATTAACTTGTGACAGAATACCGTGGAGTTTACTGACAATGAGCACCCAGTGTAATAATTTACGTGAATCTACCGGTAATCCGGCTCGGTACCAGACATAACCCTAATCAGAAGCCTGTTTCGCTTCTCCAAGAATGCGCAGGCGCAATGCAGTAACTGCATCACGTAGCGACCCGAGCTGTTCGTCTAGCGGCACAAGCGCCGATTCCTGATCCAGAGCACGCCGATGAAGGCGTTCGCGCAGGTTAAGATAATTGCTGCGTAATGTCTGGCAATCTTCAGCCGGCAGCAACGCAAGCTTCTCCACGGTGTCCAGCACACGGATATTATCGGTAAACATCAACAGCGCAGGATGTTGACGTGAGTGAGCCAGTACCAGGTACTGCACGATGAATTCTATATCAGCAACGCCGCCGGCATCCTGTTTCAAGTGCATCTGACCGGGCCGGGTATTACCCAATGCTGCTCGCATTCGCTCGCGCATGTTAGCCACTGACAGGCGCAATTCATCAGTGGGCCGCACTTTTGCGAGTATTTGCTGACGGATACCATCAAAGCGGATCCGCAGAGTTTCATCTCCAAACACCATTCTTGCCCGCATCAATGCCTGGTGCTCCCAGGTCCAGGCAGCGCTCTGCTGGTAACGTGCAAATGTCTCGATACCTGTGACCAACACACCAGAGCTACCGTTGGGTCTTAATCGGAGATCGATTTCATAGAGCACGCCGGCCGGGGTCATCGTACTCATGAAGTGCACCAGTTTCTGGGCAAGTTTTGCGTAAAACACAGCGTTGTCGACTGGCTTTATTCCATCCGTAAGCTGCTGTGACCCTGCACTGTCATGCACGAAGACCAGATCCAGATCGGAGCCGAAACCCAGCTCCAGTCCTCCCAATTTGCCATAGGCAAGCACGCCAACGTTGGCAAACTGATAGCCTGCACCCAGTTTATATCGGGGCTTGCCGTATCTTTCCACCAATGGTGTACTCACCAGTGATAACACGCCGGCAATAATGGATTCAGCCAGCCACGTCAGTTGATCACTCACTTGCATGAGAGTGAGACTGCCATCGAGCTGGGCACAGGCGATACGCATTTCACGCGCCTGTTTGTAATGACGCAGAGAATCCATTTGCACATCCAGCTCGCTTGATTGCAGGCGATCTATGAAATCCTGCGTCTCTCTGGACACCGACTCTGCGTTAGCATGCAAAACTGCGTTGGTCAGCAGTTCGTCAATAACCATGGGCTGCCCGGCCACGAAACCAGCCAGCCAGCGACTCTTTGAAAATAGCGTTACCAGATGCTGCAATGCGTCGGGTTGTTCGCACAGCACTTGCAGATAGCCACCTCGACCCGCGACAGCCCTGACCAGAGATAACATTCGATCAAGCGTTGCACCGGGCTGTTCAGTCTCTCTTGCCATCATCAGAATCAATGGCACAGCGCGCTCTACACGTCGCTGGCTTTCGGCCGTCAAGCGCTGATAGAAACTACCACGCACCAACGTACTGATGTTGGCCAGCAACGATTCATCAGCTTCATAACCGGCACTGCCTAACACGGCCTGCCGATCATCATCTGTGACAGATTCTGCGCCTAATGCAGCCCAGATATCACGAGCAACCTCCAGCTCGTCAGTCTGGTTGGCATACGCTTCCACCCCATCGGGATTCTGAGACTCAAAAAGATCTGCAAAGCATCTCGATACCCTGCCTTGATGCATTGCCAGGTTTTTCTTGAAACCCGGCCAGTCATCTTCATCAAGGATGCACAGCAGTCTTTGGCGATCCTCCTCATCGACCGGCAAGGTATGTACTTGCTCATCACGCATCATCTGCACACCATTTTCCACCCTTCGCAGGTATTTATAGGCGTCCAGTAGTGCGTCAACCTCGGTGTCTGGCATCAACTGCATCTGCGCCAACTGTTGCAAGACCTGCATAATAGGACGAACACGTAAACGGCTTTCGCGCCCGCCTCTTACCAACTGGAACGCCTGCCCGATAAATTCAACTTCCCTTATGCCACCAGAGCCCAGCTTGATGTTGTCAACCATCTGCTTTTTCAGGAGTGACAAAGCGATCTTGCGCTTGAGTTCCCGGAGTGAATCGAATGCGCTGTAGTCCAGATAACGTCTGTAGACAAAAGGAATAACAAGATTTTCAAGCTCTTTAATATCCTCAGAATCACCACACAACGCACGGCCCTTGATCATTGCATAGCGCTCCCATTCACGCGCCTGTGTGAGGTAGTAGTTCTCCAGTCCATCAAAATTCATCACCAGTGGCCCGCTTTCGCCAAATGGGCGCAATCGGGTATCCACGCGATAGACAAACCCTTCAGCCGTCACACTGTTGAGCAGCTTGCTGACACGTTGCACTGAGCGACGAAAGAACTCACCGTTGTCCAGGGGCTTTTGTTTCTGCTGCGTGATTTCAGTGGTTCCGGACGCCGGATAGATGCAGATAAGATCAATGTCCGATGACACATTGAGTTCGAATCCGCCGAGCTTACCCATACCCAGGATGATGAGTCGCAACTTGCGCCCCGTATCGTCACAAGGTAAACCGAAACGCGCGCTAAGCGCATCGAACGTCCATTGGTCTGCCGCTCTCACACAAGATTCCGCCAAGAGGGACAGCTCATGCAGCGTCTGTTCCAACGTAGTGATGCCGGTAAGATCACACCATAGAATTCGTACCATATGCCGATGTCGAAACTCTCTGAGTACTTTTTGCTGCACGCCTTCGGAAGCCACCGCATCTGCAGACTTCTGGCCCTTCCAGGCTTTCGTCAAATCGTCTTCAAGTTCAACCAGCAACGCTGTAAGACCGGTTTGCTCACCGAGATGTTCAGGCATGACAAGCAATGCCTTATTGGCAATGAGCGTGGGTAACAAATCAGGGAATTGCGACACGGTTCTAGCGATATAAGGGCTAACAGCACACACGGGCAATAACCACTTTTCCAGTTGCTTGTCCATCTGGATATCGATCTCGACATCATGCTGGTGCAGCCTGTCACGAATGTTCGCAACCTGCTCTTCAAGCAAGGGTGTTTGCAGCAGTGATGAACACGGGCGTCGCACGGCTAGACTCCTTGGGATACCATAAAAAATATACTTAAACAGTCGAACACAGCATACTGCCTTGTGTGCCTGAGCGCATGCCCATCGGGTATGATGACGCTATGACGCTCCAGCTTGAACTAGACCATATCTCGATAGACATTGACGGCACCCGTATCATTGATGACGTGTCCTTTACCCTCGAATCAGGTGATATCGGCTGCCTGCTCGGCCCAAGTGGCTGTGGCAAGACGACATTGCTACGGGCAATCGGGGGGTTCCAGCAACCTTCGCAAGGCGCCTTGCGCATTGCCGGTGAACAGGTAGCCAGCAGCAGTAGCCAGATTTTACCTGAACAGCGACGTGTCGGCATGGTCTTCCAGGATCTTGCTCTGTTTCCGCACATGACTGTACGCAAGAATGTGGCTTTCGGTATCGCCGGACAATCTCGCAAAGCCATCACCTCACGCGTTAACGAACTTCTGGATCTGGTTGGCATGAATCGCTATGCCGACAGCTATCCGCATCAGCTTTCCGGCGGGCAGCAACAGCGAGTAGCGCTCATCCGTGCTATGGCACCACGCCCTCCCGTACTTCTACTCGACGAACCCTTCAGCAGCCAGGATACCGAACGGCGTGTTCAACTGGCTCATGAAGTTCGAGAGATCCTGAAACGTGATGGCATAACGGCGGTATTGGTCACTCATGATCAGTTTGAGGCGTTCGCCATTGCCGACCATATTGGCGTGGTATCAAAGGGACGGCTACGACAATGGGATGATGCGTATTCCTTGTACCACACACCCGCTGATCGCTTCGTCGCCGACTTTATTGGCGAAGGCGTCTTTCTATGTGGCAATACGCTGGAGGACAACGTTATTCAGACAGAGCTGGGGACTATTCATGGCGAGTTGAATGCCGACGTTCCTTCCGGCACTCTTATCGAATTGCTGGTAAGACCCGATGACATCATCCACGATGACAACAGTCCCAACAAGGCAACGGTCGTTGCACGAGATTTTCGCGGGGCTGATCACTTGTATACCCTGCGCATGCCGGGCAACACGCGCCTGTTATGCCTTGCGCCTTCGCATCACAATCATCATGTGGGTGAGCAGTTCGGGATAAGGCTGCAGCTTGATCATCTGGTGATCTTTGATCGCGAAGATATCGAATCCACCCTGCCGTTCAGCAGCGGCAACTAGTCCCGGCAAATAGTATTTTCATCTCTGCAAAGCCGGGATCCACAGAGCGATGCAGACAGATTCAAGAAGTACGGGTGAAATACACCAACAACAGGGTCAATGGTCACGCTGGCGTCTTGCGCCACAGCCTGCCATCAATGGCTGACAAACCCAGAGCGATAAGCAACATTCCGGCAAAATGGGTCAATTCCAGTCGCTCACCTAAAAACACAAAGCCCAGAAGAATGGCAGAAACGGGGACCAGAAATGTCACCAGGGAAACATTGGTAGCACCTGCCGATGCCAGAACCCTGAAAAACAGGATGTAGGCAAGCGCGGTACTGAACACCGCAAGGGCAATGAGTGCCGCCCACACTTGTGTGCCCGGCATGGCTTGCGTCAATGGCTTCTCAATAATAAATGCCAGCGGTGCCAGTATGACGGCTGACAGAGTGACCTGACCAGCCGCAACGGCAATCGGGTTGAGCCCCAGCGTCTTGAAACGCCTGCCCCAGACAGTGGAAAACCCATACGATACCGCAGCCCCCATAACGGCCAACTGTGCCAGCACATCGGTACTCATACCCCTTATGGCATCGGCACCCACCATGACAGCTGCTCCACTGATTCCCAATAAAACACCGATGATTTTTGCACGACTAATACGCTCATCAACAAGCAACATACCTGCAACCAGAACCGTGAACAGTGGCGTCATTGCATTAAAGATCGAGGCAAGCCCCGATTCTATGTGCGTTTGTCCCCAGACGATCAGGGAGAACGGTATGACATTGTTCAGGATGCCCATGACTAACAACGCAAACCAGGCCTTGATCGTAGCAGGGAGAGGAACGTTGAGTAGCCTGACAACAACCCAGAGCATAAGTGCGGCAAGGCTGAGCCTGATCAAGACTATCGTCAGCGGAGTCAGCGCCTTTACGGCAATGCCGACAAAAAAGAACGAGCCGCCCCAAAGGATTGATAGTGCGATGAGCCTCCACCAGTCCTGAAAATTCATGGACTGCCTTATAGTTGTTGTCATTGCCTGCTAGCCCTGTGGAACACCGGTTGGATGCACGCAGTGTGCACCATGGGCGTTGTAAGGCGTATGCAACTATGTGTTTTCAAATCATTAATCGATGGCCCGGTTGTCCTTTTTTTGCTCATTAAGCAGACTGTTGTCTTCCACCTTCAGATTTCGGACTTGTGAAGGATTGCTGTCACGGCTTCGGCAATCGCCAGACTTGCGGTAAGACCGGGTGATTCGATACTCAACAGATTGATAAGGCCTGACAGCCCATGATCGGCAGGGCCCTGCAACATGAAGTCGGGATAGAGTTCGCCACCTATCCTGACACGAGGCCGAATGCCGGAATAATCAGGCAGCAAAGCATTGTCTGGCAAGTCTGGCCAGTACTTGCGTATCGCCTTGGTAAAGCCTTCAGCACGTGCAGGATCCACCCTATAGTCTTCTGTGTCTACCGGCTCTACATCAGGTCCAAAGCGTGCTCTGCCTGCCATGTCGATTGTCAGGTGCACACCCAGCCCCGCCGCTTCCGGCACCGGGTATACGAGCCGTGAGAACGGCGATTTAATCGCTAGCGAAAAATAGTTTCCCTTATACATCAGTGGCTGTGCACGATGGGTTTCTGGGATTTGCGCAATTGTTCCGGATAATGAGCACGCTCCATGTCCCGCGGCATTGATCACCTGACTTGCTGTCAGGGTTGAGCGCTCCTCCCCATCATTGATACTGAGCTCATAGCAGTCCTTATGTTCATGATGGATGATCGCCTCCACCCGTGTTCGACAGACGAGCACTGCACCGTGATTCTCGGCATCGCCCAGCAACGACACCATGAATGCATGACTATCCAGTATCCCGGTTGAATGAGATAGTAATGCTCCCGTACACGCAAGCGACGGCTCCAATGCGTGTGCCTGAGCCATCGTCAGCGTTTCCATATCGACCACACCGTTGGCCCGCGCACGTAGCCTGATCTGCTCCAGCTGCTGGAGCTGCCCGTCGTCAGTCGCAACGATCAGTTTTCCACACTGCCGATAAGGGATCTGCCGCTGCTGGCAATACGCATACAGGAGATGTTTTCCACGCACACAATACCGTGCCTTAAGGCTATTTTTTGCATAGTAGATGCCGGCGTGAATGACCTCGGAGTTTCTGGCACTGCTCACGGTGCCAAAATCAGCCTCAGCTTCCACAATGACGACTTCACGCCCCTGTTCAGCGAGCCTGGCAGCGATGGCAAGCCCAACCACGCCGGCTCCGATGACCACGCATTCGCACTCGACACTCATTCGCTACGTCTTCCCCCGGATTCAGCCAGCGCGAACTACTCATCACAGCTACAATTACTGATTAACCTGCTTCACGATCGCCAGTTTGATGACTGACACTTCATCCTACCCCATTCACTGGCAAACATTTCTATCACCCAGGTACTGGCCGACTTGGCTGGGATTTTCGCTACTCTGGCTGCTATCCCGGCTGCCATACGATAAGCAGCTCACCATCGGTCGACAGATAGGATCGCTTGTCTGGCATCTGCTACCCGACAGACGCCGCGTCACACTGACCAACCTTGCCATGGCTTTTCCAGACATCAGCATTGATGACAGAACACAAATGGCACGAGAGGTTTATGCCCATGTCGGCATGAGCATCGCCGAAGGTGCCAGTCTCTGGTTCAGACCTGCAAGCTTCTTTGACAAGCGCTTTGAGCTTGTGGGTGCTGATAAGCTGGAAGCTGCCCTGGCATTGAATCGTGGCGTCATTCTGTTACAGGCCCACTTCAGTCTGCTGGAGATGAATGCCGCTATCATTGGGCCTCGTTTTCCGGTATCCGCCGTATTCGACCCACCCAAGAATGCCCTGTTTGCAGCTTTTCTTGCTAATCGTCGCAGTCGCTACCTCAAGTCGCTTATCGATAACCGGCAGATGCGGCAAATGATTCGTAAATTGAAGCAGGGTGAAGTTGTCTGGTATTCACCCGATCAAAGCGTTGCGCTGAGCCACGGCGGGATCGAGACCCGGTACTTCAAGCAACCGGTATTGACAACCGCAGGTACTCGCCGTATCGCTAGCATGACAGGTGCCGTGGTATTACCGTTAATCCCTACACGACATGGCAACACTGGCCGCTACTCGCTGACGATAGGCCAGCCAATGTCGATAGACAGCGATGATGACCGACAAGCGACCCAACAGGTCAACGACATGTTTGAAGCGCAGGTGAGATCTCAGCCTGAGCAATACTTCTGGATGCACAAAAGATTCAAGCCACCGAATGAGGCTTACGCTAATCCTTACAAGCGATAAAACCCCTCTCTTGTTTACATCGTCAGCAAGACACGTGCTTTCACTGATCCAACTTTACGTTTATCATCCCCTACAACCTAAATCCAGGAGTGAGTATGAAAACCCGCGCAGCCGTAGCATTTGAGGCCGGTAAACCGTTAGAGATAGTTGAAGTAGATCTTGAAGGCCCAAAAGCCGGAGAAGTGTTAGTCGAGATCAAGGCTACGGGCATCTGCCATACCGATGAATTCACCCGCTCGGGGGCTGATCCGGAAGGCGCATTCCCTGCTATCCTCGGTCACGAAGGCGCCGGTGTGGTACTGGAAGTGGGTCCGGGAGTTACCAGCCTGGTACCCGGCGATCATGTCATTCCCCTATACACACCGGAATGCCGCGAATGCGAGTATTGCCTAAACCCTAAAACCAATCTGTGCCAGAAAGTACGCTCGACGCAGGGTCAGGGACTCATGCCAGATGGCACATCACGCTTCTCCTACAAAGGCACACCCATTCTGCATTACATGGGTTGCTCAACATTTGCCAATCACACCGTACTTCCTGAAATTTCACTGGCAAAAGTCCGCAAGGACGCCTCATTCGAAAAAATCTGCTACATCGGCTGTGGTGTTACCACAGGTGTCGGTGCCGTCATGTTCACAGCCAAAGCGGAGCCCAACTGTACTGCCGTCGTGTTTGGCCTGGGTGGTATCGGACTTAACGTCATTCAGGGCCTTCGCATGATTGGCGCTCGCCAGATAATTGGCGTTGATCTCAATGACGACAAAAAAGCGGTGGCTGAAAAGTTCGGTATGACTCACTTTGTCAACCCGAAAAACGTCGGTGGCGATCTGGTCGAGCATCTGGTCGAGCTGACTGGCGGTGGCGCTGACTACTCTTTTGAGTGCATAGGCAATGTGGACGTCATGCGTGCGGCACTTGAGTGTTGCCACAAAGGTTGGGGCGAGAGCGTCGTCATCGGCGTGGCTGGTGCGGGCAAGGAAATCAGTACACGTCCATTCCAGCTAGTAACAGGTAGAGTCTGGCGCGGAAGTGCTTTCGGTGGTGCCAGAGGCCGTACCGATGTTCCAAAAATCGTCGACATGTATATGGATGGTCGTATCGATATCGACAGCCTGATTACACACACAATGCCGCTTGATGACATTAATAAGGCCTTTGACCTGATGCATTCAGGCGAGAGCATTCGTAGCGTAGTGCTGTTCTAGCCCCTGGAAAGCAGCACCCGACGGGCCACGGTGGACACACAACAACCACCGTGGTCCGTGTAAACGGAGCCATCCTGGCTCCGGAAACGTGACAGATTATCGGGCAATGGTTGTAAATCCATCCCGGTTGGGTAGTTGAAGATCGCTTAATGATCGTTTATCCAGCAAAATCCCAGGCTCGACAAGCCCGTTAAGCTCAAGCAAATGCGCAATCAGCGAATAGAGCTCATCAATACTGAACATGCCCGGTGATTCCGGAGGCATAGAGCGGTTTATGTACTCAAACAACGTTGGCGCATAAGGCCAGTAAACACCGATGCCTCTGTCAGGGTAGTCTGTTGCCAGCGAGCTGGCATCACCGACAAGCTCCAGCGCCTTGCCACCTTGACCTGCTGAACCATGACAGTTTGCACAATGTTGCACAAACAACTGTGCGCCCTCTGCCCCAGTACCTGATCCCGTCGGTAATCCCCTGCCATCGGAAAATACATGTCGGGGTAGAGTTTTCAGCTGATCGCCGGACAACTCAACACCCAGATTTACAACGTCCAGATGTTCACCATCGAGAAACTCATTGGCAAACGCAGCCGTTGATAATAAAGCGATACAGGTGAAAGCCAACAAACGGTTAGACATAATGCATCCCTTTCCCTGATTCAGCTGTACACGTGGCTCAGTGTGCCATTAGCGTGGACTTGCCATGCAAGGATTGCATTGTAGTGATGATAGACGTTGACACCTTTTTCCTCCACCAGCGCCTGGCGAGTCGGTTGTACACGTCCCGCAGAATCCACGGCACGACTCATGAGCACACACGGCTTACCGTCCCATTGCCATGCGATTGTAAATCGGGTGAGCGATTTATCAAGAACCGGCGCTTGTAGCTCAGCACTGTGCCAGCTGTTACCAGCATCAGCACTGACTTCTACCTTATCAATGTATCCCGCACCACTCCAGGCAAGACCGCGTATCTCGTAAAAGCCAGTTTTCAACCTGGTGCCTAATGACGGTGACGTGACAACAGACTTTACCCCCATGGTAAACGTCATGCGATCAGCAAGCCCGTTTTTCAGCAAATCGGTATAGCTGACGGTATCGAATTTCGACCACAAGGGTGTTGTTGAGATTTGCAATGATCGTAACCATTTGATGTTGACAATGCCTTCCCATCCGGGAACAAACAGCCTGGCTGGAAAACCGTTCTCACGACGCAAGGGTTCACCGTTCTGGTACAGCACCAGCAGCACATCATCAAGGCATTTGTCCAGTGGCAGACTTGCAGTGACACCCGATGCATCAAGGCCATCGGCAATCAGCCATTGAGCGTCTGCCTCCATATCGGTCTCTTTCAGCAACGTTGATAGACGGACGCCTGTCCATTCGGCACATGACACCAAACCGTGCAAGTGTCCCGCTGCTGCCTGAACGGGTCGCTCATGCCAGAGCGAATTGCTATTCCCTCCACATTCAATAAAGCCGATTCTTGACTCCATTGGATATCGACGCAAGGTATCCAGTGTGAATGATAACGCACGCTTTACCTGCCCGTGTACCGACAACGTCCAGGTATCAACATCAATGTCCGGTACACCATTGTGGTGTCGCTCGAAGTGCAGGCCATTAGGCGTAATGGTACCTTCAAGCTGATGCAATGGCGTCCAGCTCACACCTTCGCCAGGCACTGAAGGGTTTGCCGATATCCAGCGAATGATTCCATTGCCTTCTGTATCTGCCTGACCGTAGTTAGAAAATCCGGATCCTGCCTTCAGCCAGCTATCAGGTGTTTTTGCCGATACAGAAGCACCGGCACTCAATGTTGTCAGACCAAGGGTTGTACGACGTAAAAAACGGCGTCTTGAGGGTGAACTGCGCTCCGCCGTGTCATGTGTTGTGCACGTCTGATCGCCATCGGCTGACTGCCCATGCAATTCCGGTCGTCGATCATTATTCGGCTCGTCTTTCACTGTTCCTCGTCTTTACTCAGGGATCGATCACTATCGAGTATTTCATAGATAGCCTTGACAATAAGTTCCGGATTTTCAGTATGCACATGGTGCCCATTCTGAGTCGCTATGATTCGCGTTGACCTTGAACTTAATGCCAGCAAGTCGTCCTGAAGCTCTTCCCAGATAGCGGTTTTCCGCTCACCCAGCTCCTCCAGCTCATAGAGATCCAGTCCTCGACTAACCACCGTTACCGGGTAATCCACCAATGCTCTATCACGTCTTACCTGGCTAGCCGACTCACGAAAAAACTCCATCTCAGAGTGCAAGGCAACATAGGTTTTACGCATTCGCGAAAAAGCCTTTATCTTTCGCTGCAAGGCCTCAGGCAAGGACTCAGGGGCTTCTGGCGGCGATACAAAAAAACTGTTACCTCGTGGCATCATATTCCTACCAGCCAGTTTTTCCAGCCGCGGCAATTGATCTTCGTGCGACGCATCAACCAGTATCATGCCGATCATTTTCGCTTCGCGACGCAAGGCAAGCTCCCGGACCACAAACCCACCAAAAGAGTGCCCAACCAGCAACAGCGGTCCGTCAGCACCAATTTTGTCAAGCATGATGTCTGCTTCGCGAGACAGGGATTGTGCATGGCTGGGGTTCGGCGACGGATCACTCCACGCATATCCTGCCCTGTCATAAATACAGGCTCGTGCACGTTCCGCGACTTTTTGCTGTATGGGAATCCATTCCATCGAACTTCCACCCAACCCGGCTTCAAAAAGCACGGTCGTATCGCCATCTCCCAGACAGCTGACGTGCAGGCGAAAGTCGTCAATCAACACCTTTTCACCCGGAGCGACAAGCGTAAATGAGAAATCCAGTGGTTCCTCGTCATCGGCGCTTTTGGCAGGGGTTGAGCATGCAATAAGCACCACGGTACACAGGCACAAGGCTGCACGTGTCAGGTCTGTGGCGAAGCGTGTCATGGTAAGCCCGTCACGCTTGAACACCGTCTTACGGAAGATACTGAGCGGCGAATCTCAACACTTCACTGAGTTGCTGCTCCAGGTCGACTGGCGCATCGCACAAGAGTTGTATCGAGCGCTCTCGCTGATCGTAGACGCGTTCGTGCCAGCGTAATGTTTCCTGAATTTCCTGTCGCGCCTCAGCGGTGTTACCCGTATCTTTCCCTTCCAGCAAACTGAGCTCGTTCAGGGTTTTCTCTATTTGCTCGGATATGGCAATCTGTTGCCTAGTGTATCGCTTGATGCCGCTGATATAGTCCTTGCGAATGCGATTACTGACATCCACAACACCGGTTGCAAGTAGTGTTAGCTGCAGTTCTCTTTCCGACTCCGATACACTCTCTGCGAAATCGCTGATCGATAGTTGATGCGCCTCCGTGAACGTTTCAATGTCGCCTAGCTCTTCGGCTAGCGCTCGTATCTCGGAGCTCTGTCGGTATTGTGTACGCATGTTCTCCTCGACAGGAACAGGCCACATTACTGCCGGTGAGACCTCCAGGATCAGTCTTTGGATACACGGCCATTCCGGATCTACCTCTTGTGCCTGAACGGATGAAGCCAGAAAAAGCATAGTAATGCCGGCACTGAGTGAAGCGTAAAGAGACTGGTTGATTTTAATCATGGTCTTACCACTATACCCCAAGGCAATCGACCCACTTTTACCGATTTGATAACTCGCTGCTTTTCAAGATCAATAACGGATACATCACCACTGACACCGTTGGTTGTAAAAAGTCGCTTTTGATCAGGTGAGAATTCCAGGTTCCAGACACGAGGACCTACCAGCATATAATCTTCTACCTCATAGGTGGTCATATCGACCACGGCCACGCGCGCTGACGGTCCGAGAGCAATGTACGCCTTGTTACTGCCATCGGTAGACAATTTGATACCTACCGGTTGAATGGTCTCAGGGGGCAAACCGCGCACGTCAAACGTTATGCGTGTCTTGATTTCCTTGGTGTCGGTGTCAATCACAGCTACCGATCCACCAATCTCTGCAGACACCCAGACCTCACCACCATCCTGCGTGAACTGAGCGACGCGCGGACGCGTGTCTACCAGCACGTTAGCTTCTATTTCCAGTGTTTCGGTGTTGATGAAGTGGGCCATGTTCGTGGTCTCGGATGTGTTGACCAGCCATTTGCCATCGGGACTCAGGCCAATACCTTCGGGCTCTATGCCTACCGGGATTTCTGTCACTTTCAATCGTTCGTCAACATCGACAACAGTCACCAGGTTGTCATCTTCATTGGCAATATACAGATACTTGCCATCGGGGCTTAACGCCATGAGTTCCGGATCAGGCCCGGAAGGCAGAGTATGCAAAATTTCCTTTGTTTCAACATTCATGACTTCAACATGATTGTCGTCGCTTGTACACATGTACAACAACGTACCATCGTTGCTCAACACAATCCCCCGGGGTCGCTGCCCGACGTCAATGGTCTCGACAACTTCCAGAGAATCACCATCAATAACCGATATCGTGTTGTCCTTTTCGTTGGACACATAAATGGTGTAACCGTACGATTGTGTTGCAAAGCAAGTCAAAAGCAGGCCAAGAAGCACATTGCGATAGGATTTGTTCATGGGGTTGATAGTTTCTTCTTTTGGGTCTACTGAAAGAGGGTTCACTGAAATTTTTCACAACTGGACTGTGGCTTGTCAAAGCCTACTGTATCCAAAATACTGACCGGATGTAAAAAACCATCTTGTGGTGAGACGCTCACCAGCATGCGTGGGCCGACGACCAGAACCGGTTGCCGTAATTGACCATTCCAGTTTCTGAACGACAACGGCACGCCTTTGAAACCGGCAAGGTTAAATCTGTCTGAAAGAATAAATTTACGGATGTCTTCGGGAGCGTTACTGGACGTCTGCGTGACACCTTCACCGATGCTGCGCATTGCGGCCCAACCACTGTAGTCACGAGGAGTCATGTACCGCTGGGCAAGCTTGAAAAATCGCCTCTGAATCTGGGTAGCGCCCCACTGCTCCTGCGATCTATGCCAGGTAGTGGGTATCAGCCCCTGCGTTCCGGCAACCGGGCGTGGTGATTCGGTTCGATAGGAGAAGTACTCGCCAAACTCATCCGCCTCATCGGCGACAAGTACAACATCATGCTCGTCAAACCGGCTGAAGGTAGGTATCTCCTGCTGCAGATTATGATGTCCTGAATCGGTTCTACGTGCGCCGGGTATGGATGTCCATGGCTTCTCTTCAATCAACTCAAGACCGTAGCGCTTAACCGAGCCTCGCATCGCCTCGGCATAGAGCTCATCTTCAGGATGCCGACCGGTGACCAGCACCAGCTCATCCCACTTTTTCCAGACCAGAAACTGTACCAGACCGTCAGTCAGCAGGGTACGGCTGGGTGCAACGTGCAATACGTTGGCCTGGCAGTCCTGATTGCGCAGTCGATCATCAGTGGCCCGAGTATTGATGATCAGGCTTTGCGGGTATGATGCGGCCAACACCAGCAAATCGTCAGCGAGCAGGTCGGCGACCATAATTGCCGAATCAGAGACGCCGAGGCCTGCGACAACGTCTGCAACATTATCATCAGCTTCAACAACTACCTTCTCCAGTACGTATTCATGACCAAGGAAGTTGCCTGTTGTCTGATTATCGTTCAATCCAAGTTGTGCGCCCAGAAACCCTTCGTCTTCTGCGGGCAGATCAAGCAACGACAAGGGAATTCTTGGCTCCTCATATCTGGTCACATAAACAACAGGTATCGTCAGTTTGGGAGCGTCAGCTGCCACAGATACATTAGGCATCAAAGACCCTAACACCCACACCAACGATAAGGTCGCGCATTGAAAAATCGGCCATCTTGCCAGGCAGACCCCGGCACACACATCTTTGCCTTGTTCAAACATGATTTCTCGAGAATGCCGCTGCAACTACTGAATGGTGATAACCGCTTTCTGGGTTTCACCGGTAGTGCCAGGAATGCGAATTTCATATTGTCCCGGGCGAATAGCGATGAATTTGATTGTCGCTGTACCTTCATCATCAAATTCCAGACTGTCCAGACCCAAGGGACGAATTTCTATGTCGTTGATGACGACTTCATCAACCCAGATATTTCTGAAAAATTGCGATCCGCTTATCGCCAGTTCTGCAGAGCCATCACATACGATATCTATCTCATAATACTTACCGGACTCAAGAACATACGGCTCTGAGGCGAGCGGCATTCCTGATGACAAGGTGATCGGCGGGAGTGTTTGAGCCCCTCCAGTAAGCAACCCGGCACTGCCCTGAGCCTGAGCAACAAAAGATGCAACAATCATGACCGTGCCAAGTAATAATCTGGAGATTCCAATAGACATAGTAATTAATGTATTTGATAGGTTAGAGGTGTTTAACAAGCGCCTGAATAACGCCAATTTATTGTGCAACGTCTGACTCTTTATGTAAAGGCGCTTGAAAAAGCAGTATCGCCTTATGCCAGGCGCAACGATGGATAATGAACCCGGCATGGTCATCTGATTAATGCCGTATTCCAGGTGCGGGCTCCAGCTCTTGTGTTTTAAGGTCTTCGAATTCCCAGTCATCAATACCATCAGCAAACCAGTACACCTTTGTATAACCAAAACTCATGGCGCGTTTTGCCGCATTCCATGACATCCAGCAGTCCGAGCGGCAATAGAACACCACAGGATGATCCAGATTGCCATGTGTAGCTCTTTGCAGATGTGATCTAAAATAGTCTTCTGTTGTCTCGGATAGAGCGCCATAACCCACATCAGGTAACCACAAAGCGCCAGCAACTCCCCTGTGTGCTACCGGAAACCAAAGCTGTCCGGCTGGCAAATCAACAGGCTTGTTGAACTCAGGGATAACATCGATGACCAGAGCGTCGTGCTCAGACTGGAGCTTTGCTACGTCGAGTGCTGTCACTGTAATGGCCCCTTGCAATGTTGCAGGAACCACATCATCGTAATTCTCGAGGCGGTAGCCTTCTTGCTCTTCGACTGCAGCTGCCCATGGCAACCAAAGTGCAGTAATCACGCTGATCACTCTTACCAGATTGAACAGTGTTCTGTTGTTGCAATTCTCGAAATCGATGATTCTGGCATGAGTTGCTCCTGGCATAACTAGCAGCGCCATGCCATCTTCAAGTGATGCGTCATCAGAGTGAGAAACAACTCATTCATCCTAGATCGCACGGGCCAATACAACAGACGCGTAACCTAGCCTGTCAGGGCACAGGCAGAAGCTCTCCTCTGTCGTTTAGTAGCGGAACCCCATATTCATGCAGAATCTCATCAATTTGCGGCTGTATTCTGGAGAGAGCCGCGTTCACGGTTCGTTTCCAGTCAGTTTCATTGAACCGGACTGCCATGGAGACACGATAATTCATCCGGATGCGATTGTTTTCCTGAAGCAACGGCGTTACAACCAGTGCCTCTTCACTCTGCCTTGCAAAGTAGCCCGCGATGGGTCCCCATATAAAAGCGACATCTGTCTCACCATTCGCTACATCCATCACTGCATCACTGGCAGGTGTACTGCGCCTCGTATCGGCGACTAGATGGTATGGTTTTAAATTACCCAACAAACCATTGGCGGCTAGAGCATCAGCCGGTGGCGTGCCAGCGACCACACCAAGCCTCAGTGATTTAAGGCGTTCGTCTGCCATTGTTTCGATAGGCGGCTGCATTGAAGCGCTCTGTACAATGGCATAGGCCGAATGGTAGTAGGGATTGGTGTTCTGCACCTTTTCGCTTGTGGTAGTGATGCCGGAGATAAGATCGCACTGGCGCAGGCGCAGAGTATTACGAACAAACCCCACGGATTGCGGGAACCAGGTGTACCGAACTTCCTTACCAAGCTCTTCGGCCAGCAGGTTGATTACCCGATTTTCAAGGCCTTCCTCCGAGTCATTGGAGAAAGGCAGATTACTGGGGTCGGCACAAACCCGTAGATGCGCTGTGGTTAGTGCCTGACGGTTTGATCCGGCACCAAGCACCCCGGCAGATTGCAAAAGCGCTGCCACCAGTACAATAACTGATACATGTCGTTTAATTGTCATTAAATGGCCTGCAACAAAACTGAAAAATATAGTAACGACCCGGATAACCGTATGGATCCGTGTGCAGACGCGTCACCCACCCCAACCTACGGTTTAGGCAGTTTTTCCGGACGACCACCACCCAGAACACCATCTGAGCGTGCAGCAAGATATCGGTAGATATCATCAAGATGTTTGGTCACATTTTTGTCATTTGCAAATGCTGGCATGGCATTAACACCGCCTGCAGCATTGGTTACCTGACGGCCTTCCAATATGACCTTTTTAAATTCATCGTAGCCAAGCGACTTTAACGACTCAACAAGAGAAGGCGCGAAGCTTCCACCATTAGCATCCTGTCCGTGACAGGCGTGGCACGTTCCATGATAACGGCGATAACCATTAAAGGTAGCTTTATCCACTTTACCGTCCTGTACGGTGTACTCGGGCGCAACGCTTGAAGCCATCACAGCAGGGATGTTGAAGCATGTAACCAGCACAACCGAAAGAACGCTAAGACATTCAATCATGACAAAAGGGTCTATCTTAAAACCAAAAAAACAAATTTGAAAACGCACCCACCTGAACAAGATGGGTGCGAGCCATACAACGAATAACTCCTCAATCAGGAGCCAGACGCTACTCCCTGATTAAAGAGAGAATACTGTCAGCACACCACCAAGTGATGTATAGCTTGACAGAGACTTGTAGGCGCCAACCGCACCCAGTCCGTCTGTATCACCTGTCAGGCCAGCCGCAAAACCAATGCCTGCCCAGCCGCCCAGACCAGACAACACACCGATGTACTGCTTGCCCTGATTTTCCCAGGTAGTGACATTACCGATGATGCCTGATGGAGTCTTGAAGCGATACAGCTCTTCACCAGTTTCAGCGTTAACGGCTTTCAGGTGACCTTCAAGCGTACCGTAGAAGACAACGTTACCGGCAGTAGCAAGTGCGCCACTCCATACTGAGAATGCTTCAGGAATAGACCACTTGATCTCACCCTTGGTAGCATCCCAAGCGATGAAGTTACCCAGATTATCAGTACCGTCACCGCTTACACGACCGCCAGGAAACATTGATAGAGTCGCACCTACATAAGGCTGACCGGCGGTGTACTCAACTTCGAATGGCTCGTAATCCATGCAAACGTGATTGGTTGGTACATAGAACAGACCAGTGTCCGGTGAATAAGCGGCCGGCTGTTGATCCTTAGTGCCCAGAGCGGCAGGACATACATTGGTCGTATTTACATCTTCACCATTCTGGTGAGTGCTGTACTCAGCAACCACTTGAGGTCGGCCAGTCTTCATATCAACGTGAGTTGCCCAGTTAACAACCGGATCATACTTCTCGGCAACCAGCAGTTCGCCCGTCAGGCGATCCATGGTGTAGCCGAAACCGTTCCGGTCAAAATGCACAAGCATCTTGCGCATTTCGCCATCGATTTCCTGGTCTACAAGGATCATCTCATTGATGCCATCATAGTCCCACTCATCATGAGGCGTCATCTGATAAACCCACTTGGCCATACCGGTGTCTGCATCACGAGCAAAGATCGTCATGGACCAGCGATTGTCACCCGGGCGTTGGACAGGATTCCAGGTACTTGGATTTCCTGTGCCGTAGTAGATGAGGTTTGCTTCAGGATCAAACGAGAACCAACCCCAGGTTGTTCCACCACCTATCTTCCACTGATCGCCTTCCCAGGTCGCTGTGCCGGAGTCTTTACCGACCGGCTCACCAAGATGCGTCGTGTTTTCCGGATCCATCAGCGTCTGCTCATCCGGGCCTGTTGAGTAACCACGCCAGGCCAGCGATCCGTCGGCGATGTTGTAAGCCGTGAGATGTCCCTGAACGCCAAATTCACCACCGGAAATACCGATGTAGACCTTGTCGCCATAAACCATGGGAGCGGCTGTTCCAGTTTCACCAATGCCTGGATCGCCATTCTTGACGGACCAAACGACTTCACCGGTATTCTCATCCAGTGCTACCAGTGTGGTATCAGCCTGATGCAGGAATACCTTGCCGTCGCCGTAAGCAACACCGCGGTTTACCGTGTCACAACACATGACAGGAATAACAGATGGATCCTGCTTGGGCTCGTACATCCAGTTGATGCGGCCTTCTTGGTTGAGATCCTTGGAATACACACGGTTCGGGAATGGCGTGTGAACGAACATTGTGTCACCGATGATCAGAGGACCACCTTCGTGCCCCCGGAGAACACCAGTGGAGAACGTCCAGACCGGCTTCAAATCACCTGCGTTATCAGAGTTGATTTCGTTCAGTTTGCTGTACCGCGTATTCGCATAGTCACCAGTCTGCATTACCCAGTTTGCGGGATCTGCAGCCAAAGCGGATACTTCTTCGTTGGCATGTGCCGTAGACAGCCCTACGGCCATCGTAGTAGTCAATGCCGCACTCACCAGACATCTGGCGAAAGGTTTCCTCATCATTCTCTCCACTAATTCATTTATACACTGAAAGGTCCGTTGACTAGAGCTACTGACGAACCAGATTTTTTGCCGAACGCGATGACTCTTTCAAAAGCTGCACGACGACGCGTTAGCCTTGGGAGAAAATACTGGTTTGCATACAGCTACCAATGTGAGCGGCATTCCCAACCTACCTTGCAAGCGGTTGCAACTTACACTCTCTCCCAATGCAATACGTACCTTGAAGACCAAGACTTGTGCCCTAGCCTTATGGGTGAACACAAGTTATACCGAATGGTTCGCAGCGGTCAACCGATTTTCGTCGTATTCAGTTAATCGATGATCATTCTTTAGGCCCACATCCAATCAACTCACATGACTAAAAGCCCGCTCTGATGCGTAAAAAAGTGCGAAAAGCTCAGCAGCTAAACAAACAGTAACACTGGTTTTAATGAGCTATTCCCATTCAAGCTCTGAGTACGCTTTAGCCAGATTACTTCCGTGTTGAGCCGCGTACAAAGCCCAGCCCGATTTAGAACTGTGACTGGCATCATGAATTGCAAGAACTTCGGAGAGAGGCGTGCCCTTGTCAAGCATTTTTCTGACATCTTCAAGCAACAACTGTAAATATTCTTTTTGTGGCTCCAGCAGCCCAGGCCAGAAGTCAGGCTCTCCATGGCCAGGGACGGTCAAATCATAGTTACGCGAATCGAGAGAGTTCAACACTTCAAGCCAGCCTTTCAGACTCCCATCGAGCGATGGTGTGCGCTCTGAAAAAATCAGGTCAGATGCCCAAAGCGTGTTGCTTCGTCTATCGTGGACCGTGATGTCATTGTCCGTGTGGGCCAAAGGATGAGCCTCAATAGACAGAACTCGGCCACCCAGATCGATGTCAATCGATTGTCCTGCCAAAACCTTCGTTGTCGGCAATCGGAATATCTCTTGCACACTGCCCGGTAACAGCTCGGCAAAGCGTTCAACGAAAAATTGAGCGCGTTGAGTCATAGCCTGAGCATAATTCTCGTGAGCAATAACTTGCACCACATCCGGAAAAGCGCTTGAGCCTGCAACATGATCAGGATGAAAATGCGTAAGCACAAGATACTCGATCGGCAAATCTGTCACTTTGCGCACTGCAGCGTTCAATAGCCTGCCAAATTCGGGACTCCCTCCCGGATCAATAACGGCGACAGCCCGCTCCCCGATGATAAAACCCGAATTGCCAATAGCGCCAAGATTGGCAGGGGACATCTGTTCGTGCACACCCTGGTACACATAGATACCGCTGACGACTTCGGAAAGCTGAATATCCTCAGCAGCCAGGACAGCAGTGGCGGGCCATACCAGCAGAAAACCCAACGCGCCTATAACTTTAAATCGATAAGACCTGATCATTAGAAACACCTTTTGCAGCCAGGCTGAATAGAGTCACACTGAACAACTTGCGGTGAGAAGTATGTACCAGGCAGCAGACCAACCGCTACTCTTGCTCGAAAACTACATCACTCCTTGACATTATCGATCAGTGAGACCTACATTGCGTACTCTCAATTTCAGTCAGGAAATGCTTGTATGTCATCAATGCTAAAAATATTGCGCAATATTCCGTGCCTCTCCATCTCCACCCTGATTGCAATATTACTGATGGCAGGGCAGTCCAACGCCTTCGACAAGCTCACAGAGGCCCAGACCCGGATCTACAATCATGGGCATCTTGCCAACACCTCCGAAGGGGAGGTGTTGAGCTACAGCTACTCCAGCCAGGATGATGCATTACCTGGCGTCAAGGACGAAGCCAGTGTCGCGATTACGGCCACTCATGAGGACGGGCGCAGAGACGTGCAGGTCGACTTCCTGAGCGATGAAAGGTATCTTCCACTACCACCGTTTTCCGGCTATCGGGGCAATCCTGTGATCATCGCCATGCTCGAGCATATTGCACAAAGCATTAGCGCCCAGACAGGTGGAGGCGCTCTGTACTTCCGAAACCGAATTCGTGACGCACTTGCCAGCGAAGATGTAAAACTCGAGGAGCTGAAAATCAGTTACAAGGACAGCGAATTTGATGCTACACGGATCACTTTCTATCCCTTTGTCGAAGATGAACATCTCAGCGCCAACGAACTTGTGCGACAGTCCCGCTTCAGAATCGAGCTGAGTGATGATGTACCCGGAGGCGTTGTCAAGGTCGAGGTTAACGCCAGCCGCGATGCCGAGCTGTTTGAAAGAACACTGTCGTTAAACTAATCCAGTACGCGTATTAATCACTACAACGGGACGTTCCCGTTAATATTGCCTACCCAAGAGCACAAATCAACATGCAAAGAAAACTTCTATTCGGTTGTTTGCTTGCCATCAGCCTGTTCCATTCAGCCTCTGCGACCGATGAGGATAAGACCTCTGCAAACGGCCCGGAACGTTACCCTACAGCAGTAATTGCTGACTATGTGCTGGGTTGTATGGCCGCAAACGGCAACAGTTATGAGGCGCTGCATCAATGCTCCTGCAGCATTGACTACATCAGCGAACGCATTCCTTACAGTGATTATGAAATGATCGAAACTGTCATGCAGGTGCAAATGGATCGTGGACAGCGAGGAATTTTCTATCGCGATTCCAAATGGGCAAAGTCTCGGGTTGAGGCCCTGCAGAAAGTACAGGCAGAATCTACCCTGCGCTGCTTCTGATCAGGTCCGGCTTATTCAGCTGTAACATTAGCTGAATGACTATAAATATTACCCTTGGAATCCCTGGCCTCAACTTCGAGGCTGGATGCCACACTATCCTGCCCAAAGGCAACACGGACAACCGGGTTTTCGCTCATTGAAAAATTGGTTTCGACATTCAACACGTCGACACCATCAAGTTTTGCGGTGATTGTATTGACGAAGTATGCGGGTATGTAGTTTCGGGATACCTGGTCAAACTGCATGCCGGAGTTATTAGGGTGGCTGATCTTGATCACAGCTTCTGAAGAGGGGTACTCCTTTTCATCGTAGATTGCATTTAACAGCAGCTTCATTTTCCCGGCCCTGGCCATCGCGGCTTCCATATCGGCAAGCGCAGGCGCTGAACAGCCGCCAGCCGCTTTCACAAAACGCTCTGACATATGCAACTCGCCGTTGCCCAGCACACCCACAGCCCTGACGTGCGTGTACTCGTTAATTCGGATACGGGTCTCCAGAGTGTCCCAGAAACCTGCCTCCTCAGTAAATTTGAAAATTCCGGCCAATGGAACAGGGTTCATGTCGACGAAAAGGTAAACCTCTTTCAGTTGCCGGCCTTTATCCGTTGCCGTGACTACCACGGGTACCGTGGCTGCATCATGGGCCCGTTTCGGCGTTTGCAGGCTGATCACGGTATCGCCAGTCACAATGGGGGAGTCACCAAAATAGCTCTGCTTGAGCGCTGGCCATCGATCGCTGTCCAATGCAAACGCCCCTGTTGAACCCGCTACGAGAAGCAGTGCAACAAAGCAACGGATGGCTGCAGTTACGTTAAAACGTCGTTTAGTCATGTCACATCCCCGATTGGCAATTACTCGTCAGTAGTTGACACCTTGATTGCGAATACACGACACTGGTGCCCGGTACTAGCCCGTCATTGTTGTGCTACTGCCATAAAAATGCAAGTCACAAGCCTTTTACCATCGGGCTCGTGCTCAACGATCTGCAGGGATATTGGTCAATTAATTCCTTAATGAAGACTCTGTCGCAGCTAATAACGGCAACGATTCTATGTTGCCTGGTACTGATTCTCAGTGTCCTCCATGCTCGGGAACGCTGGCCGGCAAACAACTACATCGATGCGATGGCATCGGGACAATTTGACCGGGCACGCAGCTTTCTGATGCCAGAAGTCGACGCTGGGAACCCGCAGTTTCAGACATCATTGGCCAATCTTCACTACCTGGGACTCGGTGGGAAAACGGATTTCAAGAAGGCCGCAGAGCTCTACCACAAGGCAGCCAGTGAGGGTTACGGAGCAGCACAGCTCAATCTCGGACACTTGTACAAACAGGGCCTGGGCGTACGAAAAAGTGCCGAACGCGCGTTCGGCTGGTACATCCACGCAAAAATCTCCGACAATCCCTGGGCAGATTATTACCTGAGTCAACTATCTGTCGAACTCACACTCACGCCATTGCAGATGGCCACCCTGAAAGATCGCTGGCACAAGCTGGATGCACTGGCAAACGAGCCACTATGACCGGCTCAGGGACGTCGAAACAACTGAATCGCACCACCGACAACGTTTCCACACTGGGCGCAGACAGCAGCGAATTTTATCCACAATTGTGGTTACTCCTGATCAGCCTTATGGCATTCGGTACCTATGTTGCGTGGGATCTGAATTTGTTTTCCCTGATTCTGGCATTGGACAAGAGCTATATGGCGTCACTGACAATGACGCTCGTTTGTGTGATGTCCGTTCACTGCGGATGGCATATTCTGCATACATCACGACATACGCTCAGCGCTCAGCGCTGGCTCGAGAGCACGTCGAGGTCGAAAGTAACGCCTGCAATATCATCGATATTCCTGCAACGCTTCGTTGAGGATCTGTCCAGCGGACAATCAGACGGTGCAGAGGATGCTGACGCAATTCTGGAGATTCACGCTGATGCCGTGCGTTCACCCGCGGAGCTGGGCTGGTTCTTTGTCGATCTTGCGGTGAGACTGGGTCTGCTGGGTACCATCATTGGCTTTATTCTGATCTTTGCCTCATTGGATAATATTGACATCGAGGGTGGAGATGATTTGAAAAATCTGCTCATCGCCATGAGTGGAGGAATGGGCACCGCTCTTTACACCACACTGACAGGACTCATCGGCGCCAGTCTTCTCAGTTTCCAATACCTGATTCTTGGCCGGCAATGTGAACACCTTGTCGCCCAACTGCTGCGCATTCGGCGACGCTTGCGACATGATGCTGCACTACTCCGCACGTGAGCATTCGTCTGCGACGCAATTATCGCGGTGCTACTGTATCCGGCTCTGATCCGTTTACTGATCTTCTTTTCAACATTCTGCTCGGTTTCATTCTTTTGTTTTTTCTCGCGGTCCTGTTTATCAATCCCGCTGAAGATACCGGCAAAGTTGATATTGATGCGCAATACATCATCACGGTAAGCTGGCCGGATGGCAGCCCTGATGACATCGACACCTGGGTAAGAGACCCTAACGGCAACACCGTGTGGTTCAGAAACAGAGGTAGCAATCTTGTTCACCTCGACCGTGATGATCGAGGGTCACTCAATGACACGCTGACTATTGGGGGTGAGGAAGTATTAAATCCCTTGAATCAGGAAATCGCGGCTATCAGGGGCGTAGTCCCGGGCGAATACATCGTCAATCTGCACTACTATGAAAGTACAACGTCTAACTCGGTACCGGTGTCGGTCAAGGTATCTAAAGTCAACCCTGTGTATACTGTCGCCTACTATGGGATTACTACCCTTGAGTCCAAAGGAGAAGAAAAAACAGCAGTACGATTCAGTGTTAGCTCTGAGGGTGACATCGTCGACATCAACCAACTGCCAACGCGATTGGTACCTCGGTAATTATTAAGAGCTATGTATAGTCACTTCAAATCCATCTTGTCTCTGTGCGAACATACCGGGACACTTCACCAGTGTCGCACTGGAACATTCCAGAATCCGGGGAGATAGGCAAATTTCCACACTAGACGTCAATGCACTGATCCTTGCCTACATCGCTATCGCCGTATTGCTACTGGGCCTCAACCTGCACTCGACATGGCACTGGAGTATAAAAACACTTTGTAACGTCGTGGTCGTGGGATTTTTCTGGGTGGTCTATAGCTCCTGGCCAGGTATTCAGGGCTGGCCAACAGAACGCGACCTGCCAGAGCAGTTCTTTCTACACGCAGTCAACATCGATGAACCGCAAAACATCTACCTCTGGGGAACGGAATTTACGCAGGGTCTTGGCCAGACAAAGCCACGTGCCTATCGCCTGCCTTATACGCCGGCATTACACGACAAGGTAGATAAGGCAACGCGCAAGCTGCGCAAAGGGCTGCCAGTTATCGGCCAGATCGCACCTACCGCCGGAGCATCAGCCGAATTATCCAATCTTGAACAAACACAAATCAGCGACTCCAACATCGAGTTTATCGATGCACCGCAGTCGCTTATACCAGGTAAAAACTAATCGTTAATATGACCATCATTTTACGTACGTGGAGCATCGCATCTGACAGCGGGAAAACCGATAGTGTTTACTGAAACCCAGCATGCCGATTGGCGTTCCAAAGCATTGGCAATGGAAGCGACCATCGGCAAAACTGTCATCGGTCAAAATGATGTCATAAGATTGATCAACGTCTCACTTTTTGCCCGCGGCCATGTATTGCTCGAAGGTGATGTAGGTGTCGGCAAGACCACGGTGCTAAGAGCATTCTCACGATGTGTGGGTGGCGACTTCGAGCGCATAGAAGGCACTATCGACCTCATGCCAAACGATCTCGTCTATCACACCTATGTCAACGCCGACGGCCAACCGAGAATCGATCCCGGCCCCCTGCTTCGGCATGGTGAAGGGCTTGCCACGTTCTTCTTTAACGAGATAAATCGCGCACGTCCTCAGGTGCAATCGTTGTTGCTGAGAGCGATGGCTGAGCGCACCGTATCTGCGTTTAACAAGCAATATCAATTCCCGCATCTAACGGTGTTCGCCGACAGAAACAAGGTTGAAAAGGAAGAGACCTTTGAACTCTCGGCTGCCGCTAGAGACCGCTTCATGTTCGAGTTGAACATGGGTACACCTGAAGATCCCGAGGTCCGTCGTCGGCTACTCATTGATACGATCTATCACGATGCTGACACCTTGATAGACACATTGAATGAAGGCATCTGCAATGCGTACGAGTTGAACGCAGTAGCTGCAGAAATTCAAGGGTTTGTCAATACCAGTAGCGCCATTGAGCAGTACCTGCTGGACTTGTGGCGAGCAACATCCAAGCCTGCCGATTTTGGCGTTGTTATTGATGGCATCGATATCGAACGCCTGGTACTGGCAGGGGCCAGTCCTCGCGGTATGAGTGCGTTGGCACGCGCGGCACGCGTAGTGGCCTGGCTGCACGATAGAGACTATGTCATACCCGAAGATGTTCATGCCGTCCTGCCGTCAGCACTGGGCCATCGTGTGTTCTTCTCACCTATCTATGAACTTCGTCGAAGCGAGATTGCACCTGCTTTTATCAAACAACTCATGGACCGTGTTGCATCACCACGGTGAATCTCACTAGCGAAGAATTTGTCTATCGACTGCCCGTAAGCTCGTCGGGCACCCGACCTGGCGCTCATCGTGGGCTCAGCCGTGGCTCGGGCATGAATTTCGCGGCGCACGCCAGACTGTTTGATGTGCCTGATCCGAGGCGACTGGATCTTCGTGCCAGCATCAACGATGTGCGTGGCGACTGGCTGGTACGCACCTATCTGCAACCTGCCTCTATCAACGTTCATGTGCTGCTCGACATGTCAGCATCAATGCACTTCGGCCAACCGGGTAAGTTACAGGTGGCTGCCGACTTTCTTAACAGTCTTGGCATCAGTGCGCATTCTTATGGCGACGCAATCAGCTTGTTGCCTTTCGACGATAACTTTCGAGAAGATCTGTACCAACCGCCACGACGCGGCCGGGCGATCGGCGCTCACATGGCAAAGACCATACAGCATGCGAAACTGACACCTCCCCTGAAGACGTCCGGCAATTCGCAAGCCGCTCTTGAAGAGGCAGTAACCCGTATAGAAGGACAAGCGGGTATTGTATTCCTGCTCAGCGATTATCATTGGGCGCTAGAGAACATCGAGCCCTTGCTGGACAAGCTAGCCAATGCCACTCTGGTACCCATCATCATCTGGGATCAGGCTGAGGTAAAACCACCTGATGCCGGTCAACTATTGTTTGCCCGAGACCTTAAAAATGGTCACCGGCGTCAACTCTGGATCAGCGAGCCCAAGCGTGAGCAATGGCTTGCTAACGTGCAAGCACAACGCCAGCGACTCGCCGATCTGTTTGCCAGACACAACAGCTCACCCTTTTTTGTTGAAAGTGGTTTCAATCCGGAACAACTATCCCGTTACTTCACGGAGCACGTATCGTGAATGCTATTTCAGGAATTTTTCTGGTGCTCAGCCTGTGCCTGACGGCAACGGTTGCGCGGGCAGATGTCGGCGAGCTGTTCGTCAGCAATCCTCCCCGTGCATTCGGGTATGCCGTTGGCGACATCCTTGAGCAAACCATTGGCCTCAAAGAAGGTGAAACCACACACACTGTTCAAGAACTTCCTGATACACAACGCGAAGGGCGCTGGATAACACGACATAGCATTGAGCTACAGCCCAACGGGCAAAAGCTGACGATACGCTATCAGATAGTTAACTCACCACCTGATGTTCGCTTTGTGTCACTGCCTGCGCTTACCCTGAACACTGATCAAGGTCGCAGTATCGACATACCGGAGTGGTCATTCAGCATCGCGCCACTGACACCGACATTACCCTCCAGTGAAAACCCGCTGCCAGTGATGCAGGCTGACTGGAAACCGGAAGCACCCTCGTCAACGAAACTCTGGCGTAATATTAAAACACTATCAGCGACCCTGTTATTATCATTTCTACTGTGGTTTGCCTGGTGGGTAGTTCGCGGCATGCGAGAAGCTGGCACATTGCCCTTTGCGCATGCCTACCGTAAGATTCGCCGGCATACGCCGAACACTACGGATGGAGACGCATCAACATGGCTGGCACTACATCGAGCGTTCGATCAGATGGGAGGACGCAGTATCAATGGTGGCTCCATTGATACACTGCTGCAAACTGCCAAATGGCTTGAACCTTTCGAATCGGATATTCGCGCTTTCTACAGGCTGTCATCCGAACGCTTTTTCGCCAACGAGAACACAGAAACCTCGTTTGATCTACAAGGGTTATCGAAGCGCTTGTACAAGGCTGAAAAACGACATACCAACACACTACCCAAACGCTCCCTGACAACCCAAGAGATGTCATGAGTTTGCCGGATTTTCTACTCCTGGATTTCACGACACCCTGGGTATTGGTGATACTCCCTCTGGCCTTACTTCCTTTGTTGGAGCGACAAAGCGACAACATTGGCATGCCCTCTTTGGCATGGCTCCCGCCAGACACACTCGGTCCCATTCTGCGACGTGTCCTGTCTTTGCTATCTGTAATTTGCCTGGCAGCTTTAATCGTTGCATTGGCGGGACCGGGTAGCTCCCGGGCTGACGTTGAAAAAATCGGGCGTGGTGCCGAACTATCCATTCTCATGGACAGAAGTGCGAGCATGGATGCAGCAGTGCGACGCCACCAGATGAAACCTGGTGAACAACCCGGACCCGCAATCCCCAAGAGTCAAGTGGTGCGGCAAGCCCTGTCATGGCTGGTTGAAACACGCCCCGATAATCGCTACGCCCTGACCCTGTTCAATGTGTCCCCCATTCCGGTCGCTCCTTTCAGCGATGATGAGAATCTGATTCTGGCAGGACTCGAAGCAAGCGGCGTCGGCAGAGGTCCTAACAAGACCAACATGGGCCTTGCCCTGATATCAGCTATAAAACGATTCGATGGCCGCAGCTATACCGGTAGCCGCGCGATCTTGCTGGTCTCTGACGGTGGAGCCAGACTGGATGAGGAGACCCGTACTCTGATCAGTGATGGTCTGCGTCGAAATAATATCAATTTGTACTTCATCTACATTCAAAGTAGCAAGAACAGTCCGGATCTTGAAACGGTAGGCCCCGATGCCGAAGAGTTAGTCGAGGAAATAGCGTTGCACGTATTTTTCCAACAGCTCGACACCAGTTATCGCGTGTTTCAGGCCAACGATCCAGAATCGATGAAAGAAGCTGTGCTGGAAATAGATCAACAGCAGAACCTGCCATTGGTTTATCTGGAGCCGATACCTCGAGTAGACTTCACTCGTTGGTTCTATTTCGTGGCCATTGCAGGGTGTCTGGTCGTGGCCGTACTCTCAACACTAAGGATTCACACGTTGTGATCAAACGTCGTAGTGCCCATCTTTTTTTTGCATTGCTCAGCGCAGGCCTCGCCAGCGCTATTGCGGTACAGGCATTCAAGATACACCAGAATAACCAGCTCTCCACCGTGCTGGCCTCGGTGCCGGATTCTCTAGAGTCCCTGGACACGGTCGATAACACTGCCCCCATGCATGGGCATCCGTCCATGCAACTGTCTTTGGCCAGTGCTTTGGCACAGGGTGGGAATCTTGAGGATGCCGAGCGAATCCTCAACACCTTGATCGGTGATACGAGTGATACGAGTGATACACAGTTGAATACCGGCGCGCTGTTCAACCTTGCCAACGCCTATCTGCGACAAGTACTCGCCACCGGCAGTGAAACAACCAGTCAGACACTCCCCATGGTCGAACTGGCCAAGCAGAGATATCGGGATTTGCTCAGCAATGCACCTGAACATTGGCAGGCGCGTTATAACCTTGAACGCGCATTGCGACTTGCACCTGAAGGCAGCGACAGAATTGACGACGGTCGTATCGAACCTATCAAAAGTGTTGACGTGATCGTACCCGGATTCGAAAAAAAGGATCTGCCGTGACGTTGTCCACTACTATCAAGCGCCTGTTCAGCATTCCGAATCTACCTTTTTTTCTTGCACTTCTACTGTTGTTAAGCACCGCTTTTTTAAAGCCGGTGACCTTGCAAAGGCCCGTATATTCATATCAGATCGGGTTTGATATCTCGCAGAGCATGAATGTCAGCGATGTGATGCTTGAGGGAAAATTGGTTACACGCCTTGAATATGCCAAAGCCAATGCCAGAGCACTAATGCAGAATCTACCGTGTGGATCAAGTGTCGGCTGGAGTGTATTTACTGGCAGACGTACGCTCACACTGATTACGCCATTGGAAGTCTGCGAACATTACTCGGGCCTGATAGCATCGCTTGCCGAGGTCGATGGCACCATGCGCTGGTCAAATGGCAGCAGCATCGGCAAAGGCATACATCAGATCATGCGTGCTGCTGATGAGTTTGATGCTCCCACCTCCATCATTCTCATGACTGATGGACAAGAAGCACCTCCACTGGAACAAGGGCAACGTGGCTTACCCAAAACCGAGCAATTCGAGGTCAATGGTTTATTGGTCGGTGTTGGCGGTGAAACGCCCGTACCCATCCCGAAGACTGATGCCCTGGGGCGCTCCATCGGGTTCTGGAGCGCAGCAGACGTCGTTCAACGCGTACCAACTGGCTTCTCGTCCGTAGGTGAAGAATTTTCCAGACGTGATGACGAACGCCTCTTGTCCCTGGCGCGCATGACCCAGCTTGAATACATAACGCTTGATTCAGCGCGCATACTGGCTAACCGGGCAATGCAAGATGACTACGCTCAGGACAGGCCGACTCTCACCGACGTACGCTGGATGCCGGCATCCGTTGCCCTACTCTTGCTGTTGTGGAAATTCATGCCCACTTTTCGTGATGTAGTCGCCAGTGTGAGGACCAGGAGCCACATTTCGCGACAGTGACAATCGTGTAATCGCTGTCTGGGCAATTGGTACCTATAAGCATCAAACATTGACTTTCACGAGTCGACCTCTTTAAAAATACCATTTATTTTCAATAAGATATAAAACATTTCTAGCCATTTCGCAAACTGTACATCTATGGTGTCGCGAATGCAAAAATACGTGACTACAGCCAAAAGTCTAGGTATGATCGCTTGTGAGTAAACGGATGAAGACCTTTTGCCCAGCGTCACCGAGGCAGAGGTCTTTTCGTGAATCATTCAGACCAAAACCTGACGAAAACCACTTTTACAACGAGGAAGACGATTATGAAATGGGAAACACCAGTAGCCATTGACGTACGGTTCGGTTTCGAAATCACTATGTATTTCGCCAACCGCTAGATCACGTTTTGGAATGGGGGCAGCGACGCTGCCCTCATTCATCCGTGATGTTCAAACCGGACCCTTCGCGTCCGGTTTTTTTTTCTCTGGAATTTGCAACGTTTTTCGGGAGCACCAATTAGTGAAGCTCAAAGTGCTGGGATCTGCTGCCGGTGGCGGCTATCCCCAATGGAACTGCAACTGCCCAATGTGCAACGGAGTCAGGCAAGGAACCATAAACGCTCACTCCCGAACCCAATCGTCCATTGCCGTGACCAGCGATGAGGTGGACTGGGTACTGTTCAATGCAAGCCCTGACATACTGACGCAAATACAGAACTGCAACGTTCTTCAACCCGCTCGCAGTCTTCGTGACACCGGAATAGCCTCCATCGTTCTCATGGATGCCCAGATCGATCACACGACTGGCCTGTTGATGTTGAGAGAACATTCGCAGCCGTTAAAACTGTTCTGCACCCAACCTGTCAGAGAAGATCTGAGTACCGGCAATCCGCTATTCAAGGTTCTTGAGCATTACTGCAACATCGACTGGCGTGAAATCACGATAGACAACGACAAATTGAGCATAGAAGGTGCTGCAGATGTGGAGTTCAAGCCGCTTCCGCTCACTAGCAATGCACCTCCCTATTCACCACACAGGGATAAACCAGTCGCTGGTGATACGATTGGCATGCTGATGACTGATCGCCAATCCGGTAAATCACTGTTCTATGCACCGGGTTTGGGAGAAATGGAGCCACATGTCTGGGAAACCATGCAAAGCGCTGACGTAGTGCTTGTCGACGGCACTATGTGGACTGATGATGAAATGATCGAGCGGGGAGCTTCGCAAAAAACAGCTCGCTCAATGGGTCACTTACCGCAAAGCGGTATAGGCGGCATGATTGAATGGCTCGACAAGTTACCTGACACAACACGCAAGGTCCTTATTCATATCAATAACACCAACCCTATCCTTGATGAGGATAGTGCTGAACGCAACTTATTGACTGAACACGGAATAGAGGTTGCCATGGACAATCTCGAAATAGAGATATGAGAAAACTGTGACTACGATGAACAACGATAGCGGTCAACCCTGGCCTCGGGAAGAATTTGAACGGCGCCTGCGTGAACAAGGCAAGGCTTATCATATCTACCATCCCTTCAATATCATGCTCAATTCCGGGCAGGCAACTACGGAACAAATCCGCGGCTGGGTTGCCAATAGATTCTGTTATCAGGTGGCCATCCCTATAAAGGATGCTGCGGTGATGTCCAATTGCACCGACCGCGAGATCAGGCGTGAGTGGATCAAGAGAATGCTTGATCACGATGGTTATGATGATCTTAACGGTGAATCCGATGCGGGAGGCATCGACGCCTGGATTCGGCTTGGGCTCGCTGTCGGACTTGAACGTGAAGAAATCACCGATTTGCGTCATGTAACACCCGGTGTAAAATTTGCGGTCGAGGCCTACATCAATTTTGCCCGCACGCGTCCATGGCAAGAGTCCGTTTGTGCCTCTTTGACAGAATTGTTCGCTCCGGCAATCCACAAACAACGGCTAGCCACCTGGCCTGAACACTACCCATGGATCGATAGTGAGGGTCTACAGTACTTCCGTAATCGGGTGACGCAGGCACGTCGCGATGTTGAGCACGGCCTGACGATCACGCTGGATTATTTCAGGACACGTGAACAGCAGGAACGCGCGCTGGACATTCTAAACTTCAAGCTTGATGTGCTTTGGCAGATGAATGACGCCATGGCTACGCGCTATGGTCTTGCTGATCAAGCACCGGCAACAGGACGTCCGCTCGATGCAAATCCCGAGTCTGATGCACAAGCGAGCCTATCCACACCTAAACCTGCGTCTATCGAATCAACATGAGTATTGAGCTTTCGCCGACCAGTGTACCGGCCATGAATTCACTGTTTCGCCTTCAGTTCGAAAAAGCCCAGGATTCATGGGTGCTTTTGTATCCCGAAGGCATGGTAAAACTCAACCAGAGTGCCGCTGAGATAATGCAACGTTGTGATGGCCAGAAAAGCATCGCTGATATTGTTGCAGAGCTTGAGGAAGCCTTCGAATCAGAGGTTCTCATCAGCGATGTCACGGGTTTCGTCGATGTCGCTGTCCAGCAAAATTGGCTAAAAATTAACGAGCCGGCATGAGTAACGAATTTCTCCAGCACGGTCTGCCGAGCTCAAACGACGCTACCCGGCCGGGGCCACCTTTATGGTTACTGGCCGAAATTACCTATCGCTGTCCACTGCACTGTGCGTTTTGCTTCAATCCAGTGGATTTCGCAACTCAGGAGCAAGAGCTTTCGACAGAGGGCTGGCTTAAGGTGCTACGTGAAGCTCGCGCCATGGGCAGTGTGCAATGCGGTTTTTCAGGCGGGGAACCATTACTGCGTGATGATCTGGAAACGCTGGTAACAGAGGCAAGCTCCCTGGGCTTTTATACCAACTTGTTGACCACCGGCGTTGGCCTGACAGAAAAACGGGCATTGGCTTTAAAAGAGGCGGGCCTTGCGCATATTCAATTATCGTTTCAGGACTCCACCAAAGAGTCCAATGATTTTCTGTCCAATACCCGCACGTTTGATTTGAAAAAACGTGTTGCCGCTCTTATCAAAGAGCATGAATGGCCCATGGTGCTGAACTGTGTCATCCACCGGATGAATATAGACCATATCGATAAAATCATAGATATGGCGCTGGAGCTGGGTGCGGAATATCTTGAACTGGCAAACGCACAGTATTACTCGTGGGCTGTGGTTAACCGGGACCATCTCTTGCCGTCGAGAGAACAACTGGAAGCTGCCGAGCGCATTACCAATGAGTACCGCGAACGCATAGGCGACCGGATAAAAATTATTTTCGTGGTGCCTGATTACTACGAAAATCGCCCGAAAAAGTGCATGAATGGCTGGGGCAATGTCTTCCTGACAATCGCGCCAGATGGCACTGCCCTGCCTTGCCACACAGCTCGCATGCTACCTGGTCTGGAATTTCCCAAAGTAGACGAACACAGCCTCGAACACATCTGGTACGACTCGGAAGGGTTTAACCGTTACCGTGGCACCAGCTGGATGAAAGAGCCTTGTAAATCCTGCCCCGAAGCCGAGAATGATCTGGGGGGCTGTCGATGCCAGGCTTTCATGCTGGCCAATGATCCTGCGGCAGCTGATCCTGTCTGTGACAAGTCTCCACACCGCCCAGTCGTGGACGAGGCCATTGACCGGGCACAGGTACCTGACAGCGAGCGTGTAGTGGAACACCAGTTGGTTTTCAGAGACCCGAAAGAGTCCAGACGTTTGACTCAAGACGCTGCGAACACCTCTGCAGAGTCAAACTAACCAAATAGCTAGTCTGTTGGGCGTAGAAAATATCCGTATTTCGGTCATAAATTGGATAGTCCTGAGAAGAAAACCATTGGTAGCATACGCCGGCCAAGATCCTCAACCACTACACTGGGGCGCACTCATGGTTAAACAGGGCGTCACGAACTCTAAATAGAGTTACTATGACTGGCCGTCCGGTTCATCTGTCTGGAAATCCAGCCAGCGGCGTGGCAAAATAATATGGCGAGTAATCTGTTAATCATGGGTCGCTACCACTTAAACCTACAGGAGCACGTTAAATGTGGAAAAAAATCGTTCCAATCGCAGCAGTTCTACTGGGTGCATGGATTGTATTAAACCTGATAACAGATTCAGATGCACCCGAACCTGATACTGACGTTGTCGCGACGGCTGATACTGACGATAGTGAACCAGCCGCCGAATCAGACATCTCTCCAGTAGCGTCAGTCGCTGTCGAAGAAACGGAGAGCGATACCGATGCGGCAGCGAGCGATACCGAAGCGGCAGCGAACGATACCGAAGCGGCAGCGAACGATACCGAAGCGGCAGCGAACGATACCGAAGCGGCAGCGAACGATACCGAAGCGGCAGCGAGCGATACCGAAGCGGCAGCGAACGATACCGAAGCGGCAGCGAACGATACCGAAGCGGCGGAAGAAATAGCCGCTATCGAGGAATCAAGCGAGACAGAAACTGTCACCGAAAGTCCTGAAACGGCAAGTGTTACTGAGGAAGCCTCCACTGACACAGAAACCGCTACTGAAGAGGCGTCTGCCGAAACAACAGAGACCGCCGGTGAGACTGAAGTTGCCGCCACGGAAGAGAGTGAAGAGCCTGCGACAAGTGAAACAGAAGCGGCCGCTACCGATGGCGCCGAAGCTGAGGCTAACGTGGAAATGCGCTATCCGGTGGATCCTGTAACCGGCGCCACGATATTTGATCAAGGCATGGTTGAAGTCATCATCGAACCTGAACCGGAGCAGGCGGAAATTGTCCTCGAAGCCGAAGCTAGTGCAGAAGACGCAACAAGTGGTGAAGACCAACCCGAAGTAGCCAGTGATTCACAGGATCCGGCGGATAGCACACCAGCGCCAGAGGTTGTCATGGCAATGCGCTATCCTACCGACCCAGTCACCGGTGCCACCATTTTTGATGGTGGTATGGTTGAAGTTGCCATCGAAGTCCCGGTGGAAGAAGTGACTATTGAAGCAGAACCTGAGGAGCCAGCGACTCAAGAAGCTTCCGAGCCCGTATCCACTGAAGGACAACTGCCCTTTGATCCAGTAACCGGCGCGACTATTTACGAAAGCGCGGAATCCAGTGATTCGAATAGCGAGGAGACGGTAACCAGCGATACATCCAACCGCCTACCTTTTGACCCGATTACCGGCGCAACCATCTTTCCATCGGACTCTGACAGCGACGCATCATCTACTGAAACCGCGGAGGCATCCAATCGTTTGCCGACAGACCCAGTCACCGGCGCAACCATCTTTCCATCTGACTCTGACAGCGACGCATCGTCTACTGAAACCGCGGAGGCAACCAATCGTTTGCCGACAGACCCAGTCACCGGGGCTACTATCTTTCCTGCCACAAACAACGCGGACGCGAGCGAAACCAGTTCCGTTGAATCTGAAGCAAGTGCTGAGTCCAACAAGCTTCCGACCGATCCGGTGACCGGTGCTACTATTTTTAGCACTGCTGCCGAAAGCGATGACGAGGCGGTTGCTGAGACTTCCGTCGCTGCAACAGACTCCGGAGCTTCGACAAGCACAATTTCAACATCTGCGAGGCAAACGTCTGATATCAGTGGCCTCAGTCGCAAGATTGGTGGCGTATTCGGAGCTACCTCAGCCGTTTTGTCACGCGCTAACGATGAAGCATCAGCAAACGCGGTACTGCCGAGGTTAGAAGCTGCAAGTGCAGAGCTTGGGGAAGTGGCAGAACAATTCGACACACTACCCGATGCAACCGCCTCGATACTCGGCCAAGTCATCCAGACGAATATGGCAAAGCTGAAACCACTGGCAGATACCGTACTTGTCAAAAATGGCGTCGGTCCGGTACTGGCTCCAATCCTGCAGCCCATGATGGAACAACTGCAAGGGCTGGCTGACTAGCTACTTGCCGAGGACTGCCACCACATAGTGGGGGCAGTCCCCGTCTGAATTCAGGAAAAGAACCGAGTTATAGTGTGATTCGGTGCTGCAAGGAAGGAATCAAGGGGGCGACCGCTTATCCAGATGATATCTGAGAGCCATTCGCGTACAAACCGTTATCACCTTTTCTGGCAATGGCTCGCCTAAACGGAAAAGAACCGCACGATTCTTTGAGTAAACAAGATCGTCTCCGTACAGCGATCTGAAGCTCTCTACCAGCATTGTCTGGCAATTGAAATACAACGCCACACTATCTTCATCAAACTTCCCGATCCGGACAGTAGACCCTACCCGCGGCTTTCTCGGCAGGTAGCTTGGCTCACCCCATTTCAGCGCCTCTTCGATCCCATCCGGAAGCTCCAGCGCCTCTGCCGTGTCCAGAATTATTTCCCTGATACCGACTAGATGAGCCCTATAAGGCTCTTCGTATGATGAAAATACAGCCTCTACTGCAGAATTGGCAAAGTCTCGCATCGCATTCTCCATTTTACGGTACAGGTGAAACTGATTACAGCGTCAGTGGGCGGTTGAGATATTTACGACTATGCATGAATGGCACTAACATAACCGCCAAAACAAAAAAAGACACCAACGCCGACATCATGTATCGAGCACGCTACTATCCGTTTTTCATTGACACAATCTGACCTTCACTATCCTGAACCTGTTTCCTCATCCAGATATAGGTCGCTCGATCATATCCATCGTGCGCCCCTTCACCGTTTTTTTCAAACCCAAGCTTACAAAATGCAGCATGATTTTCTACTAGCTCAATCCGTGTTTGCAACTCAAGATACTTTTTGCCACACAATCTGGCACGCTTCTCGGCAAGATTTACAAGCCTGCGAGCAAGGCCAGATCGCTGAACGTCCACCGCAACCGCCAGCTTGCTCAAATGCAACGTGTCCTCCTTTTCCGTCAGGAAGACACAGGCCTGAATTGGATTTCCAATAGACCAGATTTCACCAGAATCACATTTATCGGCGATATCTGAATGCGTCAGCCTGTGCATGGATGACGGAGGATCAATTCTGGTATCCATATAACTGAAACTACTTCTGATCAGTTCAAGTATCTCGGAGAGGGTTTTATCATGACGCGAATGCTTGTGAGCGATGACTTCTCTCATGAGTTTTTAAGATCCATTTCGGATACTTAGCCTGACAATGTTGTATCCACTGTTTTCAAACCAATAGCGTTTGATGAAAAATTGCAGCGTACTACGCTTCGATTCACTTGTCATTTTAAGCAATCCATGGAAATAAAGAGGCTAGTGCACTGCTCGAGCCAGATCCACTCATTTCCGAATCAATCGTCTCGCAAGAATACCAACAGGCAAACGACCATCAAGGAGGCAGACAGAAGGAAAGGCGCACCGGGCAGCGTCAGCCCTTTTGCAGGGGTTGCCAGCCAGAACACCTGAGTCATGAGCAAGGGAGAAAATATAGCAGCCAGCGAACGAACGGATGAGATCACGCCTTGTAGCTCGCCCTGTTGATTATCGGCTGCTATACGGCTCATACGCCCTTGCAAGACCGGTGTTACGACAGCTCCCAGCGCGGTGACCGGAGTGAAGGCCAGTGCTACCCAGCCATTCCAGACGACCGATAGAAATACAAACACCAGTCCATTGATGACGATTCCATAGACAATGGTGCCACGCTCACCCAGCCAGGCCAGAACGTATTTTATGAGCCCTCCCTGAACAATAGCAATGGAAATACCGAACAGTGCCAGTGAATATCCAACCGTGGAAGGCGACCAACCGAATTTTGCTTTAGTGAAATACGCCCACACTGATGGATAAACAATAAACGCAAATTCGTACAAGAAGAACAACAGTAATAGCCGCTTGACATCGGGTAGCTTGCCAATTTGCCGAAACGCACCAAAAGGGTTGGCACGTTTCCAGTCAAGCGCTCGTCGTGTCTTGTCATTTACTGTTTCTGGCAAGACGAAATAACCGAACAGGGCATTTGCTCCCGCCAGAAAAGCTGCTGCCACAAAAGGCATTCTGGTTCCATATTCTGCGAGTAGACCACCGATAACAGGCCCGAGAACAAATCCAACGCCAAATGCTGCGCCCATGGCTCCGAATCGTGCTGCCTTGTCCTCTCCGGGTGTAATGTCGGCGATATAGGCACCAGCAGTTGATTGCGTCGCTGCGGTGATACCACCGACGAGCCTGCCAATAAGCAACAACCAGATGGTGCCGGCGACCGCCATGACCAGATAATCGAGACACATGATGATCAACGACACCAGCAAGACCGGACGACGACCAAATCGATCTGAAAGTGCACCCACGACCGGGCCAAACAGGAACTGCATGGCAGCAAAAGTTGTGGAAAGGATGCCACCCCATATAGCCGCATGGCCTATCGAGCCTCCCTGTATACCGGAAAGTAAATCCGGCATCACTGGCAGGATAAGGCCAATTCCCATCGCATTGACCACGAGTGTCACTATGATGAAGGCGAAAGCGTATTTACCAGGCTGCATGTGAAAGCAAAATATCGAAGAACCGAAGTATAGCGACATGTTGATACCACGCGCTTGAAAAAGATAAACCTTTGCTTGTGCTGCAGGTGTTTGTCTTTAATCAGTAGATACGTTAATCAAAAACCTGCCCGATTCGATCCCATCGGATACCATCTTCATTTCTGGAAAACCAGTTTTGACGTGCTTTGCCTACGACATCCGCCATTGGCACACTCCCGAATACCCTGGAATCATGGCTTTTACTGCGATTTTCCCCCAATACGAATACATGCCCTTGTTCAACAACAAGACTAATCACTTCGGATTCTTTCGCATTGTCAGCAATGCTCCAACGCTTGCCATCAAATTCCTCCAGCGTTGCATCCTTACCAGGGGATGCAGCAAGCGAAATCCTATTTGCCGCACCATGATCAATTCCCAGTCGACCCAAATAGGCAAACAGTGGTCCTTACAACTGACACACGCGCGCCTCGAACTGCTTTAGTTCACAGTTTCTTTCTGGCTAGAGCGTTTGTAGGTTGTTGGATACTCATCTCACCTAACTTCTACCAGCGAACGAAAAAATCGCTACAGCTTTATCGAAACTAAATTAAAAATAACAGGTAGATATTCAAAACGAGGGCTGTCCGCTTCAAGCAGTGACTCACAAGGCTACCCACACTAACGGCTGATTGCGTGCTGATCGGCAATATCGCTGATCCGTGACTCCCGAAAGACAATGTACCAGCCAGCCAGGAAAATGATGCCCGCTCCGACGAACGTCCAGGCATCAAGTATCTCATTGAAAAAATAAGCCCCAATCAGGGCAGTCCAGACAAGCCGTGTGAAGTCCACCGACATGACGAGCGAGGTATCTGCCATCTGGATAGCAGTCGTCATCAGCAAATGTCCGGCTGTGGCCAGCGCACCCACTAGAAACAACCAGAACAGTTGTTCGATGGAAGGTGTTTGCCATACAGTTAATGCGGGCCAAATGGACAGGACGACCAGGGTAATTCCCATCCAGCTAACAATACTGGTAGGCGTTTCGGTTTTTGACAACTGTTTGACGATAGTAAGCGACAAACCCCAGGCGATAGACGTAAACAGCACCAACAGGGCGTATATGTTGAAACCTTCAGCTGATGGCCTTAACACGACATAGACACCGATCAAACCAAGAACGATGGCGGCAGAACGACGCCATCTGAGTTTTTCACCCAGAAACAACCACGCACTGACGGTAGCAAAAATAACTGTGCTAAAACTCAATGCAGTGGCATTGGCAATCGGCACCTTCGACAGAGCGTAAAACCACCCCAGCATGGCTATTATACCAACGCCTGCACGAATCATATGCAATCGTGGGTTGCGGGTTATTAACGAGCCAAATCCGGCACGCAGCAATAGCGGCAATATGGCAACCAGACCGAATACGTTACGAAAAAAGACAATTACAAACGGATGAATATCAGTGCTAAGTTGACGCACAAGACCATGCATGGATGCCAACATGACCGTTGCACCAAGCATGAAAATCACGGCACGGGTAGTGGTACCGTGAATATTTGTTGTCATTTTTATGATTTGCCACACTTAGTCAAACGGTAATCCCGACCATGGCTAATAACAAGGATTCCGACGCTTTGTGAAAACATGCCAGAATCACCCGATCCACCGGATTCCACAAAACTATAACCTCTTTCGGCGAACAAGTACAAAGTCCGTGAGCTACCTTCATTTCCAGTCTTCCTTTCAGAAGACAGCCCGGTTCGAAAAAAACAGTTTACGCCGTTGGTTATCAGGATAACAGAAGGTTACTGACTCAAGGTTAATTCACATCAAGCACCTACCACCAGGACATCAGCTCACCGGCAGTCTGTTTTTCTATATCGGGAACCTTGGCACCCGGCGCCGGATACCCGGTTACCAACAACAGAAACGGCTTCTCGTGGGCGGGTCGCTTGAGCACATCGCGTAGAAAGCTCATGGGACTCGGTGTGTGAGTCAACGTTGCCAGACCCGCGTCGTGTAGAGCAGCTATCAGCATACCAGTCGCTATACCGACAGACTCCGGCGTGTAATAGTTCTTGAGCCTGGTACCATCATCGTTGAGTGTAAATTTCTTCGCGAATATGGCAATAAGCCAGGGGGCTGTTTCCAGAAAGGGTTTGTCTGCGTCCGTGCCCAAAGGGGCCAGCGCATCAAGCCATTCGTCAGATGCCCGGTGCGCATAGAGTTCGTGCTCTTCTTTCTCGGCGGCTGTGCGTATTCTGGATTTTACAAGCGGATCATTGACAGCAACAAAATGCCATGGTTGCATATTGGCCCCGCTAGGGGCGGAGCCAGCTGTCAGGATGGCATTGGCAATAATTTCACGGTCCACTGTTTCTGGGCTGAAGTCGCGAACACTTCGACGTGATCTGTGTTTTTCCAGAAAGGTTCTGGAATTCTCCAGCATCTGCTCTCTTGGCAAGCGCGTGAATTCCAGCTCAATGAAACCTGAATGCTCTGCCATTTCCTTTCCTTTCCGTTGTCAGCTAACAGCTGAACCGCATGACAGGCCAGGCTGTCACCGATTCGTTTTTTGAATAACAGTTTACGAAAATTCAGTTGAGCAAGTGGCAAACCCCACCGGTTTACACAACTCAAGGTTACGCACTCCACGCTACCGTTAATTCGGTTACCAGAAACTCGCGGCTACAGCACGTCAAAGCCGCACATCCCGGGCACAAAATTTGCTCCGTACCACCGGTGTATTCCACGCGTGCATATTGGCGAACGCAGGCAGGTTACTGCGACTGGGCACAGACGCACACGGTGTTAACAGCGAAGCGTCGAACCAACATTACATAACTAAATAAATAATGAATCCCTACGAACAACTGCCTTCCAAGGCGTTCTGGAAACCTGCCGTTGCAGAACGAAGCATATTTGATATTGAAGAGCTGTGGGATCCGAAATTTTTCATCAGAAAAAACAACAAAGTTGTCACGTTTGGTTCCTGTTTCGCACAGCATATCGGGAATGCCCTGAAAAATCGTGGATTCAACTGGCTCAATACTGAACCTGCGCCGTTTGGAATGCTTGATTCAAGCGCAAAGTCCTTTAATTACAACGTTTTCTCCGCCAGAACAGGCAATATTTATACGACTTCATTGCTTAAACAGTGGACGGAATGGGCCTTGGATGAAAAGCCCGTGCCCAAAGTCAGCTGGATAAAAGATGATCGCTATTTTGATCCTTTCAGACCCCGTATCGAACCTGACGGTTTTGCATCACCCGAAGAGTTGCACAATTCCCTGTTGCGAACAACGCAGGCGTTTCGCCGATGTATCGAACAGGCAAATTTCTTTGTATTCACACTGGGCCTGACGGAAAGTTGGGTGGATACGAAAGAAGGTTACGAGTATCCGGTCTGCCCTGGAACCCTGGCAGGGGAATTTGATGCTGTTCAACATCAGTTCATCAATCAGCAATTCAATGGTATTCACGAATCTCTGACAGACTCGATTACGATGATGAAAAAAATAAATCCCAGTTTGAGGTTCCTGTTAACGGTATCACCAGTGCCGCTAACTGCGACCAACTCGGGAAAACATGTAGCGGTAGCGACGATGGCTTCCAAATCGATCCTGAGAGCAGTAACGGATCAACTATCAACAAATGACGAACATATTGACTATTTCCCGTCGTACGAAATCATCAACAGTCCAGTGTTCAAAGGCATTTTCTTCGAACCCAACATGCGTGGCGTGAACCCGTTCGGTGTAAATTTTGTTATGGATACCTTCTTCAAATGCCTCGAGAGAAAATTCGGTAAATATCCAGTATCAAAAGCCGAAACGGCAGCAGCCAACGACGACGCCATAGAAGCAGCCCACTGCGAAGAGGAACTACTCGAGGCATTCGCCAAATGAAAATTCTGGTTGCAGGGAATTCTCACATCGGTGCACTGATGAAGGCGCGTGCCGAGAGCCCGGACGACAATATCCAGTTCTTGACTTACAACGGAAACACGCTGCTGCAAAACCTGCAAGTCAATGAGCGATGTGAACTGAGCTCTACGCGTCAGCACATCACTGACGCGATTGTAGATCAGGGACTCAAGCAGGTTTCCCTGAACTCATTTGACTACATTTTTATCTATGGCTGCCAACTACGAGCCGCCGGCAACGGCGAGAATTGGCTTAACGTTGTCATCAGTACAGGCCAAGGATTCAGTGAACAAGCGCATAGTGTGGCACTGAGAGATTATGTTCGTAATACAGCGCACTATCGCTTTCTGGAGGAGATTCATAACTGGCCATTTGAAAGCCACGTCAAAATCGTATCCATGCCCTCACCCGTTCCTAATGAACTGGCAGCATTCTCCGATAAGCAATCGTTAATGACCACAGAGAACGCCGATAAGGTTAAACGCTTTATGGAAAATGAAATCAAATCGGTCGGGTTTGACTATCTGGAAACACCTGAGTCGTTGTGGAACGAAGAAGGCTTCATGACAAGCTCCAGATTCAAGGCAGATCGCGGGCCCGACATGGCTCATTTGAACACTGCAGGCGGCCATGAGGTCTTAAAATCCATCGTTGCCTACACGGACACAAAGTCTGCAAACGTTGCCGCTTGAGTGGACATGTATCTTGCCAGAGCTGAATTTCGCATCCTTTGTGACGCTTGATTGTAAGAGCGTAAGACACCTGCATCGATGTCCACCCTGGAACTGTTGACTGTCGGTAAGGGAAACATCGAGTCAGCGAGGCGTATTCAGAGGGAAACTCTAAGAGGTCGTTATGAGCACAGTCCGCGCGCGTGGACCCGAGCTGAAGATAGTCCTATTCATATCAATTCAGCTCTTTCAGAATATCTGCACTCAACTCGTCCAGAGAAAGATCAATGACAGTTTTCCAGTTTCTTCCGGCAGCAGTTTGAAATCGTTTTTGTACCTCACTATCCACTTCGATGCTGTTTTCCAGTCCCTTTAGAGGCGCTGTGACGTCGATGGCCGTCTGAAAATTCAAGCCTATCGACAAGAATCCAGGGCTCATCCAACCCCAGAATTTGTTGATATCGACGTCGAGCGGGATTGCGCTATCGTAGTTGGCGTCTCCGGGTGTCAATACACGGTATCCATTTTCCTGAAAACCTTTGGTCAATCGATTCTGTACAACCTCGGCAACCGTCCTCCCTTCTGGCAACAATATGTCGCCGAGTGCCATGCCATATCCGTTGCGCTTTCTGGCAATGGCTCGTGACGTGATTTCCGTATCTTCAATTTCCCCATTTTTCAATGAAGGGGTGCTGGCCTGAGCAGGCTTTAACTCGAATGCTCTATTGTCACTTATTCTGGAAAACTTCAATCCCACACCTTGCGAAGGATTAGCTACCGGAACATCTTGTATTTCAATAACACCTCTGTTTGTTGCACAACCCACCATCATTGTGAGTGTTATTAACAGAATGCATGCTCGATAAAACAGGTTCATGCCTCTCTCCTAGAGTCATTTGTGGTTGGGCGCAATCCATCATGAAACAGCCCTGTGATTTTATCAAAAAACTGCATTATATTACACATATATCACTGTAGGGAAAACTCGCTTCAATATCTTGACTGGGGCATAGCGGCGTCGCTGCCATTGCCGAAATATCCGTCCTGCGAGATAAACCTATCCGACAGGTATTGACTGGTATGCAGGCTATAATGCCTCCCTATGGAAAGCTCGCCTCTCAAGTTATTGAAGTCACTGTGCAACTGCGATCGCCTGATGGAGGTGCCCGAAAACCACTGGCCAGACGTACTCACCGTTCAGGTGGATGACGATACCGCTATCCTCAAACTCATTATTTCATCACAACTACCCTGGTTTACCGGCCATTTTCCAAATCAACCGGTATTGCCCGGTGTGGTGCAGACGCATTGGGCAGGTTCACTGGCCTGTGCTGTATTTGATTTGAGTAGTGAATTTTCGGCGATGACCAAAGTCAAGTTCAAGACACCCGTGTTACCGGGACAAGCACTGTGTCTCGAACTTGTCCATTTGAGCGCTCGTCAACAGGTCACCTATCGCTATTATGAGGAGGAGACGGATTTTTCAACGGGAACGATGCACTTCGGCGGCCCGCTTGCATGACTTACTGTTGGGTTGTGCCGCACTACAACCACGCTACAGATTTTCGTACGCACCTGCTACCAAGGCTTGTCGATTCAGTTTTACCTTGCATAGTGGTTGATGACGGTAGCGATCCGTCGAACCTTGAACAACTTAAAACTGAAGTAGCGAGATACGAGTCAATAACCCTGGTGCAGCATGAGTCCAATCAAGGAAAAGGTGCTGCTGTACTTACTGGATGCCGGCATGCACGTACATTAGGATTCACCCACATCATTCAAATCGATGCGGACGGCCAGCATGAACCCGCCGACGCATCACGTTTCATCTCGGCAAGTCAGAACGCGCCAAGAGCCATCGTCTCAGGGTACCCGATATTTGACGAATCCGTGCCCAAGGTCAGGAAATATGGCCGGCGGATAACAACTTTCTGGGTCATGCTGGAGACCTGTTCGCTGCAGATAAAAGATGCACTTTGTGGGTATCGGGTATACCCCCTGGATACGGTAGAACAGCTGGTTGAGAGGTTCCATTTTGGACATCAGATGGAGTTTGATACAGAGATTCTGGTCAAGGCTGTCTGGCAGGATGTGCCCATCGTTTTCATCGATACAAAGGTCCAGTACTTCGATGGCGGAATATCGCATTTTCACTACACGCGCGACAATCTCAACCTGATCAAATTGCATACAGGGTTGATGTTGCGCTCGTTCCTGCGCGTGCCTACCTTGCTGCTGCGGCGATTGCGCAAATGATTCAGAACGTCATGCCTGACACGCACTGGGCAAAAATGCGTGAATCAGGTACGCTTTTTGGCCTGAAGCTCCTTTACCGAGTGCACCGGATTTTCGGCCGTGGCTTTTTCACTTTCATACTGTTGTTTGTCAGCGCCTATTTCGTTCTGACACGTCCCGAGTATCGACGTGCTTCAAAGGACTATCTGCACACGCATTCTGTATTTTTTCCTCGTCACTGGTCAAAACCACCCGACCTGGCAAACACGTTCATGCATTTTAGAGAGTTTGGCGAAGCCATCATGGATAAGGCGCTCGCCTGGAGCACAGAGATCACTGAAGAGGCATTCTCTATTGTCAATCAGCAGGCTATCGACGATTTGCTGGATGATGAAAGAGGACAGCTGATCGTTGGTACACATCTTGGCAATCTTGAGTATTGTCGAGGTTTTATGCGTGATAACAATAACAAGATCATCAATATCCTGACCTACGATCGTCATTCTGCAAATTTTGCCAAAGCCATGGAAGCCGTCAACCCGGCCTCTCGCCTGAATATCTATCAAGTAGACGAAATGGATGTCTCAATGATCCTGACGTTAAAATCCAGAATCGATGAAGGTGAATGGCTGTTTATCGCTGGCGATCGCATTCCAGTGGAGGGTCATCACAGGACTGTTAATGTCAGCTTTATGGGTCGACCCACTGCCCTACCCGTGGGCCCGTACCAGCTGGCTAACACATTGGGTTGCCCGGTGAAACTGATGTTCGCCTATCGGCAGCACAAGAAAATTACCGTCGATGTGATACCGTTTGCAGATAAACTGACACTCGACCGTAAGACTCGTAGCAGCCAGATAGAGCAGTTTGCACAAGCTTTTGCAAACGAGCTGGAAAAGCAGTGCGAATCCGTACCGTACCAGTGGTTTAATTTCTATGACTTCTGGGCCTTGCCTGAACCATCGTGATCTCAAGAACGTGCCAACAACCGTGAACAAGGTTCAACTCCTGGAGCTATTGCCACATCGCGAGCCCATGTTGCTACTCGATGAACTGGTACACGTTGACGCCTTGTCCGGGTCGGCACTGGTGCATGTCGCCGAAAACTCCACATTCTGTATTCCTGGCAAAGGCGTGCCATCCTGGGTAGGCCTTGAATACATGGGACAGACTGCCGCGCTGATAGGAGGGTATCAGCAGCAATCCGGAAATCTGGATAATCACACAGGCTTTCTGCTGGGGAGCCGACAATTCAAGACAACGGTTTCCCGTTTCACTATTGGAACAACGCTTCGAATTCACTGCACTCAAAGCGCCTTGGTGGGGGCTACGCTAGCCACTTTCACGGCAGAAATTCACCTGCATCAAAGCTCGAATATCTCTCCCGTGGCTACGGCTGTATTGTCTGTATTTCGCCAACCTGTATCACATGGTAAAAAACCGGAATCATCAACGTGAAAACCCGGGTCGTGGTCACTGGCGCTGGTGCAATTTCATCGCTGGGCCATGACTGGCAGTCTATAAAAAATAGTCTGGCCAGCTTGAAAAACAGCGTTCGATACATGCCTGAATGGGACATCTATCCGGAACTTCGTGTTCGACTCGCATCGCCCGTTGATGATTTCGAGATACCGTCGCATTACAGAAAGAAACAGACCCGCAGCATGGGTCGTGTAGCACAAATGGCGGTACGGGCAACAGAGCTTGCATTGGAATCTGCGAATTTGCGTGAGCATCCGGTGATAAGCAGTGGCAACACCGGCATCGCATTTGGCTCAGCAACAGGCAGTAGTGCAGCAGCGGTCGAATTTTTCAGTCTGCTGGAAAACCGCTCCATGGAAAGAATAAACCCCACCACCTATCTGCGCATGATGAGTCATACGGCTGCGGTTAATCTGGAAGTGTTTTTCGGTATTACTGGTCGTATCTATACAACAAGTAGTGCGTGCACGGCTGGTAGCCAGGGTATTGGCTATGCGTACGAGGCCATTCGTAGCGGTGCACAAACAGTGATGCTGGCAGGGGGTGCGGAAGAGTTATGTCCCACGCAGGCGGCTGTGTTTGACACGATCCTTGCGGCCTGCGTAACCAATGATCATGCTGAAGGTGTGCCCGCACCCTTCGATACCAGTCGTGAGGGTCTTGTACTAGGCGAAGGTGCATGTACTCTGATTCTCGAGAGTCTAGATCATGCTGTTGCGCGCAACGCCACCATACTCGCAGAGCTCATCGGATTTGGTACCAACTCGGACGGTGCGCACCTTGTACGCCCGCAAATCGAAACCATGAACAAGGTGATGCAGCTGGCCATTGCCGATGCGGGCATCGATAGTGGCGATATTGGCTATGTCAGTGCGCACGCAACGGCTACGCGATACGGTGATATCGCCGAAGGTCAGGCAACTCAGCAAGTGCTCGGATCGAGTACACCAATCAGCTCGTTGAAAAGCTATATGGGTCATTCACTCGGCGCCTGTGGTGCCATAGAGGCCTGGACAACAATCATGATGATGAACGAAGGCTGGTTCATACCCACCTTGAACCTTCAGTCCGTCGACCCCGAATGCGGGGATCTGGATTTTATCCAAACCAGCATTCGGCAACTGGATACTGACATCGTCATGAGTAACAATTTTGCGTTCGGCGGTATTAATTCGTCGTTATTGTTTCGGCGCTTTGAATAGTGCTACCCGTTCTGGCCGGGAACTTGTTCGGTAGAAACTTCCGAGCGAGAGCTATTCCATTTGAGGAGTTTGGTGTACCCAATCACGAGAATGAACGGAAAAACGGCAGAAAGGGGACGACTCGCAGCCGGAATTATTTCTGCCGCGCCAGGCTCCTAGCCGGGGCTGTAGTCGCCCATTACCGCGTGACGCTCCGATTTAACGGTCGAATCGGCAAGGTGCTCAATGCCGGCCTTCAACATTCGACGCTTGAACGCTGATCGGGTTCCAGTCCCCGACACAAGCTGACCAATTAATCGCTGGTAATACCAGTTAAGAACGCGAACGTGTGAAAACCTGCCGGCGCCATCTTGACTATCTTTTCCAGCCTCATGTAAACGCAAAAGGCTGCCGTCGTAAAAATGCGCAATGATTTCCTGCCAGGCGTCATGCCAATGATGTATCTCACGGTTGTACCGGTCAAATGATAACTGCCCGATACGACCGTGATTCAATGCTATGCACCGATCGAGCAATGAGGCAGATTCCAGAGCCATAAACACACCCGGTGACAACATCGGATCAACGAAACCAAATGCATCCCCTACCATTGCCCAACCGGGTCCGAACCCCCGCTGATGAAGTAACTGATAATTGCTGTAGGTTCGAACAGGGCTGACACGTCTGCCTCCAGAGACACAGGTAGCAAGCATGGGCTCATCCTGAATGATTGCGTCGAGACGTGCTTGTGCTGTATCGCCGAAACGTCTGGCGACTTCCCGACTGATAACAACACCGATAGACAATCTGTTTTTAAGAGGAATTCTCCATGACCAACCATATTTCAGGACTGTGATAATAATCTGTCCTGATGGTGCGTCAGTGAGAGCACAGTTTTCATAGTGCGCAAAGTATGCGGTATCGTCTCGACCGCCGCGAGTTGCCTCTATTCCGAGCACCCGGGCAAAAAGATGAGCGCGACCAGTAGCATCAATCAACAGGGGTGACGGCCCATCGGGGGTCAACCCTGCAGCATCAAGCGAGGCGTCGGACAGGGATATCTCACCATCTGAGCTGGCGGGGTTACCCCGAGACAACAGTGCACGCTGATGAACAAATCTTGCACCGAGCGCTCTGGCACGCTCACGGAGAATATTATCAAACGCAGGACGCGGTACATTGTACGCATAGCCTGGCGCTTTACCGCGTTGCAGTCTGAACTCAAAGTCCACCCTCTGACCACTGGCATGTTGCAAGGAAGCACCGGGCTTCAGCATCGACACCGCTTTTACTTGCTCTTCGACGCCCAAGCGTTGAAGTAAGGGAATTGCGGCCGGTATCAACGATTCACCAACCAGTAAATCTGGCGGCGTGCCGTTGTCGAAGATAACCACCTCTGCACCACGCTGGCAAAGAAAACATGCAAGCGCACATCCGGAAGGCCCGGCCCCGACGATCGCTATTTCCGCGCTGGTTGATGCCATATCACGCTCCTGGACAGTCCCAGTGTTATCAATAAATTAAAGCTGTTTCCAAGCAATATGGTCATGCCGAATGCCTGGGCGACCGGAACACTGCTTGCCGCTAAAAGGCCAAAAGACAGCATGCTAGTGAGCCCTGAGAGCAGGATGGCTTGTTGAGTGACCTCCTGATCATGTGTCATCTCGTTAAGAAAAACAACGTAGTCCATACCCAGGCCCAGAATCAGGAAAAGCGACATGGTGTGAAAGAGCGTGAGTGGCTGTCCAATCACAAGCAGCACACCCAGTGTCGATACAGTGGACACAACTGGAACGGCCAACATCAGTAAGGCACGGCGGTCACGATACAACACATACATTAACAGCCCAACTGCGGCATAGGCCAGAATCAGCAACCAAATGGATGAGCGCCTTTGATCTCTCAGTTGTGCTGAGCTGCTAGCTACGGTATCCACATAACTGACGCCTTCTACCTCCGCGCCAAGCATCTTTACCATCTCGAGATCAGTACCGCTACCCAATAGTACAAAGGCCGCTAATGAAACTTTTTGCCGGTCGGCGTCATTAGTGACCAGCACCATCGGTGAGATTTGTTCGTCCAGAAACTGAAAAAAACGTACTGATGTCAAAGGCTCCGATACCGCGAGCTGGTAGTCTTTTCGTAATGCTTCCAGCCAGGCATTGCTACCGCCTGTTGCCGCAAAAAATTCATCAACAATACCGGATTGTTCAAAAACAGGCGCAAGCGCTTGATAGTTTCTCAGTTGATCAGCGGGAGAAGGTAACCAATCGAATACGCTGATCAGGCGCGCCTGATTTCCTACTTTTGCGTATAACTCACCTAGTCGATCAAACAGTGCTTGTTCATCGCTCGCCTCGACGATAAAAAATTTTCCGGGTTCAAGATCATTGACGAGCGTTCTGATATCGACGCTCTGTTGCAACAGATCCTTAGAGAGATCAATGAAGGCTCGAGGATCGTCCTGGCCCTTGCTAAAAGCAACAACGCCTGCGAGCACCAACGCAAGCGCGAACACGATGAGACGTCTGTCAAGTCGAACGATGAGACCACCAGCCGTACTCGCAAGGCCAGATGCAATCGGGCTCACCAGATGCCGTCGCACTTTCATCGATTCCGCTTTATTGTCAGATGCCATGGCCAGAACAGTCAGCCATGCAGCAATAATTCCGCAAATCGAAAAAATGGCGATGGTCTTCAGCATCACGACGCTGGAGAAAAGCAGCGCTCCAAAGCCTGCAACGGATGTCATTAGACTAATCAATAGAGCCCTGTACAAGCGCTTCTTGCTGCGAGGAGAGGTATTGTCCGAGGCGGATTGTCCGGCAACTGAGTGGTAGCAATAGTGAATCGAATAGTCGATGACGATGCCGATTAAACTGGCCCCGAACAACACGGTAAAGATATGGATATGGCCAAAGGTCATATGGACAACAGTAAACGCAAAGCTGATGCCAAGCAGTATCGACACAGTTGCCGTTATCAAAGGACGTAGGGAGCTGAATACCATCAGCATCAAAAAGGACACCCCGACAACAGAGCCCACTGATATGAAATTAATATCGCGTTTGGCAACGCTTGCGGCTTCACGCGAAAAAAAAAGCACACCGGTTCTCAACGTCTTGACAGCGGGATAGCTCGCCAGCAATGCTCTATCCAATTGCTTGAAAACACTATCTGGCAGAGCGTCAGGGTCTGTTTTCAAACGCAAGGTAAAAATTTCATAAAAGAAGGGATCACTCGCTCCCTTAACGTCGGTATCCTGTGACGACTCAATACCCGAGACGGATCCTGCCCTGCCTATTCCGGATTCCACATAACGGCTGAAGAAATTAAACGGATCCTGGCTGATAGGTAGTAGGTTCAGACCCCCACTGGGGGAGTAAAGATCACCCAATGCCCGTTCAAGGATTGAATCAAAGTCGCCGGCGCCTAGTGCTGCACCATCTTCATTTGTCAGTAAATGAAATCGATATGGCGCCAAGTCTTTCACAACCTGTTCTGCCAGTTCAGTAACGCTCTGTCGATGAAACCAGGCCGACATCGAGGCAAGTTCTGTGTCGAGTATAGCAACAGCCTCGTAAAGGGCAGCCTGATCACTGGATTTCAGCGCCAGAATAACGCTTTTTCCAGCAGCGCTCTGAGCAGCTTCAGCAGCTAGTCGATAAGCTTCACTGGCAGGGGCTGATGGCACCATATCGGATAAATCAGTTGCGACCGTGAATCCATCATTTCTCAAGGTGTACAGCACGCTGATAACAATGAACCCGACTACCACCCCTAATAGTGTGCGAGAGGTCCGTACCCATGAGAAGGCATCTGTCATTGAGAAGGGTTTTTCTGTGTACCGATAAAATCTTTCGCTCTTGTCAGAACCTGGCAATTAGGACGAGGTTGCTGACTGAATTTCTGACACGCAGCGTTCAGGTCTTCATCTTCGATACTGGCTATATTGTCGATAGAAAGAACAATATCACCAGAGGCCGGAAACTGTATCGTTATGCGTACGGTGTTGCCTTGCTGTTCAACGATCATCTGTGTCAGTCTTTTGCGTACTGATTTTTTCCTTGGCCTCAGAACCACGAATTCTGGTGAGTCACTAAGAAGATCAAAGTCTTCGGCCAATGCTTCCGTGTTTCCACTTAAAAAATCAAGTAGCAATGTTGCTGTTCGAGATTCGGCAATTCCTTTAAGCTGCGTGACCTTACGATTCTTGCGTATACGAAAATTCAACTTCTCAATGGAGTACACCCGATTGTCGACAATTGGCTTACGCACTTCCCATAACAATCCACGATCGCAGATAAACAGGAAACTGCCCATAGACACCAGCGGCGCCACGAGATCTTCCACGATTCGCTCCTGTTGGAAATCACCCGTGAAGCGGCAGGGTCGTTGTTGTGGGTTTTCCGCATTTTGCTGAGGATCATCCAGCAGAGGCGGTAACAACCGATCTGCAGCCATACTATTGAATGTGAAGAAAAACAGGCTGACTGTCATGACAGCAAAGGTTTTAACGGGAGCTTGCCAACGCATTCTGTACCTTGTCCAGTAGTATTTGCGGGCTCTCACTCAACAGGGTTCTGGATTCGAGCAGAATCGCCACTTGCCTTGTTACCGCCTTGGTCAGACGCTCCCCGGTGTTTTCGTCAACAATGTCATAGTTGATTCTGACCCAGTTCCGCCATTCCTTCAGCCTGGCGGTCACCACGATTTTCTGCCCGAACTCGATGGGTCTGACATAGCGTATCTTGAGATCTACAACCGGGAAAACATACCCCGATGCTTTCATGTCCATGTATGTATAGTCGAGCTTTTCCAGCAATTGACATCGAGCGACCTCCAGATACCGTGGATAATTGCCGTGCCAGACGATCGAAAACATATCGACATCCTGAAACGGCACTTGCATGCTTGTTCGGGATTCGAGTATCACAGTGCCAGCTCAGGCGATATCGGCATTAAGGACATCCACCGTAGTGCGCACAACATCAGCCACGGTTCTCGCTTCCCTGAAGCGCTCAGCGGGTATTTGCTGACCCGTTATGCGCCGAAGCTCGATAATCATATTAACCGCATCGATACTGTCTATATCCAGGTCTTCGTAAAGGCGCGCTTCAGCGACGACGTCTGCGGCATCCACTTCGAATAGCTTGCCAACAATCTGTTTGAGCTGTTCATGGATGGTGTCTTCCGTGTAGTTCATTAAACCCTGATCTCTGTTACTTAATATCGGCGAAGGGGTTGTCATTCTACGCCACTATATTACCTTGCTGGCTTCCCGGAAGCCGCAATAGTTCAAGGATCAGGCTTCTCGCCGGATTGGCCATTAATTTCCTGACGGAAAAATTGTATCAGCCCGGAGTTCAATTGACGCGCCTGCATTGTAACGGGCTTGTCTTTGTCAATGTAGTCCAGGCTATCCAGTGGATGATAATTTGTCATGGTTACCCTGGGCACTGATTCCGGAACCCTGTACCACTTTTTACCTTTTTCCAACGCTCTTGGCCGATACATGAGAACGACGGGGACTATCGAGCAGCCCGTGCTTAAAGCGATGTTCGCGGCACCGCGTTTGAACTCCAGCTGGTCATCATGAGTGTTTCTGGTGCCTTCTGGAAATATGAGCAAGTTTCTACCCGAGGCCAGAGCATGGGTTGCATCAGCCAGGAGTGTATCCGAGCAATTGGGTATAAAACCTGCCAGCTTGACAATGTAGCGGGTGAAGGGATTTCCCAGCAGTTCTGCCTTGACTATGCAGCACAGGTTTTCAGTCGCTGCAATGATAAACAGAGCATCGATCAGCGATGAATGATTGACCACGATCAGATGGCCCTTGTATACGGACAATGCTGGACCGTGTTGCGAAAAATCCATCAGTCTAAGGCCCTCAAGCATGCTGAGATACACAGACGACAACCGATGTATGGAAAGCAGTAACCAGCGTCGCTTAACGGACTCGTCAACCGGAATCCATTTGACAATCACCACAAACACAAGCGATAGCAGGATGGTGACAAGTCCGAACAAAAAAAGACTGAATCCAGTGGCAATTGCCCGCCAATATCTGTTCAGCCGCGTCTTCATGGTTGTGGTTGAATGTCGTGTGCCTTGCGTGGCTGAGCCATGTGGGATAATCGGAACAAGATCAACAGGTTATCATATCAACTGGACAGCTGCGGTGTGACCCCTTCGGGTAGTTCGAGGCGGGTGTTGCGCTCTATTGACCGGGTGCGAAGGATACCCTTTCTTGTAACATGTCGTGTGGTAATAAAAACGTTTTCCCTTTATAGGTCGCCGTTTTGACGACGACGGTTTAAACTTGCGCTACGGAGCGGCGGCGATGCCTCAGTCACATGCATTCCCGCACATCCCCTAACCACATAACCTATGGGTCTTCTGTGAGCACTCAAACCCCGTTCGAAGCAGAAATTGCCACTTTACTGGTGGAGACATTAAATCTTGAAGATACCGTCCCGGCAGATATCGCCCCTGAAGCCGGGTTGTTTGACGGAGAACTGGCGCTTGATTCTGTCGATGCGCTCGAGCTTGCGCTTGCCATCTCGCAAAAATACGGTGTCCAGCTGAAAGCGGAAGACGAAAGTTCCAAGGCGGCGTTCACAAACCTGCGCAGTCTGAGCGATTTCATACACACTCATCGTGCCGAATAGTCCGAAAAAATCAGCGTTAATTCGCCGCGAACCAGATTCTCTGATAGCCTCCGACGAGGGGCTTGCAGTATCCGCCAGTGAGTATTGCCAACAGATTCATGCGCTTATGGATCAGCTCCCCGTGCATCAATACGCGATCAATATTTGCAAGGAGCGATTCAACTTTCAACGTTCAATGGCAGCAGTCATCAGTGCGGGTCAGTGCAATCTGTTGCCACCTAACCGGCAACAGGCCACCCTTCGCTCGTTAGCAGAACAATTCCCCGATTCGTATATCTTGCATGACAGCGAACAGAAAGACTTGCCTGAACACATCCACTTGCTTGACTTCAGTCAATTGGATAAAACGTTGTCCGTCAGCTCCCCGCAAACTACCGACTCTCCGATAATCGATGATGAGCAACTGGCAGCCATCTCGTTTACTTCGGGCTCGACCGGCCAGTCAAAGCCGAACAGAAAAACCTGGGCAATGCTGCGTCAGGGCAATGCCATTAACATCGAGAACATGCTGGAGGACTCACCGCCTGGATTGCATATGCTGGCCACTGTGCCTCCTCAACACATGTATGGGCTTGAACTATCGGTGATGTTGTCTATGTCAGCCGATGTGTGTGTCCATTCGGGGCAACCGCTATTTCCCTATGATGTCCAACAAGCATTGCTACGCATGCCCGAGCCTCGCTGCCTTGTCAGCACGCCTCAACATCTCAAAGCGTTGCTAGGCAGTGGTCTTGAATTTCCTGCTGTAGAACGCGTGTTCAGTGCAACAGCGCCCATGGACAAACACCTGGCAAATGCGGTTGAACAATGCTTTAAAACCAGGGTGATTGAAATCTATGGCTGCAGTGAAGTGGGATCAATCGCACGTCGCTATACTGCTCAGGATGATAACTGGACGCTGTTCTCTGCCATGACGATGGTATGCGCGGACGGTCTGGCAAGCATTAAAGCACCACACCTTGAGGATGAGTATGAACTCCAGGACTCTATTAAAGTGCAATCTGACGGCACCTTCAGCCTTCACGGAAGATTATCTGATTTAATCAACATTGCCGGCAAACGCGGCTCATTGAGTCAGATCAATCAACATCTACTTGCCATTCCCCAGGTCGAAGATGGCATCGTTTTCGACCCGGAGACCGGACATCACAGCAACAAACGCCTTGCAGCCCTGGTCGTCGCCACTGACGTCGAAAAAAGCGCGTTGCTCGATACCCTCAGGGAAAATCTGGACCCAGTGTTTCTTCCGCGTCCAATCGTGTTCACTGACTCCTTGCCAAGAAATGAGACCGGAAAACTACAAAGACAAGCTGTACTGAATTTGTTCTATAGCCTGCGTCAACAGCACTAGCGGGTCATGCGACGTGTCGGCAACACAATGGGTCCCGAGCGTCGCCAGCCCGGCTTGCGGTTTGCTCCCCGAATACCCAATATGCGTAGCTTTTCTGCCTTGTTCTAACGACGCAGGCAACAAAATGTCTGTCACCGAATTTACCCCACGACCCACTAAGTGTTTGCCAGTTGCTGAGACAGCGACGGTATTAATGTAGCTGGCATTGCTGGTGGTTGATTATCATCAAGCGCCGCTGATATCTCACTGGCCAGCTGATGCAGGCATATCAGATTGGCGTCCAACCGCCCTCCAAGCTCAGCACCCGTCAGCTTGTCCGTCAACTCGCGGTTCAGGCGTTGCAGTAACGGGATAGCGGCCTGATCCATAAACGATGCACTGGCACTTACCACGGGCTTGTTGCTCGCCAGACGCCGGAATTGCTGCTGCAACTCTTTATGAACCTGACGAATAGCGGCAAGCGAATCACTCCTGCCCGTCAGTAAGTCGGTGTCTGTGATTGCATTGTTGAAAAACAACAGACCCAACACACCCCAGTAATAGGAGTAATCCCATATTGTCTTGAGTGACATCAGTCTGAAGTTACCGAAGCCGTTATATTGGTCCCGATAAAGAAGCAATGAGCTTTCATAGAATGACAAGTAGGTTTGCTGGTATAGCAGCTTACGAGCGTCTATGTTTTCACCAGCACTCTCGCGACGCACAAGGTCGGTGATAAAGGTATTTCCATAGGCAATGAAATCCATCCCGGGCGAATAGAACGGATCAAGAAAAAGCCCTGCTTCGCCCGTCAGCGCCCACAGTTGATTGCTTTTGCGACGCGAATACAACTCCGAACATCCGTACGAATAGTTTCGCACCCACGCAAAATCCATCGGCTGCTTACCATCCAGCGCCGACATGACAGCCTTTGCAAGCTGCGGTTGTTTATCACTTAGCCAGCGCTCCAAACGTTCAAAGGAGGTAAAGTTTTTAATGCAATGCGCATTGGCATCCGCGACAACACCCACACTGGTCGTGCCAGACGATAAGGGGATCAACCACACCCAATAGCCCTGACCCATGAAATGATTGGTGCTAAGCCAACGCTCTCCTCGACAGATGCGCCCCTGCCATTCGGCGTCGTCACTCCAGTCGTCCACACGAATGCGTTGATCGACACGAAACCAGACGGCATTGCCTTTCAGACCGTTTTCGGTCTTAAGGCTCATGCGCTTGCGCAACAAACCTCGCCGGCCAGTAGCGTCGATGACCCAACGTGAGGTGATTACGTGCTTCTGATCATTGAATTGATACGTTACGTTACCCGAACCATCGGCATCGAACGTTACGTCTTTCACGCGGGCGCCGGTGTGTATTTCCACATCGGAGCCTCTGAGTATTTCTCCGAGGTGATTCTCAAGCAAGCCGCGATCTAGTTGATAGCTGGATACCGGTAAGGACGAACTTGCGCCAAGCTCATCAGCCTGGGCGATATCCGCGTTGTCTCCGAAAAAACAGCGTAAGCCAAACTTCTTTAAATGATTGTCATCTAGATAGGATCTGAGCCCGAGTGTCTCGGCCAGATAATGAGCACCGATTTCTACCGTCGATTCACCCACTTTATGCGCCGCCACAGGCACAGGATGCGTATTCGACTCAATGACGATAACCCTCAGTCCTGTTGTCTCGATCTGAAGCTGCCGCGCCAGGCACAGACCGGCAAGCCCACCACCAACAATGACAACATCACAGTGTTTCATCGTTCAACCTCCAAGCCGGGACAGCGCTGGTTGAGACGCTGCAGTTGCCGCAAGCGATAGCTCTGCATTCAGTGCATCAGAAACAGGTAATTGCGCAAGCCACTGATCGTCTTGACACAGGGCTTCCAGAAAACACAGACTTCTGGCCGCCGGGCTGACGCTGTAAAGCGTTGCCAAAGCGCCGTTGTCCAACGACGGGTTCATTGCAGGCCATGGCGTGTGGTTTTTCTCCGTCGGTGTCAAGGATAGCGACACGCTACGTTCAAAGGGACTGCCCGGCCGGTCGGTTGACATCGGGGCCAACACAAAGGCTGCCCCGAACATCCTTTCAATGGCGTGTATATCACGCATGGGTTCGGGCATGGCCAGATCTGACACCACTAGCAGCACGGGTACCTCGTCTGCTGTCACTTGCACCATCGCCTCCACCAAAGCCAGTGAAAAACTGTTGTGCATACTGGAAATGAACGTTGCCGGTTTTGCACACGCCGTACTGATCGACCAGTAACCTGCTGCGGCATTGTGAACCGAGTTGTGAAATTTGGTAGGTGACAACATCTTGTCCGGGCCTGCAAGAATTCGGCACATGTAGTCGGTGATGTCAGCATCGCCAATGCCTGAAGAGAATACTGACTGAGAATTTCCCGGATCCAGATCAGCCATTCTGAAAGCCTGATCAGCGACTTCAATGGCAAGTTTGACCATCAGGGGAGCGCGACGACGCTCCCGCGATGCAATTCGCTCTGGTTTGGGTACAACATCATCAGGCAGAATTGGTTCACGGGAGGTCAGCGCAATCTGAAGTTGTTCCAGATTTGAAAACCCCGGTCCCCAGACACCGATACCGGCAACAAGTGCTTTCATTAGTGCAGGATCCGACTGAAAACCAGCGAGCAGTTGTTACCGCCAAAACCAAACGAGTTTACCATCGCATGATTGTACTGCCGATCGAGGTTATTCCTCAGCACGGGAAACGCCAGCGTCTCGTCGGGTTCGTGCAAATTCAGCGTACCGGGTATGAAGCCTTTGGTCAGTGATTGCAACGCGACAACTACGCCTGTAATACCGGCAGCCCCCAGCGTGTGGCCGGTCCAGCCCTTCGTTGATGATACGGGTGTTTCCGGACTGAACACGGTGGCCAGTGCTTTTGTCTCTGCCAGGTCGTTTGCAGGCGTTGCCGTCCCATGCAGGCTGACATAGCCGATCTGGTCGTACGACAGGCCACTTGATCTGAGAGCCGCTGACATGGCCGTCGCTGCGCCTTGTCCATCGGGATGCGGTTGCGCCATGTGGAAGGCGTCTGATGATTCGCCGGACCCGGTCAATCCCAAAGGTATTTCAGAAAAGAAGTTGGGCTCCTCACCCCGAACCAGCAATGCGAACCCTGCGGCCTCACCGATATTGATCCCGTTCCGTCTGCGATCAAAGGGTCTGCATTGATCGGGAGATATCAACTCGAGTGAGGCGAAGCCATGCAATATGCTCAGGCACAGCGAATCGACTCCTCCCACAACCACGGCATCAACCAGGCCGCAATCCAGCCAGCGACTTGCTGCAGAAAAAACCTTGCTGCTTGATGAGCAGGCAGTGCTGATCGTCATTGCCGGGCCGGTAATACCCAACCTCTGAGCCACGTAGTGTCCGGGTGCGTGGGGGTTATGGACGTTGGACTGCTGAAAGGCGACCGGCATATGATCGTGCTCATCCAGCTCGCGGTATCCGGATTCGGTTTTCCCTACCGATGAGGTGCTCGTGCCGAGGACCACGCCCATGCGTGTCGCTCCAAACCGATCCGCTAACGACTGTACACTCTCGCTGAAGCCATCCTGCTGCAATGCCATATCCGATAGTCGATTGTTACGGCTATCAAGATGTCTAAGCGTCTGCGGCAGCTCATGTTCCTCGATACCCTCGACGCGTCCTATCCAGGTATCCAGAAATGAGTCGGCGTAGTTGTTGGGTGAAAGGGCAGATTGGCGGGACTGCAGCGAATCGCTCAATGCTTGCAGTCCCTTGCCGCAAGCGCTGGTTAACGTATAACTCGCGATTCTTACATCCATTGGTCGATGTGCCTGAGGTCTGAAGGTACTCATTATAGTGCCACGCGGACCTCACACACAGGTTCTCTCAGCAGACTACAATTTACGGCAGATACTAATTGACAGATCAGCAATCTCGTCTTTTATCCGGTACCGCCAACCTCAGATTCACGCGTAAAAACTCACCATGAACAATGTCAAGACTGTCGAAAACTGGGTACTCGTCACAGGATCCAGCCGCGGTATTGGTCGCAGTATTGCGCTGGAGCTGGCAGCAGCAGGGTACAGCATCGTTGTCCACTTTGTTAACAATAAGGAAATGGCAACAGCGACAACCGAACGAATTGCCGAGCTCGGCGTCCCCACCCGACTGCTACAGTTCGACATCGCCGATCGAGAGGCCACTTGCGCGGCTCTGGAGCAGGACATCAGCGAACACGGCGTCTACTATGGGGTCGTGTGTAACGCAGGTATAACCGCCGACGGTATTTTTCCCATGCTCGGACCAAAACAATGGGACAGTGTTGTACATACCAATCTCGATTCGTTCTATAACGTCTTGCACCCGCTTGTCATGCCACTGATAAAAACCCGCAAGGCGCGACGCATTATCACGATCGCATCGGTGTCGGGCATGATCGGCAATCGTGGCCAGGTCAATTACAGTGCCGCCAAGGCGGGTATTATCGGTGCCACCAAGGCACTGGCAACGGAACTGGCTTCACGTAACATTACCGTAAATTGCGTTGCCCCCGGACTAATTGAAACCGACATGATTAAAGATCTGCCGATGGAACAAATGCTTCAGGCAATCCCGGCCGGAAGAGCGGGTAAACCTGAAGAAGTGGCGGCAGTGGTTAAATTCCTGATTTCGCCAGACGCATCGTATGTCACGCGACAGGTGATTGCTGTCAATGGCGGGCTGTGCTGAACTCAACGCATATTTCAGAACTTGTGGCTCTGCCAGCGATGCCCGACTGTTGTACCGTTACGCTCGCTGATGTATCCCAAACACTTATCCCCTCAGCACGAGCGCAGTTGCTGCTCAGTCAGTCTGAAACCTTGCGAGCCTCGACATTCAGCTCTCCCCGACGTCGTTGGCAATATGTGCAGTGTCATGCGCTGTTGCGTGAATTACTATCAAAGCATGTCGATATTGCGGCTGACCAGATAGAGCTATGCGAGGGTGAGTATGGTAAGCCTGCCTTGTCTGGTCGAGCCGCTGAGTCGGGTGCTAAGTTCAATATTTCGCATTCAGGCTCACTGGCCGTTATTGCTGTCGGTACAGGGGTTGACATCGGTGTTGACATCGAGCAAATCAAGCCTGGGCGAAACATACTGGATATCGCCGATCACTTTTTTAACCCGTCAGAGACTCAGGCCATTCACGCAATGCATCGTTCTGAGCAGGAGTCGGCTTTTTACAGTTGCTGGTGCAGGAAAGAGTCTTTTATAAAGGCTACCGGTATGGGACTTGGAATGCCACTCTCACGATTTATCGTTAACGTTGAACCCGAAGCGGCAGCAGAACTAGTCTGGATAGACTACCAGGATTGGCAGACAAGCCAGTGGCAAATGCACACCTTGTTGACCCCTTCAGGCTACCTGGGTGCGCTGACCTTGGGAACGGATAGTTCGTCATGCACCTCTCCATAACATCGTTGAACTGCTGTTACCAGGGACATGAATGAATAGCGAGTCTTTTACGATGTTCGATTGATTCGCTGCCTGTAAAAGTGCCTGACGATTAATTCGCCAACAACAAGCAACCCCATCAATAAGTAAGAACCCAAACCGTTATACAGAAGCCAGATGTCCATATCTCCATAAATGACCGTTAAATACGAGGTGACAAAGCTGAGTGCAAAAAAGACTGTCCACACCGCAGTGAGCACGCGTAGATAATGCAGATTGTGTGCGCCAACATCCATACCACGCTTGCGCGCTATTGCTTCTATCAATGACTGTTCCTTGAACAGACTCAGACCAAAGGTAATCAGTAACACGCCGTTCAGTACGACCGGGTAGTACCGCAGGCTGTCAGTGCCACCCTTCAGCCACCAGTGGAGCATAAAAACAACAACAACGGCGGCAACCGCCAGCGATTTCAGGACGGGTGTAAGATCACTCATCGACACACGCATTGTTACAATCGCCGCAAGGAGTCCAGCCAATATCCCGGGAGAGAAATGCGCTATGCCAAAATAGATGATAAAAGGATATAACAGCGCTACGACGATGATCAGTAGACGAATCACGACAACCCGGTTGATAAAGCTGGCGGCAGAGCCGTAGATGCATCCAGTGTACCAAGCTTGTACAAACACGTCTGTGTACAAATATTCAGCAGCGTTCAGCCCTCTGACATCGATTTCACGCTATCAGCAAAAGCAACGGCTCTCTACTGAAAAAGTGATGGTTTTTCTGTTATGAACGTCATGGGAAAGCAGCTATCTTCTGATATTGTTCGAAGCGATGCAGTTTGAAGTTTCTGAAGCTCAACACGGAGTAGATTTTGTGGAAGCAGGCGTAACCAAAGCCGGGATCATAAAGTCCCGGGACAGCCTGGATCAGATTAGCTGGAATATTCTGGGCCAGACTTATGTACCAAAGCAGCTTACCGATGATTGCTTTTCATGGCATGCCACCTTGCCGCCCGGAACCTTCGTGCCACCGCATATCCATCCTGAGCAAGACGAGTACCTTTATATTCTTGAGGGCAGATTCGACTTTCTTCTGGATGGCGTAGAGCACATTGCAGAACCCGGCGATCTGGTAACTCTGCCGCGCGGTATCCCGCATGGGATCTTCAATAAATCCGATCGCACCATCAAGACGCTTTTCTGGGTCACTCCCTCGCTGCGCCTTTATGACCTTTTCTGGGCACTGAACAATATGGGCCCCAACCCAGATCCTGCACAAGTCGTAGCGGTATCTGCTGCCCATGCCATTGATTTTCTTCCGCCGCCCGACACTGGAGATGATGCTTGACTGTTCTGATTGCGGGTGCCGGAATCGGCGGACTAACCACTGCACTCATGTTGCATCAACGTGGCATAAAAGTGCAAGTGATCGAACAAGCCTCCCAGGTGCGCGAGGTGGGCGTCGGTATCAACACCTTGCCTCACTCAATTGCCGAGCTTACTGAGCTTGGCTTGCTGGACCGGCTGGATGAGGTCGGCCTACGCACCCGTGAACTACGATATCTGACGCGCACGGGACAGGAAGTCTGGCGAGAACTGCGCGGCCTTCACGCCGGTCACGACCATCCACAGTTTTCCATTCATCGGGGGCGGCTTCAAAAGCTGTTGTTTGATGCTGTCGTTGAGCGCCTTGGCCCGGCGGCGGTGAAAACCGGTTTGCGCCTCGCAGGCTTTGTTCAAGATGAGGGCGGCGTCAGTGTGCACTTTACTGACTCGCACGACGGGTGCTCCTCACACACCGTGCGTGGCGAGGTATTGATTTGCGCCGATGGCATTCATAGCGTCGGGCGTCGCAGTTTTTTTCCTGACGAAGGCGTGCCTAGCTGGCAAGGCGTCGTCATGTGGCGCGGCGCGGTTGACTGGCCTGTCTGGGAGGATGGTGAAACCATGGCAATTGCCGGTGGACTGGGCGGCAAGCTGGTGCTCTACCCCATCGCGCCAGCCAAAGACGGTAAACAGCTCATGAACTGGGTAGTGAACATCCGCGTGGCCGATGCCAGTGTCTCACCTCCTCCGCCAGAGAGCTGGTCAAGGATGGCGCCACTGTCCAAAGTGCTTCCCTACGCCAGGCGTTTTCACGTACCCGGAATCGATCTTGATGCGCTGGTGCGTGCCAGTGGGGCCATCTTCGAATATCCGATGGCTGACCGTGACCCTCTACCTCGCTGGACACATGGCCGCGTTACCCTGCTGGGTGATGCCGCGCATCCGATGTACCCAGTCGGTTCAAACGGCTCGGCACAGGCTATCCTCGATGCACGCAGCCTTGCCGACAACATTGCCCGGTCCGAACATCCTCGCGAGGCGCTCTACCGCTACGAACAGGAACGCCTGGATAAAACGAGTGAAGTAGTGCGCAACAATCGCCTTGGTGGACCAGAGCGGGTTATCGATGAAGTGGAAAAACTCAGCCCCGCAGGCTTTGCAGATATCGATAATGTCTTGAGCTTTGCTGACCGTCAAGCTATCGTCAAAGGGTACGCAAAGATGGCAGGATTTGCCACGAAGAACGAAGCACAGAAAAACCGTTAGCGTCTGCTGGCGGCTCACATCCGGATACATTTGGAAATACGTGCGCCAGATCAAGCCATACATTCGAAAATAGATTAATACATAAGGAGTCACCCAGTGAAACATCAGGTAAAAACTGCCATCGCAAGCCTTGCGGTCGGTACATTGATCAGCAGTGCAGCCTTGGCGGAAGATCTCAAGATTGGCATGGTCGTCACTCTCTCCGGTCCACCCGCGGCACTGGGCCAGCAGATCGTCGACGGTTTCCAGCTTGCGCTGGAGGAGAAAGACGGCATGCTTGGTGGCCAAAAGGTCAACCTGATCATTGAAGATGATGAGCTGAAGCCCGATGTCGCACTTCTGAAAGCTACGTCACTAGTTGAAAAGGATGAAGTGCACTTTGTGGTCGGCACCGTTTTTTCAAACATGCTGCAAGCGATCTTCAAGCCCATCGTTCAATCAGAGACCTTTCTCATCAGCCCGAACGCTGGTCCATCCACCTTCGCCGGAAAAAATTGCAACCCCTTCTTCTTCGTGACCTCCTACCAGAACAACCAGAATGCAGAAATCGGGGGTCTGATTGCGAACGAGGAAGGCTTTGAGAACGTCTTCGCCATGGTGCCCAATTACCAGGCGGGGCGCGACAACGTCGATGGTTTCAAGCAGACATTCAACGGCACATTAACCGACGAGGTTTTTACACCTCTTGGTCATCAGGACTTCTCCGCTGAACTGGCCCGCATGTCCACTTCGGGGGCTGATGCCATCTTTACCTTCATGCCCGGTGGCATGGGTGTACGTCTGGTCAATCAGTTTGCCAGTGCAGGTCTGTCGGACAGTATGAAATTCATGTCGGTATTCACCACTGACGAGACTACCCTGCCCGGGCAGAAGGACGCCGCTGTTGGCTTTCTTGCTGCGGGGTCGTGGGCACCTGACATGCCAGGCGATGCAAACGCTACCTTCGTTACCGCCTTCGAAGCCAAATACGGCTATATTCCGGGAAGCTACGCCATGCAAGCCTATGAGACAGCAAGTCTTATCGACAGCGCGGTTGGTAAAGTCGATGATCTGAGCGACAAGGACGCTGTGCGCGCGGCTTTGAAAGAGGCAGATTTTACTTCTCTGCGTGGTGACTTCGCATTCAATAACAACCACTATCCTGTTCAGGATTTCCATATGCTGAATGTCGTCAAACGCGACGATGGCCAATACCACACCTCGTATGTGCGCACGGTGGCAGAAGACTACGCTGACAGTTTTCATCAAGACTGCAATATGTAGGCATACGACGGGCCGGCTGTTGTCTGATGCCGGCCCTACTCCCCGATCAAAAGTTCCACTGACATGTCGACAACGCTACTTCTGATTCTTTGCCTCAACGGGCTGCAATACGGCATGCTATTGTTTCTGATTTCAGCCGGTCTGACACTGGTGTTCGGTGTAATGGGTTTTATCAACCTTGCCCATGGCGTGCAGTATATGGTGGGAGCGTATCTGCTGTTTGCTTTCACCGCACTCACCGGAAATTTCATGCTGTCGGTTGCGCTGTCACTGGTCGCAGCGCTGCTGTTCGGACTACTGCTCGAGTACGTCGTCTTTCGACATCTGTATACCCGAACCCATCTCGATCAGGTGCTGGCAACCTTTGGTATCATCATATTCCTCAACGAACTGGCCAAGGTTGTCTTTGGCCCTGCTACGCTCTCAATTGCATTGCCTGAGTTTCTTGCAGGTTCAATACAACTGACGGAGCAGCTGCGCTATCCGGTGTACCGGCTGGTGACTATTGGTATCGGTATTTTCGTGGCACTGGCGCTTTTTTTCACAGTCAGCTACACACGTATCGGGATGCTGATCCGTGCCGGGGCAACGACACCCGAAATGGTCTCGGCACTAGGCGTCAATATCCAGCGGCTGTTCATGATTGTGTTCGGCGTTGGGGCCATGCTTGCAGGTTTTGCTGGCGTCATTGCAGCACCTATTTACGCCGTTGAACCCGGCATGGGTGATAACATGCTAATTGTGGCCTTTGTCGTCATTATCATTGGCGGTATCGGCTCTGTCGGCGGAGCATTCATAGCAGCGCTACTCGTGGGACTTATCGATACACTGGGCCGCAGTCTCGCAACCGAAATACTGTCTTTGGTCTTCACGCCCTCCTTCGCCAATCAAATCGGCCCGGCGTTGGCGTCCATGCTCATCTACGTTCTGATGGCCACCATCCTGATCTTCAGGCCGCGCGGTTTACTACCGGCCAAGGGCGTCGCTTGATGGATCGTTCACTGATCGTCGGGGGCATTATCTTTGCTCTCCTGCTCACCATGCCAATGGTGCTGCCCCTCCTGGGTCAAGGGTATTTAACAGGCCTGATCATCAAGGCGATGCTACTGGCAATAGCCGCCATCTCGCTGGATTTGCTGATAGGCCATGGAGGAATGGTCAGCCTTGGACACGCAGCGTTCGTCGCACTTGGAGCCTACGCCGCCGCAATCGGGCTGGAGAGCGGCATTGAGAACGTTCTCGTTCTACTTCTGGTAACGCTGGCGCTCACCGGCTTGGTGGCTCTTGTCACCGGCAGTCTGGCACTACGCACCAGTGGCATCTATTTCCTGATGATCACATTGGCTTTCGGGCAAATGGCTTATTTCACGCTGACCTCACTCGCTGCATACGGAGGGGATGATGGACTTACCTTATGGTCCCTGGCAACGTTTTTTGGCAGTGATGTCGTGCAAAACGGGAGTGGGCTTTACTTTATCGTTCTGGCCACACTGGCTGCCACATGGTGGGGGGTGTTCAGAATGAGCCAATCACGATTTGGCCGTGTGCTGAGAGCGGCACGCGACAATCCCGAACGCACAGAAGTCATGGGTTTTTCCGTCACACGTTACCGTCTGATCGCCTATGTGATCGCTGCCATGATCGCTGGTGTTTCGGGACTACTGCTGGTGCAACATGCAGAATTCGTAAGTCCGGCACTGGCCACCTGGCAACGCTCGGGTGACCTGATCGTTGTTATTGTGCTAGGCGGTCTGGCAACGCGCAACGGCGCAATCCTCGGGGCATTCTTTCTGGTTATCATCGAAGAAGTGCTGGGCTCGTTCTTACACGAATGGCGGCTTATTTACGGTCCGTTACTGGTACTGATGGTCCTGTTTGCAAAGGGTGGGCTAAGCGATCTTATCGCGCCAAAACGTATCAAAAAACAGGCATCATGAGCATGCTTGAGATCCGTAACCTGAACAAAAGCTTCGGGGCTATTCAAGTCAGTCGTGATATCTGTATATCAATTGAAGCTAATCAATGCCACGCCGTGATTGGCCCCAACGGTGCCGGCAAAACCACTCTGATTCATCAGATATCAGGTGTTTTGACATCAGATTCCGGCTCTATTGCACTGGCAGGAGAAAACATCACGGACATGTCTGTGCCGCGTCGTGTACAGGCAGGTTTAGGCCGCACCTTCCAGATAACATCGGTCTTACCGAGCTTTAGCGTGCTGGAGAATTTATCGATTGCGGCACAATCTAAATCGGGTTCGAGTATGCGATTCTTTCGGGAGGCAGCAAAAGAATCTGCTCTGAACGACACGGCGCACGAGACACTTTTGCGCGTCGGTCTCCACGATCGCGCAGATATTCCTGCAGCTGATCTGTCACATGGTGAACTTCGTTTGCTGGAACTGGGCATTGCCCTTGCGGGTAAACCCAAGTTCCTGTTACTTGATGAACCCATGGCAGGCCTCGGTCGCACTGAGAGTGCCGCGCTTGTGACTCTGCTTCTGGAACTGCGCGAGAGCTTGCCGATGTTACTGGTAGAACATGATATGGATGCCATATTCAAACTGGCCGATGTTGTTTCAGTACTTGTTGATGGCGGCATTGTTGTTAGTGGCTCACCCAGTGAGGTACGTGCAGATCCCGCAGCTCGCGCCGCCTATCTGGGCGAGGGAACACGATGAGTCCACTTGTCACTATCCACGATCTACATGCAGGCTATGGCAACGCGCAAGTACTTTTCGGTGTCAGCCTCGATATTACCGCGGGTAAAGTCAGCACGCTGATGGGCCGAAACGGCATGGGCAAGACCACGACTGTGCGTTGTTTACTGGGCCTGTTAAAACCCTCCGCCGGACACATTGTTATCCGTGAAAACGACATGACGGGGGCTGCACCGTATCAGGTCGCACAAGCGGGCGTAGGGCTTGTCCCCGAAGGGCGACACGTATTCCCTTCCCTTAGTGTGAGCGAAAACCTGCGTGCCACAGCTCGTGCTGCCCAGGATGGCTGGAATGAGCAGAAAATCTATGATGCCTTCCCTCGTCTGGGACAACGTCGCCGAAACATGGGCTTTCAATTATCGGGTGGAGAACAACAAATGCTCGCGATAGGGCGCGCACTCATGACCAACCCCAACGTGCTGATTCTGGATGAAGCCACAGAGGGACTTGCACCCATGATCCGGGAAGAAATCTGGACGATGCTTGCCCGGCTAAAGCGCGAAGGGCTGTCGATCCTGTTGATTGATAAAAACCTTGATGAGCTTTCACGCATATCCGATCGGTATTTTGTTATCGAAAAGGGTGAGATTATCTGGAAAGGTAGTGCCAGTGAATTTGAAGCGGATCGGGCTACCGTCGAGCAATACTTGCACCTGTAGAAGGGTCTCTGTGCTGTTTTTTTATCTGGCGTTGATCCGGCACTACCGCATCTACAACACTTGAAAATTGCCGCCTGGCATTCGAGTATGCCAGCCCATGAGGGGTTGTTGCAGCGTTGTATTATTGAATCCGTTACGCAAAAAGCGCTACAATAAGGCTTACTCGATTGCGGAGTTCATCATGTCTGATCCGATCTCTACCTTTTTCGATGCTTGGCAACTCGACTCGGCCGACGCACGGCTCGAAAAGATTTCCGGCGCTGTAACAGCAAATATTCAATACGATGACCCGCGTACGCCGAAGACCGTAAAGGGCATCGATGCATTGAGTGAATACGTCGGTATGTTCAGTGCAAACGCACCTGGCTGGTCAGCAAAAGTCATCAAGAACGACATTACAGGTGGCATGACGCGATCCACTGTCTCCTTCGGTGGAAAAGGGCCTGATGGCAATGAGATGGTTCAGCTTGGTCAGTATTTCGTAGAAATGGATGGAGAGCTGATTTCTCGCATGATAGGCTTTGTTGGCACTGGGCAGCCGGAATAGGTTTGCTCTGATTTTTGAAAGTGAACTTCGGTTAAAGACGTATCAGTTTGGCACTTAAGGTAATAGGTTGATGGTCCGTAGGCGCAGACAACGTTTTAGTGAACAGCCTACCAGGCTGATAGCTGCCTAAATTCCCGATGTAGACGCATCGGTCAGACTGAGTAGATTACCATCCGGGTCTTCGAACCATAAGATTCTTGCCGATGCCCCGGGCGAGCACCAAATGCCTAACTCATCCTGATCCAGAGCATCGTATATTTTTGGCTTGATGTTCAAGGACTTCAATTCTCTCGCCGACGACACAATGTCGATAACCTCCCATCCGAGCACCGTAAATTGTTGGGGTTGAAAGCTTTTTAGCTCAGAGATTCTGAGGCTTGTAAAACCCAGGTCCATCACAAGAGCGAAGTCGTCTTCATACAGGATCTTCAGACCCATTTTCACCGAATAAAACTCCTTCGCTCGTGTACGATTTGACACAGTTATGAATGCCACAGGTTTATTTCCATTTAAACGCAAACTGTTTGACAATGTTAGTCTCCTGAACGCTGATAAGAACTATCTAATTCTTGCGCTTTTTAACCATATCGTTTTCTGTATGACGAAATACAAGGTTTGTTTCCGTCGCTCTTGCAAACCGGAATCATAGGTATCTGCGTCAAAGCCGTCAATTGCAGATCAAACTAGTGTTCCGGCACTTGGAAGAAATTTGACGACAGAGCGATCTGAGCGTTTCCATAATTGCGAACGGTTCAGTGCGCGTGCGCACTGGAATTATACTCGTCCTAAGTCAATAGCAATCGCAGTGCTAGGCTTATTGCCATTAACAAAAAAACTGCTCTAGTAACTCCTCATCGACTGTCAAGTAAGGCTGCCCGTTCACTCTCAATGTTCCGTGGTAACCGGGAATCGGAATAACAGGGCCACACAATAATCACTTAGCTAGCAAGTTCAAGCGGCATTGGCACAGACCAAAACACGGGGCGCGACATACTCATTGACGAAGATAATTACCGATTACACGATGGGGTTTGCAAGGTGAACACAGCTTGATTGACAAACCCAGTTATTCGTGATCAGCTACAACCAGCTTTCGACTTGTTGTTTTCCCAATTGCTTCCGCCCCATGAGCAAGCTTGTACAATTCGCCATACTGGTCTTTACTTTTACAATCAGTCAAGTAACGGTTGCTGATGGTAAACGTCAACGAGGATTCAGCTTTCTTGCAGCAGGGCTCAGCCTCGTTGACTACGAAGAGAGCTCCACATTTCGTTTCAATGGCCAGACGGTGGATGTTGAGACAGACTCGGTACAACTCGTCACGCAGAGCAGTGGCGTCTTTGTTTCCATAAATGATAAATGGGGTTTCTACCTGCAATCTTCCTCAACACTGGGTGTGCCTCGCTCGAGTGAACGCTGGGAAATCAACGAACAGCAAGTGAGAACAAACAGAGTCTCTTTCGAGCAACAGGACATTGTGTTGATAGCGACTAAACACATCAGCGACACATCGCGCTGGTTGCTGGGCGGTGGTTATCAACAGTTCGAATTTCAACGGTTCGCAGCTCAGCTAACCCCATCTGCACCAGCGTTTGGCATCGATGAAGCTGCATTGGTGGACGGTACCGTTTCTGAAGTCGTCACGTACTTGACTGGAGTTGTAGGCCTGGAAACATCAACACTTTTTGACTCGAATCTGAAGGGTTGGCGATACCGGGCTCAAGCAGTCCTGACCGTCCCGGCTTTGACCACTATCAACAACACAAGCGTTGCGCAGGGGCGTTCGTTCAGTCAGTCCTTAAACGGTGCAGGCTTGATTCTGAACGGTACGATTGGCTACCAACTGAACAACAGTATACTGATCGGGGCGCAGCTCACCGCTCGGGTGCGTCATCAAAACGCGATCTCCAGGGAGGTTGAAGGCATAGGCGGACAAACGCGATTTCCGGAAACCCGTTTTGTGTCAATACAGCCGGCATTCACCGCCTACTGGTCGTTTCAGTAAGCTCACCGTATCCGTCAAGGTTACAAACATAATACTATAAGGGAAAACTCACATGAAATTGGTCAAAGGACTTACATTGCTTGCGTTGTGCACGCTGCCTGCTGCCGGCATAGCGGATTGGTATCTCGGCGCTAAAGTCGGCACCATGCGCATCGGTTTCGACGACAATACAGTGGATTCCGATCCTGCGAGTGTGGGTATTGCCGCAGCCTATCGTTTCGAGTCGATACTGCAAGGCGGGTTATCAGCAGAGGTCGAGATAACACGCGGCATCACATCTGGAGAAGTCAGTGGCTTCGACCTGGATGTTGAAAGTCAGGGGATCTACGTTGCCTATACGACACAAGGCCGGTACTACCTGAAGGGACGGCTAGGTTTGATGGATGCCGCTCTTACCGCTGGTGACTTATCTGAAGATGAAGGGGGCGAGACCTACGGACTTGCAGCTGGCACACGCATTGGACAATGGGCACTGGAGCTGGATGTCACCTCGATTGATGACGATGTGACGTTTCTGTCGGTGGGTGTTGTCTGGAATCGTTAACGTTAATTGCAATTGTCGATATTGCGGCGCTGTCAGGTAGGTGGCTCTAACAGCTGCCGCACCATCCCTTCTGGATTGTTCATGAAGCTCTTCATGACACGATAGTGATCTGTCTCCTTGTAGTCTGTTTTCACAATTCCATCATCACCCAGCACGAGTATATCTGCATCGGGATATGCCATGAGGATAGGCGAATGCGTGGCAACCAGAAACTGACAATTTTTATTCACCAGCTCATTCATTCGGCAAATCATGGACATTTGACGAGACGGTGAAAGAGCGGCTTCGGGCTCGTCAAGGATGAACAGGGAATTTTCAGAAAATCTGTTCATTAACAGTGCAAAGAATGATTCCCCGTGGGATTGCTCATGCAACGATCTCCCACCGTATGATTCTATGATCGGTGGTCCAAAACTGAATTCTCTATCGAGAGCTTCAATTTCACTCGCCACATTAAAAAAACTTTCAGCACGCAGAAAATATCCGTCTTTGGGCTTTTTTACCCCTCTGGAGCATCTGATGTATTTTCCGAGAACTGAATGCGAATCACGGGTATTGAAGCCAAAATTTTTCGTACCTCCCTCAGGATTAAATCCATTCGCTACTGCTACGGCTTCGAGGAAAGTTGATTTACCCGTACCGTTCTCACCAACGAAGAAAGTCACATTGGGATGTAATTTCAGTCTATTGAGATTACGAAACGCATTCAGACAAAAAGGGTACTCAGAAATATCACTGATTTCTTCCCTCTTCAGAATAATTTCTATCAGGTATTGTTCAGATAACATTTAATAATTCCGAGCCCACCTGCTATTACCTGTAAGCTAGAACCGAAGCCGACACTCGGTCTGGGTTGCGAGCCTGTGTGGCAGGCATCCACTACTTGCACATTACCTTGTCAGGCCTGCGCCACCTACCCTTTACAATACCTATCTCTATGAACAAGCAGCACGGCCCACTAGCGTAGAAGACCAGACAAAACGTACATTCAGCGAATCTCTATCGAAGATTCTGGAAACCAGTATGTTTCTGCCAGTCATCTCTCGAAAGCTTAGAGACGCAGACGAGCTACAGGTCGCCTTCATCTCGTCTGCCAACCATGAAAATCAGTCAGATACGATGGATAGCGCTAATCCATCAGTTAAACCGGATTACTCCTCCACTGTCTGCCCGGCTGTACGACGCTCCTCGATTCTACGAGCATGATATTTCTGGAAATGCTCCTCTCCCTCATACCCTTTCTCTTTCACCCACTGAAACAAATGCAGGAAGGTCAGCTTGCCAAAGGCCCCCGGCATCTTCCCCACCGCAGCCTCAGAGACACTGACGCCCTCTACCGGCTCCTCTGGCATGAATACCATGGTGGGTGTAAATAGAACGTCCCATTTAGTCGCTGCCGTCTTTTCGATGAGAACCTCACCATCCATATCGGTCACCTCCTCATCGCCAAACAGATTGAACTGAACGACATGGTAATTTTCCTGAAGATACGCAGAAACTTCAGGGTCACTGAGAATGGTTTCATGCAGCTTTGCGCAGTAGATGCAACCGCGTTGCTCAAATACGAATACTAGCCGCTTACCTTCAGCATTGGCATCGCTGATATCTTCAGCGACATCCTTGAAAGTCAGTGAAAACCAGTCTTGCTTGTGCAGCCCATCCTCTCCAATGGTAGACGCGAATGCGGATGAACCAGCAAGCATCATGGTAAATACCAGAGCGTACGGGACAAAACGAGTTACTGATAAATGAGACATTCTATGACTCCTCAATGTTGATTCAGTGCAGTATTCAACGAAATAGCAGCCGATGAGAGCGAAGCCAAAGCAACGCGTCATGTGTTGAATATCTTCGAATGACACTAACTTAAGCTCGTCATACCCGCGAAGGCTGGTATCAATCTCTGCCAGGACGTAGATTCCCGCCTTCCTCCCGGGAATGACGTTTTCCAGTAATCGACCGTTATGTTTGTGCCATTCGAATTTAGTCTAATTTCACCTGTCAGCCAGCAATTCTACCTGCCCTGTAATTCTGATAAGTAAAACAAGCCCTTCAGCGCCATATGGTGGTAAAACTGATACCGCGCCCGGTGTGAGAAACACGAAAGCCCTGCACCAAAGGCACTAGTAAAAGTATTGATTAAACTCAACCAGGCCCGCAAAGCACGCCCCTTGCAAGGGCGAAACCGCAGATGAAAGGTAGAGAGGAACAATATACATGCTAATACATGAATATTCCAATATATACGCGCGCATATTGCTTGCTTTGGCTTTGATCATCGGTAAACCTGCTGTCGCCCTGGAACTTCTCATGATCGAACAGGCAGGCTGCGTTTACTGTGAACGTTTCAACGCCGAAATTGCGCCCGCCTACCCAAAGACTCCGGAGGGTCAATGAGCGCCTCTGCGGCGCGTAGATCTGCACACACCATGGCCAGAAGATCTATCCAACATCAGCAAGGGCACACTCACTCCCACATTTGTACTGGTACACGAGAACACAGAGCTCGCAAGATTGCACGGTTATCCGGGCGATGAGCATTTCTGGTTTCTTCTCAATCAAATGCTTGATTCAATCAACACAGATATAAAGTAGCAACGACCTGGCACTCCCCATACTCAACAAAAACGCTACACCCGAAGAAATAGCCGATCTGATGGTCCAGGCGCGCAAAGCCAGCGAAATGCTCAAGGCGCTGTCACATGAAACACGGCTGCTCATTTTGTGCCTGTTGTCAGAGGGAAAAAAGTCCGTGTCGGAAATCGAGGACATCGTCTCCTTGCCGCAAGCAACGGTCTCGCAGCAGCTGGCCAGATTGCGCTTTGATAAAATGGTAACCACGCGTCGCGAAGGCCGGATGGTGTATTACCGAATTGCAGATAGCGACATAAGCTCGGTCATCGAGTCCTTGTATGACCTGTTTTGCAAGTCTGCCAGACCCTGATCCTCCATAATCAGCATGTCCTTCGATGCAGCCTGGTTAGTCCCGTTCCTCGGCATTGCAGTTGGGTGTGTCATGGGCTACATGGCCAGACGCCATAACTTCTGCACTCTCTCATCCCTGGAAAGGTTCTGGTACGCAAACGACAGCGTCGGTTTGAGAACCTGGGCACTGGCCATTGCGATTGCCATTTCGGCGACACAGCTCATGCTGTATTCCGGACTCATCAACCTGTCAGAAAGCTTTTATCTACGGCCAGCGTTAAATCTGCCAGGGGCAATTGGCGGCGGAGTTCTGTTTGGAATAGGAATGGCACTAACCGGAACATGCGGGTTTGGAGCGCTGGTGAGACTCGGTACGGGTAGCCTTCGTTCATTGGTGGTTCTGGTTACGCTAGGTCTGGCGGCTGTAACGACACAACGTGGTGTTCTCGCTTATCCCAGGCAAAAGTTGATAGAGCCCATGTCATTGGATCTGTCCTGGGCTGGCAGTCAATCGCTAGGAGATATAGTCTCAGTATTGGCCGGGCGCGACTTACGCGTTGCTGTCTGTATAGCCTTCACAGTCACACTGTTGTACTGGGTATTTCGCAACCGCCAGTTTCGACACTCCAAGGGGCAAATCGCTGCCGGCACCATCATTGGAGTGTGTGTGGCGGCGGGCTGGTTTATCACCTATCAGCTACAACAGCACTCATTCGAAGTCATAGCGCTTGAAGCAGGCTCATTCGTGCTGCCACCGGGTAACTTGATCATGCATGCTCTTAATGTAAACGTGAGCATCCCTGGCCGCCCCCGGTATCAAACAGAATGGTTCTGTCTCCCGTTTGCCACAAGGTGATATTGCACGGCGGTTGCACAGATTCCTTGTCAAGCTGATACTGAGCAAATACGGCGTCACGTTCCTGAGCATCGATACTGTCAGGTAAAATCATTGAAACAGGCAATTGCATGTGACCATCACTGAGAAGCAATAACGTGGTGTCACCCAATGCAACCGAGCGCACGCCATCACTGACTACGTTGGAATCTGCAGCCCAGGCACCCATCCCATGAAGACTGATAGGCAAACCCGCTGCGCTCATGGTAGCAAGTGATGTTTTTAGAAACCGGCGTCTTGACTGCATGGCTTTTTCCGCTGTTGTGAAATCAATCAATGCTGATACTGCCAGATGAGTCATCATCTTCCGTATCCGGCGTTACGTCCAGCACACGGGCTCTCTGTGTAACAACAGCAGCATCAGGCTTGCAATTCTGCATACAAGGTTCGGCAACCACCGCATAGTGTGGTTCTGCGTTGCGATTGTCTTCAATAAAGTTTGTCTGGTTGGGCAGACTGACACTGGTAAAGTTATCGGCGCCTAATTCGAAGTCATCCTCCACCAGATCATTGAGGTAAAGAAGATAAGCTGTTAGTGCATACACATCATCATCGGACAATGATCGTGCGTTGCCAAATGCCATCGCTCTTTTTACATAGTCGTAGACAGTGGACAAATAAGGCCAGTAAGAACCGATGGTCTTCTCCGGGCGATCGTCTTCCAGGGTGTCGTCGCCACCAGCCAAAATCGGCCATCGCCCTGCCCCCTCGCCAAAGACCCCGTGACAGACGGCGCATTGTGCGTCATAAATTTCACCGCCAGTCTCCACACTACCCAAACCTGCAGGCAGCCCCTGACCATCAGGTCTGATGTCGATATTCCAGGCGTCAACCTCTTCATCCAGAGCAGCACGCCCAAGATGTAGTACACCATGTTCCGGGATAGGCATATCGGCAGCCGCTATACGTGGAGTTGCAGGCAGTGAAGGTTTTGACACCTTAACCGGTTTCACGACTTCAGGCATGACACCATCCAGCCCAACGTCGAGCAACCACTCGACAAGCACAGCGCGCTCTTCGTCATCCTTGACACCGAGAAAAGCCATTTTCGTACCCGGCACATTTTCCATGGGGGCTTGCAGAAAAGTATCCAGCGCCTCCTTGCTCCAGCCTCCTCCAGCACGTGCAACTGTTGCGAACGCCGCCGAATAGTCATAATCGTCAAGCGCACCTGCAGGACGCTCACCCAGACCATTCAAATGGGGACCAATCTGATGAGCCGCACCTGGCCCGATGGCATGACAGACTTGACACTGCTTGAACAGCTGCTCACCCGTATCGGAGGCGTACGCCAGTGACTGAGCAGCAAACAGTGCAGCACCCGTAATATGCAGACACACTCTCATCATGAAATCTCCACGTTCTCAGCCGAACCGTCACCACGTACATGCCACGTCTGTATACCGTTGTTGTGATAGATGGAGTTTTCCCCACGTGCCTGTCGCAGCGCATTCTTGGTTGGCTGTACCTGTCCAAACTCATCCATAGCGCGGCTTTGCAGAAACATCTCTTTCCCGTCCCAGTCAAACTCATGATAGAAACGATGAATCGATTTGGAAAATGAAGGACCATCGAGGCGCGCTGTCTTCCAGTTCCTGCCGCCATCAATCGACACATCCACGCGCTTGATCTTGCCATGCCCAGACCAGGCAACGCCGGTTAACACGGTATGGCCACGACCATGCGTAATCGGTGCCTGCGGACTCGGATTGGTAATCACCGATTTGGCATCCATGGTCCACGTAAAACGACGCGCAGTACCATCCGCCAGCAAGTCCGTGTATTTACTGGTCTCTTCACGATGATGCCAGGGTTGATCACCCACTTCGAGCCGTCGCAACCACTTTACCCACATATTGCCTTCCCAACCCGGCACTACCAGACGCAGGGGATATCCCTGTTCGGGACGGAGCGCTTCGCCGTTCATTGCAAATGCCAGCAGGCAGTCATCCAATGCTTTCTCCATCGGGATAGAACGGGTCATGTGAGCAGGATCTGCGCCCTCTGGCAATAACCACTTGGCGTTAGTCTTTAATCCCGCCTCTTCAAGAACGTGTCGTAACTTGATGCCGGTATACATCACGTTGTGCACCATGCCATGTGTAAACTGACAGCCATTGAGCTGGGCACCACGCCACTCCATACCCGAGTTGGCGGCACATTCCAGAAAGTAGACATGGCTTTCGCGCGGGAAGCGCTTAAGATCCTCCAAAGTGAACACCAGGGGTGTATCCACAAGGCCGTTAACCATCAAACGATGGTCTGAGGGGGCAATCTGTGCAACACCGCCGTGGTGCCGCTCGAAGCATAATCCGTTGGGCGTGATGATGCCTTCAAGCTCATGCAAAGGTGTAAAATTGACCGATGACTTGGCATCAGCGGTGAGCCACGAGACATCTCGACGCACTACGTGCGCCTCGTGCACCGATGGACTACCATACGGGTTTGCATCAACCCCATCACCCAGATAACGATTCCAGTCCTGTATTTCCGTAATCAGGGGATCGGCAGTGGCAGCCTTTGCCACCAATGGCGCACTTAAGCCCAACCCCGCACCCAGCGTTAGCCCGGTCTTGATTAAGGAACGCCGCTTTAACTGGTCTATCGTCTTCTCAGTAGATTCTGTCATTTTCCGCCTCTGTACTTGAACAGGGTGCACGATTCCCTAACCAGCCAAGCCGGTCATCATATGAGAGAGAATTGTCAATCTGGATGAGCCGTGCACTCTCCAGACAATCCGGGTATTTGCCCGTTAGATACGACTAAGCAAACTACCGGTTTCCAGCCATTCGCCTAAACACGATCTACAAACCCACTACCTTTACCGCATCATTGCGCTCTAGCTTCACCGTCTCCTGACCACCCAGATAGGTCTCCATGAGATCGTAGATAGCAGGACCTTCCACACCTTCATTAACCGATGCCCAACCGGCAACAACGTAACTTCGTTTCGGGTCTATGGGTTCGCTTGTCTTCAGCAGTGTCATGTCGTTGATACGTGAGCCCATCGACGCTTCAGGTGTGCACGAGTAGCCCATACCGCCAACACGAACCATGTCTCCGCCCTGCTGAAAAAATGGGTCCTTGTTGAACAGGTTGTCACAGACATCTTCCAGTATTTCCTTGATCTGCATACCTGTGAATTCAAGCCGGTAGACTGATGGGTAGGTCATGGCCGTCTGGTTGTATAGATCGTCAACGGTGATGTCCTGACCCGGTAGTAAGGTTGTTCCCCAGCGAAATCCGGGACTCAGCGACAACTCGGCATCTCGTTCTGCCAGCATACCCTCGCATAGAAGATCGTCCCAGGTACCATTGAAATTGCCACGTCGATACAACAATGACTCATTCTTGCAAAGCACACGATTCAGCTCTGACTCGTAAGGTGCTCTGACTTCGTCGATCTTCGCCTTCATCTGTGCATCTGGCGTAATTACATCAGCAAATACCGGAATCAGGGTTGAGTTATAGCCGGTGACCTTGCCACCGCTCACTTCAAGATCAACGCGTCCAAGGTATTTGCCATGAGAACCTGAAGACAACACCAGTGTGCCATCGACGTTAATGGCTTCCGGTACTGCATCATGGGTATGGCCAGTGAGAATCACATCGATCCCGTTGATAACAGAGGCAAGCTTTCTATCAACATCAAAACCGTTGTGTGAAAGCAGGACAACCACCTCCGCGCCATCTGCTCTGGCCTGGTCAACGTTGGCCTGCAGTGTCTCCGTACGCAGTCCGAATGACCAGCCAGGGAACATCCAGTTGGGATTGGCAATCGGTGTGTACGGCATTGCTTGTCCGATCACCGCGACGGTAGTGCCGCCACGCTCAAGCAATCTGGTACTTTCAAATACAGGCTCTTCCCAGTCGGTATCTACAATATTACTGGCAAGGAACGGATATCCCATACTGCCGATAATTTCTTCAAGGCGCTCGGTACCCAGGGTGAATTCCCAATGACCCACCATGGCATCGGGTTTCAGCAATTGCATACACTCGACCATATCCTGCGCCTGTGTCTTCAACGCGGTGTAGGAACCTTGCCAGGTATCACCACCGTCCAGCAGGATGACGTTGTCATCACCTCGATCCGCCCTGATCGCTTTCACCAGCGTGGCGGTTCTATCGAGACCACCGAGCCGGCCATAGGTATTTGCCAGATCAACGTAATCGACCATGGTGTGCGCGTAAGCCAGGGCACTGCCACGCTCCAGATTGAAATGCTTCAGGAAGTCATCACCCACAAGATGCGGAGGAATACCGGCATAGTCACCAACACCGATATTTTCTGAAGGCGGTCTGAAGTAGACCGGCTTCAATTGCGCATGTATATCAGTGATATGCAGTAACGTCAGTTTGCCACTATTGTCGAACCTCAAGAGATCGTCCTGAGTCAATGACTGCTGTGCGGCCACACGCGTCAGGTTTCCGGATAAACCGGTAAGTGCCGTGGACACAGCAGCAAATTGCAAAAAATCGCGGCGAGTAAACATGCGAACCCCGTATCAACAAATCGATATGAATTATTGACGAACCGCAGGCGTTTCGACTGACAGGCCGGTACCACGCCAAGTGACATAGACCTCTAGAGCCATCAGTTCATCGCTGAATGCTGCGGGGTATTCGGCACGCGTATCACGTATGCAACCACGGAAACGATTATGCAATGACACAAGTGCACTCTGTTTTAAACGATATGTCGGAAAACCGTTTACATTCCCCTGACTCAAGTGATCCGCACGAATGTATTTACCGTTGTTTTGCTCATGGCATGTTGCGCAAGACATATTCAGCTGCCCTGTTCTCTTGTAGTACACATCTTTGCCACGCTCCCACCATTTCTGCATCTCGCCCTCGGCAAGATCAACCTCCAAAGGCATACCCAGTGATTGATTTTTGATATAGGCCGTCATGGGCTTCTGACCACCCTTATCGAACGGATAGGCTTCGGCACCCATGTTTTCAGTTCGGCACATATTGATGCGCTGTTCGATATTTATCGGCTTGCCATTAACCGGGTCCCATTTAGGATAACTTGCGCCGACCCCTTTCATGGACACTGCCGCATCATCGTGGCACGAGGCGCACGACTTACCTTCACTACCTTCAACGGTATGCCAGATCTCCCCGCCTTGCTCTACCGCCAGCATGCCCGGATTCTGAAACGAATCCATTTCCAGTTCCCGAGTCTCCTGGGTTCGATAGTGCCAGCCGGAAATCACCTCATCCAGCGGATGCCCTTCAGGAGCCGCAGTACGCGTAGTCAGTTCAACTTCGCCATCGATGATCAATTTTTCATCGACAGGGCCGCTTGCGGTTACAACCAGGGGAATGGCGATGCACAGCGTTGTCGTAACACAAGCGTAAGCCAGTTTTCTTATTTTCATGACACCCTCCGGTGATGCGGTCGTAAGCCAGTTTTCTTATTTTCATGACACCCTCCGGTGATGCGGTGTTGGTCTGTGGTGGATTATTGCCGGTGAAAAAACGACGTTGATTCACGGTAGTAGACGTCCAGCTTTTTAACAATGTTGAAGAACTAGCTTAGCTCTATCGCTTTTTCGGTTTCTATCACCGTGCCGTCGTCATCGACCCAGGTGAATGTGAAAGTACCTGCTTCAGC
>JBGCEH010000025.1:0-6872 GCA_045106195.1 Granulosicoccus sp.
GCCGATTGGTTGGACAGTCAGTTGCTCGAATGCACTTGGCGTCTAGTGGCTTCTCAACATCTCACAAGCGAACCTACCTTGACCTGCCGGGTTTGCTAGAGAATTCAATGGTTGATATACGAAATCATTTGGCACACCGACAAGACGTTCTCAGTGCTATCGAAAAAATAGCGCATGATGTTCAAATAGCTGTTCAGGGAGTGCCCGAAGGGTCTCTCGACATAGGTATTTGTCATGGTGATCTGCATGGTGGCAATTTGCACGTTCACGATGGCAAAGTGACGCTCTTTGACTTCGAGGAATGCGCTATTGGTTACCGAGTGTATGATCTTGCCACTTTCAAGTGGGGAGAGTGCCTAGGGTCTGATGAGCGACGAGCCAAACGCTGGCCAAGCTTTCTGGAAGGCTATGAGTCCATTCGACCTATCACTGGGCCCGAACGTTCTTTGGTCGATTCTTTTGTCATCATACGAGAGCTGGCAGAAACCGCCTATGGAATTAGACATATATTAGATTTCGGCTATAACGGCATCAAGGCATCTGACATCGATTACGTGTGTTTCCGACTAAATAAAATGCTTGATTCCAGTAATTGAATGACTGGCAACTGGCACTCACTTGCCAGTCATTTACAGTAATCTGAATGGCAGTGACGGGCAAGTCCCGGCCCATAGCTGTCGTCGGAAAGGTTGAAATGCAGTCCGCATTTACCCGAGCATATGTCATGGGACCAACATCGTGTCGAAGAACTCTATTACCCTTGCATTCAGATATTTGTGAAACGCTGCTCTGTCGAAAGCGACATCGTCAACACAGATCATCTCCCAGATACTTTGGTTTTCTGACTCGAGCCCAGGTTTGCATGGCTGCAGAAATGAGAAGTGTCCTGCACCCTCGACGATCTCGACATCAGTTTCGCCGTTCAGCGCATTGGCGACTAATCTCCCATTAGTGCCATGTGGAACGCGCATATCCAGTGACCCTGACCAGATCTGAACTGGTATTTTTACTGCTTGCACCGACTCGCTATCGAAGGCAAAACCGAACCCCGGCGCGGCTATGCTAATTGCCTTGATGCGTGGATCGCTAGCAAAGCTGCGCGAGGTGGATTTCAGGCCACTACTAGCTATTTCCTGGATCAGGCCGATATCGCACACAAATTCAGTTGGCTCTCTCTCGCAATGTTGCATCGCTTTTTGGAAGTTTGGCACACCTCCCGCCGCGACAAGGGCGGTGTATCCACCGGCAGAAAATCCAAACACCCCAATACGTTTACGAGAAATATGCTCGGCACCGGACCAGCGCTCCAGAAGATAAGCAATACTCGAAATCACCTCTTGGGGTCGTGACACTACCCACACAGAAGGGTTTACATCTTCGTTCTCGAAGTTATCGTCTGAATGGGTGAGTGCTGCTACTACATACCCCGCTTCTGCCAGCGCTAGAGCGGTGTCCGCGTGCCCGCCCATCCAACCAGCGTTTCCATGGGAGATAATGATTAGTGGTAGATCACTACCTACAGGCTTCACATCGATTGACAACGCTTGCCCGAAGGGTGTGTTAGGAGTTGACGGCACTGGCTGGTCGGTCGGATACCAAATACCCATATCGAAAATTTTGTTTGGTGAAGGTGGCACACGTGCAAAACCGACTGCTTGCGCGGGCACGCTGTTTATCGAACCAATAATTAACGAGCAGAAAATAGCTATTGTTTTTTTCATTCGGCCATTCTATAGAAACTGGGATGCTTCGCACAATGCATTGTCGGCGGTTGGCTATCGCCAAATAATGCCAATGACCGCAACAGGCACGAGATAGGGGTCGGGAAGGACTTTCGTCCTCCCCGCCCTCCGAACTGTGCGTGCGGTTCTCCCGCACACAGCTCTCCAGTCGGCAGAGTCCCTAACGGGATTGACTCGCAGCCGCATAGGCTTCGTGCATAGTGAAAAGCCCATGAGATGCGAAGAATGCATTTGGCCATAGCTTATGGTCACGAGAGGTACGACCAAATCCTGGACGTTTCTCCCGCTTCCTCAAGATTGCTCTCAAACGACGTCGCACAAATCCGTCAACATCACGGAATGTGGAACGATAGGCGTGCTTGAAGTATCCAAACCAGCCTCTGAGAACAGCATTGAGTTCCTTGATGATGCTTTCCAAGTTACCGCTACGAAGACGACTAGTTAAAAGCCGGATCTTATCCCGAAGAGCTTGTTTGCTTTTCGGTCGAACCCATCGTCTGCCACCTTCAAAACGATAGCCAAGAAATTCAAACCCCTGTCCCTTCTCAACGCAGTTTCCCACGTGAGTTTTCTCGGGATGTAATATTAGACCATGACTACCAACCCAATCCTGAATCGCTGCAAGTACCTTTTCAGCATCTTGTCGCGTGCGGCACATCGCCACAAAATCATCAGCAAAGCGCACATATCTAACGCCACTAATACTGAGTAATTCATCCAGACCGTGCAGATAGAGATTAGACATCAACGGACTAATCACAGACCCCTGAGGCGTTCCGGCCACCGGTGTCCATTGACTCATCCCTTCAATGACTTGTTGGTCAAGAAACTGCTGTAGCAATTTCGAGATATTAACATCACTGATTTTCGTTTCGACCAACTTCATCAGCGCCTGTTTGGGAATAGTGTCAAAGTAATTCTGAAGATCGGCATCCACCACCCAGGTGAAGCCATCCTTCAGACTACTATCAACTACCCGCAACGCATCCTTGCAACTGCGCTCAGGCCGAAAGCCAAAACTGACAGGTAGAAACTCCTTTTCAAATATTGGTTCCATCACCAGTTTCAAAGCCCCTTGCACTATTCGGTCTTTAACCGTCGCGATCCCCAATGGTCGGGTTTTACCCTTTCCTTTTGGAATATGAACGCGCCTGATAGGCGAGGGTCTGTAGCTGCCATTTCGCAACTCCTTCCCCAAGCCAGTCAAGTAGTACTCGGCATTGGCTTCAAAGAACTCAACACTCACTCGGTCAATGCCCGCCGCGCCATGATTTGATGCAACCCGTTTCCAAGCTGCCCACAGTGTTTGCGATGCATAGACCTTGTCGATCAAACTATGCCATTTACCTCCTTTGACCCCGTTACCCAGAGCCGCCAACATACGTTCCGTCCACACCGATGCTTCTACCCATGACCACATACGCGGATCATCCGAGCGTGACTCTGGTCTAGCGGTTGCCCGCACTATAGAGCCTGTATCTTCCTTTGTATGCATCGACACCAACCTCCCGTATCCACCTTCCTACCCCCCTTCGCTCAGCATGGGTTTGCTCTCCACGCTTTCCGGTAACAGACTGTCACCAACACTACTATGAGGGCTCTGACTCCTGACTGTTGTCACTTCAACATTCAGGTCTCCCAGCTTACTGCGCCATACCTTCTTATCGTTCCACCTCCAACCACACCATGTAACCCAATCATCGCTTTAACTACCACGACAGCGCGATTGATGATTTTCAGACTTCGCCATTTAGCCGAAGGCTCGCCGTTACAAGACGCCGAAACGAGTTCGTTACCTGCGGACCGATATTTCATCTCCAGTTGCTTCTCACCCTGCCTCACGACAACGCAATTACTTTCGATTACGGAGTTGTGGTTTACTCCGACACGGACTTGCACCGTGCTGATACGACGCCATCACTGGCGCACGACTAAACCGCTACGCGGTAGTTGCACGCCCACCATCCTGACTTTTGGGTAGTTAGCTTTAAACCTGAGACTGACCTGTGTTGTTCTGTGGTTCCCCAACTACAGAAGTACACAGGAGCAGTCTCATGACTCAGTCTACCAAATCCGTTAGTCCGTTGCGCCAACGCATGATCGACGATATGGTTATGCGCAAGTTAGCATCCAAGACTCAAGTTTCATATGTCCGTCATGTCAGGCAGTTAGGTGAGTATCTTGGTCGCCCACCACAAACTGCCACCAGTGAAGATTTGCGTCTCTATCAGTTGCATCTGGTTGAGGGCGGTATCGCTACTGGCAACCTCAATCAAAATATCTCTGGTCTACGCTTCTTTTTCAATATCACATTAAAGCGACCTGATATTGTATCGACGCTGACCAACATCAACGAGCCTCGGCGATTACCTGAGATTCTCAACGTCGACGAAGTCACTTCTCTGCTACGTGAAGCAGGAAGCAAGAAGTACAAGGCAGCGTTGTCGGTATCCTATGGTGCTGGACTTCGTCGCAATGAAGTGGTGCATCTGAAAGTCTCAGATATCGACAGCAAGCGTATGGTGCTACGCGTTGATCAAGGCAAGGGAAAGAGAGATCGATACGCGATGCTCTCGCCGTCAATGCTAGAGCTGCTACGTGAGTGGTATCGTCAAGGGCAGTCGGAAAACAAGATGCTCCCTGGTGGCTGGTTATTTCCAGGGCAAGATCCTGTCAACCCACTATCAGCCCGTCAACTCAATCGTGCTTTCCAACAAGCACGTGCGGCAGCGGGTATAAAGAAACGGGTATCTCTGCATTCGCTGAGGCATTCATTTGCGACACACTTGCTAGAACAAGGCGTTGACATAAGAGTAATTCAGGTACTTCTGGGACACAAGAAACTTGACACTACCGCACGTTACAGTCATGTGGCAACCAAGGTTTTGCGCGATGTGACCGGGCCACTGGAACACGTGGTGTTGCATTCGCGCGAATGAGCAGCTTCGATGTCAAAGCTGGAAGTTGCGGATATATTCCGTAACTTCGCTCCTGGCTGGTGCAAGGCGAATGCTGGCCATATCAGTATTGAGCAGTTGAAGGTTATCTCCGCGATAGATCGCTGCCGTGGTGCTGCGATGGGCGGGCATGTCTTGCGCTGTGATAAGTGTGAAAAGATTCAGATCGCTTACAACTCATGTCGCAATAGACATTGCCCAAAGTGTCAATCCAGCGTTGCCAAGCGTTGGCTCGAAGCACGTCAGGCCGATGTATTGCCAGTGGAATACTTTCATGTGGTGTTCACCTTGCCGGCACCTATCGCAGACATTGCTTATCAGAACAAGGCAATTGTCTACAACATATTGTTCAAGGCAGCAGCAGAAACGTTATTAACGATTGGTGCAGACGCTAAGCATCTGGGAGCCAAGCTGGGTGTGACAGCTGTGCTGCACACATGGGGCTCTGCGCTGACGCATCATCCACATATTCACTGCATCATACCCGGTGGTGGACTATCTGCTGATAAAACAAAGTGGGTTCGGTGTCGAACAGGATTTTTCTTGCCTGTGCGAGTGCTATCACGATTGTTCCGGCGATTGTTTCTGGAAAAGCTCAAGCAGGCTTACAGCGCTGGAGAGCTTAATTTTTACTCTCGACATGCTGCCCTTGTCGAGCCCTGCAAGTTCAAAGAGTTTCTAAAGCCCGTTCATAACATTGACTGGGTTGTATATGCGAAACGTCCCTTTGCAGGTCCCCGATCGGTGCTGGCCTACTTGTCACGCTATAACCACCGGGTGGCCATTGCAAACAGCCGACTCCTGTCGGCTGATGAACAAAAAGTCATCTTCAAATGGAAGGACTATCGCAAAGCGTATTCCGAACGTCCAGGCACGATGACGCTTCAAACTTCAGAGTTCATTCGTCGTTTCCTGCTTCATGTGTTGCCTGATGGTTTTCACCGAATCCGCCATTATGGATTGCTGGCCAATACGACACGCTCTTCATCAGTGGCACTGGCCAGAGAACTGTTATGTGTGCCAGAGCCAACTCCTCGCACTGAACAAAGCGAAGAAAAAGTCGAGCCTGTGTTTGTTTGCCGAACCTGCGGTGAACCGATGAAGGTTATTGAGGTATTCGAATGTTTGTATGAAGCGCGTGCACCACCGTTACGAAGGCATTTAAACCGATGACACATATGATTTCTACAATCAGATCTTTTTTGGAGACTCCAATCCCCAATGCAATGGTATTGGGCCAGCTGTTGCTCATGCTGGAAACCAGGCATTCTTGTGCACCTTACAGCTCTCTAGTCCATTGTAAAAAGTGGCTTTTATGAAAAATCGTAACCAGAAAATGTCTAGCAAAGTTCAAACAACCTCAACCTCGATAGCCCACAGCGTTACAATCCCCATAGGCCAAAGCCATTAGCGCTGTCGTACCGCCAAGGCACGCCCCCGCGGTTTCCTCCATGTGGCGTTAGACGCCACCTGCCCGGTGAGTCAGATACAAGATCTGAGGCTGCTATTTGTGGGCAGGTATCGTCTAACGCTAAAACGAAGCGGAAGTTCAGGTTTAGATGAAATCGTACACTGACTGAGACATCAAGTACTGACTTTTACAGTTAAAAGAACCCAATCACTCCTCTACCGTCTCCCCAGCGGTGCGACGATCCTCGATCTTGCGGGCATGGTACTTCTGGAAATGTTCATCTCCCTCATACCCCTTCTCATTCACCCACTGAAACAGATGTAAAAACGTCAGCTTGCCAAAAGCACCGGGCATCTTCCCCACTGCCGCCTCAGCAACGCTGACACCTTCCATCGGCTCTTCTGGCATAAAGACCATGGTTGGCGTAAACAAAACACCCCACTTGGCGGCCGCGGTCTTTTCACTCACCACTTCGCCATCCATATCGGTAACTTCTTCATCACCAAACAGATTGAATTGCACAACGTGAAAATTCTCTTGAAGGTAGGCAGAAACTTCCGGGTCGGTGAGTATCGTTTCGTGAAGCTTTGCACAGTAGATACAGACGCGCTGTTCAAACACACGCACTAATCGCTTGCCTTCCGCACTGGCATCCCGGATATCTTCTGCCACATCCTTGAACGTGAGCGAAAACCAGTCCTGCTTGTGCAACGCGTGTTCACCTACAGTGACCGCCAGAACAGATGTGCCCGCAAGCAAAAT
>JBGCEH010000026.1:0-71754 GCA_045106195.1 Granulosicoccus sp.
GGTTCGCGTGTTGATCAGCTGCATACTGGCATCCAGCCCATGATTGCCAGGGTCCTGAACCAGCAAATGTACATGGTTAGATGTCACAACATAGTTCAGCACACTTAAGCTGTAGAGCTTTCTTGCCTGAAACAACCAGTACATCCAGCGACGACGGTCAGGTTCATCATTCAATAAAAATTGTTGCTTATGACAACGTTGGGTGATATTCACCACCTGCCCGGCAATGCCGTGCCCATGCTTTTTCGGCATGTTAGTCCCTCCGTGGACGTTTAAAAAAGCGGCTCCTCAATGAGCCTGTATGTGCGGTGCGTTGCACATGGGGTGTTACTTAGCACCATTGGAACTCATGTGCAGGTTGCGGGCAACTGTGTTGGCGCTGAGTTGGGACCTGGTCAAGAAAATGTTTCGAATCACACCCGGTTTTCTCATGGCAAGGCCATGGAAGACGCTACACCTCTCTGCTGATTACCAGCTCGGTTCAATGTAGAAGTAGACACGCCTGACATGTCTACCAGCATCCACACACTGATTCCAACAGGAAACTACTCAGCCAGGTACGCGTTTGCGAGGATCAGAAGCGATTAAGCAGGCCGGTACAACGCACACCAGGCATCAGCCGACACCAGCTCGCCCGGAAAAAACGAACACGTACCTGTCACCGATTCTGCTGGCCCACCGTAAAAACTGCACCCAGCACACATTTCACCAACACGGCTCGAAGGTACCTGATAATTCAATGACTGAGCCAGACGGGATTCAACGTCCACTGCAGACCCACATTCTTCAACGCGATCCAGTGGCGTAAAAGGCGTTATCTCGTCGCAGGCAACAGGTTCAGGGGGCGCCTCTGTCATCGCAGCGGGGGCGTTTTCACTGGACCCTGAGCTGCAGCCGCCGACACCGACAACCGGAATCGAGGCTAATGTGAGCATGAATTTTCTGCGGGTCTCTATCATGGATTCAGCGGCATTCAACGCAAATATGGGTTTGTAAAACAGGCACTCCCGGGACTGACAAACAATGGAGCTCCAGACGCGGCCGACTGCAGGACTAGTGAGCGGATAAAGCAATACTAACCTTTTACGCGTATCAGCTTTGGCCGGATACCCGATGCACGCAAGCGCTCACGCGTTGCGTCCAGCCGTGATTGCTCAAAGAAGGGCCCAATACGCACACGATGGCCGAAGCCGCCGCCATTTTCCTCGCGCACAACAATAAAGGCATCAAGCCCACGACTGCGGAGCAATGACTGGATTTGCAGAGCATCAGCGTTCTGGCGATAGTTTCCCGCCTCGACATAGTAAGAATCCTGTCCCGATACACTAGCCAGCATTTCCCCGACAGGTGCTTGTGGCCTTGCATCAGCTTGTTGCACGCTCGGCGCAGGCTGTACTCGCTGGGTGCCCGGTGGCAGCTTTACAATCTGCGGCATGGGCACTACCGGCAATGCTGGCTCTGCGCGTATTGCCGGAGGCTCGATACGACTCGGCGGCTCCATGAAGATGACGGGCGGCTCAACAGCCGTCGCTGGCGGTGCTGGCTTGCGTGCAGCGTGTTGCTCAGGCAATACCGAGTAATAATCAAAATCCATACTCGTCATTTCGGACTCGCGCAAGGAGCCATTGGCATGCTGGCTGATAATGCCATCCACCGGCAGTCGCGAGAGCAGCAACACAAAGGCCATGGCAAATCCCACCAGCAAGCCCAGCGCCAGAACAAACAGGCGACTCTCTGAGACTGTGGATTTGGGTTTGCTTCTGGCCATGGACTACATCACCTCAGGTGTGGATACGCCGATGATGGTCAGACCATTTGCCAATACCTGCCGCACGGCAAGTAGTAGACACACTCGTGCGTCTCTGAGCTCAAGATCTTCCACCAACACTTTATGCGCGTTGTAGTAACTGTGTAGACCATTTGCGAGATCTCGCAAGTATCCTGTGAGCTGATGTGGCTCATGAGCAATTGCTGCGCGCTGTAAAAGCTCGGGATAAGTTGCCAGTTGCGTCATCAAATCGGTTTCAGCTGTTTCTGTCAGCCGCCCGAGTGCAGCAAGGCCTGCAGCCTGATCGAACGCCAGATTACGCTGCTCCAGCTGACGCATGACGCTGCAGATTCGCGCATAGGCATACTGCACGTAATACACGGGATTATCGTTGGATTGGGATTTTGCCAGATCCAGATCAAAGTCCATGTGCTGCGAGTATTTACGCATTACATAGAAATACCTTGCCGCATCCTTGCCCACCTCGTCACGCAGCTCCCGGATGGTCACAAACGAGCCGGATCGGGTAGACATCTGCACTCGCTCGCCGTCACGGTAAAGAATCGCAAACTGTATGAGCACAAACTGCAATTTTTCCCGCGGATGGCCCAGGGCTTCGCAAGCGGCAAGCATTCGGCTCGTGTAACCATGATGGTCCGCCCCGAACAGGTATAGAACCTTGTCGTAACCGCGTTTTATCTTGTTGTCGATATAAGCAATATCAGAGGCAAAGTAAGTTGTCAGTCCATTGGCCCGCACGATAGGACGATCCTTCTCATCACCGAACTCTGACGATTTGAACCAGGTGACGCCCTCTTTTACATAGGTATGGCCCGAAGCCTCCAATCGTTTGACAGCCGCCTGTACCTCAGGGGCGATGCTACGCTCACTGAACCACTGATTGTATTCCACGCCAAATTCTGCCAGATCGTCCTTGATGTCATCGAGGATCGAGTTGAGCGCCGCATCAAATACCTGGCGGTATTGAACGTTCCCCAACAATCGTTGTGCCCGCTCGATCAACCCGTCAATGTGCCTCTCCTTGTCACCACCTGCGGGCTCATCGGCGACGATGCCGTCAAAGACATCAGCGCTGTTGTGGCGAAAAGACTCACCATGTTCATCAAGTATCAATTGACTGATTTGAACGATGTAATCCCCCTTGTAACCGTTGGATGGAAAATCAAGCTCCTCTCCACACAAGACTAGATACCGCAGCCAAACACTGGTGGCAAGAATATCCATCTGCCGTCCGGCATCATTAACGTAATATTCTCTTTCCACATCGAAGCCTGCGGCATCCAGCAGGTTTGACACCGTTGCGCCCATCGCGGCTCCTCGGCCGTGACCGACATGCAATGGTCCTGTCGGGTTAGCGGATACAAATTCCACCTGAACGCGTTTTCCAGCCCCCACATCACTAAGCCCGAAGTTCTGACCCTTAGTCAGCACAGTCGCCACAACCGCGGACTGTGCATCATCGGCCTGAAAGAAATTGATAAAACCCGGTCCTGCAATTACTACCTGCTTGACCGTACTGGATGATGGCAGTGCATCGATCAGGGCCCGGGCGATGTCGCGTGGTGGACGTCTGGCGGGTTTGGCCAGCATCATGGCAAGATTGGAGGCAAAGTCGCCATGACTGACGTCGCGCGTGCGGGTAACGCTAATGGTCGGGTTAACATCTTCTGGCACAACACCATCAGCTTTGAGCACAGCCAGTGCATCACTCAACTGCTGTTCTATCTGGGGAATCAAGGGCAAGGTCCACACGAATATCTGGCAAGCAAGTCTAGCACCGGCGGGACAATACGCATGACCGCGTCTTCGGCTAATTAACCATGTTGTGAGTACATCGTGAAGTGTCGTCAGTAAGCACTGGGCATTGAAATTTGCGCGCAGGCGAGATCTTTCAATGCGAACTGAATCTCAAGCGCTGGATCCCCACGTTTGCGGGGATGACAAACTGCGTGGGACTGGCAAACCAAGGGTAATCACTACGGCAATTAAAAAAGATCGACAGGATCGACATCTATCGACCATCGACATCGTCTGGCACCTCGCAGCCCATCGATCATCTGCGATAAACGCGACAGGCTTTCGTTCAGTGTGGATCGCAAGTCCGACTGGAGAAGTAACTGTGCCCTGAACCGTCCGCCCAAGCGCTCCATCGGTGCTGGCGCAGGCCCGAGGATTTCAAGCTTCTGGCCAGTATGACTCTGTAAGCTGGCTGCAACCTCTAGCAAAAACTGATGTGGCTCTCCTGCCGTTGCTGCCTCAGCCCGTACCAACGCCATGAATGAGTATGGCGGTAGTTCTGCCAACTTTCGCTCCGTCATCGCAATTGCCGCAAACGGTGCATAACCATCGACGATCAAGGTCTGCAACATAGGGCTGTCCGGGTTACGCGTCTGTATCAGAACGGTTCCGCTGTTCTTTTCCCGTCCTGCTCTGCCCGCCACTTGCAGAATCAACTGACCCATATGCTCCAGCGAACGAAAATCGGTACCGAATAATCCACGATCGGCATCCAGTATTCCAACCAGTGTGAGCTTAGGAAAATGATGCCCCTTGGCAAGCATTTGCGTACCTACCAGTATGCGCGCCTCACCACTGGTCGCTAGTGCCAGTTGCTGCTCCAGTGCACCCTTACGTCGTGTGCTGTCGCGATCAATCCGGGCAATCAGCACATCTGGAAACGCCTCCTCCAGTGCGGCAGCAATCCGTTCAGTGCCATAGCCAACACGGTCCAGTTCAACCGACCCACAACTCTCACAACCTGCCGGCATAGCACGCTCGGACCCACAATGATGGCAACGCAGACGATGACTCCTCACATGAACCGTCATATTGGCATCACAACGCCTGCAATCAGCAGCAGCTCCACAGTCGTTGCATAACAAAGTAGGCGCAAAACCACGGCGATTAATAAACACAAGTGCCTGCCCGGCATTATCAAGATGCTCGCCAATGGCATCGATCATCCGATCGCTCATGCCTTCGATCAGCTTGCGCCGGCGGATATCCATAAGGCCAAGCCTCGGCGGCACAGCCTCGCCTGCCCGATGCGTCAGCGGCAGCTCGATGAATTTACCGCAATCAACGTTGTTCAGACTCTCAAAAGAAGGCGTTGCGCTGCCAAGTACCACGGGACAATTCCAGGCTCTGGCTCGCATCAGTGAAAGATCCCGCGCGTGATATCGAAATCCATCCTGTTGTTTGAACGAGCTGTCGTGCTCTTCATCAACGATGATCAGGCCCAGCCGCGGCATCGCGGCCAGTATCGAGGACCGCGTACCGATAACAACATCGGCATGACCGTGGGCTGCGCACAACCAGTTCTGCAGGCGTTCCGTATCATTAAGTCCTGAATGCAAACTGACAAGACAGCCATCGAGACGCTGCTCGAAACGGCTCATCAATTGTGGCGTCAACGAAATCTCGGGCACGAGCACCAAAGCTTGCAAACCTTGCTGGCACGCGGCCTCAATACATCGCAGATACACCTCGGTCTTACCGCTACCAGTCACACCATTGAGTAGAAACCGCTGATTGCTACCCAGAGCGCCAATGATCTTATCAACTGCGTGTCGCTGTTCTTCGGCAAGATCGGGGGCTTTCGAATGAGCTTTGTTGTCAGGAATTTTCAGAGCCTTCTCGCACACCACCCAGCCTTTCTCCAGCAAGGGGGCTATGGATGATCGCCATCGCGGACTGATCCGCACGAGCGAATCTGCTCCTGCCGACTTACCGGACAGATCCGCAAGGTAACGGGCAATCAACAACTGCACTTTAGCCCGCTTCAAGGTATCGGGTACCGGGGTTGGCCCTGCCCAGCGGAAAAATTCGCGCTCAGCGATGACCGCATCCTGGCCTTTACGCAACAGGCTGGGCAGCGCTGTGGCCAGAACTTCACCCACCGGATGATGGTAGTAGCGGCTGGCCCATTCCAGAAGGTTCATGAGATCCTCTGGAATCAGAGGCCGGGTATCAAGAACTCGCTGCACGGCACGCAGCTTGTTCTCTGGCACCTCGGTAGTCTGCAAAGCACGTAAAACGACACCGATGACCTGGCGCCGCCCGAAAGGTACGCTGACTCTCGTCCCACGCACAATAGACTCGCTATTTTTCCATTCGTAATCGAAAACGCGAAATAGCGGAGTCGGGATGGCAACTTGAACCAGAGCACTCATCCAGCCTGAACTAACCCTTTGGACGTCGTAGCACTGATGTCCGAACTCTGACGGATGGAATTGTGCACAATAGCGTCAATAAAACGTGATTTATCAACATTTTCTGTGGATAACTTTGTGGACAAAGCTTGGATTCGCCTCTGTATCGCCGCTGCACTGTGGGTTTGCCAACATTGGATAAACTTTGATCAATTCATGAAAAATGTTATTTATCATATAGTTAAAAAACTTTCTTAACACGGGCTTGGCAACATCTACAGTAAATTAAAACATTCAACAACGCCTTTTCGCTCTTGTGCATAAGCACACCAGAAAATAATTGACGTCAAGCCTTGGGAGTGACAAATTACAGGCAATTTACAAATTTTCGTCAAAATAGTGTGCTTTGCATGTCAAGAGTGCTGCTTGAACAAGAGTGACTTGATAGCACCATTAAAAGGCATACCCGTCTGTTAATTGCCCGACCTATCCCGTTAGCCAAGCAACTTTGCCGTTATGCCCCATCGCGCTGCGGGCAAGCTTCAATCCAGACTCTTGATCGACATGATCAGGTCCTGGACACTGTCCCGGGCGTCGCCAAACAGCACCCTCGTCACCGGCGCGAACAACAAAGGGTTTTCCACCCCTGCGTAACCGGTTCCATCGCCACGTTTCAGAACGATGACCCGTTTGGCATTGTCGACATCCAGAACCGGCATGCCATATAAAGGCGAATCGGTGTCATCCCGAGCAGCCGGATTAACGATATCATTCGCCCCAATCACCAGAGCCACATCGACCTCGGAGAACTCAGCATTAATATCTGAAAGGTCCTGGATTTTATCGTAGGGCACGCCTGCCTCGGCGAGTAGAACGTTCATATGTCCAGGCATACGTCCAGCAACCGGATGAATGGCAAATCCGGTAGTCACACCTCGTTCTTCCAGCATCTGAGTAAGCTCTCGAATCTTGTGCTGCGCCTGTGCTGTTGCCATGCCATAGCCGGGTACGATTTCCACACGCCTTGCATAGGCCATATCCACAGCCGCGTCACGTGCGTCAATCGTGTTGACATGATCGCGATTATTGCTGCCCGGACTCTCGTCGGTGATGATGCCAAACCCGGAGTACATGATTTCACTCAAACGCCGATTGACAGCTCTGGCCATGAGACGGGTCAGCAGAGAGCCCGCGGCAAACACAATGATGCCTGCAACAACCATCGCTGGATTATTCAGCACAAAACCATCAAAAGCCACTGCAAGACCTGTTAAGGCATTGTAGAAAGAGACCAGTACCGGCAAATCAGCAGCCGACGTTGGCAATGTCATCAACAAACCGAAGCTCACCGCCAGCGCAACAAACACCAGCAACAATATAGGATGAGCGGTTGCGGATGTGGCGATGATCAGCCCTAGAAGCAACACGAGAGCGCCATTGGCCAGATAGGCAACCTGGCGCTTCGCAAAGCCCTCGCGAGCGGAGAAGTGCCCGTTCAGGCGCAGATAAGCAAACAGTGAACCTGCAAAGGCGACGCAACCGATTAATGCCCCGACCATCGCCAGCGCTTTCTCGGCAGGTTCGTAAATCGACACATGCAACAGCACCAGAATGGAAATTCCAGCGGCTGCCAGGCCGCCCAAACCGTTATATAGCGCGATCATTTGCGGCATACGGGTCATCTCCACACGCCGGGCATGCACCAGGGAAAGCATCCCACCACTAACGATGGCCAAAACGATGAGCAAGTGATTAGCCAACAGAGCGGGATGAAAGGACATCGAGCCGATTGCCAGAAGCATACCGCCCCCCGCCAGCCAGATGCCTCGACGCGCCTTTCTGGGCGAACTCAGGTTGCGCAGAGCGGTGATAAACAGCACCGTCGCCACGAACCACGCGAGCTGGACCAGCAGGGGAACAGAATCTTCCATGCGCTATTGACTGCCTTTGCCGTTACGGGTCGACGGCTTGCTGGCGACAACACTTGGTTTGCCATCACGTCCATCAACAATACTATCGCTTGCCGGCCTGCTGCTCTCTGTTACGAACGAGCCAGCACCACTCGTGCCTTTTTGCTCGAACAGGTGAAGCATTCGATCTGTTACGACAAAGCCGCCGACAACATTTGCGGAGGCTGCCATCACGGCGATGAAACCGATCACCTGCTCAAAGGTGTCCGACGCATTCGCAAGAGCCAACATGGCACCGGCAAGTACGATGCCGTGAATGAAATTGGATCCGGACATCATTGGTGTATGCAGCAATGACGGCACCCGAGCTATAAGTACATAGCCTGCAACCGCTGCAAGCAAAATTAGATAAAGCGCACTGACCACACTCATCGCGGTATTTCCTCCATCAGCTTTCGGGCCTGGCCTGGCCAGTCCTGTCTTTCCACCTCATCGTCCAGTGCAAGCTGGACGGTGAGCTTTTGTACTCCGTCATCATCCAGTGCAGCGATATCCTCAAAACGTCTGAATCCGAAGGAATAAAGGCATCCCTGAAGCGCTGGCCCAACGCCATCGATGCGAGTTAGATCATCGGGTGGAGGTTCATCCGCAGTGGTTTCTCCGGTTGAGATTTCCAGACCATCCAGTGCCTGCAAATCGTTTAGATGTTCAACGTCCTGATGACGATCAAGATCGGCTGGATAAGCTACGTCGGCTGCGACATACGCAGGCGTTGACACTGCAGTGTTTGCTGACGGCGCTGAGGTGATCAAGGTACCCGTCTCGTTTCCTGAGTCGCTTTTCGCAGATCTCACGAGAGCAGCTTCTGCATCATCGGCAGGCCTGCGAACCGAACCTTCCGAATCTGCCGACTCTTCGGGTTCTGCCAGCCAGCCGGCACTTTGGTCAGGAAAGTCTGCAGCCGCATGCACAGCCCCTCCAAACGCGACGGGCTCGATCTCCATCAGGCTGGCGGTGGGTGCATGATTGATGTGGCCATCATGACAAACAACGCACCTGGCAATAATGTCATCCTCAGGATCCAGTACAACCTCATTGTCTCGAATCACCAGTTGCAGCATGTTGTAGACATTGCGGCCATACATTTCACTGGCATGCACGGCGCCGTGACTCGGTAAATTCAAGGGTCCGACAATGAGTGTTTCGTGGTGATAATAATGTTCGCCCACATGGGTGAGCTCACAATTACCACCGGTCGAAGCTGCCAGATCGACAATGACCGATTCTGGCAACATGCCGTCAACCATGTCCTCGGTGATGATGCGTGGCGCACTTCGACCCGGAATGGACGCTGCGCAGATAACGACATGGGCACGCGCGAGATGCTCTGCCAGCACGTCGTGTTGTTTTTGTCTTTCATCCTTGCGAAGGGCTCGCGCAAAACCACCAGCCCCTTCAACCTCTACGCCGGTATCCACCATGCGAGCGCCGAGCGATTCGATCTGTTCCTTCGCCGCTCGGCGAATATCGTACCCTTCTACCTGTGCGCCCAGTCGGCGGGCCGTGGCGATGGCCTGCAATCCCGCAACCCCTGCGCCTATGACCAACACTCTGGAGGGGCGAATTGTGCCTGCAGCCGTGGTGAGCATCGGGAACATGCGCGGTGACAATTCAGCTGCCAGAAGCGCTGCCTTGTAACCAGCCACGGTAGCCTGCGACGACAATGCGTCCATAGGCTGAGCACGTGTGGTTCGCGGCATGTGATCCATTGCCAATACCGTAATTCCGCCACGGCTCAACGCTTTGATTTCCTCTGTATGCTGAAACGCAGACATGATACATATCAGAACCGAGCCAGCTCGCATCTGCATGATTTCATCAAGCGTTGGGCAGACTACCTTGACGATGATATCGGCCCCTTGCACAACCTCAGCGAAACTATCGTGCACGCTGGCACCCTGATAGTCGTCATCATGGAAGCTTGCGTTGTGACCACACTCGGCTTCGATACGCACCTGCAGCCCTGACTGAATCAGTCGCTCCACCCTCGACGGGTCCAGCGCAACGCGCCGCTCACTGGGACGCCGCTCCCGCGGCAAGGCAATAATTAGAGACAAAGAGCACCTCTGGGACAAGGGCGGATTGGCAAGTGTCCGGTATACTGGACTCGGTGAAGCGCAAATCAAAGTCCAGAATTCAACATCCGGTCGCGACAAGCTGCTCCGATGGCATTAGTTTACTCTGCACACGCATCTGCCGCATCACCTTTGAACCCTAGATGTTATCCACAGAAATTTAACACTCGAGCATTAGCACGGGCTTTGCGTGAAAACAACGGTAGTTCTTACAATTTATCGGATTGAGTCTACTCTGCTGAAATACAAGTGCTGCTTTTATTCAAATGGCAGAAACGGCACGGATATTGCGCCGCCTCTGGACAATGAAAGCCGTTCTGTTATCCATGCAAAGGTTAGACAAAACCGCGATTTTGCTGTTCACAACCGTCGCCAAGGCTCCAATCTTCCTCCATTTGCGTACACACTGCCAAGTCCGTAGACGCGTCACGGCCCTAAAAGCATGAAATACATCGGTAAACCGCATTTCGAACACGGCTCTGAAGAGAAGCTGGGCGTTCTGATCGTCAACCTCGGGACACCCACGGCACCTGAGACTGCGGCTGTGCGCCGCTATTTGTCGGTGTTTCTCAGCGATCCGCGCATTATCGAGTTGCCACGTTGGTTGTGGCTTATCCTGCTGCATGGCATCATCCTGCGAATTCGTCCGTCACGCAGTGCCAAGGCCTACCGTGAAGTCTGGTCTGAAGAGACAGGCTCGCCGCTTTTGAGCATATCGCGGCAACAGGAAGCGGCCCTGCGAACGGAGCTTACCAAGCGCTTTGGTGATCACGTAAAAATTGCCCTTGGTATGCGCTACGGCGAACCCTCCATTGACAGCGCCATATCGGAACTGGAAGAGGCCAATGTACGACGCATGATTGTGCTCCCCATGTATCCGCAGTACTCGGGCACCACAACCGCGTCAGTGTTTGATGCCGTGACCAGCCGTTTGCAGAAAACACGCTGGATTCCTGAACTGCGATTCATCAATCAGTTCTGCGATCAGAAAGCCTTTGTTACATCCCTTGCCAACAGTGTCAGAGAGAGCTGGGAGACTCATGGACGCGGAGACTTGCTGGTCACCTCCTACCACGGCATCCCGAAACGATATCTGACCAGTGGCGACCCCTACCATTGCCTGTGCCACAAGACCTCGCGCATGCTCGCGGAAGAGCTGGAAATTGCGCCGGACAAAATCCTCGTGGTATTTCAATCCCGAGTCGGGCGTGAAGAGTGGCTCCGACCGTATTGCGATGAAACCATGAAGAATCTACCTGGACAGGGCGTCAAAAGCATCGATGTCTTGTGTCCGGCTTTTTCGGCAGATTGTCTGGAAACCATCGAAGAGATCAGCGGTGAGAATAGGGAATATTTCGAAGAACACGGAGGCGAGCGATTCCAGTATATCCCGTGTCTCAATGATCGCCCGGATCACATCCACTTTCTTGGCGACCTTATCGAACGGCACGCCCAAGGTTGGCCGGAGGCTGATATGGCTCGTGACATCAATGAAGTCAACGCCAGACTTGCCGATTCTGCCAAACGTGCCGATGATCTGAAACAGGCAGTTCCTGCCAACGCCTGACGCTGACTGTCGATAGGTTAGCGTGGAGGCAAATAGTTGATGATTGCGTTGGTCGGCCTTACGCCGACTGCTTAATGCAGTTGTGCTCTAAGCGGCTCTGGATTTGCCTTCCGACAACAGCTGGAAGAACTTATCCGCAACAACGGGGCGGCTCTTGTAGTTACCCTGATATTCACCACACGACAGACGACGGATGTAGCTCAACTGTTCTGCGGTTTCAACACCTTCTGCCACCACATCAAGATTCAGATCATGCGCCAGCATGACAATCGCCTTGACGATCGGCGAGAATGCGGCGGCAGAATCAATCTGCATGATGAAGGAACGATCAATTTTCAATTGATTTATCGGGAATCGCTGCAGGTAGCTGAGCGATGAATAACCCGTACCAAAGTCGTCAATGGAAATACGAACGCCCTGTTCACGCAGCAAAGCCAATTGACTAATGCTACCTTCAACATTTTCCATGATCATGTTCTCGGTCAACTCAATTATGAGCGCATCGCTCGGAAGACCGGTGTTAGCCAGTGTTTGCCTCACAACGTCAATAAAATCAGGCTCATACAACTGAGCAATTGACACATTCACGGCAATCTTGAAATCCGGGAAACCGGCGGCACGAAAAGCCACCGCTTGCTCGCAAGCTGTTTCCAGCACCCACTGACCTACCGACACGATAAGACCACTGGATTCTGCTACGGGGATGAACTCAACAGGCGACACATGCCCGAGTAGCGATTGATTCCAGCGTAACAGAGCCTCTGCACCGCTTATCAGACCCGATCGCACATCAACCTTGGGCTGATAGGTTAAATACAACCCTTCATCCGCGATGGCTGTGCGCAAGGCATTTTCAATATCCATTTTCCGCCTTGCCCCAGCGATCATGTCAACAGTGTAGAAAGCAAACGGTGTCGTCACACCGTTGTGCTGATGCTTCATCGCCGTTTCTGCGTGATTGATCAAGTTCTCGACGCATTGTGCTTTTCCTTCGTGTATTGAAATTCCAATACCCAGATTGATATAAACATTCTGGGACTCTATGACAAAAGGCTCCTCAACTGAGGTAACGAGCGCATCCAGGCAATCCATCAGGAAGGGATCTTCTTCAGGGTTAGGACCTGTCTCGACGAACACGCCAAACCTGTCTCCACCAAGACGCATTACCAAAGACTCACGAGCATCTGTATTACCCCACCTTTCAGCAATATCTTTATCGGTAGCGATGAAAGCGGCACACAGTCGCTGACTGAACGCCCACAGTACGTCATCACCTCGATCAGAACCGTAGCTGTCATTGATGGATTTGAATCGATGCAAATTGATGAGCACTAATACGTTGTGGGATTGATTACTGGGTGGTTGCTCAAAATGACGTTGCATGTAATCTGCGAAAAACAATCGATTGGGCAAATTAGTCAGCGTATCCATGTGCATTATCTGCTGCTCATATGCACGGGCAACCAGTGTATTGCGCATCCTCAAGGCCAACTCACCCGCGTGCACCGGCTTGGAAAGAAAATCGGTAGCACCCAGCTTCAATGCACTGAACTTGGTGTCAGCGTTATTGGATGAGGTCAGTACAATGATAGGAAGCTGTTTAAGCTCATCATCATTGCGTATCTGTTCAAGGATATCCAGACCAGACACCACTGGCATATTCAAATCCAGTAACAGAACATTGGGTTTTTCACTACGCATTACACTCAACGCAATGGTTGAGTCGCTCACCGTCACAAAGCGCTCATAGCCTTCGGCGGTGAGATGTAACTGCAACACGCGCATGTTGATGGGCTCATCATCAACCATCATGATTTTGGCATTACCCATCAACCGCAACGCCTGATCGTCCAGATCCAGGCTTTCTTGCGTCGAAGGGATTTGCTTGATGATCATGAAAACGGTAGGTAGTTAGTCACTATTTTCCAGAATTCGGCACAGGGGTAAGACTCCAGCCAGCCAGCACTCTACTGTTATACTGCTCGATAGCTGACAAATCACCTCTCAACGATGGCAGAGAGTTTTCGGCACTGGTTTGCATCCGCGTACACAACGCCGAATAGTCGGCGTAGCCAACGTTACCGCCCGAGCCGCGCATCCAATGCATGATTTCACATATCTCTTTCGTATCGTGTTTATCGACCGCCTCCCGCAAGACCTGCATTTGATCTCGCAAGCGTTCCATGAAAAGCCCGACTACCTCATGGAATTCAGCTGATTGCAAGGGAAGAGAAGAGAATACGGGCTCAGTGCCTAAGGTCTCCACATCACTTTCGTCGAGGTTTTGAACGACAGTGTGCCCACCGGATAAAACCGGATCGGCGACGATTCTGCGTTGCATCACCTTGATAGCCTCTATCGCCACGTTACAAGCCTTTGCATCCTCACTATCTGCCGCTGATTGCAAGGCTACACCGGGTTGTACAAGAGCATCAATGCCGACACTGGATGCAGAGCCCTTCAACCAATGACCAATATCACTCACCGATTTCCAATCCTCTGCACCCGCTGCCGTTTCTAGCTCAGTCAACCTCTCACCCAGTCGATCACGAAAATCCTCGATAATAGGGATGAAGCGCTCATCTTCTAGCGCAAGCATACTGACAAGATCACCTGTTGCCTTCCGGTCAATGCGGGTTAGGCTGACCACTGCACCTGCTTGCGAGTTTACAGCCTGCGAGGGTGCTGGATCTACGTCTTCAACTCGGGACGTACCACCCACAAGACTGGCAAGCAGCGCACTGAGCTTGTCCATATCAATCGGTTTAACCATATAGTGAGAAAATCCGGCAGCCAGAACCGTCTGTTCAAATCCCTTCATGGCATTCGCGGTTAACGCCACTACAGGCAACGATGCTCCGCGTTCACGCATATTTCTTACCGCCTCATAACCATCCATAACGGGCATCTGAATATCCATCAGGACCAGATCGTAGGCACCGGAATCTTCTGATTCAAACAGCGTATTAATCCCTTCAAGTCCGTTACTCGCAAGCACCACATCCAGACCGAGATCACCCAATACAATACTCAGTAGCTGACGATTCTCCGCACCATCGTCCACTACGAGCACTCTGGCCGGATTGATATCCCAGACAGTTCTCTTCTGTTCGCTGAACGTGCTCAACGACTCCCGGATAAGCTCCGGCGAGACTAAATCATAATCCTCGGTATTAAAGGGCAGTGTTACCCGGAACGTACTACCTTGCCCTTCTACACTCGATACGCTTAACTCTCCTTGCATGGCTTGCGTCAGTTTCCGACTGATGGACAAACCCAGCCCGGTTCCACCAAAACGCCGGGATATGGAATTATCAGCCTGCGAAAATGCCTCGAATATTCTGGCCTGCTGATCAGGAGTCATACCGATACCACTGTCTTCCACATCAATATGAATAAGCGGCAAAGCGCTATCTTTCTGTTCACCGGTAGATAACTTGATAGTGACCTGGCCTTTTTCAGTAAACTTTATGGCGTTGCCGACTAGATTGATGATGATCTGTCGCAACCTTGAAGGATCTGCGATGATCTTTCGTGGCAGTGAAGACAAAATGTCAAGCTCTAGACCAATGGCTTTTTCATCAGCTTTCGAACGCATGACCCGGACAACATCACTGACAATCATGGCGCAATCACAAGGTAACTGTTCTATATCCATCGCGCCCGACTCAACTTTCGACAAATCAAGTACATCATTGATCAGTTCCAGAAGATGTTGCCCGCTGTTGGCAATAGTCGCCAGGTATTCCTGTTTTTCGGCTTCTGTCTGTTGCTTCCCACGTCTCATTACTTCGGTGAAACCCAGTATCGCAGTCATAGGCGTCCGAATCTCATGACTCATGGTAGACAGAAAAGTACTCTTTGCATTGTTGGCCTGTTCCGCCACTTCCATCGACTCACGAAGCAGTATCTCCTGCGCTTCCAATTGAGTGATGTCATCCATACTGACGAGCACGCCACCAACCTTGTCCTCGGCAGTGATAACAGGTGAGCAATTAACATGGAATGTTCGTAGTTTTCCGTTGATGTCAGAGAAACGTACTTTATCGTGCCGGGTAGGCTCGGCATTATTCAAGGCACCTTCCCAGACAAACGATTCCGAGCCTTGCCACTGCAGATTCTCTGCGGGCTGCCCCAGTAGCTGATCGATCGTCTTGCCGGTCAGCTCCAGGAATGCCGCATTGGCCAATACGATATTGCCCTGCACATCCAGAACCAGCAAAGCCTCGGCGATGGTATCCAGAGCAGAACGAACCCGTGAGGGGATCGCTGTTGAAGGATTAAGCTCTTTCAACACTTTGCCAAGAAACAAATAGAACAACGGAAAACACATGATACTGATAAACCCGATGACAGACCATCGACTGTCAAGATACCTTTGGAACAAGGGCTGGTTTTTCGAAGACACATACTGCACCGTCAGCTCACCCCATGGGCGGTTTCGCTGTAACACGGGTACCCGTACATCATCAGTGATCACCGGATGCTGGAATCCCTCACCGGATTTAGCATCAGGTGACAGAAACTGATACTCACCTCCGGTTCGCCGATTGAGAGTGATAGCATGAATATCCGGGTTCTGCGAGACAATGAATTCCAGAGAAAAGCGAAGACCTGACAACTCACCGTTGCGAAGCAATGCCGAACCTAATGAGGTGATTGATTCCGCCAGGGTTACTTGCGAGCGCTGTTCGTCTATACGCTGGTCCGGAACAAGACCAATGAAAATTGCCGTCAGGGTGACACTGCCTACTAATGACGTTAGCCCGACCACGATGTGAAATCGCGCACTCAGGCGCGAAAACGGCGAAAGCTTGCGAAGGCTTTGCAAGAGCGAGGTTCTCTCGCGCTCAGGTTTTAGCGATGATACGGCACTGGCAGGCGCACTCACGCTGTGCAGCCCGTCAATGCTTTACCCGCATAGCGACTTTCGACATTTTGAAAAAAATAGAAAGGCATAAACATAATAGTCACTAGGGTTAGACCGGCAGGCTTTCTATTCAACACCATATGGTTAACATATTTACTTGCGCTCTCATTCACAGACAAGCACTTGCGTTCAGGCAAGGGATAGGGATAGGGATAGTCTGCTGGGCGATTACAATGCAAGTATGTTTCCCCGAGCAAGACCAAATCCTTTTTAACAGGTAACGGCTAAAGTACGCGCCTTTAATAAAATCGGAATCAATTTTGTTTAAAAGGTTACAGTTGATCTGTACATGCATGACGACACTCACACGCTCAAATGTTTTAGCAGCAACTGTCTAGACACGCGAATCCAGCGTTTTGCAAGTGGCTCATCAGCATGCTCGAGCGTGACAAAAGCCCGTGTTCCCATGGGAATATGCTGTAGTGAAGATACTGAACCATCCAGCACCAGCTCTAGATGAAATACTTTTTCTCTTGTTCGGGCAGATTCACCTGCAACAGCCTGCTCCACATCGAATCCGTCAAATCCAGTGTTAGCCAGTGCTGCACTGGGAAGCTGGTGGCTACCAGAAGGCACCTGCCGCGCTATTCTGGCGGGCAGGCTTGCTGTCATTTCAGGTGCAAGCCTCACCTGCACACCCTGCACACCCGCCTCCACGTTGCCCAGCGCCGCTTGATCAACCACGGCACGCACCACACGCTCATCAGCATCGATAACATAAGCGAGCAGCGTACCTTGCGATACATGCAAGCCTGTAGCAATTTTCTCAATGCCCATGGCAACCCGCCCGTCTACAGGGGATCTAATCACAAGCTTTTCCATCTGTCGGTGTGCGTTATCAACTTCTGTTTCTGTTTGACGCAGCTGTATAAGAGCGGAGGCAGCAAGATGTGGATCATTGCGCTGGTGACGTGCAACATCCATTCGTGCAAGCTGTGCCGCCGACAACTTCTGTTCCAGCTCGTGTGACAAATCGACTGATGTCAACACCATCAGTGGCTGACCCGCTACTACAACATCACCGTTGTTAACCAGGATGTGTTCGAGTTGCCCTGTTTGCGCAGCGTACACTTCTGCCTGTTGATCAACCCACACGATGCCCTGTGTTCGCGTTGAAGAGGGCAGGGGTACAGTTAGCAGAAACGCGACGACAAACAACACCAGCACGGCAGAAACGGTAATAGCTCGGGTACGCAAATTCTCCAATTCATTCGAACCCAGAAGAAACTGTAAGAACCGATAGATGGGTAGTGCACACAGTGGAATCAACGAGAACAGTGACAACAGTACCCCTAGCTCATGCAACGTCGAGACAAGGTAGACGCAGATTACGGCAGCAATGAAAAACCTGTAGGTAGTAGCGGCAGCCCCGTACGCCAGTAGCCAGAATTTCTCTCCGCGAGCGACAACCGGTGGCGCACTGGACTCTACAACCAGAACATAGCGTTTAAAAAGGTAGCGATAAAACGCTTGCGATCGCCGCGCAAGGCCTGGGCTATCCAGAGCATCTTCCATTAGATAATAACCATCAAACTTAAGTAATGGATTGGCATTGAACAACAGTATCGATACCACACCCATAAGCGCTGCTGTGAACGCGATATTGGCAATGATACCGGTAGACAGGTTGATCCAAAGAAGAATTCCCAGGCTTGCGATGAAAAGGTCCATCATCATGCCAGCTGCAGTCACCAGCATGCGCTGTTGCCGATGCAAGGTCCAGGCGTCAGTAACATCAACATACGGCATTGGAAATAATACAATAAAAGACACACCCGCTTCAGGAACCTGACCACCCATACCACGCAGCAACAGGCCATGTGCAAGCTCATGTAAACACTTGGTCAGCGGATAGAGAAAAACCACATACAAGAACTGTGTTTGACCACCAACATCCTGCCAGTGCGCAGTGACGGCAGACCAGTTCATAATCAAGCCATACAATGCAGCAATGACCACAGCAGAAACCACCGTATAAATATATCGCGCGCGCACTGCTGATGTCAGCTTGCATATTACGTCGAGCAAATTTGTAGGATTAAACAATCGCAAACGCAACATCAACGGATTCATACGAACGAGAAAACGCGTTGACAACGACTCGGAACTAGACGAATCAGACTGCGAATCGAGAATACCCAGACGTTGTAACTGAACGATCACTGACAACAATTGCTGATCACCGAAGCTTAAGGCATGTCTCTCAACCCACTGTTTGATACTGGTCAAGCCATCAAACTGCACGATTTGCATCCACAGATCACGATGAAGCCTGATATGCCTGCCGGTGATGACGTTCTTGACGATTACCCAATGCTCCTGACGGATCACAGTCGGCGTTACCGTGCAATCGCTTTGCAATCGCGGACACTCTGCCAATCTGGATTGCACGCGCTGCTCAGTCACTTCAGCACACCCAGTTTCCAACCCAGCCATACTAGGCGTATACCTGCCCTTCCAAGCCACTGCGAGATCTTTGATTTTTTACCGATCAGAACTTTTCCCAATCCCTCCATACCCGGACGTAATGAAGCCGAGTGGTCCAGTACCGCATGAACCTGAACGCTATTTGCACCGTCCTTCACGACAGCAAGAGGCATGATGGCAGTTACTGTACCCGATAGAACGTTAGAAGGATCTGCTGACATGCGTATGCCGACGGACTGTCCGAGTCGTACGTTTTTCACATCGTACTCCGAGACATCAAGCACCAGCCGATGAGAATTTATCGAGCCAAGCGTAAACAAGGCATCGCCCGATGAGACAGCAGCTCCCAGAAAATCATCCCAGCTACCACTCAGCACGACGCCATCAACAGGTGCTACCAGTATCATTCTTTCTCGTCGCAATGCCAACTGAGAGAGTTCGGTTTGCAAGTGAGCGGCTTGCTCTTTCAAGCGTGTCACGTCAACGCGGTCATAAGAGGCCAGTGCCTTGGTATAAGCCTGCTGATTCTGTCGTACTTCACTCTCACGCTTTTGTATCTGGAGCTGTAGATCAAGATCATCCAGCGACGCCAGCACCTGTCCCTTCTCTACCCTATCACCAGCTTTTGCGGAAACCGACTCGACAAATCCGTCCATCGGCGCGATGAGAACATGTCGTTCAGATGCCTCAACGCTTAGCGGCGCACTGACGCGGTGTTCGGCAGGCAAAAACAAAAAAAGCAATCCCACTAGACACAAGGTTGTGATCATCATCGCACGTGGCACATGGTCGCGCATCCAGCGCAATGTATGATGTATCTGCTGTCTGGCAACGGCTGTCACTTTGCGCGAATGGGGATCGGACAAAATCAGCAGGGCAATAGTCAGCCCCAGCTCACGCTCGAGCCCCGCTTGCTCTGATCGAGTGAAGGGCCGATCTACAGAACGTTCCAGTGATATGGCATAGCATTGACCCGAAGCGGCAACCGGTATAATCAGACGCGCACACGGCTTGAGCATAGTCGTTATCGGCGTCTGCACAGCAATGGAAGGTTCTGCCATACATTGATGATCAGTCGACAACGGTTGCGTCTTGTCGCAATAGGCTTTTTCAATTGCGATAAGCAGTGAATCCGAAGCAGCCAGACGATTATCGACATGTTGCTGCCCAGACAGGCCAAGCAGCCTTGCACCTGACACCGTTTGTTGCCGCACACGCAATTGTGCAATAAGGCACCGATCACTGCCAGAGACGATTACCAATTGATCCATCAACTGTGCAAAGGCTGAGGAAAGCGATCCTGATCGATCAATACAAGCAAGGGCCCATTGCGACAGACGACTGTCTAGGGAAGGCCATGCGACATCGGGTGAGTATCTTCCAAGCGACTTAAACGCCCATGACACAAGTCGTATCTGAGTCTGCATATCCAGCTTGGTCAAGGCTTGCCTTTCGATGAGCAGTACATGCCTCACCCGCTTGCGGGAACCAACGATATCAGGCAAGCACACCACTGATTGATTTTCACGTGTTTCACTAACGGCCCGCACCACAGCGCCATTTTTCGCGCAACGTAGTGCGAGTTTCGCATAAGCTGATCCCACTGATGAGTCGACATCCGGCAAACTGGCGAGCGCCTTCATCTGCAGTTGATCGTTTTTTGCATCGACACAATACAGCGTCAGGCAGTGAGCTTTTAACAAGCTCTGCAACCAGGTTAACCAGTGTCCGAAGCCGCATTCACCTGCACCTTGCACGACAGTGTCTTCGGGCACGACGGTGTGCTTCTGATATTTAATATCAGGTGTATAAGGCGCAGAGGTTGACATGAGTGGCAGTAGCGCGGGCAGACCGATTGATTTTGCGATACAGCTGTGCCCTGCAACTAGCAAGCCATGACGGCCTTGTGTTCCAAACCCTGAGCGACGTTACCTGGGCACCGTGTTCAACACACGCTCAAGTGTATCAAGCTCCACTTGCTGATCGGACGACAAAGGCATGGACCTGAGCGCCTGTACGGCAGCTCGCCTTACCCTCTTCGTCTCCGCCCCGTTTCGAAGTGTCCTAAAGAGCCGCTCTATAACAATGGGTGAGCTATCCTCATGCCCTGACAAGGAGTACGCAGCCGATGCACGTACGTATTCCGATGCATCGTCAAGCCCGGCCAGTAACGTATCGGTGTACCGACCGTCCTCGCTCCAACGTGAAAGGATATCCAGGCTAATGCTGCGTACGCCATCATCCTGATGCGAGGTTAGCCAGGCCAGTTGATCCGACAGGTAGGCGCGGCTATTGATGTCGACTGCACCGGGATTGGATAACGCCGCCATTGCGCCGACAAGCACGTCCGGCTCAACCTCGCTAGACAGCATTTCAGCTGCGACGTCACGTGCCTGTGCATTGCCGGGCTGGATATCCTGCAAAAGACGCATTCCCAGTGCACGCTCTTCACGATCGCCGGAGAATATCAGCTCACTGGCCAGTAACAAGGGCTGCTCACCTTCCACAGCGCCCAGCACTATGGCAAGTCGTCTCTTTCGTTCGGGATCGCTCTCCTGGCGAAATTCATCGATAAGTTGCTGAAGCAAGGCGGGATCCGCATTCAGGCGAATGACAAGCTTACTAAGTTGGGCGTCAGTCAGACTCAAGCCCCATAAGGCTGAATCTGGCTCGTTGCTCATGGAAGTAACAACTGGCTCCAGGCTTGCGGGCTGATCGGCACCAACCGTGTTCGTCTTGCTGTCTGATTTCGTGCTGTCGCTATCGGCTACTTCAAATGGAGAGTCGAGTTTCACATGAGAACCTGCCGGAGAAGAAACGGATGCATCGTCTCCGGCAAACCTGGAGCTTGTATCAGGGGCTGCATTTTTTCCAGCAGGCCACAGCCCGATGACCACTATGGCACTCACTACAACTAACAAGACTACGGTCAGTTTCATGCGTTAGTGAAAGTGTACGTCATGATGTTATTAGAGAACACCACGCCTGGGTGGTGCCTCCTCTGATTATCGTGCGCTGCCAACTAATCCAGTCGATTGAACGGAGGGTCGATGGAAAACGGAATGGATTCGTTATTCGTAGTCCCAGCAGTTGTATTCTTGACCAGGCGCCAACCGCCTTCGATGACGTCGTTGTCAACGACCGTTCCATTTTGATAGAACAACGGGATATCGGCACAACGCCCTTCATCAAATCCATAGACATCGGTAAAGGTTGCATTGCCTTCGGCGTCGTCAGTGACGGTACCTTGAGAAAGCCGTGTTATCGAGTCCTGCAACTTGGCCCATGTCCCCATTCCCACCAGAGCATCGGCGGCAATTGGATTAGGCTGGCTGGCCTGGAACAGCTCCGTTGCGGCTCTGGATGCAGGCCCATACTCACCATCGGCAAAATCCGAATAGCTTTGACCGTCAGTGCCACCGAACCCTGCGCAAAAAACCACGCGCTGCACACCTGCTGCGTAAAGGCTGTCGGCGAATATACCACCGACATTGCTGCCTCGAATCAGACAGTTGTCATCCCAATTGGGGGTATCCGAATACGCATCAGTCCCAGTTTCCCCTCCACACGGTCGCTCGGGAGTAATGACATCGAAGTTTGCCTGCCCCTCGGTCAAGCCCGTTTCGTCATCTAAACCGTCACCATCGAGGTCAACAAATCGATCTTCTTCACTCGCATCGAGCAAGCCATCGCCATCGGCATCGGAATCATCCCTGTTAGGGATCAAATCACCGTCCAGATCCTGATCCGCTATACGATCATCAATTCCGTCGCCGTCCAGGTCGACATCAGTGTCAACGACATCGAGAATGCCGTCTTCATCAACATCCGGACCTTCACCTCTAGGAAACCCGTCACCATCAGAATCTGTCGGTGAGTCGCCGCTACTACCTCCACAGGCGACCAAGGTGGTAGTCAAGGCTGCCAAGGCCAGGTATTTGCCGGCACATCTGCCTGCATTCGTCAGAAGCTTAACCATTTTGTCTCCAGATACTAGAACTCGTGAATGTCTGGCGGCATTAGCTTGTTGTAGGCCATTGGCGCATACGACTTTAAGCTAACGAATACATCGTGAGCAAACTTACCCACCACCAAAGCCAGTTTAGTCGATCTTGAGACCTGGCCGCTACCTTGACGGCTAAAATCAGGGCAAGGCAGGTGCCCAAGAAGCACACGCTCTGCGACAGCGCCGCAGAACTGCTATATAACGCACTTGTAACATGAGCCGTGAACCTGAAGCGCCAGGCTACTGGCCAGTTGACGAATGAAGGCCCGGGATCGGGATCAGGCTGCTTTTTGCCCCCCGGCAGCTCCCTGAGTCACTGCAACATCCAAAGGCATGCCTTCACAACTGAAGTTAATCCACTCATGCCGGGCCTCTTCGCCGGCATCACCTTTCAAAATAGTCGGTAGAGAAAGGTCACAGGTTTCGGGCAACAGGCATTTGACGGTACCGCCCAACATGTTGGTCAGTTCCGTCAGCGTGTCGGTTCTATCCATATCCGAGGCATCTTCTGCCGAGCAGTTGAACATCACGCCAGCGGCATGTGACAAAAACTGCTCGCTTGCACGAACGCTGACTACACCTTCCCATGCTCCACTGATGGAGATTTGCGAAATCAGGTAGTGACCTAGCGTAAGCCCACCAGCTTCACCATCGCTAATAGGCAATTCGAGTACAGTCATCCAGACGACTTCGACGATCTCACGTAGTTCTTCTTCGCTTATTACACTCATGTTGGATACTCCACTCAGGCAATTTTGTAGTAGTGACTTCGATCAGTCGTGACACGTTGATAGTCTGTGTTCAGATTCAGTGTTGTCTCTGACAATCCCAGAAACAGACACCCACCAGGTTTGAGAACCTTTCCGGTATTCTGCAAAATTCGCGTCTTTACATCCGGATCAAAATAGATCAAAACGTTGCGTAGAAAAATAATGTCCATGCTGGGCAGACCACGCCATTCACGAATCAGGTTTAGCTGTTCGAATGTGACCATGTCACGCAACTTCGGGCTAACTTCCCAAGACAGTCCCTGCTGCTGAAAGTACTTTGCAAGCAGTTGCATCGGGAGTCCGCGGTTGACCTCGAGCCGGTTATATCTGCCGGAGGATGCTTTGGCCAGAACTTCTGCTGAAATATCGGTCCCCTTGATGGCAATTCTCGGAACAAGCTGCGGGCAATTCTCATGAATGGCCATGGCGATCGTGTAGGGCTCCTGTCCCGTGGAGCAAGCAGCACACCAGATATTTATCGTATCAGAGTGTGTCTTTGCGATGTTAGGCAACACATCCTTGCACAAGGTTTCAAAGGGGTGTGAATCTCGGAAAAAAGACGTCTCGTTAGTGGTCATCGCCTCCACTACGCGCTCAGCCAAGGTCGCATCTCTCCCACCACGCAAACCTGCCAAAAGCTCAGACAAACCTGCATACTCTGTCTTGCGTGCCAATGAGGTAAGGCGTGATTCAACCAGATATTTCATATCTGTGTCCAGGGCGATCGCGGATTCCTTGTACACAAGATCGCGAACGAAGTCGAAGTCTGAATTGCTGATTTCGCTCATGCGCACCTTCCTGAATTAGTAGTGTGTTTGTGTGAGTCCGAATTGGCTGCCGACTGACCACCCAACCATGCCGGTCGCTTGACCCAGGATGTGATCACCTCCGCCATTCTGTCCAGTGGAACCTCCTCCTGAGCAAGCCCCGCCATGGCGACCAGTTTGGGCATTCCCCAAACAACCGAAGTGGCTTTGTCCTGCACAACAATGGGACAACCTGCTTCAGCTAACACCTCGCTGCCCTTGAGTCCATCAGCCCCCATACCTGTCAGGATGACACCCAGGCACTTACTCCCAAAAATTCCCGGGATAGATCGAAACAGTGGGTCTACCGAGGGTCGACAGGAGTTTTCCGGTTCATCCTTGTTGAGATTGACGATAACGTCGGTGCCAATTCGGTCCAGCGTCATGTGAAAATTGCCTGGTGCGATGTATACCGTTCCGCCCCTTAACTTGTCACCCAGTTGCGCCTCTACCACCTTCAATGAGCTGGCTGCATCGAGACGTCTTGCCAGCTTGGCGGTAAACTCCGCCGGCATGTGCTGCACGATGACAACCGGTACGCCGATATCGACAGGCAGATTAGACAGTAGCTTTGCCAGCGCATCCGGCCCTCCAGTAGATACGCCGATTGCAACAATATCTATTCCGCTGCCTTTGATTGAGCGAAGCTCTGTCGCCGTTACTGATGCTTTCGAAGCAACTACGGCAGACGAGCCCGGCGGTGAAACAGATTCTGAGGCAGGACCAGATTCAATACTGAGTAACGCCTGGATCTTGGGTAACAGATCTTTTGCAAGGTCTTTACGAATATTCCCGATACCACCTACCGAACTTGGCTTCACAGCAAACTCGCTTGCCCCTAACGCCAGTGCATCCAGCGCTGCATCAGAACCCTCCGAAGTCAGGGAACTGACCATGACTGTTTTGATCGAAGGCCACTTCTTGCGTATTTCGATCAAAGTCTGGATGCCATCCATCTCAGGCATCAGTATGTCAAGCGTTATTAGATCAGGTTTCGTCTGCCGTAACATATCTAAGGCAATCTTGCCATTAGCAGCAACACCCACCACTTCGAGCCCGTTTTGTGCGTCGATAACGTCCGATAGTATCCGTTGATACAGACAGGAGTCATCAACCACCAGTATTCGCTTATTAGCCATATCAGGCAGCAACTAGACCGAGCAGTCGCAGCTTTTCGATGATCACATCATCTGTAAACGGCTTCATGACATATTCGTTGGCACCGGCAGCCATGGCTTTCACCACCCGTGACATTTCGGTCTCGGTAGTTACCATCATCAACCAGATATCTGCATTTTTCTTGTCAGCTCTCACCGCCTTGACAAATTCATAGCCATTCATTTCCGGCATGTTCCAGTCAACCAGACAAATAGCAATATCATCGTTCTCGGCCAAACGCTCCAAGCCTTCCAAGCCGTGCGCAGCCTCAGATGTCTTAAAATCAAGCTTGTGGAGTATGCGTTTCAAGATGGCACGCATAGCACGAGAGTCATCAATGATGAGCGCATGTACTTGGGCTTGTGACATAAACGTATTCCTGAAGTTATACAAATTTCAGGGGTTTACGACCTCTCATCGCAGCCCCTTGTTATCAATGACTGCCAGATCAGGCAGCGTTGCCAATACCAGCGATTGGTTCATTCTGGCCTGATGAAAAACGCCTGACTAGACGCTGTAGCTGCAACGCAGTATCAGACAGTTCACTTGCTGCGGTACTGATTTCATCAGATGCTTGCTGGCTTACAAGAGCCTTTTCGGCCACATTCTGAATTACTGATGATATTGCTTCACTATCGTTTGACGTCTGACCAATTGAACGGCTGATTTCCTGCGTTACTGTGGCTTGCTCATCAATCGCAACAGCGATTGTCGACTGAATACCGCTGATTCTTGCAATGATCTCGCCTATCGACTGAATAGCTCCCACAGCCGAATCCGTGTCCGACTGAATTTCACTAATCCGGGTTTCAATCTGCTCGGTGGCCTTGGCCGTCTCCTTAGCCAGCTCCTTTACCTCATTGGCAACGACCGCAAAACCCTTGCCTGCGTCACCGGCTCGAGCGGCCTCGATTGTCGCGTTGAGAGCCAACAGGTTGGTTTGCTCGGCGATGGAGGTAATAACCTTGATTACAGAGCCTATGCCGGCACTGCTCTCAGCAAGTTTTCTAACCGTAGCATCTGTCGTTCTTGCTAACTGCACCGCCTCATCGGCAACCGATTCAGCTTCAGTGGTATTTCTGGCTATTTCCCGGATCGAAGAACTCATCTGTTCGGTGGCGCCAGCAACGCTATCAACACTTGCCCCGACTTCGTTGGTCAGCTCGGAGGCTTCATTGGCACTGTTGGTACTCGACGAGGCCATCTCATTCATGTCAACGGATAACGAGCTAAGACTCTCGGATGCACGTCCTAGCTGAGAGGCGTTATCATTGATACCCGCCATACTGGCACGCAATTCTGAAAACAGGCCATCCAGTGCACGACCCATCTGACCGGCCAGATCATCACCATCGGTATCAATAGGGTGGTTAAGGTCTCCATCCGCGGCAGCACTTACCGCCACCAGCAAGGCATCGACCCGGGTTTGAAGACTAGTGGCAACTTCCTGTTGTCTTTGCAACGATTGCTGCTCCAGCTTGTGCCGTTTTATCTGATCATCTTGTGCCTGACGCTCTGCATTCAGACGTAGTGATTCGCTTTGCTGAGTCTGCAAGGCAAGCTCTGCCCGCTCCTCCTGTAACCTTATGGCTTCCAGACCGTTGTGCCTGAACACCTCAACCGTACGCGCCAGATCAGATAGCTCATCTGTCCCGCGACTATCTACCGTGACATGGTAGTCGCCATCAGCCAATGACCGGAGTACGCCAATGGTGTGTAGTAGGCGAGCAAGAATATTTCGAGAAACCAGAAGCCAGAAAACCAACACGGTTACCATCACACTGATAGCGCCAATGCCAATCAACTGAGTCCGGCTTTTTGCAATAACCGAGCTGACAGCATCATTGGCTTGCGACACATCGCTCTGGCTGTTTCGAACTTTGTTGGCCAGACGTGTGACAATCCCCGACTGCCGAACAAGCAACGCTGTTTCGATCCCGGATATCTGCTCCGCCAGCGACAGTCCCTTCTCGCGTAAGGCAAAGATCCCCTGATCGGTTACGTCCAATGCGAGCAACTTGTTCAGAGCAGCACTGACTTTCTCCACTCCTTGCAGATCAGAAATTGAAGCAACTGCCTCGAGTGCCGATCGTGTGGCATCATCGTATCGTTGACGTGGCATCCCCAAACCGGCCTGACTACCGATATTAGGTATTTGCGCAAGTGTCCCGGCTATCGTGTTCAACTCGGCTCGCAGTTGCAACACCGCTACCAGACGCTCAACGCCTTCAGTCATCAACAATGGAATCTCTGTCTTTACGCTTACATCCAGTATATTGCCCATCAGAAAAGTCATGAAGTAACCTTTCCCAATCACAGGCTCCAACAAAGGCTGAAACTGTTCTTCAACACTGGTAAGTTCACGTACGAGGTTACTCGTCTTTATCGCCGGGCGAACACGTCCATTTAGCGCATATACACCGTCTGCATCTGTAACCAATGCGATAACACGATCTAGGATACGATTAAATTCTTTGGCCTTGTCAATTTTTTCAACGTCTATCTTTGCACGATAGTATTCGAGGTTGCTGACATGTCCCTTCGCCTTTCGCCGGTCTGCTGAAAGCTCGTTGTCATCAAGAGCGGACAACGATCTCTTAATGAGTGAGGTGAGTTTACGAAATTCAGACTGCATCTTCAGTGCACCAACCATGGGGTCAACATGGGCAAAGAGCAGTGCATCGACAGCATCACCACTCTTAGTTGCTGTCTGTTCGGCCAGATCGGCAAACTCAGATGTGGCACTTTCGATGATGTCCAGCAAAATCTTATCCGTGTCATACAACAAACGGCTAGCGTTAGCTGTGGAGACTAAAAGCTGCGAAGATGTCGCCACTCCAGAACTTACGAGCGCATATATCGTTTCAACACTTTCTTGCGATGCTCTGAGCTCCGACAGGTTCTGTTCGACTATTTGGATTTTATTGCCTAGCGCCAGTTTCTGTTTAAGTATTGCTGTTTTCTTTTCGATCAAGGCATTGATCACTTCATATTGTTGCGTGGCCTCATCAATGGACACAGCCCGTACCAGCAGCGGTACGCGTGCACCTACCTCCGCAGCAAGCTGTGTCAATTCCATGGACTGTGCCATGACGGGTACACTTTGTTGCGTTATCGCCCCCAGTGAACTGGAAAACCTTGAGTACGAATGGAGGGCTATAACGCTGGCTATCAACGTCATTGCTAAAACAAATCCGAAGGAGACGAGCAACTTGGACTTTATTCCCATAGCAAGTTTGAAAGCCATCAGTTGAAAACCTCCTTTGACTCACACTTACTGCAGAATATAATCAAGCGGCCTCGTCCGCACGGTTGAGAACTTCTGCACTAACGAGTTTGTCGATAGCCATCGTTAGCAACAGCATGCCTTCAAGTTTGTAGGCTCGCTGAATGAGCTCGCGTGCCATACCACTGAGATTATCCGGCGGAGATTCAAAGCTGCCATCCGTCAATTCAAGCACGTCACCAATTCGATCGGCAAGCAGACTAAAAGCACCGACGGGTGTACGAACCACAATATTCATGGGGTCCTCTCCATCAGCACGATCAGGCAGTTCAAGCAAGCGCCGCAAGTCAACAGCAGTAACGATTTGCCCGCGCAAGTTTATAAGACCTTTTACCACCGGTGGCGCAAGTGCAACAGGCGTGATTTCCTGGAATCGAATAATCTCCTGTACTTGTTCTACTTCGATACCAAAATAGTAGTTTTCAAGATAGAAGGTGCAGTATTTTTGCAACACTGGCTGACTCATGCGGCTTCTCCTAGCTCATTGATGAGATCGCGTGTACTGGCAACAAACGAGCTGACATCAAACAGCTCGGTCACTTGCCCATGAATCGCTGCAGTGCCCAGAACACCCGCACGACTTGACTTGCCGCGCACCTCAAGCACTTCGTCCACTACATCGATGATCTCCTTCACTACAAGACCCACCTGACGGCCTTCATCACCGAAAACCACAACTTGAATAAGCTCACTGCCTTCCTCTTCAGATCCATAGCCTGACCGGCGCTCGTGAAGAAAGCTGGATAGTTCTACCAGCGGAAGTATCTGACCGCGATACTGTACGACCTGGATTTCACCGGCCATCTCTGTCTGGCTGACTTCGAACTGCTCAAGTCGTGCAACGCGGTTAAGCGGGATGGCAAGCTTGCCTTCAGCGGCCGTACGTACCAGCAGTAGCGTCTCGCTCTGGCCAGCCAATTCGGATGCATCAGGAATACCGGGTGCCGCTGAACTTTCGATCTTGTCGCCCATAACCCGTGCACGATATCCGATACCTTGCGTGTCCAGAATCAGCGCAACGCGACCATCACCCATGATGGTTGCGCCTGCAAATACCGGTATGGCCTTTAGTGCTTCAGCCAATGGCTTGACCACGATCTCCTGAGTATCATTAATCTGATCGACTACCAAGCCAAACCGGCATTTTTCTGCCTGCAGGACGACAATATTCAAGGCACCGGGCTGTCGTTCTCCCAGCCTGAGCTCCTTCTGCAGATAAACCAGAGGCAATAACTGGCCGCGTAGACGATGCACGGGACAGCCATGAATGTATTCGATAGCATTGACCTGCTCTTCTTCATCAATGCGGATAAGCTCAATGAGGTTGACCTGCGGTATGGCAAACCGCTGGCCACCCGTAGATACAATCAGCGCAGGTACAATCGCAAGTGTTAATGGCACACGAATCTTGAATGTCGTTCCACGACCTACTTCGGTGTCCAGATCAATGGCTCCACTGATCTTTTCGATATTCGTCTTGACAACATCCATGCCCACACCGCGACCGGATATGTTGGTTACCTGCTCAGCCGTCGACAAACCCGGCAAAAAGATCATCTTGCAGATTTCCTGATCCGACATCTTGGAACCCTGCTCTGCAGTTATGACGCCATTTTCTATTGCTTTCTTCTTTATCTTGTCCGCAGGGATGCCGCCCCCGTCGTCCGAGATTTCAATATGAACCTGCCCCCCTTCGTGAAAGGCTCGAAGTAGTAATACGCCTTCAGCAGGTTTTCCGGCGGCTACACGTCGTTCCGGCGTTTCGATACCATGATCGACTGAGTTCCTGACCAGGTGTGTGATGGGATCTTTCATCGCTTCGATAAGCGACTTGTCCAGCTCTGTCGACTTACCCTCCATCTCGACACGGATCTGCTTGCCACAGGCGCGCGACAGATCGCGCACTACCCGTGGCAGTTTCGCCCAGACACTGTGAATGGGTTGCATGCGGGTCTGCATGACGCCTTCCTGGAGTTCACTGGTAATCAGATTCAACCGCTGGGCTGCAGCTACCACCTGAGTGTTTTCATGCATACCCACATATTCAACAATCTGGTTTCTGGCCAGCACAAGCTCACCCACCAGGTTCATCAGGGAATCCAGAACCGGCACATCGACACGAATCGATGCCTCTACGACCGCGGTTGGCGGTGGCGGCTCCTTAGCTTTGACATTAGCTACCGGGGTATCCGAGCCGGGCGTGTCTGACGCTTCAACGGTCTCAACGACTGGCTGTACCACAGCACCACTTTGCTCTGCTGCTGGCTTGGGCTGCGTGCTTCGCACATTGTTCAACGATTCTGCAGACTGCAGTGAACCGGTATCCTTGAGCTCGCTCAGCAGATCAATAAGTTTTTTATAGCGCTTGGTGCCGTCGTGACCATGAGAGCTGATCTCGTGTAGCATCGCTCGCACAGCGTCTACCATTGCCAGCAGCCCGGTAGCGATTTGCTCGTTCATGCTGTACTCACCATCGCGTAGCTTGACCAGCAGGTTCTCGCCGATGTGTGTCACTTTTTCAAGCTTGTCGAAACCAAAGAATCCACACGTCCCTTTTATGGTGTGCATCGATCTGAATATGGAGGAAAGCAAATCACGATTATCCGGTCGCTCTTCGAGCTCGATAAGCTCGCTATCAACCCTGTCAAGATTCTCGAAACTCTCTTGCAAGAAATCCTTAAGGACATCCTTCATCTCATCATCGAGTTCCGCCACAACCGGTACCTCGGTCGTGTCATCATCATCCTCGTCAACCACCACCGCGCCGCTCCCGGCCTGATCACTCGCAGCCTCCGAACCGGCAGGCTCCTCAGATGTCCCGTCGACACTTGCAGTCCCATTCACCTCGACTTCCAGGCGATCAATTAAAGACTGGTAATCGCCGCCGTCACTTCCAGTGGCTGCTATCATGTCAAGCTGCTCTCGGACGACATCAACCATCTCCAGCAGCAGACTGGTTTTGCTCTCGTCGAGCTCAAAATCCTTATTGCGAAGTTTGTCGAGAAGGTTCTCACCCATATGAGTAACCTTCTCTAACGTGGCAAACCCCAGAAATCCACTGGTTCCCTTTACCGTATGAATGGTCCGGAAGACATTCGCCAGTGTTGCCGAGTCACTGGGGTCCTGCTCTAGGGCGATGAAATCAAGATCCAGCTGATCAAGCCCTTCACGACTCTCGGACAAAAATTCCTGGAGAATATCAACCATTGTGTGCTTTCCCGGTAGTAGATCCTAAATACGGTGAGTGCAGCGATTCAAGTTGGGTGGACCAACAAACCAGCTCACGTATTGCAACTATCGACCTATCCGCACTGTGCTGAACAAAGAAAATCTGCCATCACGTTATATTCATTGTAGCGTGGAACATCATGACTTCAGCCGATATCACATCAGGCAGATTTCGCAGGCAAGGTTGACGCTTACAGCATTCACTCAAATGCTGTAAGCGTGATTGCTACAAGTATTCACCGATACGTTGAATCAGGCCCGTTGCGACTAAAGCGACTTGCGCTTAGCCGAGGGCTCGCTGCAGCCAGCTTTACATTACTATGTAAAAAAAACAGCCTGCGACAGTGGCACTCTCACACCGTCTTGCCTGCAGGGATAGCCCTTTGAAGCAGTTAGGGCAGTCGGCTATTTCAGTAGTGGCAGAAGCTTGTTCAGGGAAGGAGCAATATGATGGAGCTCGATCGTCTGATCCTGGGCTGAAATAGCGTCAGCCTTGCCAGGCATCCCCCACACAACACAACTTGCCTTGTCCTGAATAATTGTGGCACTGCCCGAATCACGCATCATTTTCAATCCTTGCGCTCCATCCTCACCCATCCCTGTCAACAACACCCCCACAGCCTGGTTTGGCGCATGTGTTGCAACGCTTTTAAACAATACATCGACTGAAGGTCTATGTCCGGACACTTTGGCGCTATCCAGTATTTTCCAGTAGAAACCATCAGAGCGCTTTTCCAGTGTCAGATGACGATCCCCAGGAGCAATATAACCGTAACCTGCCTGCAAAGGAGCACCATCCTGCGCAATCACGACATTAAATGCGCTTTGACTATTCAAGCGTTTGGCAAATGATTCCATAAAGTTTGCTGGCATATGCTGACTGATAACAAAGGTGCTATCCAGTGTAGTCAGTGGGCCAACAACATGACGTAACGCTTCAGGCCCACCAGTACTTGCTCCAATGGCAATGATTCGCTTTATTGTGCTACTGGCTCTGGCCCCTTCATTCATCTTTCGTTTTAGCGCTTGAAGATCCGGTAATACAACGTCGACACTAGCAACCTTCTGAGGCTTTACCATTTGCGCAGTAGCGGCCACTTTGACTTTTCTAACCAACTCCTGAATGTACTCACCCATATCATCGCCGCTTCTGGCACTATGTTTGGGCATGAAGTCGACCGCGCCAGCCTGCAAGGAGTCCAGAGTTGCTGCTGCCCCCACATCGGTCAGCGAAGAAAACATGACGACTGGCATCGGATGCAAACGCATGATGTTTTTAAGAAACGTCACCCCGTCCATCTTCGGCATCTCCACGTCCAATGTCAGGACATCCGGTTTCAACGCCTTGATTCTTTCACGTGCTTCAAAAGGATCGAGGGCGTAACCCACGACTTCAAAGTCAGGATCATCGGAAAAAGTCGCCTCAAGAAAACGGCAGATCGTGATTGAATCATCTACGATAAGCACCTTTATCTTTCGGGCTGATAGATTTTGTGCAACACCTGCATGCATCAGGTTATATCTCTCTTGTTTGTGATCTGTCCTGACGCATCGAGCGTCTTGGATAGAAGGACACTATGCGATATAGTGTTTGCAACTCGCGAACCAGATAGAACGGAAATCATCTATTTGTTACCCGTTTCGTATCGTCCGCACTCTACTAATCCAAGCAACACTGAACGGTCGCACAGTTTCGATTTGTCCAGCACCTGAGCTCTAAGAGCTTTTACTTGCTCCAGTTGTGCAGTTCGAGGTTCAACGGCTGAGCACAGGTAGACCGAGCACTCCTCCAGATCAGCTACCGTTTTCAACTGTGTCAGAAATTCGATGCCATTTTGCGTAGGCATGTAGTAATCAACAATCAATATTCTTGGAATTGATTCGCAAAGATAGGTCATGGCAATGTCTGGGTCATCGAACAATCGATGACTTGCCTGCGAACCACGAAATATCCAGGAGACGATTTCCAGAGTTAACTGATCATCATCGATAACCACAATATCAATTGGCATTGACGGCGCGGTGGTTTGATGGATAGCCAGATTCATGGGATATCCCGATCATTTTTGGCTCGATTAGCGCTGCGCAATGTCAAGTCGTAGTCGATGCGAGATCCAAGCTGTTCTAGTGAGCGCTTGATGCGTGACATGCAAAAATGGCAATCAGCTTCCAGCCTGTCCAGTTGTTTGATTAAGTCGACATCAGTTGTCGAGCGCGTCCCACGGGTTAGCAGCAACTGCTCGTAAGTCTCGCAAAGCTCTGAAAAGGTCGACTCAAGAGCTTGATTGAAGCCGTTGGTAATAGCTAGCGAGGCACGAATATCGTGACTGGACTTGGCAAGCTTCAATTGCTCGTCCGGCATCGTGAGTTCCTGAGAGTTTGCCTGTTCAGGAATCATATGTGCTGTTTGGATTCGATTCTATACAACATGGGTTTCTGATTACCTTTTAGCGTTCAGTAGCGACACCGACATCCTCTGAGATATAGCGACGAACGCAGGTTGCTCATTAGTCTGTAGAGCTCCTGCTGGGTTACATGAACATCAAGTGTTCACGTTATTTGACACATAGCGGTGTTTATACAAGCATACCGGGTAACTCCGAACAGCTACACTGTCAGCATTGTCTGCACTCATGCAGCAAGAGCGGCAAGTTGTACTGCCGAATTAAACTTGATCATTGGAGCTCTATTATGAAATGGGTAATTGCTTTACTTGTCGTTGGCGTGTTGGGCTGGTTTGGTGTGCAATATATGAACAATAATGCCGAATTGGACGCACAGAATCTGGCAGCAGAGGCAACCAAAAAGGCCGAAGAAGCTGCTGAGTCTGCCAAAGCCAGTGCTGCAGATGCACTTGCCAAGGCTCAGGAGTCCATGCCTGCAGGTGTCGATCTGGCCAAGATCAACGAAGACCTAAGCGGTGTATTCTCTTCGGCTGGAGATGCCTTTAGTGGAATAACTGATGTTGAATCAGCCAAAGCCGCCTTGCCTTCACTTGAAGATGCCAGTGGCAAGCTGAGTAGCCTCAACGATTTGATTGGTCGCCTACCCGATGTAGCGAAGACGCCTATCGCAGGTATCATCAGCGGCGGAATAGCAACACTGCAGCCCATCATTGAAAAAGCGAGTGCACTACCCGGTGTTGGCCCGCTCATCGACCCTATCGTTACGCCCATGATGGAGATGCTGGAAGGACTGGCTGGTTAACCACTCATCAGAAAAGTCTCTGGATTACCCGGGTCATGGCGCCGCGCCATGACCCTGTTTAACCAAACGTCAGTAACCACCCTGCAAGCGCAAATACAATCAGCTCGAATGATACTGACTTAAGTCCAATCACCATAATGCGTCACCCCTGCAAAGACGGGGATCCACGGGCTGTGGCAAACCGGATTTCCGCCCTCACTGGAATGACGACAGTGTTTACCACTAAATCAGTGTCATTCCAATCAGCCTTCATTCTCCAACGACTTCAACGCAGCACGCAATGAGCCTTTGTGTTGCGCCAGACGCTTGCGACCAACGGCCTGGCTATCACCTCGGGCTACCAGTGCGGCCAGCTTTACCCAACCCGAGGCCTGGGCCAGGCAATCGCTGGCTTGCTGGTCATCGATGTCAGGAAGCACACCCTGAAGCAGGCGTATACGCCGCTCGTCGAGCTTGACGTTGACAGCCCCCATATCCACCATGAGATTCCCGTAGGTACGATTCATACGGATCATCAGTGTGGTGCTGAACACGTTGAGTGCAATTTTCTGTGCGGTACCTGCAGCCATTCGCGTAGAGCCTGCCAGCACCTCAGATCCAGTATCCAGAAAAACAGGGTACATAGCCGTGGTTAGCAGAGGTGTTCCCGCGTTGTTGGCAACACCAATGCACAAGGCTCCTCTTTGCGCTGATACCTCTAACCATTGACAAGTCCAGGGAGATTTTCCACTTGCAGCGACACAGACAACCACATCCTGTTCACTGATTGAATAGGCTTCCACCTGCTCGGCAGCCGCTTCGGCATCATCTTCAATACCCTCAATACTGCTCACCAACGCTTTGTCTCCCCCCGCCATGACACATAGCAGCCTGTCATCAGGCCAGCTGAATGTCGGCCATAACTCTGCGCCATCCTGTACCGCTATGCGCCCCGATGCCCCTGCTCCGACCAGCACCAGACGTCCACTGGACTCTTCCAACCGCTCGGCTGCCGCCACTACCGCTTCATCGAGTTGAGCTCCAGCTTGGCGAACCGCATCAACCGCTTGCTGTTGACTGTTCAGCAATATAGAGATGATGTCACCGTTGGTTCTCAAATCCAGATCCAGTAGTGACTGGTCGATAGTTTCTGTGGGCACAAGCAATGATGATGGCATCAGTTATCCGCTCCGATTAAATGACGTTGACCCTTCAACCATAGGGCAACAACGTTGTCGCCGTGCAGTTCAAGCCAATTGGCGATAGCGCCTTGGGTGATGGTGCCCAGTGTCTTGTTACCTATCCACTGTGAGGGATAGACACTCGACAGGCGACTGATCTGCAACCAGCTCAAGCCCCAGCTCGCCATAACATTCAATGATGCCAGTTGCGTTAAACAAGACCCGGCCAGGGTGCCATCGGGAAGTAACACCGTGTGGCCTTTTTTCTCAATACTCAGTGAACCCAGCTTGTAACGCCCATCAGGCATACCTGCGGCCGCGGTGGCATCTGTGACACTGTATAGACGGGGAATCGCACGATGCGCCATGTCGAACGCCACCTGATCAACATGTATGCCGTCGGTGATGATTTCGGCATAGTCGCTATAGGCCAATGCGGCGGCGGCGGCTCCGCCTTCTCGATGCGAAACACCACTCATTGCGTTATAGAGATGGGTAACCCCCACCCCTGAATTAATCGCTTGCAACGCTTGCGACCAACTACACAGCGTATGTCCCAGTTGTGCCTTGACGCCATACTGCAGACACAACGCCGGCACCACATTATCCGGATCCAGCTCGGGCGCGTAGGTGATTACCTTCACAACACCTGTTGATAGCCAGGCCTCAAGCCTCATGACGTCGATCGGTACGGCATAGGGAGGCTGTGCCCCGAGCTTGCCAGGGTTGATAAAGGGCCCTTCAAGATGGGCACCGAGTAAAATTGCACCTTCGTTGGGTGGGTGACTCATAACATTGTCGACATCTGTAAGAAACCTGTCGATGTCTTCCAGAGGTGCTGTCACCGATGTCGCCAGCAGAGCGCCGGTGCCGGCTTTGGCATGAGCAACGAGAACACGCTCTATCGCATCACTGCCTTGCATGACATCGGCACCGCCGCCGCCGTGCACATGCAGATCAACAGGCGCTGGGATGAAGCGTGGCTCATTGGCATCGAGCTTCACCGGCTCCAATGCGTGAATAGTAGCGCCATGGGTACAGCGCAAGGGCGCCCATTGTTCTCCTGTCAGCCACAGACCTGAGGTTTTTCGCATATTCACGTAGCTACTGCCAGATGCCATAATCCGCGCAAGGCATCGCCACGGCTGCGGTGGTGGCGTTCACCCAGCTCACGCAACAATAGCGGGGACAACTGCTCTCCGACACCACCCACTACAAAGACCGGCAGATCCGCTGGAGCCATCCTGACAAGCTGCAAGCAATGCCCGGCCGCCTCATCCATCAGGGTCAGAGCTCCGGGATCACTCAGGGTGGACGCTTCGAACACAATGGGTGCGAGCTGGGCCATGACGCTGGATCGGGTTTGCGTGGTCCACAGCTGTATCTCCGACACCGAGGTGCCAATTCGTTTCTCGATCAGTTCCATCATCACCGACGGACTCCGGTTACCATCAAGATGCGCTATGTACGTCTGCAGCAGACGCATACCGAGCCAAGCCCCTGACCCCTGATCACCGACCGGAAAACCCCACCCGCCGGCCATCCCTTTTTTGCCACCACGATCCAGCCAATGCATGACACTGCCCGTGCCCACGGCCAGGCATATGCCGGGCTGTCCCTCGCTGGCACCGATAAGCTGAGCATAGCCATCAGTGTGAAGCACAGCTTTTACCCCATCTGGGAGTAACTTCAGAAACTCATGACGTTTTTTCTGCTGAAGTGAGCCGGCCAGCCCCATACTCAATATGGATGGTTGCCATCTCGGCCCGTGACCCAGCTGGCGCCGCAGGATCGCCAGACCGTGATCAATATGCCGCCACGCAGCGCTGACACCCAGAGTAAGACTGGCGTGCTCCTCCACAACAACCCGCCCTAGCAATTTGCCTTGCTGTGAGAAAGCTGCCAGTCTGCATCGGGTACCACCACCGTCTACTGTCACGATAAGAGTCATAGGAGAGAGATTTCAGGCAATCAATCTGTTTTTTGTTTTACGTACGAGCGCATTAGCGATAACATCAGACGACATCAATATCAACACTACGACAACGTAACATTAATAAGGAGAAGGAAGTATGCGTGTAAATGCGATAAAAACAGTCACATTAGCCGTAGGTCTGAGCTTGTCGGGCGTGGCACTGGCCGAGAAGACGATCATCACCATCGAAAGCTGGCGAGCCGAAGATCAGGCCATCTGGGACGAGAAAATCATTCCGGTATTCGAAGCCGCCTATCCGGATATCGATGTGCAGTTCAAACCGACCACCGCTACCGAGTACAACGCGGCATTAAACGCCCGTCTGGCAGGTGGTACAGCCGGCGATATCATTACCTGTCGCCCTTTCGATAACGCACTGGCGATGTACGATGCTGGCAATCTGGCCGACATCAAGGATTTGCCAGGACTTGAGAACTTCTCTGATGTTGCCAAAGGTGCCTGGTCGACTGATGCTGGTGACGCAACATTCTGTGTTCCCATGGCGTCCGTAATACATGGTTTCATGTACAACAAGGATGCATTCGCCGAGCTGGGTCTGTCCGTACCGACCACCGAAGCAGAATTTTATGCAACCCTCGACGCCATCAATGAAGAAGGCAGCTACATACCCATGGCTATGGGCACCAAGGACCAATGGGAAGCTGCAACAATGGGCTACACCAACGTAGGGCCGGCATACTGGGGCGGTGAAAAAGGTCGGCTGGGCCTGATCAGTGGAGATGCCAGTTTTACTGACGAGCCCTACGTTGAAGTATTCCGTCAAATGCAGAAGTGGACTCCGTATCTGGGTAACGGCTATCAGGCACAGGGCTACACAGACAGTCAGAATCTGTTCACGCTGGGTCGTGCTGCCATCTATCCCACAGGCTCCTGGGAGATCACAGGATTCATGGAAAATGCTGACTTCGAGCTAGGGGCGTTTCCACCACCTAAAAGTGCCGATGGCACCTGCTATATCAGTGACCATACCGATATGGGTATCGGCATGAATGCAGCAACCGAAAACAAGGATGCGGCAACGACATTTCTTGAATGGACGACCTCTGCTGACTTTGCCGGTTTACTGACCAACGCAGCACCGGGCTTTTTCTCACTGGCCAATCACGAGTTGGACGTTGAAAACTCCCTGGCCAGAGAATTCATTGCCATGCGTGGCACGTGTGAACCAACGATTCGTGTTGCTCACCAGATTCTGTCTCGAGGCGAACCTGCGCTGGGAAATCAGCTATGGACACTTACGTCCAATGTCATCAATGGCACCATGTCTCCAGAAGATGCAGCCGCCGAAGCTCAGGCCAATCTGGATAGCTGGTACAAGCCCTGATACGGGCATGAACAACGGGCACCCCGTCAAGGTTGTGCCCGTTGTCTGACCCCTCGGACGCTGGCATGGAAAAGACGCTAACGCCGTCAGTTCTGCGCACGCCACGTCGCTGGTACATTCTTGTATTTCTGGCGCCGGCGACGCTTATCTATACAGTCTTTGCCATCTATCCCATCATAGAATCATTGCGTTTGTCGCTCTATGTCAGTGATGCAAGCAGTACCACATTTGTCGGACTGACCAACTACACAAGACTCATTGGCGAACCCTACTGGGCCGACCAGTTCTGGAATGCATTCAAGAACAATTTACTGTTGTTCTTCATGCACATGCTTATCCAGAACCCCATTGCTCTGGCACTGGCAGCGTTACTGAGCATCCCTACATTGAAAGGCGCTGCAACCTACCGGACGATATTCTTTCTGCCCACCTTGTTGTCGGTGGTTGTGGTGGGATTCATCTGGCAGCTCATTCTTTCCCCCTTGTGGGGAATAACACCAGACTTCATGAAATTACTGGGGATTGGCGACTATTTCAGGCCATGGCTGGGCCTGGAAGGCAGCGCACTTGTCACCGTCACCCTGATCTCTATCTGGCAGTATGTGGGCATACCCCTCATGCTCTTCTACGCCGCATTGCTCAATGTACCTGAGGAGACGATTGAAGCTGCACGCATAGACGGGCTTAACGGTTGGTGGGTCTTTTGGAAAGTTAAACTGCCATTGATTCTTCCCACGCTCGGACTCGTCGGCATACTGACGTACATTGGAAATTTCACGGCAAGTTTCGATCTCATCTACTCGATACAGGGTGGGCTTGCAGGCCCTGACTATTCCACGGATGTCATGGGGACGTTCCTGTTTCGTACTTTTTTCGGATTCCAGGCGCAACTCGGAGATCAGAACATGGGCGCAACAGTGGCCTCGGCCTTGCTGTTCATTATCCTGATTGGTGTCAGCATCTACCTGTTTGGCGTGCAGCGCAAACTACAGCGATACGATCACTGATGCGGGCGCAACAAGCACTCACCAGTACGGCTATCCATGGCGTCCTCATAAGCTGGACCCTGCTGGCCTTGTTTCCCCTGGGGTTGATCATCATCAACAGCCTGAAAAGCCGCAAGGCCATATTTGGTGATCCCACAGGATTGCCCGTCGGCGACGCGCTATCGTTCAAAGGCTATGAGAGCGTCATCAACAACAGTGATTTTCCGATGTTCTTCGGTAACAGCCTCATTGTGACGTGCGTGTCCCTGTTCCTGATTCTCCTGTTAGGCGCAATGGCTGCACACGCATTGTCCGAGTACAGATTCAAAGGCAATACCTTGATCGGCCTATACCTGATACTGGGTATCATGGTGCCGATTCGCCTAGGTACGGTGGCACTGCTTAACCTTATCGTAAGTCTGGGCCTGACCAATACACTCACTGCATTGATTCTTGTCTACGTGGCGCAAGGCTTGCCGATTGCCATATTTATATTTACTGAATTCCTTCGCTCCGTATCGCGCGAAATCAAGGATAGTGCCCGTATCGATGGATTATCCGAATATCGAATTTTCTTTGAAGTTGTCATCCCTCTTGTCAGGCCTGTGATTGCCACTGTAGCTGTTTTTTCCATGATTCCCATCTGGAATGACCTATGGTTCCCGCTCATTCTGTCACCAGGCGAGGAGACGCGCACCGTCACACTGGGTGTTCAACAGTTTATTGGTCAATACACGGTTAAATGGGGATCTGTACTGGCTGCGCTGTCAGTTGCGATTCTTCCGGTGTTGGTCATGTACATCTTATTTTCAAGGCAATTGATCCGTGGCATCACCGCTGGCGCTGTCAAGGGATAGAACAATCATCATGCCTCAGTACGGACTATGTAAAAACCTATGGCTACCCTAGAGCTTGTCAACGTCAATAAGTCCTTTGGCAGCACCGAAGTCATCAAGGACATGAATCTGCTGGTAAATGATGGCGAATTGGTCGTTTTCGTCGGGCCCAGTGGTTGTGGCAAGTCCACGATGTTGCGCATGATCGCAGGTCTTGAAACCTTGAGTAGCGGCAGTATAGCTATCGGTGGCAAACGCATTGATCACCAGCCTCCCGCCAATCGGGGTATTGCCATGGTGTTTCAATCTTACGCCTTGTACCCGCACAAGGACGTTCGCGGTAATCTGGGTTTTGCGCTGCGGCACGCCAAAGTTCCAAAGGCCGAAATAGAAGAGCGCGTAAACAAGGCCGCTGACATTCTTGGACTCGATGAACTGATGGATCGCAAGCCGCGTGAACTATCAGGCGGACAAAGACAACGTGTCGCGATTGGGCGTGCCATCGTACGAGAACCTGAAGTCTTTCTGTTCGATGAACCACTTTCCAACCTTGATGCAGCCCTTCGAGTCCATATGCGCGTAGAGATTCTGAAGCTGCATCAACGCCTGAGGAATACCTTGGTGTACGTAACCCATGATCAGGTCGAGGCAATGACTCTCGCTGATCGCATTGTCGTTTTTCGCGCAGGAGAGGTTGAACAGATTGGCACGCCGTTGGAGTTGTATCGAAAACCTGTCAATCGGTTCGTAGCAGGCTTTATCGGCTCTCCTGCGATGAATTTTCTGGACGCATCGTGTGATGGACAGACGGTTTCCATTGGCGAGAAAAATGTATGTCGAAGCCAGGCACCTGCTGGTCAGATTACATTGGGCGTTAGACCTGAGCACCTGAACATTGATTCTGACGGTGCCTTTGTCGGGACGGTACAAGTGTTTGAGCATCTGGGTGGCGAGTCGTTTGTACATCTGTTAGTGGATAATGGGCAAACGCTGATCGCAAAGCTTGATGGTGAGTATCAATTCTCTATCGGCGAGACTTGCCAACTGGGAATAGATCCGGGCAAGTGTCACGTGTTTGACAAACAAGGACGAAGAGCATCCTGATCGTATTACCTCCGAACACCCGATACAGAGCACGCTTTGGCTTTATGGGTTTGTATTGACGGAAAATACCACCGGATTACGCTAACCTCTTACACGGTGTTTACGCACTTCTCCCGGAGACACACCCACCTCGCGTTTGAAAGCGCGGTTAAATGCTGACTCTGATTTATAGCCAACACGTTCGGCAATCTGTGCAAGCGTATCGTTAGATTCCCGCAACTCGCGATGAGCCAACTGAATTCGCAGTGTGGTGAGATATTGCTTTACGGACTCGCCCATCATTGCCGAAAAGCGCGCGGAAAACCCTGAACGTGACATTCCAATCTCATGCGCAAGGCTCTCTACCTGCCAGTTGCGAGCAGGCTGCCTATGCATCAATGACATTGCCTTACCGATAAAAGGATCGTTTAATGCGGCGACCCAGCCTTTCTCGTCTTCACGCAATCCTTGGATCCAGCTACGAAAAGCCTGGATGACAAGGATTTCTGCCAACCGGGTAATGATAGTTTCACTAGCGGGTAATTTTTGTTCGGCTTCTTGTGCGATAAATTGAATTGTGCTTTGTAACCAGTTGCCATCATCTATGTGGGTGCGCAAATGTAGCGTTGCAGGCAGTAACTGAATAAGACGATTAGCCAGATAGGGGTCGAAACGGACACCATAATACGTTATCCGGGTGTGTCGTCCTCCACCTCCAAACTGCATGTTTTCGAAGCGATCACCAACTCTCTCAACCGGAATATCCTCTAGGCGTGTCGCCTTGTCTCCGGGGTTGCCACGCAAAATATGTCGATTGCCACGCGGGATCAAAATGAGGCTGCCTTGTGGCATAAATACTGGCGCTTCGCCTTCGAGTTCAAACCAACAATGCCCGGATGTGACCAGTTCCACGTTCATTACACCGGGCAAATGCGGGATCTCGATACCCCACGGATCTGTAAGTTGTGCATTGCAATAAAGCACGCCGGTTAACTTCAGCAACTGCAAAACTTCACCAAACGGATCCGAGCTTGGCGGTAATACAGGATCGATATGCGGTACATCTAATTGAAATCCTGTCATCGCTTCTCGTGAATTTAGACGAACTGACAATAATCTTAGACATTTCGTGATTTTAACTCCAGCACATTCGCTAGAAAATAGTTCGCGTTGGCAAGTCAACCACTTGCTGATATTTCCTCAACATGAACTGGAGATTTAAAATGAAAAATTCACCCGTATTGATTATCGGCAAAACTGCAAAAACCGGCTTGCGTGTCGAACAGCGCTTACAAGATCTTGGCTATTCCACGCGCGGTGTCTCACGTTCTTCAACTCCTGCATTCAACTGGGAAGATTCAACAACGTGGCGCACAGCGCTGGAGGGCACCCGATCAGCCTACGTTACGTTTTATCCCGATCTTGCTATACCATCTGCTGAGCGTACAGTACGAGAATTTACCGAGCTTGCAAAAGACGTTGGATTACAACACGTTGTACTGCTTTCGGGTCGTGGCGAACAGGGAGCACAGCGTGCCGAGAAAGTATTGATTAATAGTGGGCTGGATTGGAATGTTGTTCGGGCCAGCTGGTTCATGCAAAACTTCAGTGAAGGTTTCATGATTGAAGGTATTGTAGGCGGTGAGCTTATGCTACCGGCTGGAGACAACGCTGAACCCTTTGTTGACATTGACGATATTGCGGACGTTGCGGTAGCGACTCTAACACAGCCTGAACTACGTAATCATTTGTTTGAGGTCACTGGGCCGCGTGCATTGACGTTCGCGCAGTGCGTAGCTGAAATTTCTGAAGTGGTGGGTTACCCCGTCAAGTACACATCAATTCCGATAGACGATTTCCTTAATACACTTCGTGATCAAGGCTTGCCTGAAGGTATGCTGTGGCTTATGCGTGAACTGTTCACGGTCGTGTTTGATGGCCGTAACTCCACTCCGACAACCGGCGTGGAAGAGGCGCTTGGGCGACCCGCAACAGATTTTAGCGAATACTTGCGCAAAGTAATGAGCTCAGGGGCTTGGCATCGTAGTGGGCTACTACATCAGGCTTAAATCATATTTCCCACCGGGTATTTATTATAAAATTTCACACAAAATCACTATGAAAACAAACTTGACGGCAATTCAAAATGTATTTCTGATGGTGTCTGGCACGCTTCTTATTGTTATCGGTATGTCGATTTTTCTATCAACAGACGATTTTTACTCATCGAACAACATCGATATTGAAGCAAACGTAAGCTTGCTGAATGAGCTAAAAGCATCGGCCGGTCTACTGCTGGCAGCGGGTATATTTATTATTTACTCTGTTTTTAAAAAGTATCATAATGTTGGATTGAAGTTGACTATGCTGATATATCTGTCGTATGCCGGTGCACGTGGCATCAGCATTGTTGCGGATGGCGTGCCAGCCTCTGGCCTCGTACTAGCAACCCTGCTGGAAGCCGCTATCGGTTTGATCAGCCTGCTGCTCCTGCTGACCAGCAGTAGATCAATAAATAAGGTGGTGTGATGTTAGACAACATAGTGACAATTCTACTAACCATAGCGTCCATAAGCGCCGGCCTGATGGCCGGTGTTTATTTTGCCTTCTCAACATTCATCATGCGTTCATTACATCAACTTGGGCCAACAAGGGCTGCAGATGCCATGAATAGTATTAACGACGTCATACTGCGTTCGTGGTTTATGCTTCTTTTTTTTGGGTCTACGCTTTTGTATTTAGTTTTGCTTGTGGTAGGAATCGTTAGTACTGAATTGACAGGCCGTTGGTTTTTGATACTAAGCGGGCTGATCTATGTGGTTGGTATGTTTTGTTGTACCGCTATGTTCAATGTTCCACTCAATAATCGACTGGCACAAACAAGAGACGAGCAGAGCAGAAAAGTAGAAATATGGGCGATATATTTTAAAAAATGGACAAGATGGAATCACCTGCGCGGCACCTGCTCTTTAATTACCATGGTACTAAGCATGCACTATCTGGTGAATTACGCCTGAGCCAGCGTAGATGTAAGACCAACAATACCTTATGGCGCGTCCGTGACGAGTTCAGTCAAACCGCAGAATAAAACTGACCTATCAAAATTTCCAACAATACTAAATGGACATTCAGAGATATTTTGCGACAGACACGGACAACGGATGCTATCTTGAGTCATCGTTGTTTAGAATACGAATGTGCTTGGTCAGATTGGGAAACGGGTAGTGCATTCCAGCGTTCAGCGCTAATTAGACAGTTCCACACCGTTGAAGAAGAACGATATATTGATACCGGACGATTGGAATTTAGCGTCCAGGACGATATTAAAGACGAAGGTGATTCAAAACAGATGATTTGGACAGCACCCTAAACAATCTCTAACCTGCCTGACTATTAAGAACTTGCAGTAGGGGATGTTATTTTATCACCCTGCCACTGTTGTGCGCCCACGTTGCTATACATGCCCCCGTGGCGCTTTTTCACTATCAACGAAACACATACTAAAGCTGGCAACTTCGGTGGTTTGCCCAATCTCTGTAACCTTTCGCCCATTTTTTCTTTGGGGAAATGCGTCGGTGGCTGCGTGACATTTGGTGCCTATGGCTTAGCTTAAAGCTTAGCTCAAAAAGTGATTGTTCCGAGGGTCGTTGAGACAGAGGCAAAACAAAACAGTGCGTTGTTCGAAACATTTTATGGCAACGCATTAAACACTGCTGTATCCCGCACCGCATTGGAGCACATGTTAAACGAAGAAGTATATAACCGTGCACTAACACGCACGACCAAGCTTGCCAATGGCAATGAAAAACGATCAAACACGCAGAACATCGGCCTTTGAAAAATTTCACGCTAGTTCACAATGCCACAGCGGGCATCCTTATTCAGCCGCGGTTAACCTTGCCAGAGTTAGTGTCACCTCATCCCTTGGTATAACCTACCAGTGAGAGCTATTTTAAATTAGAACAGGACTTTCATGGAACGTCACATGACCAAAAACACATCTCTGTATTCTGCACTTCTGACAACCTTATTCCTTGGCGCTTGCTCGGATGGCACCGTTCAATCAGGTGGGGGCGCAGGTGACACCAACGGAGAAGCTGCAGCTCTGATAGCGCCGTTTGTCGGCGTGTATGAGCTTCCCGATAACTGGCGAGGACGTCCCGTCAGTGAGGCCTATCTTGAAATTCAGGATCCAAATGACGACGGCGTGTCGACAAGCCTGACTCTGGAAGTCAATACCATGAACAACTGCATTGAGCCAAGACCATCACAAGGTGAGGTAAAAAAAGATCCGGTACAGGATCGCATATTTCTGGATTCATTCTTTTTCGGCAGAGCAGTTCTGAGTAGAGAGGGTAACGATCTGGTCATCAATCTGTTCGAAGACGTCAGCGACATTGATAACGATAGAGATTTTGACGAGGCAATGGTTCTCAGAGCTGAACAGGCATTCATTGATCTTCCTCCCACATGCCAGTAAGCGCACTCCACTAGCGGGCAAAATAAACAAGCGCCAACATTATTTATCGCTCCATACTGCAAGCTCATTACCCGCGGGATCTGTAAATTGAAAACGTCGCCCACCGGGAAACGTAAATATAGGCTTTAGTATGGAGCCACCGGCACGTTCAATGGCCACCTGAACATCCTCCAGATTTTCTGCATAGAAAATCACCAGCGCAGATCCATTATCGGCCACTGAATGCAACTCAGCACGGTAGAAGCCGCCATCAATTCTGCCATCTGAAAACGCTCTGTACTCGGGGCCATAGTCCTCAAATGTCCATGAGAAAACAGCCTTGTAAAAAGCCTCTACGGCATCGAGATCTACAGCGGGCAACTCGATGTAATCTATCTTCATATCACTTGGCATAGAACGATATTCCTTGTTTTATCGACACATACGTGCACAAATTGCAAACCACTATAAACATAGTCAAAAAAATGGACTACAGCAATGAAACGGGCTGACCTGACTTGACACTCTCATCGGCCGCAATACAAATTCTCAACGACTGCACAGCATCACGCCAATGCCTTGCCAGATCAATATCATTAACAATAGCATCATACAAATATGCCTGCTCACGATCACACAACGCCTGATGATCAGGCTCGTCTGCCATGTCCAGCAACGTATCGGCTTTAGCAAAACCACCATCACTACCAAGCTCACTACGGTGAATACGAATTTTCGAGGTACGCGTATGCGTGTCAATATCGTCTGAACGTGCGCCTTCGTCCATTACGATAGACACACAGCCCTTCGGCGAAAGTATGTCTTTTACAAAAAAAGCACTCTCCGACATCATCGGTCCCCAGCCGGCTTCATACCAGCCAACCGAGTCATCGTCGAACCGAACCTGAAAATGCCCATAGTTATACATATTTTCAGGTACATCATCGCTCAGCCGCAGTCCCATCCCACTAACATGAACAGGCATGGCATCGGTAATCTGGCACATCACGTCCACATAGTGCACACCACAATCAACCAGTGGAGAGGTAGATTGCATCAGCTGTTGGTGAGTCTGCCAGGTTGCACCGGACGATTGCTGGTTCAGGTTTAACCGGAATACAAACGGTCCACCAAGCGCCCGTGCCTCATCTATGAGTTTTATCCATGATGGGTGATGCCTCAGGATATAGCCGACAACCAGCTTCTTGTCATTGCGCACAGCGGCCTCAACCACCCGCTCAGCATCCGCCACACTGGTGGCCATGGGTTTTTCCAGAAATACATGCTTACCTTTATCCAGCGCTGCAATGGCGTATTCCGCATGCGAATCAGAGTAGGTATTGATTGATACCACATCGCAGTCAACAGTTGACAGCGCTTCATGGAAGTCGTTGTATAACGGTAGATGCGTTAATTCATCGTGAAGCTCAGGTGTGGACCGATTAAGCAGAGCGACAACATCGAAACCCGGATGGCGATGACAGGCAAGTGCATGGCTTCGTCCCATGTTGCCGATGCCTGCGATGAGAATCTTTAAAGGCAGTTGTTGGCTCATATCAGATGTTCCCGGAATTTAAGCTAACGGAGCTGACGTCACTGCTGGATTCCCGCCTGCGCGGGGATGACAAACCTGCTCGACGATCATGACAACGAAAAGTAACACGCAACCTTGTGGCCATCTGTCTGCTCCAATGCGGGCGCTTGCGTCTTGCAGCGCTCTTGCGTCTTCCAGCAACGCGGATTGAATGCGCATCCTGCTGGCGGGTTCAATGGTGAGGGCAATTCACCTTCCAGCCTGATACGTTTTTGTTCGCGTGTGGGGTCAGCGACAGGTGTTGCCGACAGAAGCGCTTGTGTATAGGGATGTTTCGGCGATGAGAAAACGGCCTCGGCAGCACCCGATTCCACCACACGCCCAAGATACATCACCATGACATCATCAGCCATGTGTCGCACCACGGACAAGTCATGCGAGATAAACAGATACGCCAGGTCAAATCGTTCCTGTAGATCGACGAGCAAGTTAAGAATCTGCGACTGAATGGACAAATCCAGCGCTGAAACAGGCTCGTCCAATACCAAAATGCGCGGGTTCAGCATGAGAGCCCGTGCCACGGCAATGCGTTGCCGCTGTCCGCCAGAAAACATATGCGGATAACGCTCATAGTGTTCAGGACGAAGCCCGGTCAGTGCCAGCATCTCCCGCGCTTTGACTTCACGTCCTGATGGCGATATATCTGGCCGGTTGATCAGTAACGGCTCTTCGAGAATGCGTCCGATACTTTGCCGTGGGTTCAATGAGCCAAAGGGGTCCTGAAAGACAATTTGCACCGAGGCTCTAAGTTGTGCGCGCTGTTCATCATCCAGCACGTTGTCAGCACTGATCACATGCCCATCCAGATTCAGAGACCCGGAGCTGGGTGACTCGATCATGGTCACCACGCGCGCAAGCGTCGACTTGCCACAGCCTGATTCGCCAACTACCGCTAACGTCTTGCCAGCATTTAATTGGAAACTTGCATCACTGAGCGCTTTGACAGAAGCACTCTTGCCGAATAGACCACCCGACACCTCATAGTGGCGACTGAGGTTCTCGGCACGTATTAAAGGTGCTGACACCTCGTTGCTCATGATTGCACCTCGCTCTGCACAACAGGTGATCCATTAGACAAGGGATAGTGGCAGCGGGCATGACCGAGTTGCGGTGCCTGAGGCAAAGGCGGGACGCTTTGGCATCGATCATCGGCAAACGTGCATCGCGGCGAAAACAGGCAACCCGAAGGCCGGTCAAACTGACCGGGCACAACACCCGGAATACTCGGTAACCTTTTGGTCTCGGACCTTTCCGGCAACGCTGAAAGCAGCGCATGGGTATAGGGGTGATGTGCATCGGCAAACAAGGAGCGTACATCCTGTTCTTCCACTTTCTGACCAGCGTATTGCACACTGACGCGCTGTGCGGTTTCTGCCACGACACCCATATCGTGAGTGATCAGTACCAGCGCCATGCCAGTTGATTGCTGCAACTCCACCAATAGCTCAAGAATCTGGGCCTGAATCGTGACATCCAGCGCTGTCGTGGGTTCATCCGCTATCAGCAGTTTCGGCTTGCAGGCAATCGCCATGGCAATCATCACACGTTGCGACATCCCCCCGGAGAGCTGATGCGGAAACGCCTTTAAACGACGCTCAGGCTCTGGTAAACCCACCTGCTCCAACAATTCTATCGCCCGTCTCTGACGTTGCGAGCGAGTTAACGACAAGTGCGTCTTCAAGGCCTCACGAATCTGGAACCCGATGGTAAAGCAGGGATTCAAACTGGACATGGGCTCCTGAAAGATCATGGACACATCGCGGCCAACAATGGCGCGTCGCTGTGCAGGCGTTATTCGCATAAGATCCTGGCCATCAAATTCAATGGCGTCAGCCTTTACTGTTGCAGTCCATGGCAATAAACCCATGACCGCAAGCATCGACACTGACTTGCCACTACCCGACTCACCGACAATCGCCAGGACATCACTGACATCCACTTGCACATCCACGCCGTCGACAGCACGGAACTGACCATCAACAGTCTTGAAATCTACCGACAAATTGCGCACATCAAGCAAGGGCATGAAGCTCTCCTGATACGAGTTGAGTGCGAAGGCCAGATACTGAATCAGCTACGCTTGAGTTTAGGGTCAAGTGCATCACGCAGACCATCTCCCATCAGGTTAATGGCCAGCACGTTGACAAGAATAGCCAGCCCCGGAAATGTCACTACCCACCAGGCACGCAATACAAACTCGCGAGAATCAGCCAGCATGGTGCCCCACTCCGGAGTCGGCGGTTGGGCGCCCAGGCCAAGAAATCCCAGCGCGGCCGCATCCAGAATAGCCGTGGAAAAGGACAAAGCCGCCTGTACGATGATCGGCGCAAGACAATTAGGCAGTACGGTCACAAACATCAGACGCATGCGGCTTGCACCCACAACACGCGCCGAGGTTACATAATCCTTTGGCAATTCCTGAAGCACGGCAGCACGGGTCAGACGTACATAATGAGGTTGCAAGACGATAGCGATAGCAATCATTGCGTTAGTCAGGGACGGGCCCAGAATGGCGACCATCACCAGCGCTAGCAGCAAGCTTGGAAACGCTAGCAAGATGTCCATCAGACGCATGATGAGTGTGTCCACCCAACCGCGGGCAAACCCTGCAATCAGACCAATAATGACGCCACTGCCGGCAGCAATCACCACCACGATGATGCCAATGAAAAACGAATACCTGGCACCATGTATCAAACGTGATAACAGATCGCGACCTACCGCGTCAGTGCCCAGTATGAATTGACTGGTACCCCCCTCCTGCCACATGGGAGGTTGCAGCAAAGCCTCGCGGTACTGCTGTGTCGCTGAATGAGGCGCTATGAGATCAGCCAGTATGGCGATGATCACGAACAGCGTGAACACTACCAGGCCGACGACAGCACCACGGTTCTCACTAAAGTAGCTCCAGAACTCAGCAAAGCGTCCGGGCCTTGAGGGCACCGTGTTGTCGACAGCATTCATCGTTGACGAATCTTCGGATTGATCAGCCCGTAAAGCACATCGACAATCAGATTGACCACCATGACAATAACGGCAATCATCAATAGCCCTCCCTGCACGGCGGTATAGTCACGACTGTTGATCCCTTCCACCATCCACTTGCCGATACCCGGCCAGGAAAAAATGGTTTCCGTCAGGATTGCGCCTGCCATCAGCGTACCGACAGATAAACCGATAACGGTGATGACGGGTATCAACGCATTACGTAGAGCGTGCAAACCATTAACTCTGAACGGACTCAAGCCTTTGGCCTTGGCGGTGCGAACATAGTCCTCGCTAAGGACCTCCAGCATGGCGGAACGAGTTTGCCGGGCAATGACCGCCAGCGGTATGGTGCCAAGCACGATAGTCGGCAGGATCAGATGCTGCACTGCTGAGGCAAATGCCCCCGGCTGCCCGCTTCTGAAGCTGTCAATCAGCATGAAGCCGGTATCGGTCGGAAAGAAAAACATCAGGGAGATTCGCCCGGACACCGGCGTCCAGCCAAGCATGCCAGAGAACAAAATGATCAACAGCAAGGCCCACCAGAAGATCGGCATGGAATAGCCAACGAGGGCGGTGGACATAAGGGCCTGATCAGGCCATTTTCCACGATTGACCGCTGCAACGATGCCTGAAGGAATGCCTATGACAATGGCAAAAACAATGGCGCACAGCGATAATTCCAGCGTTGCCGGAAACAGCGCAAAAAACTCATCCCATACCGGTTGCTTGGTCTTGAAGGACATACCCAGATCACCGCGCAAAATACCGGTCAGATAATCCCAGTACTGCGTTAGCAAGGGTCGGTCGAATCCAAACTGAGTCATGAGAGTGGCATAACGCTCATCCGTCATGCCCCGCTCCCCTGCCATCAATAGGATGGGATCACCGGGCAGCAGGCGGATAAACAGGAACGAGACAATAGATACTCCGATGAACGTCGGAATAAACGTGCCGAGCCTGCGCAGTATGAATCCCAGCATGTCCGTCTAACCGATGATCGTGAGAGTCTTGTCAAAACGTGTCATCGATTCGCTCCCGGTATCTGTGATTACGACGTCGTCCTCGATGCGCACACCGAACTCGGACAACTCATAGAGCCCGGGTTCTATGGTGAATACCGTGCCGCTTGCCAGTTTTTCGTGATTGCCGCGCATGATGTAGGGGTCCTCATGAATATCTCGCCCCAAACCATGTCCAGTCTTGTGCCGGATGCGATCTGCGAAGGCTGAGTTTTCGAGCACAGCAGTGGTCGCCTCATCAATATCGTGAGCGGTAGCACCGGGCCGTGAAGCCTCATGGCCTGCCAGATTCGCAGCCAGCACTGTGTTATAGACCTCTGCGTGCTTGTCTTCGCAGTGCCCAACGAAAAAGGTGCGAGTAATGTCTGCACACACCCCGTCAGCCCGTGCTCCGAAATCAATAAGCAAGGCGTCTCCAGCCTGCACATGATAGTCAGCCCTGCTATGCGCATGCGGTTGAGCAGAATTGGTGCTAGCCGCCACGATGGGTGGGAATGCGAAATCCTGTGCACCGCTGGCGAACAGCTGCTGGACAAGAATATTCTCTATTGCCCTTTCACTCATACCAGCCTTCACTTGATCGAGGGTGTTTGCCAGTGCTTTTTCGGAAATGCTGATCGCCCCACGTATGGCAGCAAGCTCCTCAGCGTTTTTGCTCAGCCGCAAGCTGGCAATAGCTTTTTGTGCATCTCTTATCTCGAGCCCGGCGGCACTCTTTCTGAATGCCTGATCAACAAACACACGCATTACCTGTCCTTCAACGCCCATCGTCGTCAAATTGCTGTGCTGCATCAGTGCATCAAAGGCGGGCTGGAAACCATCCTGATCCCGCCAGTCAAATACCTCACCTTCAAAACCCACGGCGCTAAACGACGGCATCTCCAGATTGGGCACAATCGCGGATGGTGCACCATCGGTTGGAATAACAACCACCAGTGGTCGCTCGTTCTGATGAAATTCCTTATTGAACAGGCGTGAGAAATTGGCCCCTGGTACCAGTGCAATGGCATCAAGACCTTCGCGCTTGGCGATGGAGCGTAAGGCGTCGTATCGATCAGTCATGTTTTCGCTTATTCCAATTAAAAACGGCCGCACAAGCGGCCGTCTTCAGTACGTCGTGGTTAATAACGCCCCGTTATTTGGCCAGTGAAACACCGTAGAAGATATGCCCGCCAAAAGGATCGATCTTGAAATCCTGAACCTCATTGCGAACCGTCTTGTAAACGACAGAATGGGCGATAGTTGCCCACGGCGCCTGCTCTTTGAAGATTATCTGGGCTTCTTCATACAGCCGTGTCCGTTCTGTCTGGTCGGACACTATCTTAGCTTGTTGAATGAGATCATCAAAGGGTTGGTGACACCACTGTGCACGATTGGCGTTACCGACGGCATCGCACCCCAGGAGTACAGCAAGAAAATTGTCAGGATCGCCATTGTCACCGGTCCAACCCAATAATACCGCGCCTGGGCGATCAAGCTCCTTTGACAACTTCAGATACTCGCCCCAGTCGTAGCTGACGATTTCCACCTCAACACCGATATTGGCGAAATCTTCCTGCATGACTTCAGCCATACGACGTGCATTAGGGTTGTAGGGACGCACCACAGGCATAGCCCAGATCTGCATTTTGAGCTCTTCAACTCCTTCGGCTTCCAGTATGGCCCTGGCTTTTTCAGGATCGTACGGATCGTCAACTGTGGCTTCGTTGTAGGACCAGATGGTAGGTGGAATAGGGTTTTTAGCCGCTTTGCCAGAACCCTGGAACACAGCATCCAGAATCGCCTGCTTGTTGATGGCCATGTTCAATGCCTTGCGGACGTTGACATTGTCATACGGTGCAACCGTTGTGTTGTAGGCAAGATAGCCCACGTTGAGTCCTTCCTGCTCGAGCACGACAAGATCAGAATCACCTTGCATGGCAGTGATATCTGCGGGGTTAGGGTAGCCCAGCACGTGACACTCACCCGCTTTCAATTTCTGGTAGCCCACTGAATTGTCAGGCGTGATGGCAAATATAAGATTGTCGATGCCCGCCTTGCCAGCCCAATACTCTTCATGCGCCTGAAAGCGAATGACGGCATCTTTCTGATAGCCTACGAATTTGAACGGACCTGTTCCAATCGGTTGCTGATTGAGCTGCTCAGGCGTGCCGGCTTCCAATAGCGCAGCTGCGTATTCTGCAGAAACAATAGAAGCGAAATCCATTCCCAGGTTTGCAATCATTGGCGCTTCCGGCCGGGTCAGGTTGAACTTGACTGTCATGTCATCTATGGCTTCGACTGATTCAATGAGATCAGGCATGGACATGCCATTGAAGTACTCCCACGTACCACCAGAAACCTGGTTGTAGGGATTTTCGGCCAGACGCTGGCGCTCAAACGAGAACACAACGTCCTCGGAGGTAAGGTCGCGCGTGGGCGTGAAATAAGATGTGGTGTGAAATTTGACGCCTGAGCGCAGTTTGAACGTATAAGTCAGGCCATCGTCTGATATCTCGTAGCTCTCTGCCAGGGCAGGAGCGATTACCGTCGTGCCACGGTCAAACTCCACCAGCTTGTTGTAAACCTGACGCGATGACGCATCAAAGGTTGTGCCGGCTGTATACAGAGCCGGATCAAAGCCCTCTGGCGAACCTTCTGAACAATATACCAATGTATCCTGTCCGAACGCAGTAGAGCCAAATACAAGCCCTGTCAGGGCCAGACTGAGGCCCATCATTTTCTTCATTTCCATGTTCTCCTTCCTCTCTAGAATGTCTAATATTTCTGTAACGAGCAACAAACCCGCTTACAATTCAGACAGGTCTAGGGCAAGTGTACCCCAGAACTCGCTGGAATCCGGTGTCAACGGATGAAGGACGGGGTATAGAATCAGATATAGAATCAGACAAAAGATGTATTCAGCTATTTACCGGTATCAGCACAAGAGGTTGTTATGATGGCGCGAGTTGACGGGAACCTCATCACAGGCATGCCTATTCCATGATTACAGACACCAACACATCAGTAAGCCTTCTAAGTCATGTCGAGCTATTCAGCCACCTGACGAATGAACAGTTGGAGCAACTGGCCGCACAGGCGCGAGAACTGACCTTCCGCAAACACGCCGTCATGATGAATGAAGGCGACCCCGGGGAGTCCATGTTCGTTATCAAAAGCGGAGCCGTCAAAGTGTTCCTCAGCGATGAAGACGGGCGTGAGCTTGTCCTGTACGAGCAGGGTACCGGAGCCGTCATTGGTGATATAGCCTTGCTGGACAATGAACCTCGCTCGGCCTCGGTCATGACACTGGAACCTGTCGTGGCGCTAATGATCGGTAAACAGGCGTTTCTCGACTGCCTGCGACAGAGCCCCGAGACAGCCATCAACATCATTCGCTCACTAACTACAAGATTGCGAGACGCAACCGAGGGCAGCAGACGGCTTGCGCTCGACAACGTCTACCGTCGCCTGGTGGATAAACTGCACGAATTGGCGGGTGTTGACCCGCAAGTCGGAGTGGATAGCAGCGCAGCGGAACTTCCCAACCTGCCCAAGAAATATTCTCACCAGGAGCTTGGCAACATGATTGGGGCCTCTCGCGAGATGGTGGGCAAGATCATGGCCGAGCTGGTCAAGGGTGATTACGTCGAGGTCCGCGATGGACGGCTCCATTTACTCAAAAAGCTGCCACGCAACTGGTAGCGCAGTCGGGGTTCAGGTTGCAGGTCAGCCCTGTCGACAACCAGATTCTGCGCAAGTTCACTACCGCTCACTGCCGGGTTTATCCGCTGAATCACTGACCTTCGTTAGTCGAATCAGAATCCCCTCCTTCCGGAGAATCCCCCGCCTCCCTGACTTTCGCCGCATCACGGAGTCGGCTTAGTCTCTGATGAGGAAGCTCGATAGGTTTGCCTTCGGGCCTGAAGGCGGTGCTTGGCAACCACTCCTGGAATTCATCGCCGTACAACTCCCACATGGTCACGAACAGAGCGGCAATAATAGGGCCTATGACAAATCCCATAAACCCGAACATGATCAGCCCACCCAAGGTGCTGAAAAAGATCAGAAGCTCATGCAACTCGGTGTCATTGCCGACAAGCTTCGGCCGCAGTACATTGTCAACAGTTCCTACCACGAGCGCGCAAAACAGGCCGACCGCGACGGCGGTGACATACTCGCCACCGACAATCAGGTAGATGACAGCTGGCACCCATACCAGCGCGGTACCTACCCCGGGTACGACAGAGAGCACCATCATGGCGACCGCCCAGAAGACAGCGCTGGGAATCCCTGCAATATACAATGCGGCACCCGCCAGACTACCCTGTAAAACGCCAATGACAGCAGTACCTTTAAGCGTCGCCTTAGTCACCGAGGTAAAACGGCGCAACAATTTGGTTTCATCCTCGTCGTTCAAGGGTAGATAGTACAGAACGTAATACAGCAATCGGTCACCATCCATCAGAAAGAAGAACAAGGTATACAGCACGATCAGAACGCTGAACAATGCACTCACGGTTCCCAACGTTGCACTTTGCAAGGCATCCACGATCCAACCGCTGGCAGAGCCTGCTACATCACCGAGTCTTTCCAGTGCAAGCTCCCGGTAAGGCTCGATATAGCTGTAGAACGGCAGATTCTCCAGCGTCTGTGTAATCAAGCCCGGAGTGGCAAGCTGTTGACGAATCCACGGGGTGGCACTCTGGGCAATATCAACCGCTTGCGTGGTGACAACCGCCAGCAGCAGGGCGAGCGGCACAACGACAAAGAACAGCACGATGACAATCGTCAGAGCCGAAGCGAGCACGCGTCGCCGTCCAACCCTTGCCAACACCGACCGGTACAACGGGTGGAACATGGCAGCAAACAGGGCTGCGATAAATATGGCCTGAAGAAATGGCTGTATGAGGTTAAGAAACAGCAGCGAGATAAAGACCAGTATGAAAACCAGCACACCGCGGTTCACCAGACGTTGTTGCATTGCGCTAATCCTGCAGCTGCTTGGAAAGGTTCATTGTCTTGAAAAAAGACCCGAAGCAAGTCGACAAGCATGCCATACAACGCGGCAAAGGACTTGTACAGGTTCGAGTACCCGCTGTGCCTTGATTTTCCAAAACCGGAATATCAGGCTGGAAGACCCCCTAACCGGGTGAACAGCCATTCACCGTAAGGTACACCGAATACAGCGATGTAGTTCCACAGATGAATAGCCGATTACGCTTCGCCCCACCGAAGGTTACGTTACTGACGATTTCAGGAATACGGATTTTTCCAATCAGCAATCCTTCGACACTATAGCAATGCACGCCATCGGCGGCGCTGCTCCAGATTCGCCCCTGAGTGTCACAGCGAAAGCCGTCAAACAAGCCAGCCGTACACTCAGCAAACACCCGGTCATCGCCCAGCGATCGGCCATCTGCGGAAACTGAAAACGCGCGAATGTGCTTTGGCCCATCCGCTGCGTGTGTCGCGCCAGTATCAGCGATGTACAGGATGGATTCATCCGGCGAAAAGGCCAGACCATTGGGTTTGAAGAAGTCATCAGCCACAACATCGAGAGTACCGTCGGGATCTATCCGATAGACTTGGCAGGGAAGCTCAGGATTAGCTCTATCGCCCTCATAGTCGGTGAGGATTCCATAGCTGGGATCAGTAAACCAAATGGAGCCATCCGATTTCACCACTACATCGTTGGGAGAGTTCAGACGTTTGCCCTGCCAGCTGTCGGCCAGCACGGTTATCTTTCCATCATACTCGGTGCGCGTCACCCGTCGCCCCAGGTGCTCACAACTGACCAGACGCCCGTTGAAATCAACGGTGTTGCCGTTACTGTTGTTACTCGGGCAGCGAAAGGTACTTACGCATCCGCTGGTCTCATCCCAACGCAACATCGTGTTGTTGGGAATATCCGACCACAACAGATAGCGACCGGCGGCAAACCAGGCCGGGCCCTCAGACCAGCGAGCCCCACTCCACAAGCGCTCAACACGCGCATGACCCACGTAACATTCGTTAAAAGAGGCATGTAGCGATTCAAACCCACAGCCTTCCAATTCTCCGTACATAGCCGTCTCAAAGTTGCCGTATCGTTAGCGTTAACGTTATCATCATGTCTTTACCTGCAGGCCAGTCATGTTTCTTATGCATTACTCACTCGCCCCCCGCTGATTGGACCAAACACATGAATTCTACGGTGAGTAAAACACAAAACGGGTCACAAGCCACAAGCAGCGACTCTAGCCCCCTTGTCATTGTCGTCATGGGCGTCAGTGGCTGCGGCAAGTCGACCGTAGCCGCCAATATTGCCGATGGACTCACGCTGCGTGGCATGAAAGTCCATGCAAAAGACGGGGATGAGCTGCATCCAACCGCCAACATCGACAAGATGGCATCGGGTCAACCACTGACAGATGAGGACCGGCAGCCCTGGCTAGAGCAGGTCGCCGTCTATGCCCGTGAAAAAGCCGAGCTGCACAACGTCTGCGTTATTGCCTGCTCGGCTCTCAAGCTACGATACCGGCAGACGCTCAATACGGCAGGTCAGGTGGTTTACGTTTATCTGGAAGGCAGTCGTGATCTGATCGGTTCACGCATGCACGAGCGCTCGGGGCACTTCATGCCCGAATCGCTGCTCGACAGTCAGTTTGCCACACTCGAAGATCCCCGTGATGAGCCCCATGTGCTCACCGTCAGCATCGATGCGACACCCGAGCAAGTGGCTGAAAAAGCCATCAGTCTGCTGGAACTGAACAATTATATTCAACCCCGTCGATAACAGAGATCGCGAGCATGAGTCATACCCTTTTACTGATGGGCCCGTTGCTTCCTTCAGTCCAGCAAACACTGGAACACACCTATACGGTTCACCGCTACTGGGAATCCAACGATCAGCCTGCTCTGCTGACAAGCCTTGCCAATGATTGTGTCGGCGTCGTGACCGATGGCGGTCGTGGTGTTGAGGCTGCAGTGCTGACGCAGTTGCCCTACGTGAAAATCGTTGCCGTCTTCGGGGTGGGAGTGGACGCCGTGGATCGTGACTACTGCCGTGGACATGGTATCGCCGTGTCTAATACACCGGACGTATTGAGTGATGATGTAGCGGATATGGCTGTGGCACTGGCGCTGGCCGTATCACGTCAATTGGTGACAGGAGATCAATACGCCAGAGCCGGGAAGTGGCCAACTCAAGGTGCAATGCCATTGACACGACGACTTATGGGTAAGCGCGCTGGCATTTACGGCATGGGCAGCATTGGCAGCGCACTGGCCAGGCGTCTGACTGGTTTCGACATGGACATCAGTTATTGCAACCGAAGCGCAAGGCAGGGCTCACCGCACACGTTTATCACCTCGCTAACAGAGCTTGCAGGCTGCGTCGATTACCTGTTCGTTACAGCCTCTGCAACACCTGAATCGGTCGGTGCTATCAGCGCTGATGTGCTTGATGCATTGGGCACCGAGGGCTATCTGATTAATGTATCGCGTGGCAGCTTGATAGACGAACCCACGCTGGTGAGTTATTTGCAAGAGGATAAAATTGCAGGTGCCGGGCTTGATGTCTTTGCCGCAGAACCCGCCATTCCCGAAGCCTTGTTTTCTCTATCCAACGTCGTGCTACAACCTCACAATGCCAGTGGCACCTGGGAGACACGTGAAGCTATGGGGCAACTGGTTCTCGATAACCTTCAGGCCCACTTTGACAACAAGCCGCTACTGACGCCTGTCGACTAGTGGCACGTCTCACCCACCTACCAACCTTCAACCTTAATGCATTCGGAGAATTCTATTGAGTACTGCTGCTGACATAGCCGTCATTGGACTTGCCGTCATGGGTCAGAATCTGATACTTAACATGAACGATCATGGCTTCAAGGTGATCGCCTACAACCGTACTTACGAAAAGACACAGACATTTCTTAACGGTGCGGCCAGCGGCACAAACGTTATCGGTGCGCGGTCACTGGAGCAGCTGTGCGCAGGACTTGCCTCCCCACGCAAGATCATGCTCATGGTCAAGGCAGGCTCGGCAATCGATACTGTCATAGATCAGCTGCTACCGCTTCTCGATCAGGGCGACATCATCATCGATGGTGGTAATTCCAACTTTGATGACTCCGAACGCCGAGCCACTGAGCTTGGCAAGCAAGGTTATCTGTTTGTCGGTAGCGGCGTCTCCGGCGGCGAAGAAGGTGCACGACATGGCCCATCTCTGATGCCCGGAGGACATAGCGCAGCCTGGCCTGCCATCAAGCCGATATTCCAGTCCATTGCCGCCAAGACCGACAGCGGTGAACCCTGTTGTGACTGGGTCGGCGATGGTGGAGCCGGACATTTTGTCAAGATGGTGCACAACGGCATCGAGTACGGCGACATGCAGCTTATCTGCGAGGCCTATCATTTCATGCTGGATGCCTTGAATATGGACAACGATGCCATGGCAGCAACATTTGCCAACTGGAACAAGGGCGAGCTGGATAGCTACCTGATCGAAATCACCGCTGACATTCTGGCTTTTCGTGACGACAAAGGCTATGTCGTGGATCGTGTCATGGACAAGGCTGGCCAGAAAGGCACCGGCAAGTGGACAGGTATCAATGCCCTTGAACTGGGCATCCCCCTTACCTTGATAGGTGAGGCGGTTTTTGCCCGCGCCTTGTCTGCGATCAAGGGTGAGCGTGTACAAGCTTCACAGGTCCTGCGCGGGCCAGAGGATGCTGAGAAACTGAACTCTGCCGACTGGATTGAACCTCTGGGCCAGGCGCTGTTAGCTGCCAAGATCATCTCGTACACGCAAGGCTATATGTTGATGAGAGCCGCTGCAGTCGAGCACGGCTGGAACCTGAACTACGGCGCCATCGCCCAGATGTGGAGAGGCGGTTGTATTATCCGTTCGGCCTTCCTCGATGACATCAAGGCAGCCTTTGACAAGGACGAAGCGCTGGCCAACCTGCTAATGGATGACTACTTCAGCACGCAGATCCACACAACCCAGCGCAACTGGCGAAAGGTTATCAGTCAAGCCATATCACAAGGTATTCCGGTACCTGCCATGAGCTCAGCGCTGTCTTTTTATGATGGCTACAGAAATGCACGTTTGCCCGCCAATCTGCTGCAAGCACAGCGTGACTACTTCGGTGCGCACACCTACCAGATCGTTGATGGTGACGAGCAATGGCATCATACTGACTGGATCGGTAGTGGCTCAGGAATAGCAAGTACGTCCTACGATGCGTAGTCCAGGACACTTGTTTAGTCAGAACAATCCAGGGTATCGCTTATAAAATCGATAATCCCACAATGGCACAAGCTTGACGCTTAAAACCGTCATAAGCCATTCCTGCAAAGAGGTAAACGACCTTAGGCGCGCTGTCGATGCGGCAGGCGCGGGGCAACCACTGCCCTTCAGGGATTGTGTCATCGTCATCCTTATCAAAGAACAAATGCCAATACCACAGGCAGATAGACAATAGCGGTAAGATGCGTTACGAGAATCATTCCAGACACTTCACTGCTGTCCCTGCCATATTTAACGGCAAGCAGATAGTTGAATACGGCCACTGGAACTACGGTTTCGATAATCAGCACACCTCTCGCAACACCCGACAAACCAAGCAACTCTGCGACACCCACTGCAATCGTAAATGCTACTACTGTCCTGACACAAGACCAAACGATAGTTGACGGTAACTGGGATGCCCGCATGCCTGCCAAACTCACACCCAGCGTTATCAGCATGATCGGGATAACAATCTGGCCGAGCAACTGCAGCGTCTGCTCAGCGATCTGAGGCACCTCGACGTCCAGAAAACGCACCATCACTCCCAGCCACACCGCATGCAGAATGGGTGAACGTATGATCCGCCTCAAATCAGCGCTTTTGGCCATCAGCGATTCGCCCAGGCTAAACAGCAGCAGGCACTGAATGGCAAAGAACGTCATGGCATACGCCAGACCTTCTTCACCAAAGGCAAGAAAACAGACAGGCAGCCCCAGATTACCTGTGTTGCCAACAACGTGAGCGACACACAGTCGCCAATCCTTACGGGCCAGTTTAAGTAAGACCACAATGACACCGCCAAAGACGAGGTGTATTACTAGCGTTGCCACAGCCATGTTACCCAATGAATGGATGGGCACAGTCGAATACGCTAGCGTGTGGAAAAGCAATGCCGGCAAACCGATGTTCAGCATCAGGGTTGTCACAAACGGCACAGGAAAATCCGGCCCCTTGTAGAACCATATAACGCCGATCAGCGCCAGCAAGATGCTCGGCGCAAGAATGTTGGCAATCTGGATTACGACGTCGGTCACAAGGCAGGGACAGTGTGGTGGCAGACCGGGGAGTATACTGCCCCGCCGTAAGAATTGAACGGTGTCTGTAAAAGACCCGACCTGAAGAGCTTTTTTCGTGAAGCTTAATAAAGCACAATTAAAGTTTTTGTGCCATTCAGCCGCTTCCCATCAAGAATTTCTAACGTTCAGGGCCTGTCACCACGTACACACGCTCTGCTTCGCATACTCACGGTTCTTGGAGAATGGGTAGAATGGGGTTTCCCGGGTCAACGCAGCAATGGATAAACTGCCTGCTTGTCGCATTATTAGCTAGCGTTGTCAGCACCAGTACTTATGCTGACGATATCGATGTCTATAAATCACGCATATCACAGCAGCAGAAACCCAATATTCTTTTTGTCCTCGACTATTCTGGCAGCATGGGCTGGGGTATCGGCGTTGGGTTGTCTTCGAACCAGGGACCGTCACGAATATCGGTTCTCAAAGACGCGATGAATCAGATCCTCGATAGTAACGAAGACAATATCAACGCAGGTCTCGGCTCGCTGTTTTCAAACACAACCACCGGTATACGCTGGCCCATCAGTGATCTGCGTGCGGATGCCAGCACCATTGATCCTGACATCCCGGCCAATGAGATATCGGTCAAAGAACTTATCAAAAAACGCATCAATGAAAAAGGCGCAGGCGGTGCAACGGCAACCGTAGATGCTCTGGTGGAAGCTGCGCAGTATTTTCGTGGTGATCCGGTTACTCACAACGACGCACCACTAACACCCTCCGGCCGGCATCGCCCGCAAACATGGAACAGGACGGAGGGTGCATTTACTGACGGAGACGATCTGGCATCAATCGCTGTGAGCTACAGCCCGTCCAATGCATGGACAGACGATACATCACAGGATTTTTACTGTAACGACTATTCAGAATCGGGCGGCCCGAATTTCTGCGCTCAGAAAATCAGTTCAAACTGTGTAAAACGAACGTCCAGCGAAACCGCTACTACGGGTTACGAGCTAAAAAACAATCTATGGGGCGACTACACGCAATGCGAATATACACGTACGGCCAGGTGGGAAACCCCTCGTTACAACTCACCTATTACTGATAGTTGTACCGGCCAGGCGAACGCTATCATCCTTATCACTGATGGTGAACCCACAGCGATCAATCGTGGGAACTCATTGCGCAGCATCGTTGGCAACAACCTGGACGCCTGCATTGACCTGGAAAATACCATCTTCGCTACCAGCACACAGACAACCAATCAAGGTAACTGTGCTATTGAAGTTGCTTCCAGACTGGCCACGAACACGGTTAACCCATACGTTCCGGAGAGTCGGGTGAAGACATATACGGTGGGGTTCAACATCAATGGACCAGGACAGGATTTTCTGCGCGAACTAGCGACAGCAGGTGAAGGTGAATTCTATTATGCACAGAGTCCCGAACAATTAAACACAGCACTGACACTTGCCGTGGAAGACATCAAAAGTGGTAGCGAGAGTTTTTCCGAATTATCAGTAGATGTTGATAAAACATCGTTCTCGCATGGTGATCGAGTTTACTACAATCTTTTTACACCCAGCGCAAAACGTGCCTGGGATGGCAACCTCAAAGGCTTCTTTCTGGGTACCAATGGACTACTGGACATCAATGGCAATGCTGCCACTGAAGACAATGAATTCAAGGATACTTCACAAAGTTTCTGGTCTGCACAAGCCGATGGCAACAAGGTCAAAGCTGGTGGAGCATCAGAACAGTTACTGACCGGCACACGAAAAATATATACGCACCTGGGTGATGCAATACCTCCCACTGGTGTATCACTAGCGACCAATAACGATCGGTGGCTGAGAAAAAATAATACCGAAATTACCAATGCCATGCTTGGCCTCGGTGATGATGCCGACAGCACCCGCCGCCGTGATGCAGCTCTGGACTGGATACAGAACGCGCCCATGGGCGATCCGTTACATACTAAAAGTGTTAGTGTGAACTACGAAAACGATGTAAAGATTGTCTACACGATGACCAATCAGGGGCTACTGCACGCAATAGATGCAAGCAAGCCTGTATCCACCAGTCCGGTTGATAATACCGGAGGCGAGGAAGTATTCGCTTTCATGCCAAAGCGCCTGTTAAAGAATCTGCCTGACTTGCAAGTGAATACAGCGGGAGAAGGCCATATCTATGGTCTTGACGGACCCATGACTCGTTGGCATGACGATGTAAACAACGATGGCATCGTTAATTCCAATGAAACTGTGATGTTGTATTTCGGCATGCGGAGAGGTGGTACTGCCTACTATGCTATGGATGTCAGCACACATGATTCACCCGTGCTGAAATGGGTTATCGATGAGAACACCACAGGGTTTGAACGCCTTGCGCAAAGCTGGTCTCGAATGTCGATTATCAAAGTGAAGAACGGCGAGAACACAGAACGCGTACTGGTTTTTGGTGGAGGCTATGATGCAGAGGCCCAGGATGATGTCAATGCGGCTGTAGAATCCACGGGCAATGCCATTTACATGATTAACGAAGATGGAACGCTGGTGAAAAGCATCAGCACTGAAAATCACGCAGACATGAAATACTCCATCGCTTCGGATCTGACGGTTATTGACAGTGATGGTGATCAACATGCTGACAGACTCTATGTGGGAGATCTGGGTGGTCAGTTATGGCGTGTTGATTTTGCAAACATCGCTCAGAATGCAGTTGTTACGCGACTGGCTGATTTGTCTGACAACTATCACCAACCCTTTTTCTACCCTCCCAGTGTTGCGATCAATGGCCCGAGGGGGAATCGGTATTTATCTGTCACCATTGGTTCTGGCAACCGGACCAGCCCTCTGCTCACCAATGTGCAAAACAATTTCTATATGATCCGCGATACGGATGTAGACATAGGTGCGCCATCTGACGAATTCAGCACAGTGACAGTCACCGACCTTTACGACGCCACAAACAACGACATCCAGAGCACCGATACACAAACAGCCGATTCTGCCAAAAATGCTTTGAAGGAGGCCCGCGGCTGGCGAGTCAAGCTGGAGATGGATGAAAAGTCGTTGTCGGGTGTTCTCACCTACGAAGGCAAGGTTATGGCCACCACTTTTAAGGCTGCATCGCAAACCGACGATGACAACGATGAATGCACCTTTCAGACAACGGGAGGGTTCTACATCATGGATGTCGATGATGCGGGTATTCAGAATACCAGTCTGGATGATTCGCTAGGCGATGGCGATGTCAACGATACAGGCAACCCCAGACCACGAGGTGGCCGCAGCAAGGCGCTCAATACTCAAGGTATTCCCAGTGGTCCAATACCCATCCTGGCCAAGGGCACAAACACGTTACAGATAATCGTCGGCAAGGAAACCGTTCAACAGTTCGACAGAACACTGTCGCGAGTTTACTGGATCGCTCGATAGTAGCAGCCTGGGCGATGTGGACGAACAACGCGAACACATCAGAAATTCGTGATCCGGGTAGCGCCCACTATCAAACTCATTGAAATACAGCCGCTAACCAGTGCAACTATTGCTCTAACTCACCTTTGTAATTATGGACATATATGCACTTCTCAAGCGTCTGGTAGACTTTGACGGGTCAGATTTGTATCTGGCTACAGGCGCGCCACCCAGTGCCAAGTTTGCTGGCGAACTTACTGCACTGAGTGACACCCCCTTTGAGAGAGGTGAGGTAGAAGCTATCGCGCGCACAATCATGAATGAGGAGCAGTGCGAGGAATTTGACCGTGAGCTGGAAATGAATCTGGCACTCGCACTCGATGGAATAGGACGATTTCGACTCAATATATTCAAACAACGTAACGAGGTGTCTCTGGTTGCGAGAAATATCCAGACCGATATCCCCCGTTTCGATGACCTGGGGTTACCGGCAATTCTCAAGGATGTCATCACCGCAAAGAACGGGTTGGTGTTATTCGTAGGCGGTACCGGATCAGGGAAATCTACCTCGCTTGCGGCGTTGATTGACCATAGAAATTCCTTTAAAGGTGGACATATCATTACCATTGAGGATCCGGTGGAATACGTCCATCCTCATAAGAAATGTATTGTAAACCAGCGTGAAGTCGGCGTTGATACCAACAGCTTTCATGCAGCTCTAAAAAACACATTAAGACAGGCGCCCGATGTCATCCTCATCGGTGAAATACGTGACAGGGAAACCATGGAACATGCTGTAGCGTTTGCTGAAACCGGGCATCTTGCGATTTCAACTTTACATGCCAATAACGCCAATCAGGCGATTGACCGGATCATCAATTTTTTCCCCTCAGAGAGCAAAGCGCAACTGCTTCAAGATCTTGGAAACAACATACGAGCCATCGTCTCTCAACGATTAGTCCCGACCGTTGATGGCAAGCGCTGCGCCGCCATAGAAATCCTACTGGGTTCTCACACCATTAAGCAGATGATCATGAAGGATCAACTGTCAGACATCAAAGAGGCGATGTTGAAATCCGAGAATCAGGGGATGAAAACGTTCGATAGTGCACTTTTTGATTTGGCTCAGGCTGGACGAATCACCGAAGAAGAGGCGCTCAAGAACTCCGATTCAGCCAACAATCTGCGTCTTCGTTTCAAACTATCCGGACCTGCAGACAAGGAAGATCAAAGTGATCTGTTACTCAGAGGCCAGTTACCCAGCCAGGTGGCAGCTGCAAAGGCGGCAGAAGAGGCAAAGAAAGCTAATAGTGATACTGCTGGAAAGAAAAAAGCCGACAACGGAGACAAGACGCAGGATGTTCATGCGGCAATGGCCCAAAAGATTGCAAATCACAAAGCCGCCAACGATGCCGCGAGCGCTGAAGCCAGTGGTGGCAACGAACTGGAAGCTGCAGCTCAGGCCTTCGAGTTGTCACTGGAGATAGAACCGGATCCAGAACCGGAGGAGCCTGAAGCAGATGATGATTCTCCACCACAGTTTGGAATGAGCCATCTGGGGCGCTGATTCCTGGCGCGTGCCAGATAATTTTTTATTCAAAACGTTGGGCTGAAGTCACAGCGCGTGCGAATCAGGCGGGATCACGTACCTGCGGGTTAACCCTTTTGCATATCTGTCGACAGTAGGATCAAGGGAGATTGTAACTACCCTTATTTACCTGCCCGCTCCTCATCGAAAGTGCAGTTATGTATCAGGATTCCGCAAGTCTGGGGGGCTTTCGATAAAACGCTTTTTCCAAGTGACGTGAATTACGCATGCGTCATAGATTTGTACACTCGACCCCAAAGTCACGTTTAGCCTGCTCGCTGGATACCACTGACTGAGTTCTGTACAATCGGCGCAATGCTCATCGTAAGCCGTGTCTGGCACTATTGGTTAGCCACACGGGTATTCACGTGGAGATACGCTTGATGTACCCTGCTCTCGAAACCCAGCGCACGATACTTTCCGAGATTGTTAATGCCGATGTCGATGCATTGTTCAACCTATTCAGCAATGAAAATGTCATCAAGTATTACGACACCGAGGCATTCGAAGCGTTATCGGAAGCACAGGAGTTAATCGAACTTTTCAGATATCGATTTGAATCGAATCAGGGTTTACGCTGGGGCATCAGAGATAAGGCGTCCAAAGTGTTGATAGGCACATGCGGCTTCAACTCCTGGTCGATCTCAATGAGGAATGCTGTTATTGGTTATGAGATTCATCCAAAGTATTGGCGCAAGGGTCTCGCCAGAGAAGCGGTAGGCACCATGTTGCAGGCAGGCTTTTCTGGCTCGTTACCGTGTGGAGCTCTGCATCGGGTGCAAGCCGATACCATACCGGGCAATGAAGCCTCCGAACGACTGTTGTTATCGCTAGGGTTCAAGCTGGAAGGCTTACGTAGAGATTGCGGCTACTGGAAAAACAGATTCCACGATCTCAAATGCTTTGGTCTTCTCGTAAATGAGTTCACGATTTCCTGAAAATCAGTACCGCTTCTGAAGCATATTGTATCGACGTTTGACTTAAAACAGCGCATCCATTGATCATTTTTGAGTATTGTGATTATCAAGATTGGTTTACGTGTAAAAATTCAGACTTGATCTAACATGGTCAGTCCTTCTTTCTGTGATACTAAAATTCTGATAGGTATCTATCAGTGATAGCGGGACATGCACCCGTAGGCTACGAATATCTCAGCTTCAACACTCGATGTTCAACGGTTTAGTTTCGAATCTACGGGTGCGCTTGGGTTCACTAACGAATACTCAGGGCTTGCCATTGCACTGGCTCACCTATATTGCTTTCGCAGGACTCAAGCTGCATATCCCTTTTAGAAATATAACACTACGGGAGGTGAGAATGAACACTGCAACGAAACGTGTTTTACAGCGTTTATCGGAATCGATTGGGCTGATACGAAGCATGACATTTGTATTTTGCCAGCTAATGAAGATCAGCGTGAATTCACCATCATTCCCCATAAAGTTGAAGATATTGAGGAATGGGCGCAGGCGATGTACGCTCGATTTGTGGGCCCCATTGCTGTAGCACTGGAACTGTCAAAGGGGCCAGTTGTTTACGCACTGCAAAGTACGATTTTTTTGTGATCTTTCCAATTAATCCGCTAACTTTGGCTAAGTACCGGCTAGCCTTCACACCCAGTCGGGCCAAAGATGACCCTACAGACGCTGAGCTGGCCTTAGATCTATTGATAAATCATCCAGAACGCTTCCAGCCTCTACAACCCCAAAGTAAAGAGATACGAGCTTTGGCTACGCTCACAGAGCATCGACGAAAATTGGTCAACGATAAAATCCGTATTACTAATCGAATTAGAGATACGTTAAAGCAGTATTACCCACAAATACTCGAATGGTTTGATCGGATTGATACACCACTTTTCTGCGATTTTGTAGAGCGATGGCCTTCTCTTGTTCAAGTGAAACAAGCTCGAAAAACTACACTGACCAAGTTTTTTCATGACCATAATATGCGTCATGCTCATCTGCTTGAGCAGCGATTATCGTCAATTAAATCTTCTACACCACTGACACGAGACGATGGCGTAATAACTCCCAACCGTCTTCAAGCATTGGTTCTGGCTGATTCACTCCGCACTACGCTGGCTTCGATTCGACGCTACGATGAGGAAATCGCAGCCATTGCAACAAAACATTCAGACTACAATCTCTTTGCCTCATTACCAGGTGCAGGACCCTCTCTCGCTCCTCGTTTGTTAGTAGCCTTTGGTGAGCAACGTGAGCGATTCAACAGTGCTGGCGAGATGCAGAAGTACGCAGGTGTAGCGCCTGTCACCGAGCGAAGTGGGAAGAAAAGTTGGATACACTGGCGCTGGCAGTGTCCTACATTTCTGCGTCAGACATTTGTCGAATGGGCTGCACAAACGATTAATAAGTCTTTCTGGGCTGGTGTATTCTATCGTCAACAGCGCAACAAAGGATGTACCCATCAAACGGCTGTACGGGCACTCGCGTTTAAATGGATACGTATTCTTTTCCGGTGCTGGAAAAACCAATCTATTTATAACGAATCGGTATACCTCAAGACACTGAAACGCAGAGGATCACCACTCATGCATCAGGTGGCACCATCAATTGGCACTTGACTGAATGACTCAGGGCGTGAACCTGCCATTCGCTATTTCCTCTGATAACAGAAATCGGGCAGTATTTGTACCGTAGCTATCAGCCAACTCCGGCCGCAGTCCATCTTGAATCTAGGTAGCCGCCGTCGGTATATACGAAACCATCCTCTATCTTTCAAACACTGTATCACGCGTGATACACTGCAGGCATGAAAAAGATAACAATTCGAGATTTACGAAACAATGGCGGGCGTGTGATAGACCGGGTCCTTGCTGGAGAACGGCTCGTTATAACGCGCGATGGGCAAGCGGTGGCCGAGCTCTGCCCAACCCCCCGGCAGCCAGTGGAATCGTCGGCTCTGTTGCAACGATGGAGTAAATTGCCTGAAATTGATGCTCATGCGCTAAGAGACGACATTGATAGCGTGATCGATCAGGCACTATGAACGAGCATGGAATCCTTGATACGAATGCGGTCATACTGCTTAATAGAATCGCTGATCCGGAATGTTTGCCCAAGTATCCGGCAATCACGACGATTACATTAGCCGAATTGTCTGTAGGCCCCCATGTAACGACCAATGATATTGAAAGAGCGGCTCGGCAAGCTCACTTGCAACAAGCAGAATCGGATTTTGAGCCAATTCCGTTTGACGCGGCCGCGGCAAGGGCATTTGGCAGAGTGGCGAGTGATATTCGCTCTGCAGGCAGAAAAACCAAAGCAAGAGCTTATGATGCGCTGATAGCTTCTATAGCTGTCGCTCAGCAGATGCCTCTTTACACAGCCAATCCAGATGACTTTCTTGGCATCACAGAGTTGAAGCTAGTGCCTATCGTCATACCGGAACGCTGACGTATTCTGGATTTGCCCATTGCACATCGTTTACCGCGCAAAGACCACACTTAGGGAGCTTAGATTCAGTCTCAGATTTACTGCGCTTTCGGCCCACAGCGGACTAATTGCATATTCCCCGCTTATAGTCTTTCAAAAACATGGAAGCGTATTTTATGGTTGCAGAATTAAAGTGTAGCTATTCGACTATTGATCCCGATGAGTTGATGGCGAAAGTTATTCCTGACTATTCTATTGA
>JBGCEH010000027.1:0-3636 GCA_045106195.1 Granulosicoccus sp.
AGGGCCGCTGGTCGACGGTTACGCTGATCGGAATTGAGGCCCACCAGACTCATGAGTTCATCAACTCGTGCATCAACATTCACCTTGTCACTATGATGAATAACCAAGGGTTCGGCTATTGACTGCGCAATGGTGCGGCGCGGATTGAGTGCAGAGACAGGATCCTGGAATACCACTTGCATCTCTCGCCACACATGTTTGCGCGCATGCGCATCCATGATTGAAAGATCATTACCCTCAAACAGCACTTTGCCGCTGGTAATGGATACCAGACCCAGTATTGCATTGCCCATCGTGGATTTACCACAACCACTCTCACCCACCACGGCCAGTGTTTCGTTTGTGTCGAGTGTCAGGCTAACCCCATCAACCGCTTTTACCACGCTTTTACGAACACCAAGCGGACCATCACGATATTGAAAGTGGACGTGTAAGTCCTCCAGGGTCAGTAATGTCACGAGGGTAGACGTTCCGGATGAAAACAGGCCACACGATGTGCACCACCTGCCAGCGAAGGGCGATCAGTACATGCCGTGGATAGCCGGTCGCAGCGACTTTGAAAGCGACAACCCTCAGGCCATTCATGCGCACCGGGTACATTACCGGGTATGGCGTACAACTCAGCTTTGGGTGTCTTATCGAGGCGAGGTAGTGTGTTCAGCAACATCCTGGTATACGGGTGCTGAGGAGTGGCAAAGATATCCAGCACAGGGCCCTGCTCGACGACTCGACCTCCATACATGACGCATACCGTGTCGGCCAATTCTGCGACTACGCCCATATCATGCGTAATCAGCAACATGGCAGTCCCTGCTTCTGCCGCGAGTTCACCTATCAGTTCCAGAATCTGGGCCTGAATAGTCACGTCCAGAGCCGTTGTTGGTTCATCAGCTATCAGAATACGCGGCTTTGAAACAAGAGCCGCAGCAATCATCACCCGTTGACACATTCCGCCGGACAACTCGGCAGGTAACTGACGGGCTCGACGTTCCGGCTCGGAAATACCCACTCTACGCAGCATATCTATAGCCTGAATCATGGCTTCTTCCGTTGTTGCACGACCATGGACAATCAGGCTTTCTGCCACCTGAGCTCCCACTGGCATCAGCGGGTTAAGCGACGAGACGTGCTCCTGAAAAATCATCGCAAGCTCGGCGCCGCGTACAGAGCGCCAAACATCCTCACTTTGATGAGTCAGATCTTTACCGGCCAGCAGGATACGACCTCGAATAATTGACAAGTCTTCACCTAGCAGACCCATCACCGACAGGGCGGTCAGTGACTTGCCACAGCCGCTTTCGCCTACCAGCGCAACAACTTCTCCCGACCGGACCTCAAGCGTTACTCCGTCAACCAGTGACAGTTCACCCGCATTAATCGCAAGATCCTCAAGAACCAGCAAACTCATGAAGCGTCATCCGATACTGCGCATGTCCAGGGATTATTGGGGTGAACAACACCAATATTGGGCGCACCATGAGAGCCTGCTTTGACCAGAGTGGGAATGGCAAATTGCACGGGATAAAGCGTGTCCTCGACTATTTGCACAGGATGATTGATTGATATCCGGGAAGCAGTATCCGGTGTCGCGCGGCGGTTAATTCGGATGGTTGGTGTACTAGCATCAATTCGTGGAGCGTGTATGGCGGCTTCCGGTGATTCGCCTTTATCAATAATACGCGAAAGAATCTGCGCCACAGCTGGAAAGATCTGTCGTCCACCGGCGGCACCAATGGCAATTTCCGGTTTTCCATCGCGCATGGTGATAGCCGGTGACATGTTGGTCAGCGGTGATGCACCGCCAGCGATTGAATTGGGTTGGCCGGGTCGCGGATCAAACCACATCATGCCATTGTTCATGGTCAGGCCAAGCGAGGGCGCAACGACCTTGGAGCCAAATCTTGACAACAAGGTATTGGTGAGTGAAACCATATTGCCTGCATTGTCGATAACGCAAAGATGAGTCGTGCAATCCTGAATTGTTGCTGCATGCCCCATTGATTGCAGCCTGGATGTGTATGCGTTGCGGATAGCATCCGCGTGCAGGGCCGCAAAGCCTGCTTCATCAGTATCGCCGGGCTCATGCCCGGATAATTCGGCGAACGTTGACAACAAACTGGGGCCACCGGAAAGACCAGGGATGGTATGAATTATTCGATCGCGGTAAACGGCTGATAGCGTATCTGACCAGACAGGTTCATAACGCGCCATATCATCGAGCGTGATTGCAGAGCCAACCGTGCGCAAATCGTTAACGAGCAATTCGGCCATCTGTCCTTCGTAGAAATCTCTTGACCCTTTTTCCGCCAAGGCACGTAGCGTCTTGGCCTGGGCGGGCATGGGAAGAAGAGTCAGCGTTGAATCGGCTGGATCGTGGATGCGCGAATCAGGGTCAAGAAACAACCGCTTGGCATGGCTGTTCTTTAACAAGCCATCACGATCGATAGAGAACGCCAGTTCAGCGAACCAGTCAACTCGCATGCCTCGTTCCGCCAGAGCAATCGCCGGTTGCAGCACAGCGTCCCAACTCAGCGATCCATGGCGTTCCAGGGCTGAGGCCAATCCTGCAACGGCACCTGGAACACAGATCGAGAATGGTCCAACTAGGTTGCGATCATCCTGTACCGACGGCCAATCAAACCAATCCCCTCCGTCACCTCCGACGAGCGGATAGTCGGCAGTATCAGCGGCGAGTGGCGCCCGCATAGTAAAGTTCAGCGCATCAACCACTCCTTGTGCATCGGCGTGCAACAAAAAGCCACCACCACCAAGACCCGACAGCCAGGGCTCAACAACGGATAGCGCCAGCGCAGTTGCTATCGCCGCATCCATGGCATTACCTCCTGCGTGCAGGATACCGGCACCCACTTGAGCAGCCTCAAAGTGCTGTGCTGCGACGATCCCACCGTGACTTTCAAGCTGCGGTTTTGAAACCTCCCAAGTAGATGTCATGCCATGAAAACGCTGCAATCCGTCATCAGGTGGAAGTCTATTCATAGCTTGCACCCCTTTTGTCGACAGGCACAGGAATCTCAGCTGCGACGTCGAGACCTGAATGATGTTGCTCGTGCCAGCGCGCCAGTTCTCCGCAAGTAGCTACCCAGACAGAAGGATCGTCAACCAACGCAACGAACAGTTCTTCCAATCTGTCAACGCGACTTGCCCTGCCTGAAATCCAGTCATGGATGGTCAACATAAACAGGCTTCCATCCCGGACCTGTGCTTGCGCATCGCACCGCCACTGCTCGAAAACCTCAGTATCCGGCCGTGGCGATTTATCGCCAGCATCCAGAAACTTGAAAAAAATGGCATCATCATTATCCCAGCGTACAGGTATCTCAGTGATATCGTTCAGGGTATACGGAACATCGTCTCCCATTAGGCTGCTGTCCCAAAGATGCAAACGTTTGAGTTCAGCGAGCATATGGGGCGTCATCTCCCAGGCCGGTGAACGAAATCCAGCAGGCCTTTCACCGGTTTGCCGGATGAAAACGTCCAGCGAAGCCTCAAGAGCTTCAGTAAAGCGTTGATCAGATATCTCAGATACCAGTTCATGGTAAAAACCATGCAAACCTATCTCATGTCCGCGCTCAAGCAAACCGGGTAACAGATCAGGATTCTGCAAGGCTACAACGC
>JBGCEH010000028.1:0-69982 GCA_045106195.1 Granulosicoccus sp.
CTCTTTTGGATAATTACGTTGATTGCAGATGTCACGTATAAATTGACGCAATACTGCAATGTTTAGTTCAGTTTGGTGAAGTCAAATGCTTACGTCTGAAACCCCCGGTGCGGTACGGCAAAACGGAGATTCTGCAATACAAGTCGGTTCTTCTACGCAGAACGTTTCAACTCCTACGCGTTCAGTGCAACATGATGAAAGTGGTTCTGTTGCAAGAAGGGACGGTATGGCCACTCCTGTACAGCATCAGGATGATACACCCCTATCTGAGCGGAGCGTTAAAGTAGACCGCACAGTTTCTGACCTAACAATAATATTGGATGAACTTCTGAATAATGATTGTAAATCAAGCGATGATCCAATCGAAACTAAAAACCATGAAAATCAGGTTAATGATCTTATTGAACAAATTATTACGCGTAATGAAGCCGAAAGGTTAAAAGGCTCAGCTTCTGGTTATTCGGAGAGAAATTATATTGGACGTGCAATGGATTCTGCTATGACGAAAACTAAAATAGTACTAGAACATACGAAAAGTTCTGCTAACAAGGAAATTGAGTTTATTGAAAATAGTGCAAAAAGCATCTCAGACGGAAATCTGCAAAAAAAATTCGATCGCTTTAAAAAAGTCGTGATCGATATGAATGTGGGGTTCGAGCAAAAAATTGATAATATATCGAAAGAACTGATTAGTTCGGTGGACTCAGGTGTAAAAGATCACGATTCTCGTGAATCTGTGAATTCAGCACTTAGAAATTTCGAGAAAAAAATAACTGACGCACACAGAACGTTTTACAATTCTTTAGGGGAAATTAATAGAAGAGTTGAGCATGTCAATGCCAGTCGAAAACTCCCCAGTTGTGCCAGCTAAAAATTCCCGACCCCAGAGCACCTAACTACAGATGTTAATTATTTCGACTATCTGTTTAGTTGGTCGTCCGGGTTTTCGTTTCAAGGGCATGTCCTGCACGTTCCCACCTCATTTGAGTGACTCAGGTAGCAGGTCTGCGTGCTCACATGGCCTGTAGGAGTTGCCTGCGATCTCCAGCACGCTAGCTCTGTGCAACAGCCTGTCGAGCAGGGTCTGCGCGGTGATCACCTTGAGCCAGAACAGATGGTCACATTCGCCGGAATACGCAGCCCTGAAGCAAAGGGGCTGTCTGCCAGCACAGTAGCTCGCGTGAAGCTGCAGTGAGCTGGTGAATATCAGGACTGGAATCGTAGGCCTCTGGACAAACAGCAGTGGGTCTACTTGTGGGCTGGCGCTATTCACAGCGGTGTCAGGGTTAAAGATGCCAAACTATGTGCGCTAACCGTTTTCGGCGTTGACAAGAAAGACCATAAGCATCTGCTGGCCATCGAAGACGGTCCATGTGAATCGACGCAGAGTTGGTGTGAGGGTCTATTAAAGCTCAAGCAGCGCGGCATGCGTGTGCCCAATTTGAGTATCAGTGACGGCGAGCTGGGCTTCTGGGCTGCCAGTGATCAGACCTTTCCGGTTATGCTTCACATGATATTCAAATTTAGTCAGTGTGCGCAGAAACGCTGGTGTCGACTAAGAGGATTTGATCACTTGGCAAACCTGATCAGAGGAGTAAAATTCAAGGATGAAATCAAAGTAAAAACCGCCGACCAGATCGCTGCTTGAATTAACCTCTTGCGCACCAGAATTGACAATAGCTCCAGAATTCAGTAATCAGAACAACCAGTGCAATAATCAGTCGTAAAAATCTGACGGAGTTTAACGCATACATGGACTACATGTTATTGATGGGGACTGGCTTTCTAGTTGTACTCGCGATCGGTCAACTTTGCGTACCATGCAGAACCGAGGCGAATATTTTGTTGTGCCTGCTACTGCTCGTTTGTTTTGTGTGGCTCGCGCACGGTATTGGATACAGGCTTGGCATGTTGGATGTGTATCCGCATCTTAATAAGTTGCATTTAGTCTTTCTAGCTCTTACTGGGCCGATTTGGTACCTCTATGTACGTTTCCTAGTTACAGATAAGGGGTGGGAACTTACGGACATACGACATCTGTTGCCAGCGATATTCACCGCATTTCTCTCAGTACCATTCATAGGGCAATCAGAAGAATTCAAACGCGAATACGTCGAAATTGAGATCAGTGGTTTAGTATCACTGACGATTTATATGGCAACACGCATCGCCGAATTGACCACGATTGTCTACCTCGCTATGTCTATTGCGATGCTCCAAAAAACGCAGGTAAAAAGCGGATCGAGGCCTCAAGCGCGCATTCACCCAATTTTACTTTGGTTATCGCTAGTTGCAGGAATTGCTGCGTTTGCGCGTCTGCTCGGATCGATAGCGGGCAATCATGTGGTTAGCGTGTTTATTCCAATCGCAATTATACTACCAGCGTTCGTTGGCTTTTACTGCCTGAGTCATCGCCACCCAAAGCTGATGAGCCTTGGCATGCGAGCATCTCGAGCAAAGGTTGTAACAGATAACGGTCAGTCCCGCCTCGAGAATTACCGAAAACGCTTACGTGAGAATCAGTGGCACCTCGATCCTAATCTCAAAATTCAGGCACTCGCACGGCGACTGGGTATATCTGAAAACGAGCTATCAGACCTGATCAACCGAGAAAGCGGAGGGAACTTCAATCTTTTTATCAATGAGCTTCGTGTAGAACACGCAAAAACGTTGTTGATTGATGATGCTATGTCAAAAATGATCGACATAGCCTATGCGTCAGGTTTCAATAGCGAATCAGCGTTTTACGCTCAGTTCAAAAATTTAGAATCAATGCCGCCGGGCAAGTATCGGCGCAGTGTCAAAGCGAAGTCCAAAGCGAAGTCCAAAGCGAGCTCCAAAGCGAGCTCCAAGGCGAGCTCCAAGGCGAGCAGCGAGGATAGTCAACTCCATGACACAACCCTGTAGATAGCCGCCATTGATCATGCGTACCAGGCTGGCAAACCTCCTGAAACAGGATTCAGGAGGTTTTTTCTGTGATTGTAGAATAACGTTTCCCTGTTCGTAGCTATCCGGTAGGCAGATTGATATACCTGATCGGAAAGCCAGGAAACACCACTTGTATCCAAACCCTCTACAAAAGAACAGGAATCTGATTATGAAGGTGTATGCATACTTACCCATTGTGCTCTTAGCTATTACGTATACTGCTGAATCAGCTGACGATATATCACAGGAATTGTCAGTCAACAACATGGCATCTGTAACGCAGCAGAACGCGTGGGAACTGATAGATACTCGCAAGCTTAAAGACATTGATGATCGAGGGCTACTTGATGCTAAGTACTCTTCGATATGGAATTCCGCCGTCCAGGGAGTCACTAATTTTGATGATCAATTTCTTGGAAGTCCTGCACAAGTAAATGCTTTTCATACATTCGTTTCGAATGCTTCTCCGAACGACTTGCATATCGCTGATATGATGTCAGAAGCGAATACTTCTATCGAAAAACGTCGCGGCATGAGTCCTCATAAGGATTACTGGCTGAATACTGATAATACGCGTGTATACGCGAATAATAGCGGCGATATTCAAGAATTGAAACTTGTAACGGGAAATTCTATTGTTGAAGCTAACGGCAATATTTCTCCAGCAATAGATCCCCAAGTCAGCTCAGACCATTCCTTTGTCGTTTGGTCTTTGACGAGTTTTCCAGCACAGGTCCCTGTTGATTGGTACGGTGGCGAAGGAACACTTGACTGGGGGAGTCGTTGGGAAGAAGAGTCATATTATAGGCGCGGACCGTGGTGTCAGGGTAGTCCGACTGAATGCCCCAATGGGAATAATTATGGACTTTACACTCAAATAAAGTCTTGGTGGATCGTCGTGCCCGTTCTGGAGAGCGCCGATCAGAATGATAGCAAGGATTACTCGATCGCCTACGTTGATAGCGTTATGGAAAGTTTCGGCGCCGGCACTGGATATAACTGGGCCCAACAGGGTGTCAAGTCAAATAATCCGAACGCAGTATTTACTGAGGTTTCACCCAGGCAGGACTACAATGGCAGCTGTCAAACCGGCCAGATTTCAGCAACGGTTCCATTCACAAGCATCGGCGTTAAACGAAACGTCCAACAGTGTGAAACCTGGAATGTGGACGGTGCGACCAGCGCTAGAGGATGGTTTTCAGTGACCTACTTAGACTCGCATCAAAAGGGGACGAGATCACTCGCACAGGCCATCGTGATCAAGTATCCAGAAGGTGGTAGCGCACAACCGGCAATAGGGCATGGAATAGGATATAAGTGCAACGCGCCTGGTCCCGACTTTATCTTCGGTGGGTGCGCTCTGTAATGCGCTACCAAGTGTGAAGTCATGAGCAAACCGCACGTGGCAACTGCATTTCTATATTTGTGTAGTGGCCTTGTCGCGACGGTATGTTCCTCTAAATATTCTTCAACTTTACAGCCTGAAAATGCCGTTGCTATCCACGTTCTTGTTTTGGTGAATAGCGATAAAAACTTCGCAGTGTCTACGGTAAAGAATGAGGCCAGAACACTATGGGCGGAGTCAGGTGTAATACTAGACTATGAAATAGGAATATCCTCATCTTTAAGTGCGGATATTCCTCTCGCTGCAGGAGAGAACGAACCTTGCGCTGCAGGTAACGCTTGGACTGATATTGAATTTTTGGGAAATTATGATGTTACAGTTTTTTTTGGTGGCAGAATTTCTGATAAAAACTCTACCTTATCCAGAGCAGGGCATACCTGTAACACCGATCGTACTAATCACTGTAGTGGCGGACTATTAGATCAACAAGGGGACGTGCCAACAATACTAATAGATATGGCGTTTCTGGAAAGTCACACGATGGTTCTAGCACATGAACTAGGACATGTATTTGGACTAGGTCATCGTGATGACTGCATTGGAGACTTCGTTGGTAAGAATCTAATGGATTCATATGAGCCATCGCGATATCTAAATGATCGCCAGCGAATGTTTGTCTTTAAGAGACTTTCGCATAAGCGAAGCCAAACAGCCATCAAGTGTGAGCGAGAAAACTTAAAAAAGTGTGTGAATGGCTCCGAATAGCATTTAACCAGGGATATTCATGAAGCCACGGGGACGCCCAGTCCAGATTCTTCCGGGGCTGGCCTTCTAGTGGAAGAATCAGGCGGGGCGGCCTACCGCGTTTCACGAATAGTCCAGATTAAAGAGCCAGGAGTCTGCGCGGCAACCTCAATACAATTCGACAATCATCCGAGTTTATCGACAAACTCTTTGTTGAAATAGGTTTTTCCAGATCGCCCTTCTGGACTTCATAGTGCACTCTCACTTAAATTAAACGTCGATGTCGACTCGACGGTGGGATTTGGACGCAGGGTTATCGCAGTCACAGCCGACTTGACTACGACACAACCGCCCTCTCCAGCGCAGGCGAGCCTCCCGGTCATTGATAACACTGGCGCCGGACAAAAGTAGGTTGCACACTCGGATCAAGCTGTCGATCATTGCCTGTCCCTGTGCGTCGGCTGTGTCCATAATTCGAGCGACAGCTCTTCCGATGCCATTGAACGGCGACGGGTATTCGATATTCCTCCGATCAGTGTAAAGGTGTTCGAGCTAGTTGATCGATTGTCCGTTGGAAGCAAAAGCCGAAATGTAGACTACGTTACCCGCCTCTACGCTGATGATCGTTGCGGGTTTTACACGCCCGAAATATGTAGTTGAAATAGAGGTGTTTGCCGCGCTGCCATGATTTATCTCCCCATTTAAGCTGTTTCAAATGTTAAAGCATGATTCAGATATAAATTTCTCAACAGATTTTACTGCATCAGCTTATGCACTGTGAGTCACGTTAGTTTAATCCAGTGAAATTCGTCTGCTGTAAAAAATGCACATCCGTGCTGCAAAAAACACATCACTTGGCAAGGCTTTCAGAGAGATTCATCGGCCGACGGTATGCAGAATATCGAAGCCGTCATATCCCCGGCAATTAATCTAACGCGACATCGTCGCCCATTGAGTAAAGACAGGTGTTTTAATCGCACCACTACGTTGAAACAATAGTAGCAGTGCATTTCTTGCATATGCATACTGCAAAAATAGCAACACCAGCCAAACAATAATTACAGATCAAGATTCATGACACTGGAAACACTTTTACAGAATCAAGTTTAGTCTTTAAAAACAGACATTTCTGAAAGAAACGCTCGTTTTCGACTTAGTGTTCCAAAAACTTCGAAAACAACGCTTCTTCGTATTTGTCTACTGGCGCACCTTGACGATGCATTAGACACAACTCATAGTGCTCAATATCTAGTGTGAAGGACACGTCTCTGCGCTTCACTTCGTCGCCAGAAGAACTTGGTCTCATGTGTAATAAAAGCGTATTGATCGGAATATTTTCATGCTGCCCCCCCCCTTGTCCAACACCTTGCAGGAAACAGTACTCATTCAAATGTTAATAGGATTACTGCATATCCCACGACATCTCTCCTACCTTCTGTCATCAACAACGTCGCTACACTCTGACGTGTTTGAACAGAATCCGACACCGCAGTCAGTAATAAAAGGCCATGAAATCATACTCAGTGTCAAGTGATTCAACAAGCCGCGACCTGGTAGGTTATGGTGCTACCCCACCACAGATCGTCTGGCCAAACGGTTCACGTGTTGCCATTTCTCTGGTCATCAATTTTGAGGAAGGCTCCGAGTCTCAAGTGGGCGATGGCGATGACCGCTCAGAACGAGTCGGTGAAGTACTCAGCGTTGTCGAGCCATCCAAACGCGACTACGGCCAGGAGCAAATATTCGCCTACGGTATGCGCATTGGATTGTGGCGATTTCTTGATTGCCTGAACCGTCATACCTTACCCGCAACCTTCTATTTCTGCGGCAAGGCAATACAGCGTGCACCTGACAACGCCAGGGCTGTCGTCGAAGCTGGCTGCGAGGCAGCATGCCACGGCTGGCGTTGGCGGCCACACTCTGATTACAACAACCGAGAAGAAGAAGAACTGGATCTGATCAAGTGCGTTGACACGATGCATAAGGTCATCGGTAAGAAACCAACAGGTTTTTTCTGTCGTGGCTCTGAAAGCCCGTGGACTAGAACACTGCTTGAGGGATTGGGCTTTTCTTATACATCGAATGCGTTCGATGACGATCTGCCCTACTACGATGCCAATGGTTTTATGGTGCTTCCCTATAACCTTGACACTAATGACATGAAGTTTTTTCACCCAAATGGGTTTGCGACAGCGCAGGAAATGATTGACTACGTCAAAGATGCAGTGACTCAGTTGCTCGTTGAAGCAGCGCAGGGTAAATCGTCAACACTCTCTATCGGATATCACTTGAGAATTTCTGGTAGACCAGCACGGTTTCGAGCATTTTCCGAAGTCGTAAGCTATCTGGAAAGTCTCGGCGATCAGGTATGGGTAGCACAGCGAGATGAGATTGCCGCATCGTTTAGAAGTCAGTATCCGCCAAGTCAAAAATCCGTTTGAAATTTTTATGTTCTGAGTACAACGACCTCACCTTTAACCATGAGTACTTATCTATGAACTACGCAGACTCAATTCGCATCATACCCATGTTGGCTGCATTAACTGCTGCCTCGTCGCTCTCGCTTGGCCTGCACGCTGAAGAGACTAGCATCCGAGCTACCGGGTTGGTGTCCACACATAAATTCCATACGAAAATCGAACGCGACTTTTACGAATCGCTACCGGATACTACCGGTATCCCGTTATCCGTGAATTTTAATCCTCTGGATGTGGTTGGTGTCGACATGCAAGATACGCTTCGCATGGTAAAAAGCGGTGCTTTTGATATTGTGCAAACCACGGTCGGCGCCGCTGCACGTGACGATGCCTTTCTTGAAGGTATTGATCTTATCGGTGTATCGACATCGATGGATCAATTGAAAGAAGCTATTGATGCTTTCAGGCCAGAGCTTGAAAAGCGCGTAGCAGAGAAATTCAACGCTAAAGTCATGACCCTCTGGCCCTACGGACCTCAGGTCTTTTACTGTAACGCTGAAATCACCAGTATCGATAGCCTGAAGGGCCTGAAAGTCAGATCCTATACTGCGTCGATGTCTGCACTGTTGGAAGCGGTGGGTGCAACTCCCGTCACCATGAGTTTCAAAGAAGTGTATCCGGCACTGCAGCGAGGTGTCGTCGATTGCGCCATCACCTCACCCACCTCCGGCAACACTGGGAACTGGCCAGAAGTCACCACACACTTTCTGACGCTGGGCATCTCCTGGTCAGTTAACGGGCATTTCATGAATCTGGATAAATGGAACAGCTTCTCTGAGGAACAGCAAGCGACCATGGAGGAGTCATTCGCAGGTTTTGAGCAACAATTCTGGGATCTGGCAGCAGAAAACAACGGCTGGGCAACCGCGTGCAATACCGGCAGTGAAGGCTGTGAAAACTACACGTCATTCTCCATGACATTAGTCGAGCCATCACCAGCGGATCAAGCAGCGGTGACCAAGGCGACTATGGAAAAGGTGCTTCCAGGCTGGGCAGAGACCTGCAATACCAGCTTCAGCGAGTGCACCAGCGTATGGAATGCAACCGTAGGGAAAGTCAGAGGTATAGAGCTTTAAACAGGCAGGCAACGCAAGTCGTCATTCCCAAACAGGTGGGATTCCAGTCATTGGATACCAACCTGCACAGGAATGACGACAGTAGGAACCCTTCCCAATCGAACCCCTCATATATTGCCTGCTGTAAGAAATTAAAATGAACCTTATAGGTATATTGTCTGGCTACGCCTGTCTCGGTCTGTCTTTCCTGATCGTACTGGAAATTGTCAGTCGCCATTTCCTGAATTTTTCGCTACAGGGCGTTGACGAAATCGGCGGATATGTTGTTGCGATCACCGGGACTATAGGGATGGCTCTGGCTACCTGGAGCCGAGCCCACACACGTATCGACATTCTTCTAATACGAATCCCGCTCAAGGTTCGCACCATTCTTAACCTATTTGCTTACGGCATACTCACTTGTGGTGCCACATTCATGGCCTACATGGCCTGGACAACACTGGCGGAAACCATCGAATTCAACTCCGTGTCTTCATCACCGTTACAAACACCGTTGTGGATTCCTCAAATCATGTGGTTTGCGGGTCTGGTTGTGTTCGCACTCAGCGCAGCCATCATGACATTCAAGGGTTTCAAACTATTGTCGACCGGATGGAAGGCCTCAGATCAATTCCTGTCACAGGCAAGCCTTGAAGAAGAAGTCAAGCAGGTGCCACGATGATCGACGTGACCGGAGCCTTAATCGGTTTCGGATTTATGCTTGGGCTGATGTTCATTGGTTTGCATGTAGGCATTGCGATGTTATTGACCGGCATACTCGGTGCTCAGGTGTACCTTGGTCATCAGGTACTGTTCTCCTTCGGCACCAACCTGTGGTCCGTAATGAACGATTTTCTGCTCACGACGATTCCCCTTTTCGTCCTGCTCGGTGAGTTACTGTTGCGTTCCGGACTTACCAAAAAAATGTATGACAGCCTCTCGGACTGGTTAAGTCGATTGCCGGGTGGGTTGCTGCATACTAACATTGGCGCATGTTCACTATTTGCCGCAGTTTCTGGATCATCTGTGGCTACCGCTGCGACCATCGGTACGGTGGCGCTGGATGAATTCAAACGCCGTACTTATTCTGAACCGTTGGTACTCGGAACCATTGCAGCTGGTGCGACCTTGGGGATACTAATTCCTCCATCAGTAAACCTGATCATATACGGCGCACTCACTAACACCTCAATTGGACAGTTATTCGCTGCTGGCATTGTACCGGGAATTCTTTTAACACTATTGTTCATGGCTATCATAGCCATGATTGCTTTGGTGAATCCCTCTGTTGCCGAGCCGCCAGGGCCAGCTGCAAAACTTTCCGAGCGTTTGCAGCGTCTGCGCTATCTGCTTCCCCCACTCGGAATATTCGTAGTAGTGATGGGCGCAATTTACGGTGGCTGGGCAACACCAACTGAAGCGGCAGCGTTGGGCGTGGTGATGGCGTTCGGACTTGCCGCGAGTAATCGAACGCTTAACTTCACGATGCTGCATGACGCGTTCATAGCAACAACTAAAACGACCGCGATGCTGTTGTTTATCATATGCAGCGCCTTTTTCCTGAACTTTGTCGTCGGTATTCTGGGGGTCCCACAGGCCATGACCCACTTCATTACCGAATTGGGGCTTAGCCCCCTTCAGCTAATTTGGCTACTGGTGATATTCTATCTTATTCTGGGCTGTTTTCTTGAAACCCTGTCCATGATGGTGGGCACAATACCCGTGATCATGCCCATCGTCTTACACATGGGTATTGACCCGGTATGGTTCGGTATTTTCCTTGTGATCATGATGGAACTGGCTCTTATCACCCCACCGGTGGGTATGAATCTTTATGTCGTTCAAGGCGTAAGAGACAGAGGTAGTCTATCGGACGTGTACATTGGCGTTGCTCCTTTTGTTGTCGCCATGTTACTCATGGTTTCACTGATTATTGTGCTTCCGAATATTGTCACGTTTCTGCCGCAGATACTTTACTGATGGAAGCTCTGCAAACAGCTCGCAGGCTGTTCGACCAGCTCGCGCAGGCGACTGCCGATTTCCCGGGAGTCACACGTGACAGCTATGGCGACGGGGAGGCCAAGGCACATGCCATGATTGTTACAGAGGCACAAAGGATCGGGCTGGAAAATTACTGTGACGATATCGGTAATCTATACATCACTCTGCCAGGCTTAGACCGAAACCTACCCGCACTAATGACAGGTTCACATCTGGACAGCGTTCCTCATGGTGGTAATTTCGATGGCGCTGCAGGTGTCCTGGCGGGCCTTGCTCTTTTGGAGACTTTTACAGAGCGGCCCACCCTTCCTTTCGACATCACGCTGATGGTCATACGCGCCGAAGAGATGATCTGGTTTCCCGAGCATTATCTGGGAAGTCGTGCAGCCTTTGGCCAACTGCCATCAGATACACCAACCCGGGTCAAGCGTTCAGATACCGGTATAAGCTTGTCTGAATACATGCTCAACGCCGGCTTTGATCCTGAGTCGATAAGTCACAATCGGGCATCACTGGTACCTGAAAAAATTCGTGCTTTCATTGAGCTGCATATTGAGCAGGGACCGGTTCTTGTTGAACAATCTGTACCAGTGGGTATCGTGACGGCAATACGAGCAAACAAGCGCTATCGATATTGCAGCATTGTCGGGCAAACGACACACGCAGGCGGCGTACCAAGATCAAGCCGACATGACGCACTACTGGCAGGTGTTGAACTCGCTGGAAAATTAGAACAGGAATGGATTCGCCTGGAGAATAGGGGTGAAGATCTGGTGTTGACAATCGGTGAGTTCTCTACTGATCGTGAGCAGCACGGTATTACCAAAGTACCTGGCCACGTTGACTTTACACTCGATTTTCGTAGTCAAGACGAATCAACGCTTAACACATTTGATTCTTTTCTTCAGAAGCTTGTCTGCGATATTAGTCAGAAACGCAGTCTGAATATTCAGCTTGGACATGCCACAGAAGCGGCTTCTGCGAAAATGGATGTATCGATGCAGAATAGCCTGTCAAAAGCAGCTATGGAAATCGGTATTAGCACAATGCCAATACCCTCTGGCGGAGGACACGACAGCGCAGTGTTCGCCGCACAGGGTATTCCCACCGCCATGGTATTTGTCCGTAACGAGAAAGGCAGTCACAATCCTGACGAAGCCATGGAGTTTGATGATTTTTCCGCAGCGTTTCAAGTCATGGTGAGATGGTTGGAGAACTACGCGCTCGAATGATGCAGTTCGACAAGGATCTGTAGTAGTGGAAGATCTGGCAGATATCGGACAGGCGACTATACGGAACACGCAAGTAATCAATTCACCCTGTGTTCTTCAGGAATCGAATTGCCAGTACTCCTTTTGTAAACCGTCGAGATGCCAATCAACTACGTTCAAGCAACTGGCATCCAAAGGGCAATTCCATGAAATCAAGACCATCAGCCGATAGTAGTTGCTTGTCGTTCGCCAGCAGGAACGGCTCATAGAGTAATACCCCTGAAGCTTTTCCTTTAATGACAACAGCAGGTTGATAACCAAGATTAATCGCCGCACAACCCGCAACCACCGGGTCAGCAACAACAATTTCAATGACCTCACCAGTCTCAGTAGCAACAAGGCAGGCCTGCCCGCCTTGGCGCACAGGACAACCAGCACGAAGTTTTATACTGCCGCAGATACGAGTTATCGGCGCAAGCGTATCCAGTGCCACTTCGGCAACCAGCTCAGCGAGCGCACCTGAAGGTCTTATAGCGTTGTGCAGAACCAGCACACAGGCACCATTGCGCTCCGCAAAGGCATCGCCAATATCCGGTCTCGTGTTGACTGTAGACGTATTCGCAGCAAAGCCCTTGCCTTCTGTGTTCAGGGCTATCAGGCCAGCATCAGCATTCGGGTTATCACCGAGCACGGATTCGATTGCAACTTGCGGGCACGCCCCTTTGGCCATTTGATCAAGTACCGCTATATTCAGAGGAGTACCATCTTGCCCATCGTAGTTTGGCATCCTGTGACCGGTGACTATCCCGACACCGCATTGCGCTACGATGAAATCTGACAATGGCTCAGGGCGATCCGGCCCACTGGAAATCAATGCAGCCAGGGGAGCGCATTCGAATGAAGAACGTGCTCCTGCGAATGTTAGCTGTGACGTCCCGCCGCGTTGCGTTTCGGCCCGTTGCATTTCTTCGCCATCCACAGCAACGGCGCTGACAAAACCACCAATCGCGCCCAGACCAATCTTCTCTACCATCTCAAGTGCGTTTATCACCGCACGCCCTGCGTGAGCACCACAGGCAGCTATTCCGATGGTCATGTCGCGACCCAATGGCCCGGTTCGATCTCCTGCAACGGCCCGACCATAACGCCGGGCAACGGTATATCCACTTTCAGCTTTCTGTCACGCTTGTCTGGCTCAAGAATTGGCGCTGAATTGATCAGGGCACGGGTATACGGGTGATGCGGCGCCGCCAACACAGCGTCGGTCGGGCCGCTTTCAAGTATGCGTCCGGCACGCATGACGGCAATCCTGTCAGAAACTTGCCGTACCACGGCAAGATCATGTGAAATGAATAGCATTGCCAGTGAGTGTTCAGTTTTTAGTTCCTTCAGCAGCGCGAGAACATTGGCTTGTACCGAAACATCCAGGGCCGATGTCGGTTCATCGGCAATCAGCACAGAGGGGCCAGTTGCAAGAGCACGTGCAATCGCGATCCGCTGACGTTGACCACCTGAAAACTCGTGTGGATAGCGTCCATACATACTTGCCGACAGACCTACTCGTTCAAGCAATGCTAAAGCACGTTCACCGGCTTCACTTCGTGCCATACCTCGAATAAGCATTGGCTCGGCTATCGAGCGTCCAGCGGTAAAACGTGGATCCAGTGATGACCAGGGATCCTGAAAAACTATCTGCGTACGACCTCGTGCATGGCGCAGCACCGAACCCTTCAGCAGCGATATATCTTGTCCATCAACAAGGATACGGCCAGCATCTATATCCTGTAGCCGCGCAACTGCTCGTCCAAGGGTGGATTTTCCTGAGCCACTCTCGCCAACTATAGCCAGAGTCTCTCCACGAGCAAGATGCAGCGATACATCATCAAGAGCATGGGTAGATAGACCTTTACGCATAAAGCCTGTACGGGCCACGAATCTCTTTCTGACATTTTCTATCTGAACTATAGGATCTTCAGGCAACAGGTCTTTGGTGCGATCGACTTCGCTGACAACAGCCGATGGCTCTACATCAAGCCGTGGTACTGCAGCAAGTAATTCACGTGTGTAATCATGGATCGGTGCATGAAACAGTGAATGCACCGAGGCTGATTCAACCGTTCTACCCTGTTTCATAACCAGCACACGGTCTGCCATCTCTGCAACAACACCCATGTCGTGAGTAATAAGTATCAAACCCATACCGCGATCACGCACCAGCATTTTAAGCAATCTTAGAATTTGCGCCTGAACAGTAACATCCAACGCCGTCGTCGGTTCGTCCGCAATCATCAGCTGCGGCTCCTGCATCATAGCCATAGCGATCATCACTCTTTGACGCATACCACCAGAGAGTTCGTGCGGATATTGGTCAAGTCTAGACCGTCCTCCCTCAATACCGACACTCTCCAGCAATTCAAGAGCACGAATCTGAGCAGCCGCTGGCGTCATACCACCCACGACTATTGATGCCTCACACATCTGTTTTCCGATAGAAAGTACCGGCGTCAATGCAGTCATGGGTTCCTGAAAAATCATGCCAATATTTCGTCCACGGCTCGCATGTGAGTGGGCTTTGACCAGTAGATCTCCACCCGCGAATTGCGCATGGCCAATGGTCCTGGCACCGCCTGGCAATAGTCCCATCAACGACTTGGCCGTCATGCTTTTGCCCGAACCACTTTCACCAACAATGCAGAATATTTCACCCTGACACACATCGAAGGATATGTTCTCCAGCACGACTGACTGCTTTCGTCCATCCACCAGCTTCATACCAAGATCGCGAACCGACAGAAGAGTATTCACCGTCGCCGCTCCACAGGATCAAGGGCACTGCGCAATCCGTCACCCAACAGATTGAAACCCAGCACCGTTAAAGCGATGGCCAGACCGGGTATTGTCATCAGCCATGGTGCCCGGTTAATGTAGTCACGAGCACCCGACAGCATGTAACCCCATTCCGGCAATGGTGGCTGCGCACCAAGACCAAGAAAACTGAGGCCGGCAGCGGCGAGAATCGCCGTCGAAACACCTAACGTTGCAATCACTATCATTGTCGGTAAAACATTGGGCAGCAGATGAAGAAACACTAAGCGGCTATGCCCAGCACCAGCAGCTATGCTTGCCTCAAAGTATGGTTTTGAACGTTCAACAAGAGCCGCTGAGTAACACGTTCGCGCATAGAATGGGATACCAGCAATACCCACAGCAATAATGGCATTTTGCAAACTTGGACCTAGTACGGCCACACACGAAAGAGCAATCAGTGTCTCGGTGAACGAGAACAGAACATCTGTTCCACGCATCAGGATAGTCTCGGTCCACCCGCGCCAGTAGGCCGCAATCAGTCCGACCAGCATGCCTGTGCTCATCGAGATAAACACAGCAGTGGCACCGATCATCAACGTCAATCTTGAACCATGCAGTATTCGCGAAAGCATGTCTCTCCCAAATTCATCCGTACCAAGCAGATAATCCATGCCGGGAGGTTGAAAGCGCCCGCCAACGCCCATTTTGCTCGGGTTATATGGCGCAAGCACGTCTGCAAACAAGGCACAGACGATCAGGGTAACAACGATGCTAAGACCAATAAAGCCGTTAGGTGTTCGCAACAAACGCCAGATCAGAGGAGAAGATTGTGGGGCTGACGACTCTATTGACGATGAGACAACGCTCATGATGCACGGCGAATGCGCGGATCCAGCACTGCGTAAAGGGCATCCAGCATAATCGACACTCCTACAACGACAATGGCGAAGGTCAGGATAAATCCCTGAATAATAGGGTAGTCGCGCTGAAAAATTGCCTCTACGGCCATGCGTCCAACACCATTCCAGGAAAAAATGTTTTCAACCACAATGGCTCCTCCCATCATGAACGCGAACTGCAGCCCCATCATGGTGATCAATGGCAAAAGACCCGCTCGCAATACATGGCGACTGAGTACCACCGATCGCGGCAAACCTTTCGCCAATGCAGTCTGCACAAAATCCTGCTCCATGACATCGATCATGGAAGAACGCGTCAATCGTGCAAATATCGCAGCATTCGACAAACCTAAAGTCAACGCTGGTAAAACAAGGTTGGCCGCACTGTTACCACTGACCGGGAGCCAACCGAGCTCGACTGCGAACAGGAAAAGCAGCATCAGACCAAGCCAGAAGTGAGGAACGGAAAGCCCGGCTATTGCGAGCCCCATCAGCAGTGTGTCCAGCAAACTGCCTCGATGATAAGCAGCTAAAAAACCTAACGGCAAACCGATGGCAATCGCAATCCCCATGGCTGCAACTGCGAGAAGCAAAGTGTTGGGCAATCGTTGGAGAATGACGTCCAGTACCGGTTGCCCACCTCTTATTGTGTGCCCGAGATCACCCTCGGCCAGTCGACCCAGATAACGCCAATACTGGATGTGTATTGGCTGATCCAGACCAAGATTGCGCCGTACCGCTTCTATCTGTTCAGGTGTACTTCCCTGACTCTGTGCATACAATATCTGCACAGGATCTCCGGGTACGAGATGAATCAACAATGTCACAAGAATAGTCGTTACAAAGACGGTAAAACCGCCCATGGCTATCCTGCTTGCAAGGAAACGAAACATGATGAATGCGCAGTGACAGGTTCGCTATAAAACCTGCCGCTGCGCTTTTGTCAAGGGAAGCCCCTAGCCTCCTAGTTTCACATCGCTGAAGATCGGATACACAAATGGTGCAACCTTGAATCCTTCCACTTCAGGACGAAGCGCAAACACCCACTCCCAACCCGGAGTGTACAACGGTATATGAATACCGTTTGAAAGCAGATATTTAAATACTTCTTGTACCTTGGCCTTGCGTGCATCCGCATCGGTCAGTGTTCGTGTCTCTTCAAGCATTGCGTCAAGCTCGGGCGATGTATAGCCACGATAAGCGCCCGGTGAATGCCACAGTGCATAGAGAATGTCGGGGTCATACCATGACCACGTCATCATGTCCATGCTGGCCTTACCTTCGGTATTTTCATTTTCCTGCCGGACTCTCGCATTCAGCGATCCGATATCCATAATCTCGATATCGGCTTTGATATTGACTTCTGCCAGTTGGGCTTGAAAGACTTCCGCCAATTTCTGGCGATTTCCACCTGTCCAGACCAGCATTGACGTCTCAAGCGGCTTGTCAGGCCCATAGCCAAGTTCTGCCAATAGTGCCTTGGCCTTCTCGGGATCGTAACTCGGATAATGCTGCTCGCAGAATGCCTGATCATTACCGAATACACCACGGGATACCGGGCAAAGCTCAGCAATGGACAAATCGCCATAGATCAAACCAATGGCGGCAGCGGCATCCGTCGCGTGACCTACGGCAAGCCGCGCTCGTTTGTCATTAAAAGGAGGACGACCAATGGCAAACTCCCAGAATACATTCTGCCCTGTATTCTCAGCCACAACGATATTCAGCTCACCGGAGTCGACCAGCATAGGTACATCATCAAACGGCGGTTCCGCAATATGTACCTCGCCAGTCTTGAGTGCCGCCAGTCGTGCTTGCGGTTCCGGAACCACAGCTATGATCAAGCCATCCTCATAAGGCGCCCCGGCATTGTCGGCAAGCTTGCCAAAATTCGTATAGTTTTCGTTTTTGCCCAGGACAATACGATCGCCCTTTGTCCAGCTATCCAGCACCCAGGGACCTGAACCAATCGCAGCATCAGTACCGTAGCCTGGCAGCTCTGCATTCGAATCGCAGATAATGGAAGAAAAACTGTCGGCAAGAAATGGAACCAGAGCAACGAAAGGTGTCTCCAGCGTGAATTTAACTGTCAGATCATCAACGGCTTCTACCAACTTGATCGGCCCCCAGCTGGCTTTTGTCAGGCTTGGACTATCATCTGAAAGTGCACGATCTACAGTGTATTTAACGTCGTTCGCATCCAGCGGTGTACCGTCGTGACACATCACACCCTCTTCGAGCGCAAACGTGTACACCTTGCCACCGTCCCCTACTTCCCAGGATTTGGCAATGTGTGGCTGAGGTGCACCATCAGCATCACTGGCTAACAAAGTATCGTAAATCAGGCTCCACACTTGCAATGACAAGGTGCTGGTTGCCTTGTGCGGATCGAGCGAGTCAATATCGCCATAGCGTGCCCAAACAATATCATCCGCCATGGCAGGCAATGTGGTCATCACTGTAAGGGCTGTTAGCGGCAACGCCAGACATGTGTGAAGAACAATCCGTTTCCGGCAATCATGGATACGTGACATAGTATTTTGTGTCCTTAGTAACGAGAAGTAATCAATGGCACGCAGGGCGTTTGTCAGCGTAATAACAAAGTGAAGCTGGATTTTTCGCATCGTGACTGTTCGCTTTTCGTGCCGTCAGCGGGATCGTTAAGACACTGAACTCGAAGCTGATAAATGGCAATAGTATTTTCAGTAATGATGCATAGTTTTTCATTTATGTCGCATTAAAAGCCGATTTCGGGTTTTTTCGCGTCAGGCATGATTCAGAAAGATCACAAATCAATCAGGCTAATGGATTCTTCAAGTGTCATTGGATAAATTGTCACCCCAGTCAGCATGCAGATCCTCAATGAGTTGCAAGCGCTCGATGGCCGTCTGCCCCAAGCGCTCTGCAACCATGCCGCACAGATAAGTGATTAATGAAATAGGCGCTGCAAAGGATTCATAAATGGCCGTTCCACTCGTGCGACAGCGGATAGTCACAGACGAAGCATCAGGGCCGCCGCGGCTTGCCTGATCGGTCAGATAAATCAACTTGGCACCATGCATTGCACCAGCGCGCATAATGGCTTGCAGACTACGGGACTTTCGACCAACGCTAAGCAGAATCATGGTATCGGTCGGTCCAATCGATGAGAATTCTTCCGGCACCGAGAAACCGCCAATGGGGATCATACGTATGTCTGGCTTGATCCGTATAAGCAGTGCGCGGGCGAAATGGGCAAGCGGATAATTTTCCCCAAATCCCACCACCCAGATCTTGTCTGCACGGGCCAGATGAAGCGCAGCATCAGCAAGCTCATCAGGGCGCACCGCTTCAATCGAACGCACAAGATTCTGCACATCGTTTTGCAAGTGATCCGCCAGACTGCGGTGCCCTGCCCACTTTGCGTTGCTTCGTTTGGTCGATACGCCCTGCGCCGCAGTGCCGGAACGAACGATTTTCTGCGCAGCGCGAAAGCTGGTGTATCCGATTCGCTTGAAGAATCGCGTTGTCGTAGCGCGCGATATGTCGCTGGCTTCAGAAAGCTCAGTTGAGCTTTTAAGTACCAGAATATCAGGATTTTCAAGCAATAAGTCTGCAAGCTTACGCTCACTGCGCGAGAGCTCGTCGTACACCTCAAGAATTCGATGTGAGAGATGCTCGTTCATATTTGTTCCTTTATTCGGGCTAATGAGCTGTGTAATGCTTTTTGAGTTTTTACTTGGTAAAAAGCTATGCAAACTAACAATGCCAATTAACAATTACAGCACCCTGATGCAAAAAATGCACAATATGATGCATGCCGCCAGCAGAAAATATTTCCTTGCTTTTCATCTATCATCAAAGAATTGAGTTTGCTTTACAGCGCTTCCAGCGTTATCGTGTCAGAGGTCTTTCAGCTTAAACAAAGGGCACTGCAATGTCAGGAAACATCATCAACAGGCACACGCTAACCGTAAAGGCCTTTGCTGCTGCCAGTGTATTAATCGCGTTCGCATCGACGCTGTCACCAGCGCAGGCATTAGCTGAAGGTGAACTCAACGTCTACAACTGGGGCGATTACATCAACCCGGACGTGCTGGACAAGTTCACTGAAGAAACAGGCATTAATGTCACGTTAGACACTTACGGCTCGAATGAAGAGATGCTCGCCAAGATTCAGGCCGGAGCCACAGGCTATGACATCGTGTTCCCTTCTGTCCATATGCAGGACATCATGATGCAGCTTGGTTTGCTTGCAGAAACAAACATCAATCAACACCCTGATTTTGGCAATATCGACAGCGAATTTCTTCGTGCAGTAACCGATCCTGAAGGCAAATATTGTCTGCCTTATGCATGGGGTACTGTGGGTATTTTTTACAACAAGACCAAAGTGCCAGAAATAAATTCGTGGAGTGATTTCTTCGCAATTCCCGAAAAACACGGCGAAAAAATTGCTTTGCTCGATGACATGCGTGAGACACTCGCTATCGGGCTCATTATGAATGGAAAATCTGTCAACAGCGAAGAAGCTGATGATGTCAAGGCTGCACAGGAGTATCTGCTGGAGCAAACCCCTAATGTCTCAACCTTCACGTATGACAGCCAACCCATGGTTATCAGTGGAGATATTGCAGCAGCCCACTTTTTTGTCGGATCAAATGTATGGGTTAAACAAAACCCCGAAGAGCTTGCTTATGTCATTCCTGAGGAAGGCGCTACGATGTATCAGGAAAACATCTGCGTGCTTGAATCTGCACCAAACAAGGACAGTGCTCAACAGTTCCTGGAGTTTTATCTAAAACCGGAGATTGCAGCTCTGAATGTGTCACAACAAATGAATGGCACGGCAAACGCACCAGCGCGCTCTCTGACTCCTGACTACATCAAGGACGATCCCAACATCAACGTGCCCGAAGACACAATGACACGCCTTGAAATGTTCGAAGATCTCGGCAAGTCACTCAAAATGTATGATCGCGCCTGGACAAGAGTTCGAACAGCACAATAGCTATGCACATAACTATGTGTTATCCAGATAACTCATAAATACACCCAACCAATACCAGTCTTGCCATGCTGAATTCGGACAATGGCTTTGCATTATCACTGCACGATGCCTGTAAAGCCTTTCGCACACCAGAAGGCAAGACCGTAAGTGCTTTGGACAATGTCAACTTTTGCGTCCGAGAGAATGAATTTGTTACCTTACTTGGCCCTTCTGGCTGTGGAAAGACGACACTTTTACGCTGCATCAGTGGTTTTGAAGAATTAGATTCGGGCCGTTTAACTATCGATGGTCGGTCTATGCAGGAAGTTCCAGCCAATCGGCGACCGGTAAACACGGTCTTCCAGAACTATGCTCTGTTCCCTCACATGAGCGTACAGGACAATGTCGGTTTCAGTATGCGCGTGGCTGGCACCCATCGTCATGAACGTCAACGGCGAATCAGTAACGCTCTCCAGATGGTGAATCTGGATGGAATGCAACATCGAAAGCCAGCACAACTCTCAGGTGGGCAGCAACAACGTGTTGCACTGGCGCGTGCCTTGGTCAATCGACCCAGAACTTTGTTGCTCGACGAGCCACTTTCCGCGCTTGATCGTAAACTGCGCCAGGCTATGCAACTGGAGCTGAAGAATCTACAAACCGAACTCGGTATCTCTTTCGTGTTTGTCACGCATGATCAGGAAGAGGCGTTGACCATGTCAGACCGGATCATCGTGCTGAATGCAGGGCAAATACAACAAATTGGTACCCCCGCAGAAATCTACCACAAGCCGGCAAATTTATTCGTAGCCGACTTCATAGGTGAAAGCAATCTGCTTCTGGCAACCGTCACATCACACGATGATAGCTCGACGTCTTATACCGTTCAGGGGGGACTGACTCTACGTGGCCAACGTTTTTCTGAAACCATGGCCCCAGGCACCGCTGTCACGCTGCTTCTGAGACCGGAGTACCTAACGCTAGCCGCCGCGGGGCAAGCCGTGGAATCCGCATACGCTCATATTGATCTTATTTTCAACAAACAAGTATTTGTTGGTACTGACAACCTGCTATTCGCAAGCACTGCTAATCATAAGCATGAGTTCCGTGCAAAATTACGGTTGAATCACGAAGCCAGAGCTGATTCTTTGACTCAGGGTGAGGCGGTTCGCCTGACCTACCCGCTTCACCGACTCCATGTTCTACCTGATTCGCACTGAGTTGCCACTATGAGAACATATCGCTCTCGCGGCTTGATGCTCTGGCAGCTGACTCCGGTTACCGTTTTTCTGGGTATATTTTTCGTCAGCCCACTGCTTACCATGGCGTTGTACAGCTTTCTTGAACCGGGATTGTATGGCGGTGTCGAGTGGACTCTTTATCATTGGAACTATGGACGCGTGCTCGGATGGGCAGACGGGATTATCGAAGAGTTCGACCCTGTGTATCTATTCATCTTCTGGCGATCATTCAAGCTGGCACTCATCACGGTCATACTAAGCCTGCTTGTTTGCTACCCGGTGGCATTTCGTGTGTCCAGGATGTCAGGAAGCCAGAAACATCTGTTTCTCTTCCTGATCACCCTGCCCTTTTTCGCCAGTCTTATTGTACGTTTGTACGCCTGGTTGCTCATACTGCGTCCTAGTGGGGTACTTAACGATGTGCTGCTCGCGCTGGGTCTGATAGACCTTCCGGTTGACCTGATTTACAGTGAACTAGCGGTGGTTGTCGGTATGGTTTACATCATGATCCCTTTCATGTTTCTGCCGCTATATGCCAGTGTTGAAAAACTTGACAATGCCTTGCTTGAAGCAAGCTTTGATCTGGGCGCATCGCGTCTACAATCGTTTTTGCTGATCATACTGCCATTAACACTTCCGGGGATTGTCGGTGGGTCAATTCTTGTGTTTATCCCGTCACTTGGTAACTTTATCGTCCCTGAGGTGCTGGGTGGTGCCAGAGTTCTGATGATTGGCAATCTGGTTGAACAACAGTTTCTGTCAGCACGCAACTGGCCGTTTGGCGCTGCATTGGCCATGCTGATCATGCTTGCTGTCCTGTTGGTCCTGGTCGCATATACTCGCCTGGTACTTCGCGATGAAAATTCACGTAGCCAACCCCGCGCTACTCAGGCCTAATGAAGAAAAAACTGAACAATCAAAAGAGTTATCAGCAAAGGCTCGCTGCCTACCTGCTCAACGGCTATCTTTCGCTGTTTTTATTGTTCATTTACGCACCTCTGATAATCATTGTTGTTTACTCGTTTAACGCCAATCCTATCAACATGATGATATGGGACGGGTTTACTCTGGACTGGTATCGCGGTCTTTTCGGACTTGATGTATCCCGAGAGCTTACAGGACTGCGAGCCGCCGCTTACGTTGATTCAACTGATGAGTTATTAAACGCAGTGAAAAACAGCGCCTTTGTAGCAATCTGCACAACAACCATCGCGACTGTGATCGGGACAACCACCGCACTGGCGCTTGATCGATATCGTTTTCGACTCCGCCCGCTATACCGTGGACTGTTGTTTATGCCAATGATCATGCCTGATATTGTCCTCGGTATTGGATTGCTGATTTTTTTCGTCAGTGTAGATATCCAGCTGGGACTTGCAACCATCGTGATTGGCCAATGTACATTTTTGATCAGCTATGTTTTCATCATAGTCCAGGCACGCCTGGCAGGAATGGATCGAAGCATGGAAGAGGCTGCGGCTGATTTGGGTGCCAGTGAATGGCAGACCCTTCGGTACGTTACTCTGCCCCGGCTGGCACCCGGCGTTATTGGTGGAGCGTTACTGGCATTCATTATCTCACTTGACGATCTGGTGATCACTTATTTCATCTCTGGAGTAGATTCCACGACCCTACCGGTATTTATCTTCAGCATGATACGACGAGGTGTGAAGCCGGAAATCAACGCGATTGCCACATTACTGGTTCTTTTCTCGATGGTGATCGCAGCGACCGGCATGTTCTTACGATCACGTCGTTAACGATAAGAAACAACAAGGAATAAGGATGCGTAAAAAATGTCGAGCCAGAGAGCTTGGTTTGAACCTGCCGGGTACTCCGGGCCCTGACAATGCCATTACCGATGTGCCTGATGTTCTCGTGGGTTATACAACCCTGCAGGAATTGAGCTCACAGGGTACGCCGATTCAAACCGGTGTTACCGCAATACTGCCACAAGGCAGGAATCCTATCCCCCAACCTACCCTGGCCGGTCAGTTCACTCTTAATGGTAATGGTGAGATGACCGGCACTCATTGGATTCACGACGGTGGGTATTTCGTTGGCCCTATTTGCATTACCAATACTCACTCTGTCGGCGCAGTGCATCAGGGCGCTACGCATTGGATGCTGAATCAGTATCGTGATGCGTTCAGCGAACATCATCTATGGGCCATGCCAGTGGTTGCCGAAACCTACGACGGCGTATTGAACGACATTAATGGCCAACACATCCGACCGGAACATGCCGTAGCCGCAATTGACTCAGCAAGCAGTGGCATGATCGAGGAGGGGAATGTCGGTGGCGGTACCGGCATGATCTGCTATGAGTACAAGGGTGGTACCGGAACAGCTTCCCGAAGACTGAATGTAGGTGATCATGATTACACTGTCGGGTGTCTGGTCCAGGCCAATCATGGTATGCGCGACTGGCTGACTATTCTGGGCAAACCCGTTGGATTAACGATGCGTGACAACCTACTCTTTCCGAGAGAAAACGGCTCGATCATTGTGATACTTGCTACCGATGCACCCTTGTCACCTATTGCACTCCGACATCTCGCTCGCCGTGCAAGTATTGGTGTGGGCCGGCACGGGACACCCGGAGGCAATAACTCAGGGGATATTTTCATGGCCTTCAGCACAGCAAACAAACAACCGATTCCGCAGCTTGCCACACCGATACAATCGTACGAATTCATGAATTCGGAATTTCTTGATCCGATCTATCTGGCAGCTGTCGAATCCGTTGAAGAATCGGTTATCAACGCATTACTTGCGGCACAGAATGTTCCGACCTTCAAACCATCGGGCACCATGTGTCACGCTATCGACCACGATCTACTTTGTGAGGCGTTGGGTATCTAGTGGGTCACTGTATTTCGATCAAACAGTAGCTCTATACAAGGTATACCAGCGCAGAATCATCCAGCGCACAGCCTGCGTCAAGTTGGGGCGTCGAATTTCTCTTCGCACATCAATTGTGCAATATTTGGTGGTTAATCAGCGGTGTTCTGGTTAAACACGATGAAAATTACGATCACACAGGCTGTCTGTCAGACAGCTCTGTGCACATGTTATTTTTAATGTTGTGTACACGTTTGAGTAACACACAAACCAGGAAGACGTATCAGGAAATGAAGCCACTGCCTGAAGCCAAAACGGTTATTGCGTGTTTGCAGTTCGAACCATTGATTGGTGAACTGGACAGAAACAGGCAAGCCACTCTGTCATTGCTGGAAAAGGCTGCAGATACCGGGGCCGATCTCATCGTTCTGCCTGAACTCAGTGACTCAGGGTATGTCTTTGAAACTCGCGCAGAGGCTTATCAGCTTGCAAGTGATGTCGAATCCTCACCCACAATAAAAGCATGGAGTGAAGTGGCAAGGCATCGTAAGGTCTATATCGTGGGCGGTTTTTGCGAACGAGCTGGCGAGGTGCTGTACAACAGCGCGGCAGTGATTGGCCCTGATGGGCTCATTGGTATTTATCGAAAACTGCACTTGTGGGGCGAAGAGGCCTTGTACTTTGAACGTGGCAACCTGGGTGTACCCGTTTATGCGACGCGTATCGGCCGCCTGTCAGCCTTGATCTGCTATGACGGATGGTTCCCGGAGGCGTGGCGCATGGCAGCACTGCAGGGTGCCGATATCGTTTGCGTACCGACAAACTGGGTACCAATGCCCTCACAACCAGAGGGACAAATGTCGATGTCCAACATCCTGTGTATGGCAGCAGCCCATTCCAACTCACTCTATGTTGCTGCAGCATGCCGTATAGGCATAGAGCGACAACAGCCCTTTATAGGACAAAGCCTTATTGTGAATCACGAGGGCTGGCCTGTGGCCGGCCCTGCAGGAGAAGACAATGAGTGCATGCTCATTGCAGAAGTAAATCTGGCAGACGCTCGACGGCGACGATCACTGAATAGTTTCAACCAGCTAATGCGTGACAGACGTGTCGATGTGTATGGAGAGATGCTGGGTGCTGACGCCAAGCCGGGTTGGTATTGAATCATGTCAATTCCGGAAAGCGCAGTCGAATCAACATTCATTCACCGCGTTGAAGTAACCGGCAACAACCTGTAAATCCAGCAATTTTAATTGTAGATAAAAGGAAAACATCAAATGAAAAACAAATATTTGTTTATCGGTGCAGCACTTGCATCGGCGGTGTCATTCACAGCCGTTGCCCAGGATGAACCGATTAAAATTGGTATTCCGGTAGGATTAAGCGGTGCCAATAGCGTCGTTGCACCCTCGGTCGTACAATCCTCCGAGCTAGCAGCTGAAGAAATCAATGCCAGTGGCGGTATTCTTGGGAGACAGGTAGAACTGGTTGTCGCGGACGACGGCTCCGGAGCACAAGGTGCACAGCGCGCTTTTGATTCACTGGTTTTTTAAGAAGAGGTCGATGTGCTGATTTCGATGGAAACCAGTGCCGCGCGAAATGCCGGACTGCCGATCGTCAATCGCGGCCAGACTCCGTATATCTATACCTCTTTTTACGAGGGTCGTTCTTGCTCGCCATGGATGTACGTCAACGCATGGGTACCCGAACAGCAGGTTGCACCGATAGTGGATCACTTCATGGCAGAGTTTGACGCTAAAACATATTATCTGATCGGATCTGACTACGCATTTGGACGTGGCATGCTTGAATTTACACGAAGCTACGTTGAAGCAGGCGGTGGTGAAGTGCTCGGCGAGGATTACCTCCCCATGGACGGCTCCGACTGGACAGCCATCATTTCGAAACTCAAGGCGGCCGCACCTGATGCCTTGATTACTTCAACGGCGGGAGGCGCGCCAAACGTAACATTGACCAAGCAATTGCGTGCAGCAGGTGTGGACATCCCTTACGGCAACCTTGCTGTCGATGAAGGCACCGCGAAGGCAATGGGTGCAGATGCTACCGGAATATTTATTGCCGCCTCTTACATAACCAGTATTCCCAGCGAAGAGAATAAAACCTTTCTTGCCGCCATGGCTGACAAGTTCGGTGACGAACTGAAAACACCCAACGATCTTTCAGTACCACAATACGAGGCCATCTATACCTACAAGGCTGCTGTTGAAATGGCAGGTAGTACGGAGTCGAAGCCTGTCATCGACGCGCTTGGAAAAGTCAGCTTCAAGGGTCCGCGCGGGACCATTACGATGAACAAACAACGTCATACACCTTTAACCATGTATTTGGGTCAGGTAGCAGAGGACGGCTCAGTCAGCGTGATTCAAAGCTTCGACAACGTAGACCCCGGCGATCAGTGCCCGCAGTTTGCACAGTAGCTGCAAGCCCGGACTGTTCATGAACCCACCAGAGTCTAAAGGTCTGTGGGAGCAGCGTTCCGCTTTCATGAATCGTCCATGCCACGAGTCCCCGACTCTCAACGACGCCAAATGAGTATTCTGATACTGGATATCATCACCACCGCTGCCATTCTGTTCGCGGTCGCGTCCGGGCTCATGATTATTCTCGGCGTCATGAAGTTGATTAACTTCGCTCACGGTGCATTTCTGACAGTGGGAGGCTACTCCGCGTATCTGACCACCGAAGCCGGGATTACTCCCTGGCTCTCGGCACCACTGGCGGCACTATTTGGGTTTGTGTGCGGCATGGTCATCGAGCGCCTGATTGTTCGTCCGCTTTATGATCGCCCATTGGACGCCATTCTTGCCACCTGGGGTCTGGGCATTGTCATCGGACAGTTAATCACCCTAGGTTTTGGACGAGAAGTCCAGTTTGCTGCAAGCCCCCTGAGTGGTACCGTAGCCTTTGGTGGTATTGATTACTCGGCTTACCGCCTGGCGGTAACTGCCATTGGCGTTACCCTGGGAATAGCATTGACTGCCCTGCTCTACCTGACGCGTTTCGGGCTCAATGCACGGGCGGTCATCATGAACGAAACGCTGGCACGTGGCCTCGGTATCGACAGTCAACGGGTTCGCTCTATTACCTTTGGTCTTGGTGCTGGACTGGCTTGCGGCGCCGGCGCCCTGATCACACCCTTGTTATCGGTCGATCCCAACATGGGCCTTCCCTGGCTGGTGAATTCGTTCATGCTGGTTCTGGTATCCGGCGTATCGATACCGGCACTTGCGCTTGCATCCCTGCTTCTCGGAGGTGCGCAGGTCATTGTATCAACCTACATCAGCCCCATCGTCGGCGGCCTGACCATTGTTGTGCTGGCAGCTTTCATTCTACGCATCAGACCCAAGGGGCTCGGTCTTGGTTGATTTTCAAGAAGGCATAACCACATCGAGCCGTAAAACTTTTAAGATCGTCGGTCTGTGTACAGCTCTTGCGTTGCTAATTGTCGCATTGGCACCTGCGTATCTGGATCGGTACATGACCAACATCATGATCCGCGCACTGTTTCTAGCGGCCGTCGTGATGACAGTGGATGTACTTTGGGGATACACAGGCATTCTGACCTTCGGGCAATCTGCGTTTTTCGGTATCGGTGCTTATGCCTGTGCTCTGGTCTTCAGCCACTACGGATTCAATGCAGCCTGGGCAATAGGCGCCTTGACGCTTGGTATCATCGTGGCCGTCTTGGTGGGTTTTCTGATCAGTTGGCTGGCGTTTTATCATAGTGCATCACCACTCTATGCCTCGATCATTACATTGGCTTTACCTATTGTGGTCGTACAACTTATTTTTTCAGGTGGACGCTTTACCGGCTCCTCCAGTGGCCTTTCAGGCTTTCCAACCTACTATTGGGCTGTCAATATCTGGTTCTGGATTGCCGGCGTTTTCCTGGTCGTTGTAACAGCTATCGGATTCCTGTTTGTCCGTAGCGATTTTGGTCGCATCCTGATAGCAATCCGAGAGAACGAGGAGCGCTGTGCGTACCTTGGTATACCGGTGAGCCGTATCAAGACCGCACTGATGATGGCCGCTGCCGGTATTGCTGCAGTGGCTGGTTTTGGCTATGCAGCATTCACCAATGTTGTTGCACCGGAACTGGCCGGCTTCCTTCTCGGTACCGAACTGCTTATCTGGAACGCACTGGGCGGGCGCGCTACACTCATTGGCCCGGTACTCGGAACCATCGGCATTGATGTCACATCGTCCTACCTTTCGGGAAGTCTGCCGTTTCTCTGGAAACTGCTTGTGGGCGTTGCCTTTGTCGTTGTCATCGTCGTGTTGCCACAGGGCCTGTTACCTTTGTTTGGCAAACTGCTCAAGCCGTTTAAACGTTCCGGAGACACCAGCACAGACTCAGAAATTTCTCTGATATCGATACCGCCCAGCGCAAAGTTAGCACCCGATGCAGCGTCACCGATACGCACTGATGCGCTGACCAGACACTACGGTAGTCTGAAAGTACTGGATGGTATCAGTATCGAGGGGCGCCCCCAGGAATTGCTGAGTATTGTTGGTCCTAATGGAGCTGGTAAAACTACCCTGATGCGCTGCCTGTCTGATGGCACAGAACGCTCAAGTGGCCGGGTTTTCATCAATGGGTCAGATGTCGGGCGCAGTGCGCCACAGGGAATCGTTGCACTGGGTGTGGGGCGAAGCTTCCAGAATACCAATCTGTTCGATTCACTGACCGTCGGTCAATGCCTTATGCTCGCGCGCTGGCGTATTGATGGAGCAGCCTTGTTTTCCCGTCGTGGTGACGTCCGGATGCCAGAACCTGCCATGGACATTCTACATGCGACCGGGCTGGATAATCTTCTAGGTACTGAAACACGACTGTTATCTCATGGCATGAAGCGAGGCCTTGAGATGGCAATGGTGCTAGCCACCGAACCTACGGTTTTACTGCTCGACGAACCAACGGCTGGCTTGACCAAAGCAGAACGCACAGCCATTGGAACCGTACTGAGCCGTCTGGCCAGCGAGTATGGAATTTGCATCCTGTTAATCGAACACGATCTGGATTTTGTTCGTGATATTTCTTCCCGTGTTGTTGTTCTTCATCAGGGTGCACTGCTCATGGAAGGAACCGTGGAAGAAGTTATTGCCTCAGAACTGGTGCGCTCAGTCTATTCTGGTGGTAGCACATGAATAACGCAAGCCCGGTACTAGTACTTGCTGGACTGTATTCAGGTTATGGTGCTTCGACTGTAATACGCAATGTGTCACTTGAATTGCAACCGGGTGAAATACTTACCGTGCTTGGTAAGAACGGTATGGGAAAAACCACACTGCTCAAAACCATCATGGGGTTTATCACACCAGGCGAAGGTCTGGTGACACTGAATGCCAACGACATCACCGGACACAGCCCACATGTACTGGCACACGCGGGCATCGCTTATGCTCCGCAGGAATTTACCTTGTTTCAGGATCTGACAGTGGGCGAGAATTTGCGACTGGGCGTTGCTGATGATGCCGCCTTCAAGTCCAGACTACCGTCATTGGAAAACGTATTTCCCAGGATGCTGGAACGCTTGCGTCAACGAGCCGGAACTTTGTCTGGTGGCGAACAAAAAATGTTGCTGATGAGTCGAGCCTTGCTGGCACGACCCAAGCTCATGCTGATCGATGAAATCTCAGAAGGACTACAGCCGACAATGATTGAACAGATGGCCAGTGTGTTGCGTCAAGCACGGGACGAGAACGGGACTGCCGTCCTGCTGGTTGAACAAAACCTGGCCTTTGCGTTGTCAGTGGCTGACCGATTTGCAGTTCTCAAATTAGGTGAAATTGTTGAACAAGGGGTCGCAGGTGACAGTGCTACTGCCACACTGGCCGACCATCTTAACGTGTAGAGTGATTGGAAAATGGCTCAAAGTTGCCTGAACACGTATTCCATAGTAGGACGGTGCCCGGACACCGGCGAGGTAGGGGCAGCGGTTGCAAGTGCAGTGCCGGCAGTTGGCGCCATCTGCTTGTATCTGCTACCAGAAGTAGGTGCGGTAAGCACTCAATCATGGACTAATCCCTATCTGGCCACCGCCCTTCTGGATTATCTAAAGACGGGCCTGTCCGCCGAAGATGCCATGGCACGCATACTCAACAACGATTCTGCAGCACAATTGCGACAAATCGGTGCCGTTGGTATGACGGGTACTCCTGCTGCATGGACAGGCGCGCAATGCACATCTTGGTGCGGTCAACGCCTGGGCAGCGATTACGCAGCTCAAGGAAATATGCTCACGGGACGGGAAGTCATAGCCGCTATGGGCGAAGCCTTTGAAACATCCAGCTCTGAATCTCTGGACGAACGTCTGATGCGCTCACTCGAGGCAGCACAAGCCGCAGGAGGTGACAAGCGAGGACGTCAGTCGGCGGCCATCAAGGTGATGAACCAGGAAGTCTACGGACGCGTGGATCTACGTGTTGATGAACATGCAGATCCCATCGCGGAGCTACGCCGGGTTCTGGATGTTGCCAGCCATCAACTCGCACCGTTTATCAGCGGTATGCCCAAACGCGATGCTGAAGCTACAGCTGCACCTGACGATGTTGTTGCCATGCTGATGAAGTCACCACCTGATCGCCCTGGTGGTGGCGGTGCCACAGAACCCTGAAGGAGAATACGATGACAGATGATCCACTGAATCCAAAGCACCTGACTGGACTCGATATTCCAATAGACAGGCTGACTGAGGTAGCACACGAATTTGTGGCCATACGAGCAGAGATAGAAAAGCTGCGCGAGCTTGATCTTGACGAGACACACCCCGCAGTGATCTTTCGACCTGTATGCAAGGATAAATAACCGTGAGCATACTGGATACTCCATGGGCTGCCTCCATCACCGACCTGGCCCCGGCGATCGAGACTGGCAAGCTCTCACCAGTGGAACTACTCGAATCATATCTTGAACGGATTGATCGATTTGATGATGAAATTGGTGCCTATGTACACCTTAATAATGAGTCACTGAAAACCGCTGAACAGGCACATAAGGACATCCGATCCGGACGCTATCGTGGTCCACTTCACGGCATCCCGATTGCTGTCAAAGATAACTACACCACGCGTGATATGCCAACAGGTGCAGGTACCCGTCTTACAACGAGCTATGCAATGAGCGATGCAACAGCCGTGAAACGGCTGCGTGATGCCGGGGCTGTCCTGTTTGGAAAAACCAGAATGCATGAATTTGCCTGGGGTATGGAAACCCCTCCTACTCGCAATCCACGTGCAATGGACTGTGTTCCCGGAGGTTCCAGCGGTGGTTCAGGAGCGGCAGTTGCAGCGGGACTGGCCGCTGCAGCCCTGGGATCTGACACAGGAGGTTCGATAAGAATTCCTGCATCGGTTTGTGGCTGCGTGGGACTTAAACCCACCTTCGGTCTGATTGGTCGCAGTGGTATCGTGCCGCACAGCTGGTCGTTGGACCATGCAGGGCCATTAGCGGCATCAGTTGCAGACGCTGCCTGTGTCACACGGGCAATGGCTGGATTTGATAAACAAGACCCGGCGTCCCAAGCAACGGATGCCCCCGAATGGTCAGATGCACTATCAGGCAACGTCACCGGTTTACGGGTTGGTGTGTGTAGAAATCATTTTTTTCAGGGTGTTTTACCCGAGGTGCTCAGTGCCGTTGAAGACTCAATCGATCATCTGGCCAAAGCAGGTGCAATAATCTGTGAGTTTGAGGTACCAGACCTGGCTTATGGGCTAGGTGCCATATTTGCCATTGAACTGGCCTCTTCCACCAACTACCACGACCAACGCCTGCGCAGTGATGAAGTAGAACAGCTAGCACCGGACGTACGTATGCTGGTTGAAATGGGCCGCCTCGTATCAGCACCCGACTACCTGCAAGCCGAGCGTTACCGTCAACGGCTTGGACTACAGTTCGCAGACATCTTCGACAATGTTGATGTCATCATCAGCCCCACTTTACCGTTGACTGCCTGGCCTGTAGGCGAGCGTGAAGTCTCCATTGACGGTAACAAGGAAAGCGTACTCGCTGTTTCATGGCGCTTGACGTATCCGTGGAATTTATTAGGCTTGCCGGCGATATCCCTGCCCTGCGGTACTGATAAACGCGGCCTGCCCATAGGACTGCAGATTGCCGGACCGGCATTTGGGGAGGCGGCCGTGTTACGCAGCGCAGCCTTTGCGGAGCGCAGCGCAGGTGGCCCAATGGCGCGGCACGATCCGATTACCCGACAAGGGACATAACCAAACGCAGGCCCGTTCAAACTGATTCTGCTCAGCAAACCTACATTTCATCACGCAGTCTGATGATGCTTGCCGACCATAAAGACAGATCCCCTATTCTTTATTCATTTTTTTCCGGTTGTCATGCAGGCGCACGCAACACCCACTAATTTGAAAAAAACTTCCATCCACTTACCATTCGTCAACAGAAGGTTCTCAAGCATTCTTCGGATAACCGCCTTCCATAAATACGTCAACGCCTGTCGAATTTCTTTGCGGTCATTGTCAAATGATTACCTCCCAGCGCAACGCCGCCCTGTAATTCCATCCCGCTATGCCGTATTCAGGGCATATCTGACCACCCCCTGATCTGTCATCTCCCATCACATCTGCAGAGAGTATGGGGTGCGTGCAACAAATTGTTCGATGGGAATGTAATACGTCGTGTTATGTTGACTTGTCTAGCCGCTTTGGAGTCTGCTTTATTCCGAGGCAAGTACTCACGGGTCGCTGCTGCAGATGCTGTGTTGGCCGAATACGAGGATCGTCATGATTGAGAGTGATGGAACAACCGACTTGGTTGGCAAGCAATGGGAGTATCCACTAGACCCCCTTGGAGCTTTTTGTCGTGATAATCACATATCGTTGGAGCCACGTAGGACTGGGCAACTTAATGGGTTAACCTTTGCTGCCAAAGACGTTATGGATATAGTTGGTTCCACAACCGGTTTCGGACAGCCCGCATGGCTGCGAACGCATGAACCTGCTAAAGCCAGTGCTGACGTAATCAATCGAATTCTGGAAGAAGGTGCGCGACTGGTTGGGAAAACAATTACCGACGAGCTTTCTTACAGTCTTACCGGTGAGAACAAGCACTACGGTACACCTTTAAATCCGCTTCATCCAGATCGTATTCCTGGTGGCTCATCGAGCGGTTCTGTGTCAGCGGTCGCTGGCAATCTGGTAGATTTCGCACTGGGTACAGATTGTGCTGGCTCTGTGCGCCTTCCTGCTAGCTATTGCGGCGTACTGGGTATGCGACCCACTCATGGTCATGTGCCAAAACAGGGCATCATACCTTTTGCGCCGAGTTTCGACACTTTGGGTTGGTTAGCCCGTGATGCCGAAGTTCTTAGACGTGTCGGATCGACACTACTGGGTAAACACTACCGGTCCGTCAAACCACGCCGCCTGCTTATTGCGACTGATTGCTTTGCGATGGTAGGGCCAGAGATCCGCGACGCACTGATGCCTTCCGTTGACAATCTCATAAGGCATTTTTCGACAAGTGAAGAAGTGTCTGTAAGTCCTGATGGGCTTGAATCGTGGATGGAATGTTTTCGTACAATACAAGGCGCTGAAATTTGGAATAGTCTGGGCACATGGATCCTAGAAGCAAAACCAGAACTCGGTCCCGGTATTGGTGAACGTATCGCTTGGGCACAGGAAGTCACATCAGCGCAGGTTGCATCAGCACGAGCTGTACGCTCAAGTATTGTCGAACATCTACAAAATACTGTACTGCCAGGAGATGTCTTGTGCCTACCAAGCTCGCCACGCGTAGCGCCATTAAAAGATACAGCAACATCCACGGTAGAAATAACGTATCGTTATCAAGCTATATGCTTACTAAGTATTGCTGGATTGGGCGGATTGCCCGAAATAAGTCTACCAATGGCTAAGCTGGATAATCTGCCTTTGGGCTTGTCGGTTATAGGATCGACCGGTGCCGACCGGCAACTTCTTGAGTTAGCCTGTGACCTCCGAAGAATGGAATAGCGATTTACGTGCATACAATTCAGGACCTATTAGTTCAGGACTTATTGATGGCAATCACTGTCGCGCTAGAGGCAAGTGCGTGAAGATCAATGATCCGGACATCCTTACCGAGGTAACGGCGGCCTTTCACCGCTACGAGACTGCACTGATCGGCAACGACATCGAGACGCTCGACGCATTGTTCTGGCATAACGAGCATGTCATTCGATACGGCGCCAATGAGAACCTTTACGGCCACAACGAAATCCTTGCGTTTCGCAACAGTCGCCCTTCGCAGGGCCTCGCCCGAGATCTGCGCCGAACGGTCATCACGACCTTCGGCTCTGACTACGCTACCGCGAATACAGAATTTACCCGCGACGGCTCCGAACGTATCGGCCGCCAGAGCCACGCCTGGGCGCGTCTGCCTGAGGGCTGGCGCATCGTTGCGGCGCATGTCTCGCTAATGAATCCCCAATCCTCATTTTAACTAAGGAATATTCAATGAAAATTCTCGCCACCACCGCCTTCGCCGTCGCTACACTCTTCGCCCCCTCCCATGCTGCCGAAGTTCTCAAGTTCCACCACGATCTGACTGAAGATTCAGCGCAGCATTTGGGCGCGCTGAAATTCAAGGAACTTGTTGAGACTGGAACAAACAGCGAAATTGACGTACAGATTTTTGCTAACAACGCGCTCGGCGATGATGTGGAGGCTGCACAGCAGATGCAATTCGGAGCCATCCAGGCCGCACCTATCCCGACAGCGAAGCTGTCCAATTTCAACCCGTCACTGCAACTTATCGACTTGCCATTTCTGTTTCCGTCAGTCGAGGCAACCTATGCGGTTCTCGACTCTGAGGCGGTCGGCGGCAAACTATTGAAGCAACTAGAAAGCTCAGGATTTGTCGGTGCGGCTTTCTGGGAATCCGGCTTCAAGCAATTAACTTGCAATGGTGCCATCTCCAATCCATCTGATTACGAGGGTCGCAAGGTTCGCGTCATGGAGAGCCCATTGCTGATCTCGCAGTTTGAGGCACTAGGAGCTACCGCGATACCCATTGCGTTTTCAGAAACCTACACGGCACTTCAACAAGGCGTGGTCGATTGTCAGGAAAACCCGATTGTCTCAATCAACAAAATGAAATTTTACGAGGTCCAGGATCACATGGTGATCTCAAACCACGGTTATCTTGGCACCGCATTCATCTTCTCCAAGGTCTGGTTCGACGCCCAGAAGCCTGAAACGCAGGAAATTTTAATGAGCGCCGCCGTCGAGGCCGGTGCCTATCAACGCGAAAAATCCGCTGAGATGACGATCTCGCTGCTCGACGAGATCAAGGCCGCCAATACCACCAATGTGAGTGAACTGACGTCCGAAGAAATCGCGCTCTTCGCTGAGGCGATGAAACCCGTGCACGAAAAATTTGCTGACAAGATCGGGCGCGACCTTCTCGAGGCGGCTTATGCAGAAGTGGACGCCAACAAGGCAAAGTAGATGCGCGACATGCTTGATCGTCTGGATGCGATGTTGACGAGGTTGGAGCGCACGGCAGTCGGCGTTCTGATGAGTGTCGCTGTTATTGTGCTGGCAGCTGACATTGCAGGCCGCACGCTGTTCAACTTGTCGATCTCATGGGCGGCAGAACTAACCCGCTATTCCATCGTCTGGATGGTGATGATCGGTGCGAGCATAACCGCCCGCACCGGCGCGCACATCTCCATCGACGCCCTAAGCGAGGTGTTGCCGGAGCGTGTTTCAATAGTGGTGATTCGGGCCGGTAGCGCCATTGCAGCGCTAACCTGCGCGGCGATGGCATGGTATAGCACGTCGCTGGTGATGCAGATGACACAGTTCGGGCAGCGCTCGCCCGCGCTGGAATGGCCGATGTGGGTCGTTTATCTGGCTATGCCCGTCGGCTTCGGTTTGATGAGCTTGCGTTTCGTACAAAGCGGTGCGGCAGTTTCCCTTGAGCAGCGCCGTCTAGATCTTGCTAAATCGGCGGGCTAAGTCATGGGAGGCGCGTTTACCGTTGGTCTAGTCGTTCTATTATTTTTCGGCGTGCCAATCTTCGTCGTTCTGCTCGCGCCTGTGCTGGTTACTTTGCTTACGACAACCTCGACGCCACCGGTTCTGGTAGTGCAGAGGGTATTTTCCGGTCTCGACAAGTTCCCGCTCATGGCGATCCCGTTCTTCATCCTCGCAGGGACGATCATGGCGAAGGGTGGTCTGTCAAAGCGGTTGATCCGCCTAGCCAATGCGCTCGTCAGTCCTTTGCCCGGTGGTTTATCGATGACGACAGTGACGAGCGCCATGTTCTTCTCCGCTATTTCCGGCTCCAGCCCCGCAACAGTGATTGCGATTGGCAAGATCATGCTGCCTGCCTTGGAGCGCGAGGGATATTCCCGGGCGTTTTCGGTGGGTCTGTTGATGAGCGCCGGTTCGCTAGGCATCATCATCCCACCGTCGATCTTCATGATCGTATATGGGGCCGTGACTGGGGTCTCGATTGGCGCACTATTCCTGGCTGGGTTTGGAGCGGGGCTCATCTATGGCATCGTGTTCATGATCGTCTGCGTGCTCTATGCGAAGATGTCGAACGTGACGGCAGCGACGTCGTGGGACCGCGCCGAAATCGGCAACTCTCTGCGCGAGTCTCTCTGGGGTCTGGCCGCACCACTAATCATTCTGGGCGGCATCTATGGAGGCATCTTTACGCCAACTGAGGCGGCGGCCGTCGCCGTGGTCTATGCCTCAATAGTCGGTATGGCTATCTATCGCGACATGGGCCTGCGCGATCTCGCAACATGCGCCGTGGAGAGTGCCATTACGACAGCACAAGTGATGATTATCGTCGCGGCCGCCTCTGCCTTCGCCTGGTACCTCACGACGTCGGGTCTTGCGGACAGTGCTCGCGAGACGCTTGAAGGCATAGGCAGCAACCCGCTGAAGATCTTGCTGGCTGCCAATGCAATCGTACTGGTGGCAGGAATGTTCCTTGATCCAAATTCGATCATCATCATTTTCGTGCCACTGATCTCAACTGTCGCTATCGCTGCCGGCGTTGACCCGATCCATCTGGGCGTGACTTTGGCGGTGAACGCAGCCATCGGCATGTTCACGCCGCCCTTCGGCCTGAACCTGTTCGTATCGACCGGTCTGGGCGTCACCTATAGCGAGGCGATTCGAGGGAGCCTGCCATTCATTGTTGTTGGTCTGCTGGCGCTGGCGGTTGTGACGTTGGTTCCTGGCGTTACTCTGTGGCTACCTAACCTTTTTTACTAATCGAGCTCGTAGTTGCCAGATGTACCTCATAGTGAATGTTTACATAGCCTGTGTTGATGTCAGATTGTAGTAAATTCGGTAAGCCGAATAATTGCCCTAATCGGCTCACTGACAGTTCGGCCTAAAGCCTGTCTGACATATTTACTCGACAGCACCCTGTGCATTTCCTGCTAATTGCGGCCAGTATTCTTTCTTCAGCTTTCGCTTATACAACTTGCCGGTTGCAGACCGGGGCAATGATTCACGAAACTCAATAAACCGAGGGCACTTAATGGTAGACATTCTCTCTCGGCAGAATGCGATTAGATCTGCTTTAAGCTCGTCTGAAACATCCTCCGGATTAAGCAGTTGGACAACGGCTAGTACAGCCTCCCCAAAGTCTTCATCAGGAACACCAACAACAGCTGCATCCAACACGCTCGGATGACTAAGCAATGTATTTTCTGCTTCTTGCGGATATACGTTTACGCCGCCTGAAATGATCAAATAGGATTTACGATCAGTCAGATACAAGTAGCCATCATCATCAACGCTACCGATATCCCCAATAGAGGTCCAACCCACCTTATTGGTACATTTGGCCGTTTTGACTGGATCGTTGTGATAAGTGAACTGATGCCCGTTCTCAAAATACACTTCACCTTCCAACCCTGTTGGCACCTCATCCCCTTGCTCGTTACAGATGTGTAGAACGCCAAGTTTTGCTCGGCCAACCGAGCCTGGATGCAACAACCATTCACTTGTGGTAATAGACGTAAATCCATTGTTTTCAGTACCAGAATAATACTCTTCAATGATCTCTCCCCACCATTCAATCATCTTGCGTTTGATATCAATCGGACAAGGAGCAGCCGCGTGGACGGCAAGACGCATTGAGCTCAGGTCATATTTTTCACGAACATCGTCTGGCAATTTGAGAAATCTTACAAACATGGTAGGTACCCACTGACTGTGAGTGATGCGATGCGTTTGAATTAGTTCCAATGCTACGGCCGGGACAAACCTATCCATGATATATGCGGTTCCTCCCATTTTTATGACCACCATGGAGTGACGCATGGGCGCAGCATGGTACAAGGGTGCAGGGCTGAGGTAGCGCGTCTCCGGCCCATATCCGTAAAGGGCTGTGAGCAAATCTATCAACATTGATCGAGTACCAGGAAGCTGGTTGGGTAGTGGCCATTTGATACCTTTTGGCCTCCCAGTGGTTCCCGAAGAGTAGAGCATGTCCAGACCTTGCGCTTCATCTACTATCGGCGTTTTCGGAAGCTCTGTTACAGCATCATTCCAGTTATGTATAGCCTTGCCCTGCGTCTGTTGCAGGGGCTCTTTGTGACTATCTGCCTCACCGCCTACAAGATAGCAATGGTATTGAGCATGGGTGTTGTCTAATAGTTTGTGCAATAAATCTTTGTATTTATCAGACACTATTAGCAACTGCGCGCCGCAGTCCTGAAGGATATAAGCAATTTCATCGAATGTCAGATGAGTGCTGATAGTCGTATAGTAAATGCCCGAGCGGTCTGCTGCGAAGCAGATTTCCAGAAACTCGCGACGATTCTCCATTAAAATGGCGATATGGTCGCCAGCACGCAGATCATGTTTTCTAAATAGATGTGCGCCTTCGTTAGCGCGTACTTCCAGCTCGCCAAAAGTAACTATTTCACCCGTTGAGCACATGACAAACGCAGGAGACTCCGGCCGATGACTCCGTGGCTGAAATTGTTGTGATTCGGTATTCACTGGCAACTAAAAATTGATCACGGTTTTGCCAAAATGCCCACCATGACGCACGTGATCCAAAGCCGCCAACAACTCATCAAATTCAAACACTTTATCGATAACGGGACGGGGTTGATGCTGAGCCATAGCCTTAAGCATGGCCTCAAATCCGTCTCGATGCCCAACTGTAATACCCTGCAATCGAACCTGCCGAGTAACAATTGGCCCTAAAGACGCATCCATGGCAAGCCCTGACAACACACCAATAAGCCCGATGGTTCCACCTGTTTTTATCGCCTTGAGCGACAGCGGCAATGTTTTCGTACCACCCAATTCAACGATGAAATCATAACCTCCACGATCTGACGTGATATCACGGCTGGCTTTTGCCCAATCTTCCACTTCGACATAGTTGATTGTTTCGTCTGCCCCCATTTCCTTAACACGCTGCAGTTTCTCATTGCTTGATGAGATAACCGTGACATGTGCACCGCATATTTTCGCAAATGCTAGTGCAAACAAGGCAACACCACCGGTACCTTGAATCAATATCTTGTCGTTTTCGCTGATTTTTGCATGAGTACACACAGCGCTCCAGGCGGTTAATCCTGCACACGGTAGAGTTGCGGCTTCATCGTCAGTCAAATAGTCGGGTACGATGACAACCCCTTGCTCAGACAGGCAAATTTGCTCTGTCATAACACCATCCAGTGGACCACCCAACGCGGAGCTGAATGCCGTTCTATCGGGTTCTCCACCTATCCAGTTTTGAAAATAGGTAGGACACACTCTGTCTCCAACCTTCACCCGGGATACCGCATCACCTACGGCGATTACATCACCGACACCATCGGATACCGGTATAAGAGGTAATTCACCGGTTGCACGTCCATATCCACGAATAGGGACAATCAGATCGCGAGCGTTTAGTGCAGCAGCACGCATAGACACCACGACATCATGCTGACCAGGCTCAGGCACTGCACGCTCTGCTTTTCGCAGATTGTCAAATGACCAATCACCTTCAATTTGAAAAACTCGCATAGTGTTTACCTTTCAGACTTTATTAGACAGTTTTTCGATTCTGTCCTTGAGCATATTGGTTGCCCCATCCGTAAGGCTTGCCAAATGTACTGCAGCCAGATGACGGGTAAAGCAGTATTCTGGACGCAAACCTTCTGCGCCCATCGCATGTAACAAACCTGGCAGATAGTGCTGACAGGTTTCTACACTATTGACTTTGGCATTCATCGCACTGAGCTGTGCATCTTCCAGTGCTTCAACCTGATGACTAGCATGCGCCGTAATGGCTGCACTTTCAGCCAGCGCAGATTGCGCATCTTCAACAATACGATTCCAACTGGCATGCGCGTTTAAAGGCTTTCCAAAGGTGTGACGCTTAGAGCCATACAGTGTGACTTGCTGCAATGCTTTGTCTAGCATTGCATCGCACATAGCGGCGACATAAACACGAGCGCCATTGATTTCTGTGAGTATTGTCTTGAAAGCGTTACCCGGACTTAGCAACAAGCAATCTCCACTTATATTTACGCCGTCAAATTTAAGGCTACCGGTACCTATGCTAGCTTGTGAAAATCCTGACTCAATTAAGCAACGTTGCACACCAGACAAAGAAAGATCAACAAAAAATGCCCCTATTCCGTTTCTATCGCCATTGGACTCAGTTTGTGCGAACACTATAGCCGAGTCAGCATCACGCCCATTGACTATCCATGTTTTATGCCCGTGTAGCGTCCACTGATCACCCTTTCTCTCGGCACGGGTTTGAATAGCTGCGATATCACTACCTGTCTCGGGCTCGGTTATGGCGGTACATGACTTCGTTGTTCCATCAAGAAGTCCGGGCAAAAAGCGTTCGCAAACTGAGTCAGGTGCGCTGGTGCAAAGTCGTACCGCGACGTTGTGCGAGTTAATAATCGACATGGCAAAACCAAAATCCTGTGCAGCCAGACTTGCACAAGCACTTACTTTTGCGCTGAAACTCAATCCCAACCCACCATATTCGACAGGAACCGCTATTGCTGTCAACCCTAAACTGCTGGCTAGCCTATATAGAGCATCAGTAGGGCTTTGACCCAGTGACCATTGCGCAACCTCGGCTTGCACCTCTGTATTCGCAAAGGTTGCAACATCTTCGCAAAATGCGCTTTCGTTTATCACTTTTTGCTCAGCATTCGCTCAAGCCGAGACCACAGATCAGCGCATAGGCCAACGATTCCACGTGGCATGAAAATAGTGGCGAGTACAAGAATGAGGCCATAAAGAATCAACCGAAAGCTGTCAGCAAATCGTAGGTATTCTGGTAAGAACACGACAATAAAAGCACCGATAACCGGGCCCGCAATGGTGCCCGAGCCGCCGATAATGACCGCCAGAATGGCGTCGAGTGATTGCGCCAGCCCGAAAATTTCAGGATTGATAAAGCTTTGATAGTGTGCATATAAAGCGCCAGCCAATCCGGCATACATCGCTGAAGCCACAAAGGCAAATAATTTGTATTTCCACGCGGGTATGCCCAAGGCTCCTACCAGATCTTCGTTTTGCCGGATGGCAATGAGTATCTTGCCTATGCGCGATCTTACGATACACGCTGCCAGTAGGGTTGACAGAACAGCGATGCTCAATACGAAGTAGTAATACACTTGTCTGTCACCAAAGTTCAACAGACCATCTTTGCTACCCGGTTTGGGGATACCCGTTATGCCAGCCTCACCTTGAGTCAGCTCCGAGAAATTCATCAGTACAATGAATATCACCATGTTAAACGCAAGCGTCACAATAGCGAAATAATGACCCTTGACACGTAAACTTGGGTAGCCAGTGGCCAACGCAAACACAGCGGTAACAATCGGCGCTAATGTAATGCTCATCCAGACTGGCAGTCCTGAGTGAATTCCCAGTAGTGCAGTACTGTAAGCACCAATACCCATAAAACCAGCCTGCACTATAGACACATAACCAGTATATCCCTGAATCAGATTTTGACCCTGTGCAGCTATCACCCACACCAAAGCGAGTATGCTCAAGTGCAAATAGTATTTAACTTGAACAAACTGCGGTAACAGAACAAATCCCGTGAACGCTAGCAGGTAAAAAGCAATTTTCAAATATCTGCTCACGCTGACTTACCCATTAAACCTTGCGGCCTGAATAACAAGACAACAATCATTACAACGAAGGCAATCACATCTTTATAGGCAGAGGATATATAGCCGGCTGCCAGTGCCTCAGTAATACCCAGCACCAACCCGCCAACCACCGCACCGGGTATGGAACCAAGACCCCCGAGTATAAGTACAGCAAACCCTTTTACCACTAGGCCTTCACCAATACCTGGTGCTATGGCAAAAAGCGAGCCCACCATAACGCCGGCACAAACGCCGAGCGCCGTAGAGATAGAGAACACAATCATTGGGATAGTTTTAACATTCACTCCCATAAGAATGGCGGCATCACGGTTCTCGGCGACGGCTCGAATAGCTTGTCCAGTTTTGGTTTTTTCAACAAACAGCGTCATGGCCAATATGAGCACAGCAGCAGCCACAATGACATAGACTCGCAATTCGGGAATGGTGACACCACCGATATTAAATACTCTGGTCAAGTTTGTTGGAATAACCACCTGCTCATGACCGAACAGTTGCAGATTAATGCCTTCGACCATCATGGTTAGCCCTAACGCCACTATAAATGCATTGATATGATTCGCGTTACGCACTGGGCGATAGGCAAGAAATTCAATGAGGATACCTAGAACAAGCCCAACGATAAGTGCTACAACAATCGCCACAATCAGCGGAAGCCCTTTCGAGGCGACTAAAAAAAACGTCAGGTAACCGCCGAACATCGACACTGAGCCGTGCGCAAAATGCGCAATACCCAGTATGCCAAATACGGTAGTCAAACCCAGTGCAATGAGCACATAGACACCACCTATCGCAATACCATTAATGATTTGTTGAGCAACTTCAATCATGGCGTGGAATATTGTTCAAAAGTACAGAGGAGTAAACCGTAGTGAATTGACGCATCGGCTGCTACAACGCACAATCCTAAAACCGAGGATGGCCCATATCGACAGCTACAGAAAGAGAGACATTGACCAACTTAACTTACCGTTTAGTCAATGCCAATCTCAATGTATACCTCACTAGCCTGGATTATTCATGAAATCACCAAATCCTTCCGCATCCCCTTTTCCTCTAGCGAATCCTGCTCAGGCTGCGCGCCCCGGTCGAAATACAGTCTGTATTCCGCACCTTCCAAGAATCCGTTACAGAAAAAGAGTCTGGTGAAAGGATTTGGCGTTTCATGAATAGTCGAGGCTAGTCGATAGTGCTCAGGAATGCCGAATACGCTGCTGCATCTGATGGCAAGTCCTGCACAAACACCCAATTGCCACTCTGCCACTGAAATGCACCATTCGAGGTATATGCCTGTCCGTTTTGATCGAACATTTTTTCATCTACTGGCAAATACTGCATCACTACCTCATCAGGGATAGCAAGCTCTCTCAATGCGGCCGCAACTGCGGCTGTATCAGTTACCGTCCCCGATGCTTCAATCGCGTTCTTTAACGCATAGGTTTGATCATAGGCGTAAGGAGAACTCGGTGAAGGAGCAATGTTGTATTTTTCAGAGTAGTTTTTATGATACGCAATGCCATTGTCACTCGCAGACAATAGCGTGAGCTCAGTTGGTCGCAAGTCCCATACACCTTCCATCTGTTCAGACGATGCAACACGCAAAAATTGCTCTTCACTGCCACTGGTAAAACCGTATCGAGGAACATTCAGACCAAGTTCAACTGCCTGACGATAGATAAACGCGGCTGGTTCTACGTAGCCCACGACCAGAATGGCATCAGAATCAAGCTCACGAATTTTTGTTAATTGAGGAGTCATGTCACGGTCCTTCAAACCAAACGACTCTCGAGTAACAATTTTTCCACCGGCCTTTTGCAGCTCTTTTTCGAATGCATCAACGTAGCTGGCATAGAAACCAACATCCAGCGCACCCAGAACCGCCACTTTCTTATGGCCTTTCTCGGCAACAAATGTTCCTGCCGCAGCACCGGTATAGTCCGCCGGCGGTCGCGTACGCACAAGGTTTGGTATTTCCCGAGTGGTGATTGATCTTTCCGCAGCATTCCCGACCAGCATCACCGCATCTTCGTTTTCGATAAATGATGCAACAGCACCGGTCGCGCCAGAACAGCAAAAGCCAAGGATAAACTTGACTCCATCCCGATCCAGCAGCTTGCGGACCGAGTTCGACGCTTCTGTAGGATTGGCTTTGTCGTCATAGGAGATAACATTAAGCATATAGGTGTCATCACCAACACTAATACCACCTGCGGCGTTAATTTCCTCAGCGGCCATCTCCACCGCATTGGCCTGGGGCAGACCGTAAACAGCGGCACCACCGGTTAGCGCATCACTCACGCCGATGTCCAGAGTTTTCTCTGCCGCAAACGCTGTGCCTGCGGCCAACAACATTGCTGCACTAACTATTGTATATCTCATTGCAACTCCTCTCTTATTGGTTTTGGTTAGGACTAATGGTGACCAAGATAAGCACTAACTACTTCTGGATGAGATTGAAGTTCTTCCCCAGATCCGCTTAAGACAATTTCACCTGCTTCAAATACGTAAGCTCGATCGGCCAGACGTAAAGCCATCAATGAATTCTGCTCTACCAGCAGTATGGTCTTACCCATCGCCTTGATTCGAGCAATAGTGCTGCTGACTTCTGAGACTATTTTGGGTGCCAAGCCAAGTGATGGCTCATCAAAAAGACATAGTTTCGGGCGCGCCATCAAGGCTCGGGCAATAGCCAACATTTCCTGCTCACCACCAGAAAGCGTGCCAGCAGCTTGCGTGGCTCTCTCGCGCAGGATAGGAAACATATCCATCATCCGATCAAGATCAGACGCCTGTTCAGAATCGGTGCGCGTGTAAGCACCCATTCGCAAGTTTTGCAATGTAGACATCTGTGGAAAGACTTGTCGCCCTTCCGGGCACATGGTTATACCTGCTTTAACGATACTGTGACCACTGTTGTTGGTTATATCGTTGTTATCAAAAGTAATGCTACCTTGTGTGGCTGGCACCAATCCGCAAATGGCCTTCAGAGTAGTTGATTTACCAGCGCCGTTTGCACCAATCAACGCTATACACTCACCTTCCTTCACCTCAAAACTTATTCCATGGACCACCTCTGCCGATCCATAGCTGACTTTTAATGACTCCACACTTAACACTTAGGCAGCCTCTCCGAGATAGGCATCAATCACTGCTTGATTATTACGAATATCTGCAGGTGTGCCCTCTGCAATCATTGACCCAAAGTTAAGCACTGCGATGCGATCGCATACTTCCATAATGAGCGCCATGTGATGCTCGATAACCAAAACCGATATACCATTGTCGCGTATAGACTTGATCATCTGGCATAGCGTATCCCTTTCATGCGAGACAAGACCTGCAGCGGGTTCATCCAGTAGCAATACCTTTGGGCCTGACGCCAGTGCAGTCGCTATCATTAGAAATCGTTGCTCTGCAGAACTAATAGTGACTACTTTGTTGTCCGCAAGATGAGAAAGACGCGATATCTCCAATACACGTTGTACATGCAAATCAGTACGGGCTTGTTCGGATGAGTTTCTCTTACTACCCAATACGGAGGCTATTGGATGTGATCTTAATGTTGTGTGACACCCGAGCGTAATTTGCTCACGGACAGTAAAATCAGGAAACGTTTTAGTTGTTTGAAACGTGCGTGCCAAGCCTTGGCGAACACGTTCGTGGTCTGGCATTTTTTGTAAAGACTTCCCATCAAGATGTAAATCGCCTGACGTTGCCGGATAGATACCCGCCAGGACATTCACAGTTGTGGACTTACCAGAGCCGTTTGGGCCAATAAGCCCCAGGATTTCACCCTCGTAAAGTTGGAATGAAAAATTGGAAATGGCTTTTACACCACCAAAAGACTTGCTGAGCTTGTCTACTTCAAGGACGGCTTTCTGATCAGCGCTCATGCGTGTCTCGCTAGGGCTTCTATCACTTAATGGTAACGCACTGACATAGCTAATAGAATTCAAAGATTCTTTGTGATATTCTAATTTTTAGATGACTGATTTAAATTCTCAGAACAGTGATTGAGACAAGGGAATGCTTGGTGAAATACGAAATATCAAGTCAATACAAGTGTTTCACGCTACATCTGAAGCTAAAAGTGTCACTCGCGCAGCAGAGTATCTGAGTATCAGTCAGAGCTCTGTCAGCTATCACATCAAAAAATTGGAAAGCAGTCTTGGCGTGACGTTGTTTCGTCGAACGGCAACCGGGTTAGAGTTGACTGAAGAAGGCAGCCTACTCTGCGCACATGTTGAACGCGGACTCAGCGACATACAGGCGGGGCTCTCGCGTATAGCCACGCGGGCAGGCTCTGTCAGGGTTGCGCTACTACCGATGTTTTCGAGCCGCTGGCTGTCACCCCGACTGGGTGAACTACTGGAGTCACAACCCGATCTCCAATTGTCCATTCAAAATCATAACAACAACTACGCACACATGGATCATCCAGCCAATTTTGCTGATATAGGCATTCAGTGGGGACGTGGTAACTGGGACAAATTCAATGTCACACGTCTTTGGTCAGAAGACCTGGTGGTCGTATGCAGCCCCGAATATTTAAAGGCACATCCCATAGAACAACCATCAGACCTTAACCGTTGTAAGTTGTTGCACGTTGACGACACACGCATGTGGGACGAGTGGCTTAGTGCCAATGATTGCCCGTCATCCAATACAGAACCTCAAATGATTCTAGAAGACAGACACTTTCAACTTAGCTCCACAATTAACGGACTGGGTGTATCGCTTTTTGCATCTTGGCTTGCCAAGAACGAACTAGACCGAGGCGACCTCGTCGACCCGTTTGGCAAGACATTCAAAACCTCGTTTGCATATCATTTGATTGTTCCTAAGAATTTTGAACTACAACCTGCTGTAAAGAATTTTCAGAGCTGGTTGTTAGAGGCGGTTGATACACTTGGTGCCCGGGGCAAATCCTGACACTGTCCAAATATCTCGCAATCATATCCTTGGTAGGTTTTCCTGCACAACTTTCATGTTTCTGCGTAGCGGGAGACGTTTTCGGCGTTGCATTGTTTGGACGAGAACCGGGAACCAGCAGCCATGGCACGACTGGCTACTGTAATCAATAAACAGCTTGTTAATGCTTTGCAGGCTTGGGTGAGTCGCAATGCCGACGTATTGGCGAGTAGCTGGCCAGGATCATAAGCGTTGTAAACATCATCTTCGATAGTCGTTGAACCAAGCTGAGGGGATTGGGGGCGATACCTTTGACGTAATGATAATCCCATCTGAGACTCATCTGCTTCGTACTAGTGGTAGCGCTGATGTTACTGGTGTTTCATGGTGCGCTGTCTCGAAAGGCTGGGCTCCACCTGCCTACCGTCGCACATAGGATATCGACGGTGAGTGGTAGGATCTTTCGCTCATACGCCAAACATCGAACTGAGCAGTCAGTTGAATTAGAGCTCCAGCAGTGGCATTGGAAAGCGCACTAAAAAAACGGGAAGTCCGATCTCGGCCCATCGTTCACGCCGAAAATACTGAGAACTAAATAACAAAATGGGAATCTGGAGTTCACAAAAGTCTACAAAATCTCTAATCTGTCATCCAAAACAGCGGCACTGAGCGGTATAAAACCACTCGTCAACCCGGCAAATGGTGTCATTAAAAACAGCGATGGAACGGTAAATCTGGAAAATGTTGCCCTGATCAATTCAACGCTGGCACGACAGTCTACTGCACCACCGTTGGACAACAACGAGATGACATGCGCCCAGCGTACGTTTATCGATATCGCAAAAAAACTCTTAGACAAGAAACCCTTGCAATATCAGAAGGTGCATCCGAACGATAGTCGCCTGCGGAATTTGAGAGATCCAAGCGGCACCGGGCTTGTTGGAACCTACCGAGATCTTATCCAGAAAGCATTCCGTCGACCGTACTGGAATGATTCCGGAGCGCGCTACAGCGTCAGTGCCGAGGGCATCTCTGCTGATGCCGATGGCGTGACACAGATGGAACACAATTTTCTGCTTTTCTGGGGTCTATCGATGCAGGCTTATCAGGCAATTCTGGTATCGGATCGGGCACCAGTCGACAAAGGCCTGGCTAATCTGAAACCTGCCGCACAGCGTGGTTTTGAATTGTTCACTGGAAAAGGCAATTGCTCTGCCTGCCATACAGGGCCATTGTTCGCCGATTCCACCACAACCACTCTTGAACCGACCAATCTCGTCAATAATGTCCAAATTAGTGACGAAAGTGTTGCGCTCATGGACCGCGGCTTCCATAACATCGGCGTTACCCCGACCAGTGAAGACCTCGGTTTGGGCGGGCCCGCCAGCGGCGTTCCTTTTTCCCATACAGTTCAGTGGGTGGACTTGACGCGCAATGGAAAGAACCCGAACGATCCCGAGGTCGCGTTGATCAATAGAGCAACGTTTGACGAACCATTGTCATTAAACAATAATTTCCGAACGGCGATTGATGGTGCCTTCAAGACGACGACCCTGAGAAATGTCGGTCTGACACCACCCTATTTTCATGATGGAAGCTATGCCACGCTCAAGCAGGTGGTTCAGTTCTATAATCGTGGTGGCAATGTACGTGGCACTATCGGAAACGACTCCAGTGGATCAGCCAGAGCACCGAGCAATCTTTCCTTCAATATAAAGCCGCTCGGCCTGACCAACAGAGAAGTCAACGACCTGGTAGCCTTTCTTCGATCACTGACCGATTACCGCGTGGCTTGCCATCGAGGTGTCTTCGACCATCCAGAGCTGCCCCTGACGCGAGGACACCAGAACGCCGGTAGTACAGAGCTGGCATTTGGTGAACTTGCTGCGAATGACTACTGGTCTATCCTGCCTGCTGTTGGTCGGGGAGGTCTTAAAGCAATAGGAAAACCCTGCTTTCCTAATACCGGCCGGCTGTTCGGCAAGGCGCAGACGGTATTAAACGAGATCACAGATTTCGAACCCTATTATGAAGTTCCCGCAGACAAGCCTGATTCACGAATTGGATTTGAACCTGAACCGACACCGCCGCCGACGCCGCCCGAAAATGAGTGGCTCTACTGTGCCAGCACTGAACGCACTGCACTTAGTAATAGACAATGCTACTTTCCGGAAATCAGAACGCTGGAGGCCAGATTTGTCAGCGACAGACATGAAACGGCCTACCGTACCTGGGGACCAATGGTATGGTGCTTGCCACATATGTTCGGTGTGCCCTTTTATACAGATGGCAGGCCCACTCAGGGCGTCTGTGAATACAGACCGTTGGAGTTGCGTTGATAAACTTGGGGCGCGAGTAGCACTGTAATCTGTCGTCAGGCGCCCATGATTGTCAATCTGTCCCTGATCACCCTTGCTGAGCACCGAGATACAGATTAACTACCTGGCGCGCTTTGGCGAAGACCAATCATTAAAGACCGGGAGTCTCTCCGAGTACACCGAGGAGGCACCCAAAGTTTGATTTAAAAGAAAGTCAAGTAGAAAACTCAATCGTGTGAGCTACCCTGCAACACAAGAAAGGAGAATCCAACTGGACGAACCCTAAACGTTAAATCAATCGAAGTCTTACCATGCGCGCATTGAGCTATGACGTCAACTGGTACAAGTTGATGACCAAGCGACTCATCCGTGGCAAGTTTAACGGCTGATCTGATGGACAGCGTGCTTCTTCGCAAACCACAGCCAGAGAACTGCGCATTATTCTCAGCGGAGTCAGTACTGAGGCATTACTAACGTAGTACTGCTGCACTTTGCCTCATGGATGAAGGCAAGGATAACGGAATATTCGACTTTTCCGGGTCTCATCAGCTACAGCTTCGTGAAGCCTCATTCATCATTTTCAAGCTACCCCCATTTTTCGAAAACCTAGGAAAGTGCCTTGTAAAAACGGCCAAATACTATTTCCGAGAATCCTGCTTTTTGACATTTCTGCTAAATATCAAAAACAAATCCCACATCTTACGTTACTCATTGGTTGGCATCTGTTTGAAAACCGAGTCGTTATCGAAGTGATGAAAACAATGACTCACCGTGGTCAAAGACCATATTCATAGTTCTATAGGGACAACCTTCAACAGGAAATCGATTTGCTGTTCAATCGTGTAGGCAACAAGATAGGTATTGAAATTAAATCATCCGCCACCTTGCAAGCATCATTTATCTGAAACTTAAGCGGACTTGATAAAAGTATTGCCGCTAGCTGAAAAATACCTTTGTACAGTGGCGCTAAAAAGCGTAGTTACTCCGGCGGAATCACAGCAATCAATTTCAAGTCAACATTTGAGATTACGATAGGCGAAAACCAGGCGAGCCTTCCTTGTGTGATATCCGTCGGTTATCCTGGATTATTGAGGTGCCTGCTACTAAAATCGGACGACGACGCATGGGCTCCGCGAAGCCGATTCTCTGGCCTTTCATGAACAGCAATGGAACTCCAGATAAGGCAGAATCGTATCGAGCGATACTGACCGCATAAAAACGGCACTATATATAAAACGTAAAAAGTCTTCTGTAAAATCACAGAAGACTTTCTTCTTAACGAACAGTGACCCTCGTGTAACTGTTAAGGCAAAAGAGAGAAGTCATTGTCAGCAAGGTTGTTTTCGCCACCGCTGACACTTGATGCAAAGCCAAGGGAAGTCCATTATGAAAATTCCTATTGTCGATGTTGATTTGGCAAAAGAGGTTATACAATTTTCGTCTATGCAAATAAGAAAGTGAAATCAATTACCGATACGGTGCATCACGAATTTCTCGAATGGCTATTCACTACGTCTGCGCAGACATTGCCCTACCCGCCTCTGACCAGTCCAGTACCCATCGACCATCCCTGACCGGAAGAGGCAGGAGGGGCATGATTCATTACATTAGAACGAATAATGATTGGAATATTTCCTCTTCACTATGCGGCCTTGCGCTCAGCCGTCCATTCACTGCCAGACATCCAGCGAATCAGTTGATCGGCTGACAACGGCTTACAGACATGATATCCCTGTACATAGTCACAGTTAAATGATCTCAATTTATCGAGAGATATCTGGTCCTCCACACCTTCTGCAGTCACCACACACTCTAAGCTATGACCAAGCTTTATCATGGAATGAAGCAATAGGGCGTCCCGATCACTATCATCTATGTCCATGACAAATGCTCTGTCTATTTTTAGGTTGGTGACTGGCAGCTTTCGAAGATATGTGAAAGAGGATAAGCCGGTACCAAAATCATCGATAGCAAACGAGACGCCCAGTTTGCTCAGCATCTCCATGGTTTCCAGCGCCTTGTCCGGATCTTCCATTACTGCATTCTCAGTCAATTCGAGCTCGAGCATTCCGCTGCCAAAACTACCTTTCTCGACAAGATCTACTATCAATGGGATCAGCTGGTTGTCGCGCAGATTTGTGGGCGACAGGTTAACTGCAAAAGGAATGACATAACCTCTGTCAAGCCACTGTCGACATTGGCGTTCGGCAGAGATCATAACCCATCGGGTTAAATTATTGATCAATCCAGTTTTCTCGGCCCAGGTAACAAACTCTACAGGCGAGACCGGACCATATTGTGCGTCTGTCCACCTCGCTAGCACCTCGACACCAACAAGGGCGTTATTGTGTATGTCGACTTTAGGCTGATAGACCAATGTCAGCTCATCCTGCTCAATCGCTGTCCTTAAACGCGAGAGTAAAGATAGTTTTCTGATCGAATGGGTATCCTGTTCTTGCTGGTAGAATATATGCTTTACTCGTTGACGTTTGGCTTGTGCCAATGCAATATCAGCCAGCCTCACCAATTCCTGAGGATCAGCTGAATCTATGGGGTAACGGGACAGACCCACTCTAGCCTGAATGGCGATAGGTATTCCGTTCAATTCATGTCTTTTTTCCAATTTTTCGTGCACGGCATTGGCAAGTTGACTCGCCTCGATTCTATCTTGACCGGCATTGCAGACAAGGCAGAATACGTCACCGCCCATTCTTACCACAGTCGCCTTGTCATTCTCTAACTCACGTAAAAGGTTGCCCACCGTGACGACTAGTTCATCACCCATAACATGCCCAAGAGTATCATTGACATCTCTAAACTCGATTAGATCGATAATCAGCAGAACCACACTATTGTCATCTGTGTTTATTCTCTCCACATGGTTGACAATAACCGATTCGATCTTCAATCTGTTTGGCAGCCCTGTCAACGAATCGTGCAGTGAGCTGTGGTAGAGCTTCGTTGCATTATCCTCCACGTTGTCCATGAATTTACGAACAATGTAGGAAGAACTCCAAATTGCCATCCATGATACAGCGAGTACTGTGATCAGGAATCTAGCCGTTACGATTTGATTGAACATTCCATGGTGATCAGGTGTTCGCCACACCGCGGTCAGCCAGTGAGCACTATTATCGAGCTGCGTGGTCGACCAGAGGAAGCTATCGCCGTCTACCACTAGCATACCCCGTTTATAGGCATTTCCAAGCGATTCGAACGATCCGATGTCTTCTCGTAGTGCGTCGATGAGCGAGTGTCTATGAGCACCTTTCTCAAAGTCCGCTGGGATGTGGATCAGCTGGGCATCGTGCAGTAGAAACATCTCCGTATCCACCAGGAGTTCTTGAATGACAGCGCTGACAGATTGGGCGTTACTCTTCCCGATCACGTCTGACCCTGCTGCACTGATGTTCTGCTGGTTGTGTATTGCTATTCGGGCTGCAGTATCCTGTCGATGGCTTAACTCCGTCAATTCGATTTGGTGATTATGTTGGAAAATGGTCCAACCAAAAAGTACGAGAAGTGTGATCAGTGGTAACACAACCGACAACAAGAGCTTTCGACGCATGGACGGGTTATCGTTTGTCTGCCGTAACGTTTCGATCGACGTGCAAGGCTCTGCTTGGGCACTGCGCTGCAACAAGCTATGTGCGGTGGATACGTTAATTAGCAAGTAGGCTGGACAAATACCCAATAGTGCTGATATCAGGTTCAAACAACCAAATACACCAACCGCTATGTTTAGAACATTATCTCCAATGACTCCACCGTTGATAAAACCAATATAAATAAGGGGCACACTGATAGTGAATCGGATAATCCGATCTACAGTTCCCATATTGCATGGTTTCTTCAGCATAAAACAGCTCTACATCCGTTTAGTATAGTGAACAGCTACCCATGTCTATCGGTCTGATGAACACATAGACTTCTGCTGATATCTTCCTTTCGACAGAACATCGCAGGGCTTAAATGAATTGCCCGATGACGACGTTACATCGTGATACTTGGGTCTAATATCTAATTTTTCGTCTTGAATGCTTCACACGAATATCAGTATGCCGAGCCAACCTCGCGTGTACCTTCCCTGCACTGGACAATGCAAATTGTGACTATTCTTTCCAGGGATTTCTATGCCCTGGATGCCTAATCCAATAAACAGCAGTGGGTTATATTAATTGGTCATGAGTTAGCACCGCCCAAAAGAAAACGAACAGTGTCATCAGGCGACCACATAGCCTGCAGTAGAACCACATTGCTCAGCGACTTAGTCACGCTAATCCGCTCATGATTGCCTCTGCCCTTGCGAGCGACATCACGCTGCCTTAGCGGCGGGACCGGTATTCGGTCCGTGGTACACGCATCTGCCCCGACCGGCCGCCTTGGCGCTGTACATGGCCTCATCAGCCCTTTTGATCAACGCGTCAGCGGTCGTTGCCCTGTCTGGGATCAGCGCGACTCCGATGGTTGCACCTGGGATGATCGTCTTGCCACACAGCACCATCGGTTGTTTAACCGTCTCGAGGAGTCGTTGCGCCATTGAGTCGATAATGATGCCGTCCGCATCACCCATCACGACGGTGAACTCATCGCCACCAATGCGAAACAGCTTGTCCTCGGCTCGGAGGCAGGCACGCATGCGGTTCGAGAGCTCTACGAGGAGTTGATCGCCCGCTGCGTGACCTAGTGTGTCGTTGACTTGCTTGAAGCGATCAAGATCAACGTACATGAGCGCGCCACCACGCCCACCACCGGTCTTACGGCGAATCGCCGCATCGAGGTACTCGGGGAAGCCCGCTCGGTTTGCAAGTCCGGTCAATGGATCGTGTAGGGCCTGATGGCGGATCTGCGTCTCACGAGCCATCCGCTCGGTTTCGAGCTGCCTAAGGTGGCGATCAGCTCGCCGAACCACTGTAAACAGGAAGGCGTAAAGCAGCGCAAGCAGTCCGAGGACCAGGCCTGCAACCTGCCACTGGGCGGCGCGCTGGCGTGCGAGGAGCAGCGATACATCCGAGTAGACCTCGAAGACACCCTCGATAGCGTGGGTGTCGGGATTGTGCAGCGGCACGTACGAGTAGACGAGATCCCGATCAGTAAGTATGCCCTCCATTGCATCAAATCGCTTGCGATAGGTGACGGCACCGACCGCGTCGCCGGCGAGTGCCGCAAGGAAACCTGAGTTCTCCGACTTGTCTTCGCCGATCTGCGAAGTGTCGGTCGAGAATACTGTATTACCGTCAAGCGCGTATACCTTGATCTTCTGTACTTGAAGCCCGCGCATCTGACGGCGGACATCGATCATCAGGCGATCAAGCCCGGAGTCTGCCATCAGCTCCTCTCTCGATGCCCCCTCGGAACGCAGCACGAAGTCACGGTGGTGGCTCCACACCCCGTTAACAAACGACTGTGCAAGCTCTGTGTTAGCTCGCGTCTCGTGTTCGATCAGGTGCCGTTCTGTCAAACCTCGGTAAACAAAGATCAGACTCACGGTAACCAGCACGACTCCAACAAGACAGGCGATCGAGAAGCGCTTCGTAAGTTCGAACTCAGAAGCGTGGGCCGGGGAAACTGCGGTCGATGAAACGTCCATTTAGGTGTGCAGCGCTATCAGTAGCTAGGGTATCGGCACCCCTTTCGTCTACTTGAATGGGTCGTGTCAATTCCGACGAGTTGGCTGTTCGTGTGTAGAATTCTTTCGCGTTCGCTGGCGTTTTTTGTCCCTACCCAATACTCAGTACTGGTAGATATGCCTGACAATTCGTTAATCCTGCCGGAACCGTTTACAGCGTGAATACCGTACTCAATCCAGGTTTTTCACACTGCTTGGCCTTCTTCGAAATCGGGCAACACTCTCCTTGAAGAATGTGGCACGTCGCCAGCAGCCAGCTATGATTTCAGCTCGACAACGAAAGCGGATAAAGTGTCGCTGACGAGAGCGCTTGTAATTAATCATACGACAGGTGATCTTAGCCTTAACCTCTCCAGCTAATCATCAGGAGAAGCTTGCTTTAAGCATAAGCCTCGCGTCCGTTAAGTATCCACCTGTAATGCCTGCTTTGTTGATCAGAACATCAACTTTCTGATATTTAGCTGCCCTGGCTCGCCGTTGACATAAATAGTACAGACAGCATCGTGTTATGCGACGACGGTTCCTCTGTCGACTAGGAGGACTGCGAGTTATCGAGGCCGGCATTGTTGCCAGCGAGCACCTGCTCGGCACGATAACTGGAGCGCACCAGAGGGCCAGCCACACATTCTTTAAAACCCCGCTCAAGCGCTTGTTGGCGGTATTCATCGAACTGTTGTGGGGCGACATAACGCTCCACTGGCAGGTGATTGATTGTTGGACGCAAATACTGGCCTAACGTTAAGATGTCAACGTTGACCTCCCGTAAATCATCCATGCTCTCGAGGATCTCCTCGTCGGTCTCGCCGAGACCTAACATTAGACTGGTTTTTGTAAGCACGTTGGGACGATACCGTTTGGCGTGAGCAAGTACATCCAGAGTTTGCTGATAACTCGCGCGAGGATCACGTACCGGGTGGGTGAGCCGCTTCACAGTTTCTACGTTTTGTGCAAACACTTCCAGGCCAGAATCCACAACGACCTCTACATCACTCAGTACGCCTTCAAAATCGGGGGTTAACGCCTCTACCGCGACATGCGGTGTGCGTTGCTTGATGGCGCGGATTGCCGCCGCGTAGTGTCCAGCGCCGCCATCGGCTAAATCATCGCGGTTCACTGACGTGAGAACAATGTATTTGAGCCCCATTAGCTCAACGCTAAGTGCCGTGTTCTCGGGTTCGTCAGCATCTAGCCATCCGCGTGGATTACCGGTATCCACAGAGCAAAAGCGGCATGCACGAGTGCATACGGCCCCCATTAGCATGATGGTGGCTGTGCCTGCGTTCCAGCACTCCCCCATGTTAGGGCACTTGGCCTCCTCACACACTGTAGACAGACGGTGTTCGCGGATGTTGCGACGCACTTTTTCGTAGCCCTCACCTGCAGGTATGGGAGCTTTAAGCCAGCGCGGTTTACCGGTTTTCAACACGCTGAGATCTTCAGTTCCACGGGTCTTGATACCGTCTTTAATAGCGGTAAAATTCTGGGGGGTTGTGTACTTAGCGCCGCTTTTGGGGGCTGCGCTGTCGGCGGATCCGGGGATAACGACGGGAATGCCTTTGAAATCATGCATAAATTACCACCTCTCCAAGAATTTTTTGCGCAGCTTTGGGCCAGATCGACACTGATCTGGCAATGATACAGGGCTTATGTAGCGGCGTCCTGAGATAAGGTTGCTAGTAACTTGTGTGTTCATAACAGGTAATACGAGGCAGCACAACGGATATAAAATACGGAACCTGCGGCAACAGATCCGATAAAGCTGTAATCATATGTCGCTCTTTGCGCAGTAATAATCTGTTATTCCATATACTGCTAGCGCTTGGCTGCCAGGGAATCAAGCCAAAGCGCAATCTGCATGAGATCTTCATCTTTTAACCCTGAGGCGACCGCACTCATTACCGGGTGGGTTGTTTTACCGTCGCGCAGCGAGCGAAGTCTGACAATAGCGAATTGCCCGTCCGAATCCTTCCAGCCTGCTCGGAGCGCTAGTTGATGGATGCCATCCCGTCCGTGGCAGCGAGTGCATACTTGGGCCTTTGATCGCCCAGCCTTGATCGCGATCATCGCTTTAAGAGCATCGTCTTGTGTGTCAGCTATGGCAAGATTAAATGCCGTTGAGAGACACAAAAAGGGCGTCATAGTTAGGGCTGCTAGAAACTGTCGAACGCGATGTTGCATGTTGCTAACTCCTGTGGTGGCTGGCTCAGCATAGCACTGAGTCGCTGATTGAATTCAGCTCGGACATTTTGAACCCACCCCACTTCAAGTGCCACAGCACTAATTTAAAGCTTATGCCTCAAGCACATTGCATCGCTAATCGTAAGCGCAGATGATTAAATATCGAAATTGCCGACATGGAGTTTTCTACTCGTGAGTCAGGGAATTCATCACGCCACAACAGCAAAAATATCAGCTTGGTTGTGCTCATAGCACTTGGTAATGAATTTTGTCAGCTTATTGATTAGAGCGTTAATCAGCAGAAATTCACAGAGCGTGTTGCGTACTGACATGCTGACGACGCGCTCGGAAAAGGCGGCACCTTTGCGAATGGTACGCAGTCACTATCCAAAGCACTACCACACCTGCTCCGCGTGACGCGCCGAAAGGTACTGCATCGGTCCTTGTGAAACGATACCAGCGAGGAGATGAACATGATAGCTGCGGATTCCCGTCTGACGCCTTCACGGTATTATGCAGCTTCCCGGTGAAGAGATTAATTGCCACCTCGATGTCGGATTCTCTTCATCGCTGTCATCCAGAAACGATATTGATAAGTTGCGGCAACCTCGGTTGCCAGCTTGAACCCAATCTCGATTTTGAATCGCTGGGGTGGGAAAGCAGGCCACGGTGTTTCCAGCCGCGGCAAATCGTCATTATCAATGGGTAGCAGTATCACCAATCAATCCCTAAGCCAATAAAACGTTCTTTTCCTCAAATCCACTAATAATCATTGTCTTCGTACCGTCTACTTCTGCTGTTCTTTACACAGGGGTAGCTTCGACATCCAGGATGATTCGCAGTATCAATAACAATGCGGTGATTAGTAGAATATGTAGAATTAGCAGGGCCTGCCATGCAGCGGTCCATCGCACAGCTGGATCAGTCACAGACAAGCCACCCACGACGGACGCTTCATTGATGACTGCGCAGAGAGTCACCTTGCGGTCGTGGTAGAAAGTCGGATACTTCCACCGCGTTCATCGGTTTTTCGATTTGGCTCACCCATCGAACCTGCACCGCTGCGGACGCCCCAGTGCACCGCCAGTTTTCAGATCATTGTCAAACCATTCAAAAAAAGAAAAACAATAGAAATGGGTATAGGCTTTCGCAATCAAAACACAATAATGCAGCGAAGCGGAGGACGCGACATGGTAAGTGTTCACACGTTGAGTTTTGGCGAAATCGGATCAGTTGATCACGACCGGGTGGGAGGCAAATGTGCAAGCCTTGGGGACATGATCCGAGCCGGTGTTGCTGTGCCGCCAGGCTTTGCCATCACCACGGATGCTTACGACACAATGCTTGATCAAGCTGGCCTGCAGCCGCAGATTACCGCACAGCTAAGCGGGCTAGACACTGACGATCTTACCCAAGTTGATATCGCCGCCGATCGTATTCGGTCCCTGATCCGCGCGACGGCCATGCCTGACCCTGTCCGAAACGCTATTACGACCGCCTATGCCGCGCTTGGGCCCGATATGGCTGTGGCAGTGCGCAGCTCTGCAACCGCAGAGGATTTGCCCGATGCCTCTTTTGCCGGACAACAGGACACCTATCTTTGGGTGGTTGGCTTGGACGCGGTGCTCGAAAAGGTGCGCGATTGCTGGGCGTCGCTCTTTACGTCACGAGCTATTGTGTACCGTTCGCAGAACAATATCCCGAGCGATGATGTCAAAATCAGCGTCGCTATCCAAAAAATGGTCAATGCCCGCGCCGCCGGTGTCACCATGACGTTGGATCCAGCCAACGGGGATCGGACCAAGATCGTCATTGATGCCAGTTGGGGACTGGGGGAGACCGTCGTTTCAGGCACAGTGACTCCCGACCACTTTCGGGTTGAGAAAGTGCTTATGGAAGTCCTGGACCGAAAGATCGCCGACAAGCATCTGGAACTGGTGCCTGACATTACCGCCAAAATGGCTGTGGAGCGCAAGATCGATGCAGAGCGCCGCACGGCCCCCTGCCTGACGGACGCAGAAATCATAGCGGTTGCGCAACTGGCAAAATCACTCGAAAAGCTAAAAAAAACGCCGCAAGATGTGGAGTGGGCCTTTGATGCAGATGCACCAGACGGCGCGAACCTTTTTGCGCTGCAAAGCAGACCCGAAACGGTCTGGTCGCAAAAAACTCCAGCGCCAAGCGCGCCGAAGACATATGGCATGGGCCTTAGCGGGCTGGTATCGTCGCTGACCACCCCACTGACTAAAGACGGCTCTTAGGGTACGGCCGGTTTCATGCCCAAAAGCTCACGCGCTTGTGCATAGCTTTCGGCTGGTCTTGTGACATCAAAGGCAACGGTCACCATCCCGAACGCGTCCCCACCGCGTAGGTTTCTGGGCTGATCGTCGACGAAGACACAGTCTTGCGGGGATAGACCTAATGCGTCCGTAACAAAGGCAAAAGCGCGAGGATCGGGCTTGAGGATCTTGGTGTAGGTTGCATCAACGATGGTGTCGAAATCATCCAGAAACGTCAGCTTGGCGCGCATTTCAGGTCCATAGAACAAGTCCAACTCATTGGACAGGACGGCCAGCTTCAATCCTGCGGCCTTTGCATCGGCAATCATGGCAAGCGCTTCGGGACGGGTGTTGCTCATCGGGTCATTGCCCCGCGCACGGCGGATAAAGGTCACCATATCGTGCCACTCCTCACCAACCATTGCGCTGACTTTTGCGATCATTTGATACCAATATTCTCGCTCGGTCATCTCGCCTGCTTGCATGGCAGCCCATGCAGGATCACGATCCGGATCGAAGGGGCCCGTTATTGTGATGCTGCCCTTGGACAGGCCCAGGGCCCGTTCGGTCACGTCCCAGGTTTCAAACGGTGTTCTTGAAATAACACCGCCATAATCAAGTACCAGAGCTTTCATGAATTGGATCTTTCCTTTACAGTTTGACTTTGTCAAATTTAATTGACTTTGTCAAATAGAGATGACATAAGAAAAATAAGGAGGACGTCATGCCAATTGATCCGGTGCTGGAAGCCTATATCGCATTGCGCAAGGATGAGCCGCGCCTGTGCGAAATGAGTCCGCAGGAGGCCCGAGCCTCCAAGGCGGACGCACGAATGAAGGTCTGGCCCAGGTCCGCTGCGGTCAGCGCGCTAGAGATTGAGATCACGATGGACTGGGGCCGGAGCAAGGCCCGCCTCTACCGTCCAAGCGACGCTGTGCTGCCGCTAGTCATTTACTACCATGGCGGCGGCTTCATGCTGTGCGATATCGAAACCCATGATGGTGTCTGCCGCAGCATCTCAGGCGCGGCAGGAGTGGCGGTTTTGTCCGTAGACTACCGTCTGGCCCCAGAGCATCCTTGGCCAGCAGGGCAAGAAGACGCCACTGCCGCCGCGCTTTGGGCGCACAAGGCGGCAGACACTCTGGCAATTGATCCGACGCGGATCATCCTCGCCGGAGATAGTGCGGGTGGGCATCTGGCCGCTGTCGCCGCATTGCAGATAGCGGATACAGCGCCAGTTCTTGGTCAGGCGCTGATCTATCCCACAATTGACAGCAGTCAGGTCGGCCATGCTTCCTATGCTACGTTTGCCGAAGGCTTCGGGCTAACCACCGGAGACATGGCATTTTTCTGGGCCCATTACCTGTCCGGCGCGTCTGCACCCGAGGCCGCACTTTTACATCGTGAAGATCCGCATAAATCGCCGCCCACCTTCATTGGCACTGCAGAATACGATGTCTTGCGCGACGAGGGCGAAGCCTATGCTGCCCATCTGATCGGCGCAGGCGTGCCTGTCTATGCCCGCCGCTATCTTGGAACCAACCACAACTTTCTCGCATTCGCCGGGCTGATCCCGGCCTGCGATGACATCTATACCAACCTGTCCAGCTGGATACGGTCACTCACAGGAGAGACATAATGGCAAGCCCCGATGTTCTGATCGTCGGCACAGGCTTTGCCGGCATTTACCTACTTCACAAGCTACGTAAGGCCGATGTGACGACAATGGCCGTTGACGCAGCACCCGATCTCGGCGGCACTTGGTATCTCAACCGTTATCCCGGCTGCCGTTGCGATGTGGAAAGCCTCGAATATTCCTTCAGCTTCTCGGAAGACCTGCGCAACGGATGGGACTGGTCCGAACGCTACGCCGCACAGCCAGAGATCCTGCGCTATGCCAATTGGGTAGCTGACACGCTTGATGTGCGCCGCAACATGGTTTTTGACACGCGGATTGCCAACGCCGATTGGGATGAGGCGCAGGCCCGCTGGATGGTTGAATCTGATGACGGCAAGCGCTGGACACCACGGCATGTGATCCTTGCCACCGGCGCCCTGACCGTCCCCAAAATGCCCGAGATACCGGGGCTTGAAACCTTCAAGGGCAAGGTATTGCATACCGCCAAATGGCCACATGAGCCTGTCGATCTGGACGGCAAACATGTGGGTGTCATCGGCACAGGGTCGTCTGGCATTCAGGTCTCGACCGCCTTGGCCAGCATGGCGGGGCATCTGAACGTCTTTCAACGCACACCCTCTTACTCTGTCGAGGCCAAGAACACGCCTTTGACGGACGCAGACCGGGCCGCGTTCCGTGACAATTTCCCGAACCTGAATAAATGGGCGATGGGGTCGAAAAGCGGTCTTCTGACCGGACCCGCGATCGGCGAGACCATGGAATTCAGCCCCGAGCGCCAGCAGAAGCTACTGTGGGAGGCGTGGACCAAAGGCGGTGCCTTCCACTTGACATCCGTGTTCACGGATACCCGCAAAGATGAGGCCAGCAACAAGGTTTTGGCCGATTTCGTCAAGGCCCGCATTCGCGAAAAGATCAAGGACACGAAGATTGCGGATCTGATGTGCCCGGATGATTTCATTGCGACGCGGCGCATTTGCGTAGACACGGGTTATTACGAAATTTTCAATCAGGACAACGTGAGCCTTGTGGATACCAAGGCCGACGGCATCGTGGCGGTAACCGCCACCGGCTTGCAACTTGCCTCGGGAACGCATCACGGTCTGGATGTGCTGGTGCTGGCCACCGGCTATGATGCTATGACAGGGGCGATCACCAAAATCGACCTGCGTGGACAGAACGGCGTGCGCATTCAAGACGTTTGGGAAAACGGGCCGCAGACCATGATGGGGCTAGCGATGGCTGGGTTCCCGAATCTGTTCACGGTCACCGGGCCAGGCAGCCCCTCCGCACTGACCAACCTGATCCGCTCGATCGAGCATCATGGCGACTGGATCACCAATGCCATTACTCATATGCGCAACGAGGGGATCGCCGCCATGGCACCGACTCCGCAGGCGCAATCGAACTGGACGGCCCATGTCGCGGAAGTGGCGGCGCAGACCTTGTTCACGCGCACAAAATCCTGGTACATGGGTACGAATATTCCCGGCAAACCCCAAGTCTTTATGGCTTATGCAGGCGGGCTACCGGCCTATCGGGACCATTGTGATACGGAAGCCACTAGGGGTTACCCGGGCTTTGAAAAGATTGCGACGGACACCCCGCCAGCAAAACATGAGACCGCTAATGACCACGCCGCCCCGTGACATCCGATCCCATGTCGTCTTTCGCATGGCGCTGTTCACAACGATCACGGATCGCGCGGGCAAGCACAGCTTTACGCAGGATTTCGGTCTGACCTTACGCGAGTATCGCATCCTCGCGGTGATCGCCTATATGCAACCTGTCAGCCTGTCTGACCTTGTGGTTGAGACAGTCCTGGACGCAGGTCAGGTAAGCCGCAACGTCGCTAAACTGGTTAGGGACGGACAGGTCGCGCGCGAAGGCAAAGCCAGGCGCGGCGGGCTTTTGGCGCTGACACCGGATGGTGAAGCTCTTTATCAACGTGCCCTCGCCCGCGGGGATGACTTGAACGATCAGATAATGGCCGATCTAGGCGCAGAGGATCGAGAAATTCTATCCCGCGCGCTGGACGTTCTCTTGAAAACAGCCCGCGCAAATTTGCCAGCGGGGTAAACCGATAACAATGACCACAAACGCCACCTGACCAGTCAGATCATAACGCTCAGACAAAGTCGCGCCCTCCGTCAATCAGCAGGGTTTGCCCGGTCATGAACCCGGCGCGCGGCGAAGCGGCGTACAGCACTGCACCCACGATATCTTCAGACTGCGCGCCACGCCCCAGCGGAACGGATTTCGCGCTGTGCTTAGCTGTATCTTCGCCAAACACTGAGATGCCAGCGTCGTTCATCACCAGTCCCGGGGCCACGGTATTGGCCCGTATACCCAAGGGGCCAAGCTCTTTGGACATGGCGCGGGTCATCGCCAGCAGTGCTCCCTTGGACGAGGTGTAGTGCAACCAGTTGGCCGACCCATTTACCGCAGCACTTGAGGCGATGTTGACGATTGCGCCTTTATCCGAAGCCCGCAGCAGCGGCAGCAACGCCTTGCTGGCCTGCCAAACACCTTTGACGTTGACCGCATAGAGCCGGTCCCATTCCTCGGCCTCCAACTCCCAAAACGGCTTACGCTTCAGGCCGAACAAAAGCGCGGCGCTGTTGACTAGAATATCCAGACCGTCCAAGTGATCCTGCGCCGCCTGCACCATGTCCATACAGCTTTGCGCCGATGTCACGTCGACTGTGCAATGGGCTGCTCCGATGTCATCCGCACGTGCGACGAGTTTTTGCTCGCTCATATCGGCCAGAAGAACCTGCGCGCCTTCAGCCAGAAAGGCCTTGCCGAAGGCAACGCCCAAATCCCCTGCGCCGCCCGTAATCACCACACGAGCGGAGTCAAGTTCAAACCCGGTCATCGTACTAAAGGACTGAGACCTGACCCGAGTTTCCATCTACACGCAGCTTCATGCCCGTTTTAATTTTGGCGGTGGCAAAGCCGGTGCCTGTCACGGCAGGCATCCCGTATTCACGGCAGACAATGGCGGCGTGGCTCATGATGCCACCGATATCAGTGACAGCCGCACCGATTTTGCCAAACACTGGGGCCCAACTTGGCGCGGTAACAGAGGCGACGAGTATTTCGCCCTCTTGCAACTCGTCCAGTTGATCCGGGCTTTGCAGCACCCGCGCAATCCCCTCAACGACACCGGGTGAGGCGGCCATGCCCGAAAGCTGATCATCCGCCTGATCGGACGCCGCCGCCCATTTGGCAATGGTCTCGTCGTTGATGCCCCACAGCATAATTGTGAACGGCTCTTCGATTCGCTCTGGCGGGTTGTTCAATGCCGGGATTGGACGCTCAGTCCCCAGAATTTCCAGCATCTTACGACGCCTGGCGACCTTGGCCGGGATCACATGCTTGCCAACCGGCTCTGTGCCCGAGGCCCAAGAGTTATAGAGATCGAACAGAATCTCCCGCACCTCGTTACGATCGAGCATGTAGAGATCGTCAATATCCGGAAAGAAACCCGCATCGCGCAGAACCGCAGCAACCTTGCGCGTCTGTTTCCAGAATACCCCCATCGACCAGTGTTCGATAAAGAAGTTGTGGTCCTCGACATAGGGAAACACCAGGCGGCTGAGGCCGAGCTTTTCATCGAATGCGGCCTGTTCCTCTGGGCCCAACATATCGCGATACTCCGCCGTGATGCGGTCCCGCTCTGCACGCAGCTTTTCGACCGGGCGGTCGATCTCCTGCCCCGCTTGCAGCCGCCTTACGTAGTCACGGATATAGGTCATCGGGATGTTGAAATCATCGCACCAGCGCTTGTCAGTGGATAACAAACCCGAGCCGACTGACAGGTTGAACCACGGATCCTGCGCTGCCTCCCACGTAGTAATCCATTCAGGTCCATTGGGCGCAATAGCCACAGCAGAAAGGGCCTCATCGGCCTCACCGATGTTCAGCGCCGCAACAAGATCAAGCTCCACGGCCAGTTTCGCGAGCTTTTTCAACTCATCATCCGGACGGAACAACAGGCTGTCGACGCCTTGTACCATCTTGGCAATCGCCTGATCCGGCACGGTGGGAAGCTGGGTTTTGACAAAGCCGAAAAAGTCCACATAGGCGGCATAGCCAAGGTTCAGAAACTCGAAATGATACTGCCAGACGCGGTGGAAGCAGCTCATCAGTTTGTCGAAGTTTTCTGCAAAATCGGTGGTCTGATCCATGCCCTTGCCAGATGTAACCCAGTCCAGAGGCACCGCGTCACCAAGCGGATCAAAGCTCAGCGCCTCCATCTCCGCGATCAACCCGCGCACCTTGGCTTCCCAGGCTTCTACAAGGCTCGGCCAGTTTGCAAAATAGTGGCCGGCACGTTCCATGAACTGCGGGATGCGCGCTTCGATCTCTTCGGGCGGGACCGGCACCATCGCCATGTAGACATACCCATTGATGATCCGCACTTCGAGCCCGTTGGCAGGCGGCACAAGCCACTGCCGCGTGTTGTACTGGCCCAGCGTCTTGCCGGAATATTCCAGCTGCATCATATCGAAGGGCCGCAGGGGAACCGGCCAGTGCTGCGAATTGCAGAACCAGAACTTCGCCTCATCGGCCTCCTGCGTCTCGGGCTGAAACAGCGCGTAGTAGGGGTACATCTCTTTCCAGTCTTCGGCACCGGGCACGGCGGGAACTGAAGACGGAGTCGGAAATAGCGTGCTGGCTTTGTTCATTTTGATCCTCCCAAATCACCGCAATCTGCGGGCTTCATCAGCCACATCCAGTCGCGAATTTTTTCTCTAGGGAAGGCTAGATAAAAATTGTTTTGTTTTTCTATTGCGAGATAATCCTCTGATATTCCTCAAAAAATTTTGACGCCCGGATGGGAATCCCATTACTGCGCGACACCTTCTCAAACTGGCTAACGTGACGCGCGACGGCATCCAGCCGCCCCTGCGCGAGCAAGACCCGCACCATTTCCAGGTTCCCGTTCTCGTCGGTGGGATCAAAGGTCAGTGCCTTCTGGCAATGCAAAAGCGCCTCATTCAACCGGCCCGTCCGGCGCAGGACCTTGGACATATCATAGTTCAGCTTGGCCGCCATCGAGTTCAGCCAAGTGCGGCGTGACACGCACCAATCCTCAAGTTCGTAGTCCAGACCATCAATGGGCAGACCTTCGAACAGATCGCCGCGATACAGCAGGTCCGCGGCTGCGTAGACTTTATAGGCGGCATCAAGATTTTCAGCGGTCAGCAAAGCAAGACCGCGGCGACACAACTGCTCGAATCGATCCATATCGATCCAGCTGCCGGGCGGAATATTCAGCGCATATTGCGCACCGGAGCGGCGGATCGTGTCCTTTCCGCCCAAGACCTTACGCAGGGTCGAAATTGTATGATGCAACCTTTTGCGCTTGTCTTCTTCACTGCGGTTATCGAGCCAGACGACCTCAGCAATTGTGTCGGCATGGGTCGGACGCGCGCCTCTGGTCAGAAGGTATGCAAAAAGCAACTGTGTCTTGATAGGTGATGCCCCACTGACCCGCCAGTTGACCGGTCCGCCCCCACCAATATCAACCTGCAGCTCGCCAAGGCAATGGATTTGCCAACGCTCCGATTGACCTGCCGCGCCCAAATCATAAGGCGCCGGTTTGATCCAGTCAGGCGTCGCCCCCCGGGCAGCAGAGGGTAAGCGGCTTTCGAGAATGGAATGCGCGGCATAATCAGGCGCGATCTTACTAAGGTAGTAGCGTATGTGATCATCGGTAGAACCTTGTTTGGCAAGTTCTTCGGGAAGCCAGAACGGATTTGGGTACAGGCCAGACGGGACCAACATATGCTGATGCGACCGCAAGGCTGCTGCAAGATCCTCTTCGATCATCTTTTCCTGATCATAGATCGAAATGAGCTTGATCTGGTATTCATCGACGATGCGTTGCGCGGCATGGCTCCATGTTTCAATAGCGCGCGCCCCCACAGGGGCGTTCAACACCGACGCCATATCAACAAGCAGCACAGGTGGCGGCGGATCTACGGGTAGGGCCGCCTCAAGGCTTTCTTGCAGATCCTTGTCCGAGATATTGGCGTTTTCCAAAAGAGACACATCAAGGATGCGGGGGCCATCAAAGACCTTTCGCAAAGGCGCCTCCTGCGCCGCAATCATGGCCCAGTCCTTTGCGACCGGACCCGCGTTTGCCGTCACGGCGTCGCGTAAGAAAACGTTGTTCGCCTGCGCCCCGATCACTGCACCACTGAAAAAAGAAGTCATCTGCGCCCCTAATTACTCTGCGATCCGCCCTGTCGAAGAATCACTTACAGCAGACTGACACAAAGGAATTTTCTTCACAAAAGTTTTACAAAAGAAAATGCTTTTACGGTTCTCACACACAACACTGGGAGGACTGCTTTGACCTGTTTCGCGACACAATACGCGCGTTTCAAATCGTGCGTCTTGAGGCAAAATGCCTGATCGCTTCGACTATATCGTGGTGGGCGCAGGCTCTGCAGGTGCGACGCTGGCCGCACGATTGAGCGAGGACCCCAATCGGTCCGTGGCCCTGATTGAAGCAGGGCCACCCGATAGAAGCCCTTTCATTTCTGTACCCCTTGGGCTGATGTTCCTGAACAAAAGCAAGAAATACAACTGGCTTTATAGCTCGACCAGCCAGAAAGGCTTGGGCGGTCGGTCGGTATCTATTCCCCGAGGTCGCGTTCTAGGCGGGTCGTCGGCGATTAACGGAATGGTCTATATCCGCGGTCAGGCTGCAGACTACGACGGTTGGGCAGCCGCCGGTTGCAAAGGTTGGAGCTATGCCGATGTACTGCCCTATTTCGTCAAGTCCGAAGGCAATCGCACTCCCGGTCTCGATCCGGCTTACCACGGATCCGATGGTCCTCTGAGCGTTGAGAACCTGCAGGACCCACACCCGTTGGACAATGCCTTTGTCGAAGCTGCAAAGCAATTGCAGATCCGCGCCAATGACGATTTCAACGGTGTGCGACAGGATGGCGTCGGGATCTATCAGGTCACGCAGTCCAGCGGGCGCCGAGAAAGCAGCGCAAGCGCCTACCTTAGAAATGCGCGAAAGCGGGCAAACCTGCACATTTTGACAGGGCTCTGCGTGCACCGCGTCCTGATCAAGAACCGGCAGGCCACCGGTGTGGAAGTCTCGGATGCCAGCGGCAAAAAGCGCGCCATTGTCGCATCCGCCGAGGTGATCCTATCCGCAGGCACCATTGGCTCGCCGGAAATTCTGCTGCGATCGGGTTGTGGACCGGCAGAGGATTTGCGCGATCTTGGGATCGCCGTGCAGGCCGATCTGCCCGGCGTCGGGCGCAACCTACACGACCACGTCGACTGCATGGTGATATGCACATCGGAATCTATTGCCTCTTACGGCATCTCATTAGCGGCTCTGCCCCGTCTTGCACTGGACGTATTGCGCTATCTGTCCCAACGGCGCGGCATGCTCAGCTCGAACATGGTCGAGGCCGGCGGGTTCATCTGCTCGAACACAAACATCTCTCGGCCTGATTTGCAATTTCACCTGATCCCCGGACGCAAGAGCCATCGTGGCAGGCTAATCGAATGGGGGCATGGCATTTCACTGCACACCTGTGTGCTGCGGCCCTATAGCCGTGGTTCGCTGCGCCTGAACCCCACTGATCCAACTGGCAGGCCATTGATAGATCCTGGGCTGTTATCCGACCCGCGGGATGTGGCGCTTTTGTCCAAGGGTGTGGCGATGGCTCGCAACATTCTGCGGCAGGCGCCATTTGCGCCCCACGGCCTGTCGGAAATACTGCCGGGAGACAACATCCCAGACAGCGCACTGGAGGATCATGTGCGCGCGCAATCCCGCACTGTCTATCATCCGGTTGGCACCTGCGCGATGGGCAGCGGACCAGATGCCGTTACCGACCTGCGATTGCTTGTTCGTGGAGTGCGGGGCCTGCGTGTCGTTGATGCCTCGATCATGCCAACAATCGTCAGTGGTAACACAAATGCCCCCACCATCATGATTGCAGAAAAAGCCGCAGATATGATTAAGGCGGATGAAGCCGCAACCATAAAAGCGGCGTAAAGATGAGCTTAGGAGACGGGTCCTTCTGTATAAACACACAGCAGGAACATCCGCTATCATGGTGCTGCCGCTTGTCCGAACTTGGAACCGGCGTAACGAGGCTTTTATCTGGAGACGTAGTGAACCCGGCCTGCCCTCCAGGTGAGACAAGATCTTGTCGAACTGAGCGTGACCACGGTTTTTCATGGTCCCTTGATCACGCTTTATGATGGTTGTTCGGACAGGTACCCAGCGATTTGATCAGTGCGTTTAACGATCAGAATGGATTGTGTGTCGCCTCGTCTATGGGTAGATTCAGTTGGTG
>JBGCEH010000029.1:0-194925 GCA_045106195.1 Granulosicoccus sp.
CCGAAGTCACGTCGATTGGAGCAGTGGGCAAGAAAAATTCTGTAAGAGTCGGTGGGTCGTTGTCAGCGGGCGGCTCGCAGTCTCGTTGCTCGACAAGCAACTCTTCACGAGGCCCTAATTGCGACGGGCCGTCTCCGACACGAAACACAGTGGATATAAAGATCCGGTCTCTCGGGATCCGGACCAACTGCACAGTCGCAGAACAGCTGTCGCCGGGCTGTAGTTCGTCATCACAATCAGTTCGGCCCAGTTCGTACTCGCTGGGAGTCCCACTCGTTTCATTTTCCAAAAAAAACCGAGGTGTAACTGCGACGCGCGACTCTCTGGAAAGCGCTAACGTGAAAGTACTCTCAAAGCGCTCGGCCGGGCATATTTCTCCGGCCTGCCCCGTCGACTGAGCCACTAAAAAATTCGGGTTTCCCGTTAGCAACAGATCAGGGGCAACATCCTGCGCCCACGCATTTGATCCAATCATGAGAGGCGCACACAGTGCGAACGGAAAAAAACGCATTACAGCCGCAAATGCTGAATGTGCCAAGGTGATCATGCCCAACTCCTTGAGCCGCCACAGCATAGGGGCCGGCGGTATCAAATTATAGATAACCTTACTGTATCGTATATGAAAGCCCCAGTATGTTCGGATCAACGAAAACTAGTTCAAAGTTGCAAATTCAATGAGCTTTTGTAAGCTATTCAGATTAGTGGCCACACAAAAGCATTAGCGAATCAAGCGCTGGAAATTTTCAGGGTTGCGACGTTTACCTCAGAAGCTTGCAAAAACAGGAACGTGACACGCACTTCTCTTCTCTGCCCTGACCAAGCAAGCAACCGCTTGCGCAGCGTGAATGATCGTTGAATCAGCGAGCAAACCAAAGGCTTCGGCGCTTGACCAAGTTTTTTACCAAACGCCTGGAGCGTCAATTGACACGCTAACGATGTCGAAGACTCGACACTTGTAGGCTGATCAACCCACTACACTAAGTCAAGCGCCCACCATTGTCCGCATCGAACAAGTGAATATTCTCAGGTGCTATCGAAAGCTGTAAGGGTGCCTCACCAGCAGTGACTCGATGCACACCCGCCAGACTGACGGTAAACCCATCCCCAGCACCTTGCAGCTTCCCATGCAACAAGGTGTTTGCGCCAAGCGGTTCTGCCAGCGCCACTTCAAATTTCAGCGGCCCGGTTGGGTCCACCACCATGTGTTCGGGACGAATACCAATTTTCGCCCTGGTCTCGAGCGCACTGCTTACAGGCAACTGCGCCCCACTAGCGAGCGTTGCATTTCCGCCGGCTAGGGTAGCTTCAACGATATTCATTGACGGACTACCGATGAACTGCGCAGCGAACAATGTCTGAGGCTGCTCATAGACATCCAGTGGAGTACCAATCTGTTCTGCATTTCCGGCATTCATCACGATCATGCGATCTGCCATAGTCATGGCTTCTACTTGATCGTGCGTGACATATAACGATGTAATGCCAAGCTTTGATTGAAGCTCCTTGATTTCAAGCCGCATTTGTACACGCAGTTTTGCATCAAGGTTGGACAGCGGCTCGTCGAAAAGAAACACGGATGGCTCGCGAACAATGGCACGCCCCATTGCCACCCGCTGACGCTGTCCACCGGAGAGATCCTTGGGTTTTCGATCAAGATAGGGCTCCAGCTGTAACAGACGTGAAGCCTCTAGCACTTTGCTCTCTATTTCACTTTTGGGCAGCTTGGCAATCTTGAGGCTATAGGCCATGTTCTGACGAACTGACATATGCGGGTATAAGGCATAATTCTGAAACACCATCGCAATGTCCCGATCCATCGGCTCCTTGTCGTTAACACGCTCTGCATCGAAACAAACATCACCCTCACTAATGGTTTCAAGACCACCTACCATCCGCAACAGCGTGGATTTACCACAGCCCGATGGGCCGACAATAACAATGAACTCTCCATCATCAATGTCAACACTGACGCCATGAATGACCTGAGTTTTGCCAAAGCGCTTTTTAACGTTCTTTAATTGTACGGTTGCCATTTTTATTTCTCGCTGTCCACAAGACCACTGATAAACAGCTTTTGCATGGAGACTACGACGACCACAGGTGGAATCATAGCCAATATGGAGGTTGCCATTATCACTGGCCAGTCAGCCGTATCATCACCGGATGGGAACATCTGCTTGATACCCATTACAATGGTATTCATGTCGGGCTCTGTGGTGATTAACAAAGGCCAAAGATACTGGTTCCATCCATAGATAAACAGGATGACGAACAAGGCTGCGATGTTTGTCCGGCTCATTGGCACCACAATATCCACAAAAAAACGCATGGGCCTGGCACCGTCAACACGTGCAGCTTCTGCCAGTTCATCAGGAATCGTCATGAAAAACTGCCTGAAAAGGAATGTAGCCGTTGCCGAGGCGATCAAAGGAAATATCAACCCAGAGTAGCTATTGAGAAGCCCGAAACCGGCAACAACCTCATACGTTGGCACGATACGCACCTCCACCGGTAGCATCAGCGTAATGAAGATCATCCAGAAGAACAGGTTTTTTCCGGGAAACTTGAAGTAGACGATGGCAAATGCAGACAACAGGGAAATTATGATCTTTCCAATCGCTATTCCCATCGCCATAATCAGGGAATTAAGCAACATGGTTGTGACAGGAACATTGACCCCTGAAAACAACGCCCGCTTGTAGTTTTCCAGAAAATGATCACCCGGCATCAAGGGCATTGGCGGTGAAACTATCGACTCCTGAGTCACCGTAGAGGCTACAAAGGCTAGCCAGATCGGAAAAAACACAAAGAAGATACCGATAATCATCAGAACATGGGTAAACCACAACGAGCCGCCTTTCTTTTCAACCATTCCGGGCAGCGGCTCGCCCTTGATTGGCGTGGAATCCGGTGCAGTATTCATTAGTAATGCACCTTCTTTTCTACAAATTTGAATTGCAACACCGTCAAGGTCCCCACCACCACAAGCAGTACGACTGATTGCGCCGCTGACGACCCCAGGTCCTGACCAACGAATCCATCCTTGAACACTTTGTAGACAAGGATGGTTGTCGCTTGTTGCGGCCCTCCTGCGGTAATCGTGTGAATGACACCAAAGGTCTCGAAGAAGGCGTACACGATGTTCACTACCAGAAGAAAGAAAGTAGTTGGCGACAGTAGCGGTAATACAATGGTAAAGAACCGCCGCCAGAATCTTGCACCATCAATGGCAGCTGCCTCTATGACAGAACGAGGCACCGCCTGCAGCGCGGCAAAGAAGAACAGGAAGTTGTAGCTGATACGACCCCATGCGGATGAGACGACAACCAGCCCCATGGCCTCGGTTTCGTTTAGTACGTGATTCCAGTCATAGCCCAACTGGCCCAGGTACCAGGACACAACGCCGACTCGAGTATTGAACATGAACAACCAAAGAACACCGGCGATGGCGGGCGCTACCGCATAAGGCCAGATCAAAAGGGTTCTGTACGTTGTTGCGCCTTTGATAAGGCGATCAGCCAAAACTGCCAGAAAGAGCGCGGGCACCATCGATACGATGGTCACAAGCGTGGAAAACACGGCTGTTGTGACAAACGAAGTCCGATAGAATTTATCAGATAACAGGTATTCGAAATTTCCCAGGCCCACGAACTGGGTTGATAGCCCGAAGGGATCGGGAATAAACAAGGATTGCCAGATGGCCTGCCCTGCAGGATAGAAAAAAAACACTGCTGAAATCAGTACTTGTGGAAAGATCAGGCACAGTGGCAACAGCCAACCGTTGAACGTCACCCTTTTTTCCATACTAATACCTCATATGCAGCGAATATCCGGTGCACGGCAGCGAGAAGATCGCTGCCGTACTCGCGGTCAATACCTTACGTTAACTTAAATGGCGCTAACACAACGGACGACCAACGGAAAACGTCATTCCCGCGAAGGCGGGAATCTACTCCCTGGTGGAGATTGATACCCGCCATCGAGCGGTAAATCAAGCTTAAGTTAGTGCCATTCACATTAACTTTATGGTCGAGCTACTTGCTGGCTTTTTCGAAACGACGCAACAATTGATTGCCACGCTCGACCGCGCTGTCCATGGCAGCTTGTGCATCTTTGTCACCAGACCATACAGCTTCCAGCTCTTCATCGATGATTCCACGAATCTGATCGAAAGAACCCAGACGCAACCCTTTGGAGTTGGACGTTGTATCGTTAGCGGTCATTTGAATGACAGCTATATCCGTTCCCGGATTAGCTTCATAGAATCCATCAGCCTTGGTTTTGTCACCAGCCGCCATAGTGATAGGCAGATAGCCTGTGTCCTGGTGCCATTTGGCCTGGATATCCGTTGACGAAAGAAAGTTCAGGAAACCCGCAACGCCTTTGTACTCATCAGATTCATGGCCTTCCATTACCCACAACGACGCACCACCAATGATGGTGTTTTGCGGAGCACCGTCTACACCCTCCCAATAAGGAAGTGGCAGCACAGCAAAGTCGAATGTCGCTTCGGCTTTGATACCAGCGTAACCTGCGGAAGATTCAGTAAACAGAGCGCAGGCACCAGCACGGAAATCTGCACCGCCTTCGTTGCGACGGCCCTTGTAGATGAACTTACCATCCTTGGCCCAATCACCCATGGTCTGGATGTGCTGAACCTGAACAGGACCATTGAAGCTCAGCTCGGTGTCAGTACCGGAGAAACCATTATCCTTCGATGCAAAAGGTACATCGTGGTAGGCAGAGAGATTTTCAAGATGAACCCAGCTTTGCCAAGCCGTTGTCAGAGGGCATTCGCTGCCAGACTCTTTCAGAGTATCGAGAACGGCGCCAACGCTCTGCCATGTTGATAAATCGACGTTATCATCGATTCCAGCAGCCTTGAGTGCATCCTTGTTGACCCACAGCACCGGAGTGGATGCGTTGAACGGCAGAGAAAGCATCTGACCTTCCGGCGTTGTGTAATAGCCTTTGACGGAACCGATAAATGCGTCCTGGTCGAAGTCCGCTTCTGCTTCAGTCATGACTTCATAAACGGGCTTGATCGCGCCTTGAGCGGCCATCATTGTGGCTGTTCCAACCTCGAATACCATCAGCAGATGGGGTTGCTCGCCGGCACGGAAAGCTGCGATGCCGGCATTCAAGGTCTCCGAGTAGTTGCCCTTGTGAGAAGCGACGACGGTGTAATCCGATTGGCTGCTGTTAAAGGTCTCTACCTGCTCTGCGACAAGCTCTCCCAGACGACCTGTGAACGCATGCCAGAACTGGACTTCGGTGGCCGCCATCGCCGGTACCGCTGCGCCTGACAACATCGCAGCCGCAATGCTTCCTAAGACAAATTTCTTCATGTACTCCTCCGGATAACTATTAGTTGGAAGAGGCTCCCCAGGCCTGACCGCGCAGACTCTTGATGACACAGGGACCCTCTCTGCTAGCATTTGCACCTTTTCGTTCACAGCGCAAATGAATGACAGGCATTAATTTTATAACATTAAGTCACTCTATGACCGATTTGGGCGCGGGCGGCGGGAATTAAATCTGCCGATCAATTGCGTTAACGTGCCGGCCAATCGTCACCTTACGTCAATCGCTTGAAGTGGTACGTCGTTGCGTCAAAGTGGTACATATTTCCTCGGAGCAGCAAACCATTTCCGCACACCAATACGTCAATCCCACGCAAACGGCAATCTATCCACATCGCGAACTCGATCCTCGCCTACGTGGAGAGGAACGGTCATATTGGAGATATCGTGTAGTACCACGACTCAAGCCAGTGGTATTCCCCAACCAACGATATCCAGCCCGATCTATGCAGCTATCCAGGCTCAGTCGACAACTTAAGCCCGGAGTTCCTCGCCACATCCGCAGGCCTTGTTTCTCGGGCATGTTGCACGATCAGCAAAATTGCCAACTGGGTTCCAAAAATCAGCGAAGCAAGCCACAGATGCAGCGGTTGCGAGAAGATAGGGACATGCAGGCGATCCATGCTCATACCAATGGCAATAGCCCCCAGCAGGCACGCGACAAGGGCAATACTCAGACGACGCAGCAGCGCTGAATTTGAATGCGTCAGCACAGAAAAAGCCAACCATGCATTCAATGCAACCAAAGGCACCGAATAGTATTTGTGCAAGGCAAACACCAGCGGTAGATTGTCCACCCACAAATGGCGGCTGCCATGGTCGTGACTGCGCGCAATCAGATCCATTGCTTCACGCACTTGAGTGCCCATCACCAGCTGCAACAGGCCTGCTCCCATTGCGACCAGCATCAAGGGATAGAACAATCTGGGCATTCCTTCCACATTGATGGTTTTGTAGCGTTTCCGCCCCGATCGCACCAGCGCCGCAATCACAATCCCGACTATCACCTGTGCCAGTAACATGTGAATGGTGATCATGCCGACCATCAAATTGCTGGACACAACCTTAGCTCCTAACCATCCCTGTACCCCAACCAGGACAAATCCCGCAAAAGCAAACCAGAATACCCTAGGCTCGGAACGGCGATACGGCATGGAAAACAACAACGTGAGCAGTATGGTAAAGCCGGTAAAAACGCCTAACAACCGGTTCAGATATTCTGTCCACGTTTTTCGAACATTGAAGGTGGTTTCCGCATAACCCCTATCCGCGTAAATCTGCTGGTAGTCGGCCGGCAACTGGGACACATGTGTTGGCGGAACCCACTGCCCGAAACAGGTGGGCCAGTCGGGGCAACCCATGCCCGCGCCCGTGGCACGCACAATGCCTCCCACCATGATCAGAGTGTAAATAGTGGCGAGCGTCAGCGCTGCGCACCACCAGAATCGGCGCTGGGTTACAAGGCTAGGCATATGAGCAACACGAACCTTTCAAGGCAAAAAAGATGAAAACCGAAGGATACTACGCCATACGGAGCCAGCGTAAGTACAGATCGTGCGCAAAACCTTGTCTCAGATGAACTTTCCGCCCCTGTAACGGTTCTATATGAACATGCGTAACCAACTAACCTCTGCAGCCCTTATCAGCAGTGTCGTACTTTTTCTCTCGCTCGCCACCCCACAGACTCAGGCAGCAACAGCGCTCGTCAGCGATACGCCCATCAGCGAGTTCCCGGACACCACCCTGGAAAATTGGTCAGAACGCAGTTTTGACGGCAACACACATTACGAGCTAATAGAGGTCGAGGGATTTCGTGTGCTCATGGCCCACACGCAGAAGCAAGCTTCCATCCTCTATCGCGAAGAAACCATCGATCTGAAGAAAACACCGGTTATCAATTGGGCATGGAAAGTAGATCGTACCTACATGCATATCGACGAACAGACGCGAGCGGGCGATGATTTTCCCGCTCGGCTGTATGTCGTGGCACAAGTAGGTTTTCTGCCATGGGAGACCCTGGCCATTAATTACGTGTGGGCGTCTGCAGTAGCGGTCGGCGAAACCTGGTTCAACCCGTTCAGCGATAAAGCCAAAATGGTCGCAATCCAGTCCGGCGACACGCACGTTGGCAAATGGACCCGGCATTCCCGAAATGTCGCTATGGATTTCAAGACGCTATTCAATCAGGAACTTCAGGAAATAAAGGGCTACGCCGTGATGGTCGATGGCGACAATGCGCAATTGGAGGCGACTGCCTGGTTCGGTGAAATCACCTTCAATGCCCGTTCTGCCAGTACCAAAGATCCGATGTAACAGTATTTGACGTTGCTTTGAGCTCTTGCAGGTCATCGAATTTGGCGACGCAAGCATAGCTCCTATAATATAGACAGCAAGATAGCCACTGGAGAGACGACCTTGGATAGACGCCATTTCCACAAGCTTTGCGGTGGACTGCTAAGCGGCGCCGCCAGCCTGCATGTGACCAACCGTGCCCGAGCTGCAGCCTCTGACGCCCCCTACCCGCATAGCAAGCTGATTTACGAGGATGGCAGTCCGGTCTTACTTGCCTCACTAAAGCCCGGAGTGGCCTACATATTCGGTTATCCGTATATCACGACTCCCTGTTTTCTCGTTCGTTTGAATCGCTCATCGCCGGCGCGCGGCAGTTGGCCAGGTGGGCTCGATGAAGACCAGTCCGTGGTTGCGTTCTCAGCCATTTGCTCTCATAAAATGTCGCATCCGGCAAAACCTATCAGCCACATCTCTTATCGTGAGCAGGAAATCACCTATTACGATAAAAGCGGGCAGAAGCAGACTCGCGACGGCGTTATCAGTTGCTGCTCGGAACGCAGTGTCTACGATCCAGCCAGTGCCGGAGATGTCATGGCAGGACCAGCACCTGCACCACTGGCAGCCATTGCGTTGAGCAATGATGACAATGGCCACGTATCGGCAACAGGCAGCTTTGGCGATAACCAGTACGAACGCTTCCTGACAAAATTCGGTTTTCGCCTGGCAATGGAATATGGCGTCTCCGACATTCGTGCCCGTAGCGGTGAACAGTGCCGCGTGGTGCGCGCTGATACTTTCTCGGCTCAGCAGGTTCTATGTTGAGTGACGCCCGTGCCATCAAGGCACTGAAAAAACTTCCGCTATTAAAGGACATTGAAACGACCCTCTGGGAAACACTTGTACCGCACATCAGCTTCACCACCCTTAAAGAAGGCGAACACCTTTTCGAAGCCGGCCGCCAGAGCAAGTATCTCTACATGGTGGTCGACGGCGAACTTGCCTTACACATGCCCTGCCGTTCAACGGGTGAAACCTTCTTTCTGCAATCACGTTACAAAGGCAACACAGCAGGCGATTTCGCCGTCCTCAATGGTGGTGAGCATCTGGTAACCGCCGTTTCAGTAAAGAAGAGCCGGGTTGCACAGTTTCCGCAATTCGCGTTCGAAAAACTTGTTGATATCAACTCGGCCATTCTTGCCCACATCTATGACGTAGCGGCCGACTTATCACGCCGTGTCACCCTTGCAGGGGCCTATCTGGAGCTCTTTGGCGACCTCAGCCATCCCACCATGGATGCACTGCTTGAGAAGACTACCGTTCGTCACTTCCACAGTGGTCAAACACTATTCGAAGAAGGCGATGAACCCGATGGTCTGTATGTGATTGTCTCTGGCAAGCTCATTGTCGAGACGGTTAACAATATCGGCGAGACACATCGCATCGCTGAAGTGGACGCGCCTGAGACTGTCGGTGAACTCGCACTACTTGCTGACACACAAAGAACTGCCACGGTTATAGCAGCCCGGGAATCCACTATTGCATTATTGGGACGTCCAGATTTCGACAGGCTTATTGCACCCAACGCCGCGATGCTGATGCGCCTGTCGAAACTCGTTGTACGTCGCCATGTAGCGAATACACGCCAGGAAACGATCACCGCTTCCGATCGAAATTTCGTGGTCATCCCCATGGACTCACGCCTGCCTTTGCGTCGCTTCATACTCCAGCTCAAAAACGGTATGCGCGAACTCGGTTCAGCGCTTACATTGAATTCGCGCAGTTTCGACACCCTCTACGGACGTACCGGTGCATCGCTTACCGAGTTCGACGACGTTTTCAATTCTGCTATTGCAGAATGGCTGGACGATAAAGAGAACCGCTTCGACTCCATGATTTATGTGGCTGATGAAAACTGGACCACATGGACTCGTCGATGCGTAAACCGCGCAGACAGAATTCTTCTGGTCAGCAGCGCAAAGCCGGACAATGGAGCTGAACTGCGCGAAGTCGAGCACCAGCTAAACACCTCGTTCGACGGTGCCAGAGTACGCCCCAAAATCGACTTGATACTGCTTCATCCTGCAGAAACAGTATCTCCGCGATCAACAGCACGCTGGCTGGAGCCACGCGAGCTTGACGCCTACTACCACGTCCGCATGAACGACAAACTGCATTTCTCGAGGCTTGCAAGGCGACTGACAAATTCTGCCAAGGGATTGGTGCTCAGTGGCGGTGGTGCACGTGGCTATGCCCACCTTGGCGTTCACCGACTTATTGAGGAGCAGGAAATCCAGCTCGACTATATCGGTGGATCAAGTATGGGCGCGCTGTTAGGCGCATCGATGGCGATGGGTCACAGCTATTCGCATATCAAACAATTATCCGCCACATTCGCCAATAAAAGCGCGCTGTTCGACTACACCTTGCCTCTGGCCTCCTTGATGAAGTCGGCCAAGCTAACGCAATTCTGTCTTACGGTTTATGGAGAACAACGCATTGAGGACTTGTGGACACCCTTCTTTTGCGTCTCTTCGAACCTCGCGGACGGTCGTGAGGTCATCCATGATCGCGGACCCTTGTGGAAAATCGTTCGCACAACCATTTCTCTGCCCGGCGTGTTTTCACCGGTGCCAACCGCAAACGGGGACTTACTGATTGATGGGGCCGTGTTGAATACTTTCCCGGTAGACATCATGAAAGAGCGGCTTGGTGGCAAGGGCTTTATCATCGGTGTAAACGTGAGCCAGATGTCAGAACAGTTCAACTACTATGACTTCGGCACAACGCTCTCCGGTTGGCGCGTGTTTCTATCTCGGATAAATCCTTTCGAGGCTAGCATCAAGATTCCACGAATCGCAGAAACCCTGCTCCGCTCTACGGATATCAAAAGTATTGAACGTCTCAACGAGGCCAGAAGTTCGCTGGATATTCTTATAGAGCCCAATGTCAGGGCAATATCACTATTGGACTTCAAGTCGTACGAACTCATTAGCCAGATTGGTTATCGCGAAGCCTGTCGTGTGTTGAACAGACACGGGCTCTGTGATGTTCGGGTAGACGACTACGAGCTACCACTGAGTATCAAGCAAGATGTGGCGCTGCCATGATCAACCAACGGCGTTGGGCAAGGCCCGCCGCGCGTTTTTAGTCGGTAATCAGCTCCCCAGTACCCAAGGCTCGAAGAATCGATTGCGATTTCGAGGTTAGTGTACGGGCAATGTCGAACGGCGATATACCGTCTCTGTTGGCAATATGCGGATCGGCACGGTGTTCCAGCAACAAGCTGACCATGGGTAGATTGCCTGAAGACACTGCATGATGAAGTGCCGTGTTGTCATATTCGTCTTGCGCATTGACATCAGTTTCAACCAGGGAAAGCAGCACTGCTGCGGCTTCGACGTAACCGTTATCCACCGCTCTCAACAGCGGTGTAAATCGATAAACGTCCCGGACCTGAGAATGGGCACCTTCAGTAATCAACCATTGGAGAAGACGCACCTGGCCTTTAGCTGCGGCGATGGTCAGTGCTGTCCAGCCGTTGGATCCAACCGTGTTGATATCCGCACCCTGGTTGAGTAGCCATTGCGCAACGTGTTGATGACCTCCGAGGATAGCGAACATGAACGGCGTACCTTGCGTATCAGTAATTTCATTGACGTCCGCACCGGCCCGTACCAGTGATTTGGCAAGCTTGAGGTCGCCTTTTTTAGCAGCGACCATCAAGGCCGACTTGCCATTGCCCGCAGTAATGGACAGCAGCAAACGTGAATCGTTTTCGGAAAGTAGTGATGCCAGCTTTTCCGTGTCATCCGAACTAATGGCACTTATCCACGAGAGCTTGGATGCTGACCGGAGCTTGACTTGCTGATAGCTGTGCCTGGGCGTTTGGTTACGATCCACAGCAAACGCGTCACTGCTGGCAGAAACAATAAGGGAGGCGAACAATACTGCCAGAGGAGAACTGGGACTAATCACAACGAGAGACTCATCATCAACGCTCTCACTTTACGGACCTACGCAAATGCTGCCGCACCAGACTACCAATGCAATAGCGGGCACAGGATGGGAATCACCCTTGATAAATTTCCTGTGAATACAATCAAGCAGACACTTCGAGTTGCACCGCCTTCATGACACTTAGAGAGTACCCGTATAATCGCGCATAATCAAGGGTGCTTTACACCCTGTAAACAACTTGTTACACAGAGCTAGCTCAATTTCAATGAATCCACTACGTCCTTGAAGACAGCATCAGCATCATAGTGCCCAGTCATTCGAATAACGGCATCTCTACCCAACGCCTCATCCAGTAGCTGACGGAAACCTGATCGCATGGCATCACTGAGGACGATCCTTTGCTGGTACAACACATTGCAGTACTCATCACCGATGAACAAGGGTAAATCACGCTGGGTACTCAGCAACTTTACCGTTTCGAAATGCGCTGAGCTATGACCGGTTATGAACAACAGTGTTCCGCAGCTGTGCTCCACTGGTGTGGCGATATCGATGCCAATTTCGATCAGCGAGCCATTGACGTGCTCATGCAAATCCGCATCAAATTCAACTGAATAAGGGCCAGGTGCCAACTTGCCGTCAACAAGACACGGGGAATCTGCGCTCAGCACATAAAAAAGACCCGCCTGCCACTCATCATTGTCGATTTGCACAGGCACACAACTAACCGTAACGTTGGCGTGGTGCAGCGCTACCACCACATCATCCGGGAATCGTTCAAACGTTGCAGACAAATTTCACCTGTTTGGCTGGTAATTAACTAAAACTTCGGGAGCGCTGAAAGCTACCAGAAAAAGACAAATAAAAAAGGCGCTCCTCGATAAACGATGGAACGCCTATGGACTAGCACCTTCACAGTGCCATCAGAAATTTATCCGAACTACTGCGCTGTAGCCTGATGTACGCCGGGGCTAACGCCGGTTGACACCTCATCGTCCAGCATAATGACCTTGCCATTGGCCGCCGCTTCGTCAGCCCAGATGTTGTGATGCTGCTTCGCCCACTCTTCCGACACATAGCCAGTTTTCATGCCCTCAAAAGCGCCTTCTGTACCGGCAGTGCCTATGTAGACATGACCCACCGCAAGCGCTGTCCAGCCAAGCGATAAAACCGCATGGATTAGATTCGCCTGTTGCATCTGAGGCCGTGTACCCTCGATCAGCGGCATCCAGCTCAGCCATGATGGAACCGGTAAATTGTAGATAGGTACCAGCATGATCAAACCGGTGATACTGACAGCCAGACCGACAATGGCCACAACCCAGAACCAGACCTTTTCTCCGGCGTTCATACGTCCAGCAGGGGGATGGGCACTGGTGAGCATCCCACCACCTTGCTTGAACCACTCCACATCAACCTTGGTCGGGAAGTTATGCCAGATCCAGAGAACAATCATCAAAACGACGCCAATACTGAACACCGGACCTACCACGTTGTGAATAGTGATCGATGCTTGAGCCCACCAGGCAAACCCCGCCTTGCCCAGCAGCGGAATCAGAAGCGTTTTGCCCACAAGCATGCTCAGACCGGTAATAGCCAAGGCAATGAAGGAAATGGCTGTTAACCAGTGAACAGAACGATCAAGCCCATTCCAGCGCTTGATTTTACGCCCTGACAAAGAATCAACATCCAGTTTGTTCTTGCCATGAATCAGGTGATAGAGAATCACCACCGCAAACATGCCAAGAATCAACCAGGGCGTATATTTTGCAACTGGGCCATCGCGTAATTGCTGCCATTCAACGCCGCCGGGGGCGATCAGAATACCCGCCTCCGGACCACCCGTTGACGTGTACCCACCAACACCCTGTTCCACCGCCCGCCACATATTGGAACGCGGATTCACAGCCGAACCGACATCCTGAGCTACCGCATCGGTGCCAAACCAATAGACAGAATAACTGGCCAAGGGCAAAGCGATGGATAAGGTTAGAATCCCTAACAGACCCAGCCATGCCATACGTTTCTTGCGCGCCGGGCTCATTTTCGCCCGAGGTCTGGATTCATCGTGTGTGCTTTGATGCGACATGATGATTACCCCTCGGTGTAGGCAGTTTCCCAGCCCCAGGTCTGAGGCCGGCCACCACGACGCAGGACTCGCTCACGATAGATATCCGCAACCTCATCACCGTCTCCGGCAATCAGTGCACGTGTGGAGCACATCTCGGCGCAGAGCGGCAATTTACCTTCAGCGATGCGGTTCCGTCCGTACTTCTCGTACTCGGCATCAGACAGATCGGCCTCATCCGGACCACCTGCACAGAATGTACATTTGTCCATCTTGCCGCGAGCTCCGAAAGAGGTTGTCTCAGGAAATTGCGGAGCACCGAACGGGCACGCATAAAAGCAGTAACCACACCCAATACACAGACTCTTGTCGTGCAACACAATACCGTCGTCGGTAGTGTTGAAGCAATCCACTGGACAAACCGCCTGACAAGGTGCATCGGTGCAATGCATACAGGCAACCGAGATGGATTTCTCACCCGGGTTACCATCATCGAGCGTGATGACCCGACGTCTGTTGACGCCCCAGGGCACCTCGTTTTCGTTCTTGCATGCTGTCACGCAACCGTTGCATTCGATACAACGTTCGGCGTCGCACAAAAATTTCATTCTAGCCATGACGATGTCTCCTTAAGCCGCGGTTATTTTGCAAAGTGAACACTTCGACTCTTGCATCTGCGTAACTGAGTCGTAGCCGTAAGTCATGGTGGTGTTATCTGACTCACCACGGACATAAGGTGCCGCACCTTCAGGGTATTTCTCGAAAAGATCTTCACCCTGATAATGTCCACCAAAGTGGAACGGTGTAAATACAACACCCCGAGCCACTCGAGCCGTGACCATGGCCTTAATCTTGATCTTGCCGCCTTCAGGGCCTTCCAGCCAGACCATCTGGTCATCCTTGATGCCCAGATCATTGGCATCAGCCTGGTTGATTTCTACAAACATATCCTGCTGAAGTTCTGCCAGCCAGGGATTGGATCGCGTCTCTTCACCACCCCCTTCGTACTCAACCAGACGGCCACTCGTATGAATTAACGGATAGTCCTTGGAGTAGTCTTCTGCCTGTATGGAGCCGTACCGCGTAGGAAGACGATAGTGTGACTTTCTGTCTTCGTAGGTCGGATAGTCCCCTACCAGGTCGCGACGCGATGTATACAGCGGCTCTCGATGCACGGGAACCGGATCCGGGAAGGTCCAGACGTTGGCACGTGCCTTGGCGTTACCGAACGGTGCGCAACCATGGGCTATTGCCACACGCTGAATACCACCGGATACGTCAGTCTTCCAGTTCTTGCCTTCCGCTGCTGATTTTTCATCAGCGGTGAGATCATCCCACCAGCCCAACGTCTTGAGCATATCGGCAGTAAACTCCGGATGACCTTCTTCCAGCTCATTACCTACAGGGTATGAATCTTCAGCAAGAAGATTGACGCCGTCGCGTTCCACACCGAAACGTGCCCGGAAGTTGAGACCACCCTCGGCGACCGGCTTGCTTGGATCGTACAGATTAGGTGTTCCAGGATGCCCCATTTCTGCAGTACCCCAGCACGGCCATGGCATGCCGAAGTACTCACCATCCAATGGCCCACCTTCGGCTTTGAGTGTCGTGGTGTTGAACGTTCCACGATGCTCCATGTGTGCCTTTATGCGCTCAGGACTTTGACCGGTATAGCCAATGGTCCACATACCACGATTGAATTCGCGAGTGATGTCTTCGATCAGCGGCTCATCATTGGTAACCTCGATGTTCTTGCACAATTCAGCACCAAATCCGAGCTTGTCGGCAAACTTGTACATGATGGTGTGATCGGGCAGCGCCTCAAACAGAGGCTCGATAACCTTGTCACGCCACTGCAATGATCGGTTCGATGCTGTAACCGATCCGTAGGTTTCAAACTGCGTCGTGGCTGGTAGCAAGTACATACCATCTTTCCTATCGGGCAAAACAGCTGTATGCGTTGGATAAGGGTCGATAACAACCAGTAGCTCCAGCTTTTCCATTGCCGCTTTCATCTCAGGCCCACGGGTCTGGGAATTGGGAGCATGTCCCCACAGCACCATTGCGCGAATATTGTCTTTCTGGGCAATGTTCTCTTTATCTTCCAGAACACCATCAATCCAGCGTGAAACCGGCATTCCTGCGGTATTCATCGGTTGCAGATCGGCATCACCTTTCTTTTCATAAGAGCCCTGATCAAAACGATTTTTGACCCATTCGTATTCCAGATCCCAGACGCCTGCCCAATGCTTCCAAGAACCTGCAGCAAGACCGTAGTAACCTGGAAGTGTGTGCGACAGTACACCCATATCCGTGGCGCCCTGTACGTTATCGTGTCCACGGAAGATATTGGCACCTCCGCCTGACACGCCGATGTTGCCAAGCGCTAACTGCAGTACACAATAGGCACGAGTGTTGTTGTTACCAATCGTGTGCTGCGTTCCACCCATGCACCAGACGATAGTGCCCGGCTTGCTTTCTGCCATAGTCTGTGCGGCTTGTTTGAGTTGGGCGCCGGGAACACCGGAAACACGCTCCACCTCCTCTGGTGTCCACTTGGCCACCTCGGCGCGGATGTCATCCATGCCATAGACGCGTTGTCGAATGTACTCCTTGTCCTCCCAGCCATTTTCAAAGATATGCCACAAAACACCCCAAACGACAGGAACGTCGGTTCCAGGGCGCATCTGGATGAACTGGTCAGAGTGAGCTGCTGTGCGAGTGTAACGCGGGTCAACCACGATAAGCTTAGAGCCGTTCTCTTTGGCTTTGAGCACATGTTGCATGGCAACTGGGTGTGCTTCAGCAGCATTGGAGCCGATAAAAAACATCGCCTTTGACAGCTGCATGTCATTGTAGGAGTTGGTCATTGCACCATAACCCCAGGTATTGGCCACACCAGCGACTGTGGTCGAGTGACAGATACGCGCCTGATGATCAACGTTATTGGTACCCCAGAGGCCAGCAAACTTTCTGAACAGATAAGCCTGCTCATTGTTGTGCTTGGCAGAACCCAGCCAGTAAACCGAATCAGGTGAGGACTCTTCGCGGATCTTGAGCATTTGGTCGCCGATCTCATTGATCGCCGTTGCCCAGTCAACACGCGTCCATTTGCCGTCGACAAGCTTCATCGGGTATTTCAGGCGACGCTCGCCATGCCCATGCTCGCGAAGTGCGGCACCTTTGGCGCAATGGGCACCCATATTGATCGGTGAATCCCAATCGGGCTCTTGACCCGTCCAGACGCCATTCTGTACCTCGGCCACTACGCCACAACCGACCGAACAATGCGTACAAATAGAGTGAACCAGTTGGGTATCGACGCCTTCTTTCGCGTAGTTTTCGGCAGCCCGCGCTTTTGTCAGCATGCTGGGGCCTGAAGCAACTGCCAGTGCGGCACCACCAGCGGTGATTCCGGAGTTACGCAGGAATGTACGTCGATTAACCGACACTCCCAACAATCCGCGGGCAGCAGTGGCAACGTCCGATTGCGCTCCCGACTTTTCTACCCTTGCGACTTTACGTTTTAATTTCATGGATGTCTCCTGATATTCTTTGAAGGGCTGCGGCTAGAAACGCGCACGCTTATAGTATTTTTTGACGTGGTCTGTCAGTTCGTATCCTTTTCCCTGAGCAGATGCTTCAACCCGGTCGGTGGGTGCCTCGAGGGCATCGGTAGCGCTGGCAACTCCGGTAGCCGCCACACCGCTCGCTATTGCAGCACCTTGAAGAAAGCCTCGCCGATTGGCGTCGATGAACGTAGGCTTCGATGATTCACCTTCTTTTTTCTGGCTCATATGCTTGTCCTCTTTATAGTGCTGATTAACTACAAGGTAGTCAGTTGTTTGTCGTGAATGTGGTGACTGTTCGGAGTTCAGGGAGATGGGGTTACAGTTTCAGCCGCCCCCCGCGACAGCGGGGAACCACCAAACGATACACAGGGATCCCCGCCTTCACAGGGATAACGGGTAATTGCGCCTGACGGTCGGTCAAACACGTCAGAATGAATGATCGAGTCAATTGCCAGGTAGCGTGCGCAATATTTAAGTTCATTTGAAGCATCGTTATCTGTCAGCTCAACTCTGCATCTTCAGTAGCTGATCTTCGAAATCGAAGAAGCTCTCGCCAAAAAAACCGACTGAACGATAGAAGTGCGCCGTGTTTGCATTTTGCATATCACTGAAAAACTGCTGTACCCAGGGCGCAAGATGGTCATTAAAAAATGCGCGCTGGGTTGTCAGGGGTATTTCGTCACTGTTGCGAATGATCAGCGCCATGGCATCACACAGCGCTGCGATGTGGTCCTCTGATTCAACCACACCGCTCTGACGTTCAATACCCAGTCGCTTCAGATCAGCACGCAGAACGGCCACAGGCTTCTCCATCAGGAACCCGGTGATATACCAGGACCCGAAAGGCACGAGCTCGCCACGACCAACACCGATCAACAAGGCAAAGTATTCTTCGTGGATAGCCTGCAAATCAGTCTTTTGAGCAGCCTGCTTCATCAACTGCCAACCCATGGCAACGGGGCCTTCACTAGCGTCGACATCGCCGATATCACAAAGACTCTGAATGGTTTCACCACTAGGCTCGCGCGCTAGCAAACGTCCCAGCAGCTCATACACGGAAGCGCGAACCAGTTGCGTCTGGTCGTCAAGAAATTCCTGCTCGCTTTTGACCGGTATGGCCTTGTTAAGCGTCGGATGATCATCAGTCATAAGATTCATTACTGTCATTATCAGCGGCTTTCAGACAGAGCTCAACACCTGTCAAAAGAAGGCACTACAGTCGTGCATGGTCCGGAAAAACTGTTACAGATTCGTTTCTGGGCATAGGAAGTGCCAAAATGTCGCACTGCAATGGCGATGAAATCAGAATTCGAAAATACTGAACGCTGTGCGATTCTGACGAAAAATCGTAGCGCGATCTCCAGTGATGTCATTGCTCTCGACAACAACAAATCATGCTTTATTATGCACATCAATACCGTCACTACTGTCCTCAAAGATATCCTTGACCCGACAATCACCACAGAGCTTTAAACGACGAATTGCCTTCTGATCCTCGAACATCCAGTGCCCGGCAAGTTTTGCAGTCATCGCATCAATCATGGCACGCGTTGTAAAAGGTGCATGGCAGGCCAGACAGTGAAACGGCTCCTCCTCGTTGAGGGTCTTTACTTGCCTTGCACTAATGCTGTCCCAGATGTATTGCGGCTCTAGCGAAATAGCAGACTCCGGACAGGCAGCATCGCACAATCCACATTGCAGGCAATTGGCCTCCACGAACCGAAGGGCAGGTGTGCCCTGCCCATCCTGAAGCGCCTTTGCCGGACAACTCGATACACATGACATGCACAAGGTGCAGGCCTGTTTGTCAACAATGACTTGCCCGAAAGGGGCTCCCGATTTCAGTTCAACATGTGGATTTAACGGCGCGAGTTGTTCACTCAGCGCGTCCAATGCAAGTCGCAGGGTCTGACGCTTGTCATTATGTGTTGCAAAATCAGCCGGTTTCAAGTTGCGCAGTATTGATTCTTTCCAGGTATCCGGATCGAGTGCACTTCCGGTCAGCAAGACGCTGTCTGTCAGTAATTCGCTGCCTGCCAGAGACACCACCTGCTCCTCAACTCCCAGTCCCTGTAGTAGCTCATGCAACAAGGCGATCTGCGCCGTCAACGCATGTCGGCTAGGATCGTCTTCATGAGCATCACAGAGCAGAACAACACGACAGGCTTTACCCGCCAGCATGCTGAGCCAGTAGTCAACGCCAAATGCAGAGACCTCCTCTACCGCCAGTGTCAGGATATCTGAGTGCAGACTTGCCGCATCAACGAGTGCTTCGTGAACCTCGGAATACAGCAACACCACACATGCATCGTTTTCTGCCAGCATGGCTCTTGTCCGGTCAATCGCATTGGAAGGGCGAGGATATGCATAGCTCATTGCACCGCTTGGACATACTGAGGAACAACTACCGCAACCCTGACACAGGAATGGATCGACACTAACTCCCTCGCCGTCAGAACTAATCGCCCCCGCAGCACACGCCGTAATACACGCAGTGCATCCGGAAATCTTGCTGCGACTATGCGCACAGATACTCTGGTTATAGTTGAAATAGCGGGGTTTCTCGAACTCGCCCTCCATCTGCGACAACTCTTCTGCGGCACTTTGCGCCTGCTCGGCAGACGCCGCGTGTTTATAACCGAACGGGGGGAGATACATAGGCATGACGGGGTGCGCCGAAAGATCCAGCACAACGTCAAAGAACCCTGATTCCAGATACACAGAAACACCCAGATCAAAATCGGTGTCTGATCCGCTGGGCGCTGGAACCACAGCTTTGTAAGCCCCCAGGTAACCGGTCAGTGACAGCCTGGGAACGGTGAAAACAGCAACACCGTCGTCGGTCAGGCGCTTTTGCATCTGATTGATCCCTGGATCGATTTGTACAACTGTCAGCCCGTTGGCCTTCAGTACCGAGGCCAGCTCAAGCGCCTCTATCGCCTCCCCAATGACCAGTGCGTGACCTTTCGATTCATACTGAATCTGCGATGTGGCCTCTCCCAACTGTTGCTGCTGTACAACCGATGCTGTGTTTCGAACCAGCGATACAACATGTTCCTGCTCAGTCATTCCTCATGATCCTGTGCGTTGTCTATATGTCCCCGACTGGCATCTGCCAGTTGCGGCTTCTTGTCTTCGGTGTGCAAATTATGGTGCTCCTTCCGTGCAAGTTTGCCGGCCACGCGTTCAGACGGCGATTCTCTTTCAACAACAAGACCGACCATCGACTCTGTGGACGCTAATAAAGAGTTGTCTTGATCGGACGCAGCCCCTCTCTCAGAGGACGATAAATCATCGCCATCCGCCGAGTCGGTCTCGTTCGGCAAAGCTGGCAACTCTTCTTCTAGATACTCTTGTTCCACATTCTCTAGCTGTTCTTCCGCATCGACTTCGGCTTCATCGTCTTCGATCTGCTTGTCTTCGATCTGCTTGTCTTCCAGCGCCTTGCGTTCCTGCTCTTCCAGTTCTAGTGCTTCCAGGCGCTCTCGTTCCTTTCTGGCAATATGCCACTTCATGTCCGAGGTCACGGTGTCACCCAAAGGCTCGAACACGGTGTAATCACCGTCGTAATCGTTGAGCCCATCACGCAGATTGTATTTGGGCTGTTGAAAGACATGTCGAAGAGCCGCTTTGCGCAACGCAGCGCTGACACCTTTGTTGAAGAATCCGCTCAGGTCGCTGTCAGACGAAAGAGACGCTATTGGCGGCATATCATCGTCAGTGAGCACGAGCGAATCCACTTGTTCTTCTGACTCAACATCGGCTGCAAGCCCGGCAAGCGACTGATTTCCGGTATCGGAGTCCGAGACAGGAACCTGCTCAATAACCGCGTGCTCAACAAGCGCACCGGACTCACGGTCATCCTGCTCGTTGTCATCCTGCTCGTTGACCGGGGACGAGGCGGCTGACGTCTGTCTATTGTTTTGTCGCTTGCGCGAAGACCAGCGATCCAGAAAACTGTTCGCAGCCGGCTTGTCACTCATCTCGAGGCCCTTTGGCGCGTCCATCGGCGTTTCCTCGTCCTGATTGTCCGGGTTGGCCTTGCTCATCGGACCAGTTACGCCGTTTGCGTTTCTTGAATTCCTGAGGCTGGTAATGCGTCAGAACGAAACGCTCCATGTACCGATAAAGTTCGCTGGGAATCGGCGCGCTGAGCACCGGTGAGTCGGTTTCGGCAGAGGCACTTGCGTCGTCATAGTCCACCGTCACAGTAATTGGCTGAAGCGTAAGCGCATTGGCATTGGCGCCGTCCACCTCATCGGCATCATCGCGACAGATAACGTAAACCAGCGGCTTGTCGCCTATCAGGGCATGCCAATAGCGTTCGCAGGCATCCTTGTAAAGCATGACTTCAAACCCACTCCAGGCAAACAAATCACCATTCTCACTCTGACCGGCCGCAGTGCCATTGCCAGAAGACAATGAACCACTGGCGATGAGATGTTCACCGATAGCGACCGTGTGCAAATACCAGGATGGCAACGACCAGAAAGAGCGAGTGATCATCCGCCGCTCCAGTATTACGGTCGCAGGGATGGCCAGACGTATTGCCGAGTCCTCCTCACCAGAAACCTGACGGATTTTCTCACCTTCGGCAGAATGTGGTGTGTCGCCACTCATCAACTATATCCAGAAAAACAGAGGCCATTACTATTGCACGACGATCACAAGTGTTGAAGCGTGAGTGCACTACTCAGAGACACCAGCGGCCATGAAAATGGTAAAAAAACCTTACCATTCCAAAATAATGCGACATTTTGTCGCAAACTGGACCAGTTAGTGTCTTTTGAGAGTCATCCAGCAGCTGACTTGCCGGGACCACACTCTTACAGTAAGTGTTGCCGTGGATGAGTTGAATTAACGATGACGCAAACAGCCTTTGCTCCACCCCTGCCTGAATTAAGTGATGAAGGGCTAATGCCCGCTCATCCAGTGATCGCCGTCAATGAATTCGGCGAGAATGTCGACGCCCACATTCCCGGAGAACTACCACTGACTATTCGGGTTGATGGTATGGAGGTGGTGACACTGATGACCTTGGGCACCCAACCGGAAGCCCTGACGCTCGGCTATATCCACAACCAGAAACTGATTGAGGATATCGCCCTGATTGCTTCAGTAGTCGTTGACTGGGATCATGAAGTCGTGGATGTGACGACACATGCGGGTACGGGTATTGCCGACTGGCAGGAAAAAATGAAACGTCGCATTGTCACCAGCGGTTGTGGTCAAGGCACTATTTTCAGCTGCACCGTGGATAAACTCTACGAAGTGAATTTGCAGACACCGGCGCTCAAGCAATCCGAGATCTACGAACTGATCAAGAACGTCAGCAAGTTAAACGACGTCTACCGTGTATCAGGCGCCGTCCATGGTTGCGGACTTTGCACACAGACGCAGTCGGTCATGCATATAGAAGACGTGGGGCGCCATAATGCTGCCGATGCCATTGCCGGGAAAATGTGGCTTGAAGGTATCGATGGCGGTGACAAGATTTTCTACACCACTGGAAGACTCACCTCGGAAATCGTTATGAAAACCGCCTTTATGGGGATACCCGTGTTGCTGTCACGATCAGGTGTTACGCAAATGGGCCTGGAACTGGCACAGGAAATTGGTATGACCATGATCGCACGAGCCAAAGGTCGGCATTTCATGATTTACAACGGATCTGAAAACGTCAGCTTTGATGCAATTCCGCCAGTTCGAAACGCCCCACCACCTACCAAGGGTGGGCGGGATCTAGCGTAGCTTCTGGCACCATGGCCTCTACTATATCGATGGACAAACTTGTCGATGTCGGCGATGGACGTATGGCATCGGCTTTTCTCACAGTGCCGGAGCTTGCGCAACTGCTGCACGTTAACGAGAAAAAAATCTACCAGCTTGCGGGTTGCGGTGAAATTCCCGGAACCAAGGTCACCGGCAAGTGGATCTTCCCCCGTCGCCTGATAGATGACTGGTTGCTGGAAAACAGCCATGGTGGGGTCATGCATGATCGCCTGCTCATGGCTGGCAGTGATGATCGTCTGGTTCATCAAATTTGCAATCATGCAGCGATTGACTGGCAACAACAGGCACTGATCAGCTACAGCCCATCAGGTACCCGTCATGGTTTACGCATGCTCGATACGGGACGGATCGACGCCTGCTTTATCAACTGGGGAGCCAGTGAAGATAGCGCCAGGCGACATTTGGGCCTATTACGCTGTTACCGCAATCATGCCAGCTGGGTTATCGTGCGCTGCCTGCAACGCGACCAGGGCATGATCACTGGCAGACATATATCTTTCCCCGATTCGCATACCGACAACGAAAAAATCAGCGACCTGGTGGGTAATCGTGAATTGCGCTGGGCGATGCGGCAGAACGATTCCGGTACAGAGCGTCTGTTGGAAGATGTCTGTGCAACCTTCGGACACAGCCTGACAAACCTTTGTGTATCCACGCATTGCAATAGCGAAGCGAGCGCGGCAGCGGCCGTGAACACTGGACACGCTGACATTTGTTGCGGACTGCAAAGCACAGCCAGGGAATTCAATCTGGATTTTCTCAGCGCAGCGGAAGTCTCACTGGACCTTGTAATGACACGCAAGACCTATTTCAGAACTTTGATGCAGGACTTCATCAAGCGCTTGCAGGATGACAATGCCTTGTTAATGGCTACTCAGCTGGGTGGGTATAACCTGATGCCGACGCCAGAACTCGTGACCGTCGCGAACTGAAAAATCGCTCGGTTTCCGGTTTCAGCCCGCTTGCTGAAGCGTCTGGTCAACAACAAGATCAGACTCTTTGTCCGACTCTTGCTTGATGATTTCACCAATCGTGCGATCAAAAACCCGCAGGACCTGCTCCTGACGAATCGCGAGGGAATTGATTTTTTCCGAGGTATCAATACGCATTTCGCGGCGCATCTCCTGACGCCTTAGAGCACTGTGTCGATAGGCAATGAAGGTCTCCTCACAGCGAACCGCGTCTGGACGTGCATCCTTAGCAAACAAGGTTGTATAGCCGATGCAGGGAACTCTCTCTTCGCGCACTGATTTCCTGAGTTTCTGGTCATCAAGGATACCGTCGAGAACGCGTTCGGAAAATTGTTTATCATCGACATTCTTGTCATTGAACAAGCTGATCATGGTGCTTCTTTCAACATAGTCAAGGCGATACTCGTAGGCAAGAATTGCCAGATTCTGAACGGCATACATATCCTGATACATCAAAACCGTTTCGATAATCGCAGAGCCTGCACGAAGTCTGACTGCATTGACGTGATGTGGCCGTCGGGCGTATTTCGGGTCAGCAATACTGTCCTTGATTTCTATAACCAGGCGCTCAAGCAATGGCTGAACAATACTGCCACGATCACGCTCTGCCCAGTAGATACGCGCCCCACTGTGCCGCCAGTGATCAAACATGAGTTCAGGATCTCGAATGCCCTCTTCCAGCGACACGACAGTGTCCAGCAATTTGATAACAATACCTGCAAGCGTGTAAGGCTGCTCGACCTCGGTTGCCTTGACAGTCATGTTGGTAAATCGCCCCACATTATATTGCGCCTGAGGCAGCAACAAATGAGGCAGCTTGAGGGTAAGGTTGGCCTTGCTGGCACCTGCCGATTGAACAGCGGAGTCGGTCAGTTCAGACACCATTGCCGCAATCGGGCCACCAAATCTAAACTGTATCTTGCGCAAGGAATGTCCGTAGCCTGTGACGCGAGTTGAACCGTCCTCCACGACATCATGCAACAAGGCCAGCGTAACAATCAGCGGCTCTAGCGCACGACCCAGCACTCTTTCAGCGATCGCTGAAATCCGGAAAGCATGAGCTGCCATGGTGCTGAGCGATTTACGCCGCCCTTTTTCCAATGAGCGCATCATCTCCAGACTGGCAATGTGCACCGCTTCGATGGAATTTGGTGCCTCGGCCACGACGAAATACTCCATGACTGGCAGATTGATATGCACCTCATGGACAGCCTTGCCTCGTCTTCCGGACAAGCGTTCGCGCTTGCGATGATCGTCAAGCACATCGCGAACCGTCATCATCAAGGTATTTCGCAGGGGTTCTCGCAATGCATAGTGATCGACGCCAGGTAAGGAAAAGGCCGTGCTGGCGAGTTCGAAGTCTTTCTCGAGAAAAGGTAATTCGGGAAATTCTGCCGTGCAATCCACCCCGAGCCCGGTTAGTTGTCGGCGCTGCTCAAGGTCAAGGAAACTGATGACCTTATCACCAGCGGCTCTAGCGGAGAGCCTCAAACGACTGGCATATACCGCAGCAACTGCCGTCGCCAATTCCGCATTAGGAGGATCAGGCGTGGGTTCGCCGCTTAGCACCGCTTTTTCAAATTCCTTGATGTAACCGGCAAGTTCGATTACCAGGGCGGCAACATCATCACCAAACCACGAGTGTAAATAGGTATCGTCGACCAGTTCCTTGTCCTGTGACGAGAACGCGCTGTAGCAATACGCCTTGCCGTAAGCATCCTGCAGCATGGCAGCCACGATGATGTCGTGCGACATCGTCTTCATGCCTTTGCCGTGGCATCCATAGAGACGCACACCCAGCAGCATGTTTGCCGCAAGCACCGACCCGTGGATAGTGGGCTCCAGTTTGGGTAACCGGTTGGTGTTTATAAGCTTGCGGCGTCCTGTGACACTGATATCCAGTTCATCCGGATCGATAGTGTCCGGGTCAATATCCTGATTGGGAAACAGCTCTGCAGCTAACAGGTCGCGTCCACGCAGGGTTTTAAACAATTGCCTGGGCAACGTGGACAAAGGCACAAGGTGCTCTACTTCCTTGGCAATCCAGTCGCGGCTCAAGGTGCCCGCAATCACGCGCTCCATATCGGAGGTACCAGCCAGAACGCCGTAGGCTCTGACTAGTTTGACAAGATCTGTGAGCGGGTAAGCGCGCGCCACGGTGTGCAGGTATCCGTTGAGTAAAAAAGTAAAGCGAACTAACGATGACTATGGGTGGATTTTAAGGTCCTGTAACCGCAGCATTTATGAGTAGAGCATAGCAATACAGCGCCCTGTTTTAAGATAACTTAACCCCGCCAGCCAAACGGTAATGTTTTGTTTATATAGAAAGCTGCATACAGTTTCAAGAGCCGGGCAAAGTCAGAGTGAATTTCGATCCTCGACCTATCGTGGATGAAACCGAAATATCGCCTCCGTAGCGACGCACGATTCCGTAGCTGACAGACAGTCCCAGCCCCGTTCCATCCGCTTTTCCTGCCGTAAAAAAGGGATCAAAGACGCGTGGCAGATACTCGGCTTCTATTCCCCTTCCCGTATCCTCTACGCTCAAGTTTATATGGCATTCGCTCTGATCACGCACAGTGATGGTAATTTCACCGTAATTTACAATCGCCTGAATAGCGTTACTGATCAGATTGATCAATACCTGCTGAAATTCCTGACGATCAATCAGCGCACATAGCGTTGCGTCGCAGCTCTTTCGCACCGTTATCTGACGCCCTTCAAATTCGTGCGAAAGCAGCTTCAAGGTATCGTCGAGCACCTCGTCCAGCACAACACCCGGATACGTCGATCCCTGGTTTTCCTGAAGAAGCCGATTGATGGAAGACGTCTCAGCAAATGGTGCATCCGTTTGATCGAAAGGCGTCTGTTGCCCCTGGTGCTTCTGCTGTACCGAGCGCGAATACTGTAGCAGTCGATCAGTGATTGACCGGATGCGATAGACCTGCTCGATGATAAGGTCGATCTCTGTGCGCAAAGGCTCTCCCCGGTCACCCAGTTCAGCGACCAGCACGTCCATATTGCCAAGTATGACTGCCGTAGGATTGTTGATCTCGTGAGCAACGCCAGCCGTCAGCTCTCCCAAAGCAGCGAGCTTTTCCGCGTTTGCTAATTGCTGCCGGGTTTGCTGAAGCAGCTCTATGGAATCCTGAAGCCGCTCGTTCTGTTCTTCCAGCTCGATGGTCCTCTGTTTGACTTTCTCTTCCAGCAAAAGAGCATTATGTTCGATAAGTTTCCTGTGCCTGTCGACATTGTTGAGCATGGCATCGAACTGGAACGCCAACTCTCCTATCTCGTTGCCAGTAGGCATCGGACCAATTCTCTGATGCTCCCCGCGCGCCGTTGCCCTGACGACGGCCGTGATGGTTTCGATCGGCGCAAATATCGAACGGGCACCTAGAATAGCCGCTGCCGCTGCGGCCAGACTACCTGCCAGAACCAGTGCTGAAAGCGCCGCAATAGCCTTGAGCAACTCTGCACGAAACGGTGCTTCCAGGTAACCCGCATACAACATGCCTACGCGCTGTCTATCCACATCCACGATTGGTTGATACGCCGAGATGTACCAGTCATCGACAACGAACGCCCGGTTGACCCATGTTTCGCCACGAGCAAGTACCGCGTCGCGTACCTCTTGTGATACACGCGTACCCAATGCTCGCGAGTCGTCAGCTAACGGCACATTGGTCGTTATTCGAACATCATCCAGAAATACGGTGACTGTGCCACGACTACCGGGCGCAAGACTGCCCGGTCCGTACACCAGATCGCGAATTCGATCGACAAATGCAAAATTTCGATTTAGCAGTAATCCGGCTTCCAGTATTGCAATGCGATTTCCCATCGTGTCATGGACCGATTGCAGAGTCCGAATAACCATGGCCCGATCCTCTGAAAGGCGAGTAGTCGGTGCCGCGCGTTCGGTATCAAGCAAGGGAAGCGTTACTACCTCAGCGCTCAAACCCGGCTGCTGTTGCCATTGTTCAGCGGTATAGATCTCGATACCGCTCGAATTTGTCATGCCTCGAGCTGTCAACATCTGCTTACTGAGAGATGAGTCACGAAACTCATAATCTCTCCAGCCATCAGCATCCATGATCTGCTGAGCGTTGCCAGTCAGCAGATTTAAAAAGTCGAAGTCACCCAACTCGCTTTCGATAAACGTTAACTCATTGAGCCGCTGCGTGTCACCAAGACTCAGAGCGTCGGCAAGCTGAACACTATTGGCCAGAGCCTTCAATTGCCGCTGTCCGTTTGCCTCGATACCGGAGAACCCGTCGTGCGCCACTCGAAGGTCCGTATTCACTTTTGCAAACAGCTGTTCGTAGGTATATTGACTAGACCAGCGAGATGCCAGCAGCATGACCGTGCCGGTTAGAAGAACCAGTGGTATCAACACGAGGCTCAACAATCGATAACGAAGGCTTGTATAGCGATTCATCGATGATGCAGGATTATTAGCCTGCACCCATCAAGTCTCATCGGCTTGCCCGTACCAGAGTGCCTGCTTGCGTTCCAGTGTCTTGCGCGATACCCCGAGAATTCTCGCCGCAGCAGACTTGTTATTACTCACTGCAGCCAAAACGGCTTCGATATGTGCACGCTCTACTTTTTCCAGATCATAGTCCAGAGGAAAACCAGGCCCATGCCACTGACTGTCGGCTGTGTCAGTGACAAAACTGTCTGCCGGCAGATGGCCTAACAATATCGCACGCTCAACAACGTTACGCAGCTCCCGCACATTGCCGGGCCAATGATAGTCACTCAGCTTGTTCCAATCCTCATGCAAGAACTCCACGGGAGCGAGCCTCAGTTCAGTCGCCATACGCAGCATGAATGCATCCACCAGCAACCTGATGTCTTGGTCCCGCTCACGCAAAGCAGGTACCGACAGAGGAAGCGCACTAAGGTGATAGTGGAGGTCACCACGAAATTTCCTGGCTCCGACAAGCGACGGCAAGTCAGAACTGGTAGTTGCAATGACACGAACATCGATAGCCCGCTCATGAGACCGGCCGATGGGTCGGAGTTTGCCATGCTCCAGCACGTGGACCAGCATCGCCTGCATTGCCGGCGAAAGCTCCTCGACATCAATCAGCACCAGGGTTCCTTTGTTCGCATGAACAAACAAGCCTTCATCTCCGAAAACATCGACCTCCTCGTTGCCGGCTTGCAATGCACCACAACTGACTGATATGTGTGCGCCCTGACGTCGACTCATGGTGTGTATTGTTTTTGCCAGCAATCGCTTTCCCGTGCCCCCTTCTCCCTTGACAAGGACGCAGGTTGATGAAGACGCTATTTGCCGGGCTTGCACAAGCATTTGCAAAATGACGTCACTTTCGCCGAGAAACCCATCATCACTTTGCAATTGCTGAAGCTGCAGCCTGAGTAGAGAATTTTCACGCAGTATCTGACCACGAGTCAGCGTACGTCTGATGGAGATGATCATCTGTCCGGTACGAAATGGCTTCATGATGAAATCATCAGCACCAATGCGCAGAGCTCCTATCGCCATCTCCAGATCTGCGTAGGCGGTCATATAGATGACGTGAGTACGAATGCCGCGTTCGCGCAACTTGCCAAGCCAGTCGAGACCTGACAGACCCGGCAATCGAATATCGACTAACAACACATCGAAATGATAGCGAAGCCGCAGTGCCTCTGCCTCCTCGGCACTACCAGCAACTTCCAGTAGCGCACAACGAGCCTCCAGAGCTTTCTTCAGGAAGTTGCGCATTCCGGGTTCATCATCGACAACCAGTATCGCAGCCGAGCGCAACAGACGTGAAAACTCTGCATCCTCATCCGTTGGAATATTCTGGAGAGAGTCCACTTGCGACGTTGGGTTCATGGTGCAGGTCTGATCCGGGCTCGGTAATTATTCTGGAATTTTCTTACTCTTTGCAGACTTCTTTTTAGCCGTTGTTTTTCGTTTTGCATTTTTCACAACCTTTCCGGACGCATTTTTCTCGGTCTTGGGTCGATAATCACACAAATCCTGTATTGCACAATCCGGACACCTTGGGGTCCGCGCAAGACAGACGTATCGACCGTGAAGAATGAGCCAATGGTGTGCATCCAGTAAATAGTCTTTGGGGACGAAACGCAGCAACGCATTTTCTACTGAAAGCACGGTTTTCCCCGGCGCAAGGCCTGTCCTGTTTGACACCCTGAAAATGTGGGTATCTACCGCCATTGTCAACTGTCGGAATGCAGTGTTCAGCACCACATTGGCGGTCTTTCTGCCCACCCCTGGCAATGCTTCCAGATCTGTGCGGTTGTCAGGCACTTTCCCGGCATGTACTTCACAAAGCACACGACACGCCTCAATCACGTTTTTCGCCTTTGTGTTGAACAAGCCGATGGTGCGTATGTAAGGCACCAGACCGTCCACACCCAGTGCGAGGATCTGCTCAGGCGTATTCGCCACAGGATATAATTTGGACGTCGCCTTGTTAACACTGACGTCTGTGGCCTGCGCCGACAGAATAACCGCAATCAGCAACTCAAAGGGTGATGAGTAGGCAAGCTCCGTTCTGGGCTCAGGATTGGCCTCGCTGAAACGACGGAACATTTCTAGGCGTTTGGTGTTATTCATAGTGTCAATATAAACTACCGCGTCCAAGTTGAAGAGATAACCATGTGCGGAAGAGTCAACGTTTCTGATCATGACGGCCTGAGGGCACTGCTGGCCATGATGGGGATGCAGGTCTGGCCGGTTGCACCTGCCAGCTACAACGTCGCACCTTCTTCCACTATCGATGTGGTGAGACAAACAGACGACAAGCGGCGGCCAACGTTGAATTCATCAGCATCGAATTCTGCTCAATGTAATAACCCAGAGCCAAACAAGCTTGAATTGAAAAGTATGCGCTGGGGATTTTCCGGCGCAGGATACGGCACCGGGAGCCAACTGCTTTTCAACGCAAGATCAGAGAGCGTGTTCAGTAAACCGACGTTTCGCGCCTCAGCGCTTAATCATAGAGCCATAGTGCCAATCAACGGCTTTTATGAATGGCAAACGACCGCTGAAGGCCCCAAAAGAGCCTTTTATATCGAAAGGCCGGAGTCGCCGGCCATGGCGTTGGCAGCCATTTTTCAACCTCACATAAAAGACGAAAAAAAGTCAGCAAGACAAAACACGTTACAAGCACAGCAGCTATCGCTGGGTTTTAGTGACAACGACAAAGAGTCCCAGAATGTGTCGTCAAAGCCACCACTAACAAATACGTCAGAGATCCATCACTCGTGTGAACATAATGTTTGTGTGCTGACCATGGCTGCTAATCAACAAATGAGAGGGTTACATGCCCGTATGCCGGTAATTTTCGATCCGCAGCAGGCAATACGCTGGATTCACGAAGGCGATGAGGCAATGTTGTCATCCTGCCAGCGGGAAGCTGAACACAATATTTTCGCTATAAAACAAGTGATTAATCACGTAAACAACGCCGCTAACGATGGCCCTGAATGTCTCGCCAACTGGCGCGATAAAAAAAAGATTGACTGACCTTTGCCAGCACTCCATTTGTACAAGCCAGCATGCTTTCTGTCATCACAATCTAGTATCATATTGCTTTGAGATGCAGGACACAGCTTTTTACGTACAAGCCGGTAAGTCAGCGCTATTCTCGAAAAGGCTCTTCCACTTGATAAGTCTAGCTTCTCATTCAATACTAATGGGTAGCAAGCTCCAGAGTTCCATTTCATGTAGTTCAAGTGTCTTTTTGGGTGGGCCGTATGCACTCGCAGAGCGGACGGTCGTCGTTTTTGCGAATCGTTTTTCGTGAAACAATGGATACATCCAGATATGCAGGAATCTGAGAAAGATCCGATTTTGAGCGACGACGAGCGGCAACATGTCAGCGAGGCGCTCGAAAGCATACTCGCCACTGAAAAATTCGAGGCGGCGCCTCAGATGTCGGCTTTTCTGCGCTACGTGGTAGAACAGGCTGCGGATGGAAACCAAAGTCGCATAAAAGCGTTTACGGTCGCTGTGGATGCGCTGGGCAAACCTGACACATTTGATCCGCAGAATGACCCCGTGGTCAGGGTCCTCGCTGGCCGGTTGAGAGCCGCACTGTCGGCATATAACGATGAAAACCCAAATGCAGCAGTGGTCATAAAGATGACGCCCGGTTCGTACGTGCCTACTTTCGTACATCAGGTTGTGATAAGTGAAAAATCTGATGAACAGCGTGAATTATCAAACCTGCCAGACAAACAGGATTTATCTGCCGATGAGGCCAACACCTCATCAAGCGCAACAGAAACACCCGAGAGCACCATGATTTCAATTTCCGATGAAACGGCGGAGCACTCAGTCTTTCAAGATGCAGACGCCGTGTTGGATGCATCACCAGTCGAGATCGTGTCGGCACACGCTTCAGCCAATAGCAACAGCTACAAACTGAAAGGAATGCAGGGCAAACTAGCCCAGATTTTTAACCGAGCACCCAAGCTGTTTCTGGCGGGTGTTCTTTTGGCTTCCCTTTTAGTAGCCTTCGTTCAGAACAAGACACTGTTTTTTGGTGAACCTGATTTGCAGGCAGCTCTATCTGCCGACCGTAATCCCGACGCAACCGACGGACAGGCCAGAGCCAGGCCCGATGACCTTTCGTTGTTCATCAGCGCTATCGATAACGGCAACGCCTTTGAGAACAACTTGAATGCGGTAATTAGCAGCATTATCTCGGAAAGTGGTCGACTGAAGGTCTACCGCATTCTGGATAAAAGCACCGACACAAGATTCTGGCCTGAAGACTATATCCTGACGATGACGGCATTGGATCTACCTGATGAAACACGCGTCAATATGCAACTGATGGAAGCAGCAACAGGGCGAATTGTGCACTCTCAGGTTGTGCGACTTAATGAACAGGCGTTTGAGCAACTCACTCAAAAAGAGTTGGACATGATTATTGACAGTGCTCGGTCTATAGTGAACGAAAACGGACCAATGACAAACGACTATGCTGCTAAAGAGATTCTGACGCGATAACCATACAAGCTGCCTGCCTTTTATAGCTCTCGATCCTGATCAGACGTTAGCACTTACTGTGAGGGGCGTAGGTGGAGCGACAGTCTCGCCACTATCGCGACTTGCTGCAATAGCAGCCACTTTCAACAACCGACTGTCTCTGACAAAACGCTCAAAACTGACAAATTCAGTATTACCAAGCTTCTGTGTCAGCACATTGTCAGACAACCCACTCATGCTGGCAACATCAGCAATTGAGTCGGAAGCCGGACCAGCAGCCAACTGAAGGTGCACCCGATAGAGGTCCATAAGATTAACCAGGCGCATCAAACCAAGATCCGGTTCATGCTCGCAAGCCGTTTCAACAATATTGTTCATCAATGAAATGACAGACTCAATGCATGAAACTTCCGGGGCTTGAGTTTGAGCGGGTACATCCTTAGTCGATTTATTGCTCATTGCCGACTTTTCCGCGCCGTCTACTAGATACATCGATTGCTCCTCAAACTGTTTGGCACGCGTTATCAGCCTGATACACGTTATCGGCATCGTGCAATGCACGCCAATAATACGACGCAGAGCGTCACTATTCGGACGCCACGAGGAAGTATGACATGCTTGCTATTGTTGCACGAACAACTCAGGCCCATTTATAACGTCTCAGGGAAAATGGTGCATCGAGCTGCATCACATTCAGAAGGATGTATCAGCAGCGCGATAGCAGTTCGGGGCAATACCACTGGTTTTGCGTCAGGTTTGGCGGCCTTCAATAAAAAACTCAGAGGTATCAGTAAATTGACTGGCAGCATCTGCCATGGGATCAGTAGGAAGAATTGTTGGCCTGATCGGGATGAATCTCATCGGCGACCTCATCAGGATCGACACCATGAATCAACAACACTTCTTTAACAACATCGAGATCTGACAAAATCTGATCAACCCTGCCCGGGTGATCATATTCATTAACATCATTAGCTTTGGGCATATAGCAAAACGCCGTCTTTAGCGCGTGCAGTGCCTGTTCATCCAGTTGGCTCATGTCGAGTGTGAATCTGTTAGGTTAGTAGCTGCGAAGTTGACCTACAAGAACCCCCTGAAAACTGACTCTATCAACAGCATAGTGCATTGTTGCCATAGAGCTGTTCTCGGGAATAAGTTCCACGATGCCGTCCTTGACCTTGCCCAGACGCTTTAACGTGGCTTCTTGGGAGTCGATGAGGGCGACTACGATATCACCCGGGCGCGCCGTGCTCTGCTTCCTGAGTATGACCGTGTCTCCGTCAAGAATACCAACATCTATCATGGATTCTCCACTGACACGTAAAGCGTACCGGTCAGGCCCTATGAAGAACGCTGCAAGATCAAGATAGTTAGCATCCTCGATAGCCTCTATGGGTTGGCCAGCGGCAATTCTGCCCAATAGTGGTATTCGCAGATTGGACAGGCCGTTCTTGTCAGCCTCTACCCTCTTTCCCTGCGCATCATCCCCCTGCCCGCGAAGTGCTGCCGAAAGCTCTACAGGGAGAACCACTGGATGACTGACATTAGACTCAAGTTTCAGCCGCGTGATATTGCCTTTTTTTTCTGACCTGCGCGTTGGCGCTGGCAATTGCTTTACGTTGGAGGGCCTCTCTGGCATAACCAAACCGACTATCCGCAGCCCTCGCCAACCGTTACCATGTCGTTCCAGCTTTCCCTTGGCAATTAGCGACTGAACGTAGCGATGGACAGTACCCTTGGATTTCAGACGCAGGTTGGCCGCCAGCTCTGCAATAGTGGGAGCAACGCCCTCTGCCCGGATGTGGCGCTCAATAGCCGCCAGAACCCTGGCCTCCAGATGGGTGAGAGATTGAGTTGTATCCATAAACGTTCTCCAAATGTTCTCCCTGATAATAGAGAACGTTTGGAGAAATTTCAACGGATTCTGCTATCGTTGGCCGATAGATCTGTTGTCTCAACTAAAAAAAGATGTTTCTGTGACTTCGCCACACCCCGATAGCTCGTCCAACAAAACTAACAGTACGCTTCCGGACTGGTTCACTGAACGGCTACAGCCACTTAACACAAACTTTGAAACCCGTGTGGTCTGCCTCGCCGAGGACGCTACATGGCTGCAAACATCCCTTGACGGGGTAGAAATGCGGATCATGGAATATATACCCGGGGAACGACCGCGCATTGCCCTGCAATTGCGCATCAACCATTCTCACGCTCCCATTATGCTGGCGAATTACCCTGATCTGGAAATTCTCATTCAAAACGGGCGACTAACATCCAGATTCGGTCACTATCAGGCCAATCTTTACTTACGGCTTCCGCAGTTGATTGATGAAAATGTCAGGGAACTGGCCTGTCAGCGTGCAGCGTCTATGGATCCCTCCGACCCTGTGCTTCTTTATCTGGCTGTCGGTCAGATGCAGGATAGCGATACCGAATGGCGACGCATCGATACCGAAGATGAAGACAACTGGTTTCCCGGTCCGGTAGATGGCACAGATGTCCTTCCTCTGCACGGACATGGGTCAGGCAATGTCATGCTGGTTAGATGGAACAAAACCATGGCGTTCAAGACGCGCATCGATCCCCGCGGTGAAGAGGTACTGGTTGTCAAAGGAGCCGTATACGATGCGCAAGGTTTTTACCCTGAAGGCGCATGGATACGAAATCCAATAGTGGCATGGCAATCATGGGGAGCTAAATCCGGCACCATTATCTATTACAAAAATGGCCACTTCAGTGATTCAGACCACCAACCGTGAGCCAGACGCACTCACTCGACAATCCCAAAGCACTCAGCGCGTTTGTCAAACTCAGTGCCAGCGAGTTGGGACTCAGCCATTGCGCTATTACAGATACCGATCTGGGAGAGCACGAAACCCACATGCTCAACTGGCTGGATGCAGGCTTCCACGGCACCATGGATTACATGCACAAGCACGGCCTGAAACGCAGTCGACCTGCCGAGTTGGTACCGGGTACTGTACGCATCATCTCAGTAAGACTGGATTATTATCCGCCGGATACCGCCGATGCATGGACCGTCTTGGCAAATCCGTCACAAGCGTTCATTTCACGCTATGCACTGGGACGCGACTACCACAAGGTACTGCGTAATCGTCTGCAAAAACTAGCTAATGTTATCACCGAGCGTTTTGGTGATTTTGGTTATCGCGCATTTGTTGACAGTGCACCGGTACTTGAAAAGGCAATTGCGGAGAAGGCTGGCCTGGGCTGGATTGGCAAGCACAGCAATCTGTTAACCAAAGATGCGGGAAGCTGGTTCTTTCTGGGCGAGCTGTACACCGATCTGCCACTCGCCATTGACAACCCACCAATACAAAAACACTGCGGCACATGTAGCGCTTGTATACAAGCCTGTCCCACAGATGCGATTGTTGCGCCTTATCAAGTAGATGCGAGGCGTTGTATCTCATATTTGACCATAGAGCTGAAAGACAGTATCCCGGTTGAGTTTCGGCGTGCCATCGGCAATCGCATCTATGGATGTGATGATTGCCAACTCGTCTGCCCGTTCAACAAGTTCAGCAATTCAAGCACTGAACCTGATTTTCGGGCAAGACACGATCTTGACTGTGCCAGCCTGATTGAGCTGTTCAGCTGGGATGAAAACTCGTTTCAAACCAACATGGCTGGCTCTGCCATCTACCGGATAGGACACGAGCGTTGGTTACGCAATATTGCAGTAGCGTTAGGCAATGCTCCAACGACACATGAGGTGCTCGCCAGTCTGGAGTCACGTAGGCAGGACAATTCCTCATTGATACGTGAACATGTGCAATGGGCACTGGGACAGCATGACGCCACGGATTGATCAATTGATTTAGTCCGAAGCGCTTCACTCTCCATGTATATCCATTGTCTATACCCTGCCAGTCGAACTCATAACTACTATGACTGCACTTTTATTGTCACTTTGCATTCTCTCAAATTTGTAACTCTGGATGGATTCGTTGTCAGTACGTTGCTACACGTAGATTTCAATAGCCCGATGGAGCAACGATGAGTCTATCGCTGCCAAACTGGAGAAATAGTCACACACTTAAACGTGCGACGCTTCTCACTTTAATATACCTTTCCACTGCTACCCATTCACAACGGAAGGTTATCGACTGTGCTAGACGACGCTCCAGTTCGTAAAGGCAAACTGAAAATCCCGCTTGTTGCATTCGTCTCTTGCACCCTGGTTTTTAGCAGCTTTACTGCCTTTGCAACTAACTGGTGCGCCGGCAAAATCAACCATCGTGACAGCCTTGTAGTGCCGAGAATGAGCAAGCCGCGGGCTTTGCAATCCTATACCGATCCTGCTTTTGGCACGCGTATTACACGAGTCACCGACTCCCCCTCAGGGAGCGCACGTCGGACGTTGTACAGCACGGTTCAGCCATGGAATGCGGATGAATCACTGTTGATGCTCTACCACACTGGCGGTAATAACGATGGTCATCACCTGTACGACGGCAAAACTTATAGGTACATCAGGGCCTTGGAGTTTGAACCAGCAGATATCGAGGAAATTTATTGGGACAAAAATATTAGTTCAACGCTGTATTTCATCCAGCGACGACCCAGTAACGACCCACTGTATGGCAAGCTTGTAAAATACAACGTTAATACTCGCAAGCGAAGTCTGGTGGCTGATCTCGACCCCGTTTGCGGTCGGGCCGGCAGACCCGGAGCTTTGACAGCCAAGGGCGGCGGCGACATACAGGGAATTGCCGATAATAAGATCGGATTACGTTGCGTGAACAACGAAGTAGACGGGAACTCCTCGGATATCACCTTCCATGTCGACGTTCGCACGGGGAAGATTAGTCCGATTGTTGAGCTGAATCCGTCCAGGACCTATGGTTCCAATGCGTTCGGATTCAGTCCCGAGGTTGCCGCTACGGTTCTGCCGAGTGGTGACCGGGTCGTCATTCAGGACAGTGTATTCGATGATGACATGAATTTTCTCTATCCTATAGATGGTTCATTGCAAAACTACAAAGCAAGCAATGGACGCTCGTACAATGTGCCGAAATCCGAGCATTCCACGATAGGCCAGATGCCAAATGGTCATGACGCCATATTTTCTCCACGATACGACCCATCAACAAATGGCTGTGAAGGAGACAGTAACCAGGGTCAGGGCGCTCTGGTAGCCCACGACGTTGAGTCTGGCAGTTGCCGGGTTGTTATAGGGATGAGCACAGGCTGGGGCTACCCATTAAGCGGCGTTCACCTCTCGGCCGTGTCAACCCAGAATCCTGGCTGGGTCACAATGACGTCGCTCGGTGGCCGACAACTCGAATTCCTGAAAAACGGGCGCCTTGCACCGACGCTATTTTCCGAACTCAGCCTCACATACGCAGATCCGGATAATCCAGCCACCTGTCGCCTGGCACATCTCAGGACGATGGGTAAAGCAGCAAGCAGCGGCGGGAGTTATGGCGGGGGATACTTTGGCGAACCACACGCGGTTATGAGCCCCAGTGGCTCTCGCATATTGTTCAATTCAGACTGGTATGACTCAGGCTCGGTCGATACGTACGCAGTCAATCTGGGGGGTGAACGTCAAACAAGTACGCGTACGGTAGTTGCCCAGTCCAGTGCGAGCCGTTCCGCCACCACAGACCGCTCCTCTTATCGCATTGGAGCGCAGGTTCGGATGCAGGACTCTCCTCAACGCGTCTACGTAGATTATGTCAATCCCAATCACGGCACGATTGATCGCGTATCCATAGCTCGCGCAGGTACCCGAGATCGCCACTTTGTAATGTGGTTGTACACAAATGGTACACAAAAAAGGGGGGAACGCGGTCCAAAGTTCGGCAGGCTCGACTTCCTCAGAAAATATATCGGCCGTGGCGAATTTGAAGCCCGGTTGTTTGTCAACGGCAACAACACTCAGGCTGTGGACCGAGTATCGTTTGTCATACCATGACGGGCAATATCGACAAAGCACCTTGTCTCATCGCAACCCCGGCGGTGCCAGCTCACCAATCGACGTGTCGAATTCGTCGGCACGGGTAGCTGAAGAAACTGACGAGGAGGATATTGGTAGGGGCGTATCGAAGTAATAAGCCGGATCTTTTTTTTGTATCTCCCGTGTCTCTATTATTTCTTTCCAGGCACCACGTAAGCTGCGTGGGTCTGGCATATCAGTCCGCACTATCTGGTGGAGTTTTTTCAGGTTGTAGCACGGCACACCGGCATACATATGGTGCTCGGTATGCCAATTCATGTGCCAGTACAAAAATTCGAACAACGGGTTAATCACGATTGAGCGAGTGCACTTGCGAAAATCAGCCACGTTGTCCTGCAAGCCTGCGTGCTGTGTTGTACCCAGTAAATACGACAGCAGATTTGCCGTAAAGGCTGCCAGCGTAATGATAAGGATGAATATCCAATGCCCGGTGAAAACTGATACAAATACTACGCCTGCGTGAAACACCAGCAACAGTCTGGACCACAGGATGGATTTACGAAACTCCGCTGGTTGGTCGCCGTGTATGGCCACTAACCATTCATTGCTGGGGATATCCGGCGAACCGGTTTTTCCAAACGCAGCTTTTGCGGTAGCGACAACCGCAGAAATCAATCCACCTTTACCGAATGTCCTGTCCTTCTTAGTAAACAGATTGAATGTCAGCATCTGTAACAGAAACTCTTTACGGGTATTAGGCGCCAGAGGCAGCAGATTTTCCCTATCACCAACCGGATGCAGGGTATAGCGATGATGAAAAGTATGACTGCTCGCATAATCGAACGGATCCCACCAACCGATCAGACTAAACAGGTAGAGGAACACCTTGTTCAAGACTGGGGTTTTGAACACTGTTCCATGCCCAAGTTCATGCACAGCGGTTCCAACGAAAAATGTGCTGACGGTGCCGTGTGCAAAGACGGCGAAAGCCAGTAACCACCAAACCTGCTGTGACCAGCAGACATACACCAGGGAACCGGTGAGCAACCATAAGCCAAAGTGCCCACCCGCCTGCTTAAAACCTTGCAGGTCGCTGCGCTTGAGAAGATCGTGCAAGGTGCTAGTCGCGATTGGACAGCGGTACCACTGGACCCGTAGCGTTTTTCTGACTTCCGACAACGGTGGGTATTGAGAGGAATTCAGCATGGTGAAAGCTTAACTCATAACCGCAAATGGTGAGACCAAAAGAGAGCGCTGTAAACACTCTTGGGGCAGTAGGATTTTCTGCATCATGTTGTGCACTCTATGCATATGGACTCCGGCGCAGTCCCGTCTCTACAGACGTGGACCATATCGCAAGTCTGTGTTACAAGGTCGTTTCAACTCAGCGTCTTTTGCATGAACAACGCATGCCCCGTCTTATCACCCAGCGTATAAGGCTTGAATCCGAAGCGCTCATACGAACTGATGGCATTTGAATTACCCGTAAGTACCTCCAGCGTGACCTTGCAGCAGCCGCGTGACCGGGCCTCCTGTTCCACGAATCCCATGATAGCCTGACCCGTACCCTGCCCTCTTGCCGTGTCATCAACGAACAAATCATGAATATTGACGAGCGGCTTGCATGCAAATGTGGACAGGGTAGAGAAACAATTGGCTAATGCTATGGGGCGACGCAGACCATCAGCATCCACATGCCAGCCTATGACAGAAAAAGCACCGGGTGTTGCTGCCATAGCTTGTGGCAGATGCTGCGCGGCATAGTCGCTTAACGGTTCGGCACCTCCCATCGGATGCAGGGCATAAGCTTGTAACAATGCAACCACAGTCTTGCAATCATCTGGATTGTTCCAGTCCGCCAATGCGAACTCAATTTTATTGCACATTTATTTATTGCTCATGACAGAAAATTGGACGTTTCAATCCGTTGAAACTCGTTTTACTTCTGCGAGTTTTTATTGCGCTGCCGTAATTCGGCAAGCCGTTCACCGATCCTGATTTCAAGACCACGCTGAACCGGTTCATAAAACTGTTTCGCAGGAAGATCATCAGGAAAGTAGTGTGCCCCGGCTGCAAAGCCATCGACCTCATCATGTGCGTATCGATAATCAACTCCATGCCCCAGGTCTTTCATCAACTTGGTCGGCGCATTGCGAAGATTCATGGGTACCGGCGCATTCCCCTGCTCTCGTGCAAAAATCATGGCTTGCTTGAAGGCGGTATACACCGCGTTGCTCTTGGGTGCACAGCTCATGAACACAATCGCATGTGCGATGGCCAGATCACCTTCCGGACTTCCCAGTCGATGGTAAGTGTCCCAGGCATACAGAGCGTATTGCGCAGCGCGCGGATCAGCATTACCGATGTCTTCAGAAGCAAAACGTAAAACGCGTCTTGCAATATAAAGAGGATCACAACCACCATCCAGCATGCGGCAATACCAGTACAAGGCAGCGTCAGGGTCAGAGCCACGCATACTTTTGTGCAAGGCTGATATTTGATCATAGAAGTGATCACCACCCTTATCGAACTGTCGAAAACTATCGCGCGTAACTTCCTTGAGGACAGCTTCGTCAATGATTCTTTCATCGGCCTGCACTCGCGCGCAATCTGATGCCAGCTCAAGCAGGACCAGAGCATGCCGGGCATCGCCATTTGCCGTTGCCGCCAATTGATCCCGGAATTTATAGTCCATCTTGAGATTCTGCCGACCCAATCCATGTTCCTCATCAACCAGTGCTCGATCAATCACACGACGCAAGTCTGACGGCTCAAGATGCTTTAGAACATAAACTCGCACACGAGAGAGCAGCGCATTGTTTAATTCAAATGATGGGTTTTCGGTGGTAGCACCGACAAAATACAGCGTGCCATCCTCAATGTGCGGTAAAAATGCATCCTGTTGGGATTTGTTAAACCGGTGGACTTCATCAACAAACAGAACACTACGCTGCCCATTGGTCTGCAATCGATCACGGGCTTCCGCGACTTTTTCACGAATATCCTTAACGCCAGCCAATACGGCAGAGATGCTCATGAAGTGAGCGTCACAATGTAATGCAATCATTCTGGCAAGCGTGGTCTTACCCGTACCGGGAGGCCCCCAGAAAATCATTGAATGCAGGCGGTTGTTCTGAATCGCCTGCCGCAGTGTGCTCTCAGAGCTTAACAGATGCGACTGACCAACGAACTCTTCCAATGATCGTGGACGCAGTCTGTCGGCCAGAGGCCTGAGCGATTCATCCGCACTGAAAAGCTCCAGTGAACTACTCATCCAGGCCAATAACATCCACGCCTTCGGGCACTTCGAAAACAAACAGTGAGTCATCAAACTCAACACCCTGTCTGAAGTCGCTGAGCCGAATCTGTGTGGCCTGACCGAAACTGTCACTAAGCTCAATGGCGGCGATTGCGTCATCCTTCAGCCCGATGAAGACCTGTTCGAAGTCGGAACTCTGGGTCAGGGGTGTCAGCGCAAACCATTCAATGCCGTCTGACTGACCGAGGGATTCGATATCGAAAGCATCGCTCAACGGGGCGGCGCTCATCAGTAATTGCAGTGGCGTACCGTTGATTCGTTCATCGATCGCATTGACCGTGACCTGCTCAAGATCTTCATCGTAGAGCCAGATTCGCTCACCGTCGGCTGTAATCACCTGCGGTTCAGGTGAAGTGTATGTCCAGATAAACCGCGCAGGGCGTTTGAGTTTAATGGTACCTACCGAGGTACCCAGATCGTCAGAATCTGACGTATACAAGGTTTGCTCAAAGCTGGCTTCGAAACTGTCGAGTGACTTGATGAACTTTTCAAGCATCTTCACGGGCTCTACATCAGCCTCATCTGCAACGCTTAGCCGTGGAGAAAGAAAAAGTATCATCAGTAACAACAGAGAGCCACACAAAAACACCACGCCAGCCCTGCGGGCAGCAGCATCAGAACAGGATACAGACGCAGCACTTGACCGATTATGTCGACTATTTAGCACGTGCATGGACTCGCTCAACCTCAGTTATGAGTTGATAGGGTTACCAACGAACAGTTGCAAGTGTACTGCATGAATCCAGATCTCCGACCCGCTAGACATTATGTCTAGCCAGGTGGTGGCGCTAGCACCTCGCGCGAACCACTGCCCGTCACCTGACTGACAACGCCTGCGGCCTCCATTTCCTCGATCATCCGCGCTGCACGGTTGTAACCGATTTTCAAGCGTCGCTGAACGTAGGAAATGGACGCTTTGCGCGACTCCAGCACAATGGCAACAGCCTGATCGTATAGCGCATCGGATTCACCCCCTCCTCCTTCAGTCTCACCACCTGAAATACCGGGAATTGCCAATTGACTCTCTTGCAGGATCTCTTCGATGTAGTTAGGTTCACCAGTCTGCTTGATGTGCGCAATGACATTCTGAACCTCATGGTCATCGACAAAAGCTCCATGAACACGCATGGGCAGTGCGGTGCCGGGCGGCAGGTACAACATGTCACCATGCCCCAGCAACGATTCCGCACCGCCTTGATCGAGAATGGTCCGCGAGTCGATCTTGGAAGACACCTGAAAAGCGATTCGGGTGGGTACATTGGCCTTGATAAGACCAGTAATGACATCAACCGACGGTCTTTGTGTTGCCAGAATCAGATGAATTCCAGCAGCACGCGCTTTCTGTGCAATACGCGCAATAAGCTCCTCGGCTTTCTTGCCCACCTGCATCATCATGTCAGCAAATTCATCAACAACGACAACGATAAACGGCATAGGCTCGAGAGTTGGCGGTGGACCTGAGGGATTCAGCGATAATTCAGCCTGGTAAAGAGGATCAACGATGGGCTTGCCAATCTTGATCGCCTCGTTAACCTTTTTGTTGTAGCCGGCGATGTTGCGAACCTTCAGCGCGGCCATAATGGTATACCGACGTTCCATTTCTCCGACACACCAGCGCAATGCGTTGGCTGCCTCTTTCATATCCGTTACCACAGGGGCAAGCAGATGTGGAATGCCGTCATAGACGTTGAGTTCCAGCATTTTGGGATCGATAAGAATCAGCCGCACATCCTTGGCCGTTGCCTTGAATAGCAGGCTGATGAGCATGGAATTTACCGCAACTGATTTACCGGAACCTGTAGTACCCGCTACCAGCAGGTGCGGCATGCGGCCCAGATCTGCAGTAACTGACTGACCACTGATATCTTTACCCAGTGCCAGTGTCAACGGAGATTTTTTTTCCAGATACTGATCGGATTGCAGCATCTCGGTCAGTTGCACAATCTCGCGATGATCGTTGGGTACTTCGATACCGATGGTCGATTTACCGGCAATAACCTCAACGACGCGCACACTAACCAGCGACATAGAGCGCGCGATATCCTGAGAAAGCCCGGTGATACGACTCGCTTTGATTCCCGGCGCAAGCTCCATCTCGAAACGGGTAATAACAGGGCCGGGGTGAACCGCAACCACCTGCACGGTGATGCGGAACTCCGCTAGCTTTTCTTCCAGCAGACGGGACAAGGCCTCCAGATCAGCTTCGGAAAAACCGGGACGCTGCGGTTCGGGTGCATCCAGCAAGGACAAAGGTGGTAAGTCAGAATCGGGCACATCGAGAAACAGCTTGGCCTGCTTTTGCTCAACCGGACGAGGCTTTATCGCAATTTTTTTCTTGCGCGCTGTGGGGTCGACTGTTGGAAGCACTGTCTCATGAGCTGGGCTGGCACTGGCAGTTTTCGACATCGTCTCCGAATCAGCTTCATCCAGCGGAGTGTCGATAGAACTCAACGCTGATGCTGCCGCCCGATCAATCGCCACGGTGTCATCGAACTCATCGGACAACAAGGCATCTGCCTCGCCAAGCGATTCACCCAACACATCAAACTTGTCAACGGGGCGCGCGGCCTTACTGGCTTTGGTCACCGCTTTTCCCGCAAGCTCCTGCGATGCCTTGGCTTTTTCCCGAGCCATAGCCAACGCAGCTCCCATACCGGTGGCTATTGGACCCACCGATGTATCCTGTGAGTCTCTCTGCAATAGAGGATCAGGATCTGGAAGCTGCTTCGATTTGGCTGATAAGAGCTTGCCACGCTTACGCTTGCTGGAGCCTTTTGACAAAGGTGCTGCAAGTTCCTGAGCCTTCAGACGTGCATCCCGCGCCCGATCGGCCTCAAGCATACGGCTGTGCTCATCATGCGCTTCAGACACTAAACGCATGCGTTGCCGCAGACCATCGATGAAACCGACAACCGCACCACCAATTAACTCGATAAGCTGTAGCCAGGAGGTACCGAATGCGAGGGTAAGGCTGCTGAAAAACAGCGCCAGAAGCACCAGTGTCGTGCCCAGATGCTGCAAAAACGGCACCAGACGCCAGGCAACGGCAGTCCCGAGGATGCCGCCTCCAAAGGTGCCCTGGGGCAACGAACCCGGGTTGACACCAAAATGTAGATCAGCAAGGCCGCTGGCACTGACGAGCATCATTGTTACGCCAATCACTCGGACAAAGACGAAAGGCCTATAGGCCTCCGCCGAGCGGCGGTAGTGCCGAAACAGCATCCAGCCTGAAATGGCGATTACAAGCGGGATGAGATAAGCCATGAAGCCAAACAGGTACAGAGTGACATCGGCAAACCAGGCTCCAACTCGACCTACGCTATTCTGAACAGCCTCTCCACTTCCAGTATGCGACCAACCTGGGTCATTGATGTCAAAGCTTACCAGGGCCAGCAGTGAGATGAGTGAGGCAAACAGGCAGATAATTCCGCCGACCTCACGCAACAATCTGGCCATATGCCCCAACGAGGCGGTCTTGGCCATTGACGCAGCCGCTGCCAGACGCATTTCAGCTTTTGTCACATTTTTGGTGGCAGTGCCAGCGGTTGAGCGCCGTGTTGCCGTAGCACGCCGGCTGGCCACTCGCGCTGTGCCTGTTGTGGCGGCCTTGCGCGTGGCGGGAGCCTTCTTGCGACGAGCCGCTGCGGCGCGTTTTTTGGTAGCTTGGGCCAAAAAAAACAGTCCTGGTGAAGCCGGTTCGAATCCGGTGAAACGAACCTTAAAGTGTAGCAGAGGAAAAACACCGTATCTGGCTCAGTTCACCGGTTTAGGGGTACTATGCCCGCGCTGTACAATTACGCGCAAACAGGTTCACGGAATACCTCATGTCAGATTCACATCATTGCAAATTACTTATTCTTGGCTCAGGTCCCGCTGGCTACACAGCGGCTGTCTATGCCGCCAGAGCCAATCTTGCGCCCGTGTTGGTTGCCGGTATGGAGCCGGGGGGGCAATTAACGACAACCACAGATGTGGATAATTGGCCAGCCGATGCCATGGGCGTGCAGGGCCCCGAGCTCATGGAGCGATTCAAACAGCATGCCGAGCGCTTTGATACGCAAATCATCAGCGATCACATACAAAGTGTGGACTTCTCCAAACGCCCGCTTCAACTAAGCGGTGACAATGGTCACTACACTTGCGATTCACTGGTTATCGCCACGGGCGCCAGCGCCATGTACCTCGGACTTCCTTCAGAGGAAGCCTTCAAAGGTCGCGGTGTGTCAGCTTGTGCAACCTGTGATGGCTTTTTTTACAAGCAACAGAAAGTAGCGGTCATCGGTGGTGGCAATACTGCGGTGGAGGAGGCCCTGTATCTGTCCAACCTTTGCAAGGAAGTTGTGCTTGTGCATCGCAGAGACAAGCTGCGTGCCGAGAAAATCCTGCAGGATCGTCTTTTCGAAAAAGAAAAAACCGGCAACGTGCGAATCGCCTGGAACCACAATCTGGACGAGGTGTTGGGTGACCAGTCCGGTGTCACGGGCATGCGAATTAAACATGCCCAGACTGGTGTTACCGAGGATATCGATCTAATGGGCGTGTTCATCGCTATTGGCCACAAACCCAATACGGCATTGTTTGAAGAACAACTGGACATGGCCAATGGCTACATAAAGGTTCATGGTGGAAGTGATGGTAACGCCACAGCTACCAGCGTACCGGGCGTTTTCGCTGCTGGCGACGTTATGGACCACGTTTACCGGCAAGCCATCACGTCTGCCGGAACCGGCTGCATGGCAGCTCTCGATGCCGAACGCTATCTGGAGGCTAACAAGCTGGCTTGAGACGGCTGGCACACACAATCCGGATTTCAAGAAAGCCATTATCCCGAAATGACCTGTTATCCCGGAGTAACCTGTCATACCCGCGAACGTGCGGATCCACGGCGCGATACACAGGGATTCCCGCCCGCGCAGGAATAATGCATTGCTGCAAGGAAACAACGCAGCCTAACGCGAGTGAAGACAAATGATAGTGTTTATCATCACACCCGCGCCAATCCATAACCTGTAGCGTATACACAATCATGAACAGTCAGCTACACATAGAAGTGAGAGACTCACTGGCCGATGTGCCGGCTGAGCAATGGAATGCACTTTCGCAGGACGGCAACCCGTTTCTGCGCCATGAATTCCTCCATACTCTGGACACAACCGGTTGTCTGGGTGAGAGAACTGGCTGGTATCCACGTTATTTCTTTCTTTGGCAAGGTGACAAAGACAAACGTGAGCTTATCGGTGCTGTACCCGCTTATGTCAAGACGAACTCCTACGGCGAGTTTGTATTTGACTGGGCCTGGGCTGAGGCCTATGAGCGACATCAGATGGATTATTACCCTAAACTGGTATGCAGCATTCCGTTTACACCAGCTACAGGCAGACGTTTGCTGACTCGTGCCGATCAGCCCTTTGAAGAGACCGTTCGCCTGCTTGCTGCGGGTGTGCGCCAGTTTGTCCAGAACGAGAAACTCTCCAGCGGGCATTTCCTCTTTCTAACGGAAGCCGAAAGCAAGGTGTTGAGTGATTCCAGCCTGCACGTACAGACAGAATCACCAGGTCAGCAGCAAGATCAGAATGATCCGGCCGACCCGAATCAAAACACCTCCGAAAAAGCAAATTTTGAAGAAAACAACACCGAAGAAACTCATTCAGAAGACATCAGCGAAGAAAACCTCAAGGCCGACTTCCTGCGACGAATGGATTGCCAGTACCACTGGCACAATGACAATTACACAAGCTTTGAAGATTTCCTGGCACGGTGTACGGCCAAAAGACGCAAGACAATCCGCCGGGAACGCCGATATGTAACCGATGCAGCCCTGCGCCTGGAGCCGCGCATGGGATCGACACTCAGTGAAAAAGAATGGCGCTGGGTGCATCAGTTCTATACTTCAACGTTCGATCGGAAATGGGGCAACCCATCCCTGACTCGTGCGTTTTTCGAACAGATTGGCGAACAGCTGGGTGACCATGTGTTAATCGTATTTGCCTATGATCCCGATGATGAAACGCCGGACTGGCCTGTCGCCTGTTCGATTATGTTCGTTGGTACTAACACTTTATATGGTCGATTCTGGGGATGCCGGGCAGAGTACAACGCGCTGCACTTCGAGGCCTGCTACTACCAGGGCATCGAGTATTGTATCGCTAACGGTATCGACCACTTCGAACCCGGTGCTCAGGGTGAGCACAAGATTACACGCGGATTTGTCCCCACCCTCACCCGCTCGGCGCATTATATTCGCCACCCCCAGTTTCGCAGCGCCATCGAGAATTTTCTCTCTCAGGAAACCCCGTATGTTCAACAAAGGTGCAAGGGGCTGTCCGATTTGTTACCTTTCAAACAACAGAACTTAAGTGTGTAACATTCTATGCCAATTCCGTTTCTGGCTCCCGACGACGATCTGACTCCCTTCCCGTCGGTCAGCACAGCTCTGCACGAGCCTAACGGGTTACTGATGGCGGGTGGAAACCTGAGCCCCCAAAGGCTGATGGCCGCCTATCGAACAGGCGTCTTTCCCTGGTATGAAGCCGGAGAACCCATTTTGTGGTGGTCGCCCGATCCACGCTGCATCATCTGGCCCGATCAGTTCAAGATTACCCGAAGCCTTCGCAAGACCATTCGCAGCGAAAAATATGAGGTCACTGAGAATCTCGCCTACCGCGAAATCATGAAACAGTGTGGCGCCCCCAGATCTGGCAGCACAGGCACATGGGTGACAGATGAGATGATTGATGCGTACTGCAAACTGAATGAGCTGGGGGTTGCTCGCTCATTGGAGGTTTGGATGGGACATCGACTTGTTGGCGGACTCTACGGCATTCAAATGGGAAGAGTCTTTGTCGGCGAATCCATGTTCTCCGTCGAACGCGATGCCTCCAAAGTGGCTCTCGCGCATCTTGCGCAATGTGGAAATTATGAGCTTATTGACTGCCAACTCGAAACTGCCCATTTGGTCAGCATGGGAGCTGAAACCGTCTGCAGGGAACGGTATATCGAGCTGCTGAACGTTCATGGCGGCTTTGAAAATCACTACCTGATGCCAGATCCCACCGAGCTTCGTCCAGCAGCGGGCGAGTAGGCTTTTTAGCGATTTTCCAGCTCCTTACACCGTCTCATCATGAAACCCCGAATGGTTTCCGGAAGGATTGGGTGATTTAAGGAATGGGTGATTTCATGAATAATCCAGCCTAAATATGGGCCAGTATTGCAGCCTTGACATCGGCAAGCTCGGCATTCACCGTCTGCACCGCTTCCTGCCCTCGTATGGCGATATCCGGATCCTTCAAACCGTGGCCTGTCAGAGTGCAGGTGATCAAGCTCCCCTCCGGTATGAGACCCGACTTTATATCTCGAAGCGCACCACATAAGGAAACCGCGGAAGCCGGCTCGCAGAAAACCCCTTCCTTGCGCGCCAGTAGCGACTGTGTTGCCAGCAATTCTTCATCACTGACTTCGTCAAACCAACCACCCGACTCATTAACAGCAGCTTTGGCCAGCTCCCAGCTTTGAGGATTACCAATACGTATGGCAGTTGCCAGCGTCTCCGGATCTTTCACAGGTTCGTCACGCATAAAGGGTGCAGCACCGTCAGCCTGATAGCCCACCATAACAGGGCGCTTGTCAGTCAGTGGATTGTCAAGATATGGACATTGGCCATTGCAAAAGGTGCAGGATGCAGTGTTGTGGCCACAAGCTTCGCTATAACCAATCCAGTACCCTGAAATATTGCCGGCGTTTCCCACGGGAATACAGTGATAGTCCGGTGCGCGGCCCAGTGCCTCGACAATTTCAAACGCTGCTGTCTTCTGACCTTGAAGTCGATAAGGATTGATCGAGTTTACGATAGCCACGGGCGCCTCTCCGGCAACTTCCTTTACCAGCCGCATGCCATCATCAAAATTGCCTTTGATCTGCAAAACTACCGCACCGTGCGCAATCGCTTGAGCCAGTTTTCCCATCGGAATCTTGCCTTCAGGGATGAGCACAAAAGCTGTCATTCCAGCACGGGCAGCATAAGCGGCAGCAGCTGCAGACGTGTTTCCGGTGGAGGCACAAACAATGGCTCTGGCGCCTTCTTCTGCTGCCTTGCTTACAGCCATGGTCATCCCGCGATCCTTGAAGGATGCGGTTGGGTTAAGACCTTCGTACTTGACGTATATGTCAACATCCTTACCCAGTTCGCGAGGAATATTCTGCAAACGGATGAGCGGCGTGTCACCCTCATTGAGTGAAATAACAGGCGTGTTGTCGCTCACCGGCAGACGATCCTTATAGCGGTGGATAAGCCCTTGGTAGTGAGCAGTAGAGCTGGAGAAATCAGTCATGAAGCTTCGTTTCCTGGAAAATCGGGGACAGCTGTTGCAGTAATAGGTGGGGTGATCGGTTCTGGTCAGGCAATGATAAACGTTGATGTGGCTCAACGATCAGGAGAGCGTCTCAACTCGCAGCCGCACGACTGTTTGCGTTATCGTGCTGAGTACCTGAATACGCTCGATGGCTTGCTCAATCAGCCCCTCACGCACCCGACGTGTCAGCAGAATAATAGGCACGACGATATCCTCGTCAGCACCTACTGGATTTTCCGGCTCTTTCTGCAGTATCGCCTCTATGCTGATACCCAGGTCGCCAAAAATACTGGTAATGTTTGCCATGACACCTGGTTGGTCAAGCGCTTGAAGACGCAAATAGTAAGCAGATTTGTAATCGGTTGTTTGCAGCATCACATAAGGCTCCAGAGCGTCAGGCTGAAATCCGAGCGTGGGCACACGATGCTCGGGACTGGCGTCCAATGCGCGAACTACATCGATAATGTCTGCCACCACCGAAGATCCCGTGGGCTCGGAACCGGCACCCGGGCCATAATACAAGGTAGGCCCTACCGCATCACCCTGGACCAGTACTGCATTCATCACACCGTTGACATTGGCCAGCAAGCGCTTTTCAGGAATCAGGGTTGGATGAACTCGCATTTCAATTCCATCGTCACGGCGTTTTGCCACGCCGAGATGCTTGATACGATATCCCAGCTCCTCGGCGAACTCGACGTCCTCGCGTGTTATCTGACTAATACCTTCAGTGTAAACAGCATCGAATTGAAGTGGCATGCCAAAAGCAACGGAGGCCATGATGGTAAGTTTATGAGCGGCGTCGATGCCTTCGACGTCGAAGGTGGGATCGGCTTCTGCATAACCCAGAGCCTGAGCCTCAGCCAGAACATCTTCGAAACTGCGTCCCTTTTCTGCCATCTCGGACAGGATGAAATTTCCCGTTCCGTTAATAATTCCGGCAATCCACTGGATACGATTAGCAGCCAAACCTTCGCGCAATGCTTTGATTATCGGGATACCGCCAGCTACTGATGATTCGTAGGCAACAACAACTCCTTTATCCCTGGCGGCAGCCAATAACTCGTTACCGTGCACAGCGATCAGCGCCTTGTTTGCGGTAATAACATGCTTACCATTCGCAATAGCGCTGCGCAGCAGGCTCAGCGCCGGGTCATCACCACCCATTGCCTCGCAAATGATGTCGATATCAGGGTCTGCCACCAATGCGGCTGCATCAGTGGTTACACGTATATCCATGTCCAGAGCTTCCGCCTTGCCCTGATTGCGGACAGCCGCGGCAAGTAATTTAATCGACCTGCCGGTACGGCGCTCGATTTCGGTAGCATTGCGCGACAGGATGTTTGCCACCCCCTGACCCACTGTGCCCAGCCCAAGAAGGCCGATTGTTACCGGTTTCACGTACATCTCCTGCCATTAACTGTGCCGACAGGTTTTCAGTCGGCCTCAAGGACCGCTATTATACCGATATGAAAATGCATCTAGAAACTTCTGATCAAAACCTGATTAGCAATTACGGCACAGGTGTCTTGAGCATCAACAGTAAAGACTATCGCAGTAACATCCTGATCACCCGCACACGCGTGGTGGAGGACTGGTTCAGCGGTTCGCTTGATGAGCTTACGCTGGAACATTTCGACCCCCTGTTCGACGGGGTTGAATCTGAGATACCGGAAATTCTGCTACTCGGTTCAGGTTCTACGCATGTGTTTCCTGACTTTTCACTAATGGCAGCACTCAAACAGAAAGGTATTGCGATGGAGGTAATGAATACCAGAGCGGCATGCCGGACCTACAGTGTTCTTGTCAACGAATATCGACCGGTGGCGGCCGCGCTCTTACAAATAACCTGATCTCGGGCTGCTTACATCACTTACTGACATCGGTACCCCCAAACGCAAAAAGGACTGATCCAGACTAATCGTCAGGCTCAGTCCTTCCCTCAAGACGTAAAAATGTAGAACGTTAAACTGAAGACACCTCACACCGTGCATCAGCGTGTAATTGACGGGTCCACTTGATATCAGTCCGCCTGGTTGCCCCACTGGCATCCATTTTCAGTTCTGGAGTTTCTGCACCAATATTCGAGTTCGAATCAAGCAATACCCGCTAAACAATGACCCCTACGATAGCGCTGGCAATAGGTAAAGCCAGAAAAGCCACTGCTGCGCCATAGCAACGCCTCACAATACATTGGCAAATATTGCTTGTGATGTTGAACAAGCAGGATTGACACTGGTATTGGTGATTGGAATGCTGACCAGATAAACGAGTACCAGAGACAGACCAATGATCAGATGTGATGAGCGAGACCCGAACTGACAGTTAGCGGCTTCGAGCAATCTTTTTTCAGCCGCTTTATCCATTATCGTCACTTATCCATTCAGCCTGCTGGATATCTCAATTGAACGAAAAAATCGACTTGAAATAAACATATCTCGCTTGGAAATTTTTACTGCGAAAGCTCCTAGGCCATAAAAAGGTTTTCAGCAGAATAGCCACTGCCTTCAAGAATTCGACGCAGGCGCTTCAAAGCCTCCATCTGTATTTGCCGGACTCGTTCACGGGTAACACCAAGCTCCTGGCCTACCTCTTCAAGCGTACTCTTTTCATGTCCGTGTAATCCAAAGCGACGTACCAGAACTTCGCGCTGTTTGGACTCAAGCTTTTCCAGCCAGTCATTGATGTTTGAGTTAACGCTTTCGTCTTGTAACACCATCGAGGGATCGACGTTGTTTTCATCAGGAATAATATCCAGTAATGGACGTTCACCGTCTTTACCAATTGCCACGTCAACTGACGTAACACGATCTCGCAAACCCAGCAGTCTGATAACGTCCTCAACTGGACGCTCGGTTAGCGCTGCAATGTCATCAGCCGTTGGCTCTCTGTCCAGCGACTGTTGAAGTCGTCTTTCTGCCTTTATATACACGTTCATCTCTTTGACAACGTGTATTGGCAATCGGATAGTGCGGGTCTGGTTCATCAGGCCACGCTCGATAGTCTGTCGAATCCACCAGGTTGCGTAAGTAGAAAATCGAAAGCCACGTTCAGGGTCAAATTTTTCAACAGAGTGAATGAGGCCAAGATTGCCCTCTTCAATCAGGTCTAGTAATGCCAAACCACGATTCATGTAGCGACGGGCAATTTTGACGACCAGACGCAGATTGCATTCGATCATTTTAGCTCGGGATTTTTCACACCCTGACTGAGCCAGACGTGTGTACTTTTTTTCCTCATCGGCTGTCAACAACTCGGAATGCTCAATCTCTTTAAGGTAGAGGCGCGTTGCGTCCATCTCCTTGCGAGACATATCCTTGAGTTTGCTCGCCGTTATCTTTTCACCGGCGTTGCCGTCTTCAGCCGCTGCGGCATTTTCAGCCATCTCTGCCTCACTGCCCGCTCTCCAACCATCTCGGTTGTCGGTGGACATTGTAAAATTTCCCCAATGTTGAGCCATAGTGGCGCTCTCTTCTAATTTTTCTAAATATTAAAGGAACTTAGCGTAACTTGCTAATCCAATTTCGTAGTTTAACATTTGTTATCGGACCAAAGTGTTACCTGGCTACTATGGCACACGTAATTCCGACATTACCTTGGTGTTAAAAAATCTATTGGATTCAGCATGTTACCGTCCTTGCTAATCTCGAAACGCAATAACGGCTCGTCATTTGCGTTCGCACCGAGAATGGCAATAGGTTGACCTTGACTAACCGGCTCCCGCATACCGACGTTCAGTTCCTGTGCATTCGAATAGATACTCAGGTAATCATCATCGTGTCTGACGATAATGACCTTACCGACACCGTCGGGTGACCGAGCCACCCAGTCGACAATACCGTCACGCGTGGCATACACATCCTGACCCGGCAAGCCTACTATTTCTATCCCTCGACCGTTAGGGCGATTCACATCGTATTCACGCGCCAGCTTGCCATTCAAAGGCCACTGCCATCCACCCACAAAATCGTCGTCCACAGTGTTGGCACTTATATCTGGCAACACAAAGTTGTCATCTTCGATAACTTCCTCAACCGGATAGCCACGATTCTCCACATAACCCTGAGCAAAACTTCTGGCAACAGCCGGGTATTCAGTGGTGGTCGCGCTGTTATAGCGCTCCCGGCCAAGCAAGTACTGATCAGTCGCTTTGGCGGCTATAGGAACAGCCTGTCGGGTGATAGCGGGGGCTGTCGTAGGTGCCTGCTCTACCAATGACTCTTCATCTGCAGACCAGGTGGCATTGCGAGTGACTTGTGGCAGGTTAACCGGTGACGGGCGGATATTCAGACGCATACCAACGTACACGCCCCTACTGGCCTCAGGATTCAGCTGCTGCAATGCACTGACGGTTGTGTTGTATCTGAAGGCAATGCTGTCGAGTGTCTCACCGGCCCGGACGATATAGCTGGATGAGTCCAGATCGAAGCTCAATGCCCCTAGACGATTCTGGATGTCAGGCATCGAAAACGACTGACAACTAGCAAGCACCAGCGATAACACACACAGGCAACTTGTCGACGACATTAACTTCATCAGGCAGATCCGATCCGGGACACATCTGAACACGCCAGATGCGTCAATATATTTACGCGAATCTAGAGTGTAGTCGTTATATCAAGACTTGCCAGAAAGAAATGGAACAAAATTGACATCACTTTCTTCACGTGTTGTAAAACCGGTTGCTGTACGCGTGATAATCGTTAGTAATTGCACTTTTGATTGCTCACCAACCGGTACTATCATGCGTCCGCCAACAGCCAGTTGATCAAGCAATGGTTCCGGTACCAGGCGCGGTGCAGCCGTCACCATTATGCCGTCGAAGGGTCCGCGGCTTGCCCAACCCCAGCTTCCATCACTGTAGCGCGTGTGCACATTACGGTACTGGAGTGAGCGGAATCGTAAACGCGCCTTATCCAGTAAACTGCGGATTCGCTCGACACTGAACACCTGATCAGCAATCTGCGATAACACCGCAGCCTGGTAGCCCGAGCCTGTGCCCACTTCCAGTACTCGATTCAGTGGCCCCTCCTCTAAGAGTATTTCGGTCATGCGGGCTACGGCATAGGGCTGCGAAATCGTCTGCCCCTCGCCAATCGGCAAGGCGACGTCTTCATAAGCACGCGATGCAATCGCCTCATCAACAAACATATGCCTCGGCACCGTATTGAGAACCTGCAGTAATCGTTCATCACGTATACCCCGGTCCATTAATCGGCAAACCATACGTGTTCTTGTTCGTTGCGATGTAAAACCGATACCTGCGATTTGTTGTGCTGTAGCAATCATGACAAGCGCTCCAGCCAATCAGCCACTGAGGACACACTATCAAGACGCGTAAGATCGATCTGCAATGGTGTCACAGACACATAGCCCTCCTGCACGGCACCGAAATCTGTTCCTGGCCCGTCGTCGTTGATATCGCCGGCAGCCCCTATCCAGTAAAGCGTCTCGCCACGAGGGCTTGATTGCCTGATAGCGTTTCTGGATGGATGGCGAGTGCCCAGGCGGGTCGCTTTCAGACCCCTGATATCATCGATCGGCAAGTCCGGTACGTTAATATTCAGAATAGTGTCCGCAGGCAAGGGCACCTCGCGAAGGTGAGAAACCAGCGTATGCATGACACTTGCGGCCGTTTTGTAATATGAGGGCTCATGACTGGCCATGGACACCGCAAGCGCCGGATGGCCCAGATGCCGCCCTTCGATCGCAGCCGCGACAGTACCGGAGTACAACACATCATCGCCCATATTCGGCCCGTCATTAATACCACTGACGACCATGTCCTGCTCTTGTTCCAGAAGACCACTCAACGCAATATTCACGCAGTCAGTAGGCGTACCTTCCAGCGAAAATATCGTCGCCTCATGCTGTCGCACAAACACCGGGTGGGACAAGGTCAGTGAATTACTGGCACCGCTACGGTTTCGATCGGGCGCTACAATAGTGGCCTGTCCCAATTGCTGCATCGCCTCGTACAAGGCACGGATACCCGGAGACTGGTAACCGTCATCATTGGCGATGAGAATACGCATAGTGCGGAAGATAGAGTCAAGTTGTGATAGTTGAGAGTAAATTTAGTCCGAGTTGGTGGTTAAGCAACCCCCATTTGCAGACAATTCTCGCCAGCAAGGTTTTCAAGCCCCCTCAAATAACCACTCGACGCGAAAGAATCGAGCTGGATGACAAAGATTTTCTCGATATAAATCTAAGCCAAAAAAGCGAAGGTGACATTGTCGCCATTTTCCATGGTCTGGCTGGCTGCGTTGAAAGCAGCTACATACAAGGAGTTATTGGTACGCTTGAAGCGGCAGGGTTCAGGCCTGTGTTGATGCATTGGCGTGGCTGCAGCGGCGAACCCAATCGCCTGTCCCGCGCCTACCATTCGGGGGCCAGTGACGACATCCGATGGTTTATCGACTATCTACGCAAACGCTTTGCAGGCACACACGTTTACGCACTGGGATACTCGCTGGGTGCCAACGCGCTGTTGAAGTACCTGGGTGAGACCGGCGCTTCATGCCCAGTGCGCGCAGCCGTCGCAGTGTGCCCACCACTGGTGCTCTCCGAAGGCGCTGACAAACTCGATTCCGGGCTTGCGCGTATCTACCAGCGGTACCTTCTGGCGCTAATGCGTGCACAACATGAACGCAAGCGCGTACGGTACCCGCACCTCAACCTGATTAAAGCAGGCAAGGAACTGAATAGCTTCTGGAAATTCGACGATGCGATTACTGCCCCCTTGCATGGCTATGAGGGTGCAACCGACTACTACGCGAAATGCAGCGCGAGACAATTTCTATCGTCAATAACAGTGCCTGCCCATATTCTCTGCGCACGGGACGATCCTTTTTTTACACCTCGCGTACTACCAGACAATTCTGAACTGACACGAGACACCACACTCGAGATTTCAGCAACAGGCGGTCATGTTGGTTTTCTGGGGCATGAGTCAGGGCACGGACGCTGGCTGGACTCTCGCGTGTCGACATTGATGAGCGAATTTCGCCAATCAGCTTGAGTTATTGGGTGCTGACCTGACACCCTTCGTACCAGCACCGCCAGCCCGGTGTTCGAATCGCTGCCTGTATAGCCAAGACGCTTCAGTTTTCTGCGTTGTTCTGAAGACGCCGGGGAAAAAATACCTGTCACCAAATTAACCGCTCAATCCACTAGCCAAGCAGTAAATGACGAGTGACAAGATCATGCAATTGTTCGGTATAAACACCGCCTCGTGCTGAACGCGTCCAGTCTGAGGTCATTGCAACCACAATTCCTTCTGCAGGCAACACATGAATGAACTGGCCACCGTATCCCCGAGCGTAGGCAAAACCTGAACGCTCCGTCTCTCTTATAAACCATCCATAACCATAGTCATCGCCTGAATACGGTGAGCGAGTGCGCGGCGTAAAACTCTCGGTAACCCACCGCCTGTCCAGCACCCGGACTTGTTTCCACAGTCCGGATTGACGATACAGCTCTCCCACCCGCGCCATGTGCAAAGGCGACAGAGACATTTCGTTCCCCCCCATATAACGGCCCTGCGGATCACGTGTCCATGGTGCAAATTCAATATCAAGTGGTTTGCCAAGCCACTCGCGAGATAGCTCCAGCAAATCTGCGCCACTGAGTTTGGCAAGCACAGCGCCCAGCACATGCCAGTCGCCGGTCGAATACAACATTCGACCGCCGGGCTCTGCGATGAATGGCCGACTCAACACATAATTCACCCAATCATTACTGGCCACCCATTGGCCATAATAGGGGCCCGAGGTGCGTTGCAAGCCAGCTTGCATGGTAAGTAGATGCTCGAGCGTTAACGATGCCACCCTCGGATCGGCCTTCGCTGGCAGGAGTTCCGGAATACTGTCACCGAGCGTCACACTGATATCGGATATTACGTCTCTTTCCAGAGCACAGCCGACCAGCGCTGCAAGTATTGATTTGGAGACGGATTTTACATTGACAGCCGTCTCCACAGACGGCCCGGAGAAAGCCTCGGCCAGAACCACCTGGCCCTGATGCATAACCACCAGCGAACGAAGTCGATTCTGTTGCGCTGCGTCACGCTTCAGATCGGTCAGGCGCACTGACAAGGGTTGTGCAGGTCTCAGATCGGACGAATCCAGACGTGATTGATTGTCAGCCTGCACGTTGTTCAGACAACTGTAGCCGACACCTCCAACGGTCGCTAGTAGCAAACGACGCCGGCTGTACATCTTGATGTGTGAATGCATTGTTGAATTACCTGAATTGTTGAACACAACGCCAGGATGAACGAGCGTTAAAAATCATCGCAAAACAAAACGATCCTTCAGAGTTTTATGAAGTATTACGCACTCTACTCTACCCAACTCAGCAGGTGGCGATACTTACAACAGCCGTTCTTTTGTAAAATTCACACTGTGTAATTTTCTATGTGAAATTATAATGCTCTACGGCATACCATTAGCAACTGGTAGAAGGTGATCCGTCCGCAATGGGCGACATGCTCAGGGTTTTGGTCGGAATTGTCCAGTGTTACTCACAATCAGTCAGGAAATTCATCAATGAATCAGTACCGTTCTTTATCCACCGAAGCGGCCAACGCTATCGCTAATCACGGTGATAGCTGGTCTGCTATCAATCCGGAATCAGTCGCTCGGATGCAGTTACAGAATCGCTTTCGCACCGGTCTTGATATTGCCCGTTATACGGCAACCATCATGCGCGAAGATATGGCGGCTTACGACAAAGACCCCAGCCAATACACCCAGTCTCTCGGATGCTGGCATGGCTTCATTGGTCAGCAAAAGCTGATCTCAATGAAGAAGCACTTCGGCACCACGAAAGGCTGCTATCTGTATCTCTCCGGCTGGATGATTGCGGCACTTCGCTCGGAATTCGGCCCCTTGCCTGACCAGTCCATTCATGAAAAAACCTCGGTACCCGCTCTCATTGAAGAACTCTACACTTTCCTGAAGCAGGCAGATGCGCGCGAACTTCGCCACCTCTTCGTCGAGCTCGATGCGGCGCGTGAGCAAGGTAATCAGGTTGCTGAAAAAGCGGTCATGGACAAGATCGACAACTTCCAGACTCACGTTGTCCCTATTATCGCTGACATTGACGCAGGCTTCGGCAACGAAGAGGCCACCTACCTGCTTGCAAAGAAAATGATTGAAGCCGGCGCTTGCTGTCTGCAGATCGAAAATCAGGTGTCTGACGTGAAACAGTGCGGCCATCAGGACGGCAAGGTTACCGTACCCCACGAGGACTTCCTGGCGAAGATCAATGCCATTCGATATGCATTTCTTGAGCTTGGCGTGGAAGATGGTCTGATTGTCGCGCGCACTGACTCTCTGGGTGCAGGACTTACACAGAAAATACCGGTATCCCGAGAGCCTGGTGATCTAGCTGACCAGTACAACGCTTTTATCGCCGGTGAAACCATAACATCAATGGACGATGTACAAGCCGGTGAGATCGCGATCAGACAAGGCGACAAACTGATCAAACCAAACCGACTACCCAATGGTCTGGTTCAATTTCGCGAAGGCACAGGGGCTGATCGCTGCGTCCTTGACTGCGTAACCGCCTTGCGCAACGGTGCAGACATGCTCTGGATAGAAACCGAAAAGCCACACGTTGGCCAGATCGCCAGTATGGTTGACCGCATCCGTGAAGATGTTCCGGATGCAAAGCTGATCTACAACAACAGCCCGTCTTTTAACTGGACATTGAATTTTCGTCAGCAAGTATTCGACGCCTGGCATGAAGAAGGCAAGGATGTTTCTGCCTATACGCGCGACGATCTCATGAGCGTCGACTACGACGAAACCGACCTGTCAACGGAGGCCGATGCGCGTATTCAGGCGTTTCAGGCTGATGCGTCAAGGCACGCGGGTATCTTCCACCATCTAATTACGCTGCCAACTTATCACACAGCAGCACAGTCCACTGACGCACTAGCTAAAGACTATTTCGGTGATCAGGGTATGCTCGCCTACGTGCGTGAAGTACAGCGCCGCGAGATCCGTGAAGGGCTGGCCTGTGTCAAGCATCAGGATATGTCCGGCTCAAACATCGGAGATGATCACAAGGAGTACTTCTCTGGTGCCCAGGCCCTAAAGGCATCAGGTAAGGACAACACGATGAATCAGTTCGGCTGATTGCACAGCGATAACGGTGAAAACAGAGCCCGCTTGTCCTTGATTGTCAGGTGGGCTTTTTTATGCGTGATCAGAAAAGCTTGAGGAGTTCATCTTCCTGAGCGTCCATTGACCGGTATCACGATTCAAATCCAGTGTCGTCACCGTGGCTGGGTCGACACTGAAATTCATCCCACGAGCAAGTGGCCATCCGAGACAATGGCAAACCAGCGCACGAATGCTTCCACCATGCAGAACAACCATCGCATTATGTTCACTGAGTGAATGGGACACAAGTTCATCAAGATAGTCGCTACACCTGGCGGCCTGTTCGGCAAATGTCTCTCCGTTGGGTGGGGATCGATTAATCCAGTCCTGACCCCATAGCTCCATCTCCTCTTGATACTGCTCGTGCACAGCCTGCCAGGTCATCCCTTCCCAGTCTCCAAAATCCAGTTCCACAAGGCGCTTATCAGACTGTACCTCAGGCAGGCCCCGTCGCAGTGACATGCATTCTCTCAGCAATCGCGTGGTTTCGAGAGTACGCAGAAGCGGGCTGCTATGCCAGCTGTGCAGAAGCCTGCCCACAGGCCAGGTTCGCCCAAGCCTGCTGACGGCTTGCTGCCCACTGTCCGACAGGTCTATATCAGATCGACCAGCAACACCACCAGAATCGTTCCAGATGGTGTGCCCATGCCTGACTAGATGTAATTGCATTATTCAGCCAGCTACGTACATGCCAGAACCAGCGTCAGACACACTAACTCTACGACAACGTTGGCTGCTCCCAGACAATCACCGGTAATGCCGTTAAACGTCGACTTGAAATAAGTACCAAAGGCACTGGTTGCTAACCACGCCACCGGAAGCGCAGCATAAACCCAGGGATAAACCAGGGGCGATATCATTACAGTCGTTATGATGATTACCAACAACAGGCACACACTCGCCTGTAACAGCACTCTGGTATCCACGCCTTGAGCTACAACTTTGTTGGCAGCCTCCGAACGCGCATAGTCGATGGTTGCCATCAGATAGGCGCTACTCCAGCGACTGATGGAATGAGCAAGGATCAGAGCACCAACCGCCAAACCGATGTCAAGCGTGGCCAGCTCAAGGATAAGCACAAACCTCAGTGCAATACACAGGATCAAACCCAGCGAACCATAAGTACCCACTCGACTATCACGCATAATATCCAGTTTGCGTGACACATCAAACGCGCCAGCACTGTCTGCAAGATCTGCCAATCCGTCCTCGTGAAATGCCCCGGTGCTCATGACACCCACAACCAGTGTCAAAACCACCGCAGCACTCAAAGGCAATACAAAGCTAGACAACAACAGCACGCTGCCCATGATAAGCGCAACAATCAAACCGACGAGCGGGAAGTACCGCACGGCCTGCACCAGCACAAGGCTGTCGCCGCTTGCGTATCTACCCACAGGCAGACGGGTGAGAAACATGACAGCGGTGCCAAAGATGACGAGCTGATTCATCGTGCCGGTCAGGAATTATTCTGTGTGGAAACACCCGCATCTGCAAAGCTTGCCATGTCGGTCAACACCGCCACAGCGCCTCGCAACAGGGGCAGCGCCAGCGCTGTCGCCGAGCCTTCGCCCAGACGCATGTCGAGATCGAGCAGCGGCCGGGCATGTAGTGTCTGCATGGCAATGGCGTGCCCCGGCTCAGCAGACTGATGTGCAAACACCAGCACGTCCCTGACCGCAGGTTTTAACCGGCAAGCAATCAATGCAGCGGCAGTGACAATATAACCATCCACGATCACCGTCATTTTATGAGCAGGAGCTTCCAGCATGGCCGCGACAATGGCAGCTATTTCCAGCCCACCAGCCTCTCTGAGACATTCCATCGGATCATCGCTCATCTGGGCCAGACGGCTCATCGCACTAGCGACTATCACTTGCTTTTCAGACAACTGATCATTATCGAGTCCGGTGCCACGCCCAGTGACTGTCGCAGGTGTGGAGTCACACAGTAATCCTGTCAGCACAGCCGCAGAGGTGGTATTGCCAATACCCATTTCACCAAGCCCGACACAGCGAATACCCTGTTCCACAGCTCTTACAATCGCTTCGCGACCAACCTGTAGTGCCGCGTCCAGTTGCTCGTGAGTCATGGCAGCCTCCTTCACCAGATTCGCCGTGCCGCGCGCTACCTTGGCATGTACGATACCCGACAGCTCACTCACATCGCCGTCCACCCCGACATCAATAGCTTCAAAAGAGGCACCTGCGTTTTTTCCAAGAACACACACAGCGGCGCCGCCGGCCGCAAAGTTTGCCATCATCTGTTGAGTCACCTCTGCCGGAAAGGCGCTAACGTCCTCCACGGTTACGCCATGGTCTGCGGCGAATACGATGATGCGAGCCGGATCAATACTGGGTTCCAGGGACTGCTGGATGCTGGCAATCTGCACAGCAAGAGACTCAATCAGCCCCAGAGAACCGACAGGCTTGGTCTTATTGTCAATAAGGTTCTGCGCATCCTGACAAATACTATTCCTTGAAAATCTTTCGTCATTCATTGCCATGCTGGTTGTCAGTAGCTGATTACCGAAGAGCGCGCAGCATATAACCTATCAGGTCTGCCTTCAAGAACCGTTTAGCTCACGAGACTGCCCATGGAATGATCAGCGAAAACGGCAGCGTCCGGAAGTCGGGAATGGCAGGACCCATGACGGGCAACCAGTGAGGTTACTTACCCGCTAGCAGGCTCAGGAATAATCCGGAACAGGCCGCTTTGTCAGCAGTCGATCAACGTGTGTCTCAATGACACGTCGGTCATTGTCACTTATGCGAATAAACTCGGCGCTATAGGTTGGATTGTCCTGAGACATGACTTCGTCAGACAAGTTGGCGCTGACAATGATTGCATCCGTACCAATACGCCTGCCAGTGGGGAATAATGTCAAGGTGATACTGATTACTTCGCCGGGAACATAGAGCGATTTGTCGGCAAAACTCAAGCCACCGGCCGATAAACTGACTTTGTGAGTCGGCTGTTCAGGGGCAACATCGCCATCCAGTAACAGCTCTCTAATGCGTTCTTCCAGGTCACCGATGTACTGCGCAACGTGCGGGAAATCCCTGCGCACATCGGCATAACCTTTAATGGCGTACTTGTCGACTTTACGTACGGAGGAGGACAGTTGCGTCTGCTCAGCCTGACCTGCAGCCGGCAGCTCTACCAGTCTTTGTATATGTAACCCGAGAGCATCCTGCACGCGTACATAGCGACGACGCTCAGGCTGGCCTTCTGGAAGTTTCTCCGTTACATCCTGCATATGGGCACCTTCGTTATCCACTCTTTTGCCTACTGATCGCAACCCCTGAAGACAAATGAAACAACGATCCCGGCCAACGGGAAATCGCTGCAATTCACGCTGTAAACGCCAACCGGGCTCTCAATTGGCTATACTGCGAACGCGGCGTCTTGTCCCGGTAGCTCAGCTGGATAGAGCAGCCCCCTCCTAAGGGGCAGGTCGGGGGTTCGAATCCCTCCCGGGACACCACTATCAGCTTATCGACTGCCTCAACGTGGACTTTGCGGCCTTGATTCACATAACGTAAAAATCACTTGCAAAGCTCCTTGTTCTGCAAGTGAATCTTCATAAGGTGAGAGCCGGTACACCCAAACACTGGTGTGCCCTGATAATCCAGCTCTACTTTTTTTCCAGTTTTTCAAAACCCTGATGTACCAGTGGGGTGGTTTCGTCCAGCCGCGGATGAGAGTTCTGGAATGTCTCCGCCTGCACATCTTCGGCGTCCATGGCAAGTATCGTTGCCTTGAGCACATGAATCGCGGCTAATACGTCACCTGTATGACCTGATTCCGAAATCGTATGCATATTGCGAGTGGGAAATCCGATGGACGTCGCCGCACTATCCACACTCGCCAGGACCGCCGCCATGCCATCGGTACCGGTATCACGACCACTGACATCTGTCTGCATCGGGATACCCTCTTTGGCAGCGGCCATCTTGATCCTCGAATTCAATTGCTCGCTGACAATAGCACCCGTCGTAAGCGTAAAGCCTTTCCCCATTTCAAGTGTCTGCATGTTTCTATCGCCGATACCTGGCGCTGCCACGTAATCGTGATTGACATCGATAGCGACCAGGACATCGGGCGCCATTTCACCTGCCAGCACACGACTACCAAACCGTCCTATTTCTTCATGCGATGCCACCGCGTAGAGCACACGGACGTTCTTGGTACCACCAGCTTCGGTAATCAGTCGAGCAACTTCTGCCGTCACGAAACAACCGAGCCCGTTGTCCAGATAAGCGCCGTAAAAAGTATCGGGACTGAAACCACGCTTGATAGGGCGGTCCAGAAGAATGGAGTCACCCGGCTTCAAACCGAGACGTTTGATCTGATCTGCCTTGTTTTCACCATGGATTTGCAGGTCAAGGTACAAGGAGTTGGGACGAATTCCCTTATCTCCCGTCCGCTGAGCAGGATCTGAGAAATGAATGGCACCCATTGCCTCAACCGTGCCACCTGACAGTGAACGATAGTTTCCCGGTGCGTCGGGGTCTTCGCTGAATACGGTAACTTCGTGACCAATCAGGGTGCATGGCAAAAAAGAATCACTATTGATGTAGATTTTACCGTCCGTACCGATTTTTCTGATTTGCATGCGGATTTTGTCAGCGTGACCGACCAGCATGATGCTGAACCTGTCCTCTTCACCCGGATGAGAATCCCACACAACACCCGCATTACCGACAAACTGGCGCATCTCCCAGCTATCGGGCATAAAACTGTCGAATTGAGGTTTCAGGACCCCTAATGTCATCGCAGACTCTAGCCCTATCGGGCTTGGCGCCTTGAGAATATCGCGCATCAGTTCGAATTGTTCATCGGGCATGGGCATGGCCCAGGGATTGTCAGTAGTCATAGCGCTCTGGATTATTGAGTGAAGCTTAGGGAACTGTCGTCGATTATACCGATGTGTACGCAGTTACCCTTCTCTTGTACCCTTCCGAGGGTTAAGGCGATGGATAACGAGACGTTCACGGCCTGGTTCGGCCCAACAGGAATCGTCGTCGAAAGCGGTTCTGGCCAAGCGCGATACCTGCCAGTATCAGGCACAGGGAAAAGAGCATGATACTGCTGGGCCGATTGCTGAGAAAAACCCAACCCCACAAGACGGCAAATACCGGGATGAGGTAACCCACATTGGACATGAAGACAGCGCCGTTGAGCTTGACGATCTGAGCACGCAATACGTAGCCAATGGCCGTCGGGCCTATCGCCAGAAACAACAAGGCAGCAATAGTGCTCCTCCGGTAGTCCTGCTCCCATGGTGAGTCGAACAATAACAACAGGGGCAACATGACAGCCCCTGCACAAAGTAATGTGCCCGCCGCCAGCGCAAAACTTGGTATAGACCCAAGCCGTCTAATAAGAACTGAAGACAGCGCATAACAACAGCCAGCCAGAATAACAGCCAACATACCGGCAAAGGTGTCGGATCCTTGCTGAAGACCTTGTCCGAGAAGCGCACAAACCCCGATGAAGCCTAACGTCAATCCAAAAAGCTTGTTCCAGGCAAAACGATCATCACGGGTCAGAAAATGCGACAGCAGTAATGTGGCAAAGGGCGATGATGCCAGCAGTATTCCCGTTGTGGCACTGTCGATACTCAGCTGTCCCCAACCAATAAGCATGAACGGCACAACACTGTTAAGGACACCAATAACCGAAAGCAGGCCGAGTGTTTTTAAATCACACGGTATGCTCTGCCCTCGCCCATAGCAGATGATCAACAACAAAAGTGCGGCAAGAATGATGCGATAAGCGGTAATTGACACGGGTGAAAAATCGGCCAATGCAATCTCGTTACACAGGAACGTTGCTCCCCAGATAGCGGCAGCAGAGAGTAGCCGCAGATAGTCAACAAGAAGTGGCTCTCTCAGGTTGGGACCGTTTTCTGGACGTCCGGGCGCTGGGCGACCGTCCGCTGTCATAAGTAGTACAGGTTAAGCTCTTGCAAGATATCGGTCTCAACTCAGTAATTGCGTTTACAGGCAGGCATAATGCCAGCACTATCCGTATGGTCATAGCCTCGATGCAACATCAATCACTATTTACCGTTCTGGCACTCGCGCTATCGGTCGCCTTCGTCAGCGCTTGCGGCTCTTCCAGCACCGCCGATTCACCCGGTAACGACACCACACCGGACACCAGCACTCCGGTCATCGATCAGCCAGCCCCAACTCCCGATAACAACAACGATATCCTGAGCCACGTAGGCAAACCTGTACCGCAGCTGACAGTAAACCCCGCCGACACAGCGCTGTTTTCAGTCGCTGGCAGAGACAGGGCAGCCGCATTGCCAGGCGATATCGGCGTTATCTACAGTGTGGTTGAAAACCATGGCGGCGATGCGTTTCCGGGCAATGGCGGCCCCACGTGCAGCTCACTGGGAGCACAGTACAACTCTTGCAGCGTTACGAACCTCCACATCAAAAACAGCAGCGGCTCGTTGGACGACGGGAACTGGAAACTCTATTTTCATAGTATTCGCCGCATCCTGCGTGTGGATAGTGAAGAATTCAGCGTCTCGCATGTAAACGGTGACCTGAACTACCTTGAGCCCTCAGAACAATTTACAGGCTTTGACCATGAGGTGAAAACCATCGGACTGGTTACCGAGTTCAACCATCTTATTGAGTCGGATTTCATGCCCCGCTATTGGCTCGCTCGCGATGATGGCAGTGTTACGCTCGTGATCAATACCGATGAAGAAACTGATGAGTCGCGGTACGCAGCGCCTATCGCGGATGAAAACCGACGTGCATTCAATGGCGAGCCTATCCCGCTTGCCAGTGCGTCCACACGCTTCGAGAAAAACCAGCCCATACAGGCGATAGCTGATAACAGCCCTCTCAGTGCTGAAGAGCTGCAGCGGCGCATCATTCCTAAACCGCAAACGGTTGTACCGGGAATCGGTAGCCTCGATATCGCTGGTGGGTTTTCGTTTGCGGGCACGGCATTGAGCGCGGGCAACATCAACGCTTTACAGAGTCGTCAATCCACATTCATGAGTACAGCCAATGGCACGTCACTTAGTGCAACCATAGACAACTCTCTGGCAACGGATAGTTATCGACTTGTTGTTGATGCCTCGGGCATTACGCTTACCGGCAGTGACCGTCAAGCATTGTTCAATGCCGCACAATCGCTGCTGGGTCTGGTAAAGGTTGGCAACGGGAGCATTCCTTATGTCTCTATCGATGACACTCCACGTTTCACGTTTCGCGGCATGCATCTGGATGTCGCCAGAAACTTCCAGTCAGTAGACTCAGTCAGGAAACTACTGGATCAGATGGCCGCCTATAAACTGAACAAGTTGCACCTGCATCTGAGTGACGATGAAGGCTGGCGTCTCGAGATCCCATCCTTGCCGGAACTTACCCGTGTGGGCGCGGTACGCAGTTTTCAGATTGACGGAGCGGGCAGGGTAACTGAAGCTGCTGGCTTGATGCCACAACTGGGATCCGGCCCGCAAAGCGACAATCAGGGTACCGGATTTTTCACAGCAGCCCAGTTTGTCGATTTACTGCGATACGCAGCCGATCGCGAGATCAGTATCATTCCTGAACTGGATATGCCTGCGCACGCTCGTGCAGCGGTCGTTGCCATGCGCGCACGGGCTGTTAATCTGGGAGACGCGAACGATTTGAACATACGTGTCGACGATCCTGCCGACACCTCTCGCTACCTGACTATCCAGCACTACGATGACGGTATCCTCAATCCCTGTGTAGCCGGTACTTATAACTTCATCACAAGCGTTGTCACCGATGTCAATGCCATGTATGCCCAGGCGGGTCTGAGCCTTGATGTCTGGCATATGGGTGGCGACGAAGCCCGCAACGTGTTCGAAGGTCCAGGTTTTAACGATGCGGACATAGATCGCAACGAATGGGACTTCCCCTGGGAGCAATCGCCAGCATGTGCAAACTTCATTCAGAACACCGCTGAGGTGTCCTCTCGCGACGATCTACAACCCTACTTTGTTAACCGGGTTGCGCAAATCGTAGCTGACGCTGGCATACCTGCAATGTATGCCTATCAGGATATCTATAACGCCATGAACGCGTCCGAGTTATCGACCCAGCGCGCCGGTGTTGGTTTCTGGGAGCCCATAAGCTCCGGTACAGGCGCTAACAATATCAACGATTTTTCCAATCGTGGTTTTGAGACCGTCGTGGCTGTTCCGGATTTTCTCTACTTTGACTTTCCACAGGAAGTCGATCCTGAAGAGCGCGGTTACTACTGGGCGACACGCTCGACCGATACAAGAAAGGTGTTTGGTTTTGCGCCCGAAAATTTGCCGCAAAACGCAGAAACCTCGGTCAACCGCGAAGGTCGCGAATGGAGCGCAACCGGGACGGGGGACAGTCAAGGCTTTATTGGTATGCAAGGACAGCTATGGGGAGAGACTGTTCGTACCGCCGAGCAGATGGAATACATGATTTTTCCTCGCCTACTCGCTTTGGCTGAACGTGCCTGGCACAGAGCACCATGGGAGCTTGACTATCAGGCAGGGAGAACCTTCTCGGGTAGTTCCAATCTGGTGTCAAAAGACACACTGAATACGGATTATGCTGGTTTTGCACAGGCACTGGCACTGAAAGAGCTGGCAAAACTGGATGCCGCTGGCATTCGCTATCGGATATCGGTTCCAGGTGCCAGTGATCAGGGAGGCATGCTGGAAATGAATTCGGATTTTCCGGGCTTACCGTTGGAGTACAGCACCGATGGAAGTAGTTTCACCACCTTTTCGGCTGGAACCAGTGCCGCAGGCATAGTCGCCATTCGTGCCCGATCGGCAGATGGAGCAAGAGCGGGTCGGACGGATACGTTTCCTTAATAGTGTCGCGTCTTGCGGGGCACAGTAACCTAGGTAACGGCCAGACGTGCAAGCGGTTTTTCGTTAATCGGCAAGTGAATCACTGCCGCCAGAAGGCCCAATACAACGCCGGCCCACCACATCCCATCGTAACTGCCCGTCATGTCATAGAGCACACCGCCAAGCCATACGCCGAGAAAACTACCGATCTGATGACTTAGAAATACGATACCAAATAGTGTTGCCATGTACCGAACTCCAAAAACCTGGGCAATGATGCCGGTTGTCAGCGGTACTGTCGACAGCCATAGTATGCCCATGCAGGTGGCAAAACCGAGAATGACAATCGGTGTTTTCGGCGAGAGCAAAAGTACGGTGATCAGCAACGCTCGAAGTGCATAGATCGTGGTCAGACTGTATTTTTTGCTCCAGACCTGGCCAACGAAGCCAGCCAGAAATGATCCTGCAATGTTGAACAAACCAATTAGGGAAATACTCCAGACCGCAATGGACGGATCAAGCCCCAGGTCGGCAATATAAGCTGGAAAGTGCACTGTTATAAAAGCAACATGAAACCCGCAAACAAAGAAGCCGGTAGTCAACAATACGAATCCGCGATGAGCGAACGCCTCATTCAGTGCATCTCGCAAACCCTGCTCAATGACAGTATCAGCCTTGTTCGACTTGTTACCAGATAGTACAAACGTCAGCGGCAGCATAAACAGCACGATCAAGGCGAGCATGCTTAATGCTGACGCCCAGCCCAGACTTAGTATGAAGCCCTGAGACAACGGCGAGAAAACAACCTGGCCGAACGAGCCTGCCGCCGTTCCAAGACCAAGAATAATAGTCCTGCGTTCTGGACCGACCACTTTAACCATGACCGATAGTGCCAGCGAAAAGGCAGAAAATGCGATACCCAGTCCGCAAAGTATGCCGGCGCTGACATACAGCCAAATCGGGGTATCTGCTGTGCCCATCAGCAAAAGGCCGATGGCGTAGACACAAGCGCCTGCGGCAATAACTTTCGCCGCACCCCATTTGTCAGCCAGCATACCCGCCAGCGGCAATCCCAGTCCCCAGAAGAGGTTTTGCAACGCAAGCGCCAGACCAAAGGTCTCACGTGTCCAGCCTCGCGCAGTCGTCATTGGCTCTAGGAACAAGCCAAGCGAGGAACGGGCACCAAACCCAATCGCCGAGATCAGGCATCCGGCAATGATGACAATTAGCGGTGTACGCCAGGAAACTGTATTCATCGAAACAGTGTAGTCGCTGTTGGCAGTGCATTGGTTATCAATCCATGCAATTGATCGTGTGATTGGCAACACAGCGCCTGTGACTTTTGGCGATCAAGCCCATCCGCATTCCCGCCTTGCTCACAAGACGCCAAACAACTGTTTCAAGAACCTGAGATGTAACCGATACATGCTTTGATGGCTGCGTTGCCTGACTACCAACTTCAGCGTAAGCGCACCACATAAAAATAATAATAAAGTGAGTCATCTAATGAGTTGTATCCCCTTTGCAGACGCGGGCGCGCACCCGTTGCTAGTCCGATTGTCGTTCCTCGTGCTGATCAGCCTGGCAAGCTGCGTCAGAGCTGATTCGCCCGAGCTTTTTGTTGCAGATCCGACAATCCAGAACGACTACCTTGAGCAGTTACCGAAATCCGGAGCTTCTCGGGGCTTTACGTACGAGATCATTCAAGGCAAAGCGGTGCTTGAAGGTGACATTTTACTCGGCATGGTCGACGAGCAAGGGAACATCAAACAGAGCCTGACAGCCAGAGGAGTCGGCAAGAGCGATGCTTTCAGTCGCTGGCCTGACGGCATCGTCATTTATGAACGTCCTGTCAACAGCTCACAAATACAACAGGAAAACGTTGAAAAGGCCATCGCGCACTGGACAGAACGCACCACGATCAGTTTCGTTGAGCGCACCGAAAAAAATGCAGCTCAATATCCTCACTACATTCAGTTCGAGAGCACACTCGGCTGTGCCTCCCATGTCGGCATGATTGGCGGACCTCAACCAATCTATATTTCTGACGCCTGCTCAACCGGCACCGTCATCCATGAAATTGGACATGCCATCGGTCTGTTTCATGAACACACCCGCCCGGACAGAGACAATTTTGTTCAAATCAACTGGAAAGATGTCAACTCTGAAAAGACCGTCAATTTCGATCTCCAGACAGCCAACGTTGCCAACTACAGTGAGTACGATTATGGATCAATCATGCACTATGGCGAATCATTTTTCAGTGTCTCGGGAGCGCCAACTATCATCGTACCTGACGGCATTGAAATCGGACAACGTGTAGAACTGAGTCCGCTGGATATACAGTCAGTCAACAAGATGTACGAAACCGATCTAGCCCTCGGCACCCCTGCTATCAACGAGGTCGCCGAAGGATTGGAAATCGACATAACAACCTACAACATGGGTACGCTCGGCGCTCATCAGATAGAACTCGTCATGCGCCTGAATGATGATTCAGTGTGGAAAGGTGTATCAAACGATACCGAATGGGGGTGTTTATCCTTTGGACCAGAGCTCAGTTGCACCAAGGATACAATGAGAGAACAGACAGAGTCTCGATTTACGGTTCTGGCCGATCCGGGCTCTGCCATCAGTGATGATCTGAGCATTCGCCTGATATCGCGCACACAGGATTCAGACCCGAGCAACAATGGCTTGAATGATGAAAACACAAATTGGATAACCATCGGTGACAATCTGGCTACTCCAGCTTCAGCAAGATCAGTGATACCGTTAGCCAGTAATGATGGTTCAGGCAACGCACCGCAGATTCTGGCTGCTAATCAGGACAAAGCTCCAGCAGCTGCCAGCAATGCTGATCCTGTCACGGCATCGGCTGGAGGAATAAGCCTTGCGATTCTTGCATTGATGAGTATGACACTGGGACTAAGGCGGCGGGGTTCTCACTGGTACACTACACGTTCACGTCGATAGAGCAATGCTCAAGTCGGTCGGTGACATGCCTGAGTATTGAGGTACACTGCATGCATCGACCGGGTTGCACAGATGAATAATCGATTACGTTTTATTCCTCCAAACTCGACATTCGCCACCGTCTCGTCAGTCAGAATCTTGCCAATTAATTCTGCCTCTGGCGTGTAGCAATGAACACCATCGCCCGCCGATGTCCAGATGTTGCCATGACAGTCGACACGAAATCCGTCAAACAAGCCATTAGTGCTGGTGGCAAAAAGTCGATCATTGCCCAAATCGTTGGCTGGGCCAACATCGAAGACACGAATGTGCTGCGGCCCGTTTTCTACATGCGTGGCACCGGTATCGGCAATGTATAGTAATGACTCATCCGGTGAAAACGCCAAACCATTGGGCTTGACGAAGTCAGTTGCAACCGCTGTGACCTCACCAGACTCAGGCTCAATTCGGAAGACATAAGACCCGCCGATTTCGCTCTCAGCTTTGTCCCCTTCGTATTGACCGTCAATACCATAGGTTGGGTCGGTGAACCAGATCGAGCCATCTGATTTAACCACCACATCATTAGGTGAATTCAGACGTTTACCTTGATAGTGGGACGCAAGCGTTTTCACCGAACCATCAATCTCGATTCGACTTACCTGCCTGCCCTGATGCTCACAGGATACCAGCCTACCCTCCCGATCAATGGTATGGCCGTTATGAAACCGGCATCCACTTGCAAACACAGAGACTGATTCGTCCGTCTCGTCATAACGCAAAACCCGATCATTGGGAATGTCTGACCACAGCAGGTACTTACCCGCTGGAAAATACACAGGACCTTCCGCCCAACGTGTACCGCTATAAAGCGTCTCCATGTGAACGTTGGGAAGCACATACTGACTGAACCGCTTGTCCAGAATTTGAAAATTATCACTGATCATGCTGTCATACCCTCCTACTGTGTCACCTTGTGGCTACGCCCGTATACCAGCAGCATCAATATGATGACACTACCGTAGATTATCTGTCTCCCGGATTCGGGCATCTGCATGATAGAAAGCACCGAGTTGAGTAGTACAATTAAGATAACACCCAACAACGTACCTATGTACCGACCACGACCACCCAGAATATGGGTTCCACCAATAACCACAGCTGCTATGGCAGGAAGTAGATAGGCATCACCCATCCCCTGATATGCCTTGGTTGAATAACCAGCCAACAACGTTCCAGCCAAACCGGATAGCATGCCGCAAAGGCCAAACGCTACAACGATAACTCGGCGTGTCGGCACGCCGGCAAGATAAGCCGCACCTTCGCGATTACCAATGGCATAAATATAGCGCCCCAGAAATGAGCGCGTTAGCAGTAAAACGATGCCTACCGACACCACCGTCCAGACAATCAAGGCGACGGGTACGCCGGCGACCTTGTTTACAGCCAGATACTGCATCAGGGGTGTCGCAGCCGTTTGCGGAGCAAAGCCGCCGGTATGAGCCACCATGAGTCCGCGCAATACAGCGTTTACGCCGAGGGTAAAGATCATGCTGGGTATGCGTAGGTAAGCCACTCCAAACCCGTTGATTAGACCGACCATCAACCCCACGGCCAGTCCTACCGGAATGGCCATCGGGCCACCAACCGTTGTGGCCATCATGGCGGCTGCGGCTATTGTCCACGGCACGGATAAATCTATGTGGCCCAACAGGATGACCAGCATCATGCCTGCTGCAACAACACCCAGAAATGCACCCACTTGTAATTGTTGTAACAGATAGGTGGGCGACAGAAGCGTAGCGGTACCTTGTGTCTGCAAGGTATAAGCGGTGCCAACAGCCAGAATGAGTACGACAAAAAAAGCCGCATAGACAATCGGCTTGTCGTCAGCTGAAAGTGCAAATCGGGATTTTTCTGGCTCGTTCATACGTTATCAATGAGGTAGGACATACTAGCGGAACAATTCAAGTGTGTTTCTGACACGCAAAACAGCCAGAGCACCCAGACTTACCGCAGCCAGCAAGACAACACCTTCGAACAAAGGTTGCAATAGAGGATCGATTTCAAAGATCCTGAAATTGAACGATATGGTCCGAAGCACCAGTGCACCGAAAATGGAACCAATAGCTGACCCCACACCACCTAGTAATGAAGTACCGCCAATGACCACAGCCGCTATGGAGTTCAGGGTATAGGCACCTGCCTGAGGGATATCCGCGTTGCCTGATGATGTTTGCAAGGTCAGATACAAGCCGCCCAATCCGGCAAGAAACCCACCCAGGGTAAACGCAGCTATCTTGGCTTTGTTGATCGCAAGCCCTGACATGTAGGCGGCACCCTCGGCGGAACCAATGGCGTAGACGGTTCGTCCTGTCACTGAGCGGGCAAACGGCAGCCATACCAGAAAGGCTGCCATGATTATCAGTATGAGTGGCACCGGAATCCACGCTATCGGCGTGAACCAACTGGCTTCACCACCTTCGGCAAATCCGTAGGTGGCGGCTATCTCATAGAGATCGTTGGTCATGATCCATGCAAGGTCGCCATCGACATCCCCACCCGGACTCGGACGCAAAGTCAGCGCAATGCCCATGAAGATTGCGCCGGTCGCAAGCGTCGCAATGATGGGCTGAATACGCCCATAGACCACAACGCAGCCGTTCAGGAATCCACAGGCTGCACCAGCTAACAGGCAAACAATAAAACCAAAGGTAATTTGCATTGCGCTGCCATTCAAAAGATGACTGGCCAGGCAATTCACCAGTGTCATGATGGCCCCAACAGACAGATCCAGCCCGCCCATCAGTACGGGAATGGTTTGCGCCATGGCAACCATGGCGAGTGCAAAAACCTCATTCGAATTCTGTATATATACCGCTGTTGAAAATCCGCGAGGATGATTCAGGTTGTAGAACACATAAAAGGCTATGAATACTGCGATTACTGTCATCAACGCTGCGTTTTTCAACAGCGCGATCTTCAGATTAACCGCAAAGCCATGTTGTGATTCACTGCTACTCACGCCGCTGCCTCGTCAAGGTTCAGTGAACTGGCGATGATGTTATGCTCGTTGATATCAGCGCCCTCAAGTTCTCTCACGATTCTGCCGTCGTACATGACTGCAACACGATCGCAACAACCAATCAGCTCTTCGTAGTCGGTTGAATATATCAATACGGATACACCCTCTTCTGCCAATTGCCGCAACAGACGATAGATTTCCTGCTTGGTCCCCACATCAATACCCCGGGTGGGGTCGTTTAACAGAACAATCCTTGGATCTGTCATCAGCCATTTTGCCATCACGACTTTTTGCTGATTCCCTCCAGACAACGTCGACACCGCATCTGAGGTTGAACCGATCTTTATCTGCATATGGGCAATACCATCACCAACGGCCTTGTCAAAAGCTGACATATCGACAAAAGGGCCTTTCGATAATTGTTTGAGCGATGCCAAGCCCAGATTGTCCGCTATGGACATGGGCAATAACAAACCCTCTGTCTTTCTGTCCTCGGGAATCAACGCCATATCGATTCCTGCATCCTTGGCATGCAGTGGCGATTTTATGGCAACAGCCTGGTCATTTACAAAGATGCTACCCTGAAGTTTTTTGAGAACTCCAAACAAACCGAGCAACAATTCTTTCTGTCCTTGACCATCAAGGCCACCAAGTCCGACGATTTCACCTTTATGCACGGTCAGTGATACATCGTTAAGGTTGGGCTCCCAATTCAGGTTCTCGACGCGTAGCGCCTGTGCTGCTGGTGTAAAGTGTCTCTTGGGTGGAAAATGAGCGGAGATTTCTCTGCCTATCATCATTTGCACAATGTCATTGGCATTGTGATCGCCCTCATCAAATGTTTCGATATGCTTTCCGTTTCTGAATACAGAGCATCTGTCAGCTACAGCCTCGATTTCATGCATCCGGTGCGAAATTGTCAGTATCGACAAGCCTTCGTCGCGTAGCTTGCGTAACAATGCCAACACGTGCTCTACATCCGCTGCCGTCAACGCAGACGTTGCTTCATCGAGAATAAGAACACTGGGATCACGCGACAGCGCTTTTGCTATCTCCACCATTTGCCGTCGCGACAAAGGCAAATCACGTACTCGCGAACGTGGATTGACATCCTCACATCGAATACGGGCCAGCAACTGCTCAGCCCTGCGAATTTGCTCGGCTTTATTTATAAACCCAAAGCGACGCGGCGGGTTGCTGATACAGATATTATCGGCAACACTCAGATCGGGAATCAGGGATAGTTCCTGAAAAATGCATACGACACCTGCGGCATTGGCTTCTGCCGGACCACTAAACGTTCGCGTCTGCCCGTCCAGTTCCATCGTGCCTTCGTCGGGACTGACGACACCCGACATGATCTTTATCAGGGTTGACTTACCAGCACCGTTTTCTCCAAGCACTGCATGGATCGATCCCAACTCGCACGAAAAATGGACTGAGTCCAGCGCTGTAACACCGCCATAACGCTTGGTTATCCCCTGCAATTCAAAGTGAGGGTTACCACCGGAGAGCCGCTTGCTCGTTTTCATTATTTGAGTACACTGAAAGTATCCGACCCGCAAGGCCTTGCGAGCCGGATACTTGAGTTTGCGCAGGAATCAGTCGGCGTCTTTCGCCATGATCTCTCTTGCGGTGATATTTACACCACAAGGTGGAAACTCGTTGACGGTAAAGAAGTTGTCTGTCAGATCAGGCCAGTAATTTTTGCCAGCTTCCAGTTCATCATAGTTGGCGAAAGGAATAGGCACTGATATCAACTGAGGCATGACGTTTCCGTCGAGCGCTGCCAATGCAGCTTTAATAGCAATGGCTACCATGCCGGGTGACTGACCGATAGAGGTTCCCTTGAGACCGTCAGGGCCATATTGCGCCAATAATTTTCTGAAGCCGTTTTCTGATTCACCGGCAATAGGCACAAGTGGATGGCCGGCATCGAGCATGGCACGGACTGCACCGGTTGTACCACCCTGCACTACCACACCCACAAACTCGCTGTGCACAGCAATAGCATCAGCTGTGACTTTTTGCGCTGTACCGTCGTCCCAGTTACCCACAACCTCGACAATGTCCCAGTCACCAGCAGGTTCTATGACTTCACGGAAACCATCATGCCTGTCACGATCTACCGAATTACCCTGAAGTCCACGAACTTCCAGAATCTTGCCATCTTTCTTGTCACCAAGCTGCTGAATCATCCAGTCTGCATACATGCGGCCCATGGCAAGCTGATCCTGATTGACCTGCATAACCTTCGTGGTATCCAGCACATTGTCGAACGGTACGATAACGACATCGTTACGATCTGCAAGACGAATGACCCGATCAAAGCCTTCAGGGGACACAGCGATAGTGACAATGGCATCAAAGCCCTGATTAATGAAATCTTCTATCGCGCCCAACTGTGCTGCGACATCCGTGCCGGTAGACACGGCTTTGAATTCTGAAATCTGCGAGGCTATTTCCGCCTGTTCAACAAAGGCCTTGGCCGTCTGAATCATTTGAATTCGCCATGTGTTGCCAACAAAGCCGTTAACGACTGCCAGCTTATAGGGCGCGTCTCTCTTCTCCCACTGGAAGTACCCGATATCTTCATTCCACGGTGCAAAGCATTCTGGATCATGGCCAGGGCCAGATACACTCGCAGGTGCCGAATACACCGCACTACTCAGTGTCAGTGCGGATATTGTGGCACATGCTGCCAGTGCCTTCCCCCAATGATAATTACTCATCTCAGTCTCCCTGGTTTCCAAGAACAATAAAAAAATGCCTGGATACATCCGAAATTAGCGATTCGTCCAGGCTCGTGATGATGTGCTGCCCAGAAGCTTGCACAGCAAAAACAATTCAAGCTACGAGCCATCCCCTGGCGGCCGTTTTTTCGTTAATTCTCGTCATCTAGCCTACTAAACTCCCCAAATGGACGAAAAAACCGCTCGTAATGGAACAGCTCTCGCTCGGACATTTCTACCGCGCGAGTTCCTAGTATTTTCTTTATAATTGCAATCAGTGAAGAAACATCAAAAGTGCTGATCCAACACTAATGGGTCATGCAAAAAAATGCAATAGAAACCCATAAAAAATCACAAATTGACTGACGGAAAATACCTGATCAATAATTCAGGCTTAAGTCAGAAGCCACTGACTCGCTCGCTCATCCCTGTGCAGGCAAGTTCCCTTGGTGCTATGCACATACAGTCCTGCCAACGCGGTAATTAAGAATCTTAAAAAAGCTGACAATGATGTGTCGCAAAAACATGTCGTTCCCGCGCAAGCGGAAATCCATAGTGCGATTCATGTAGAACTCAATCTATGTCAAGGTAACGTATAGCAGTTGCTTCCGGCTAGCCACAGACATGCTCATAACACTCATACGCACATCAGATAGAATGCACGTATGGTTGTTGCAAAGACTCAATTAAATATCATGGTGTCAGCCGGAGAAGCATCCGGTGACTCTCATGCATCGCACGCACTTCAGGCATTAGCTGACTCCGGGATATCCGCCACAAGCTTTGGCATGGGTGCAGGTGCTCTGCAAGACTTTGGCACCGAGCTGATTGTTGATTGCCGTGACCTCGCTGTGATTGGCTTTGTCGACGTCTTGCTTAATTATCACAAGTTTCTTAAACGTCTGAAACTCTTGCGCCAAAGCCTGAAGTACCGCAAACCTGATTTACTGCTCTTGGTGGATTATCCGGATTTCAACCTGAAGCTGGCTGAAACTGCTAAAGCTCATGGTATTCCCGTGCTGTTCTATGTCAGCCCACAAGTCTGGGCGTGGCGCGCTGGCCGCGTCCCCCGTATAGGCTCACTGGTGTCACACATGGCCGTACTTTTTCCGTTTGAAGTTGACATCTACGAGAAGGCCGGCATCCCGGTAACTTATGTGGGCAATCCTGTCGTTCATGATGCCGTTAGCCAATACACACGAGTTGGTGCCTGTGAATACCTGGGTCTTGATCAGGAACGCAAGGTTATCGCCCTGCTGCCTGGCAGTCGCAAAGGTGAAATCAAGCGGCATCTGCCCATCATGATAAACACCATCAAATTGCTGGAGCAAAAAATTCCTGGCATACAATTTCTGCTTCCAGTTGCCCCCACACTTGACCCAGAATTTCTCAACCAGTGCATCGGTAACGATATGCCCGCATCACTACAACTGACAGACAAAAATTCGCGTGATGTCATGCGAGCTTCCGATGTCGCGTTTGTAGCTTCTGGCACCGCGACGCTGGAAACGGCACTGATAGGAACACCTATGGTAGTCATGTATGTTGTCAATGCCATTAACTACGCAATCATGAAACGCCTAATCCGCATCCCCGACATTTCACTGGTTAATATTGTTGCGCAAAAACGTATCGTGCCAGAATATCTGCAACACGAGGCAGAACCCTCACACATGGCTGATGATCTGACATCACTACTCCGGGACAAACAGCGCAGGTATCAAATGCTTGCCGACCTTGCTGTCGTTAAAGAGAAGATGGGCGATGGCGGCGCATCAAAACGCGTTGCAAACTTGATCAGACAACTAACCGGCACAACGACCCACTAGCGCACGACCCCACGCTCACTGTTCCGGATAAACTGCGCAAGGCGCGCAACTTCGGGATACGAATTAATATCATCTGCCAAGGCCGCAATGGCCTTTTCACGCTCACCATGATGACGAATCAGGCCCTTATAGGCACGATGCAAAGCCTGTATGGCATCCGAGCTGAAGTCGCGGCGACGTAAACCGTTCTTGTTGATACCCTTGGCCTCTGCATAGTTTCCAACCGCCATCGTAAACGGAGCTACATCGCGGTTGGCCACAGAATTCAGCCCAACGAAGGCATGCTCACCCACTTCACAGAATTGATGGACGCAGGCAAACCCTGCCAGTATTGCATAATCGCCAATAGTGACATGGCCGGCCAGAGATGCACCATTGGCCATTACGATGTTGTTGCCAAGCTGGCAATCGTGTGCGACATGGATATAAGCCATGAACAAATTGTTATTACCAATACTGGTGATGCCACCGCCACCCTCGGTGCCACGATTTATCGTGGTGAATTCACGAATGGTATTGCCATCCCCTATCTCCAGATGCGTCACTTCACCAGCATATTTTAAATCCTGAGGGTCATCACCGACAGAGGCAAACTGGAATATCCTGTTGTTGCACCCAATCCTGGTCGGACCATTTATAACGACATGTGGCCCCACCGTGGTACCGGCGCCGATCGTCACATCAGCCCCCACGATGCTGAATGCACCGATATCGCAGTCATCCGCAATACTGGCGGAAGGATCAACTATTGCGGAGGAATGTATCACTCGTCTATCTCGTTACGGGCAATAAGCACCTCTGCTGAACACGCCATTACACCCTCTACCGTGGCAGTTGCCTCAAACTTCCAGATTCCGCGCTTCTCCTTCTGCACATTGACATTAAAAACCAGCTGATCGCCAGGTATTACTTGCCTCTTGAATCTTGCCTTATCTATTCCAACCAGCAAATACAGGGTTGTCTCGCTGGGATAGCCACCCATACTTTTGAACGCTAGCAGTGCTGCCGACTGAGCCATGGCCTCAAGAATGAGAACACCGGGAAAAATCGGCGATTGCGGGAAATGACCAGTAAAGATCGGCTCGTTAAAGGTGACGTTCTTGATAGCAGTAAGCGCTTTATCTGGCTCGAACGCTGTAATCCGATCCACCATGAGAAACGGATATCGGTGAGGCAGATACTTCAAAATCTCTCTTATATCATCCACGTTGTTCTTGTGTTCCCCTGCCGTTGTTGTAACTCAATGTCTGACACTCAGGCACAAACGCAAAGCCAAATGCAATCGTCCCTCACCCCCACGCAGGCGGGTATCTACCTCCGTTGCCGCCTGAATCCCCTCACGTAAGGCATTGAAGCCAGTTAGTACAGAGCCCCTGACCTCAGGCATGATCATCGTTGCCTTATTGGATAATTGTAGTAGCCGATTACGATGATTTGGCTTTATTCGCAGTATTGTCGTCTAAACCTACCTGACGCTCCAATCGCCGGATTCGTTTGAACATGGCATCCAGCTTGCCGAGATTGATGAAACTACGTCGCCAGACGTGCTCCTCTTGCAGTGGTGTGCCCGAACCATAGCGCCCTTTAGTCTTGATTGACCGAGTGACAAGCGAGGCTGCATTAATGACAACCTGGTCAGCAATGATCAGGTGACCCACAATATTGCAAGCCCCACCAATCTGACAGTGGCTGCCAATATGCGTGCTGCCAGCGATACCGACACAGCCAGCAATGGCTGTATTGCGTCCGATGTGAACGTTGTGGGCGATCTGGATCTGATTATCAAGAATGACGCCGTCTTCAATGACGGTGGGTTCGATAGCGCCACAATCGATCGTCGTATTAGCGCCAATATGTACGTTGTTGCCAATGCGCACTCCGCCTACCTGTTGTATCTGTTTCCAGCGATCACCCGCCCACGCATAACCAAACCCTTCTGATCCTATCACCGCCCCGGACTGCACATTGCACTGCCGTCCGATACGCACGCTGTTGTGAATAGTCACCCTGGCCATCAACCGGGTGTCCTTATCAATATTCACACCGGAACCAACGCTGCCATGAGCTTCTATCACAACGTTGTCGGCAATTGATGAATCTGATCCGATAACCACAAAAGGGCCAATCTGTGAACTGGCCGACACCTTTGCGCTAGAATGTACCACCGCTGTGGGATGGATACCGGGCTCTACGATCGCCTTCGGATAAAGAATCCAGGACGCTGCCGCATAGCTTGCGTAGGGATTGTGGCTGATCAGTGCATTGCCGGGTGCATCGGCCAACATGGACTCAGGCAGAATTACAGCACCAGCACGACTGCATTTCAGTGCGTCGGAATAGCGTTGACTAACGACAAAGGCCAGGTCTTCCGGTCCGGCAGTTTCTATCGGCGCCAATCGCAGAACCGAATGACTGGGCTCGCCATGCACTGGAATGCCCAATTCATGACCCAATTGCTCCAGTTTCATTGCCAATATGCAGGGCTGGTATTGAGGATACTCCCGGGAATTTTCATGAAAGCGACCGGCCAGTTGAAAGTCGAACGTTCAATAACGATAGACGAAATTGTCAGTTTGCGGATTGCAGACGCGTGAAATCCTTCATCAGGGAGTCGAGAATTCGCTCAGTCACATCGACGCGTTTATTCGCATATAGCACACCATCACTCACAATAAGATCATAATCCTGTTGCTCGCCAAACTGCGCAATTGCCTCTAGCACGAGGATTCGGACATTCTTGAATTCATTGTTTTTCTGGATGTTCAGCTCTTCACGAAAATCCTGTTCACTGCGTTTTATACGCCGCTCCAGTGAACGTGACTCACGATCCAGTTGGCTATACTCGGCCTCTGACAACTCGAGGGTGGCATCAGCAAGCTTTGCAACCACCTCTGCTAGCTCGGAGCGCTGCATTTCCAACTCTCGTTGCCGCGGAGCAAATTCAGTTTCCAGACGCTGTTCGGCTTCCAGCGCTTGCGGTGCGCGGTCAATTAGATACGGAATATCAACAAAACCGATCCGGGAGGAGGCAGTGTTGCCCCCTTCGGCCTCAACAAGCGAAGCTGATAGGAGCGTCACGGAAAATAGCACAGCTACGAGCGGCAAATCAGCGATCCACTGCAGCAATCTTTGGTCTTTCGAACGTTGGTTCATGGCTAGAAAATGGACCCGATGGTGAACTGAAAGTTTTGCACTCTGTCAGCTTCACGTTCGTTATAGGGGTTTGCATAGCTGAATGTCAATGGTCCGACGGGAGACAGCCATACAAAAGCCACCCCGTAGGAGCCGCGAAAATCTTCTACTTCAAACGTTTCATCATCCTCGAAAACGTTACCAAAATCGGTGAACAGGCTGAACCGCGTTGCACCAGGCTCTTCAACAAACGGTGGCGGAAAGATCAGTTCAACTGTTCCCAGGGTACGAAAATCACCACCGGATGCGTTACCTCGAGAATCACGAGGGCCAAGACTTGCCGTCCGATAGCCGCGCAAGGTCCTCACTCCACCCGCAAAGTAGCGGTTAAAGAATGGTAGCTTTTCAAAGTCGCCATAACCATAACCGCTATCCACTCTGGCGGATCCTGAAAGCGTATAGCGAGGTGTAATTGCCTGATAGACCTCGAAATTGTATCCCAACTTGTAATAAGTGTAGTCGCTATTGGGAGTTGCTACCTCCAGAGACAATCTATTGGATGCACCGTCCGTGGCAAACACGGTACGGTTGCGGGTATCGTAGACAAAGCCGAGGTTGAGATTGAATACATCGAAGGTATCACCCTCTTCTTCGATAAAATCGACAATACTGACTGGAGTTTCACCAGTGGTTCCGACCTCGGTGCGCTCATACCCCAAACCAACCCTGAACGTAGAGAATTCACTCAACGGCACACCAAATCGTATGTTTGCACCTCGCGTACTGGACAGATACCGGGACTTTGAATTCAGGTTACTGGTATCGGTCTCACGAATGAACGCACTGGTTGTACGGCTGATGCCATCATCAGTGAAATAAGGATCGCGGAATGAAAGTGAAAGTTGACGCGTGGTTTGCGAACGATCGAAGGAGAACTGCAGACTTTCTCCAGTACCGAAAAGATTATCCTGCTGGAACGCCAGATTGATTGTGGAGCCGCCATCACTGCCATACCCGAACCCTGCGCTGAAAGAGCCAGATTGCCCCTCGACGACGGTGACTTCCAGATCGACCTGATCATCGGTTCCCGGGACTCGCGGTGTTCGAATATTGATGCTTTGCATGAAAGCCAGCCGCTGCAGGCGAATTCGCGATCTGTTAACCAGAGACGGCGAAAAGCGGCTGCCTTCCAGTTGCCGCATCTCTCTCCTGAGAACTTCATCACGAGTTTTATATTGCCCCGTGAAAGTGATGCGCCGGACATAGACACGTTTGCCAGGATCAACCGTGAAACGCAAACCGACTTCTCGTTCCTCGTCGTTGATATCGGGAATGACATCGACTTGGGCAAAGGCATAGCCCTCCTGTCCCAGACGATCACTGATCGCATTGCTGCTCTGGACGATATCCTTACGCGCAAACGTGTCACCGGGCTTCACATCGATGAGAGACAGCAATTCGTCCTTACTAACATCAACCTCACCTTCTAGCTCGATGTTACTTAACAGATACCGGTCACCTTCGCGAATATTGATAACAATAAAAATGTCGCGCTTGTCTGGCGAGATGGAAACCTGAGTTGAATCAACTTCAAATCGGATAAAGCCTCGATCCTGATAGTAGGAGCGCAGGGTTTCAATATCGGCCGCAAGCTTTACCTGCGAATATTCATCAGCGCTGCTGAAAGGATTAATTTTTTTCTCGCTCGATTGCAGGAGATCCTGCAACGTGTCGTCGCTGTACGTGGTGTTGCCAACAATGTTGATGTGTTCTATACGAGCAACAGCGCCTTCTTTAATAACAATTTCCAGCGCAACACGATTACGCTCGAGTTCTTCTACGGAGATTTTGATTTCACTGCCGTAGTTTCCGGCACTGAAATAAACGCGTCGCAATTCCCGCTCGACAGTCTCTAGAATAGAACGATTGTAAACACGGCCCAGCGCGATGTCAGCCTGACGCAACGACCTCTGTAACTCTTCGGTTTCTATTTTACGGTTGCCATCAATAGAGATGCTGCCGATCGCTGGGCGTTCGTCTACCACCACCACCAGCGTACTCGCACCGCGTCGTTTAAGAACGACGTCATCGAACAAACCGGTATCGTAGAGTGAGCGCACTACACGAGCACTATCTTCGGCCGGCTCAAACCGGTCCCTGTTTCGAATAGGCAGATAGTTAAGAATGGTGCCAAGATCAATGCGCTCGTTACCTTCAACAACAATATCTGCCACAAGAAAACCGTTATCTTCAGGTGCTGTCGAGTTGCCGAACGAAGGTGAAAGAGACTGCGCATATGCAGCGGACGCTGTGGCAACGCATAAACAAAGGGTCAGGAACGAATAGTTCAGCCACGCTCTCACGAAAAACTTTCTCATTGCGACAGACGCCAGATGTCGTTGTAGAAGGCGAGAAACATCAAACCACCCAACAGTACAATGCCCAATTGTTGCCCCCAAAGCTGCACCCTTTCGGAGACAGGCTTGCCCCGAACTGCTTCAGCAGCGAAGTAAACAAGATGCCCGCCGTCAAGCATGGGAACCGGTAAAAGGTTTAACACTGCCAGGGAAATACTGATCAGCGCAATAAAATTAATATAGTGGTCAACGCCGATACTGGCTGATTGACCAGCATATTGGGCGATGCTGATCGGACCACTGATGTTATCTAGCGAAGCCTGGCCTACCACAAGTTTGCCCAGCATCCGCACCGTGAGCAATGACATGTCCCACGTGCGCTTCAGTGCCTCACCCATCGCTGCAACGGGCGGATATTTGACTACCACCTGAGACCGGTTAGACAACGCTTCACTCTGTGTCTCCATGATGCCAATACGACCAACACTCTGGTCCCCTACCTGCACAGCGTCCGGAACCAGCGTGAGTTCAATCATGCTGCCCTGACGCTCTACGACCAGCGCCAGTTCGATCCCTGCGCTCGGCTGTACGATGCCCACCAGTTCCCGCCAGCTATTCAGGCGTTCTCCATCCACACTGACGATAGTATCTCCAATCATGAGGCCTGCCTGATACGCAGCACCGCCTTCCACTACGCCACCAACCACAGGATCAACCTCGGGCCACCAGGTTCGGAATCCGAGATTGGCTACTGCATCACCTTCGGATTTCAGCATCTGATCCTGTGTGACGGGTAACTCTCTGACAATCAGCTCACCGTTGGCTTGTTCGACCTCGATCTTTAACGGCGCTTCCGATCCCAGAGATGATTCGAGCAACGCAATGCGGGCATCAGTCCAGGTTTGCGTTTTCTGGCCATTGACAGACACAATTAAATCTTCGTAGGCGAACCCTGCGCGCTCGGCAGCCGAGTCGGCTTGCGGAGCACCAATCAATGGAGCTACTCCACTGATACCGATGAGCATAACGATCCAGTACGCCACAATTGCCAGTAGAAAATTCGCCAAAGGCCCTGCGATGACAACCGCACTTCGCGCCCACAACGGCTGGCGATTGAAAGCCCGGTGGGCCTCTTTTGCGTCGACGTTGCCTTCCCGCTCGTCGAGCATCTTGACGTAACCTCCCAGCGGAATGGCGGCTAGCACAAATTCGGTGTTGTCGACTTTGCCAGTACGACTCAACAGCGGCTTGCCGAATCCTATGGAAAACCGCAGGACCTTGATGCCGACTTTGCGGGCAACCCAGAAGTGCCCGTACTCATGAATTGAGATAAGGATTCCGAGAGCTACAAGAAAAGCGATAGCACTTAAGACTACATTGCTGAACATTTAACCGTCATTTCATGATCGAGTGGAGAGGCGCAAGTGCAGCCTAATTTTGTGCAGCATAGGATCCGACAAACTTTTGAGCAGTTTCGCGAGCACTTCTGTCTGCATCAATGATAGTGCTCAAATGCTCGGCGGGGGATATTTTTGAACACTCAAGGGTTCGCTCAACGACCTCGCCAAGTTGTAAAAATGCAACATCCCCATTGAGAAATGCATCCACGGCAACCTCATTGGCGGCATTCAGAATGGTCGGTGCCGTACCACCTTCACGCTGCGATTCAAAGGCCAGTCGCAGCAATGGGAAACGCACTGTGTCGGGTTCTTCGAAATGCAGGCCTGCTATCTTCATGAAGTCCAGAGGCTCTACACCCGACGCGATTCTCTCGGGCCAGGCCAAGGCATGGGCGATGGGTGTCCGCATGTCAGGCCGCCCCATCTGTGCAATGACCGACCCATCGGCATAGCTGACCATGGAATGGATGATGCTTTCCGGATGAACAACCACCTGTATATTGTCAGAGCTGACGGAGAATAACTGACACGCTTCGATAACCTCCAGGCCCTTGTTCATAAGGGTAGCTGAATCGATGGAAATCTTGGGGCCCATGGACCAGTTCGGGTGCTTTAACGCTTGTTGCGGACTTACAACACGCAGCTCTTCAAGTGTGCATTGTCGTAATGGTCCACCCGACGCTGTAAGTAATATTTTTTCAATTCCAACGGTTTTCACACCGTTTTCTGCCGCCGGCAGGCTCTGAAATATCGCGTTGTGCTCACTATCGACCGGCATAATCAACGCACCAGACTGCTTTGCGGCATTCATAAGCAGATCACCACTCATGACCAATGCCTCTTTATTGGCTAGAAGCAGGCGCTTACCTGATGCAGCCGCAGCCAATGTTGACAACAGACCCGCCGCGCCCACGATGGCAGCCACGACAATATCCGTCGATGTGTCTGCAGCGATGCTATCCAGCGCATCTGGCCCGTGCTCTACCGTCGTCGCAAGCCCGGCAGACTGACATAACGTGCGCAGCCGGGTTGCTGACTGCTCGGAACCCATGACGGCGACGTTTGGATGATGAACCTTGCACTGTGCAAATAACTCTTCAACCCGGGTATGTGCTGACAGCGCATGAACGCTGTAACGCTCGGGGTGACGTGAAATCACGTCCAATGTACTTTTGCCGATCGAGCCTGTCGAGCCAAGCAAGGTAACAGCTTGCACTTTCGCAGACGCCTGATTTGCCAAAATCACAACCACACCCAAGCGAAAGCAAACACGGGAAGTGCGGAAAGCACCCCGTCGATCCGATCCAGAACACCCCCGTGACCAGGCAATATCTGACTGCTGTCTTTCATATCGGCGGCGCGCTTGATGCGGCTTTCCGCCAGATCACCAATCACTGACACAATCGCTGCCAACGAAGTGGCAAGGACTAGCTTCATGGCGTTCCCTTCTGCAAACTGAGCATTCAGTAAAACGATCAACATGAAAACAAACGTCAAGGCCAGTCCGCCATACACCCCTTCCCAGGTTTTACCAGGACTGATCTGAGGTGCAAGTTTGTTGCGCCCGAATCGCTTACCGCTAAAATACGCGCCAATATCCATAACCCAGACGATACAGAGGGCATACAGCAACAGGTATGAGGAGCCTTGCGGTGCATAGCTTCGCAGGTACTGGATCGCAACAGCAGCAACCAGCATCACAAAAACACCCAGGCCAAGCAATGATTTCTGCATATTGTCAAAGGGCGCAAGCCTGGGCGACATATAGAACCCGACTGGCACAGCTAGCCAGTAAAGGAAACCCATAAGCAATATCCAGCGCATGAGAACTTCGTTATAGGGGATGTAGAGCACCACCAATGTCAGTACGCCCACGACAGCAGCGAACGATGTTTGCAAGGTTTCGCCGTGAGCCTTGCAAAGACGACTCCACTCCCAGGCAGCTGCGGCGACCACAGCACCAAGCACTAATGCAAAAATCTGAAAATTTGCCAGAAAAAGATCAGCAAGAAAAGCGATGAGCAAAACAATGGCGGTGATAATCCGAGTCCGTAACATTAACCGCATCCCCCGACGACCTGATCACCGGTACGTCCGAAACGACGCTGGCGACCGGCATAGAAATCCAGCGCATTGGCAAGCTCCAACTCTGTGAAATCAGGCCATAACACATCCGTGAAGTACAGCTCGGTATAAGCCAAATGCCATAACAGGTAATTACTGATGCGTTTCTCACCACCGGTTCTGATGAAAAGATCAGGCTCTGAAATCTCTGACAAGGACACATGCTCCGAAAAGGTATCGATGTCGATGTCTTCCGGCTCCAACTTACCTTCTCTCACCTGAAACGCCAGCTGCCGCGCCGCATTGACGATATCCCATCGCCCGCCGTAGTTGACAGCGATGGCAAGTTTCAACCCTGTATTATCGCGAGTCAGATTCTCTGCGTTATCCATTTCATGCCGCAGCTTTGCCTGAAATGCGCTGCGTTCCCCGATAAACCGGATTTTCACATTGTTCTCGCATAACTTGCTAACTTCACTTTTCAGCGCGCGAAGGAAAAGGTCCATAAGCAGTCCAACTTCCTGTTGCGGGCGTTTCCAGTTTTCACTGGAAAACGCAAATAGGGTCAGCGCCTCGATCTGCTGACGACCACATGCCTCGACTATATCGCGGGTAGTTCTGAATCCTGCCTGATGGCCGCTGGCCCGTGGCCTGCCACGTTGACGCGCCCAGCGCCCATTACCGTCCATAATGATGGCAATGTGCTTTGGGGCTACAGATCGCTGAGCGGACATCTGATTAGTCTCGTTCAGAACCTAGACCTCCATCAGGTCAGTCTCTTTCTTAGCGAGAACCTCATCGATGTCTTTGACGGCTGCATCGGTGATCTTCTGCACAGCCTCCTCCGCGCGACGCAAATCGTCTTTCGAAATCTCTTTCTCTTTCTCAAGCTCCTTCAGATCATTGTTGGCGTCGCGGCGTATGTTGCGAACCGCGACTCGTGATCCTTCAGCTTCACTTCTGACCCGTTTCACCATATCCTTGCGACGCTCCTCGGTCATCGGCGGCACAGGCACTCTGATAACGGTTCCGGCAGTATTGGGGTTCAGGCCAAGATCCGAGTTAATGATGGCTTTTTCGACAGCGGCGACCATGGATTGCTCCCAAGGCGTCACGGTCAGCATGCGCGCATCTTCGGTGTTGATATTAGCCACCTGACTCAAGGGTGACTCAGCACCGTAGTAATCCACCTTGACGCTTTCAAGCAAACTGGGATGTGCGCGCCCAGTGCGCATGCGTGAGAGTTCGTTTTCAAGCGACTCCGTCGTCTTGCCCATGCGAATTTTGGCGTCTTTGAGAATGTCGTCGATCATTAGAGCGTTCCCTTATCGAGTTTTATGCAATTTCAAACGTTACGTCTAACTGTGGTACCAATATTTTCGCCCATGACGAGGCGCATAAGATCACCGTCGTTGTTCATATTGAACACCTTGACCGGCAGGTTATTGTCGCTACACATGACAATAGCAGTCTGATCCATCACACCCAGTTTTTTACTGATAGCTTCGTCGAAGCTGATGGTTTCGTATTTTTCGGCATCGCCATGTTTCAACGGGTCCTTGTCGTAGATACCGTCAACCTTTGTGCCCTTGATCATAACGTCCGCAGCGACTTCCACTGCCCGCAGGCTGGCAGCTGAATCAGTCGTGAAAAACGGATTACCGGTTCCTGCCGCAAAAAGCACGATTCGGCCTTTCTCCAGATGGCGTACCGCTCGGCGACGAATGTAGTCTTCACAGACCGCATTGATCGGCAAAGCGGACATGACTCGACAATAGGCCCCCTGATTCTCCAGGGCGTCCTGCATTGACAAGCAATTGATGACAGTCGCCAGCATGCCCATGTGGTCTCCGGTTACTCGATCCATACCGGCCTCAGCCAGGCCTGCACCCCGGAATATATTGCCACCACCGACAACCATGGCAACCTCTACCCCGGTATCGCTCACAGCCTTCACTTCACGGGCAATCCTGCGGATATAGACTGGATCTATGCCGTAGTCCATATCGCCCATGAGCGCCTCACCGCTAAGTTTGAGCAAAATGCGTTCAAATGCCGGGCGTGCGTTTTCCATACTCCAAAACCTGTGCTGATAGCGGATGATTCAGGAGCTCATGCGGCTGCAAGTGCCTTCCCGGCTGGAATAAGCCAGGTCTAAACTCCCGGGATACAAAAAAGCCGGGGTTGGCCCGGCTTTTCAACACGACAATTCTAAAGGCCTTGGACGTTACTTGCACAGTTAAAATACACTCCAGCTAAAAGTAAGTGGACTGTGACTGTAAAGTCTGACAAATCAGGCCGTTAGAATCTGGCCTTACAGCAAGGGCCGCCTATGCATCAGACGACGTCGTATGCGTAGGCGATGCCTTGATAAAAACTAAAACCGGTACTGCTGGAACGACCGCAGATTAACTACCCCGTACCTGTGCCATGACTTCTTCGGCAAAGTTCTCTTCTTTCTTCTCGATGCCTTCACCGACTTCAAGACGATGGAAACTGACAACCTTAGCGCCCTTCTCTTTGAGAAGGTCAGCCACGGTCTGGTCGGGATTTTTGACAAACGCCTGGCCCACCAGAGTAATTTCTGCCAGATATTTTTTCACACGCCCCATGACCATCTTCTCGATGATTTCTGCAGGCTTGCCGCTTTCAGCAGCTTCCGCCATTAATATCGCCTTCTCTTTCTCGAGCAGCTCTGCGGGTACTTCGGTCTCATCCACGCAAACAGGCTTACTGGCAGCGATATGCATGGCAATATCTCTCGCCAATGCCTCATCGCCTCCGGAAACCTCACACACAACGCCGATGCGGCCACCATGCGAATACTCGCCAAACAAACCGCCGGTGCTCGAACCCGCAACACAACGTCTTACCTGAATATTCTCGCCAATCTTGGCAACAAGCGTCTTTCTGGCTTCCTCAACGGGCTCACCATCGATAGTCAGGCTGTCCACTGACGCTGGCTGTTGTGTCAGAACGGCATCAACCACCTTGTCAGAAAAATTCATGAAGTCTGTCGCTTTGGCCGCAAAGTCGGTCTGGCTGTTGATTTCAACCATGCCGAATTGTTTGCCATCGGAGCTCAGCTTCATGGCAACCGCGCCCTCTGCCGCCTGATTGCCCGATTTCTTGTCAGCTTTTGCTAGCCCTGAAATCCGCATCGCTTCGATTGCGGCTTCCATATCTCCGTCGGCCTCTGTCAGCGCCTTCTTGCATTCCATCATGCCAGCGCCGGTGCGCTCGCGCAGCTCCTTAACCATGCTTGCCGAAATGGCCATGTTAATCCCCTGTTAAAACCATCAAAATTCTTGGAAATGAAACGGGCCCACGTTCAAGAAACGGGGCCCGCAATTGATACTGCATACACACTTGGACAGTCCGGAATCAATCTGGCTGCCTCAGTCCAACTGTGCGGTCAACTCAAAATCGCGCAGACTGATCTGCGGCGACTGATGCGGAACCTAGCTGGCAGGGGCGGCATCGTCTGCTGCAGGCGCAGCCGCCGGTGAAGCCGGCTCTGCGACTGCTGGAGCAGCTGCTTCAGCTGGCGCCACTGATGCTTCTGCAACCTCCGCCGCGGGAGATGTTACCGATGCCGGAGCTTCTGCAGCCGCCAGCTGTGCATCTATAGCGGCCACATCAGCTTCGTCCATCTTTCCAGAAGAACGCTTGCCGTCCTGGATGGCAGTCGCAATGGATTCTACATACAACTGGATAGCGCGAATCGCGTCATCGTTACCCGGAATAACGTAATCAATACCGTCGGGCGTATTGTTGGTATCGACCACACCAATAACCGGGATCCCCAGCTTCTTGGCTTCGGTGATCGCAATACGCTCATGACCAACATCGATCACGAAAAGCGCATCGGGAAGGCGCTCCATATGCTTGATACCGCCCATCCCCCGATCGAGTTTTTCGTATTCGCGGGTAAGACCTAGCGCTTCTTTCTTGCTGAGACGCTCAAAACTGCCGTCGGCACGCATTGCTTCAAGTTCCAGAAGGCGCTTGACCGATTGCTTGACTGTCTTGAAGTTGGTCATCATGCCACCCGACCAGCGACGGTTGACGAACGGCATGTTGCAACTTTCAGCGGCAGCGCGCACCGAATCACGTGCGGCACGTTTGGTGCCGACAAAAAGGACGCGACCATTCCTGGATGCAATCTTGCCAGCGTAGTTCGCGGCGTCGTTCAGCGCCGGGAGACTTTTCTCAAGATTGAAAATGTGAATGTTGTTACGCTCACCGTAGATGTATTGTGACATCTTGGGAGCCCAATAACGGGTTTGGTGTCCGAAATGCACGCCAGCTTCTAGCATCTGGCGCATGGTTACATCAGCCATGGAATATCCTCAGGTTGGGTTAGGCCTCCGTAAATCAACCGCGACTGACCAAAGCAGCAACGCTCTCCCTCAGGAAAGCAATAGTGCCCTGGCACCCAGCCGGATTTGAACGATTTACGTGTGAAATCCCGAACAACACAAATGTCGCTCAGGTCAGCCAGACTTTATATCACAATGCGGGCCAGTAATGTAAACTACCTGCCCCACAAACGGCCCGTAAACAGACCATGCCCATCACTCTCAAAACGCCTGAGCAAGTTGCCAAAATGCGCATCGCAGGACGCTTGGCCTCTGAGGTGTTGGACATGATCACGGAGCATGTGGTTCCAGGCGTCACCACGGAAACGTTGAACACCCTGTGCCACAACCATATCGTCGATGTCCAGAAAGGCATCCCGGCAACACTCGGTTACAAGGGCTTTACCAAGTCAATCTGCACATCCATCAATCAACAGATCTGCCACGGCATCCCCGGAGACCGGGTTTTGAAAAAGGGTGACATTGTCAACATCGACGTTACCGTCATCAAAGATGGCTGGTTCGGCGATACCAGTCGCATGTATTACGTCGGTGAGGTCGCCCCCCACGCCAGACGCCTGTGCGAAGCTGCCTACGAATCCATGGTTCGAGGAATCCGCACAGTCAAACCGGGAGTTACCCTGGGCGATTTGGGCAATGCCATTCAGGTTTATGCCGAAGGACAGCATTATTCAGTCGTTCGCGAATATTGCGGTCACGGTATCGGATCAAACTTTCATGAGGATCCCCAGATTTTGCACTACGGAAAGCCCGGTGCAGGTGAAGTTTTGCGCCCGGGTATGACGTTCACCATCGAGCCCATGATCAATCAGGGCAAGCGACATGCGCGCGTGCTGGCAGACGGCTGGACGGTGGTGACCAAAGATCGTTCGTTGTCCGCACAATGGGAGCACACCGTACTAGTCACGGAAGACGGGTTCGAGCTGCTGACATTAAGTGACGGCCAGGCGCTGTGACCGATGTCGGTGCTACCTATAGCGCCTCACAAAAAATTCTCTATGCTGATCCTGCATTCACGCCCTTGAAGGAGGCGATGCGTGAGCAGGTTAATCACCTGATCGAAACACACACTGACGAGCAGGGAGCTTTTCGCGACGCTTTGACTACCGGACATGAATTCATTCATGCGCAGTTCATGGCCGGCTCTTCCGCCTCCACGCTCCTGGCTCTTCGTACCGAGCTACTCGACGATGTACTGAACAGGCTGTGGCAGCAAAAAAGCCCGATGTTCAACGGTCTTTCCCTGCTTGCCGTGGGCGGCTACGGCCGCAGTGAATTACACCCGTATTCCGACATAGACATTGCAATCCTTCTGCCGGATGATCACGACGATATCGTCGATGCGCAACGTAACGATATGCTGAGCCAATGGATAACGGCTTTGTGGGATCTGAAACTCGACATTGGCCACAGTGTCCGAACCGTCTCCGATTGCGAACGTGAAGCAGGTTCAGACATCACTGTTATTACAAACCTCATGGAAGCCAGACTGATCTGTGGGGATGAAACCCTGTTTCAGCAGATGAAGGAAGTGATCAGCCCGGAGCACATGTGGCCAACCACCGAGTTCTTTCATGCAAAGGTGGCCGAACAAGAACAGCGACATAATCGCTTCCAGACTAATGCATACCGACTGGAACCCAATATCAAGGAAAGCCAGGGAGGCTTGCGCGACTTCCAGACAATATCCTGGATTTGCCAACGCATGTTCGGTAGCCGCTCACTGGAACCGCTGGTCGAGAAGGAACTTCTGCTGCCTGAAGAACTGAACAGCTTGCGCGAGGGCCTGGAAGTACTGTGGAAAATCCGCTATCTGTTGCATCGAGTGGCCGGGCGTCGTGAAGATCGTCTGCTGTTTGACTATCAGAAAGACATAGCGCACGAGTTCGGCTACATCGATGACACCGATAATCGTTCCATAGAAACACTGATGCAAAGGTTCTACCGGACCGTCATGGTACTACAGCGACTTAACGAAATTCTGATTCAGGGAATTGGCGGTATCATCAGCGGCGTTACAGCTAATGCAACTGTGGAACCTGTTAATTCCCGCTTCCAGGTGAGAAACGGATTTCTGGAAGTCACACACGATGATGTGTTCATGCACTATCCACCAGCACTTCTGGAGCTGTTTGTCGTGTTCGGTACGACGACTAAAGCGACTAACGTTCGCTCTAACACCGTGCGTCTTATACGCGCGAATCTGCCGTTGATCAATTCACGCTTTCGTAGCGACCCCGTGGTGAAGAAACTGTTCATAGATATCTTCAGCATGCCGGAAAAACTGACTAGAACCGTGCGATTAATGAATCGTTATGGTGTACTTGCAGCCTACATACCAGCGTTTGATCAAATTGTTGGCCGTATGCAATACGATCTGTTTCACATCTACACGGTCGATGAACACACGCTCAAGGTCATTCGAAATTGTCGCCGTCTGGCAGTACCACGATTTGCCGATGAGCTCCCCCACGGTAGCGAAGTAGCTGCCAAACTGTCGCGGCCGCACGTTCTCTACCTGACTGCCTTGTTTCATGACATTGCAAAAGGCCGGGGTGGTGATCACAGCGAACTCGGTGCGGAAGATGCCAAAGTTTTTGCGCAACAGCATGGATTATGCGCAGAAGACAGTGAGCTTATGGAATGGACCGTTCGGCATCATCTCATGATGTCGATAACTGCACAGCGCAAGGATATCGACGATCCGAAAGAACAACTTGAATTCGCCCGCAAGGTTGGCAGTATCGAACACCTTAACCATCTTTACCTGCTAACGATTTCGGATATTCGTGCTACCAACCCAGAACTCTGGAACTCTTTCAAACAGAGCCTGCTGCAGTCCCTGTACAGACATACATTCCTGATTCTCAAGCGCGGTCTGGACAATCCCATGGAAGAAGGCGATGTCATTGCACGCCGACAGTCCCATACCATGACACTGATGGACGACGCCTTCGTGGATGATTCACGTGTTGCCATGTTATGGGAAACACTGGGAGATGACTATTTCCGGCAATACCAGGCAATAGAAATAGCCAGACATACTGAAATTCTTTTGGCCAATGAAAATACATCCGGCCCACTGGTATCACTTCGTTATTCAGCCTCACGGGGTTCGACAGAAATACTGATTTACACCCCTGACAACGAAGCATTGTTCGCGTTAATAGCGGCGGTACTGGAACGTTTGCAACTCAGTGTTTTTTCTGCGACCATCAATACAACGAACGCCGGATACGCGCTTGACACCTTCCACGTCCTGGATACAACACAACTTCCGATAGAAGATCCGGATCGTATAGACGAGATTCGTTACACGCTGACACACGAATTGGGTGTGCCACGTGATATCCCTTCACTGGGAACACAACCCACTGCACGCCGACTACGCTATTTCTCTATATCGACGGTGGTTGATTTCTCCAGCCATGAATCCGGACTCAGCGAAGTACGCATAACTGCGGCTGATCGCCCGGGCATACTGTCATCCATCGCCCGCGTATTTCTGAGCGCCAGAGTCGATGTTCTTGCTGCTCGTATCTCCACATTGGGTGAACGCATAGACGACGTGTTTCTTGTTTCAGACAGCCAGAAACGTCCGTTGAATCCAGCTGACCAGAAATCGATACGTGCACTGCTTCAAGATCAGCTATGAGCGTATATCTGGTTTCCATGCATATATCGACCACCTGTGTGGAAGCGCTCTACAGCCCCTCCATCCTGCTACTAACCATCAGCTGCCCGACGCATAACCGCTACCATACATTCACCGATTGAATTCAAATCATGAATACGACACACAGTGAATCCATCTCGTTGCTCATAGACCTGGTACAACGTGAATCGGTAACACCTGATGACAAAGGTTGTCAGGCATTGATTGCCCAACGCCTGGAAGACTGCGGGTTCAGTATTGAATGGATGAATTCAGGCGATGTAACAAACCTTTGGGCCAGACGAGGCACCGAAAGCCCACTGATGGTTTTCGCAGGCCACACCGACGTCGTACCCACAGGCGACACCGACAGCTGGACATCCCCCCCCTTCAGCGCTGACATTATTGATGGTTATCTGTGCGGTCGTGGCGCTGCCGACATGAAAGGTGGTGTAGCCGCAGCCATTACCGCTATCGAACGATTCATTGCAGATCGGGTTAATCATGGAGACGGGGAAAACGTCGGTACTGAACACGGTATCAAGGGCTCTATCGCTGTGTTGCTTACCAGCGATGAAGAAGGCCCCGCGATTGATGGAACTGTGAAGGTTATCGAGACGCTTCAGGCAAGGCAGGTGACTATCGACTACTGCATTGTCGGAGAACCAAGCAGCACCCATCGTTTCGGAGACATCATACGCAACGGACGTCGCGGATCACTGGGCGCTCACCTGATTGTAAAGGGCAAGCAAGGCCATGTAGCATACCCGCACATGGCAGACAATCCTGTGCACCGCGCAATGCCTGCTTTGCTGGAACTCACGGGTATCGCCTGGGATGAAGGCGACGAATACTTCCCGCCAACCACATTGCAGATTTCCAATATCAACGCTGGCACGGGGGCAAGCAATGTCATACCCGGAACATTGAGCGTCGAATTCAATTTACGCTACGGCCCCGCAACAACAATTGATCATATTAAAAACACGGTGACGGCTCTGTGTGAAAATCACCATCTTGATTTTCATATCGAATGGAAAGACAGCGCTCAACCGTTCATTACACAGCAGGGCACACTGACCGATGCGGTGCAAAACGCCATTCAACATCACACGGGCAGCAATGCAAGTCTTGACACCGGCGGTGGCACATCAGATGGACGCTTCATCGCTCCTACGGGTGCACAAGTCATCGAGTTCGGTGCGCTGAATACTACTATCCATCAGATTGATGAACGCACATCATGCAAGGACATTGATACGCTTTCATCGATATACGAATCAGTACTGAAACAATTACTCACATCCGGGTAGTCAGCATCGAACCGGGTTGACGTGCTGGATATGCATGCAAAACGCGCCCGGATACGTTTTTGTGCAAAACTACAAGCCTCAGCGAAAAATGCCTGCCACCGGATGAAAAACTCATCGTGGCAACTTAACGCTGAAACAGAAACAATATCAAGAGGAGCAACATCATGGGAATGCTAGACGGTAAGCGCTTTATTATTTTTGGCGTAGCCAGCAAACGATCCATCGCATGGGGTATTGCAGAGGCCATGCACCGCGAAGGCGCAAGCCTTGCGTTTACCTATCAAAACGACAGACTTAAAGATCGTGTTATCGATATGGCTGCCACTTGCGATTCCACTATCGTACTACCATGCGATGTCGCGGAAGATGCACAGATAGACGAGCTTATGGCCAGCGTCAAGCAAGAATGGAGTGATGGGTTTGATGGACTGATCCATGCCGTGGCCTTTGCACCACGTGAAGCTCTGGATGGGGATTTCCTCGATTCCGTATCGAGGGAATCATTTCGCATTGCTCACGACATCAGCTCATACAGCTTTGCAGCTGTGGCCAAAGCTGCCAGACCCCAACTGCGAACCGGTGGCTCATTGATCACTCTGTCGTATCTGGGCGCAGTGCGAGCGATGCCAAACTACAATGTCATGGGACTGGCAAAGGCGTCGTTGGAAGCCAACACACGTTTTATGGCGACATCACTCGGACCCGACGGCATACGCGTAAATGCGATATCTGCAGGCCCGATAAAAACGCTCGCTGCAGCCGGCATCGGCGACTTCAAAAAACTATTGGGGCATGTATCCTCAGTCTCTCCCATGCGTGAAAACACCACTATCGAACAGGTCGGCAATACGGCTGCTTTTCTCGCCTCGCCCATGGCTTCTGGCATAACGGGCCAGACTGTCTATGTCGATGGTGGATTCAATATCGTTTCCATGCCTGACTTGAGCTGATTTGCAGTTAACGCAGGAATTACGCCAGTTCAAACAGGGAATCAAGCCAGAAAAAGGGGCAGGCAGGAGACGTCTGCCCTGCCCTTTTGTCTGTAGTCAAGGCTCACCGTTCAGGGACGGTGAGCGTCTCCTGAAAATTACTTCTTCAGAAGATCACGAATTTCCGTGAGCAACACAACGTCTGCCGGATCTACTTCTGGCTCTGCCGCTTTCTCGGCCTCGAAGCTAGCCTTCATCTTGGCGATAGCTTTGAGGATCATGAAGATAACGAATGCAATAATCAGGAAATCGATCATTGCCTGTATGAAAGCACCGTACCCGATAGCAGCATCGCCGACCTGAATTGATAAGTCCTGAAAATTAACACCACCCATGAAAACACCGATAATCGGCATCAGGATGTTCTCTACCAACGTACTAACCATTTTTCCTACAGCGGCACCAATGATGATACCAACAGCCATATCGATCAGGCTGCCCTTCATTGCAAATTCCTTGAACTCTTGAATCATACTCATCGTGAACAACTCCCATTATCGTGAATTTTGGATTTCCCCACGTCAACGTCGAACTTGGCACGCGGAGAGGTCATAGCCGTTCGTATGGTAGGGTTAAGATTAACTGTTGTCATTGTAAATAAAGCGCTATTCTTCAATCAGCAGTGATATAACACATGAATGACACAATTTATAACAAAGAGACCGTCAAAGGCGTCGTAAATCACATGAACGATGACCATAGCGATGCTTGCCTGGCTATTGTGCAAGCACTGGGCAGCAGCCCTACCGCTGAAAACGCAATCATGGCAGGTATGGATGCAAACGGCGTTGATTTTTCTATCGTGACAAACGATGGCGAAACATCCGACGTACGCGTGCAGTTCAGCAAACCGATTACGCGCGAGTCTCAGATTCGCGGACACCTGGTGGCGTTGACCAAACAGGCAAGAGCCCAACTGAAGAAGTGAGCGCTCCCACGAGCCCGCACTATTCATGAAACGACTACATTTTTACCGAATCCTTTATTTGTAGCGGATTCTGCGAAGGAGCGCAATACAGACTGTATTTCATCTTGGGTGCGCAGCCTTGGCATGATTCGTTACAGACAAAGGAGGCCGCTGGCTTCAGGCTTCCGGAAGAATCTGTCGCTTTCATGGATAATAATACAGGTTAGGGCCGTAACTGATGCCAGTACGATATTACTGGGCTATCGACGCAGCCGATGATCCCATCATTTCAACATCGGCTGAGCCGCGAAGGCTTTCCAGCAATGCCTCAAATTCTGTACTGCCCAGTCGAGGGTCAGCACCTGCTTCTACAACACCTGCAACGAATGATGCGGGATTTTCGTCATCATTAGCAGCATCTACCTCTGGCGTCTGCACAGATTCAAGTCGAAGCACTAATTCGTCCCCATTCGCCAACGTTGACTTGTCTGTGATGGTTTCATCACCCGGATGTGGCAGCGAGAAAATTCTTGCTGTGATATTTGCATCGAATACTGTTGATTGTCGATCGAGAATTTCTTGCTCATAAACCTCGGCAAGTTCATTGTCATCAGCAACTGCTGAAGCGGCCTCACCTGAAGACAGTTTCTCAAGAGCTGCGTCAACCAGTGCGGTCAAGGCGTCGGTAGCCTTTTCACCTTTCAGTGCATCAACGACTTCATCTCTGACGTCGTCCAGTGTCTTGGGCCGTGGGTCTTCGTGTTCAAGCACTCTAAGTACGACGACATGACGATCATCAATATCAATGAGGTCAGAGTTGTTCTCTTCATCGAGAACATCGGGACTGAAGGCTGCACTCATAACACCCGGGCTCGACAGTACGGGTCCTGAGTCAGTCTCACTGTCCAGCCAGTCTGATGTCAGGATTTCCAGTCCGGCTGCATCTGCGGCCGGATCAAGCGAACCCGGATTGTCGAATGCCAATTCAACAAGCAAATCACGCAGGTCAAAAAACTCCCTGTCTGCTTCGTCCTGCTGAAGCGTTTCGACAATCTCATCTTTAACGTCTTCGAAAGGCGTTCCTGTTTCCGGGACAATGCTGTCCAGTCTGATAAGGTGAACTCCGAAGTCAGTAATCACAGGCTCCGATAAAGCCCCCTCACCCTCAAGTGCCATAACGGCTGCTTCAAATTCAGGCACCATTGCGCCCGCAGCTATGACGCCAAGACTTCCACCTGCCTCAGCCGAGCCAATATCGTCGGAAAATTCTTTAGCAAGATCAGCGAACGATTCCCCGCCGTTGATACGGGCCTTGAGCTCCACAAGTTTCGCTATTTGATCCTCCTCACTGGCTTCGCCGGATTCCAGAAGAATATGCGAAGCCTCCCGTTGTTCTGCAGTAATATACCGTGCCTTGTTTTCGTCGTAATAGGCTTGCGCCTGCTCGTCAGAGATTTCAATCCCCGACGCTACGGCTGAGCTGTCCAGTTCTATGTATTGAATTTTTACGCGCTCTGGAAACTGGTAGTTATCTTTCTCACTGTCGAAATAGGTAACAACATCGTCGTCAGAAACCTCTATTCCTTCCTTGGCTTTAGCGAAGTCGAACTTAACGGCTTCAATGGTTCTTGTCTGACGTCCCAGTGCCGCAAGACGCTCTGCTTCCTGGGGCAATGTGAAAGCCGTTTCACTAACACCGGTCCTGAATTGATTCAGCGCGGTGTCGTCGCGAAAGCTTTGCTCGAACATCGGAACAGACATGCCGGATGAACGTAACTGCAACTGGTAAGCCTCAGCATCGAAACGCCCATCGACTTGAAAATTGGGTAGGTTACGTATGGCCCTGCCAAGGGTTTCATCACCGACAGCAAACTTTTGTTCTACTACCTCGCTTTCCAGAACCTGTTGGGTAATCAGCTGTTGCAAGGCCTGCTCACGCAAAAGTGATTCGTTGGCAAATGCCTCAGGCAACTGCCCTCCGAACATTCGGGCCAGCTGCTGTCTCTGCTGTTGATAGGCGCGATCCCACTGTTGCTGATCGATGGGTATGCCGTTCACCTCTGCTATAGGTGCCGCAGTACCACCACTAAAGTATGAACCGATACCAACAAGGACGAACGGTATGCTGATTAGCGTGATTATGCTGTACTTGAGCGGCTTTGAATTTCTAACCTTCTCGCGCAAATCCAATAACATATTGATTCCTGTTTAATGGTGTTGGTGCCACATCCACCTGTCGTGCCAGCCTGCTGTTACACAAGCTGAAAAACCTATATATCCGTAAAGGAACTTACTTATCCAATCGTTCCGTTACGAGGATTATGACCTGAAACGAAAAAAGGGCGCCGGAGCACCCTTTATCAACGACTTGATTCGCTACTTGTTCTGTCCAAGTTCATTGCAGAAGCTTGGAAGCGTTGAACAAATCGAGGACCATCAATATTACCTAAAAGATGACCCTTCCTGGTGTTGGCGGAGCGGACGGGACTCGAACCCGCGACCCCCGGCGTGACAGGCCGGTATTCTAACCAACTGAACTACCGCTCCAGAACTCTTTAAAAACATGGTGGGTGCTGACGGGATCGAACCGCCGACCCTCGCCTTGTAAGGGCGATGCTCTACCAGCTGAGCTAAGCACCCAAGCCGATTAGTTTACAGCATCTTTTAATGCTTTGCCAGCTTTAAAGCTAGGAACATTTGATGCTTTTATTTGCAATGGTTCACCAGTGCGAGGGTTACGGCCGGTACGCGCTTCGCGCTTACGAACGAGGAATGTACCAAAGCCTACCAGAGTTACCTGATCGCCTTTTTGCATGGCATCAGTAACGCTTTCCAACACTGCGTCTACCGCTGCTGCTGCATCAGCCTTGGACATCTCGCCCTTGGCTGCTACTGCATCAACAAATTCTCCTTTATTCATGAAACGCTTTCCCGTTGAGTATATTTGTTTTTGAAGCATCATTGGTCAGATGCTTACCCTACATCTCTTCCGACCCGAGAATGATACTCGATAATTACGTAAAAACCCACCAACCATGCGGGTTGCAGCAATCTACTGCAAAAATTTAACTATTGCTTTCCAATAAAAGAAGCTATAGGGCACATCGCTTCGCTCGATCAGTGACCATGATGTGATCTGATTCTTGTAATAGCGCTGAGAATCAAATGAGCAGTGCAGCACAATTCCTACCTGTTTTCAGGACGATCAAAGTCTTGGATTGTTCACTGGCATCGCGCATTCACAGAGACCCTGGCCAACAGCGTGACAACCAAGTGTTAGCCATTCACTTACCGTCAGCACTTGCAAAACAGTTATATTCGGCCATTTAGCACCGTATATAACGTCAGATCAGCAAATATACTGGCATTATTGACAGTAAAGGACTAATGAGTCTGCACTGTTCCAGCCGGACCGCCTTTTGTCTTGTCTGGGCTGGTCACCGCCTCTCCCAGGGTTTCACCTTCCGGCCCAGGAACACTTGCAAGCGCCACATCAAGCACTTCATCGATCCATTGAACAGGCCGTATATCCAATCCTGATTTAATCTCTTCAGGAATTTCGGATAAGTCTTTTTCATTTTCGATAGGAATTAAAACCGTGTCGATTCCGCCTCGCTGGGCTGCAAGCAACTTCTCTTTCAATCCACCGATGGGCAGAACCTCTCCGCGAAGCGTAATTTCTCCAGTCATAGCCACATTTGCCTTCACGGGAACACTCGTAAGACAGGAAACCATTGCCGTGCACATGCCAACACCTGCACTCGGTCCATCCTTAGGTGTCGCACCTTCTGGTACGTGCAGATGGATATCAAATTTTTCATAAAAATCCGGCGCTATTCCCAAAGCCTCGGCGCGGCTTCTAACGACCATCATTGCCGCCTGTATAGACTCCTGCATAACGTCACCTAACTGACCCGTAGAGCTGAGCTTGCCCTTGCCCGAGACCACGGTCGACTCTATGGTTAGCAACTCACCACCTACCGATGTCCAGGCAAGTCCAGTGACCTGACCGATCTGATTTTCAGTTTCAGCACGTCCATAACGGTGCCTGGGAACACCGAGGTAATCCGCCAGATTTTCTGCGTTGACCTTAACCACACCCGTAACGCCTTCGTCCGACTCCTTCTTGTCGCGAATGGCCGACTCCAACTCCATAACTTCCCGAACCACTTTGCGACAGATCTTGGATACTTCACGCTCAAGGTTTCTAACCCCCGCTTCACGTGTATAGCTTCTGATAATTTCAAGGATGGCGTCATCACTAACCAAAAGTTCCGAATCGTCCAGCCCGTTATCAACCATCTTGCGTGGTAACAGGTATCGCTCGGCAATATTGGCTTTTTCCATTTCCGTATAACCTGGAATTCGGATAACTTCCATCCGGTCAAGCAACGGTTCCGGAATGTTCATGGTATTTGCAGTCGCTACAAACATTACATCGGATAAATCGTATTCCACTTCCAGATAATGATCGGTAAACGTATGGTTCTGCTCTGGATCCAATACCTCAAGCAATGCCGAAGATGGATCGCCTCTGAAATCGGTAGACATCTTGTCGATTTCATCGAGCAATATAAGCGGGTTCTTGCGCTTGACCTTGGCAAGGTTCTGAACGATCTTGCCAGGCATTGACCCGATGTACGTGCGTCGATGGCCGCGAATTTCTGCCTCATCTCTTACACCACCGAGAGCCATGCGACTGAATCTTCGTCCAGTCGCCTTGGCAATGGACTTACCCAGTGACGTCTTGCCAACGCCCGGAGGACCAACCAAACACAAGATAGGGCCTTTGGCATGACCCACCCTTTTTTGAACAGCCAGGTATTCCAGAATGCGTTCCTTTACTTTCTCAAGCCCGTAGTGATCATGCTCAAGTGTGGCTTCTGCCTCGGCAAGCGTCTTCTTCAACTTGGATCTTTTTTTCCATGGCAGACTAACCAGCGTGTCAACATAGTTGCGCACTACTGTAGCTTCAGCTGACATCGGAGACATCATTTTCAACTTGTTTAGTTCGGCAGTAGCCTTCTTTCTCGCCTCTTTAGATAAACCACCCTTGGCAATCTTGCGTGCAAGCTCTTCAGTTTCATTGGGCACATCATCCATTTCGCCCAACTCTTTCTGAATGGCCTTCATCTGTTCATTCAGATAATACTCACGCTGACTTTTTTCCATTTGCTGCTTAACACGGCCACGAATACGCTTTTCGACCTGCAGCATATCGAGTTCGGATTCCATAAGATGCAGGAGGTGCTCTAGACGCTCTCCGGCGTCGAACAGTTCCAGGATTTTTTGCTTCTCCTCAACACGCAACGACATTTGTGCGGCAATCATATCTGCCAGCCGATCTGCATCATTGACCCCGGTTAGTGAGCTCAGAATTTCCGGCGGCACTTTCTTGTTCATCTTGACGTACTGATCGAACATGTTTGTTACCGAACGCACCAGAACATCCAGCTCCTTCACGTCCGTGACCTTCTCGGAATCTTCTATGGCAGGTTCAGGAAAGCTGTAATTGGCGACAAAGTAACCTTGTTCAGAGGTAAGAACGTCGTCAATGTTGGCTCGCTGCAAACCCTCGACAAGCACTTTGATCGTGCCGTCGGGCAGCTTGAGTAATTGCAGGATGGTAGCGATGGTACCCACCTTGTGAATATCGCCATCATCAGGCTCGTCAACAGCCGCACTGGTTTGTGCAGCCAACATGATGCGCTTGTCCTGAGACATGGCTGCATCGAGCGCGTCGATGGATTTCTCACGACCAACAAACAAAGGAATGACCATGTGGGGATACACGACGACGTCACGTAACGGCAAGACCGGTAGTTGCATGGACTCATCCGTTGCATCTTGAGTAACTTCTGTATCTGACACGTTAAAAAGCTCTCCAGTAAGGGGCTGACTGTGCTCACCAACAATCACTAAAGTAGAAGCAATCGCGCTTCCATTTCCATGCAGTGGTCACTGTTCAATCGAACGTTCACTACAAGGTGATACCCACTTTACAAAATTCAAGCGTCTACTGCACTTTGAATAGACACCAGAATTGTCAGTTCTCACATTCAATGCATACGTTAGAAATGAGAAAACCGGCTTCCGCCGGTTTTTCCGTACTATTCCCCAGCATTTCATCTCGCCCGGGCAATTTTAAATGGGACTCCGTGCAACCTGTATCAGGCAGCCCGGAACCTCATTAGTCGTCAGACGCTGCTTTCTTGTACTTTTCCTCTTCCATGACTTTTTCCTGGCCTTCGAGCAGAAGATACGGCTTTGCCTCGCCACGGACAACTGCCGCATCAAGAATCACTTTCTTGACGTTCTCTATTCTGGGCAATTCATACATCGTGTCGAGCAGTACATTTTCGAGGATGGTGCGCAAACCTCGAGCTCCTGTTTTACGCTCAAGGGAGTTCTGGGCAACTGCCTGCAAAGCATCTTTCCTGAACTCGATATCGACCTCTTCCATGGCAAGCAGTTTCTGGTATTGCTTGGTGATGGCATTCTTGGGCTCGACCAGAATGCGCACGAGCGCCTCCTCGTCCAGCTCCTCAAGTGTTGCTACAACCGGCAAGCGCCCTACGAATTCCGGGATCAGGCCAAAACTGATGAGATCCTGGGCCTCGCAATCCATCAACAATTGCCCAATGTTCGAGCTGTCGTCCTTGGATTTGACTTCAGCGCCAAAACCAATGCCGCCTTTATCGCTTCGATTCTGAATCAGCTTTTCCAGACCAGCAAACGCACCTCCGCAGATAAACAGAATATTTGAAGTATCCACTTGCAGAAACTCCTGCTGGGGATGTTTTCTGCCGCCTTGCGGTGGAACAGAGGCGACTGTCCCCTCGATGAGCTTGAGCAGAGCCTGCTGGACACCTTCGCCGGATACATCCCGCGTGATACTCGGGTTATCGGACTTGCGCGAAATTTTGTCGATTTCGTCGATATACACGATACCGGTTTGCGCTTTCTCCACGTCGTAGTCGCATTTTTGCAACAACTTCTGAATAATATTTTCAACGTCCTCACCGACATATCCTGCTTCAGTCAGCGTGGTGGCATCAGCGATCGTAAATGGCACGTTCAGTGTTCGAGCGAGCGTCTCAGCCAACAGGGTCTTGCCTGAGCCCGTAGGGCCTATCAGTAATATGTTGCTTTTTGCAAGCTCTACATCACCTTTCTTATCCTTGTACTCAAGACGCTTGTAATGGTTATAAACAGCAACCGACAGGATCCGTTTGGCTTTCGCCTGGCCTATAACGTACTGGTCAAGCAGTTCGTTGATCTCATGGGGCTTGGGAAGCGAGCTCTCCTCATCACTGCCCTGCTCCTGCATTTCTTCGGTAATGATGTCATTACACAAATCGACGCATTCATCACAGATAAAAACAGACGGGCCGGCGATAAGCTTTCGCACTTCATGCTGGCTTTTGCCGCAAAAAGAGCAATAAAGTAGCTTGCCATCGTCTTTCTTGTCTTCCTGATCACTCATTATTTTACCTAACCTCTGGCTTTCCAACACATTGCCGTGTTTCCCTGAAAGATTCAAGCAATAAACTGCCACCCGATTCAGGGATGCTGCTCGTATCACATTCAAGGCAAACCAATTTCACGCCTTGAAAATAATTCGTGTACGTCAATCCTACTCCTTGAGCTGCCGTAGCTGTCTGGTTCCGGCAAAAGTATAGTGCCGAAACCAAACCAATCCTTTAAACCAGCCACATGGTTGTGAGACTAACCTTCTGGCTTGTCAATATCTACGCTGGGTGATTCCGCACTCCCTGATGTTGCGACATCGACTTCTTCATCACGCGTCTGAACTATTCGATCCACCAGCCCATACTCTACCGCATCCTGCGCCGTCAGAAAGTTATCTCGCTCGGTATCTGACTTGATCTTTTCGACAGTTTGACCGCTGTGATGAGCCATTAATGCATTCATTCTTTCCTTTATCGACAGGATTTCACGCGCATGTATATCGATATCCGTGGCCTGTCCCTGAAAACCGGCCGAAGGCTGGTGAATCATTACTCTGGAATTCGGCAAAATGAAACGTTTGCCTGGCTCACCTGCATTGAGCAGAAAAGCACCCATACTTGCTGCCTGTCCGATGCAAAGCGTGCTGACGTTGGGCTTGATGAATTGCATCGTGTCATATATTGCCATACCGGCGGTTACGGAGCCGCCTGGAGAATTGATATAAAGAGAAATATCCTTATCAGGATTATCTGACTCAAGAAACAGCAATTGCGCCACGATCAGATTGGCCATGTAGTCCTCGACCTGGCCGACCATGAAAATGACCCGCTCTTTTAATAGTCGCGAATATATGTCATATGCACGCTCTCCTCTAGAGGATTGTTCGACGACCATCGGCACAAGACCGCCGGCTGCCGAAGGGTCCGAGTATGACCCCGATGTTGGCATCGACCCGTTGTAACCCCAGTTAGGACCTGAATTCATCTTTAGCTGCTCTCGCTTTCTTCCGCCTCGGACGATGGCGGATTCATGATGTCTTTAAAAGACTTGGGTTCGTCTGTTACGGATGCGGCACTTAAAACCGCCGCTGTAACAGCTTCTTCAAGAACCAGGCCTTCTACGTTTTTCAACATCTCGGCGTTACCGTAATAATAGTCAATTACTTGTTGGGGGTCCTGATACGAAGATGCAAGTAACTCGACCTGGGCTCTTACTGCCGCAGCATCAGCCTTTAATTCATTTTTCTGGATAATTTCTCCCACAACGAGGCCTAATTGAACCCGTTTTGTGGCTTGTTCTGTGAATAGTTCATCTGGCAGCGCCGAAACCTCAGTCCCTGGGGGCATCTGTTCAACCATTTGCTCTTTTTGTCGTTTAATCTCCTCGCCCACCAGAGCGGCCGGCACGTCAATCGGATTTAGCGCCACAAGGCCATCCATGACCTGAGATTTGATCTGACCGTCAACCCGTTGCTTTAGTTCACGTTCCATGTTTTTCAGGATATCCGCACGCAGACTTTCAATCTGTCCGTCCTCGATACCAAAGCTGCGAATAAGCTCTTCGTCCAGCTCAGGCAGGCTGGATTCCTTAACCTCATGAACCTTGATATCAAACTCGGTTTCCTTCCCAGCAAGATGATCTGCCTGATAGTTTTCAGGAAAAGTGACAGAAATGGTTTTTTCATCGCCGGCACTCAGGCCAATCAGCTGGGATTCGAAACCCGGGATCATCTGGTTTGAACCGAGAACCAACGGGGCTTTCTCAGCTTTTCCACCATCGAATTCCTCGCCATCGATACGTCCTAGGAAATCAATGACGATTTGATCACCGTCGACAGAGGCACGCTCTACCGCTGTATACTCAGTACGCTGCTTGCGCAGGTTATCCACCATTTCGTCGATATCGCTTTGCTCGATGGTGACCTGAGGTCGTGTAACCTGAATGTTGTCGTTGAAGACAGGCTCAAACTCCGGGTAAACCTCGAATGTCGCAACGAAACTAAAGCCATCATCGCTTTCACCTGAATTTTCGCCAGGCTCAATGTTCGGCTGGCCTGCGGGCCGCAGGTTTTCCTGTTGCACTGCATCGTAATAGGATCGATTGATCATCGAGCCAAGCACTTCACTGCGAACCTGGGGCTCATAGCGTTTCTTGACAACCTTGAATGGCACCTTTCCCGGGCGAAAACCATTCATTCTGGTGGTTTTGCTCAGGCTCTGCAGCCGTTCAAGAACGGCCGAATCGATGTCTTCTGACGGCAGGGCGACGGTCATGCGACGCTCGAGCCCCTGGGTGGTTTCTACTGATACTTGCATGCTTGCCTCTAATAACCCTGATGTGGAGCGTTGCAGCGCCTGGCATGCCCTGCCTAGACGCGTGCAACTTCATCAAGATTAGGTGATGTGCCTGTGTGGGGGCACGAAAACTGGTGCGAAAGGGGAGACTCGAACTCCCACGTCAAAGACACTGGTACCTAAAACCAGCGCGTCTACCAATTCCGCCACTCTCGCAGAGTAATTCGTAAGCCCTTTATTATAGCGGAAACGGAGCGCTAGGAATCGCACATTACCTACTTCATATCAGGGAATGTCAACACATCACACCGTCTCGCTGGAACATTGTCCCGGTATCAGGCGATTGCCGCCGGGAGAACCCTGATCTGAGTGGGGTGAACGACGGGATTCGAACCCGCGACCACAGGAATCACAATCCTGCGCTCTACCAACTGAGCTACGCTCACCACTGCAGATCTGGCTTTAAAACAATACCTTGTTGGATAGCTCTCACAGAATGTCGAGCTATCACACACCTTGCAATTCCCAGGATGGTGCGCCCGGCAGGACTCGAACCTGCTACCCTCGGCTTAGAAGGCCGATGCTCTATCCAGATGAGCTACGGGCGCTCATGTGACTGTTCAGCTCTTCTTGCCTGCCGATCTAACAAACAAGCGTGTTTACCTAACATGACGGGAAAAGTTGGTCGGGGCAGCAGGATTCGAACCTACGACCCTCTGCTCCCAAAGCAGATGCGCTACCAGGCTGCGCCATACCCCGAAACTTCACATCATCAAGCCGCGCAATGATAGCTGCAACTAATCTCCGGGTCAACAGTCTTGAGCGAATTTGTCGTCATCCCGTCGCTTTAATGCCTTAAAAACGGTCCGTAACGAGTCTTAGTCCTGTTCGTCAAGCCAGGTCATCTGAATGGCTTCCAAAATGCCTTCACTGGATTTGTCAGGATCATCATCGAATCCCTCAATGGCCATCACCCAGGCATGCAAATCAGTGAAGCGAACATATTGCGGATCTACGTCCGGATGGGCCTCACACAACTCGATTGCAATCTCACGCACATCAGTCCATTTCATCAGTGAGGTGCCTCGGAAACCATATTGATAGTGTACTTGGGTATTTCCACAAGCAAATCTGTGTCTCCTACAATGGCCTGACAACTCAGTCGGGATTCCGGATCCAGCCCCCAGGCTTTGTCCAGATAGTCCTCTTCGAGCTCATCCGCCTCGTCCATGCTTTCCAAACCTTCTCTGATGTGCACGTGACAGGTCGTACATGCACAGGATTTTTCGCAGGCGTGCTCGATATGGACGCCATTTCGAAGCATGGCATCGCATACAGAGATTCCAGAATCGACCTCGAATTCTGCGCCTTCCGGGCAGATTTCGTGGTGTGGCTTAATCGTGATGGTGGGCATGTTGCCAGTAACTCCACGTTGTAGATAAAAAGGGTTGGTGTGTATATATGGGGTACGTATCACAGCAGACAAGCGCTGACACTAATGCCGGAGGCGAAAGCGGACGTCAATGTTACAAGCCTACTGTGTCATGAGCCTACCGTGCTATCAGTGCGCGCCGGCACGTCGGCGCTAAAAGTATCTATGCCTTGTCCGGACATCATTTCCCGGACACTTGCATTCATACGTCTTTCTACAAATTGACTGCTACCTCGCTCTAGCTCCTGAATTGCCTGCTTGATAACGTCCCGATTATCATTTTCCAGCACCCCCTCCAATGAGACAACCAGCGCATTGACCTGCTCGAGCTCTTCGGCCGACAAATGAACCTCACCATCGGCCCGCAATGCACTGGATATCGCTTCAAGAACGCGAGCCCCCTCCACCCTTTGCTCCTGCAGCAATCGCTTATGCATATCGTCGCTGGCATTTTCCATTGAATCACGAAGCATGGTCTCGATTTCTCCATCAGACAAACCGTAAGATGGCTTGACGTCTACACTCGCAAGCGTGCCGCTCTCCTTTTCAAGCGCACTGACAGTCAACAATCCATCTGCATCAACCTGAAACAGAACCTGAATACGTGCAGCACCTGCAACCCTCGGAGGAAAACCTGTCAGATCGAAACGCGCTAGTGAACGGCAGTCATCAACAAGTTCACGTTCACCCTGCAAAACATGAACGGCCATCGCGGTCTGCCCGTCTTTGTAAGTGGTGAATTCCTGCGCTCTTGCAATAGGAATTGTCGTATTGCGAGGAATGATTTTCTCCACCAGCCCACCCATGATCTCGAGACCCAACGACAACGGCGTAACATCCAGCAACAGCAGATCACTATCAGGCTTGTTGCCAGCCAGTATATCTGCCTGAATGGCTGCACCCACTGCTACCACTTCATCAGGGTTGATCGAGGTCAGAACCGGTTTGCCAAAAAAGTCACTGACTGAATCACGCACCAAAGGCACGCGAGTTGACCCTCCGACCATGACAACAGCACGCACTTCATCAGCCTCGACATCTGCATCTCTTAACACCTGACGACAAGGCTTTAACGTTCGATTGACCAAAGGGGAAATAATGTCATTAAACACCTGCCGGGTAAGCTGTCCTTTAAATGAAACGGAATCGCGGACCGTCCAGTCTATATCGACACTTTCTTTAACACTCAAATCCTCTTTTAGAGATTGTGCATAACGCTTGGCATCAGCCCTCGCCTGTTCATCATACAACTGGCTTACACCGGCCTGATTCAGCAACCAATCGACCAGAAGATTATCGATGTCGTCGCCACCCAGAGACGTGTCCCCGGATGTCGCCATGACTTCGAAAATGCCGCGCTGCATTTTCAGAAGCGATATATCAAAGGTTCCTCCACCCAGATCATAAATTGCAACAATACCTTCCTCATCGTTATCCAGACCATAGGCAACTGCCGCCGCCGTAGGCTCATTAATCAATCTGAGCACATTGAGTCCAGCCAGAGCAGCAGCATCCTTGGTTGCCTGACGCTGTGCATCGTCGAAGTAGGCCGGCACCGTCACGACGGCACCCACCAGATCACCACCAAGAGTCGACTCGGCAGTGTCTTTTAATTGGCGCAGGATAGATGCAGATACATCCATCGCCGTTCGATTGCCGGCCGCGGTAACAAATGCCGGAATCGAACCCGATGTAATATCAAACTGATAGTGATCAGAAAGCCACGAAGCATCCAGATCTTTAGCACCCTTGCCCATCAAACGTTTGGCTGACCGGATAACGCTGGTCGCATTGCCAAACAGTTCATCTGCCTTGCGCCCTACCAGAGGCTCATCAACAGCCGAATAGCTGACAACGGACGGAACAGACCGATAGCCTTCAGCATCGGCAAGCACATCAGCCGCGCCACTTCTGACTGCAGCCACCAGAGAGTTGGTTGTTCCTAAGTCTATACCAACAGCCAGCTTGTGTTGATGAGGTGCCTGAGCTTGCCCAGGTTCGGCTATTTGCAGCAGCGCCACGCTTGTATTCCTTGAAGGTTGGTATTGAAAAAGTCTAACAGGTGAAGAGAAAGCGCAAAGTCTCTCCCCTCATTAAACGTCCAGCCGTTCCTCGACGCTCTTCGCTTCTCTCAGCAGTTTGTCGAGAAATTGCCACTGACGAGTGATGGTTCTGGATGCAGACCAGTCAGCTCGCCCAGCGGCCTTAGAGTATTGATCAGACTGCTGCTCAATCAACGATCTTAACTGCTTTCGGATACTTGCAAGCTTTACTAAAGGATCTGCCGAAGTTTCTGCCAACTCCAGAGACTCCCTGAGCTCCATTTGTTCCATCAGGAACATAGGATCCATCTGTGTATCAGTCTCTTCGTCAACTGCAATGCCATTGAGTTGCAAGATGTAAGCTGCACGAGACAGGTCGTCGAGAAGTGTCTGGTAGCCCTCGTTAACGTAGCTGGCAGCTTGCAAGGACCAACGCCTCTCAGCATCAGTACCGGATGCAAACTTGTCAGGGTGCAGTTGCGTCTGTAGCTCCCGATACCGAGATACAAGATGATCCTTGTCTATCCTGAAACTGTCAGGGATATCAAATAGCTCGAAAAAACTACCGCGTAGATCTAACTGCATGATGTCAGGACTGGTATGTTCAGCCGGAATGGCAAAAGCGCTGGATGCAAGTCAGCCGGGTTGTGAAGCAACGAGCGAAGGAGAGGCAGAGAAGTCGCGCCTATATCGTAAACGACTCCCCACACCCACACTCATCTTTCACGTTAGGGTTCTTGAACTTGAAACCTTCGTTGAGACCTTCTTTGGTGTAGTCGAGCTCGGTACCCTCAAGGTACACGAGACTCTTTTTGTCTATCACCACAGTGACATCGTTGTCTTCGAAAACTTCATCGTTCGCGGCTACCTCATCAGCAAACTCGAGCACGTACGCCAGACCAGAACATCCAGTGGTACGCACGGCCAGGCGCAGGCCGATGCCTTTGCCCCGCTTGTCAAGGAATCCCTTGATATGTCGTGCTGCACTATCTGTAAACGTTACACCCATTATTGATGACCTCCCCGGCAATATCGAAAGCGATCAGCTTGCGATTGCGGCCTCTTTCTCGGCAGTGTCGCCACGCTTTGCCTTGATATCTGCGATAGCTGCAGCGATAGCATCTTCAGCGAGAACTGAACAGTGAATTTTAACCGGTGGTAAGGCCAACTCTTCAGCAATATGCTTGTTGCGAATCTCGCCCACTTCTTCTAGCGTCTTGCCTTTTACCATTTCGGTGACCAGGGAAGAGGATGCGATAGCCGATCCACAACCGTAGGTCTTGAACTTGGCATCTTCAATGATACCCTCATCGTTGACCTTGATTTGAAGCCTCATGACGTCACCACAAGCTGGAGCACCAACCATACCTGTACCAACGTTCGGATCGTCTTTGTCAAGAACACCGACATTGCGGGGGTTTTCGTAATGATCTAATACTTTGTCGCTATAAGCCATGCTGATCTCCAATAACGTGTTGTTTGACTATATCCCCGATCAAAACGAAGGGGGAAGAAATTTTAAATACCACTGACAATATTACTTGAATCGTCCAGCCGACTGCAAAGGCAGTCGACCAGCAATCAGATCTTCTCGATCAGTGACTTGCCCAGACGACTGAATCAAGATCGATACCTTCCTTGTGCATATCCCACAATGGCGAGAGATCGCGCAATTTTTCTACCGCTTCACGGGTTTGCTTGATCGTGAAGTCCACTTCCTCTTCAGTAGTAAAACGTCCGATAGTGAACCGGATAGAACTGTGAGCGAGCTCGTCATTACGGCCGATGGCACGCAACACATAGGAAGGCTCAAGACTTGCACTTGTGCAGGCAGAACCGCTTGATACCGCAATATCTTTCATCGACATGATAAGGCTTTCACCTTCCACGAAGTTGAAACTCACGTTGAGGTTGCCAGGGATGCGCTGGTCAAGATCGCCATTGAGGTATATCTCTTCCATGTCCGAAAAACCTGCCCAGAGTCGGTCCCGCAGTTCTTTCATACGCTTGTTTTCCGTTTCCATTTCTTCGTGGCAAATCCGGAAAGCCTCACCCATCCCAACGATCTGGTGCGTGGCAAGTGTGCCAGAGCGCATTCCACGCTCGTGCCCACCACCGTGAATCTGCGCTTCCAGACGGACGCGTGGCTTGCGACGCACGTACAGCGCACCAATACCTTTTGGACCATATGCCTTGTGAGCACACAAAGACATGAGATCGACGTTCATTTCGTTGACATCAATTGCTACCTTGCCAGGACTCTGCGCTGCGTCGACGTGAAAAATGATGCCCCGCTCTCGCGTAATCTTGCCGATAGCGGCGATGTCCTGGATAACACCAATCTCGTTATTCACATGCATGATAGACACAACCGTTGTGTCGTCCCGCAGTGATGCCTTGAACACCTCAAGGTCGAGTAACCCGTTTTCCAATGGGTCAAGATAGGTGATCTCAAACCCTTCACGTTCAAGTTGACGGCAAGTGTCCAAAACCGCCTTATGCTCTGTTTTCAGTGTGACAATGTGCTTGCCTTTCTTCTTGTTGAACAGAGCAGCACCCTTGATAGCGAGGTTATCTGACTCAGTCGCGCCGGATGTCCAGACAATTTCCTTGCTGTTTGCGCCCAGCAAGTTCGCTACGTTGTCACGAGCCTGTTCGACTAGCTCATCAGCATGCCAGCCAAATGGGTGTGAGCGTGAAGCCGGATTACCGAAATGGCCCTGCTTTGTCAGGCACTCTGCCATTTTTGCAGCTACCCGCTCATCCACGGGCGTTGTAGCGGAATAATCCATGTAAATGGGAATGTTTAATGAACTCACTGTAGAAGCCTCAAAATTGACCAATTAGAGCGGGATGTTACCGCTGCTGGGAATTATCGTACTCGTCTGTAATTTGTACGCAGTTAGCACCGACTTGTATGCTGGTAAACAGTGAAAAACATGCAGTCAACTCGTCTGCTAACTCGCCTGTTCTACGCATGCCTGCGCTGCACCAACATGTTTTCCTGAATGATGGACACGCTCTGGACTCGGTGCCTGTCTATCATGTCTTGCAATGATACGCTGCTTAAAAATTCTTCAATCTGTGAACTCAGACCTTCCCAAAGGTCGTGAGTAAGGCATCGCCCATGGCTATGACAATTTTCCTTGCCAGCGCACTGGGTAGCATCGACGGATTCGTTGACCGCACCGATGATTTCCGAAACTGCGACGTCTGAGAGATCACGGGCGACTGAATAGCCACCACCCGGTCCACGGGTGCTGTTCACTAGTCCATTTTTGCGAAGCTTGGAAAAAAGTTGCTCCAGATAAGACAGTGAGATTTCCTGCCTTGAAGAAATCTCCGCCAATGATACAGGCCCCTGCTGACCGTGCAATGCAAGGTCCAGCATTGCCGTTACTGCATATCTGCCTTTTGTCGTTAACTTCATAGAATAGACTGGGCCGGTTGACACCAATTTCCTGATCGTGTCGAGATTGTCGCTTAACCTAGTAATTTAGTCAAGTATATAGTTGACTATAACGGTAGGTTAATGAGTAAGATTTAGCCCTGCCTGGTTAAACGCGTCTCTAATTTACCCGGCTTTCTTGTTCAGCCTATCAAGTTCGGCCCGCAACTCCTCTACCTGTTGCTGCAGCAACTCAACCGACAGCTCCAGCGGATCGTCGGTATCACCAGCAACACCATAAGCGTCAAATGTTTGGCGGCGCATGTCTTCGGCCCTTTCCTTGACCAGTTCCAGGCACTTGGGGCTCTTATCGCGGCAGCGCACGATTTTGCCCGGCACTCCGACAACCGTTGCCCCTGCCGGCACTGGATTCAGTACAACGGCATTGGATCCTATCCGCGAGTCGTCATCGACCTTGAAAGGGCCGAGAATCTTGGCACCCGCGCCAACCACCACGTTGTTCCCGAGGGTGGGGTGTCGCTTGCCCTCATTCAAAGTTCGTCCGCCGAGCGTAACCCCCTGATAGAGCGTTACATCATTGCCGATCTCTGCTGTTTCACCGATCACGACACCAGTACCGTGGTCAACGAAGAAACGACGTCCGATTACCGCGCCAGGATGAATCTCGATACCTGTTAACCAGCGAGCAATATTGCCCATGAATCGCGCTGGCCAGCGAAGGCCTTTTGCCCACATCCAGTGATTTACGCGATGAAAAAGAATGGCGTGCACACCTGAATAACAGGTGAGAACATCCCACGTCGAGCGCGCTGCTGGGTCACGATCAAATACGCAAGATATATCTTCTTTGATAAGTTGCCACATGGTAGTCACGAACGGTTACCTCATGAACGGCCTGCCATTGTACGTGTTTATCCAGAACAAGGCGCCTCGGCGATGATGACAGTTGCGGCTGCACTGACCTTTTCGAACCCTTGTCAGCCCGACCCCGTCACAGAAAAATTCATTTGCGTCTCTTCGGGTTCTCTGTTGCCGACAAAATCCCGCGAAACATGGACAGTTCGTTTGTCGTTGGTCGATTTGATTCGAAATAACGCCTAACCTTGCGTCGAAGTAGTCGCGGATTGTCCGGATCAAGAAACCCTGTGCTAACCATGACCCGATCCAGATGCTCGAAGAAATGCTCCATCGCCTCACTACTGGCTGGCAACTCATCCTTATCACCGTGTGCGGGCGCAGCTTGACCCGATTCCGCGTTGGTACCATGCCATTTGCCCGGCATCGGCGCAGGAGCACCCTGCGGTACTGACACCAATGCTTGCGACAACTCATACGCAACCACCTGAACAGCGCTGCCTAGATTCAGCGACGAAAAATCAGGGTTACACGGTATCCGTAACAAACGGGTACATAAATCCAGAGATTCATTACTCAAACCAGAACGTTCCTGACCGAATACCATGGCCACTCGATGGTGCTCAGCGCCCGGACGGTTGGCAAGTTCGCCCAATTCCACAGCAATATCTCCACACGATTTCAACGGCACTGCCAGCTGGCGAGCCCGTGCGCTTGTTCCGATCACGACGCGGCAATCGGCAATCGCCTCCTTCAGTGTCTTGAAGGACCGTGCCTGCTTCAATACATCGTTAGCCCCGGACGATCGCGCAAGCGCCTCATCAGAGAGATGAGCACATGTATCCACCAACCTCAGCTCAGAAAAACCCATGGTTTTCATTGCGCGCGCTGCCGCACCCAGATTTCCTGTATGGGTGGTACCCACCATGATAAAAACAATTTCTACACTCATAGCGGTAATGATGTCATACATCGACCAACAGATTGATACCATAGCTGCTGTTTAGCACTACACTAGCGCCCTACCCCACCAAAAGCGAATTGCCATGAATCCGATGCTCAACATCGGCATCCGTGCTGCCCGTGCAGCCGGCAAAGTCATCACACAGAACGTCGATCGTTACGACCCTCTATCGATCGAAAAAAAACAACGCAACGACTTCGTCACAGAAGTCGACCGAAAAGCCGAATCAGAAATCATAGGTGTGCTGCGCAAGGCCTACCCTGATCATTCCTTTCTTTGCGAAGAATCCGGTTTGATAGGCGACGAGAATGCAGAATTTCAATGGGTCATTGATCCGCTGGATGGCACCACCAATTTCATCCACGGCCTGCCACATTACAGCGTGTCAATAGCACTTATGCAAAAAAAGCGTTTGTTTCAGGCAGTCATCTATGACCCCATGCGACAAGAACTCTTTACGGCCGGTAAGGGCGAAGGCTCATTTCTGGATAGCAAACGCCTGCGCGTCTCTAACAGGAGCAAACTCGAGGATGCACTGTTAAGCACGGGCTTTCCCTACCGCGATGGCCAGGATCTGGATTTCTACCAACGCACCCAGCGGCACTTTACCGAACGCTCTGCCGGTGTGAGGCGACTTGGCTCCGCTGCTCTCGATCTGGCCTATGTTGCAGCTGGTCGCGTAGAAGGCTGCTGGCTAACAGGATTACAAAGCTGGGATGTCGCAGCAGGCGCACTCATCGTGCGTGAAGCTGGAGGTCTGGTAAACGACTTCGACGGAGGCGACGACTGGATGGCCCGGGGTGAGCTTATTGCTGCAGCCCCCAAAGTTCATCATCAGATGCTCGAAGTGATGAAACCACTGTCTGCAGCGCGAAAAAAAGGCGCTCCTATGAGAAAGAAACCGCTGGGAAAAGCTAACTGAATAACCTGACTGAAGCGCTTGCATCTACGCCGGCGCTTCGGCCAGTCTGCCTGAAGTATCTGTGAGGAGATCTGCCAGATTAGTCCTGCAACGCTTCGAAACAATCAGGAGCTCGTGCCTGAACCAATTGACCGTAATTATCAGGGCATAACATCGTCGAGGTCCGCCCCTTCTTTCTCGACCGGCATTAGGTCTTCCTTGGTAATTCCAAGCCGCAAAACCGCAAGACTAGCCACAAAAATGGACGAGTAAGTGCCAATAATCACCCCTACCAGCAGGGCGAGTGAGAAGCCGTGGATGATCTTTCCACCGAGGAAAAATAGCGATAACAACACCAGCAACGTCGTTCCCGAGGTGATAACCGTACGCGACAGTGTCTGGCTAATGGAGCTGTTCATGATCTCGGCAGGCGTTCCGGTTCGCATAAGCCTGAAATTCTCCCGTATGCGGTCAAACACCACGATGGTGTCATTAAGGGAGTAACCAATGACCGCCAGAATTGCTGCAAGAATGGTCAAGTCGAACTCGATTTGAAACAACGCAAAGAAGCCGACCGTGATCACCACATCATGCACAAGTGCAAGCACTGAACCGACTGAGAATTTCTTTTCGAACCGGAACCAGATGTAGATGATGATGCCGAACAGCGCGGTAAGGATAGCAATCCCGCCCTTCTCTCTTAATTCCTCTCCCACTTGAGGGCCCACAAACTCTACGCGCCTCATGGTGACAGCTGATCCCGCAGGATCAGCATCGGCAGATCTGGCCAACACTCTCAATACCTCGGTACTGATGTCCGCACTGTTCGCACCTTCCAAAGGTGCCATACGAATCAAAACGTCGGTGCTGGTACCAAATGTTTGAACAACCGAATCAGGCAATTCCGCTTCGGCTATCGCCGCCCGAATAGCACCCAGATCAGCCGCTTGCTCGTAGCCGACCTCGATGGTGTAACCACCGGTAAAATCCACCCCCAGATTCAGTCCGCGAATAACGATGGCCAGAATGGCAATGGTTAACAGCGTGCCCGAGACAATATAGGCAAACTGATGCCGGCCCATGAAGTCGAATTTAATCTCGCCAATAATTTTTCGCATATGCGTTTTCCTTGAACCTCAGCGGAGTATCAGATTGGCAGCGTACTGAGACGGCGACCGCCGTACAGCGCATTAACCAGCACCCTTGAACCGAAGATGGCAGTAAACATCGAGGTTAGAATGCCAAGGCACAGGGTAATGGCAAAGCCCTTGATCGGGCCGGTACCCATGCTGAAAAGCACAATAGCGGCAATAAGAGTCGTGATGTTAGCGTCAGCGATAGTCGTAAAGGCTTTGTCGTAACCGGCGGAAATAGCTGCCTGCACGCCACCACCAGCTCTTAACTCCTCTCGTATCCGTTCGAAGATAAGCACATTGGCATCGACGGCCATGCCCATGGTAAGCACGATTCCCGCGATACCCGGCAGCGTCAATGTCGCCTGAAGCAGCCCCAGTATAGCGATGATCATAACAACGTTTATCACAAGAGCGGCACCCGCAATCAGTCCGAACATGCGGTAATACACACCCATGAACACAACGACCAGCGCAAGCCCCACAACGGCCGAGAGAAATCCCTGCCGGATATTATCCTTACCCAGACTAGGCCCTACCGTACGCTCCTCAACGATCTGAACAGGGGCTTTCAAGGCACCGGCGCGAAGCAATAGCGCAAGATCAGCCGCTTCGTTTGCAATGAGTCCGGTAGTCTGGAAGCGATGGCTCAATACGTCCCTGATAGTCGCAACGTTGATAACTTCCTCGATCTTGGTGACCGTCTTGACGATCTCACCATTAACCTCTTTGGAATCAATACGGTTCTCTATGTAAACAACCGCCATCGGATTACCGACATTATCCTGAGTGACCTCCTGCATGCGTCTGGCGCCTGCATTGTCGAGGTTGACGAATACGGCAGGCGTTCCGGATGACTGATCGATACCCGATGATGCGCCCTTTATCTGATCACCTGTAACAATGATGTCGCGGTCAAGCATAATGGTTGAACCATCTTCCCGACGCTTGTATGCGCGCGCATCAGCGCGAGTGGACACGAGCCTGTATTCAAGGGTCGCCGTCGCACCCAGAATTTCCTTGGCCCGTGCCGTATCCTGAACGCCAGGCAACTGAACCACAATACGGTCTGTACCTTGTTGCTGGATAACCGGCTCGGATACGCCCAGCTCATTAATGCGGTTACGCAACGTAACCACGTTCTGCTGCAATGCGCTGCGCCTTTCCTCTTCTGCTGCCAGCTCGGTTAGATTGGCAGTAATGAAGGCATTGTCACCTTCCTCACGGGTTTCAAAGAGCAGATCCTGACCTTCCTCACGGAAGATTTCGAGCATTTTGTCTCGTTGAACAACGTCCTTGAAACGGGCACTCAATACGCCGTTGTCGTGTGAAATCGAGGTACCGCGGATTTTTTCGGATCGCACGTCACGCTTCCAGGCCGGCACGTAACGCTCCTCGGCTGAGTTTATCGCCGACTCCATGTCAACCTCCATCAGAAAGTGCACACCACCACGCAGATCCAGCCCCAGATTCATGGGCTCCGCAATACCACGCAACCATTCAGGGCTGGCAGGCTCCAGATTCAGTGTGGTGATGAACTCATTGGGATCCAGTTCGTTGGCGATAACATCCCGTGCTCGAATCTGCTCATCTTCCGAGGCAAAAAGAGCTAGAAACCGGTTCTCCTCCTCTCGAATCTCGGTATCGACAAACCCCTCACCTTCCAGAATTCTGGAGAAGCGGCTGATATCCTGACTCGTTAGATCGGCGTTTCTACCCGATACCTGCACGGCAGGATCGCTGCCAAACAAGTTAGGCAGCGCATAGAGCGCGCCCACTAATAAGACCACCGCGAGCAGCAGTGGTTTCCAGATCGGGTTGATATTGGTCATGCTTTAAACGCTTTTTAGTGTTCCGGAAGGAAGAAGAGCCGCAACCGCCTGTTTCTGGACGTTAACTTCAACGCCCTCTGCGATCCGCATAGACAGATAGGCATCACCAACCTTGGTAACCGTTCCGCCCAGTCCACCATTAGTAACGACCTCATCGCCCTTTTTCAACGCATTGACCATGCCTTTATGCTCCTTCATGCGCTTTTGCTGCGGGCGAATCATAAGGAAATAAAAGATGGGTAGCATCAGGAGCAGGGGCAGGATGCCCAGGATAGAACTGCCAGAGCCTGCACCCTGCGCGTATGCACTACTGATGAAAAAATCCATGAAGAAATACTCTTGATAAGTGGAGGTTAAAACTAACCCCTGATTATGCCACAGACGCGGCCCGCTGCCGCGCACCGAATCGATCAAGCTGGTGCTTCAGAAGCCGAGACAAGGTCAAAGTTCAAATTCTGGAAGAATCGAACCCAGACGTCATATCAGCTCTACAGCGATAGCGTAGGAAGTCCGCCAGATGCTCCCGGCTTCTAGCGAAATAGCTGTTTTTATGCCTTCGCGCGACAAGGGGTTTTCATTGGCAGAAATATCCGTTCCAAGGTCAAATGCCGAGCAAACCGGTTCAACGCCCAGCGCGAGATGTCGTCCTGACCAAGGAGGCTGCTGGCGCCCGCGATTGCTGATCCATAACAGAACACAAGGGAAGTCACGTGAATTCCACTCAAGTACTACCCGATACTCATGATCGAGATAGCAAAGCTCAAATCTTCCTTGAGTTCCTGTCAGTAGCAGTAGATCCTCGCTGGCTCCCAACAAAGGGAGACGACTGACGTCGACGCACGTTCCGGAAATTCCGGGTATATCTGCCAGATCAGCATACCGCTTGCCACGTGAAAAAAGCGATGGGCCGCCGGTATCACCCGGGTACGTCCAGACCTGATCGAACACTCCCGGCTTCAGTTGCACCCTGCCAGTCGTTTCCGGTAAACGAAATACCGGATGAACACCAATAGGAATACACGTATCAACCCGCGGATGAATAGCCAATTCCACTGCCAATCGGGCCTCTCCTGTAACGCCTTTAACGTCTCTTTCAATAGCGCTGATATCAGACTCATCGGGGTATTCAATAGTTGCTCTCATCGAACTATCACTATCACCCGTTGAATGTAGCTGCCAATGCGTATTGGCAGCATAACCATGCGCCGGAACTTCGGTTTTTGCAGAAAGAGAGGCCCACTGCGAGTTGAGTCTCGAAAGATCAGCCGCACCGAACGGGACGCATGGCCACTCACCACGCAAAGTTTGCAGTAGGGGGGGTGTGATCGGCGACAGCTTTTCATTGGCCCAGGGAGCGATGTGCAATGGTGATACAACACGTCCATCGGCCAATGTAAAGTCAACAGGTGCAAGCATGGCACCCAGACTCTGCATTTCCGCACGTCCGTGGCTCCACTCTATCGACACCTTGTTGGTTTGCTGGCTCATGGTTCTTGACAGATTCTAATCAAAACAGCTTGTGATAAAAATTATCCGTTGACATCATTCCGGTGAGCGCTTTATATTCAAATTAAGTTAAGTAGATTAATTTAACTTGGATAGTAATAGAACATGCCGATCGTTTACAAGCAGTCAGCTATTGTTTTTGCGACACCAGCAAGGCGTCAGGCCAACTGATGCCAAACACACGAGACATTAATCGTGCTCGTGTGTTTGAAGTTATTCATTTGTTTGAGCCTGTCTCACGGGCCGAAGTCGCACAGCATATCGGACTGAGTTCAGCCGCCATCTCCTACATCGTCTCCGAGCTGCTCGATCTCGGATATATTGAAGAACTTGGTCGTCGTGCCAGCGTGCGTGGTCAGCCAGCCATAGAGCTGGGCGTTGCGGCTAACTCGGCGTACACGTTGGGCCTGCATTTCAATCATGAACGTATTCGCGGTGTCGTCGTCGATCTCAAGGGCAATATTGTGTGCGATACGGTCCATGAACTACCAGCATCCCCCTCACCAAAGCGAGTACTCGATTCCCTGATCAGCGTTGGCGCACGGCTCAAACAGGCAGTCCCTTATCAGACATTGCTTGGCGTTGGTCTGGCCTCCGTTGGTCCAATCAATCTGATCGAGGGATGCGTCACCAGAACCGCCTTCACCCATGGATGGAACAATGTATCGTTACGTCAACCATTGGCAGATGCCCTCAAGCTCCCCGTTTGTATGGACAACAACGCAACGTCCGCTGCCATTGGTGAGTATTGGTATGGCGTTGGGCGAGACTACGACAGTTTTATGCACGTTAGCTTCTTCGGCAATGGCCTGGGCGGTGGACTATTTTTTAATCGGCGGGTGTATCGCGGTTCCGGTTTGAACGCAGCAGAGTTCGGGCACATGCTCGTTCGGCCTGACAAAGCCCTACCGGGCGTTCAACCGTTTCTGGAAAACTACGTCTCAGGCTTCGCCCTGAAGCGAGATCTGGGCCCCGACATACTCACCGAGTTGCCAGAGCGATTGGCTGCATCAGACCCAGCTCTTTTGATTTGGCTGGAATCAGCAAGCCGATTGCTTGCACAGGCAGTGGTATCGGTAGATCACCTACTGGATATCGATGCAATTATTGTTGGTGGAGAGCTGCCAGAGTCTTTACTAACAACACTCGTCGTTCGTCTCACTGATCTGCTGGACGAATACTACATGCCCGGTTGGTCGCAACCTCTCAGCGTACGGCGAAGCCAGAATTGCTCGGATGCAGCAGTCCTCGGCGCCGCAACTTTACCCATTTATGATGTTTTCGCACTGTCAACGCATAGCAGCGCGGCAGACAACAGCATGATCAAATCCAATGTGAGAGGGACATAACATGCAGTGACAGGTGTAGTGCAGAAAGACAATAGAAAGAATAACGATGACCCGTAAATTCGATAGAATCATAACCAACACACCAGACAACAAATCCATTAAAACGAATTCGACAGGAGGATTCACACCATGAAAAAGCTATTAGCCGCCGCACTTGCGATGTCATTCACAGGTGCTGTACATGCTCAGGATAACTTATCCATCGTGCTCGTTCCCGGTCTGACAACCGATGCCTTTTACATTACTATGAACAAAGGAGCACAAGCCGCGGCTGACGCTCTGGGCATCAAAGTTGATTTTCAGGGTGCAGAGGATTTTAATCCGACACTACAAATACCCGTACTGGATGCCGTCATCGCACGCGAACCCGATGCTATAGTCATTGCCCCCACCGATACCACACAATTGATAGAACCGCTACGACGCGCATCCGATCGCGGCATCGCTGTGGTCACTGTGGATACGTTCATCGACGATGGCATGTACCAGAACGGCTCCGGTGAAGGTGATTTCCCGTGGTCTTACATTGCATCCGATAACGTCGCAGGTGGTCGAATGGCTGCTGCTGCGATGGGAGACGCTATGGGCGGAAAAGGTTCAGTCTATGTCTCCAATGTGCGCCCGGGCATCTCTACAACAGACCAGCGTGAGGAAGGCTTCAAGCTTGAAATGGCAGAGCGCTATCCTGACATCACGGTACTCGATACTCAGTACAACGAAAATGACGCCTCAACAGCCTCGTCACAGCTGCAAGCCGTACTGGCACGCCAGCCGGATCTTGGTGGTGTTTTCGGCGCAAACCTGTTCTCGGCTTTGGGAGCTGCCAATGGTGTTGAAGCCGCCGACAAACTGGGAGACATAACCGTTGTTGCCTTTGATGCGCCGACATCCATAGTCGATCAGTTGAAATCAGGGCTTGTGGATATGGCCATCGCTCAGCATCCGGCAGAGATTGGCTATTATGGTGTCATGACAGCGCATGCGCATCTGACAGGGCAATCTGTACCGCCGATGATTGGCACCGGCTTCACCGTTATTACTGCAGACAATGTAGACGAGCCTGAAATTGCTCGTTACATCTACTCCGACTAAGTTGTCGTTTTAGCAGAACGGAGCAGCATTAGCCTGGACTAGTCAAAAGTTGTCCAGGCTTCGCTGCCCCGCCATCAATCCAGCCCGGGTGATACACCCCTCCGCTCTCAATGCAGCTTACGATTTTGGAAACTGATTCAGCGACAACTGTGTATTCGGAAGTTCCCACCAGACTTCGCCTGCTGAAGCTCCTGACCAACGCCTGGTCATGGTTGTTTCTCTTGTTCATCATCGTATTCTTTGAAATCTGGTCGTGGATCGTTTATGACCGAACGTTCTTCGGCAACCTGTATAACGTACAAAGTGTCCTGTTGACAGCCACCCAGATTCTGATGATGGCCCTTGGACTAACCCTTGTTATTATTTCGGCAGGTATCGACTTATCCATCGGCTTTATTGCAGGCCTTGCCGCTGTCACCATGGCTGTCGTTATCCGAGCCTTTCCAGAGCTTCCACCGGTACTTTCATTTTCAATGGGAATAACAGCTGGCATAGCCGTAGCGCTAGTACCGGGCATGATCAACGGCTTGCTGATTTCAAGACTCAAGGTCCCCTCCTTTATTGGCACCCTGGGCATGTTCGGTGTGACGCGCGGGGTCGCTTTTCTCATTGCCGGAGGCGCAACCGTCAGCATCAGCAACAGCACCGCCAAGGCCTTCGGTAACGGCAAGCTCTTCGACGTCGTTCCAATACCCGTATTAGTCGCTATCGTAGTAACACTATTCTTCCATTATCTCTTGAAGTACACGCGTTTCGGCCTGTACACCTACGCCATGGGCGGCAATATGCAATCTGCCGTTCGCGCAGGTGTTAACACAACAAAGATAACATTTTGTATCTACCTGCTCAGCGCGTTTACAGCAGCGCTTGCCGGACTGTTCTACACGGCAAGATTCTCAGCAGGTGCCGCTGATGCTGGAGAACCTATATTACTCAACGCGGTTGCCGCGGTATTCATAGGTGGTGCAAGCCTAACCGGCGGTAGTGGCACCATCGCAGGTACCGTTATCGGCTCACTGATCATCGCCATCATTCAATTCGGCCTTGTGTTCATTGGCATGCCGCCTTTCTGGCAGTTTATTACGGTTGGTATGGTCATCATCATTGCAGTCCTGATTGATCAATCACGTGACAAGATCGCACGATCAACAACAGGTCCTGCATCATGAGCGCCGAACCTATTCTCACCGTCAACAACGTCAGTAAACGCTTTGGTGGTACGCAAGCATCACGGAATCTGTCACTCGAGCTCTTCGAAGGAGAAGTGCTTGCGCTAGCAGGTGATAATGGCGCTGGCAAGAGCACTCTCATCAAGATGATCGCGGGGGTACACCAACCTGATAGTGGCGAAATCCACCTACGCGGCCAGACTATCTCCAATCGAACCCCGCAGGAAGTACGTGATCTTGGCATTGAGACTATCTATCAGGATCTTGCACTGGCAGATAACCTGGATGTTGGCGTCAACATTTTTCTGGGCCGGGAACGCATGAAACGCATCTTCGGAATCCCTGTACTTGACAGAAAAACCATGCGCGAAGAATCCAGAGGCGCACTAAAGCATCTGGGCATAGTTCTTAATGATCTCAGTATGCCTGTTCAATATCTATCGGGTGGGCAACGTCAGGCCATTGCCATCAGCCGCGCGGTCTATTGGCAAGCGAAGCTGATCATCATGGATGAACCAACCGCAGCACTTGGGGTTCCTGAGCAACGTGAAGTCAAGTCACTGATTAAACGATTGAAGGCTGAAGGCGTCGCCATCATTTTCATTTCTCACAACCTGACCGACATATTCGATGTCAGCGACCGGATACTGGTACTCGAACGAGGTAGAAAGGCCGGAGAACGAATGATCGGGGACACCAATGAAGACGAAGTGGTTGGCATGATGATGGGTCGCATCCTGGACGACGGATAGTGCCTGTGATGGACAAAACGATCATAGCCCTGACCGGCTTGCCAGCCAGCGGCAAGAGCGCTGTCGCAATCAGATTACACAAAGCGCTGGACAGTGTACTGCTGGACAAAGATCGCGTTAGAGAATCCATGTTTCAGCGATATGTCGACTACAGCCGCGAACAGAATGATTTGTGTCTTGATCTTATTTATCAGGCCGCCCTTTACCTGCTCTCCAGGGAACGCTCACCTGTTGTGATCATTGACGGACGAAGCTATTCCAGAAAATCGCAAGTTGATACACTGAAGAATGTCGTCGCCAAAGCCCGATGCCGATTATGTCTTGTTGAGTGTATCTGCTCTGCAGAATCAGCTAGACAAAGGCTACTGCAAGACCAAGGTGTGCACCCTGCAAAAGACAGAGACTATGCCATGTACTTGCGTAGCAAGGCATCTGCCGAGCCTATTGAAGAACCAAGGCTAATACTCGATACCGATGAACTGAGTGCCGATGAATGCGCTGAAAAAGCGTTGGCTTACATGGCAGGAACGCCATGACCTTGCAAGTTAACAACCAGCAAAACGATCGAGCAAATGATGTCGTAGTACTTGATGTGGGCGGCACACATGTCCGAATTGGCCATCTGCGTGATAACAAACCGCATACTGATTTCACCACACTCTACAGCAGCAAATTGCGAGTAGACAATGCCTACGATGTCTTGTCCGACATCATCAAACACTACGCTAGTGAGTTTGACCTGACGCTCAAAGCTGTCGTGCTGGGCCTACCCGGTATGCTGGATCAGCAGGCCGACAAGATTGCGCATTGCAACAACATCAGGCAGTTGGAAGGCCATGGACTTCAATCCAGGCTACACGCCACATTGAACTGCAAAGTCATTCTGGAACAGGACATCATGTTGCAAGTCCTTGGTGAGTGGACAACAGGTGCTGCCAAATCAAGTTCCTCTGTATTCGGCGTGTACTACGGTACGGGAATCGGGGCTGCCTATCTGGTCGATGGAAATCCGAAAGTACACAGCGCCGCTGGATTACAGGCTGGACACATCCCCATCATGGCACAAGGCAAACCGTGTATCTGTGGTAGTACAGACTGTATAGAGGCCTATGCCTGCGGCCATACCCTTCTTGAAATTGCACAAGCTCATAACTGCCCTGTTGAGCAGCTATTCACCATCAAGGATAACGATGCGCTGCAAGCCGAACTCGACACCTTCATTCAGTATCAGGCCTATCTCATAGCAACATTGGTCACGTTGTTCGTACCCGATACTATTCTTGTCGGTGGAGGTATTCCCCAAATGAACGCCTATCCACGCGATATGCTTATCCAGCAGGTACAAGCGCATTTGCAAAAACCTTACCCCGCTGAGACCACCCACTTTGTCTGGGCAACGCTTGGCAAAAGCTCTGTTCTGCACGGCGCCAGGGCGTTGCTGCAAATGCCATAGATCACCCGAATTTTGCCGACTCATGAGAAAAAATCATAATGACCTTATACACTGGACTGGACATACTCGAAAAAGCACAGGCTGGCAAATACGGCGTTGGTGCTTTCAACACTGATAACCTTGAAACTACACTGGCCATCGTAGAGGCCGCCGAAGAAACCCGTAGCCCTATCCTGTTGGCGATAACGGCAGGTGCATTGAAATACAGCAGCAACCGCATCGTAGACATTGCGCTGGCAGAGGCCAGGAATGCCACTATACCTGTTGCTATTCACCTTGATCATGGAGCATCGTTCGAAAGCTGCATGTGGTGTATCAGAAACGGATTTACCTCAGTCATGATTGACATGTCACACGCTGATGAACAAACCAACGTCCGTGAAACTCGGCGCGTGGTTGATGCTGCGCATGCAGTAGGGGTAAGTGTAGAGGCCGAGATCGGCAGACTCGTGGAACTTGGAGCCGAGGTCATTATTTCAGAAGAGCATGCCACTCTGACCACTGCCGATGAAGCAGAACGCTTTATGGAAGCCTGCGGCGCTGACACACTTGCCATCGCGGTTGGTACAGCGCATGGCCCCAACAAAGGTCGTGGCAGACCAGAAATAAACCATGCGCGAATCGCCGAGATCGCTGCCCGTGTCAGCCAGCCATTGGTTATGCACGGTGCCAGCAGCATCCCTCAGGACGTCGTCGCCCGGGTTATCGCTGCCGGCGGAATACTAAAGGACGCAGTGGGCATACATGATGATGACATTACACAAGCCATCGCCCACGGCATGTGCAAAGTCAATGTAGGTACTGATTTACGCATTGCCAGCTCAGCTGGCGTTCGAGAATTGCTGCGCGACAAACCAGAGATTATTGACCTGCGAAAAATACTCGACCCCGCAAGAGCAGAAATGAAACGCGTAATCATGAAAAAAATGAATCTGCTGGGGTCAGCTGGCAAAGCTGAATAATCGAATAAAGAAATTACTATGCACGCAATGTGATTCGCACTATGCGAAGCAACAAATCATGCGGGGCAGCTAAGTAAGAACTCCTGCTTGCTGATCGGGCTAGTGACTATGATTCTCTACTTTTCAATCCTGACCAGCATCATGAATGACGGTAAAAATGCTCTAATCCGTCATAGTCCTGCTGTCAACGACGGATTGCTTTAAAGATCAAATATTTCCACTACAACTCCAGTTCGCTTTTCATGTTCTGACATAAATTGGTAAAGTAACTGACTACGGGTGTATGCGGTCGTCCGCGCACAGTTGCGATGCCTACGGTTCGGGAAATCTCTGGTTCAATCAAAGGTCGCATGTGCAGGTTCGAGGTGTTTGCCAGGTACTCGGGAACAATCGCACAACCCATGCCCGCGCTGATCATTGTTTGAGTCAGCTTCTCGTTTTCAATTTCATGAACTACGTCTATCGAATCTATCGAGTCTTCAAACTCCTTTATTGTTTCAGGCTCACGGTCAGCCAACTCAGAATTCAGGAAATCCATATATTCGCAGTTCAGTCTTTTGACAACCTTCTCCCTGGCAAACTCCTTGAACGGAATAGCGTTCTTCCGAAAGAAGTGATGATCAGGTGGGATCGCAACCATATACCGCTCTTCATAGAGTTCATGTACTGCAATAAGGTCGGGATAGTGACGCATACCCACTACAGCAACATCAACCTCACCTGCAAGCAACCACTCGATCACCTCATTCCCGGACGAGGTTTTCAGGACGAGTTTCAATTGTGGGAACTTTTTATTCAGATGGTTGATTATCGACATCAAGGGCCCGGGACCGACTGTATTCATCACCCCGATACTTAATTTCGGGCTCTTCATTTGTGAAAACTCTGCAGCGTCCGTATGCGCTTTGTCGGTCAGTGCCAGTGCTCGTGCCAACCGGGGTTTGATTTTCATTCCCAGTTCAGTTAGATGTGTTCGGCTACGCTCCCTGCGCACAAGCTGTGCACCCAGATCATCTTCAAGACGTTTGATAGCGCGCGTCAGTGATGGCTGAGAAACCCCACAGCGCTCAGCGGCGCGTGTAAAATTCAAATCCTCAGAGAGCGCAAGAAAATATCGTATTTGTTGTATTTCCATTTCTGATCACCATTTGTTTTTTGTTTTTTGTTTAATTGAAGGGTGCTTTTGTTGGATACCCGCGCTATTGAATCTGAACAAGAGTTGCTGTCGGAATGATGCGGCCCGGATTTCCATCAACCAGTTCCAACACTATCGTATTGGCAAGCTGTTCATCAGTAGCGCTACAGAAGATGCGCGTATCATCACTGACAGACTGAAATCCCCGACAGAGCAATTCGCGCTCGGATAGATCGATTGCCGGATCTGCAGACACAACGGCAATTGCTTTAAACTCAACCGGCAGTCCTTCCACCGTCCATCGGATGACATCCTGTACCGCAGCGAGCGAATCAAAATCATCTGGTTCGAAATAGTAGGGGCTATCGGTGATCGAACTTCCTACCGGACCAGTGGGAACAAAGTCCTCATCGTCACAAACATCGGTTCCTTGATCAAAATCAGCGGCAATACATTCCGTACGCGCGATAAGATTACCGACGTTATCAAAGGATTCACGAAATCCACGATAAATAACCACTTCAGGCGTGTCTGCTAGATTAAAGAGGATATCGTCATAGGTTGAATATCCTCCACCCTTGTCCATGCGCCCTCGAAAGAGGTCATAGTTCAAACCGGGAGAAGGCTCACCGTCAACAGGCAGGAATCCTGAAGGAGCAGGCACGAACGTGGCAACCTCAACAAGGACACCCGCATTGTCACGATCATTTGCGACTAATTTGATGTCGGATCCAAACGTTCCCCCGCCATCGTCAACAGACAGATAACTGGCGATAGCTAACTCACTCGGAATATCGTTTTGATAGAAGTACTCAAGGGTAGGAGAATCCACAGCATTGGTGACAAATTTCGCGACAATCCCATCGTCGTGCCAACGGGCACTGAATTGCTCACCCTCCCAAAGCAAAAAATCAAACAACGCGTTAAGTGTTGCACCACGCTTCAGGAACGTTCGCACCGAATGATCATAGGGTGCTCCGTCAAGTTGTGAATAGTGAGTCTCACCAAGCACCACTTCACTATCTACTATTAACGTGAATTGTTCCTTTATCAATGCGGCTGCATCCACACCCTCATCTTCACCCAGTATGTGCGGCGGGATACTCTCAGCCCAATCCGCAAATAATTCAATTAAACGATTAACCACGTCTTGTGTCAGTTTCACCTTGATCTGGTTGCCGGGTATGGTGCAATCAATTAGTTGGTCTGCACACCGCTCCCGGATTTCGTTAAGCGCGATATCAATAATCGTTGCATTGCTCTCAGCATTCACACGCACCAGACTAGCAAAGAACAGGTCGTCATTCATTTCGAACCAGCCTTCTGATTTCCCTAAAGGAATTTCATTCATACGAGACGAAATTTTGGTTTTCTCTTCAATGACATCCAGATTTTTCGGTTGTGATGGCGTAAGGTCCTCACCGCGGAATATGGTTTTCGGGATATCAGGGCTGATGCGGTCCGGCAGGTTTTCCAATTGGTAGGCTTCGTATTTTCCAGAAGCAGGTCCAGTACCTATCATTCCACCTTCGCATCCGGCTAAACTCATTGCGACAAATACAGATATAAACGTTAGCGATGCACGCGTTGTTCTAATTTTTTTAGAGTAGTTCATATCGGTTTTCATCCGTTTTCTCTTGAAAGTAATACAGTCCAATGCCCGCACGATTACGCCCGCAGCCTTTCACATTGGGATTGGCATCGCGATCTTGCGTTTCGAAAAATCGATTGATGCCTTTGAGAAAATCAAGCGACATATCTCGACTGACTAGCTCTAGGTTGGACAGAACATCATCCGGTAAATTATCGTGTACGACACTAAGCTGGAGACGACGCACGTCTGGCTCCGACTTCAAATTGAAATCAAGCGTTGATATCAAGTCAGTGACACTGTTGCCAAAAATCCTAATCAGATCATCATCACTGTGTCGCGGCATATAAGCAGGTACCAGCAGCGTCACTGTATCTTTAGTTGGCTTTTCAACAGCGCCAACACGCAACAGCTCATCGAGTATGGGTCGTGGGGTAATGTCGACACTGTATTTACTCGCCAACAGATTGAACTCAGTACTGATTTCCAGCGTTTTGGGAACACCATCTTCCGAAAAATCAGGGTCTGTCAGCCAGCCACTGATGACTCGTGCCGCACGATGATGCTGGAGCGCGGGAAAACAATCCAGCCGCGCCGTATGCATTAATTTTTTTACCTCATGTCGATGGATACCCGTGAGCCGTGCAATGTTCGTCAACGACTGCTTTCGCCCTTCCGGAGGGAATTCATGGTCCGCAACAGTGACATAAGTGCGCCGGACAACCTCGACGAAATCCTCACAAGTAATTCCGTGGCGCAGAAGAATTCGCACTAGCGGTCGAGTTAGCTTAACCACGGCACAGAATATTGTGTTTTGACGTTTTAACATGTAGCCAATCTATCATATATATGGTGATTAAACACCTTTTTTATAAAAAATCAGCCTTATATTTCCGGTAAATTACTATTTTTGGTATTTTTACACCTCTATTTCTGTTTTTTAATTTCAAACGACCCGTTTGCAATGCAAAAAAGCATCAAACACAGATCGCCATTAAGCTTCCAAATGAAATAATCGAAAGCGATGGCTTCAGGACATGTCGTTTTACCGTAGCAATCTGGCAGGGCTGCACATGGTCAGGTGTGACGCCTGACATCCTGTTCGCTTGTGGGGGTGCCATCGAATGCAGGCTTCAGCGATTCGATTACCTTTAAATTAACCCCAGTCGCAGAGCCTGCGCTTTACATTCAAAGTGCAGTTCTAGTCTCATTTCTCAAAGTACCCGACATAGCTCTCACGAAGTAACGATTCATGGGCAGGTAGACATTGTGAGTGATCGAAGGGAATTCGTCGTGCTCTTGAGGGTCTGCTCTGTGGCTTTTTACGGACTGAATGAAGATGGTAAAAAAACAACCAGCTACCCCAGTTTCTCCATCAAAAAAGAAAATTGCAAGGCGACTCGCCGCGCAGTTTCCTTTAGGTTAGCCGCCGCGCTATGTCCACCATCGATATTTTCGTAATAAAGAAACTCGTGACCAAGATCCTCTAGTCGTGCTGCCATCTTGCGTGCGTGCCCTGGATGAACCCTATCGTCTTTGGTTGACGTGATAAAGAATACCTCAGGATACTGTTCCTTCTCCTTAACGTTGTGATATGGAGAGATTGACTTCAAAAAGCGTGCTTCCAGTGGATCTTCAGGGTTCCCATACTCCCCTACCCAGGATGCCCCTGCCAGTAACAAGTGATACCGCATCATATCGAGCAAAGGTACCTCACAGAGGACTGCTGAGAAAAGATCCGGGCGTTGTGTAAACATCACTCCAACCAGCAAGCCTCCGTTCGAACCACCTTGAATCCCCAAATGAGCAGGTGACGTAACTCCCTTGTCGATCAGCGATTGCGCAATGGCAACAAAATCATCGTATATGATTTGGCGATTGGTTTTTAAGCCAGCCTGGTGCCAGGTTGGTCCAAACTCTCCACCACCTCTGATATTCGCTTGCACATATACTCCGCTCCTTTCGATCCACAATTTGCCCCGCACCGCAGAGTAAGCAGGATTAAGTGATATCTGAAAACCACCATAACCATAGAGTAAGGTGGGATTGCTTGAATCCATTGTTAAATCACGCTTGCGGACAATGAAATACGGAATCAGAGTTCCGTCTGATGACGGTGTTTCAAACTGCTCTGCGATCATAGAACTGCTGTCAAACCAGGCTGGTAACGACTTTACAGCCTGAGTGCGTCCAGAATCAGTCTCGTACTTCCATAATGTTGCGGGAGTAAGAAAGCTTTGAGTTGAAACAAACGCAATATCTTCCTTTCGATGAGTTGTGCCAATCGTAACTGAGCCTGCTGCCGGGAAATCCATCGAGACTGAAACCCATGCAGTGCCATTCCAGTCAAAAGCACGGGCACTACCAGTAATATTTTCAAATATTGATACCAGTACAGCCGAGCGCGTTATTCCATAGTTGTTGATTGAGGCGCGTTCTGTCGGGCTATAGAGTAAATGCACTTCATCAATGAGCCCTGTTGCGACAAAACCCGCCCATGAAAAACTCACGAGGTCACCTGATTCAAAGCCACGCCAGTCTACATCGAGACCGACCAGCATCTGATCTTTGAAAATTCTGCCGATGTGGCATTTTGATGGTAACGGCAGCGGTACTTTATCCTGCGCATTCCCGGTCAACATTGGTAGCCAATAGTGTTCTCGCTCGTAAAAGCTGACTGACCGTACGAGAATAATCTCACGCGAGGCGTCTGCAGTTTCTACAGCAATCGCTGAAAAACTAACATCTTTTTGGGTACCGCGGCCAAGTTCAATCGCGTTTTCGATGGCAGTGCCACGGCGCCATAACTTGGCGATCATAGGATACCCACTGTCAGTCATCGAGGAATTGCCCTTGGCGTCCTCACCGAAATCCAATCCGACTAGTACGTGTTCCGCGTCAAGCCAACTGAGATTACCCTTTGATTCCTCGGTAACGAAGCCGTTCTCGACGAATTGCTTGTTGCGGAGATCAAACTCACGGTAAATCGCAGCATCCTTACCCCCGTCTGACAGGCACACCAGACACAGATCGTCACACGGGCTCAAGGGTGAATACCCCCTGTATACCCAGTTTCTATCTTCGGCCTTGGACAAGGCATCGATATCTAACACATCCTCCCACTCAGGATCTTCAGTGAGATAGCTTTCTAGCGTTGCAGTTCGCCACAACCCGCGAACATGATCAGTATCCTGCCAGAAATTATGCACCTTACCGTTCCGATGAGAAACATACGGAATTCTGTCTTTGGAATTCACGATGTCCAATGCTTCAGCATGCATTTGCTCGAACAGCGGATTGGCTTCCAGCCGAAGCAACGTTCGCGCATTCCACGCCTTTACTTTCTCAAGAGCGGCTTCACCCAGTACCTCTTCAAGATAAAGATGACCTTCCAGTTCACAGTCAAGTGTTTGCATCGTATGTTCAATCTATCGCGATCATGGAAAGACCGGAAGGGTCAATGGATACATCGTAAACACTGAGTCAGCAAAGTTCTAGAGCATTGTTAGATGGATTTCTTCACCCTGCTGCTGTCACAGATCACCGGGTAAAAGCGGTGACGTCTACAACTTACACCTGCGCGCATAGGACAGTTCAAGCCAGATACTTGATCAGAGTCCTTCAATACTATCAGGCACCCTCCGCGCGAAGTTGATGAAAATCAGTCACGAAACTATCGAAACGCTGCTCATCAATCGCTTGGCGGATACCCCGCATCAGGCTTTGGTAGAAATGAAGGTTATGAATAGTGTTAAGTCGCGAACCAAGAATCTCCCCACACTTTGATAGATGGTATAGATAGGCACGACTATAGTTCTGACAGGTATAGCACTGGCAATCGGTATCAATCGGTTGCGTGTCAGTTCTGAAGCGTGCGTTACGCAGGCGAATATCACCCCGGGTTGTATAGATATAGTCGTTGCGTGCATTCCGGGTCGGGAGCACACAGTCGAACATATCTATTCCTCGAAACACTGAGGCAACGATATCCTCCGGTTTTCCCACACCCATCAGGTAGCGTGGTGCGTCCTGAGGAAGATGTGGAGTGGTGGCTTCCAGCACCTTATCGCGCAAGTCCTTTTCTTCGCCTACCGCCAGTCCACCGACGGCATATCCTGGAAAACCGGTTTCCTTTAGTTGGTCGCACGAGATTTTTCGCAAATCATCATACATACCGCCCTGAACGATACCAAACAGCGCGTTATCGTTTCCCAGATCCTCAAAGGCTATCTTGCAACGCCTGGCCCAGCGCATTGATAATTCCATGGAAGTTGCCGCTTCCTCATGAGTCGCAGGATACGGGGTACATTCATCAAAGGCCATGACTACATTGGAGCCAAGATCGGTTTGTATGCGCATCGACTCTTCGGGGCTGAGAAAAACTTCTGAGCCATCAATCGGTGAACGAAAGCGCACGCCCGACTCATCTATCTTGCGTAGCTTGGCAAGGCTGAACACCTGAAACCCGCCAGAGTCGGTCAGAATCGGTCCATCCCAATGCATGAAATCATGTAGATCACCATGTAGCTTGATGATCTCGGTGCCCGGGCGCAGCCACAAATGAAATGTGTTGCCCAGAAGAATTTCTGCACCTATCTGTCGAACCTCTTCGGGAGTGACAGACTTTACCGTACCGTAAGTTCCAACCGGCATAAAGGCCGGTGTCTCGACGGTACCCCGACTGCCAAAGTCCAGACGGCCGCGTCTGGCTGCACCCACACTGCCCAGCAGTTGAAAGCTGAAATTCACGTCATGTCCTCGGTGCGTCTGTGCCCGGCAATACGAACATTGCATCACCGTAGCTGAAGAATCGATAGCGCTTCTGTACTGCTTCGGTGTAGGCCGCAAGCGTATTATCAAGCCCGGCAAATGCTGCAACCAGCATCAATAGCGTTGACTCGGGCAAGTGAAAATTCGTAATCATTGCATCGATGACGTTGAACTTAAAACCCGGTGTGATAAACAATCGGGTCTCGCCATTAAAAGGGGACAGCTCGCCTGTACCTGCTGCTGCAGCTTCCAGTGTGCGAACACAGGTGGTACCGACGGCGACAACTCGGCCACCGGCAGACTTCGTCGCGTGAATTTCATCAACGACTTGCCGGGTAACCTCTGCACGCTCTGCATGCATGATGTGCTTGCTGACATCATCGACACGAACAGGCTGAAACGTACCAGCACCAACATGCAATGTAATGAACGAATGACTGATACCGTGCTCTTCAAGGACTGCTAACAATTCGTTGTCAAAATGCAGACCTGCGGTTGGAGCGGCAACCGCGCCTGGCTCCTGAGCGAATACAGTCTGATATCGTTCTGCATCACCGGCATCCGGTTTGCGCTGAATGTAAGGTGGCAGCGGTATATCACCATGTCGTTGAATAAACTCGGTCACCGAGACGGCGTCGTCGTCATTGTCGCTAAGCTCAAAAAGATCGTCGTGCCGTGCAATCACCTTCGCCTGTACGCTAGTGGCAAAGGCCGCATCATCTGCAGCGCCCTCCAGAACGATGACAGAACCCGGCTTCGGTGATTTACTGCAGCGAATCTTGGCTAGCACGGTCCCTTGGTCCGTGACTCTCTCCAGCATCAATTCCAGCTTGCCACCGGAGAGCTTGTGTCCAAATAAACGAGCCGGAATCACACGGGTGTTGTTGAATACCAGACGATCGCCGCGACGCAGAAGTGTTGGCAAGGACCGAACATCCAGATGCAGACGCTGTGACCCCTCCAAAACCAAGAGACGGCTGTCGCTACGATGTGCCAGTGGGACCTGAGCGATCAGCTCATCCGGAAGATCGTAATAGTAGTCGCTGAGCTGGGTCATTGATTAGAAAAGGAAATGCGCTAATGGTGCCTCGGGCGAGACTTGAACTCGCACTCTGTTACCAGAACCGGATTTTGAATCCGGCGTGTCTACCAATTCCACCACCAAGGCCGCGCAAGATGGAGTTTAGGCACTTTGGCGCACGAGAACAAGCTTGCGTGAAAAATAACTGTATCGGTGAGGCTCCAACCTACTCCTTACGAAGTTTCGCCGGTGCAATAATCCCTTCCAGCGCATCCATCACCCTCAACAGATGCGGCTTATTGGCCACGATCTCGGATCGTGACAACCCTTCCATTTCATGCGGAAAAACCAGCCAGTCGTCGGTTTTATGCACGTAGAAATCCGGCTCGAAACTGGTCCGGTTCTTACCCGGTTTAAAGTACGCGGTTGCGATGCGCACATCATGAGGCAGGTTCTTGCGAGACTTCTCTCGTAGTTTTTTCAAAATGGCGCTGACGCTCAAGCCGGTGTCGAACACATCATCCACTATCAACAAGGAATCTTCCGCGTTCATTGATGATGTCAGGTAGCTCAGGCCGTGAACGCGCACTTTATTATCGCGCTTGTTCATCCCTGAATAGGATGAGGTTCGAATGGATATATGGTCAGTTTCCACACCATAGAAGTCCAGCAGCTCCTGAACCATGATGCCTACTGGTGTACCACCGCGCCACACGCCCACAATGAAGTTAGGCCGGAATCCACTTGCAAGGATCTGTTGCCCGAGATCCAGTGAATCTTCAAGAAGCTGCTGTGCGGATATGTAGACTTTTTTGTCGGTACTCATGCTGATTGCAATCAATGTAAGGTAAGTGTGTACGCAGCTGGTCAGCCTTGTGCCGCGACCTGGCTGGCAGCAATTTGAGCTTCGGCGTTCAGAGCGTGCAACACCTCGACAGGAGAACTCGCTTGAGTGATCGGTCGGCCGATAACCAGAAAATCACTACCGCTAATGATCGCATCATAGGGTGTCAATGTACGTCTCTGGTCATCCGGTGCGCCACCGTGGCTTGTTATCTGACTGACGGGTACCTCGCCGTCCTTATCCGGTCTTACACCCGGTGTGACCGTTAGAAAATTCGTTTTGGCAATACTGCGGATGAGACCTACTTCATGCGGTGAGCAGACAACGCCATCAAGACCGCTGCTACGGGCCAATCGGGCAAGTCGCTCAACCTGCAAGCCAGGTTCGATATCGAGTCCAGTGGCCGCAATCTCTGCTCTGTCGAGACTGGTCAGAACGGTGACGGCGATAAGTCGTGTACCACCTGCCCGCTCGGCACTTCGGTCAAACTGCGCGACAGCATCACGTGCAGCGTTGAGCATGGCAGGCCCACCACTGGCGTGAACGTTGACCATCCAGACACCCAGAGCCGCGGCTGCTTGCACAGCACTAGCCACGGTATTGGGAATATCGTGATATTTCAGATCAAGAAAAATGTCGAAACCGGATTTCTGCCACTCCTCAATCAGCGCGGGACCACCTGCCGTAAACAGCTGATTACCAACTTTCAGGCGCGTCAGAGACGGATCTATCCTGGACACAAATTCACGGGCCTTTGCAATGTCTGCATAATCCAGCGCTGTAATTATTCTGTTCATTCGCCTTCCACACCAATAATCGTTGAGACCGTATCCCAGCAAGCACATCCCGGGCATCGCCAGTGCATCACGTTACCCTGAAATCCACAGGAGCGGCAGCGATACGTGGGTTTATCTTCCATCACCTGATCAAGCAGGTTGCAAATAATCTGCACCTTGTCACGCTCTCCAGGCTTACTGAGAGCCAATTGGTCATGCGCCCAATCGCGTAAGCCTTTTAGAGACGGGCGCTTGAGTATCTGATCCTTGAAAAAGCGGTCTGCAGTGGTCTCGTCCACCAGATCAGCGATAACTTCACGTGTCGTACGAATCACAGAATAGGCATTCCTCTGAGACTGAATTCGGGAGACAAACTCCTTGAGCGATTGCAGGTCTCCCGCCCCTCTGAGAGCCGCAAATCGCTTTTCGATGATCACCGGCATCAACGCTGGCTCCAGCTTTTCTACCTTATCGTAGTGGGAAATTGCCTCCGGATAACGTGAGGCCTTGAGTGCCATACCAGCCAGCTGAATATGCGCTCTGGCACATTCAGACCAATGCCCAAGCGCCAGATTCAACAGACGCAGAGCTTCAGCGGGGTCATCAGAAGTAATCTCGATGTCAGCCAACTCGCAGTGGTAATGGGCGACGGACTGCGAGAGATCCTTACCCGTGTCAATTTCGCACTGCAATGCAACCTTTATCGCCTGTAGCCAGTCCTGTTGACGCTCGTGCAACTGCAGGAGATTGTCATAGGCCTCGACACGCTTGTGGTCTGACTTGATTAATCCGTGCAATGCTTCTTCAGCACGATCAAGCAGCCCTGCTCCATCAAAATCACTGGCCAATTCAAAGCGAGCCAGTGCGCGCACCTCGGCATCCAGATCCGGCTTTTCCATAATGCTTTCATGGATGCGAATGGCACGTTCAAATTCACCACGACGTCGATACAGATTGCCCAGAGCGATATGAGTTTCTGCTGCGTCCCGATCACCATGTGTGAAGGTATCGAACAGTTGCTGATCAGCCTCTTTCTCGGATAGGAGCTGACCAAGCTCTTCATGAAATTGTTGCGAATAGTCCCAGAAACGAGAGGCTTTACCTCCGTCACTTTGACGCGCAGCCAGCCAGCCGCCGGCAGCGGCAACGGGGAGCAGGAACCACAAAAGGTCAGAAGCGATCACCCACCGAGTCTAGTTGAATCAGGCGCTAAATGATCACCGCAATTAGCATAATGGCCGTTGCTCCAAATCCTGCAGCCCAGATCAGAGACCGCCAGGGGACCCAGTCAAACGCATAGGCTGCTACATACACCACCCGGCTTGCAAGATAGATCCAGGCACAGGAAACGGTAACAGCACTGGATTGCCCAGACAGCGCCACAGCAACTACCGCAATTGTAAACAGAATCAAGGCTTCAAAGTGGTTTTCCAGCGCTCTGATCAATCGAGCAGTGCGCGCTGTCACTTGACTCTGGATAGAGCCACCGAGCTTCTGCGCATCGCGTGACGACAAGGTCTTGTCGGTGCCGAGCTCCTTGTTGACGGGAACCGCCATGAGAACAAACTGGACGTATTGCCACAGGGCTGCAAGTGCCAGGACTTTTACTTCAACAATCATGAATAATGGCTCTGTTTGATTTAGAAAGTAGCTTATCGGACTTACCCCGTCGTTGTATTCCTACGCTCACTTTCCGATCTGGCCCACCATATGACTATATTTGCTGCGCGAAGCGTGGAAAACCCTCACACTGCGAGCGCAGACCATTGAACCAGACTTACCTTGTTTCAAGCTTGAAAGTGGAAATTTGCAGATGAAAACACGTCTTTTACTGCCTGGACTCTTACTATCGGTCAGCTTGCTGGCTTCCGGGTGCTCATCCGACTCAAAAACGCCCAGGAACGGCAATTCAGCTTCCGGTGATGCTTTGCCTCACATGGTCGTGCACAAGAGCCCCACTTGCGGATGCTGCAAGGACTGGATTACCTATGTGGAAAATGCAGGCTTTGCAGTCACGGCCATTGATCACGACAACGTTGACCCGATAAAGGCTGAAAACGGGCTCACCAATCCGGCATTGAAATCCTGCCACACAGCACTCATCGAAGGCTACGTTATCGAGGGGCATGTCCCTGTGAGTGATATTCAGCGTCTACTGGCTGAGCGTCCTGATGTCACAGGACTTACCGCTCCGGGGATGCCGATGATGTCTCCAGGAATGGGAAGCGAAACACCGAAAGATTACGATGTGCTTGCGTTCGATTCCGATGGCCGGGCACACGTATATTCATCGTACTGATTCATAAAGGTAACAGTGCCTTTGCCCCAAAGCGGTAACTTCCCAGGGCAAAATTGGACCTTGACGCAATCAGGCACCGGCGACATTAACCGCTCAGGATACTCTGCGCACGCTTCTGAGCCTGTGTCGCTGGTCGTTTCCGATACGCGATCAAAATCAAGAAAACGGGAATCCGGCTCTGGCGAAATTGCCATGTGTGAGGCAAGGCACCATCGTTTCACTGACTTCCCGGTACTGTGGCGCTACTGCTACACAGCACATCGGAATATTAATCGTGTCTTTCGAAGAAAAATTTACTCAGGGAATTGAGTATCGCAAGCATTTTGATCCCGAATTCAAGCTTGATGAAGACGCCAGAAATCTACTTGCACATACATTCAAGCAAACGAGTAAAAAAGCCATGCAGGAGCCGTTCTTCAGCATACGACAAGGTATTTGCTCAGAAGCCACAAAGTACGCGGCGGACAACAGTGTCGAGCCCTTTGCCTATCAATGCCTGGCCGACAGTCATACGTTTCTGCAAGCATGTCTGGAACAGGGTTTTGTGGATGAGCGATACATGACGTTGACAGTGGGCGATGTCACTTTTGAGGGACAGCGGCTGTTTAACTCAACCCGGCAGACCATAGAAGACTGCGTGAGTATGGGAATCAGTACAATTGATACACCAAAATTTCACGTCTGGCTGACACTCGTTGATATGACGATTATTGATCTGACTATCGTCAGCCAACTGCTTGTAGACAAACGTTTGCCAAAACCTGAATCACCCGATCAATGGTTAAATGTATGGCGGCCCGAGCGCAAGGGTAAGTATGAATACCACCCTATTCTTGTCGATGATGATTTTCTGGTTCGGCTACAGAAACGCCCTCACTGAAGCGTGGCGTCCAAGGGGAGTACAACCTCTCTGCTGTATCGATATTGACGTCGTCAGCGGTTGAAAGCTGATTGGCGTTGGGGGTTCTGCAATGCTAGTCGTCAATGTCCTCGTCAGATCTGGCGTCACTGGCATCATTAACGCCACCTGTGCCGTTATTGACTCGCTCACGCAACTCTTTCCCCGGCTTGAAATGCGGCACATGCTTTCCTCGCAATGCTACCGCGTCTCCGGATTTGGGATTACGACCAATACGTGGTTCTCTGAAGTGCAGACTAAAGCTGCCAAAGCCGCGAATCTCTATGCGCTCTCCACTTGCGAGCTCTGCACTCATCTTCTCAAGAATGCTCTTGACGGCCAGCTCTACATCTTTTGGTGGAAGATGACTCTGGTTGCTAGCTAGCGACTCTATAAGGTCAGATTTTGTCAGGCTGCGTTCTGTCCCGGACTTATCGCTCATCTTTCACCTGTGTTTCTTCTTATCAGCGCCACGGTCACTTGTGGCAATGGGCAGTAAAAAACCCGTTGCACATCAGGACGATCTGCCCCCCCTGCTTATAGTGTACTTTAAAAACACCAGCAATCAATCACTTACTCAAGACGAAAAAAAAGCGGACTGTCCAGAGGTTTCCCTGTAAACAGCCCGCCTTGTTATCGCATCAGCGATCCAGCTAGCTAAAGGCCAGGCTGGGATCGCTATGGCAACAGACTACTTATCCAGACTACCGAGCTGCTCTTTCATGAGATCACCCAACGTAGTGCCAGCAGGTTCTGCAGATGCATCGTTGTAGTCACTCATGGCTTCCGCTTCATCAGCGTAGTCTTTCGCCTTGATTGACAAGCTGAGCATTCGGGATTTGCGATCAGTACCAATGAACTTGGCTTCGACTTCCTGACCTTCCTTGAACTCGGTGCGAACGTCCTCAACACGCTCACGTGCGATTTCACTGGCCCGGATCACACCCTCTACACCGTCGCCAAGATCAACCACTGCATGCTTCTGGTCAACTTCTTTGACGGTACCTTTAACGATGCTGCCCTTCGGGTTGTCAGCAACAAACTGACCGAATGGATCACGATCGATCTGCTTCACGCCCAGTGAGATGCGCTCACGCTCCGGATCAACGGCCAATACAACCGCTTCGATCTCATCGCCCTTCTTGTAATTGTGAACAGCTTCGTCGCCAGTCTCGTTCCAGGAAAGATCGGACAAGTGGATAAGACCGTCGATGCCGCCATCCAGACCAATGAAGATACCAAAATCGGTAATTGACTTGATAGTGCCACTGACCTTGTCGCCTTTGTTAAACGATTCGGAAAAGTCTTCCCAAGGGTTAGGCTTGCATTGCTTGATACCCAGGGAAATACGACGACGCTCCTGATCGATATCGAGGATCATGACCTCAACTTCATCGCCAAGCGCTACAACTTTGTTGGGATTGACGTTGCGGTTGGTCCAATCCATTTCAGAAACGTGTACCAGCCCTTCAACACCTTCTTCTATTTCAACGAAACACCCGTAGTCAGCAATGTTGGTGACCTTGCCGAACAGCCGCGAGCCTTCCGGGTAACGTCGAGTAAGATCGACCCATGGATCTTCGCCCAGTTGCTTCAAGCCGAGTGATACGCGGTTACGCTCACGGTCAAACTTGAGAACCTTGACTTGCATTTCCTGACCGACTTCAACAACTTCAGAAGGATGCTTGACGCGCTTCCAGGCCATGTCAGTAATGTGCAGAAGACCGTCGATACCACCAAGGTCAAGAAACGCACCGTAATCGGTAAGGTTCTTGACGATACCCATGATTTCCTGCCCTTCCTGAAGATTTTCAAGCAGCTGCTCACGCTCTGCAGAGTACTCGCTTTCAACAACGGCACGACGCGAAACAACCACGTTATTACGACGCTGATCGAGCTTGATAACCTTGAATTCCAGTTCCTTGCCTTCCAGATAGCTGGTGTCACGAACCGGTCGTACATCGACCAGTGAACCAGGCAGGAATGCGCGGATATCACATACTTCAACAGTAAAGCCACCTTTGACCTTACCTGTGATGTTGCCTTTGATGATTTCGTCATTTTCCTGGGCTCTTTCAAGAACTGTCCAGGAACGCGCACGACGCGCTTTTTCGCGTGAGAGTTTGGTTTCTCCGAAGCCGTCTTCAACGGAATCGAGTGCAACCTCTACGCTATCACCGATTTTGACATCGGTTTCGCCATTTTCATCTTCGAACTCTTCAATAGGCACAGCGCCTTCTGATTTGAGTCCTGCGTTAACAATTACGTAATCGCCCGTGATGTCGACAACCGTTCCAGTGAGGATGGAACCGACTTTCATCTGGGCTTTGGAAATACTCTCTTCGAAGAGCTCCGCGAAAGATTCTGACATTAAAAGGTAAACCTGTTGGTGAGTGACGCAATGTCTTCGTGACACAGCGAATGTGTTAGTTTTTCAAAAGCCTCGCCATCCTGGCTAAGCACGTTGGTTGTGCAGGTTGAAACATCGTCGATTTGGCTAAAGAGGCTGTCCGGAGATAGCCTGCTATGGACACCGAAACCGGCATTAGTCACTGCATCTCAATGCAAGGGACACTCCAGAGGTCGATGCTGGCGCCACATTTTGCAACAAGTAGCTTGCTAAAGGTACTTGTCAGGTGGGTACACCGACATCGGCAGGCAGTGCAGCGAGGATCTGCTGGACCACCCTGGCCACTGGCAACTCACTGGAATCTATCACCAGTGCATCGTTAGCGGCCATCAACGGGGAATGCTCACGGGAACTATCACGTTCGTCGCGAGCAGCTATGTCTTGAATCAAGCTCTCCATGTTAACTTGTATCCCCTTTTCTTTCAACTGCTTAGCCCGCCGACCAGCCCGAACCTCTGCAGTCGCTGAAAGAAATACCTTCAATTCAGCATCAGGGAACACTGCTGTACCCATGTCTCGCCCATCGGCGACAAGTCCTGGATCGATTCTAAAACTGCGCTGTTCATCCAGTAACGCGGCCCGCACACGGGGCATGACAGCCACCTTCGATGCTGCCGAGGCGGTCGACTCGTTACGTAGCTGTAGAGTTATATCGGCACCCGCCAGATAGACGTGAACCCCCGTCGGGTGAGGCTTGAACACTGCATCCATGGAAACAAGGCAAGCCATTACTGAGGATTCGTCGTCCAGATCAGCACCGCTCCTGACGGCGTGCAAACCGGCAGCACGGTACACGGCACCGCTGTCCAGTAAGTGATAACCCAGTCGCTCGGACAGCAGCCGAGCTACTGTCCCCTTGCCAGCGCCAGACGGTCCGTCAATCGTAATGACTGGAACATTATTCATCTAATTCCGTAATCCTGAGACCTGCGGAGGCGGCAATGCTGGCAAAGCCAGGGAAGGAGGTGTTGACATTAGCGCAATCAAGCACCGTGATGGGTCCGTTACTGATAAGCGAGGCCATGGCAAAAGACATGGCCGTCCGGTGATCGCCGCAGCTGTCAGCCGTGCCTCCCGTCAATCGCTTGCCCACAATAACCGCGCCATCAGGGGTGTCAGAGATATCCGCCCCCAGGGCTCGCAAACCATCGGCCATGACCTGGATGCGATCGGTCTCCTTGACGCGTAACTCCTCCGCACCGCTCACAATCGTTGTGCCCTTGGCCGACACAGCTGCAACAAAAAGTGCAGGAAATTCGTCAATTGCCAGAGATACAAGTTCTTCAGGTACTTGAATACCGTTAAGTTGAGTACCACAAACCCGAAGATCCGCCACCGGCTCTCCACCCGTCTCACGGGTTCGCTCAACAGTGATATCTGCACCCATGAGTCTGAGGATATCAATGACGCCAGTACGGGTTGGATTCATGCCAACGCTTTTAATCAGCAGACGTGAACCCGGTGTCATGGCGGCCCCCACAAGGAAGAAAGCTGATGACGATATGTCACCGGGGACTGTGATACTGGTCGCCGTGAGTTTCTGCCCACCCTCGATAGACGCCGAGAGCCCGTTGGTCACAAGCTCGACGCCAAATGCGCGCAGCATACGCTCAGTATGATCTCGGGTAATGGCAGGCTCGTGGACCGTAGTTTTACCTTTTGCATGCAAACCTGCCAGCAACACGGCTGACTTTACCTGCGCACTCGCGATCGGACAGGTATATTCGATAGCGCTTAACGGCCCACTTCGGGCGATCGTCAATGGCGGTGTGCCGGCGTCCGGAGTCGATATCTCGGCGCCCATCTCGGCCAGAGGATTTGTAATTCGGCGCATTGGCCTGCTACTGAGCGATGCATCGCCCGTTAACACACAAGGTATGCGCATACCTGCCAGCAGGCCGGTCAGTAATCGCATACCTGTCCCGGAATTACCAAGATAGATGCTGGCCTTCGGCGGAACCAGCGCTTCCACCCCGTTACCGTATAGCGTGACTTTGCCCGGTCCACCGCGTTCAATCTGCCCCCCCATGGCCCGAAACGCGTCCAGCGTGTGCAAACTGTCTTCACCTTCAAGAAACCCCGACACCTCAGTGACGCCGTGGGCGATAGCACCAAACATCATCGACCGATGAGACATCGATTTATCACCTGGCACCACCATCTCACCCTCTAGCGAAGTGCTGGGCTCAACGACAAAGCGTTTACTGGAAGGTGTATGGGCGGCGGCTTGGCTCACGATAGATCCCGTATTGAAACAATCCTGAATCTTACCACCGCCATAAGCTTACAGCGTTACCTGCAGCACCTCTCATTCAGACTTGTGAACTAGAAGCCTGAGCAACTCCGGAACCTGATAGTGATGTTGACCGTGAGCCAGGACGATCGCAAGCCAGTACAGTTTGTGCCGGAGCTTCATCATACCCATTTTTTTATTGTGGCTTTACGTGTAGAATCACTTCACTACTTGGTTATTGTCAGGCCCATGAAGCAAAACACCGCCAATACCGATCTGAAAAAAGCGGGCCTGAAGGTCACCTTGCCACGTGTCAGCATTCTCGGCATTCTCGAGGAAGCAGAACAGCACCACATGAGCGCTGAAGACGTCTACAAAACCTTACTTAAAAACGGTAATGAAATTGGTCTGGCGACCGTCTACCGAGTCCTGACTCAGTTCGAGGCTGCAGGATTGGTCACCCGTCACCATTTTGATGGAGGACAAGCTATCTTTGAGCTTGACACAGGTGACAATCACGATCATATCGTCTGCCTGAAAACTGGCAAGGTAGCCGAATTCAAGGACCCGGTAATCGAAGCAAGGCTGGAGCAAATTGCCACCGACCTTGGCTATACCCTGAATGATCACAAGATCGTTCTCTACGGTGAGGTTATCGAGACGCCAGCGAAAAAAAACAAGCCTCGCCTTCAAGTACGTTCTGCAGGACCGAAAAGAAGCCGCTAGCGTCAGATACAATCGCAGGCTCAGTGGGACGTACAAAACGTTCATTCAGAGCCATCCGTCATCCCCGCGAACACGCCATCCCCCTGGTTACACGGACAACGATCCTCCCATTCGCCGGGGTGACAGAGCGTGACGGGATGCCGTTAACAATAACGACAACCCGACTGACGATTTATTCTGGCCAATTTGTCAACCGTCGTAACCGACCTTGTCGACGAGTTTGGTCGCGCCTACGCGATATTTGGCAATTTCTGCCAACGGAATGGGGTCGTATTTGAACTCCCCCCACGACTGCACGAGTCCAGAGGCGGTAACATCCACTTTTACCGGGTATTCATGGTTCTGTTCGGCATACATCCGTTGTGCAAGATCACTCGCCAGAAATTCCATCAATGCAACGGCGTTGTCTCGATTAGGTGCGCTATTGGTCAAGGATATTCCACTGATATTCATATGCGTTCCGCGACTATCCTGATTGGGAAATATGATATTCACAGAATTGGCCCAGGCTGATTGTTCTTCATCAGTCAGCATGGCCCCCATGTAGTAGGAATTGATAATGGCAATGTCGCAAGCACCTTCCGAGATGGCTTTCACCTGAGCTCGATCGTTACCTTCAGGTTTTCTCGCCAGATTACCCTTAACTCCCATCAACCACGCCTCAGCAGCCTCCTCTCCCTCATGGGCAATAACGGAAGCAATCAACGCCACCATGTATTCGTGCTTGCCACTTCGCGTACAGATCCTTCCCTGGAAATCAGACTTGGCCAGATCTTCGTAGGTGGCGATGTCGCCCTCTGCAACCCGTTCCTTCGAGGCGACGATGAGTCGCGCACGGTTAGTCAGCCCGAACCAGTGACCCTCCGGGTCCCGGAACTCGGCAGGAATGTTGTTTTCCAGAATTTCGCTGGTCACGCTTTGCGTAACACCTGCCTGAAGAGCACCGTCAAGTCGCCCAATGTCAGCCGTGATTATCAGATCGGCCGGGCTGTTAGCACCCTCGTTGACCAAACGCTCAACCAGGCCTTTTTTGGCGAAAACCGTGTTGACTTTGATACCGCTTTCCTTTGTAAAAGCGTCAAATATCGGTTTGGTGAGAAATGGCTGACGATAAGAGTATACGTTTACCTCATCAGCTGCGAATACGCTTCCTGTTGCTGCAAGTAAGGCAGACATCAGGGCGACGTTAACAAGTTTCTTTCTAAGTTCGAACATGCTGGCTTCAAGCCTTCAGGATTATGGTTTGAGCCTTGAATGCTAATACGAATTATTATTATTTACAACCACAAATTATGTAGGGTATTCCCTCCGGGCAGACTGGGGTGTGAAGACGAAAACCTACACCGCAATATCTAACCTATAGGCCAGTCGCAATCAACCGCCGACGATCCGCAAGCCGCCCTTGCCGGGCAAAGACTGCGCATCCAGTCGCGCCTGAATGGCATCGATTATTTCCTGTAATTCGCTGGCGCGACATGGCTTTGCAAAAAGATATCCCTGTATCAGCGTGCAACCCAACTCCACTAACTGGCTAAGCTGACTCTCCGATTCCACACCTTCGGCCACCGTATCCAGTCCAAGCCCCTGAGCCATCAGGACAATCGTATTGACCAGCGAATAGTCAATTTTCTCTCCCTCTTTGCAGCTGATGAATGCCCGGTCTATTTTCAGCACATCCAATGGTAAATCCTGCAAGTAGCTCAATGAAGAGTAACCTGTTCCAAAGTCATCGACGGCAACCCTCATGCCTGCATCACGCAATCTGTTCAGTCGCTTGATAACAGTCTTCACATCCTTCATGACAATACTCTCTGTCACCTCTATTTCAAGAAGAGTCGCACTGACATTTGCTCGGGCAAGTGAGCGAAGCAAGCTGCTACAGAAATCCTCTTCGAGAAATTGAGGAGCAGCAATGTTCACCCCGACACGCAGATGCTGCAGCGATGTGCCGCGCCAGGCCGCGAGTTGTCTTATTGTCTCATCAAGTACCCAGGCACCTAGCGTATTGATCAAGCCGGACTCTTCGGCAACCGAAATAAAGTAGCTTGGCGAAACGACACCGCGCTTTCGATGATTCCATCGGATCAGAGCTTCGACAGATTCCACACAACCTTGCTCGACATTGACTTGCGGCTGGAAATACAACTCGAATTCCTGACGGATGATAGCCTCTCGCAACTCGGACTCGATCTCACAGCGCACCTTGGTTGCAAGCGCCATACTTTCATGAAAACAGACAATACCGGGATCACCAAGCGCTTTGGCCTGGTACATTGCTTCATCAGCATAACGCAGTAGCTCATCGGCCGAGGCACTGTCTGATGGATAGAAACTAATCCCTATACTTGTCCCGATGATCACTTCCGACTCATCGATCAGGAAAGGTTGTTGTAACGATTCTCTAAGTCGAAACGACATTGATATCGCTTGTTGCCGATCTGTCAGCTTACGTGCAATAACAGCAAATTCGTCACCGCCAATTCGCGCCAACAGATGATCCTTTCCAAGAGTAGCTGATAATCGGGACGCGACCAGCTGCAACAATTTGTCTCCACAAGCATGCCCCATCGTGTCGTTCACTAACTTGAATCCGTCCAGATCCAGAAACAGAACTGCAAACAGCGCAACGTCAGAGACTCCTCCCTGAGCAAGCTCCTGCTCAAGCTCGTTTTCAAAACACCGACGATTGGGCAACTGCGTCAGACTGTCATGATTAACTTGATGGTGTAAGGCATTGGACATCTCCTTGGCAACAAACGCGCTGGACACCTGATTAACGATGCTGAAAAACAGATAAATTTCGTTTTCATCAAAGTCACGCCGCTCACGATCCCTACTGACCGTTAACAAGCCAACCACACGTTGGCCGGAACTGATGGGCATACACAAGGTTGCACCAGTGTTGAGTTCATCGCGTAATTCGTGAATACGGGTCGAGACCCGTGGATCTCTCTCATTACGTAACACGCTGGCATATTCACCGGTTCTAAAGCACCAGCCACCAATAGACTCCATTAACAGATCATCAGATAATGAAATGAAAGGAATAACGTCATCATCTGTTTTCAGCCAACCCGCCTCAGCTACCAGCTGATCAACGCCGTGCACCCGATGACCACTGGATCTATTGATATCCATCGCATCGACCAGAGCACGAGTGACGCTCGTCAGTAATTCTTCAAGAGTATCGAACGACATCAATTGCTTACTGATATTACTCAGAGCACGCATTCGCTTTACCTCAGCGCGCGATTGTTCCTGCGACTGGGCGTTGGCAATAGCGATTCCAGCAAGGCTCGCAAGACTATTTACCAATCCACTGGAAACGCTGAAGTCTCCGGATAGAGATGGCGCGCCCAGTACAGCAACGCCGATAACATGACCGTCAACCAGCAGTGGCTCGGCCAGTAGCTGAGTACCACTCGGCCAGAAGCCTCGTGTCAAGTCAGTGGTATCACTGTCGGCAATGTATTGTGTGGTTCCGGCTTCCCATGCAAGGCCTGCAAGGCCTACGCCTCGATGACGTCGCTCACCGATGTATTTGTGGCTATGCGAACCGGCGCTGGCTACAACTTGAATAAATTCTTTGGTCTCGTCCACCAGCAGAATCAAAGCATTTTTGGCGACAGTATGTTCGATCATGATTTCAGCGATGTGCTGAAGTAGTGGATCAAGCTCCCGATGGGTCATCATCTCGACCATAAGGCAATTCAGGATCAAAAACTGATCCTCCCTAATATCGACGCCTTTCTTGAGACTGGGTTTCATCGCACCAACAGAGGACATCCCGACGCTTTTACGGCTTGCCGCAGGTGCATCAGGCTCAGCGGTTCTCTCGGAAAATAAGTGCTTTACCAGTCTGTAGCGGAATTCGACAGGCTGAGTCGAGATGTCGATGTTGCGCACGTCAGTTAACAGTGATTAGAGGAAACCCGTCCATTACGCTCGTATCGACACAATTAACCGATCCTTCGGTTTTGGCATCTATTTCGAGACCTACGTCAATTGGTACAGGTATGCCCCCTAATACACTCCGGGCTCACTGTTAGATGCGTCCACCGCCCCTACACCCGGTTAACCCATCCCGCCAATTCACCACGATGCTCTCGTAAACCGCCTTCAAGAATACGTGCGGCCGGATGAGCTTCAGGCGAAAGAAATACCGAACCCAGCAGTTTCTCCTGTCGGCTGATGCCCATATAGTCAAAAACGTCCTCGTCTTTGAGGATGCCGCCACTGGACCAGTAGCTCAACCAGTTGCAGGACTGGGCAGCCAACAGCAGGCTTTGTACGGCACTCGCAGCTGCGGCGACATGTTCAATGTTCTTGGAATCAAATGTTGGAATACCAGTGGCCGGTTCATGTTCATCTGACACCAATGGATCTGGCAGCCATGTAGCCTGAATCAATACCCCACAAGCGGAGACCATTTCCTTTATCTTGGATTGCCAGGCGCGAGTCCACTTCGACTCAGGATTTGCCTCGGCTTGATCTTTCAGAAACACAAGGAGCTTCGAACATGAATCGGGATCAAGGACGTGAAATCTCCATGGCATGGGAGCATCCAGATTGCCGTCGCAATGCTGCGCATGTGCACGTTTATGGAACGGTGCCCACGCTGCGGATTCCAGCATGCCACTCAAGCTGGCAGCATGCTCATCAGTCCAGAGTGCTTGCTGCTCATGGCGCAGCTCTACAGGTAACAGGACTTTCGACGTCTTGCGTGCCTGAATGGTCCGCTCTACCAGATTCATTTTACAACTGGCTCGTTAACCACACGCTGCAGGTAGGCCCCATAACGGGACTTGCCCAAACGCTCCGCATGAGATTGAAGTTCCTCACGACTGATCAGACCTTTCCGAAACGCTATTTCTTCCGGACATGACACTTTGAGTCCTTGCCGACGCTCTAGTGTGGCCACAAACTGCGCCGCTTCAATTAATGAATCCGGTGTTCCCGTGTCTAGCCAGGCGAGACCACGACCCATCGTTTCCACGTGCAGGGCGCCTTCCTTCAGATATCGATTATTAAGATCCGTAATTTCAAGTTCACCACGTGGCGAAGGCTTTATTGATTTAGAGTACTCAACAACTTTTTCATCATAGAAATACAGGCCCGTGACTGCGTATGAAGACTTGGGTTCAGCCGGTTTTTCTTCGAGTGACTTGACGACCCCTTTGCTATCGAACTCAACTACACCATAGCGTTCAGGATCTTCGACATGATAGGCAAAGACAGTAGCACCCGACTCGCGTTTTGATGCTCTGGAGAGCTGAGGTGGCAAATCATGGCCATAGAAAATATTATCGCCCAGTATCAACGCGCAGGAATCACCATCGATAAATTTCTCACCCAGAATGAACGCTTGCGCCAGACCATCCGGACTTGGTTGAACCTTATAGCTGAATTTCAAACCGAATTGCTCTCCTGATCCCAGTAGCGCTTCGAACTGAGGCAGATCGCGCGGGGTGGAAATAATAAGAATTTCAGTGATATCGGCCAACATCAATACCGACAAGGGGTAGTAGATCATCGGCTTGTCATACACCGGCATCATTTGCTTGGAGATTGCCGTTGTCATTGGATGTAGCCGAGTCCCCGAGCCGCCAGCCAGAATGATGCCTTTCACGATATGTCCCTCAGGTATGGTGGATGCTTTTTAATCGAAGTAATCCACGGATGTCAGATAAATGAATCTCTCGCGGCCTTGGCGCGTATGAAAGTACCCTCAATGGCGTCGGCATCTGAGGTTGCTATAGCATTACGCAAACTCTTTAAATGAGCGTCCAGACTATCCATGGACTGCAATATAGCATCTCGGTTGCTCAAGCAGACATCACGCCACATCACCGGATCGCTGGACGCGATTCGGGAGAAGTCTCGGAAACCACCCGCTGCATACCGAAAAATTTCCTCCGCCTCCTGCTGAGTCGCTAGCGTGTCGACAAGTGCATAGGCCAGAATATGCGGCAGATGGCTTGTGGCAGCCAACACCCGGTCATGATGCTCTGGAGTCAGACTTTCAACCTTTGCCCCTGCCAGTTCCCAAAGCTGCCGTACGGCTGCAATAGCATCGGGCGAGGTCTGTTCAATAGGCGTCAGGAGCACGCGACGACCGATATATAAAGTAGCATCTGCGGCATCAACACCGGTTTTTTCTCGCCCTGCGATAGGATGACCTGGCACAACCCGCGACATATCCTTGACGACAGCCAGTGCATCCGCAATAAAAGGTGACTTGACACTGCCAGCGTCTGTCACGATGGCGTCAGCGCTCAGATAGCTGACGATAGCCTGCATTTGCTGACGCATACTGAGCATGGGCACGGCCAGCATTACCATATCAGCCTGTGGAATCAGCAACGCTGGATCAGTCGAATACTGATCAACCAATCCCAGCTCGATACCTCGCTCACCTGTGCCCGGACTTCGCACCAGTGCGCTGATCTCACCGGTAAATCCATGCTTTTTTAGAGAGCCAGCCAGAGACCCGCCAATCATGCCCAGACCAACAATACAAAGGTGCTTACAAGACACGTGGATAGGATCCCAACACTTTTACCAGAGGTGTCAATTCTCGCAGTTGCTCAAGAACTCTGGACAAGTGAACATCATGTTCATGGCCATTGACGTTGATGAAAAACACGTATTCCCACAAAGCCGAACGGGAAGGACGGGATTCTATCCGCGTAATATCAACGCCAGCATCCTCCAATGGCCCCAGCATGCTGCGAAGCCCACCGGGTCGGTGTGGAGCCGATACCAGCAAAAGCGATGAGTCTGTGCCACTCGGGGGAATGTCCTGATCACCAATAATCAAAAAACGTGTGGTGTTGTTTTTCTCATCTTCTATGCCCTTCATCATCGTTTTCAAGGAATAAAGCTTCGCCGCGGTTTCACCGGCGATAGCAGCGATATCTGATCGCTCAATGGCAAGCTTTGCTGCCGCAGCATTGCTACTTTCGCTGACGCGAACCGCATCAGGCAAGTTAGCATTTAACCAGTGCATACATTGAGCAAGCGCCTGAGGATGTGCATGTACCTCCTTGATATGATCATAGTCTGCAGCATTACTCAGCAGGCAATGCTGGATTCGCATACCCACCTCACCGCACACACGCAGGGTCGTCTTGGTCAGTAAATCGAGGGTCTGGTTGACAGCACCCTCGGTTGAGTTCTCAACCGGCACCACGCCGAATCTTGCCCTGCCCGCCTCAACCGCATGGAAAATCTCTGCAATGCCAGGCTCAGGTTGCGTTTCTACAAAATGACCAAAGTGTCTGTCTGTCGCTGTGTGACTGTAGGTCCCTTGCGGCCCGAGATAGGCAACACGCATCGGCTCTGCCAGGACCTGGCTCGCCGTTATGATTTCACGAAAGATTCGTTGTAGTGAACTGTCCTGCAATGGGCCTTGATTACGAGCTGCCACCGCCCTCAGCACCTGAGAATCGCGCGCGGGTTCATACAACTCGGCGTTTTCTTTCTCCGACTGCTGGCATTTCAATTGAGCAATCTGCTCGGATGCCGCAGCTCTTTGATTGATCAGCTCTTGAATCCGCTCGTCAATTTCGTCAATCGTCTGATAGATCTGATTCAGCGCTGACAGGGCATCGTTGTGACAGGGATCATCGCTTGGGGGTTTATCAATCATGCTTGTGGATTCCGGGCAAACTCATGCAGATACCCTACCAACGCATCGACTGCTTGATCCGTAACTGCGTTGTACAGACTAGCTCGCATGCCACCCACTGACTTGTGCCCCTTTAGACCAATCAGGCCGCGTTCGACACTGCCACGCAGAAACGCCGGTTCCCACTCAGTGCGTGCCAATTGAAACGGAATGTTCATTAACGACCTGTTATCAGGGTGTACACGATTTGAAAAAACCTCACTGTCGTCAATAGCCGCATATACCGATGCAGCCTGACGCTCATTGCGCTCGGCAATGGTCTGCAGACCACCTTCATCCAGTAGCCACTGAAAGACTAAACCTGCCGAGTACCAGGCAAAAGTTGGCGGAGTATTCAACATTGATCCAGCATCGTGCATCGCAGCATAGCTGAATACCGGGGCCTGTTGTTTTCGATGAGCGCTTCGCTCCAGCAAGTCGTTTCGAACAATAACGACTGTGATACCGGCAGGACCGATGTTCTTTTGTGCACCGGCGTAAATCAGACCGTAACGATCTATCTCCAGAGGGCGAGAGAGAATCGAAGAAGACATATCACAGACCAACGGCACCTGACCCTCGGGAAGCTCGCCCAGTTGTATACCATCAATAGTCTCATTATCAGTGACATGCAGATAGCTGGCATCCCCCGCTTCCAGCCATTGATCCGCCGCTGGCACACTCATTAGTGGTCCGCGTAACGTGCAAACAACCTCAGACACCTGCGTAGAGATTGCCGCCACTTGACACGCTTTCCCGGACCAGTAGCCAGTATTGGCAAACGCCACATGCCCTGCCGTATCGAGATTGCTGACCGTCAGCGCAAACTGGGTGCTGGCACCACCCTGCATGAAAAGCACTGAATAGTGATCAGGCACGGCGAGCAAGGCACGCAGGTCGGCTTCTGCCTTCTGCGCGATATCAATAAAATCAGTACTTCTGTGACTCATCTCGAGCACAGACAAACCCCGTCCCCGGTAGTCCACAAGATCACGTTGCAGTGTTTCAAGCACTGGTAGCGGCATGGCTGCCGGACCAGCATTGAAATTAAAACTGCGCACGCGTGTCGACTCTTTTACCTGATCGTTAGCCTGGACTATTCAGGACGGGGCTCATCATCGGAGTCATCATCTGATTCCACATCCCTATCGGAAGAGGCATCAAGTGTATTGTCCGAATCATCCAGCTCATCAACGCCCTGTTCAGATGAAGCCGCCGTTTCATCGACAGTGACAACTTCACTATCGTCAACAACATCATTTTCATCGACAGACTCACCTTCGACATTGACATCGGATTCGTCTATACGAGTGAGTTCTACCATTGACTCACCTGAGCTCAAACGAATGAGGCGCACACCTTGCGTATTACGACCCACCGTGGAAACACCGGAAACCGCCGTTCTGACCAAGGTGCCTCCATCAGTGATCATCATGATTTCATCATCCTCACCGACCTGCACAGCACCAATAACCGGACCGTTTCTGTCAGTGGTCTTGATATCGATAACACCCATACCACCGCGCCCTTTTGTGGGGTAGGCGTCCGGGTGTGAACGCTTGCCATAACCGTGCTTGGTGGCGCTAAGTATGCTGCCTTCCCCCACAACGATCAAACCGATAACCGTGTCTTCCTCAGGCATACGAATTCCACGCACACCGGCTGCCGTTCTGCCCATCTTCCTGACGGCTGACTCATGGAAACGCATGGCTCGGCCTCCGCTCGAGAACAGCATGATGTCGCTGTCACCTGTTGTGAGGCCTACATCAATCAGGAAATCATCAATGCGCAAATCAATGGCAATAATGCCGTTGGTTCTGGGTCGTGAAAAGTCGGCCAGTGCAGTTTTCTTGACGACCCCCTTGCTGGTTGCAAACATAATGAACTGGGTATCGGTGTATTCACGCACAGTCAAAACGGCATTAACACGCTCGTTCTCTTCCAGCGGCAGCAAGTTGATGATAGGACGGCCGCGCGAACCACGACTGGCCAACGGCAGTTCATAAACCCGCTTCCAGTAAACCTTGCCGACGCTGGTGAAAAACAACACCGTATCGTGCATGCTCGCAACGAAGAGTTTATCGACAAAGTCTTCATCTTTCATTGCGGTAGCAGACTTGCCACGCCCGCCTCGGCGTTGCGCACGATAGTCGGAAAGCGGCTGCGCCTTGACATATCCACTGTGAGATAGCGTCACCACAACAGCTTCATCAGCGATGAGATCCTCGACCGTCATCTCTGAATGGTCTACCTGTATGAGTGTACGTCGTTGATCACCATACTGCTCGATAATGGCAACCAGCTCGGCACGAATAACCAGTCGCAGACGTTCAGGATCGGTGAGTATGTCCAGATAATCTTCGATCTTTTCAAGAATTTCCTTGTACTCTGCGATGATCTTGTCTTGCTCAAGCCCGGTTAAACGGTGCAGACGCAAGTCCAGAATTGCCTGCGCCTGAACTTCGGATAACTGGTATTTGCCGTCGTGCAGGCCATAAATATCACCCAGGTTTTCAGGCTTGGAGGCCGCAGCCCCTGCGCGCTCGAGCATACCGCTGACAATGCCCGGCTCCCATGTTCGTGCAACCAGTTTCTCTTTGGCTTCAGCCGAATTCTGGGATTCCTTGATAAGCTGAATAATCGGATCGATGTTGGCAAGCGCTACCGCCAGACCTTCGAGCACATGGGCACGGTCACGGGCCTTGCGCAAAAGAAACAATGTGCGCCTGGTAACGACCTCACGTCTGTGCCGGATAAAGGCATTAAGCACTTGCACCAGATTCAGCAATTTTGGCTGGCCTTCATCCAGCGCAACCATATTGATACCGAAAACAACCTGCAACTGCGTCTGCTTGTAAAGCTGGTTCAACATGACTTCGCCGGACTCGCCGCGACGAAGCTCTATGACAACGCGCATGCCATCCTTGTCTGACTCATCACGCAGCTCTGTAATGCCTTCGATCTTCTTGTCTTTGACAAGCTCTGCGATTTTCTCCAGCAGGCGTGCCTTGTTGACCTGATAGGGCAACTCATGAACGATGATGGTGTCTTTACCGGTCTTCTCATTGTGCTCTACATCGGCTTTGGAACGAATGTAGACTTTGCCGCGCCCCGTACGATAGGCTTCCTTGATACCTCGAGCACCGTTGATGATTCCGCTGGTCGGGAAATCCGGACCGGGCAGGTGTTCCATCAGTTGCTCAACACTAATGTCGGGATTATCGAGCATGGCGATGGTTGCGTTGACGACCTCCGAAATATTGTGAGGCGGAATATTGGTTGCCATACCAACGGCTATACCGGTACCTCCATTCACCAGTAGCGTCGGGATCCTTGAAGGCAACACACTGGGCTCACGCTCGGTTCCATCGTAGTTGGGATTGAAATCGACTGTTTCCTGATCAATGTCTGCGAGTAGCTCTTGTGTGATCTTGGCCATACGCACTTCGGTATAGCGCATCGCTGCCGCTGGATCACCATCAACCGAGCCGAAGTTGCCCTGCCCGTCAATGAGCATGTAGCGCATGCTGAACCGTTGTGCCATCCGCACCATGGAATCGTAAATGGCCGAATCTCCATGGGGGTGATATTTACCCATGACCTCACCCACGACACGAGCCGATTTGCGATAGGGTCGATTAAAATCGTAGTTTTGCTCATGCATGGCGTAGAGAATTCGCCGGTGCACCGGTTTGAGCCCGTCACGCACATCAGGCAATGCCCGGGAAACGATGACGCTCATGGCGTATTCGAGGAACGACTGCCGCATCTCGTCTTCGAGCGTTATAGGCAGAATTTCTTTGGCAAAATCAGACATGAAAAGTGGGGCCGGACCAAGGTTGCGATCAGCACAGATCAACTGCCCTATTTTAGCACACGAAAGCTCTGTAAACACTTAATTTCCAAGTACTTGCGCGGCGCAGGCGCTGGAAGAAACACAGGCCTCAGACAAGCTTTGCGATACGCTCGGTGTCCGCTCGCATAACGTAGTTTTGTGCACATAACAGAACGATGACAAGAAGCCGCATCTGCGCGTGTATCATCGCCGAACCGATCGGCACACGTTGTGGCTGCGTACATAACACTCAGCCGGATAGAATTCCTCGAAAATGTGCGTTTACGCAGGTTCTGACAGTCCCAGACAACCCGGTAATCGCCCCATACAGACAAACACGAAAAATCATGAGCAGCAGCCAGAATGTAGATCCAGCGGAACTCGCCAAGTTCCAAGACCTTGCCAGCCGTTGGTGGGATGCGAATAGCGAGTTCAAACCACTGCATCAGATCAACCCGCTGCGTGTAGACTGGATAGGTGAGCGTGTGCCTTACGCGGGATCACGAATACTTGACGTCGGATGCGGCGGCGGTATCCTTTCTGAATCGATAGCGCACGCTGGTGCCGATGTCGTTGGCATTGACCTTGCCGAAGCGCCCCTGTCGGTCGCACGTTTGCATGCCATGGAAACAGGAGCGCAGGTTGACTATCGAGCCATCTCAACCGAAGACTGCGCTGTCGAGATGCCCGAACAGTTCGATTGCGTAACCTGTCTGGAAATGCTTGAACACGTTCCTGACCCGGCATCGACGGTGGCAGCCTGCGCACGGCTGGTTAAGCCTGGTGGACGCCTGTTTTTTTCAACACTGAATCGTAATCCGAAATCATGGTTGTTCGCGATCGTCGGTGCAGAATACGTATTGCGCCTGCTACCACGCGGCACGCACGAGTGGCAGAAATTCATCAAACCCTCCGAGCTGGATGGGTATTGCCGGAACGCAGGTTTGCGCGTCGATGAGATTATCGGCCTCACCTACAATCCGTTCACACGCACATACAAGCTTGAAGCAGACGTCGACGTCAACTACATGATTGCAGTGACCAAACCTGCTGATGGAATTTAAGTCTCTCATGAGCCCTCACTTGCTGTCGTTCACTATCCGTGTCTTCGAGTAGCTGACTGTGAGCGATGCAGCCCATACTAATATTCGCGAAGGGTCGAGCTTGTACTATAGCCTGCTCTGGACGGACCCACTGGCAAAAGACCGCGTTGACCAGCGCCTGGCACTGATCAAGGCACTCATAACCACCCTGGACGATGTGCAGGAGCCTCAGGTTGCGGAAAAGAAAATACACTGGTGGCATGAAGAACTGCAGCGTCTTCATGAGGGCACAGCAAGACATCCGGCAACACAACAGAATCAGGAAGCACTCAAAGGGCTGGGTCTGGCGCATGCTACATGTCTTGATCTACTAAGTGCAGTATCCACACAGCGATTTACCCCATTCGAAAAAACCGATGCCAGCAATGCAAACCTGACCCTGAACTTTCAAAGCCGAATGGCTCTGCTGGCACATGCTCTCAGTAACGAAACATCTGACCTAGATACCAGTTCACATCCAGCGTCTTCGGCATTAGCATTTGCTCATTACGAACAACTGGCACGTCTACCGAATCTTCTCCATCGAGGCCTGCCGGTATTCAGTAACGAGGTGTACACTCAGTTTCAGATTCGCCCTGACGATCTGGCACGGCACATTCGAATAGCGCAACCCTGCGAACAGGAAGACGCCGCTGCATCCAGCTCCCGGCAAAGTGCCCAGAGTCGCCTGAAAAGCATACCGGTTGTGAGTGAGAAAGCGGGGCGCAGGCAATTGCTGGTTCACGCCATTGAATGTAACCGTATCTCACTACAGGAAGCGCTTGACGATCAAGCGGTAACGCAACGCTACCGCCATGCGCCTCTGTTACCGTTGTGGCGATTACTTGTACTTAGAAAACATCAACTCGATCTATGGCAAAAGCGACAGCCGGATTTACTGCGTGAGCGCATAACACTCACTCCTCTGAGTAAATTTTTTCGCGCCTGGCAAAACCGGCGTTAATCATCAAGCTAATACCCGGTCCGGGATTTTCGCGCGGTAAATTACAGGCGCATCAATTACACTATTCGCATGCAGCTATCCAACTACCAGTCGAGTACGTTTGCCCAAAAGGCTTTTGCACCGGAAGCAGACAGCCTGGCGGACAAGGTCATTCTTATATCAGGCGCGACCGGAGGGCTGGGTACTTGCCTGAGCGTGGCTTGTGCACAAGCCGGGGCCACGATCGCGCTTGCCAGCCGCAACCAGAAGAAACTGGAAAAGCTGTACGACCTCATTGTCGACGCCGGCGCCCCCAGGCCTGCCATTATTCCTCTACAACAGGACAAGGCAGGACCTGCCGAGTACGGCGAGCTTGCCGATCTGCTCAACGGCGAGTTCGGCAAGCTTGATGCCCTCGTGCATTGCAGTGCGGATCTCGGCACACCAACCCCACATATCAGCCTTAATCACGCCGAGTGGGTCAGGGTCATGAATGTCAATCTGACTGCCGCGCGACTACTGTCAGTGCACTGTATGCCTCTGCTGACAGAATCAGACCTTGGCAGCATCACCTTTCTACTGGACAGCAAGACAACCGCTTACTGGGGCAGCTACGGTGTCTCAAAACAAGCGCTGCAGACACTTATGCACATGCTCGCAGACGAAACAGACAACAAACTCGGCACTGACGGCTGCCCGGCTCTGGCCATCAATGGCTATGATCCTGGCCCCATACGCACACCGTTACGCCGAAGAGCATTCCCAGGAGAACTGGAGTCCGAAACTGAATTACCACATACCCGTCTCGGCCCGTTGTTATCACTTATGATGCGAACAGAGCGACAACTGACAGGAACGGCCATCTGCTTCTGAACTAGTGAGCCGGACCCGGCCTCACAAGACCCATGTCAAGCGCACGCTCCCTTGCCTGGGTACACTCCTCCTTGGTCAACCGGGTATTGCTGCCGGTTGTTCTAGCCAGCATCAGACTTCCATCAGCCGTACTATGATCCCCGGAATTGATCAGCACATGAAACAACTCATGTGCCAGGGCGATTGCACGATCCTGAAGGGCCAGCGTCAACCAGACAGAATCGGTTAGCCAGGGTCTGTGCCGCGTATTGCCGCGTCCAAACGCCTCAGCATCAAACGGCATACTCATCAACGTATCGCGAGCAAGAACAACCGTAAGCTTACGATTAGCGCCTGAATCTCTGACAGCGCCCATCAGCGTTCTGGCAGACCCGGTTTCAAGGTCCCGAATGTAATCGGGCCCCTGCACCCGGCTTACCCTGGTTTCGTCGAACACGATATGGCATTGCGCAAGAATCGATGCGGCGTCATCAAGCAGCTGCATGACCTGTGTGGTTTGCCATTGCGGATCGAGCACGAGAACCTGCAAAGGTAATACGAGCACTTTACCGGAAGTTTGCTCATCATCACGTGTGACTGTGATACCAACACGTGATGGCCGGTAAGCATTAAACTCAGCAACGAAAATATCGTCCTCTGGAGAAAACTGTGGGTCGTATAGATAGCCTTCTGCAAGTTGGCGTGGGGCGGAGCCATTGGCGAACAGGCGGCGAACTCTCTTCAATAGCTCTGACGCCATCAATTTCGGCTCTGACTGAAGCAATCTTGCAGCAAGTGCAACCACTCTGGGCACAGCGTAGCTGCTACCTGAGACCAGACCTTCAGTACCATCAAACCTGAGAACCTGCAGATGCTCCGCTGGCACCATATAGTCCACAGACACCCTACCCCAGTTAACACCGTCTGCAAGTCGCCCGAAGTCATCAGCGGAGGTGACTACCACCATATTAGGCAAGCTCAGCGCCGCTGGATAAACCGCCTGCTGATCGATATCGCGACCATTGTTACCAGCTGAGGCAACAAACAGGATATGCGGATAGTCGTTGGCTGAACGTTCAAATGCATCCCATTGTTCGCGCTGGTTTCCACCCAGCGGCATGCCAATGATACGAACTCCACGCTGATCAGCATGCGCTATCAACTCAGCCATTCTGGACATGTCGGGACGCGGGTAACGATACGGTACCAATTCCACAAAAGGCGCTTCTCGCACGAGTAACGATGCGGTTTGCGTTCCATGACGCTGTACATTGCCACGACTATCGGGATGACTATCAAACGGCCGCTCATCCATATCCCAGAAGTCATAACCCACAAGCTCACCGTTCTCGTCTCGTGCTAACGAGCGGCTGATTTCAGGCAGCAGATAATTAACGCCTGCATCGATTAACGCTACTCGTATGGCAGCGTCGAAAGCCGCCATGCCCGAAGTGGCGTCGGATTGAGGCACCGGCGGGTTATCCAGCTCATCGGCAAAAGTTGCAGTGCCAGAAATGGCCTGTGCAAGCAACAGGCAGGATAAAAGCAACTCTCTGGTTGTAAAACAACCGGACACCGGCAACTTTACACATGCCCACGCGAAAACATGGCGTTACCCTGCTCATCGATAATCTGTCGCGCCTTGCCTTCGGAATGCGTTACCGCAGATTGTCTGTCCGCATGATTGTCAGCGCGTATGAACTGAGCAGTTTTAAGCTCTCCGTCCACCTCTTTCGATATTGAGCCCGCCGTCTTGTATTGACTGCCTTCCTTCAGTGGCGCGGCAATAATTGTGAAACCTTCGTACTCTACCGCTTCAGCGGCTTCCGGCGCAGCTGCCCCCCCCTCTTTTGCGCCACCAAACAGTTTTCCAAATACCTGACCCAAACCCATGCCTGCCTCCCGATTCCGTATTCATCAATCGCGTGTTTACAGACCATGATACCTTTACTGCCACGCGGTATCATACGCTTGTTGAAAAAACCGGAAAGACCTTGCGAACCACCGTCTATACATCTCCTATTGGCTCTCTGACACTTGCCGCTGACGAGCATGGCCTCCGCCATATCATCTTTCCACAGGGAAGCCGTTGTTTCAGCGCACCTGACAGCTGGCAAAAAACCAGCCATGGGTTTGCCGAGACTGTCCTGCAACTGGATGAATATTTTTCCGGTACACGCAAAACATTCTCAATTAAACTATCGCCGCATGGAACGGATTTTCAGCGAAGCGTCTGGCTGGCCTTGCTCCAGGTCGGCTATGGCCAGACAACTAGCTATGGAGACATTGCAAAGCTTATCGGCAAGCCCAAAGCGAGTCGTGCCGTGGGCGCAGCCAATGGCGCCAATCCCATCCCGATCATCATTCCCTGTCACCGCATCATCGGCTCTGCAGGTAAACTCACAGGCTTTGGCGGCGGCTTGCCAACAAAACAATGGCTGCTTGCTCACGAACGCGGGGAAGGACAGCTTTTCGAATTCACCAACCCATGAGTCTGCGAAAAAAACCAGGCTTTAGTGAATCTCGACACCGATCGTACTGAGCGCGATACCGCTGCGAACGCCGCTGCACGTTTTCCGCAGCCCTGACCAACCAAGGCTTCTTCTGATAGGTTTTGCGAGAAAACCCTGCAGTACCTTCGTGATAGTTAAGGTACAAATTATAGGCGTCGTCACCGCTTATCCTGTTTACTCTCATGGCCTCTTGCATATACCAGTGAATAAAATCGGTAGCATCGGCAAACTCATGCCGGACGCGCCAATACTCTCCAGTAGCACGATGGTACTGACGCCAGGTACCATCGATAGCCTGCGCATAGCCATAGGCAGAACTCAGTCGACGCCAGGGTATAAACCCCAACAGCTTCTTGCGTGGCGGCCTTGCTTTGGCACGAAAGGTACTTTCCTGAAACATGAATGCCATGGGTATATGCATTGATGTTCCCCATTTTTTCTCGGCTGAGGTAGCTACCCTGTGCCATCCTTTTTTCTCGGCAAATATGGAGCAAATATCATCCGGACGCGATGGCGGTGAGGCGCACGCCTGCAGCGCCACAGTAACAGCCAGTATCAACAGGCGGGAAAAGCGCTTTTGAAACACATGCATAATCATGTCGACAAGTGTAGATACTCAAGTTCTACTGCGCATCAACTAAACTCTTACAAAAACGGATATCACCATGGAATATGACGGACGCATGCCTGACGGCGCACCAAAACCCGGTACTTACCGGCATTACAAAGGCTCGTTGTACCAGGTATTTGGAATGGCACGACATTCAGAAACCGAAGAATGGATGGTTGTCTATCAGGCACTCTATGCAGAACAAGGGTTCTGGGTTAGACCTTTGACGGTATGGATGGAACCTGTAACGCTCCATAACAGTGACACAGCAGCAACCTCCTTGCGTTTTGAGCTGATTAACTCTTCGGATATCACACTGACTCAATTAACAAAACCGGAATAGTTCACGCACACGTAACCGATAGTTGGTTTACACGGCGCAAAACTTGCGAAATGTCAAGTGAGCATTTTATCCGGACACGCCATGCGTCTTATTCACACCATAGCCCTGCTGAGCGCCGTAGTCATTTCCAGCGCTTGCGCCACAACTGCCATCACTCCAGCGGAAGAGGTAGCAACCGCACCTCTTCCGGAGCCTGCACTCTACAAAACCCTGCCTGAAACTGTCGAATCGTTTGAACTCAAGGGTTATAAACATTTTGAAGATGGATCGAGTGGTTACTCGGTTCGCTACTCAAATGAACGTAAACGTCGTATTGCCGACTTGTATGTGTATCCTGTCGCTGAGGAAAATGTCGATCTTGAGCACAGTCAGTTGGTTCTCGGTTCAACGCGAGCTACGTTAATGGCAATTGGCGAAGCGACACGCCAGGGCCATTATTCAAACTTCAACGTTATCAACGCTGCAACCCGTGCGCAGGGTCTACGCACAGTAGCCCGTGTACAAGCGACCTATCTGCGACAAAACCTAGCGTCGTACACTCTGGTCTACCAAACCGAGCACAAAGGCACGTTGTTGAAGATCCGCGTAACCATGCCCGACAACGAATTCAATCGAAATAGTCGGGAGTGGGACGGCTTTGCAGACAAGATGTTCAAGCAAGCTATTCAAAGCCTTGATGCCGAAAACAAAACGCCCACGACAACCAAATCCATCTGATTCAGTTATTAAAGTATTCAGTTAACACTGTCGCACTTTCAGGCATTCGAACACAATTAACGTGAAACATAAAAAACGATTATTGAGCGTTTGTATGTTCCACTGGCGACCTGACTGTGCGACATACACTAAGCATACCTGGCAAGCTGCTCAGAAGCCCTGTCCGTAAGCGCACGCTGATTTGACATAGGCTCGCCGAAAGGAATGCTTGAGCCGTTTGCCGGCACCTCAGGTCGGACTTGTACGACCTGCCCCTTCCCCATAGCACAAATCAAATCCATCAGCGCCTGGCTTGTCAAGAGCTTGTTTCCAAGGGCTGAATGCGTCCCGATCGGGAACCACTGTGCGCCGATAAGCTTAACTCGGGGTCATTAGCGCGAATCTCATAACGTTAGTCGACTCACAAAACCCAATCGATGCAGGAGTAAAACCATAGCCGGTTCTCGCTTTCAGTAGATACCGCTCAAGCTCTGAAATATTAAAAAAATAAAAATAAATCATGCACTTAGCGTAGACAGAGTGCATTCTTCAGCGACTTGATTACCATGCAAAAACCTTAAGTCATTGTTTTTATTGAATTAAAATCTATCTCCTAGCTGTTTGCAAAGCATTGAGTTGAGCAGTAGAGTTCGCGGCAAGTTGTTGACACCAGTCAGCAAAGCGCATCGAAGTTCTAATGCAAACACGAATAACAAGCTGGCAAAGACCGGCTAATTCAGGGGATCAAGTAATGAAATCAGTAATCCAGAAGCTCGCCGCAGCGTGCGTGCTTTGGGCTGGTTCGCTGGTTGGGACATCCAGCCTGGCTCAGGCAAATGACGGCTATCTGGTCATCAACACGGTAGCTCTGCATTTTGAAAACTTTGACGACAGAAACGCGTTCACACCGGGCGTTGGATGGGAATATTCTCCGTCGGGAAAATTAGGCTGGCACGCCGGTACTTTGTCTGACAGTTTTGGTTATCAATCCACTTACGGCGGAATCAACTACGCAACCAAACCAAAGCTCTACGGAAAGATGCGGTTCATGATCGGCGCGACCATCCTGCACAAACAATTCAGAAAAAACGCCGAACCCGAAACCAAGATCGTACCGCTGCCAGCGGTGGAATTTCGGTTCAGTGACCAGGCGGTATTGAACCTCAGTGGTTCACCACAAGTCGACTACGGCGATCACCGAAACAACGCGGTCCTGTTTTTTCAGCTCAAACTTGCCATGCGTTAACAGTATTACCCCTTTTCGGCTGGTCGCAAGACCAGCCGTTTTTTTATGCAGACAACACAGCTAGCTGCTCACGAAAAACGATAAAAACTCCGTCGCCACCGCTGGCAAATTCAAGCCAGTCAAATTCAAGTTCGGGATAGGCATGCTCCAGCGCATCCCAGCTATTGCCTACCTCAACAATCAAGACGCCACCCGGCTTCAGATAATCCGCAGCTGTTCTCAGCATCACGCGAACCAGATCCAGCCCATCCGCGCCAGCAGCTAGTCCAAGCATAGGCTCGTGAGAAAACTCAGCAGGCATCAACGCAATATCTCTGGCATCGACGTAAGGTGGGTTGGACACAATCAGATCGTAGGTAGAATCCAGCGGATCAAACAGCGACCCTTCAAACAACTGCACTCTGTCCTGCAAGCCGTGCAGCTTGACGTTCTCCGCCGCCAGCGCCAACGCGTCGGGCGACAGGTCACTAGCGTGCACCATAGCTGCCGGTGACGCATGGGCGCAGGCAATGGCAATACATCCCCCACCGGTACATAAATCGAGAATTGCCGGCGCTTCAACATCATCCAGCAATCCGAAAAACTGATGATTGATGAACTCTGCGAATGGCGAGCGAGGCACTAATGCGCGGTGGTCACACAAGAAACGATGCCCTGCAAACCACGCCTGGCCAGTAAGGTAGGCTGCGGGAATCCGTTCGGTAATGCGATGCTGCAGTAAAGCGTTACACGCCAGTAGCTGTGCGTCACTCAACACCACCGAATAATCAGGCGCTTGCGCAGGCGACAGATCCATGGCGTGGAGGATTAGCCAGCTGGCCTCATCAATAGCCGTGTCGGTCCCGTGTCCGAAACACAAGCCATGAGATTCAAACTGTGCCGCAGCCGCCCTGATGGCTGTTTCGATCGTGTGTTGCTTCGCGACTGGCAGGATCGGATCCATACCTTATATTTGCCATCTGTTATACATGTACATCAGTATAATGACATTCAGCCCTGCGACCCCTAAACATCGAAAAATGAAATTTGCGATACCCCATAGATGTGGCAAACCGAGTAAAAAAATGCGCTGCATACGAAGTCGACATAGCCAGTCAGGGAAGATGTTACCCGTCATGGTCATTGCTATTACTGCTTCGGTCCTGGGTGCTGCAACCTTCGGCCTGCTTTCAGGAAAGTCCGCCGACGGCACTGGGGAAACAGCCTCGAGCAGCAACAGTGGTAATGAACAACTGGCAGCGCTTCAGGAAAACCTGCTGACCTCGCTTGCCTTGCCGACCGATTTCAGAACCATTCAAGAGTTCGAGTTACTCGACGTTGATGGCCAAGCCATTACCCAGAGCGTCTTCGAAGGTACCTGGAGCCTCGTATTTTTCGGCTTTACCCATTGCCCTGATGTCTGCCCCATTACCCTGCAAGTCATGAAAGATGTCGTTGCCAGACTTGAAGCACAAAAACAGACGCCCCCGCAAATTGTCTTCGTATCGGTGGACCCTGTCCGCGATACCGCCAAATCCATGAAAAAATACATCGCGTATTTCAATGAGAATTTTGTGGGTATAACAGGCGACGTTAACAAGGTGCATCAGCTTTCCAGCTCTCTTGGAATCGTTGCCTCGTTTACAGCTAACGAGGATGATCCTGACAACTATGGCGTTGATCACACAGCATCGTTGCTGCTAGTCGATCCTCAACGGCGGGTGCGGGCCAAAGTCACACCTCCACACGAGGCCGAAAAAATTATTGCCGACTATCTGACCATGATTGCAGCTCCCAGCTAATCCGCGGCGATGCCATTGCCCGATGGTTAATCCTTCTCACAACGCATTCGATCCAAAAATAAGCACTATGAAACGTTTGACCAAAACCTCATTTACCTTGCTGCTAAGCCTCGGTTTGTCATCCTTCGCATTGGCGGAGCTCCCGCAGATCAACGATGCGCGAGTAGTGCAGCCTCCTCCGGGCTCTAACGTCGCGGCAGCCTACTTCACGATTAACAACGGCGGATCTGATGCTCTGGAAATCACGTCCGCGGCAAGCGATGTGGCAAAGAAAGTCGAGGTGCATTTGAGTTTTGTTGAAAATGATGTGGCGAAAATGGAAAAGCAGGAATCGGTGGTTGTTGGTGCTGGTGAATCACTGGACTTCAAACACGGTAGCTTTCATGTCATGTTCATGGGACTGAATGAAGAGTTGGTGGCAGGTGATTCTCTGGACCTTGTCCTGACCACCAGTGCCGGCGATATTGCGGTGTCGGTACCGGTCATTTCGCTCGAAGACGCCATGTCCAGAGATAACATGAAAAGCGACATGAAAGACTCCATGCATAGTGGGCATGGGACGGACAAGTAAATTTCTTTAAACCATCCCCAAAGTGAATAGTAGAAACACACTTATGTCAGCAAGCTTTACGGACATCATCAAGACTTACAGTCTGTACGTCTTGCCACACCACGGACTCACACGTGTGGTCTATTGGTTGACTCGCCAGCAGTCGTCACTGACCCCGTCGGTCATACGCTGGTTTGCGAAAAAATTCAATGTGGACATGCATGATGCCATCGATTCTGATCTGAGTAGTTATCCCACGTTTAACACGTTTTTCACCCGACCGCTCAAACCTGAAGCAAGGCCCATTGCACCCGATTTTGCAGATATCGCAAGTCCTGCCGATGGCAGGATTTCTGCCATTGGCAACATTTCCGAAGCCCGTATATTCCAGGCTAAAGGTATCGACTATTCGCTATTAACACTGCTGGGAGGGGACGGTGAGGCAACAAAACGCCTTGGCAACGGCCGCTTTACCACCATCTATCTATCTCCACGAGATTATCATCGTCTGCACATGCCGGTATCGGGCAAGCTGACCAAGCAGACACACGTGCCTGGCAGACTTTTCAGTGTCGGTCCACACACCGTAAGAGCTCTGCCTGATCTTTTCACACGTAACGAACGAGTGATTGCGCAGTTTGAAACTGACCATGGCCTGATGGCTCTTGTGCTGGTTGGTGCGATGAATGTCGCCGCTATCGAGACCGTCTGGGATGGTCTGGTGACACCACCGCAACGCGCTGTAATTACCAATAAGAGCTACAACGACAGCTCTTCCCCAAAGGCGGTACACCTTGAAAAGGGCGTGGAGATGGGCCGATTCAATATGGGCTCAACCATTATTGTGTTGCTGGAAAATCAGGCACAATGGCTAGATGATATGCAAGCCGGGGACGCCGTGCGCATGGGGCAGCTTATCGGCAAGGTAAGCTAAGGCATCCTCGGCATCCGTCTCGAACCAGTCCTGCGAATTACCCACACGGAAAGAGTATCCCCATCGATCCATGTCAATCAGCATTCGGTCGCGCCCCATGCCGGGAACAAGATCACTGATCAGTATCTGCAGGTAACAAACCGCCATCTCTTCGACAGCACTACCTTTGGCGTCGGTATGTAATGACTTGCGACGCTGATCACTCATCAACAACCAGTGACATGCCTCGTGGAGTACCGAATGAACAGGTGTATCCAGCCGGGCATACAGAGTGTATTCGATTAAACCGGCCTCTTCATCGCCCCAGTGACTCCCCGGGATATCCACATCAGCTTGCACGGGTTCTATCGTGAGACCTGCAGGTTCCAACAATCTGGTCAGACAATCCCAGCCTGTATCGCGTACTCGTAAAACCAGGTGTTCCTGATTCTCAGGCGTTTTCATCGCTGAAACTCAATACCTGACTGATGTGCTTGTGATTTCCCAATACCATGTGTAACCGGTCCAGACCCAACGCAATTCCTGCACAGTCCGGCAAGCCTTTGGACATTGCCCCCAGCAGATTTTCATCCATCGGAACCTCTGACTGGGAACGCCTCAGGCGGGTGCGGATATCATTGTCGAACCGCTGCCGTTGCAACCCGGCGTCTGCCAGTTCATGAAATCCATTGGCAAGCTCTACATGACCAAAATAAACCTCAAATCGTTCTGCCACTGGCCTGCCGGCAGCACCGGTGCCGATGCGAGCGAGCGCTGCCTGCGAAACCGGGTATTCGAACAGGAACGTCACCCGCGAGGTGTCAAATTCCGGTAATACGAACTCATCCATAAAAAGGTCGAGCGAGGAACTGCTATCCAGCTCGAGTCCCGCAGGAAAACTGCGGCCGTGTGCGGCAAAGTAGTTCTTTATCAACTCTGCGTTCAGATCGTCCGGCCATTGCTTCAGCCTGTCATACACTTCCTGAGAGTACGAGCGTACATCGACTCCGGGAAATTCAAGATCAAACACTGTCCAGATGTGGTTAAGCAATTGTTCAACATCGTGCATCAGTGCAAGATGATCCATACCCGTCCTATACCACTCCAGCAAATTGAACTGGCTAACATGATATCGCCCCTGTTCTTCGCCACGAAATACCGACGCAATCTGGTAGATATCCTGCTCAGGATACGCGCACAGAATTCGCTTCATTGCAAATTCAGGTGATGTAACCAGATAACGCTGCTTGCCACCGCCCTGGCCGGAAGGCACAACCAGACTCTCAACCTGTGGATCTGTGGCAGCGCTGCTGGACAGCGCTGGCGTGCACACTTCCAGAATGTCCCTTGAAAGCATCCACTGATGAACGGCGCTGCGTAATCTGGCCGACTGTTTCAGAGCCGCAAGGGATGCAGTAGGCATCCATTGCGCCGACTCGCCCGAACCGTCGTCATGTTTCACATCAGACGACATACGTTAGCCCGCGGAATCAGAAAGGTGTGGTTACTCCTTGACTCGCGACACGTAGTCCCCGGTGCGTGTATCAATCTTGATCTTTTCGCCTTCTTCGATGAACAAAGGCACCTTGACTACAGCACCTGTCTCCATATAAGCAGGCTTGGTACCGCCGGTAGCGGTATCTCCACGTAACCCGGGGTCTGTTTCCTTGATATTCATTTCAACAAAATTGGGTGGCGTGACCGCCAGAGGCTGGCCGTTGTACAGTGTAACTTCGCACACCGCTTCATCCATCAGCCACAGGTGAGCTTCGCCAACGGCTGTTTTGTCAGCTGCCAGCTGCTCGAAAGTTTCAGGATTCATGAAATGCCAGTATTCTCCATCGGAATAGAGGTATTGCATGGTTGTATCCATGACATCGGCTGATTCCACCGATTCACCCGACTTGAAGGTGCGCTCCACCACTCGTCCGGTTTTCAGGTTTCTCACCCGTGTGCGGGTAAACGCCTGCCCTTTTCCGGGTTTGACAAACTCATTACTGACAATAGAGTGCGGATCACCGTCGAGCATGATCTTCAAGCCACCCTTGAATTCGTTAGTGCCGTAGTTCGCCATTACCTGTGCCTTCAAAATCATCTATATAGCCAGCCATTATAGCGGTTAGGCGAGTCAGAACGGGTCTTTCGAAGGGATATTCGACGGGCCTCACCACAAAAATCAGGTAATTGCTGCCACGTTATCTACACTCATACCGGTTTAACGAGGCGAAAGTGACGAATCGACCATGAACACCACTTTGTTGCAACTTGAGCATACGGATACGGTTACCGGCTTGCCGACCCGTAGTGCATTCGCAGTCAATCTCCAACGCTGGCTGGTATCACAGCCCGATGGTATGCGGTTCGTAGCCGTCAACATCAGCCTGCCAACCGTGCGCGGCCAGTCAGGGTCGAAAGGTATAGACGGTACTCTGCAGGATCTTCTTGCCTATCGCGCTAGCGTGCTTCTGGCGCACCAAACGTGGCAGAACACACTGCTGGGGCGTGCCGATCGGCAGTCCCTGCTACTAGCCCAGCGTTGCAGGCAAAACACGGCTGGATGCTACCGCAGTTTCCTGAGAGGACTATTGGGAAATCTGGGCGGGTTGATTGATGATCCCGGGTCCATTGCGGTCACCACGCTGGTCTCGACAGTCTCTATGCTTAGCGCTCACGAAGTTCTGCAACGATTACAGTTCCGGGCGACGACTGAATGCCTGAACGTAAACGGGGGCCTTAAATCTGTCGGACTTCACCCGATGAACAACGTCCAGCAATCCACCGTTTGACATGATCGTTGATCAATAGACACGAAAAAATAGGCGCCCGATCTGACGGCGGGGTTCACGGGAGCACTAAAAACACGTGAACCACACGATATGAATCAATTCAAGATGCCAACTACCAGGCTCTCCGATAACATCAGCCTCACGCCTCCGCCCGTAACCTCGCAATGCGCACATCAAGGGGTGGATGAGTAGAGGTCAATCTAGCCAAATTAGGACCTGATATACCAAACGCCGCCAATTGCTTGTCCGGCAGCGGCTCGCTTTGACCACTACCGCGTTTCAACGCTGCCAATGCGGAGATCATGTTTTCACGTCCAGCCAGTTTTGCTCCACCGGCATCTGCGCGAAATTCCCTCTGACGGGAAAACCAGGCAGCGATAAGACTGGCCAGAAATCCAAACACCACGTTGCCCAGAATGTTACCCATCAGGTAACCCATGCTACCGCCACGATTGCCACTCATCATCTTTCCCAGAATTCGCGAGAAAATGATCACGAACGTATTAAGCACACCCTGAATCAAACCCATCGTTACCATATCGCCGTTGTACACATGAGCAACTTCGTGGCCCAGAACGGCTTCAACCTCTTTCTTGCTCATCGTCTCCAGCAAACCCGTGCTCACAGCTACCAGAGAGTCATTCTTGTTCCACCCAGTGGCGAAGGCGTTGGGCGAGGCCTGTTGGAAAATACCAACGTCCGGCATGCCTATACCTGCCGCTTTGGCCTGTGCGTGTACGGTCTCCTGTAACCACCGCTCAGTTTCATTGGTAGGTTGATCAATCAATTGCACACGCATAGAGCGTATGGCCATGGACTTGCTCATGAACAGGGAAATGAACGAACCCACAAAGCCAAAAATGGTTGCATATATTATTAATGACAGATTACTGGCACCGATAATATCGTCTAGCCCAAACACCGCTGTAACAATGCTGAACACCAACATTACGGCCATGTTGGTGGCCATAAATAGAATAAATCGACTCACGTTTTCTACTCCAGAAAAAGGACGCCTATTCGCCCGAGACCGGGCAAAATGTTATGGTCAAAAACGCATCCTTCAATAATGAGTCAGTCATTTGGACGATTTTGACTCAACCTCCACTGCCTGGACATTCTGAAATCCTCTAGGCAGTTTGCGTCCACGCTGCCCCCTTACTCCCAGATACTCTTCCAGCTCCCGGTACTTGATCGTCGTGTGCCGCTTACCACTGGTCACCCGCAACTTCTCACCTGAGGACAGTACCGCCAGTGCCGTCATTGACTCCTCTCCGGACTTGAACTTTGCACCCGGGATATTATAGATCTTGTTGCCTTTACCCTTGGCCATTTCCGGCAATTCACCTATCGGAAACGCAAGCAGGCTGCCCGTGTTACTGATGGCACATACGCGATCTTCTGTTAAAGAGGCAATCCGCCGCGCCGCCAGGACCTGTGCGCCCTGAGGCACACTGATAACCGCTTTACCGGCTTTGTTGCGACTGAACAGATCGCCCAGTCGAGCAACAAAGCCATACCCTGCACTGGTTGAAAACAGATAGCGATCATCATCATCACCCATCATGACGCTGATGAAACGCGCGCCATCGGGTGGCTTCACACGACCACTGATCGGCTCACCCAAGCCACGCGCTGATGGAAAGCCATGTGCCGGAACACAATACACGCGACCCGTGGAATCCAGAAACATGGCACTACGGTTGGTACGGCCACGCGCTGCACTTTGAAAGCTGTCACCGGCCTTGTAGTTCAGTGCAAGCGGATCAACATCAAAACCTTTGCCCGCCCTCACCCAACCACGTTCTGACAGCACAACAGTGATCGGCTCACTCGGTATGAGGTCAGCCTCGGATATCGCCTGCGCAGCACTACGCTGAACGATAGGAGAACGACGATCGTCTCCATAGGTTTCGATATCCTCCTGCAACTCTTTTTTCACTAGCGTCTTCATGCGCCGTTCTGATCCCAACGTTGCCTGAAGCTTTTCACGTTCTTTCTCAAGTGCTTCCTGCTCGCCACGGATCTTCATCTCTTCAAGTTGTGCAAGATGTCGTAGCTTTAGTTCAAGAATGGCCTCAGCCTGCTCGTCGCTGATCTTGAAGCGTTTCATGAGTACAGGCTTTGGCTCATCATTGTTTCGGATAATTGCAATAACCTCATCGATATTGAGGTAGGCGATCATCAGGCCTTCAAGCAAATGAAGGCGCTTTTCCACTTTATCAAGACGCCACTGCAAGCGCCTTCGAACGGTCTCCACCCGAAAGGTTAGCCATTCACTGAGTATCTCCACCAGTGTTTTTACTTTAGGCCTGCCATTAAGCCCTATCATGTTCATATTGACGCGATAGGTGCGTTCAAGATCCGTCGTGGCGAACAGATGTTGCATGACGCTGTCGACATCGACACGGTTGCTCCGCGGTGTAATAACCAGCCGGGTAGGATTTTCATGATCAGACTCATCACGAAGATCCTCGATCATGGGCAGCTTCTTGGCAATCATCTGCTGCGCTATCTGCTCAAGAATCTTTGCACCTGAGACCTGAAACGGCAGCGCAGTGACAATTATGTCACTACCTTCACGCTCATAAATTGCACGGCTACGCAAACTGCCATGCCCTGTCTCGTACATAGTGCGAATATCTTCAGGTGATGAAATCACCTCGGCATCGCTGGGGTAATCTGGTCCACTGACGTATTGCATCATGTCGTCAATGGTTGCCTTGGGTTTGTCCAGCAAGTGTATACAAGCCTTGCCAACCTCACGCAGATTGTGCGGTGGAATATCGGTCGCCATGCCCACTGCGATGCCCGTTGTGCTGTTAAGCAGGATGTGCGGCAAACGCGAAGGTAATAATGTCGGCTCGCTTAACGTACCATCAAAATTGGGTGAGAAATCAACCGTCCCCTGTCCCAGTTCCTGCAATAATGTTTTGGAGAATCTCGTCAACCGCGATTCGGTATAGCGCATGGCAGCAAATGACTTGGGATCATCCTGCGAGCCCCAGTTACCTTGCCCATCCACCAGAGGGTAACGATAGGTAAATGGCTGGGCCATTAACACCATGGCTTCATAGCAGGCAGTATCGCCGTGCGGATGAAACTTGCCCAGTACATCACCGACGGTTCGTGCCGACTTCTTATGCTTGGACGCAGCAGAAAGTCCAAGCTCGGACATCGCATAAACGATGCGGCGCTGCACTGGTTTGAGACCATCGCCAATATGCGGCAAGGCTCGGTCGAGAATGACGTACATGGAATAATCCAGGTAGGCCTTTTCGGTGTACTCGCTAAGCGGTAGTTCTTCCGCATTGTCAGGGACGACGGCAACGGGCACCGCTGCCGACTTCTTTGATGAACGTTTCTTTTTCTGGGCCATGGTCTCAGGCTAGTAGGTTAGATAGTTTCAACGCTCGATTAATCAAACCGTTGGTTGAAGCATCATGATTATCAACCGATGTACTCTGTTGCATCTCCTGATGAATGGATTTTGCCAATGCCTTGCCCAGCTCCACGCCCCATTGATCAAATGGGTTAATATCCCAGATGGCGGCTTCAGCAAACACCTTGTGTTCGTACAAGGCAATCAAGGCACCGAGAGCCTTCGGGGTCAGCTGTTGTACAAGCAGTGTATTGCTAGGACGATTTCCCTGGAAGGTACGATGACCAGACAATCTTGCTATTTCTTCGTCACTGGAGCCGCTTTGCCGCATATCAGCCGCGAGTTCCTCAGCGGTCTTGCCCATCATCAACGCTTCTGATTGAGCGAAGCAGTTGGCCATCAACAGCTCCTGATGAATACCGAGCGGGTTCAGGCTTTGCACTGCCATAATGAAATCTGTCGGGATAAGATGCGTACCCTGATGCACCAGTTGGAAATAGGCATGCTGGCCGTTCGTGCCCGGCTCTCCCCACACCACAGGTCCGGTAGCCATGGCGACAGACGTACCATCATGGTGTACGGACTTGCCATTGCTTTCCATGGTCAGCTGCTGCAAGTAGGCAGGAAAACGATGCAAGTACTGATCGTACGGCGCAATCAGATGACTTGGGGCCCCCCAGAAGTTGGTGTACCAGACCGTTAACAGCGCAAGCGTCACTGGCATGTTTTCGGCCAGCGGTGCATTCTGCGCATGTTGGTCCATCTCGTAGGCACCACAGAGAAATTGCTCAAAACGCTCCATGCCAATGGACAGTGCCAACGTCAGGCCAATAGCAGACCACAGTGAATAGCGGCCACCCACCCAGTCCCAGAAACCGAACATGTTGTCAGTATCAATACCAAAAGCCGATACCGCATCGGCATTAGTAGACAGTGCAGCGAAATGCTTGGCAATATCATCCTCACTTGCATCACTTTCCAGAAACCATCTGCGTGCTGAATGCGCATTGCTTAACGTTTCCTGTGTCGTGAACGTCTTTGACGCCACAATGAACAACGTGGTTTCCGGCGCAACCTTTTTCAACGTTGACACAAGATGCGAGCCGTCGACGTTGGAAACAAAGTGAATCTTTAACCGTGAATGCGCAAACGGTGCCAGTGCTTCAACCGCCATCAGCGGTCCCAGATCGGAGCCACCGATACCGATGTTCACAACATCAGTGATCGGCTTGCCAGAAAATCCCGTCCAACTACCATCGCGCACTTTTCCGGTAAACGTCCCCATACGGCCCAACACATCTCGTACCGCCGGCATAACGTCTTTGCCATCGACCTTGATTGCATCACTACCCTGATAGCGAAGTGCACTGTGCAGTGCCGGGCGCTTTTCCGTGGTGTTGACAATCTCACCTGCAAACAAAGCATCAAACTTTGCCGTAACATCACAGGCCTCTGCCAGAGCAACCAGTTTCTGATGGGTTTCAGTGGTGATGTGATTTTTGGAATAATCCAGAAAGAGGCCCGCAGCACTCAGCTGGAATTTGTCGAACCGTGTGTTGTCAGTGGCAAAATGCTCGCGCAAGGTTGTTTGTGCCATCGCTTGCTGATGCACTTCCAGATCACGCCATTGTTCAAGCTCAAGAGGATTAGTCATAATGAGTCACTGTCTTTAATCAAGAAAGATCGTTATGGAGAGGAAAGTGGTGGCCACCAATGCTCATTCGGGCATGTAGCGCGGCCTTGCCGGGCACCAGATCAACGAGATGATCAGCACCAATAGCCTGCAGCGCAGCCATGACAGAATCGACTTGTGGATGTTGCAATTGAAGTTTGTTCAGTCGTAGACCTTGGTCTTGCATCCGGCTAACCGGGTTCAACCCTTGCGGCCATTGTATAAGGATAGGAAACACCCCGTCATACGCAAGGGTTCCATCAGCGCGCAGTCCAATCCGCCACTGTAGATCGCCGCGGGTCAGCTCAACCGCCTCTCCTGCATCCGCACCTGCAGCTTTTGCGGCATCCAGCGCAGCATCAAGATCGGCGCATCCCACCACCCAGGTGGTCAGTTGTGGAGATACTCCAAGGCGCACTTTGAAAGGCTGGCTATCCAGCTCGAACCAGCGAGCACGCAAGGGCGCAGACGCCTGTGGATCGGTTGCGATGATCTCCAGAAAGGAATCTGCGGAGAGTGCAGTCAGATGGTTGTGGGTCGCCATCAGTGGATGATTGCCGCCAAACGGAAGTTTGATGCCGCTGTGCTGTTCAAACCACAAGACACCTGATTGCAGGTCGCTGGCGCACACCACCAGGTGGTCGAATTTGCAACGAATTGTGGGTTTGGCGGGCATACTATCGACAAGTCTGGTGAACGACAAAAAGGCCAGGCGAAGTATACTCCGTACTCGTCCAGCCACGCACGAGACCCCTATAGTGAGCTCAAGTGTCCAATTGCCTCTCTGGCTGGTACTGGTTTCGTTGGGACTGGCATCGCTCTGGCTGGTACAGCATTTTCTGCTTCCCACCGCTCGCTGGGTTCTCAGACGCAGGGCCAATCGTCTGATTGATGAGGTCAATTCGCGTCTTGCCCTCCAGTTACCCAGCTTCAAACTGACGCGCCGCACGGTTCTGGTTGATCGCCTGAGCTTTCATCCACGGGTCATGGAGCTGGTCGATGCCATGTCAGAGGCCGAAGACGTGCCACGCGAGGCGCTCATGCGCAAAGTGGGCATTTATGCGCGAGAAATCGTGCCAGCCTTCAACGCGCTGGTGTATTTCAAAGGTGCCTACTGGCTGGCAAGAAATCTGGTACACGCCTTTTACCGCGTCCGTCTGGGATTTGCCGACGACGAAGCATTAGAGCGTCTTGGCCCGGAAAGCAGCGTGGTATTCCTGATGAATCACCGCAGCAACATGGATTATATCCTTGCCACCTATCTGGCCGCTGAACGCACAGCGCTCTCTTATGCAGTGGGCGAATGGGCCCGTGTCTGGCCCCTGCAACAGCTTATCCGGGCCATGGGCGGCTATTTTGTCCGGCGTGACTCCGGCGACCCCCTGTACCGCAGAGTGCTCGAGTGCTACGTGCAAATGGCCGCGGAAGGTGGCGTACCACAGGCCGTATTTCCCGAAGGCAAACTCAGCCGTGATGGCACATTGGGTAAAGCCCGGCTTGGATTACTGGGCTATATGACGCGTGGTTTTGATCCACAAGGCCCACGTGACATTGTGTTCATTCCGGTCGGTATCAACTATGACCGTGTCATTGAAGATCGAAGTCTGCTCCGTACGCTGGACAGGCTCCCCAGACGCAGCACCCGATTCGCCCTTGGCATCATCACACGCTATACAGCAAAGACGCTTTGGCAATCCTTACGTGGCAAACGATTCCGAAACGGGTATGCCTGCGTGAATTTCGGTCGTCCGGTATCGCTGCAGGAATGGATGAACGAACGATCGATAAAGGCAGGTGAGATGGATGATGTCAGCCTGTTGGCGACCGATCTTATGCAGCGTATTGGTAACATCACTCCTATCCTGCCCGTCGCCCTGGTCACCACACTGGTCGTTGCCGAGCCTGACCGCCAGTTCAGTTCAATGGAACTGCAAGCCAGCGTATTAGCGCTACTGGAAGACCTGGAGTCACGCGGCCACAAGGCCTATATTCCAAGAGGTGATTACACCTACGCTGTCGATGTCGGTGTTCGCATGCTCACATTGCGTGGCGCACTGCTAGACGAAGATGGGCTTTTAAAAGCCAACCCCGCCGAGATGCAGTTACTGACCTACTACGCCAATTCGATTATTCATCTAGTGAAAAAGGGGTAGTCACCGCAGGCTCCATGGACTTCAAGTACTCCCATGCTTCACTCGTTGTGCTCATGATTAACGTGGAGTTAGTCCGAAGCACTGATTTATACATATCCATGGTCCGCTGAAATTGATAGAAATCTACCGCCTCGGTTGACTGATTGTAAGCAGCGGCATAGATCTCTGTCGCCTTTGCATCAGCGTTACCCCGAATCTCCTCCACTTCACGGTAAGCCTCCGAGCGTATCCGGTTTAGCTCACGCTCGCGGTTACCGTTAATTCTGGCAGCCTCACCATTGCCTTCAGAACGAAATCTTTCAGCGATCTGACGACGCTCACTGATCATGCGCTCGTAGATTTTCGGTCGCACGCTTTCATTGTAGTTAATGCGCTTGAAACGTATATCCAGTAGTTCAATTCCAAACACTTCGACCTTAGGCGCTGCCGCACTAAAGATCTCATCTTCCACCAATGCACGTCCTTTCCGAATTGGCACCAGCCCTCCCAGCGTGGCAAGATCAGCCTCTGACAACGTGGAATCACGCAAGGGCTTACGATCTTTGGTGGTACGCACCAGCTCGATAAGCTCATGCTTGGCCACAGCGTTCCGGGTTTCACTACCCAGAATATCGTCCAGTCGTGACTGGGCACTACGCTCGTCACGCAGTCTTAGAAAATATTGCAGAGGATCGGTGATACGCCAGCGTGCAAACAGGTCTACCGCGATATACAGCTTGTCCTTGGTAGGCATATTGCTAGGATCGCCATCCCATTCCAGAATACGCTTGTCAATAGGATTAACTTGCTGAACAAAAGGCGTCTTGAATTTAAGCCCAGCCTCTGTCTTGGGTTCACCCACAGGCTTTCCGAACTGCGTGATGATCACTTGCTGGGTCTCGTCAACCGTGTACAAGGACCCGGATAGCACCACAAAAACGGCCAGCACTACAACGGTTATCAGTATCTGAGCAATTTTCATCGTACTGCCTCCTTCGCTGCGTTGAGATGCATCAGCGGCAGAATCTGTTGCGAGTTTTCATCAACAATAATCTTGCTATCAAGACCGGGAAGTACTTCCTGCATCGTTTCGATATAGATTCTTCTGCGTGTTACCTCCGGGGCTTTCAGATACTCATAGAACACCGAGTTAAATCGTGAAGCATCACCTTCAGCCTCGTTGATTCGCTTGAGTCGGTAACCATCCGCCGCCCGTATGCTTTGATCTTTCTCACCTTCTGCCAACGGGATGACCTTATTGTATTCACGCCTGGCGGCATTTATCAGACTCTCCTTTTCCTGCTGTGCCTGATTGACCTCATTGAACGATTCCTGAACAGGTCGTGGCGGATTGATGTTTTTAAGCTGAACCTGGTCAATGCTGACGCCTATTGCGTACTTTCCGACCAGCCCCTGCATATTAACAAGCGCCTGGTCCTCAATTTCCTGACGACCAATGGTGATGACCTCGTCAACGGTACGATCCCCAACTACCTCTCGCATGACCGATTCGGACAAGTCACGTAATGTCTCACCCGGATTGCGCACCTCGAACAGGAATTTCAGTGGCTCGGAGATGCGGTATTGCACCACCCATTCCACCAGTGCTGCGTTCAAGTCACCTGTCACCATCTGACTTTGGTTTGCCAGGTCGTTGGGACGGTTCTGACTGCGGTTGGTAGCGCCATCTGTAATAAACCCGAATTCCTGTTTTAGCTGACGCTTTACCGGAAGAATGGTCACCGTATCGATGCCCAGCGGCAACTTGAAATGCAGACCGGATGTCTGCTCCGTAGAATACTGCCCAAAACGCTGCACTATACCCACAGAGTCACTGGGAACGGTATACGACACGGTGTAGAGCGTGTAGCCGACCAGACCCACTAGGGCCAGCGCAAGGATGCCAAGAAAATTGCCTTTGCCACCGCCGCCAGCCACATAGACACCACCGGAGGCCGAATTGCCGGACTTGCCGCCGCCACCCGCATTCTTTAATTGCTTGAGAAAATTATCCAGCGCGTCGTTACCTGCCATCCTGACCTCATCCAAACCGTTGTCCCACCAGTAGAAAGCATAGTTGTTAATAAGACTGGCGCGTGGTCATTACCCATCGAAAAGGTAAAACGTGCAAATAATATGCAAGTGTCCAACCTACTGGTATAACTAGGTAAGCGAAACACAAGCTTTTACCACAAAAGAGGAAGTTTGAATGACAACGGTACAAGACCCCACAACCATTGACCCGGCAGAGGTCGACCGACGCATTTACGATCTTTACGACGAATACTGCCACAGTTCGATGACCCGTCGCGAATTCCTGCACAAGGCCAGCGCCATCACCATCGCAGGTGTATCCGGCCTGGCCATGGCGCAATCCCTGCTGCCACGCTATGCGCAGGCGCAGACCATCTCCTTCACCGATGAGCGCATCAAGGCCACCTATGTAGACTATGCGTCTCCGGGAGGTACATCGGGGGAGATGCGCGGGTATCTGGTCCAACCTTCAACGGAAGGTCCACATCCAGCGGTGCTGGTGATTCATGAAAACCGAGGATTAAATCCCTATGTTGAAGATGTAGCTCGTCGATTTGCAACACAAGGCTTTCTCGCGCTGGCACCTGACGGGCTTTCGCCGGTTGGTGGTTATCCAGGTAACGACGACGACGGCAAGGAACTGCAACGCAGCCTTGATCAGACCCAGCTCAAACAGGACATGCTCAACAGCGCGCAGTTTGTTAAATCGCATGAGCTTTCCACCGGAAAGCTGGGATCTACCGGATTTTGCTGGGGCGGAGGCACTACCAACTTCCTGGCCGTCACCATGGGCAGCGACCTGAGTGCGGCTGTGCCCTTCTACGGATCGGCGCCTGCTGCAGAGGAAGTAGCTAAAATCCAGGCACCTTTGATGGTCCAGATGGCTAGCGATGATGAACGTATCAATGCGCAGTGGCCAGATTACGAGGCTGCGCTGAAAAGCAATGGCAAGGATTACTCAGCGTATATCTATGAAGGCACCAAGCACGGATTTCATAACAACTCTACGCCGCGCTTCAACAAAGAAGCGGCTGAGCTTGCGGAGACACGGACTGTTGAGTTTTTCAAGCAGCGCCTGAGTTGATATATTGCTAATTGCACTGATCCGGGTATTTGACATTGACTACCCGGATCAGGCCGAAGGACACCGTTTCGAGTGGCTTCTTCCCCGCAAAGCCACAACTATCATCCCCACGAACTCAGCCATCGACGGCACGGTTGAGGCTCTCAAGCACCTCTGCCCCCATCTCTTCCAGCTTCATGATGTTCGCCTCGGGAATACCATCAGGATCAGGGTGTGATGCCACGGCCCGCGTCACACTCTCCTCTGTCAATAGATGGAGAATCGGGTAAGGGGAACGGTTGGTCCAGTTCTCGGGATCGTCAAAATCGGTGTCATCAAACTGGTAATCCGGATGGAAGCTGGCCAGTTGCAGCTGTTCTTCCAGCCCGATATCTTCCAGCAAGGCTTCGGCCATAGCCAGCAGGTCCAGATAGGCGTCGAAGTCCTCAAAACCCTCGGGCAATACCAATAATGTGGTGGCCTGAAGGTCTCCCGCTACCAGCGCATCGGCCTCATCGGCCAGCTGTTGCAGGCAGTCAGCCTCGGTATCACCGTCAGCCACCACGATGTTCATTTGGCGACGGCGCAAGGCTGCGGAGGCAAAAGGGCAGAGATTCAGGCCAATGACGACGGCTTCTACCCATCGTTCTACGCGTGCAGCTATCTGAGAATGAGGTTGTGAATGATGCACGTAGGTTGCTGCTCGTTAGATGCGAATGGTCCCGTATAATACGCGGTATGAACGCTGACCTCGAACTATTACAACCCTATCCCTTTGAAAAGCTGAGAGCGCTACTCGAAGGGATTACGCCTGCCGCCGTAAATCCTGTGTCCCTGTCCGTTGGCGAGCCCAAACATCCTGCTCCCCAATTGGCGCTGGATGCCATGGTCGCAGGTTTGCGAAAAGTGGAAAACTACCCACCCACTAAAGGCTCTGAGGCGCTACGCGAATCCATGGCAAGCTGGATCTGTTCGCGCTTCAACATAGACGATAGCCATACATCCACCATCGCCTCGCAACATGTCATCCCTGTAAACGGTACCCGCGAAGGACTGTTTGCCATCGCCCAATGCATTCTGGACAGAGCGGGCAATGCCCGTTCTGTGCTGATGCCTAACCCCTTTTACCAGATCTACGAGGGCGCTGCGCTATTGGCCGGTTGCCAACCAGATTTCTATGCCATCGATGAAAACGCAGACGATAACCTTGCCGCTATCACCGACGAACAGTTCGACCAGTGTCAACTCATTTATATCTGTACACCTGGCAACCCCACGGGTGCGGTGACCTCAAAGGCGGCCTTACAAAGGCTGATCGAAAAAGCGCACCAGCACGACTTCATCATTGTCAGTGATGAATGCTATAGCGAAATCTACAGAGAAAACCTCGGTGCACCATGCGGACTGCTGCAGGCTGCTGCCAATATGGGTCTGGGCAGTTTCGAGCGCTGTATCGTTTTCCACAGCCTGTCCAAGCGCTCCAACCTGCCCGGATTACGCTCAGGCTTTGCTGCTGGTGATGCCGGCATAATCAAGCGCTTTGTTGATTACCGAACCTATCAAGGCGGCGCCATGTCAGGGGCCGTTCAGGACGCCAGTATCGCGGCCTGGTCCGATGAAGAACACGTCAAAGCAAATCGCGAGGCCTATGACGCCAAATACCATGCAGTTGTCGACATCCTGTCACCGGTACTGGATGTGTCGGTACCAGCGGCAGGTTTCTACCTCTGGCCACATTTACCCGTAGACGATCAGCTGTTCACTCAACGTCTGTTAGGAGAATACAACGTACGCGCCGTACCGGGAAGCTACTTGGCGCGTGCCAACAACGGCTCTACCAATCCGGGGGCCAACCGTTTGCGGCTGGCACTCGTAGCACCACTGGCAGATTGCATTGCCGCCTCCGAGCGCATCGTCCACTGCCTGAACAACTCCACCCATTAACACTTCTACCTCACTCTTGAGAAACCAATAATGACCGATTTGCAAAGCGTTATTAACGATGCATGGGAAAACCGTGCTGACATCACCCCGGCGCAAGCCGGTTCAGAAGTAGGCCAGGCTGTTGAACAGGCTATCGCCCTGCTTGATTCAGGCGAGGCTCGCGTGGCTGAACCCAAAGGTGTTGGACAATGGCATGTCAACGAGTGGCTGAAAAAGGCTGTGCTCCTGTCGTTTCGCCTGCGTGACAACGCACCTATTGCTGCCGGTGGATTTACTCAGTTCTACGACAAAGTCCCCAGTAAATTCGGCGACATGACCAGCGAGCAGTTTCAGGCCTCCGGTGTGCGTGTCGTGCCACCTGCCATGGCTCGAAAGGGCAGCTTCATTGCACCCAATACCGTTCTCATGCCGTCCTACGTCAACATCGGCGCTTACGTCGATTCAGGCACTATGGTAGACACATGGGCAACCGTGGGTTCGTGCGCTCAGATAGGCAAAAACGTTCATCTATCAGGCGGCGTTGGTATCGGCGGAGTACTGGAACCCCTGCAGGCATCACCCACTATTATCGAAGATAACTGCTTCATCGGCGCGCGCTCTGAAGTGGTAGAAGGCGTCATCGTCGAAGAAGGCTCTGTCATCTCTATGGGTGTCTACATTGGGCAGAGCACACGCATTTATGACCGCGAGCGCGATGAAGTCACCTACGGCCGTATACCCGCAGGTTCAGTTGTTGTCTCTGGCAACCTGCCATCAAAAGATGGAAAGTACAGCCTCTATTGCGCCGTTATCGTCAAGCGAGTCGATGAAAAAACGCGCAGTAAGGTAGGTATAAATGAACTGCTCAGACTAGTCGACTAAGAGAGACCGACATGGCATCCATCACTGTTTTCGGCATACCCAATTGTGACACGGTCAGAAAGGCCAGAAAGTGGCTGGATGCCAATAACGTCAGCTACGAATTCCACGACTATAAAAAGAAAGGAATCGACAGGAAAACCCTTCAATCCTGGAGCAAAGAGCTGGGCTGGGATGCCTTGCTCAACCGCCGTGGCACTACCTGGCGCAAGCTGGATGATGGCGAAAAGGCAAATGTTAACGAAGCCCGTGCCCTTGATCTGATGGTTGTACATACCAGCATGATCAAGCGGCCCGTCATTACACATGACGGGGGCTTACTGCTCGGATTTGATGAAACCAGTTATCAAGAGGCGTTAGGCTAAGGATATAAACCTACGTTGTTGATCAATTTAGAATGATGGGCTTAACCACTGGCCTCCCGTCATTGTCAAAAAAGACGCTCGGCTGTTGTTTGCCTTGCAGTTTCCAGAGCAATATCTTTCGAATTATACGCAATGTAATTCCCACGGAAAATTTGGCCGAGTGCTCCGGATAATCGGGCACAGCACGGGCGTCCTGTGTTTGCACCACGGCTCTCACCGGGCCCAGTACCCCGTCTTTGTCTGACTCATCGATAAAGGTGTGAATGACTCCGACAAACGGCATTTTACCATTCAAGGTATTTCCGACAGGCGTGTTGCAACAACGGGTATACCAGCGATACAAGCCTTTCTCCCGGAGGCGCAGGCACTGCAGTTTATCCTGCCCCTGCTGAATCGTTAGCTGGGCCTGGGACATCTGGAAAATTTCGGTACCACCAAATTCATCAAGGGTTTCGGCGCCACGCTCCAGATGATCGGCGAAAGCCTGACAGTCGGAGCAACAGCAAATTATATGGGTTCCACTCGAATGCGTTACATCGCTGGCCCTACCGCGTACTTCACCACACTGGCATTTCAGGGATATTGTTGTCATTCAGCACATCCTCAGTTCAGGAATTATCAACTATTGAAATGGGCCTTGCGAGTTTACTTATTGTTGTCGGGCTCTTTCAGACACCAATGAGCAACCGGATATATCAGGGGAGCTGCGATAGCAAACAAGACCGTTATTATCGAGGCAAATTCCAACTTCCGGAAAGCTCCCTGCAGAAATATCCCCAACGCGGCGCTTGTAAACACGCCGACTATTATACCTGCGTACTGGAATCGTAACGTGATACCAAGTAGATATGTGGTCACGTGAACCTAAGCGCCACAAACACCCAGTGCCGCCGCGGCCAATACCATTTGCCTAGTGAACAGCGCAGCAACTGTCTACCAGTGATCACTAAATTCTGATGAATGTCTGTTTTCCGACATTTTTTCTGCCAGCTATTTCTCTCTCATCGACTCTCCACTCAATTCAACGATGGCGTAGACGCTAATGATCCTGACGACAGGAGAAGCGTCTATCACAGTGTCTTCAAAGTTAGAACCGGAGGTGTTTATCTTTTCGGTCAATAGTAATAGTAACGTGCTTCAAGGCCTTTTTTGCCTGACGTCATAACGAGAAAACCAGCAATGAATTTGACGAGAGACTTAATGGAATTTACATCGAGTAGCGGCATCAATATCTATAACAGATCACGCTATTCAACCGCGCTGATCAGCGCCGTATTTTCCGCTAGTACGTTACTGTGTACTCATGCGTCGGCCGATGATACCGAGATATTTTTTGCTGATGAACTGAGTACAACTGACAGTACCGCAAATGTACTTTTCATGTTCGATACCTCAGGATCCATGGCGGACTATGACTCTGGACCGACTACCAGACTGAGTCGACTGAAAGAGGCCATGACAGCGGTTGTCACGTCGTCAAAGAATGTCAACATTGCTATTGGATCGTTTGCGGGTAACAACAAAGGCTCTATACAGCTCCCAGCCATCGGTGTGGACGAAGAAATATGTGCTGGAGCGGCATGCAACAGCATTAAGATCCGTGGCGAGATAAAGCACAACAATGACGATGGTGAGCAATATAGTAACAACACTATCGAGCTCAATGGCCAGGCTCTTGATGTACAGGCAGGAACGGATACTTGGGCATTACGCTTCGACGAGCTCAATATTCCGCGCGGCGCAACCATCAACAGTGCCACACTCGATGTGATTTCGCGCGGTAACTATTACGGTACATCTACGCTTGAGATCGTCGGCGAGGCCACCGATGATTCCGCACCATTAAGGGCAATCCCGGGCGATTTCACAAGCCGCAGTAACCCCGGCAAGGCTACGACGGCAAAAGTCACCTGGAACGCCGGTGACTGGTACGGGAATGATTGGGGCAGATATACCTATTCTTCTCCAAATTTGAACACCATTGTCAGCGAAATAACCGATCGACCCGGCTGGTGTGGCGGAAACGCACTTACTCTGATTGTCGATGTAGCAGGAGTCGATCGCGCTGCACGCTCACATGACAACGACCCCTACCTCGCACCTGTACTACAAATTGATTACAGTCCCGCAAGCGTTGACTGGACGGACACTTGCGTCCATTCCAAATCAGTGTCAAGTATCGGCCTGGGTATTGACGATGTAATTCAAGATATAACAAGTGGGGTCGTGCAGGCTGACAATGGCCTATTGCGTACACGCATAGACACCAGTGGACAGGTTATTGGCTTGCGCTTCACCGATGTGGATGTACCGCATGATGCCTCTATTACCACAGCCTATCTGAGCATGCCTTTCGACAGCTCTATAGCGGGCGATGTGGATCTGGTAATCGCGGTTGAGGATACTGGTTATTCGGCGGTCATCGATTCATCAGCGTTGAATGCTCTGACTGACAAACCCTACTTGACAGATACTGTCCTTTGGCAAGACGTACCAGAGGATGGCAACGCGCTTAAATCAGCCGATATCAGTTCATTGGTCAGCCAGATTGTTTCCAAACCGGGCTGGGCGAACAAAGGTGCCATGACGTTCACCCTGACACCTACCGCTGAATCCACAGGCACCCGTTTTTTTGACTCAGTGGATTCCCCCGCCGGAACCGGGCCGACACTTGTCATACACTATCAGCAAGACAGCACCGACCTAGGTAACCAGGCACCTGTTCTACTAACGGGAAGGGATGAAATAATTCGCACCATGATGGACTACGAAAGCAGGGACGGCACACCTCTGGTAGACGCCCTATACGAGTCCAGTCAGTACATGCGCAGCGCTGCAGTGGAGCACGGCGACACCCCTGTATCGGGAAACTATTCCGGACCAGAGTTCGGAGAATGCAGATCCAACCAGATTGTCCTACTGTCCGATGGAGACGCCAACGGGAACAGTAGCGCAGCGCTTATTGAAACGTTGATTGAGAACAATCCCACTGAAGGGACGACTAAAATACCGACCTGTGCCAACCGTGATAATTCAAGTGAAACGTGCGGTATCGAGCTTGCCACGTGGCTGTTTGAAACCGACCATGACAACGTAACCGATGGAACACAGTCAATAACCACGCATACCATTGGTTTTAATAATACGTCTCCATTCCTGACCAGCATCGCGGACGCAGGCGACGGTTCATATTATCAGGCAGCTTCCGCCTCTGAGCTAACCTCGGTGTTCAAGAACATCATTGACTCTGCTATCACTAAGGACACAAGCTTCATTGCGCCAACCTCGTCGGCCAATCTTACCAATAGGCTGGTTAACAGCAACGAATTATACTTCGCCATGTTCAAACCTTCCTTCAACGCCAATTGGGATGGCAATGTGAAGCGGTTTCAACTGGCAACAAACTCAACAACGGGCGATCTTGAGATACGAGATGCCCTGAGTGCGGTGGCTACTAATCCCGATGGCACCATCAAGAATACAGCAAGAAGTATCTGGAGTAGCAATGCCGATGGAGGCGACGTCGCCAAGGGTGGTGCGGCGTCCAACCTTACACTGAATCGCAAGCTGTTCACATCAGCGTATGACAGTACCGCATCAAAGACAGTATTGAGTACATTCCACGAAGATTCAGACGTCATTAATCTGGAAGTACTCGGTATACCTTCTCAGAATGAGGGATACCGTACCGAGTTACTGCAGTGGGCTCGAGGCGTCGATGTCAAGGACTATAATGGTAATTCAGTCGTAAATGAAATACGTGCACAGATGGGAGACGTCATACACTCTACCCCGTACATAATGAGCTATCCGTCAAAAGATTCGACTGAGCCGACAGCACGCTCCTTGTTGTTTGTAGGAACAAATCACGGGTTTCTGCATGCAATAGATACCGCAGATGGTAGTGAGGAATTCGCATTCATTCCTGAAGAACTCTTATCCAATCTGAATTATTTTTTCGTTAATGAAACCACAAGGCACGATCGTCGCCCTTATGGACTTGACGGCGAAATTAGTGGCTGGCACAACGACACAAACAACAATCGCCTCGTTGATGGTGATGAAAAAGCCTATATCTACTTCGGAATGCGGCGTGGTGGTAACAACTACTACGCTCTGGATGTCTCAGATCCTGACAATCCAGAATTCGCCTGGAAAATCGAAGGTGGCAAAGGCGAATTCACCGAGCTGGGGCAAACCTGGTCCAGACCCGTCAAAGCTAAAGTAAAATATAAAACGGTTGAGAAGGATGTACTGTTTTTCGCCGCAGGATATGATGATACCAACGATGAGGAAAGCGTGCGCACTCCAGATAATGTAGGCAGAGGCATATTCATGGTAGACGCGAATACCGGAGCTCTACTGAGCCATCGCGACAATATGAATCACAGCGAGATGCTCTACAGCTTTCCATCCGACTTGCGTGTGGTCAGTCCGGATGGTGATGCCTATACAGATGCAATTTTTGTCGGTGATACCGGTGGTCAGTTATGGCGATTTGATATTGATCACACCGCAACCAATGACAGTGGTTTTATGTCTGGCTATGTCATGGCAAATGTAAGCGGATCATTCGCTAACGAAAACCGGAAATTTTTTTACGAACCTGATGTTTCTCTCTTAAAAGGCGAGGACGACAGAATGTTTCTGAACATAGGGATCGGGACCGGATCGAGGCCTAATCCGAACTCACAGATCGTACAAGACAGTTTTTACTCATTCCGTGATAACAGCATCTTCGGCCCACCCCGAGACATAGATGGCAACATAACTTACCCACAGACCTTGGATGAAAGCAAGCTAGTCAATACAAGCAGTGCGTTAGGCTCAAGCGATGATACCGGAAAAATTGCCTCAGGTTGGTTTTTAAGACTTCCCGGCACTGGAGAGAAATCCTTGAGCGCAGCTCTCACGGTTGACAACGAAATCATGTTCACAACGTATACGCCACCAACACAAAGCAATGACATCTGCACAGCTACCATCGGTAGCGGTCAGATCTATACGCTTGATGTATTTAATGGTAATCCGGCAGGTGGAAGTGAAGTTCTAACCGACCGTTCTTCCCAATTGGAAACACCGGGTATCCCTCCCAGAGTGGCAGGTTTGATGGTTGAGGCTGCGCCCAACTCAGTATCAGTTATCGTCGGACTAGAGACTATCGGGAGTGGTAAACACAACAAACCGTTTGAACGTACATTCTGGGCTGAGCAGTAAGGCTGGATCGTAAGCCTGAGAAGACCGCAGACTTAACCTTGCCTGCTTAACACAAGAGGCATAAACATGTCTGCACACTTAAACTTGTGCGGTTACGTCTCATGTGATCTGCTATTCCTGCACTCAAAAATCGCTCGGCGTAGATAGTCGGTTAAACGTTGTGATAATTTTCGCATTGTTCGGTTTATACAGCGACTTTAGAACCCATTCAAGCTCAGCAGAAATTGATACTGGAATAAACAGTGCTTCGTAGGGGAATGGTGTCTTCAATGAATTGCTTTGCCGCCTCAAACTGTTTCTTGTCATCAATAGATAGCATACCAAGACATTGGTAAACGAGGTGCATTGTGTCAACGAGGCACTATCGCCAAAGCACCGTCGTGACTATCATCAAGAGCACTCACGGCCACACATGAAAACCTTGCTGGAATAGTGTCAAGAGCAGCTGGATACCGATGTCGTGGAGCCCAATCGCAACCTGGGCAAGGCGATGCAGTACTTCATTCGTCACTATGATGGACTGACCGCGTTTTGCAATCTGCCTGGGGCGCCTGTGGATTATAACGAGATCGAGCGGTTAATCAAATTATTGTCCGTGCAAGGAAAAATAGCCTTTCCTTTAAGACCGCTGTCGGTGCCGACATATCCGATATCATCACCTCCATGCTGGCAATCTGTCACGAGAACGATGTAAACGCCTTTCACTACCTGAACGCGATCCAGCGTAATCAGGTATCTGTCAAAGCATCACCAGAGAAGTGGCTGCCGT
>JBGCEH010000030.1:0-3651 GCA_045106195.1 Granulosicoccus sp.
GCTCGGTGTCAGCCCGCCGACTGCGACCTGGGGCGGCATGATACGCGAAGGCTTTGAGAACATACTGGATAATTTCTGGCTGGCCTTCTTTCCGTCCATTGCCATTCTGATTGTGGTATTCGCGTTGAACCTGCTCGGTGATGGTTTGCGTGATGCCATCGACCCTCGACTGAGAGGGGAAGAATGATATGACGAGCCCTATCCTCAGCGTCTCTGGTTTGACCACATCCTTTAGAGTGGATGGCCAATGGATGCCAGTTGTTCGGGATTTAAGCTTCCAGATCCAGCCACGAGAAACCGTAGCCGTGGTGGGTGAATCCGGATCAGGCAAATCGGTGACTGCATTATCTATTATGCGACTCGTGGCTGAGGCGACAGGGCGCATAGAAGGGCGCATAGAACTTGAGGGCACCAGCTTGCTGGACCTTTCAGAACCTGCCATGCGAGATATACGTGGTGGCAGTATCGGCATGATTTTCCAGGAACCGATGACCAGCCTGAACCCGGTGCTCACGGTTGGCTTCCAGGTCGCTGAAGTCCTGCAACGGCACCGAGGTATGGATGCAAATACCGCGCGGGCAGAAACCCTGCGCCTGTTTGATCTGGTACGAATAGCCGATGCAAAGAACCGGCTGCATGAGTTTCCACATACCTTCTCTGGCGGTATGCGTCAACGCATCATGATAGCCATTGCACTAGCCGGTCAGCCAAGGCTGTTGATTGCCGATGAACCAACCACCGCTTTGGATGTCACCATACAGGCGCAGATTCTCGAGCTCATTCGCGAACTGCAAAGTGATGTGGGTATGGCCGTAATGTTCATAACCCATGACATGGGAGTGGTTGCCGAGATTGCTGATCGTGTAGTGGTCATGCTCACCGGCGACAAAGTTGAAGAGGAAACTGCTGAGACATTGTTTGCCAATCCCAAACATGCTTACACACGAAAATTGCTGGCTGCCGTACCGCGCTTAGGCTCCCTGTCCGACACCGAGCTGCCCAGACGGTTTCAATCTGCTGACGTTGAGGTAAAGGCACCTGACGATGAACCGGACTATCGAGGCGGGGTAATCCTGGAAGTAAAACATCTATCAACGCGCTTTCCCGTGCGCGGTGGCTGGCTGGGGCAAACAAGGGGAAGAGTGCACGCGGTAGAAGACGTATCGTTTACGCTGCGTCGGGGAGAGACTCTGGCCCTAGTGGGTGAATCAGGTTGTGGCAAATCCACCACCGGGCGATCGATTCTGCAACTCGTGAAACCGGCGACTGGCCAAATCAATTTCGAGAACACGGATTTGACCACGGCATCGGCAGAGACTGTGCGGTTGGCAAGGCAGCGTATCCAGATGATTTTCCAGGACCCTTACGGTTCACTCAATCCACGCAAGACTGTGGGTGCTGCCATTCGTGAACCCATGATTGTGCATGGGCTGCGTACACGTGCCGACGCTGATCGTGAAGTACTTCGGTTGCTGGATACCGTCGGCTTGTTGCCGGAACATGCATTGCGGTTTCCACATGAATTTTCAGGTGGACAGCGCCAGCGCTTGTGTATTGCTCGTTGCCTTGCGATGCAACCTCAGCTGATCGTGGCTGATGAATCGGTCTCGGCCCTTGATGTCTCGATACAGGCGCAAGTGATTAATCTATTACTGGACCTGCAGCGCGAATTGAAACTCGCTTATTTGTTTATCAGTCATGACATTGCTGTTGTTGAGCGCGTCAGTCATCGCATAGCGGTGATGTATCTTGGGGAAATAGTTGAGATCGGGCCACGACGCACCATACTCGAAAACCCTCAACATTCCTACACACAAAAGTTGATTGCAGCCGCACCGATTCCCGATCCAGCTGCCCGACGTGTGCGCGCCGGACTTATGAGCGATGAACTGAAAAGTCCTGTGCGTGCTCTGGATTGGGTACCTGATCCGCGGCCGCTTGTACAGCATGGAGTGGACCATTGGGTGCGTGAGTAATATCGTTTATCATCATGACCGACCACGGGCTATTGAGGGTTCGATGTGATGCGGTCCCGTACTTGCTCCTAAACCACGTCCGAGATGCCAATTCCGCCGGCACACGAGAGCGTCTAGTGCAGTGCCGCAATATTCACCCCGTCGCTAAAGATGTCGTTGTCGAACGATGGATAACCGCGGTATTTCTGCAAAAAACGGATATATGACGATTGTCCGAAAACGAGGGGTCATTGACGCATAACACCGGGTCGTGCTGAGTACACTTTAGCCATGAAACGAAGAAAGCACATCCCAACACCCGCTGCTTCAGTTGCAGTGAAAACGCTAAGTGTCGTGATGGTTGTCTATCCAGATACCCACATTCTTGACGTAGCCGATCCACTCGACGTGCCGACTGGGGCCAGCTTATTCCTTGTCCCTACCAAATACTCGGTACTGATTGATACTCTTGACAATTCTTTCATCTTGCCGTTAACGTTTATCGCGTGAATACTGTTCTCAAACTATTGCTCGTCACGCTGATTGGCCTGTTTAGAAGCGGTGCAGTGCTCTCCTTGGAGAATCTGGCACCTCGCCAGCAGTTAGCTATGGTTTCAAATCGAAAGCGGATACAGTTCCGCCGAAGAGAACGCCTTGGCAATCACCGTATGTGGTGCGATTGATTGCCAACCACGTTGCGGTTCAATACGTAGCGAGTGCTTGAATCATGTGATCGTTCTGAACGAGCGCCACCTGCAGCGGCAACGTTGCTCCTATTTCACGTACTATCACGAGGCGCGAACACATCTGTCGCTGGCAAAACAATGTCCGAAACCGAGAACAGTTGATTTACCCAATGCAGGGCGCATTGTCTCGCTTCCCCACGTCGGCGAACTTCATTACGAGTACCGGCGCGCCTCATAATTCTGGATTGCTACCGTGCAGCTGCACCTTGGAACATTCGGATAGAGTTTTTGGTAGGGACAGCTACGGCATCATTTCGGCGATTTGGGCCAAAATAACCTCATTGGAATTCAGTTAATTAATTGTAGATATCTCATGAGATATGATATCTTATAAGATATATGAAAATGGTGATCGATACATCCGTTCTGGTGGCTGGGCTGCGCAGTCGTCGAGGGGCCAGTAACCGATTGCTGCAATGGGTCGCAACCAGGAAATTGAATCCGCTGGTCACAACGCCGCTATTTTTGGAATACGAAGCGGTGTTGAAGCGAGCAGAGCATCAATTGGCGACCGGTTTGGGGTTGGTACAGATCGATGCCTTTCTGTCCTCGTTTGCCAGTGCCGCTGTTGGTGTAGAGACTCACTATCGTTGGCGACCGCAGCTGCGTGACACGGCCGATGAGATGGTACTTGAATGCGTGGTCAATGGCGGGGCTGACTATCTGATCACGTTCAACGTGAAAGACTTTCAGCCCTCGGATGAACAATTTGGGTATCAGTTGATGACCCCGGGTGCCTTTGTGCAGGAGTACGAACAATCATGAGTAAAAAAAGCTATCCCCTGAAATTACCGCACTCGGTGAAAGCAGCCGCTGAGCGACTGGCAAAAGCCGATGGCGTGTCGCTGAACCAATTCATTGCCACCGCGGTGGCCGAGAAGATTGGTACGCTGAATACCGTGGATGCGTTTCTTGAGGCGCAAGCGGGCAAGAGTGTGCCTGCTGACATG
>JBGCEH010000031.1:0-72887 GCA_045106195.1 Granulosicoccus sp.
CTCCAGAGCCCACTACAGAGCCCACTACAGAGCCCACTACAGAGCCCACTACAGAGCCCACTACAGAGCCCACTACAGAGCCCACTACAGAGCCCACTACAGAGCCCACTACAGAGCCCACTACAGAGCGATTCCCGGAACCTGTCCCTCAGCCCATTCCCGATCCGATCGCCGAGGCTGAGGATTTTGAGAGCCCATCGGTAAATGTAAAAGATTCCGAAGGTACAGTTGTGGACGACTGGCTGATTGCGTACCAGCAACAGACAGAGACCGGTGGGGTATCACCCTCTGACGGAGAGGATTTTGAAACCACTGGCGAAGGCTTGCCTGAGGCTGATGAAGCGCTTGATGCTTCCGAGCAACTAAACGCGATTCGTTCACTGATTGACGAAGTGCGTGCCATCAGCGTCGGCGATTTTGCAGAGACCGCTGAAGAGGCGACGCAGGCATCCATTCGCCAAGAGATGCTTCACGCGCTGGAAGCCAAATCAGCAGAAGTGCAGTTCGAGGCAGGTAGCAAGAAGATTTCAGAGCAGATGGCACCGCTCCTGAATGAAATTTTCAATACTCTGACGCGCTACGATGATACGCAGATAACGGTGTCGGTAACGACCCGTGAAAGTGGAAATGCCCGTGAGGATTTGCGCCTTAGTCAGGAACGTGGCCGAGCGATCATCGCCAGAGCTGTCTCGCAGGGAATCGATTTCTCTCGGTTATCTCTAGACGCTGCGCATGGGACCGTTGAGGACGATTTCGATACTTCTCATACTGTTAAGATTAAGGCATTGTCTTCGTCAAAGTCTGCTACACAATAAACACACGTATTAAACACCAGCGTATTAGATTCAGCGAAGCTGATGCTGTTCGTGTCGATCTTACTAATTGAGGATAAGGAAATGTACAATCTGAGCACATGCCGACGGAATTTGACGAACGTCCTGTTTGTCGTCTTCACCTGTCTGCTGGCCTCCACATCGTTTGCAGATTCCGGAATAAAAATCCCGACCCGGGCGGAAGCGCAGAGAGTGAACGAAAACAAGGTGGGCGTGGTGTTCACCCATGAAGAACTGTTCCATCAACTTGTGCACAACCTTGAGTCAGAACTGGAGCAAGAGAGCGGATTAAGAATTGTGCCGATCATGGGCAAGAATCACGTACAAAGTGTCTATGACTTGTTGTTTCTCAAAGGTGTGGATCTGGCGCTTGTGCGAGCTGATGCCATCGAGTACGTCAGGCGTAATGGTGATTTCCCCACCATTCAGCGCCTGGTCAATAGCGTTGCCAAAGTCAGTGAAGAAAAAATCGTGGTTATCGCCCGCAAGGAATATGAGACTCTGGAAGACCTTGAAGGGCAAGTCGTGGGGTTTGGCCTGCCAGGTTCCGGGGAATACGTTACCAGCACGATAGCATTTGATACCCTGGACATCGAACCGGACTACGTCGAGGTGAGTAATACCGTTGCGATCGAGAAGATGAATTCCGGGGAGCTTGCGGCCATGGTCTATCTGCTGAGAGAAGCCGATGCCGTTCAAACGGGTTATGATTTGAAGGCTGCTGAAGCCGTCAAGAATCTTGATCTGGGTGAGGATCTTCACATTATGGAAATCCCGGCAGACGATGGCCTATTAGAAGTTTATACCGCAACATCGCTTACCTCAACGGATTTACCAGGGCTTATTGATGAAGGTGAATCGATAGATACTTATGCGGTAGATGCCATCCTCGCTGTCTATCGCTGGACTCCACCCAGTTTTCGGCACGATCAGACCAAACGCTTCATCGATGCACTTGCCTATGGACTTGACGGCCTGACAAGTGACATCTATCAGCCGGCCTGGAAGCGAGTCGATCTCGAAAAACAGACGCCCAACATAGTGACGTCTCCATTGGTTAAGGCGGCTCTGGATGAACAGTTAGCAGAGCAAGAGCGTCTGGACGAGGCCAAACGTCTGGCCAAGGAACAGGAAATTGCGGAGGCAAAAGCGGCAAAAGTTGCTCAATTAATCAGCAAGCGCAATGAGCTGACAGCCCGCATCGGTGATGAACTAAACCAGGCTGATGTCAGCGAACTCGAGCGCATGCTTGATGAACTGAATGCCTTTCTTGAAGACAGAGAGCAAGAGCAATAGGCTACTCGTCGTCTCTTGAACTTGTATCCAGAGCAATTACGGTTGCAGGCTGAAGAGAAGTACGGCCTGCGACCGTTATGAATGCGGGTTAAAAAAGACGGATTAAAGAACCTCGCTTTTGATGACCAGCATTTTTTCGCGGGTCATTTCGTGCATGGAATATTGTATCCCGCCCATACCGATACCCGATTCGTCACGACCGCCAAATGGCATCCAGTCCACACGAAAGGCTGTGTGATCGTTGATCATCACCGCAGTCGCATTCAGCTTGCTGGATGTGTCAAGAGCATCGGTGAGATCGTTTGTATAGATGGATGCCTGAAAAGCCACGGGCAGGGCATTGGCTCGAGTAATGGCCTCAGACTTGTCCTTGTAGGAATACACGCACACGACCGGGCCGAAAATCTCTTTTATCGATACGGTAGCGTCTTCAGCAGGATTAAGAAGAACGGTGGGTGCATAACAGGTGTCTGACAGCTTTTTACCACCGCAGAGCACGCTGGCACCTTGCTGGCGTGCTTGTTCTACCCAGTCTGAGACACGCTCTACTTCTCTGGGCAGAATCAGTGGGCCTACTTCTGTCTCCGCATCCATGGGGTCACCCACCTTGAGCTTGGCGGCTCGCGCAGCCAGTTTGTCAGCAAGTTCCTGACTGACGCTTTCATGGACATAGACGCGCTGCACTGACACGCACACCTGGCCGGCATGGTAAAATCCGCCTTTAAGCAGGCTGTCGATCACCGCGTCCATCTTCGCAGATTTATCCACTATAACCGGGGCCGCCCCCCCGTGTTCAAGCGCACATCGAGTGCCAGGTGAGAGTTTGGAGCGCAACATCCAGCCAACCGCCGCGGAACCTATGAAAGAGAAGAAGTTAATTCGACTGTCGCTGACCAACGGTCCAGCATCCTCATTGGCAACGACTAACGCCTGACACCAACCTTCCGGTAATCCCGCTTCCTTCAATATCTCCACAAACCGCAAACACGATAGCGGTGTTGTTTGAGAGGGCTTGATGATGACGGGTGAGCCTACTGCAATAGCTGGAACCGTCTGATGTACGATCAGATTCAATGGATGATTGAAAGCACTGATAGACGATACAACGCCAATGGGCTCACGTTGCGTAAACGCCAGTCTGTTGGCCGATGACTCGGTATGGCCCATCGGAATCTGCTCACCCTTGATCTGTGGGATGTGCTCAATGGCAAGCTTCAAACCATTGATAGCCCGGAGTACTTCGACTTTCGAATCTGTATACGGCTTGCCTCCTTCGCGCGCAGCAAGTTGTGTCAGCTCTTCAATCTGCTCTGTCATGATGGCGGCGGCTTTTTCCAGCACCTCTACCCGCTGGTAAGCGGGTAACCAGGCAGAGCGATCTTCAAAGAGTGCATGCGCTCGCGTAAGCGCCAAGTCTACGTCGGCTGAAGAGTTCAGCTCGACGTGCTGGATCAGTTTGCCGTCAAAAGGATTGTTGACGGCCACCATGGCATTGGTTTTCGCTGACTCAGACAATGCAGGCACTCTCTTTCAGCAACACATTGAGAATCGAATGATTAAGCGAGTAGTCGATCGGCAAATCTATTACATGTACACCACTGGAGTTCAAAGAGGTCTTCAGGATGTCGACAAAATTCTCATAGCTTTCAGCCCGGTGCCCAATAGCGCCAAAACTATTCGCGTACTGAACCAGATCAGGGTTGTTGAAATCCAGACCGAATTCCTCGAATCCGACGCCTTCCTGCTTCCACTTGATCATGCCGTAGGCGTTGTCAGTCAGAATGATAACCACAAGATCAAGATTCATTCTTACCGCAGTTTCAAGCTCCTGTGAATTCATCAGGAAACCACCATCACCGTTTACCGATACAACCTTGCTACCGGGCTTGAGTTGTTTTGCTGCCATGGCAGAAGGCAGGCCAGCGCCCATGGTTGCAAGAGCGTTATCAAGCAGCAGTGTGTTTGGCTCATAGCATTCGTAGTTGCGCGCAAACCAGATCTTGTAGACACCGTTATCCAGCGTAACGATATCTTCGGCATCCAGATTTTCTCTCAGCAGGCTTACCAATGCTTGCGGCAGAATGGGAAAACGCTCGTCTTTGAAATACTTGGTGACGTGGGAGTCTACTTCGTCACGTACACGTTCAAAGAAGCTGCAATCCTGCGTGAGTTTGCCCAGCTTTTTAGTCAGGCCGGCAATGGAGCTGGAAATATCGCCCACAACGTTGTGCTGTGGGAAGTACACATCGTCAACAGTGGCAGCACTGAAATTGACATGTATGACTTGCTTGCCACCTTTTTCCATGAAAAATGGCGGCTTCTCGATAACATCGTGACCAACATTGATGATGAGATCAGCACGTTCGATAGCGCAGTGAAGATAATCGTGCTCCGAAAGAGCGGCTGTGCCCAGGTACTTTTCATGACGCTCATCAACGACACCTTTACCCATCTGTGTGTTGAAGAAGTAGATACCCGTTTGGTCGATGAATTCCTTGAGCGATTCGCTGGTACGTTTTCGATTCGCGCCGGCGCCGATCAACAGAAGAGGCAGTTTTGCATTCTTGATCATTTCAGCCGCGTGATCGAGCGCGGGTTGGCCTGCGTCTGGACGTCGATGTCCAACCACATCAAACACCTCAGCGTCAGTTTCCTCTTCGGCGATATCTTCCGGCAATTCTATATAGGCTGCGCCCGGGCGCTCATCCATTGTCAGGCGAAAGGCTTCACGGACCATTGACGGTATGTTGTTTCCATCGACAACCTGTTCCGAGTATTTGGTGACAGGCTTCATCAAGTTGACAACGTCAACAATCTGAAATCTACCCTGTTTGCTTTTTCTGATAGGCTTCTGTCCACCCAGCATGATCATGGGCATTCCACCCAACTGGGCATAGGCCGCCGCGGTAACAAAGTTAGTGGCACCGGGCCCAAGTGTCGATAGGCAGACACCTGGTTCACCTGTCAGTCGCCCGTAAGTGGCTGCCATGAATCCTGCTGCCTGCTCATGGCGGGTCAGGATCAATTGAATGCTTGAGCCTCTCAGGGAGTCCAGAAAATCCAGGTTCTCTTCACCCGGGATGCCGAAGATGTACTTGACACCTTCGTTTTCCAGCGCCTTTACAAATAGATCAGATGTTTTCATCGTTTGTATTATCCTTAGTCAGAGCTAGTCTTGTTTGCAGAAGCCCTAACAATAAGGGCAGGGAGGTAGCGGGGTAAAGGCGGATTGTTCATTGGAAAACTGCCGTTACCATGAGTGGTTCAACGTTACCAGCGATCGGGTTGTGCCGAGTGCCAGTCATCTTTCCAGTCCTCAGGTATGGTGCTTTCATTGAGTAGGCATCCAGGCTCGACGCCCGGATACATTTGCGCATAGTTTCTGATATTGGTGCCTTGCACACGGCGGTTGATGTGTTTTGGTTCTAACTGATCAAGTCCATCCAGACCGGCTGCTGCCAGCAGTTCGCCCAGATTTGCGATGGTGGCGCGATGGAAGTTAGCCACGCGAGTAGCCTTGTCACTGACAACAAGCCCTTTGGCACGTGCCGGGTTTTGCGTGGCAATGCCGGTCGGGCAGTGATCGGTATTACAGCTACGTGCCTGTATGCAACCCAGAGCCATCATCATACCCCGCGCCGAATTTGCGGTGTCAGCTCCAAGAGCGATAACCCTCAGTAGGTGAAACGCGGAGAAGATTTTGCCAGAGGCGATAATCCTCATCTGGTCTCGCAGGCCAATACCGATAAGTGTCTGGTTGACAAAAATCAGTGCATCCCGAAGCGGAGTTCCTACCGAATTGGTCATCTCTGTTGGTGCGGCTCCGGTGCCTCCCTCACCACCATCAACCGTAATGAAATCCGGTACCTTGCCCGATTGAAGCATAGCTTTGCAGATTGCCAGAAATTCATCTCGTCGGCCAATACACAATTTGAAGCCTACCGGCTTGCCACCTGAAAGCTTACGCAACTGCTCTACAAATTCGAGCAGTTCCATTGGCGTGGAGAACGCTGAGTGTGCGGGTGGTGAGACGACATCCTTGCCCATTGGTACATGTCTGATGAGGGCGATTTCTTCGGTTAGCTTGGCGGCGGGAAGAATGCCACCATGACCAGGCTTGGCACCTTGTGACAACTTGATTTCGATCATTTTCACAGAATCCAGCGACGCAGACTTCTTGAACAGCTCCGGGTTGAATTGACCATCTTCGGTTCGACATCCGAAGTATCCGGTACCGATTTGCCAGACAATGTCGCCGCCCGCCTCTAAATGGTATGGACTTAAGCTACCTTCTCCAGTGTTATGTGAAAACCCACCTATCTTTGCCCCCTTGTTCAATGCACGAATGGCGTTGCTGCTGAGGGAACCGAAGCTCATGGCAGAAATATTCAGGGGTGATGCCATATAAGGCTTGCTGCACCGATCACCGCCGAACTTTACCCTCGGGTTGGTCTCGTGCGAGTCTTTGGGGACCATTGAATGGTTGATCCACTCGTAGCCAGGTCTGTTGACATCGAATATGGTTCCGAACGGTCGAGTATCCCGGTCGCCTTTGGCGCGTTGATATACCAGCGATCGGAATTCTCTCGGGATAGGCGATCCGCTGGTATCAGACTCGACAAAGTATTGCTGAATTTCCGGTCTGACAGATTCCAGCATGTAGCGAAATCGTCCGAAAAAGGGATACAGGCGTCGAACGGTCTGTTTGGTTTGCAGCATGTCGATGACGCCCAGTACGATGACCGGAGCCACCACAACAAACAACCAGAGAACCGGCGGGAAAATCATAGCGGCCGCCAGAATCAGAATCGGTGCTCCGATTGCGAACATCTGGAAATACTGGCGCATCAACATAATGGAATTCCAATTCGAAGAGTCAAAATTATGATAAGTCACGGCGAAATAAAAAGCCAAACAAAAGGCAAGTCTGACGCCTGCTTTGACAACTTCCGACCGGTTTGTTCCGATCGTGCTCGCAATCTAACCTAAAGGCGTATTTTCCCACCTGAATGTTGTTGGTCACGAGAGTGGAAGGTTCTTATCGTTGCCTTGTTGCTGTCGCAATTCTGTTGTGCTCTTTTTTCGTGTGGAGGCTGATACGTTGTCATACCGCCAATACAGCAAGGGCTTGCAGCATCATTTGCATCGGCTTCACAGAGCATCAATCGTGATCCATTGACGACCCGTCAATCACGTTTCTGTCTATTGATTAATGTCGTGGCACACTTGAAATCGTGTAGAAATATGGAGTTGATAGCCGACACGATACCAAATATTAATCAAAACGATAGCCCTATGGCATGGGCGAAGTTAAGGCTCAAAGCCTTGTATTGCGAAGTATTTGGAGTTTAACGCGCAGGTTTGCGAAACATGCACTGTCAAAGAAAAAAGCGGGAAATAAAGTTTGCATGAGTTTTTTTAGATGTTGCCATCAATAACGTCTCCCACGTCCATCGTACGAATGGCTACAGAACGGCAGATTTTGCCGTCAAGTCACCTGTCAGGTGTTTGCTGCTTCACATGTTTCATATGTGTATGCGAGACAGTTTTTCCTGCGGTTGATCGGCAATCAACACGGTATGGACAGGCATACGTCAGTGCAATACAAAAATCGGTGTTTTTCCATTCCGTCCGCGCAATGTGATGGGTTCATGAGGCTCCAGCCTGTGCGTGTATCGAGAAATATCAAGGGTTCCCTGATCGCTCGCAGCCAACATAAGATCTTTACTGATCAGACACCTGCAGCCGATCTGCCGTGTTGCAGATTCAAGACGGCTTGCAACATTCACCGCGTCACCGAGTACCGCAAACTCCAGCCTCTCCTCACTACCGATGTCACCGATAATCACTTTCCCGTAGTGACCGCCAATTGCCAGATTCAGTTGATCGGTATGTTCTATCGAATTCGATTGCTTCCAGTTTTCGAATGCTTCGGCCATCTCAATAGCCGCAACAAGAGCATTTTGTGCATCATCATCTGACGGCTCAGGTGTACCGAATGTGGCCATGAGGCCGTCACCGATAAATTTGTCCAGTGTGCCGTTGTTGCGAAAAATGATTGTCGCCAGAATGCCATGAACCTCCCGAAGTAGAGCAATGGTCTGCGCAGGCGTGTGTTGTTGTGACCAGAGAGTGAAGGCGACAAGATCGGCGAAAATAATCGCACAATTATGCTCACGGGGTTGAGAGAAGGGGTTGGTTTTACCTGCCAGTAATTCGGCTGTTTTATCCGGGAAGTAGCGGGCTAGATTGGCCTTTTCACGCGCAAGGCTGGCTTGTCGTATGGCTACTGTTCGAGATCGCTTGACGGCCAGGGCGAGCAGGCCAGCAGCAATGAGCAGCACACCCACCTCCTGCACCCTTATGCCAACGTCGACATACGTTGGTGCTGCAAATGCGTTCAGCGTGGATTCAAGGCTGACATCATCCAGAGAAAGCAGAACGGTATCCGGCAAGCCGATAAGCCATAGAGTACCGACGCTCCAGCAAAGCGCTGCCGACAAGCCACCCCAGAGGACCAGTCGAGGCCTATATACATAGGTCAGGCCTGCCAGCAGGATAAAGAAGAAAATAAAGTTGCCATAACGCAAGATGAACTGTGCCGGGTAGTCCAGCGGCAACAGCGGGTTCGGGTATAGCAATACAAACGACATCAAGGCAAAGTCGGCACTGACAAAGCCGTACTGATGCCAGGTTTTACCCCACGCTGCATTCTCAACCAACCATCCTCCCCAGCCTGATAAAGCGAAAATCAGCAGGACAAAATACAGATAAAGGGGTCCGGGCCATGGAACCAGAAGAGTCACTAGCAATGCGATGGCAAATAGAGCAACAAAACGACCGAGCAGGGCGGTGTACTGTGCTGCACGCTGTTCGGCTTTCAAAGACGGCAGTTCTCGAAAATCGCTGCTGTCACTTCTCATTCGTTTGCGCCCGAATAATAAAAACTTCCCGCCTTTATGTCCGTCATTTTCAGGCTGCCTTTGATAAAGGTTAATCATCTAAAAGGATAATAGACGCATATTCTGCAGAGTCCCTATTAGGTATGCGACTATATCGACTCACGTTGACCGTTGACTTGCAAAAATGTCCGCTTTGTTCCAGCCCTTGTCATTGAGAGAACTGACCCTGTCCAACCGGGTTGTTGTCTCCCCCATGTGTCAGTATTCCGCTGTCGACGGCAATGCTCAATCGTGGCATACCGTGCATTTGGGTCAGTTAGCCATGGCATCGGCCGGTATGTTGATTTTGGAGGCTACTGCTGTTGAAAATGTTGGTCGGATAACGCCGGCTTGCCTTGGGCTCTACAGTGATGACAATGAAGCATCAATGGCAGCGTTGTTAGCCAATATCCGAGGCTTGAGTTCTGGCAATCCCACGCCAATCTGTGTTCAACTCAGTCATGCCGGTCGGAAAGCATCCAGCTATGTGCCTTGGGAGTCAGGTAAGCAAATTCCCCTGAGTGAGGGTGGATGGCAAGCGTTCGCGCCCAGTGCTGTTGCACATGGAGCAGGCGAGTTAGCGCCGCAGTCGCTGAGTGTCGATGAATTAAAAGACCTAACCTTACGCTTTGTTACCGCCGTCGAACGGAGTGAGCGTCTCGGGATAGAGTCTATTGAATTGCATGGTGCCCATGGGTATCTGCTTCATCAATTTTTATCACCTGTCGCAAATCATAGAACCGATCAGTACGGTGGCTCACTGGAAAACCGTATGCGCTATCCACTTGAATTATTTGGTGCAATGCGAGAGGCCTGGCCGCGAAACAAACCACTGGGCATAAGGATTTCAGCCAGTGACTGGGACGCTGCCAGCAGTTGGGATATTGATGAAGCTATCGTGTTCTGTAAGTTGTTGGCGCAAGCGGGCTGTGACTGGATTGATGTGTCCAGCGGAGGCGTGTCGGCCAGTCAGAAAATCGAGTTGAAACCTGCCTACCAGGTGCATTTTGCAAACGCGATCAGGCAAGCAATAGACATTCCTGTCATGGCAGTGGGGTTGATTACCGAACCGAAGCAGGCTGAGGAGATTGTGGCAAGTGGCCAGGCAGATATGGTCGCGCTCGCCAGAGCATTGCTCTATAACCCGCGTTGGGTGTGGCATGCCGCCGCTGAATTGGGCGCTACAGTCACAGCACCCAGGCAGTACTGGCGCAGTGCACCCGCAGGTGTTGGGCGTGTTTTTGGGGATGCACCTATTGGTCAACGTTGAGGAAGATGGTTGGCTTCTGGATTATGCGAGCAGATATTAGTCAGGATATAAAATTCTTCTACCAGGCGCTGGCTGACGAGAACTATCTGGCTAGGAGAACTTGCAGGGCGGCGATTCGAGGTGTATGAGCGTAAAATCTCTACCAGACGTTGCGCCTGGCAGAGCACCGTGCAAAATCAAGGGTCTAGTTGACCTTGAGCGTACCGCCTGTGCCAAGGCCGCCTTCAACTTCCTGCGCCTTGTAGTTCTTTAGTGATATGACCATGCCGTTGTAGGCGTCGAGAAATGCGGCCACGGTTGCCTTGCCCTCTGGTGTACGAGAGAAGCCGCCAAGTCCCGCTGCGCCACCGCCGCCGAACAGACCAACAACACCATTGTAGTTCTTCGACGAAGAGCTGCCTTCTGAGGCAGAGATTTGTACGGATGATCGAATGTCATACAGAGACAAGGTCACGACTGATTCCTTGGCAGTCAGGCCGCCGGCCAGGCCTACCAGAGCATTTCCACCGAGAACACCTGCCAGTCCGCCCGCAACCTTACCCACAGTGGAGTTGTCAATGATGATAGCTGGCTCCATAAAGTAATCTGCGGCAACCCGCTGTCCTTTCTGCTGGTTGGAACCTGCTCTGAACTCACCTGAATTTCTCTGCTTGTCGGTAATGGCAGACAGGCGTGACTCGGTTCTGGAATTGCCGATAGAGGTAATAACGAAACAGTTGGATTGCTGTACAGCCAGACGCAACAGGGGTTCGATTGTTGATATTTTGGTGCGTGAATTGAACTCTGTATACCACGGTGCACCACTGCCGTCATCAACAGCGAGCGTGCCAAGCGTCTGGTCGCAACGTTCGAGAGATGCATTGGCACCCGCGCTGGTACCTCCGCCAGCCGCGCCGCTGACACTGGTACCACCAGCTCCGGGGGTGACGGTACTGGCAAGGCAGCCAGTGAGTGCGATGCAGGACAATGCACTCAATCCAACACGCACAGTACGGCTTAACACGGTTTTCGGGTATTTCATGTCTGCGTAAAACTCCATTCTATACGGTGCCTTCTTGACACAAGGTTTAGTCGTAGGTCAAATATACAGAATAGCGCCGTGTTATTCACATGGTAATTCGCACTTGAATGTGGAGAATACGATGAATCTATACAAAAGGACTGTTTTACTGGCTGTTGCCCTGTTGGTGGGGTGTGCGTCAACACCGCCACCAAGTGGCGACACAATCCGCTTGTGCGATGATAGTGGGTGTGAAGAAGTCGGCAAGGATACCGCCAGATTTGACCCCTCCAGCACGGTCCCCGACGCCGATCCCGAAGGCCGGATTCCGGCGCTTGAAGAAATGGCCAGGCAGGACCCCAGGGCTGCACACGATCTGGCACTGCGTTTTTTTCGTGGTGACGGTGTACGACGAGATAGCTACAAAGCACTGCAATGGATGCGTGATGCGGCCGAGCGAGGTGATCTTGCAGCACAGAAAGCCGTTGGACGGGTATACCTCACAGGGCTTGAAGAGATGGGCTCGGATCCCCGAGAGGCCGAGAAATGGTTAACAGTTGCTGCAGGCCGTGGTGATGAAGAAGCAGCAGAGCTTCTTGTTGAAGCAACAGCTGCCCGGAAAAACGAAGATGCTGCCTACAAAATGAGGACCCGCTGGCGCCCGGTGTTCTATAACTCATGGTATTCGGGCTATCGATACTACTGGCGATGGAGAAATGGTAGCTGGGTCTATTGAAAAGCTTTTTGTGTTCTTAATGTCAAGCTGACTAAAACTCAGGCTTGTTATCTGGTGGATAGTCTCGTCCTGCGCGCGGCCGGTAACTCGGCAATGACAGACCGCGACTCAAGCCAAGCGCTCTCACCAGAAAACATGCACAAATGCCTCCCAACTCTGCACTGGCATAAGGTAGCGAAAACGATTCGAGAATGATGTAGACAAACGCACCGCAAAGTGCGGCCGTTGCATAGATTTCGTTGCGAAGTATCAACGGAATCTCGTTGCAGAGAACATCGCGTATCAGTCCACCGAACGTCGCACTCAGCAGCCCCATGACAATGGCAATAGTGCCGCTGAAACCGGCATCGGCAGCAAGCCTTGCGCCTAATACGCAAAAGAGACTTAGTCCTGCAGCGTCTGCCCACAGCAACACACGGTATCGATATTCAATATGAGGCGCAACAAAGTAGACCATGAGGGCAAGTGCCACGCATAGACTGATATAGCTGGGCTGGTAGATCCAGAACACGTTTTGCCCCAGTAGCAAGTCCCGTAAGGTACCGCCGCCGATGCCTGTGATTGTTGCGATTAATGCAAAGCCTACCGGGTCCAGGCATTTGCGTGATGCAACCAGGGCGCCACTGATTGCAAATACAGCGACTCCGGCAAAGTCCAGCCACACAAGGATTCCATCAATTCGTTGGGGTAGGGAGTCTATAAGAGTTCACCCGCTCGTTGAAAGGGGGCAAACTGTACCACTATTGATTTGCCCGCTGCGAGTTCCTGAAGCACCAGCGAGGTAACTTATCGAAAAAGCATCTTGTTGACGCCTGGGTCAGCGTCAACGCTGAGTTGTTCAGATATAGCGCAACAGGGGTCGTCGGGTAGAAGGTGTCCCGCCTTCCACCCGACGAATCCGCATTGTTTCCATCACTTTGTCTAGTCAATTTCAAGTGAGGGAATATGGCGTTTAAATTGTCCTTGCAGTCATGGACTTCGCAATGTATTCAGCCTGCCGAATCGCCAGGCTCACAATGGTGAGAGTCGGATTCTCAGCACCGCCAGTGGTGAATTGACTGCCGTCAGATACAAACAGATTCTTGATATCATGAGCTTGACCGTAGCTATTCACCACACCATCTTTTGCCCGCGCACTCATCCGGTTTGTACCCAGATTGTGGGTTGATGGATAGGGCGGCGTAGGATGGGTTTGAGTTGCTCCTACTGAATCATAAAGCGCCATACCTTGTTTGTAGGCATGATTGCGCATGGCGATATCATTAGGATGATCATCAAAATGCACATTTGGCGCAGGTAGGCCGAATTGATCCTTTTCTTCAGATAACGTTATGGCGTTACTCTCCTGCGGCATATCTTCACCGACTATCCACATGCCAGCCATACGGTCGTATGTGTCCATTGCGGCAGAGAATTCACGTCCCCAACCACCGGGGTTCAGGAATGCTGCCATGAACGGTACGCCCAATCCCAGTGTTTCCAGCTCATAACCACCGACAAAACCGCGCGAAGGATCGTGTCGCGCTTCGTCGGTGATGATGCCTGCCATGGTGGTGCCACGATACATGTTGACAGGATTTTCGAAGGCGGCAAAAACGGAACCCGTCATGTGGCGCATGTAGTTGCGTCCTACTTGGCCTGATGAATTTGCAAGACCATCGGGGAACATGCCTGATGCAGAATTGAGTAGCAAGCGCGGACTCTCGATAGAGTTGCCTGCGACACAGACTGCACGCGCAGCCTGTCTTTGCTGATTACCGTCCGCATCGACATAGATAACCGCCGAGACGGCTCCATTGGCATCATGTTCGATGGTTTGCACGTGGGCACTGGCGCGTACTTCCAGATGACCTGTGCTTTCACCTTTGGGAATCTCAGTGTAAGCGGTGGACCACTTTGCGCCCATCTTGCAGCCCTGAAAACAGAAACCCAATTGTCGACAAGAGGTACGATCGTCTCTTGGTTCAGAGTTAATCGCCATACGCCCTGTGTGACAGTTCTTGTAACCCATCTTGTCAGCGCCGGCTTTCAGCACCTTGAAGTTGTTGTTACCAGGCAAACCCGGTATCCCGTTAGTGCGGGTCACACCCATTTTCTTTTCTGCTTTGTCGTAATACGGTTCAAGGTCTTGCAACGTCAATGGCCAGTCAAGTAGATTTGCACCATCAACGTCACCGTAGTGCGATTGCGCGCGAAATTCATGGTCTTGCAATCTTAGTGAAGCGCCGGCCCAGTGAACCGTAGACCCACCTACCGCTTTTACGATCCAGGCGGGCAGGTTGGCAAAATCCTTTGCGACACGCCAGTCACCGGATGTTGTTCGCATATCCAGCCAGGCAAGTTGTCCGAAACTTGACCATTCATCATTAAGGTAATCGGCCGGCAGGTGTCTGGCGCCTGCTTCAAGCGCGACAACATCAATACCTTTTTGTGCCAGTTCGTTCGCCAGGGTGCCGCCACCGGCGCCTGTGCCGATAATGACGACTACAGAGTTGTCGTTCAGGTCATAAGGGGCTGTCATGATTATTCTCCGGAAAAATTAAAGGTGGTTTGTTGATTAAGTGTTTGTGCGCTGACTAAAGCCAGTTCACATCATCAAAACCTCTTTCCAGATAGCCGCCGTGTTCGTACGACGAGCCCTCATAGCCGAGAAGAGACCAGACGGCAGGCTGGTTGTACAAGCTGACAACCAGCCCCCCCCGCATGGTCTGAAAAAATCCATCTTGCTCAATCGAGCGCAGCAGCGCAACGCGATCTGATTCCCAACCCGTATCGACATAGCTCGGATGACCAGCTGCCTGGGCAATACCGTCGAGATTGCTGACGCCATCTTCTATCATGTTCTTGAATTCAGCATCCTCTGCTGCCTTGTCGTCATGTCCTTGTACAGCGATGGCATAGAGCTCATCGCCGAATCTGTCGTGTGGATAGATATCGCGTGCCATCTGAACCAGTGTAGCCATCGTGCCGGGTTGAAGTGCTTTGACTTCCATCGCCCAGGTTGCGCTGCTGGCGGCAAGAAATCCACTGCCAACCAAAAAGCTGCTACCGAGCCCAAGGCCCTGTGCCAGGAGTTCGCGTCGCGTCAGGCGATAGCCCGGTTTTGCTTTTGCTACGAATTTCACTTCATGGGACGGTGTATAGCTTGCGCTCATATGAATTTCCTCTCTCTCAACTGGTTAACGTACGACGTGGTGAATGCCATTATTGAAACCGTCCCTTGTCTCAGCTGCACTTTTATTGAATTGCCGTGAGTACCGACATAAATAGTTCAGCACTGGCAACCAACGTTCACGATTGAGCTCGTCAACAGGGCAGGGTTATTAAACCTGCCACTGAATCCTGATTCGAAAGAACACTCGGATAAGGAATGGAACTCAACGCTCAGGGCTGGCACTCTGTGACGCCTTTAACCCCTGGTCTTTAGACTACCAGTTGATTCGCTTCGGGTAAATCGCATGTTTGGCGAGGCTGATTGTGCGGCAACCGCGGCCTTTACTGCCGCTATGTATTCGCGATGCGAGATCGAAAATGCCGCTGCAGTAACCGGCTCCATGGGTGGCGTACACCGTTAGCGCAAGGTGTGTTGATCAGAATAAGGGAGCGGGGCAGGCTTCCGGTTGTCCGGGGAGCGAGGTTTGTGTTGCCTGATGGAAGCGGACACTGCCGCTTCATCGTGTCAGATGGAGTTAGAGGGTCATGCCACGCGGTGCTCCATCGAGGTGGCGGCCGTTTCCAGCAGCCACCCTGGGAGAAACCCTATCGGCTACGATAAGTTATGCGACCCTTGCTGAGATCGTAGGGCGTCATTTGGACGGTTACCTTGTCACCGGTCAGTATGCGGATGTAATGCTTGCGCATCTTGCCTGAAATATGGGCAGTTACCACATGTCCGTTTTCCAACTCAACGCGGAACATGGTGTTGGGGAGCGTGTCTACGACGGTGCCCTCCATTTCTATGGGTTCTTCTTTAGCCATTAAAACTCTGGGATTACCTAAACTGATGAAAGTCGTGCGTCATTATCACTAAAACCCACCAGAGATCAAGGATCTTCGGCACATTCCCGCAACAATCTTATTATTTCACGACAGAAAGAGATAGTGGCAAATACTTGATAATGCAAGAGCTGAGAAGGTGTAGAGATATATTACGTGATTAAGGTTTGACCTTGGCGATCAGGTCCCCATAATAGGAATGATGTACAACACCCTACTGCAAAGGCCCCGCACCAGCGGCCGTTTTGAGAGCCTGATGGATCTCTATGAGCGCAACTACATGCTCATGCGTCTGCTTGCTCCCGATTTACGTTCGATGAACGAAGGGTGTTTCGTATCCAGAGCCGGTGATACCCCAGCGCTGGAGCTTCGCGACATTACGCACAGCAAGTACACCTCGACCTTCAAACTCACCTACCATTTCACCAGGCATCCGGATGGGCGCAAGCCCTACGAGCCAGATCTGTTTATTCGCCTTTATCACGATGCGCGTAGCTGTGAAGTCATGAGCGGCTTGTTGCCTGAGGGCAGGTTTGCGGAGCGGCGTACGCGGGATCTTGAAGAAGGACAGCGGCTGAACCGGTTTCTACACAAATGGCTCAGCTTCTGCCTTACCCAGGGGCATAGCTTCTCTGAGCAACCGGTGAGTGCGGAGGTACTGAGCGCCTACTGCACACAATGCTGATCATAACTTCTCTGGTAGCGCGCCATATGGACAACGGTATTGTCCATATCTTCCGGTGTTAACCGGGTTTTCAGTCGTCTTTCAAGCGAAATAACGCGTTTCTGCAGGTCTTCACACTGCCGTTGCTTGCGGCTTCTCGCGTTTATCGCCACAGAGCGCTCTGCGGCGTTCTGATTTTCACCCGTCGATGAATTTGCCGAAGGGCGAATGACACGGCTCGCCTGACTCTCAGAATACCGGACGGACGGATCTTGCCGAGTACCTTGAATGCCCTCGCTATTTGACTGGGAGCGGGTTTGCACATTCTGCTGTGGTGCCAGCCGTTGCGCAGGAACCGTCTCGGACGCTGCATCTGGCAATGCCTGACTCAATGAGGGGGCTTTTGCCGCTTGTTCAGCCTTGGGAGTTGCTGCCCTTAGTGACGATTCCGAACTTGGCGTGGTAACGTTTTCGTAGCTGATGCCCGCTGCTGGCGGCGTGACGGAAAATGTAATGGATCCATCCGGTTCAACCCATTTGTACAGGGGTTGCGCAAGTACAATGGAGCAGGCAACGGACAGAACAATAAAACTCAAGAGACGGATCATGATAACGCTATCGGCAAAAGTGGTTCCAACAGCTTCGATGCAAGGTCGGTGCCGGTGAGCACGGGCGCAGGTTTTGCCGTGGTGGCCGCCGGTGGTGCAATGGGCGCTTGTGCGCGTTATGCGCTGACAATCCTGCTGTTGGGCAGTACTGTAAGATTCCCGCTGGCCACCTTGGCAGCTAATCTCACTGGTGCTTTTCTGGCCGGATTCATTGTTACGCTACTGTGGAGCCGGGGGGTATCAGCCTCGCCCCTCTACCTGCTGCTGGTTACCGGATTCCTTGGCAGCTTCACTACGCTTTCCGCATTTTCGGTGGAGACGCTGAAGCTTGCTCAGAGCGGTGCTCTCCTGGCGGCCATTGCCAACGTGGGGATCACCGTGGGTGGTGCGCTGTTGGCGGTGATGCTGGGGGTCTGGATAGCAAGACTCTTCTAACACCTTAGATGTGTCGATGCAGGCTCGGCACTCAGATATACTTGTGGCAAATTCCCATGAAGACCTGCTACCCGCATGCTTGATCCCAAACTGATCAGAAACGAACTGCCACACGTTGCCGAGCGTCTCAGCGTGCGTAACGTCACTCTGGATACTGAGGCCTTGTCGGCGCTGGAGAAAAAACGCAAAAGCTTGCAGAGCGCATCTGAAGAGCTGCAGGCAACGCGTAACTCCCGCTCCAGACTGATCGGTCAGGCGAAATCCAGGGGTGAGGATATCGAGCCTTTGCTGGCGGAAACATCGCGCCTCGGGGATGAGCTGGAAGCTGCCAAAAAAGAGTTACTTGAGGTACAGGATGCACTCGAGCAGATTTTGCTGGGCTTGCCGAATATTGTCGATGCCAGTGTGCCATCCGGTCGTGATGAAGATGACAACATTGAGATGCGCCGGGTGGGCGAGCCTCGAAGATTCAATTACGAGGTCAAGGATCACGTTGATCTGGGTAGCAGGAACAGCGCGCTGGATTTCGAAACAGCAGTCAAGCTCACAGGCTCCCGTTTTGCGGTACTGCGTGGCGAGCTGGCCATGATGCATCGCGCACTTGTGCAATTGATGCTGGACACTCACACTCGCGAGCATGGTTATACAGAAATCAATGTTCCCCAGATCGTCAACAATCATTCATTGCGCGGCACGGGTCAGCTACCCAAGTTCGAAGAAGACCTCTTCAGGCTGGTGTGGGGTGATGCAAAAACCCAGTTAGAAGCTGGTGCGACCGACAGTGACTATTACCTGATTCCAACCTCTGAAGTACCGGTAACCAATACTGTAAGAGATTCCATTGTCGAGGTGGCTGACTTGCCGATTCGATATACCTGCCACAGTGCCTGTTTCAGATCAGAAGCAGGGTCCTACGGACGTGACACGCGTGGTCTTATTCGTCAACACCAGTTCGAAAAGGTGGAGATGGTGCAGATTGTTCATCCTGATGAGTCTTTCGACGCACTTGAGGCCATGACCTCTCACGCTGAAAACATTCTCAAGAAGCTCGGGTTACCGTACCGGGTCGTCACACTTTGTGGTGGAGACATCGGTTTTTCTGCAGCCAAGACATACGACATCGAAGTATGGTTACCGGCGCAGGACGCCTACAGAGAAATATCGTCGGTGAGTAATTGCACGGATTTCCAGGCGCGTCGCATGCAGGCCAGATACCGTGATCCGCAAACCCGCAAGACCGGGCTTTTGCACACCCTGAACGGCTCAGGACTGGCCGTTGGACGCACACTGATTGCGATTCTGGAAAATTATCAGCAGGCTGATGGTAGTGTCGAGGTGCCCGAGGTATTAAGGGCTTACATGGGTGGGATAGGTGCTGTATTGTTACCTGACTGAATAACACCTGTAACGATACTTCATTATGCAAACCTTGCCCAGCTTGCCTCATTACCTGCTTCGCAATGCTGATCAGTACGCTGGTCGTGTGGCCATGCGCCATAAGGATCTGGGTATCTGGCGTGAATGGACATGGAGAGAGGTCTGCGACGAAGTCCAGGCGTATGCAATAGGCCTTCAGGAGCTTGGGCTGCAACCGGGCGACAAGGTTGCAATTATTGGTGCCAATCGTCCAAAGCTCTACTGGAGCTTTTCGGCCATCCAGTCCATCGGTGCTATTCCGGTACCCATGTACTCGGATTCGGTGGCCGATGAGATGGTGTTCGTGCTTGAACACGCAGGCGTCCGGTTTGCGATTTGTCAGGATCAGGAGCAGGTCGACAAAGTACTATCTGTACAGGAGCAGCTGCCAGGCCTTGAGAAACTTCTCTATGACGAACAGCGCGGCTTGCGCGACTACGACCAGGACATCATTCTCTGTATTGAGGATGTACAGAAAACCGGACGTCATGCTCTCGAGCGCGATCAGAACAAAGCGGTGCAATGGCGTGTCGGTATCGATGCGCTGATTAGCGACGACCTGTGCGTCATGCTGTATACCTCCGGAACGACCGGTAAGCCCAAGGGTGTGATGTTATCTCACAACAATTTGATCATCACTTGTATTAACGCAAACAAGTTTGACAATCTCGACGAAAATGAGGAAACCATTGCCTATCTGCCATTGGCCTGGGTGGGTGATCACGTGTTCAGTTATGGCCAGTCACTGGCCGCTGGCTATTGCGTCTGTTGCCCTGAAAGTCTGGACACCATTACGTCCGATCGCCGCGAAATTGCGCCAACCTACTTCTTTGCCCCACCGCGAGTATTCGAGACCTTGCTAACGACCATTATGGTTGCAATGGAAGATGCCAGTCGGCCCAAGCGAGCAATGTTCGATCACTTTATTGGTGTTGCAAAAAAGCATGGCGAAAAAGTCCTGAATGGAGAAAGTCTGCCACTGACGTCACGACTGCACTACGCGCTGGGTGAGTTTTTTGTATATGGACCTTTGAAAAACCGGTTGGGTATGTCGAAAGTGCGTGTGGCTTACACAGCAGGTGAGGCCATAGGGCCGGATATTTTTCGTTTTTATCGGTCTTTGGGAATCAATCTCAAACAGCTCTACGGCCAGACCGAAGCCAGCGTCTATATCACCGCTCAACCCGATGGGCAGATTGATGCGGACACGGTCGGCACACCGTCGCTGGATGTCGAATTAAAAATTGCAGACAATGGCGAAGTGTTGTACCGCTCCCCGGGCGTTTTTCTGGGCTATTACCAGAACGATGAAGCCACGGCGTCTACCAAGACACCTGAAGGGTGGGTACATACAGGGGACGCTGGTTTCATTGATGACAATGGCCACCTCAGAATCATTGACCGAGCCAAAGATGTCGGTAAGCTTAACGATGGCAGTTTGTTTCCGCCTAAATATATTGAAAACAAGCTAAAGTTTTTTTCCAACATCAAGGAGGTGGTTGCATTTGGTGATCAGCGAGATTTCGTTACCGCCTTTGTTAACATAGATTTGGCCGCGGTGGCCAACTGGGCCGAGCGCAACAACATCGTTTATGCATCCTATCAGGAGCTTGCCGGCCACCCGCTGGTGTACGAAATGGTTGAAAAACACATCCAGCAGGTCAACATCGATCTGGCTGCCGAACCCAGGGTTGCCGGTGCCTGTATAAAGCGTTTTCTTGTATTGCACAAAGAGCTGGATGCAGACGATGGCGAACTCACCCGAACCCAAAAGGTTCGTCGCAAGTTTATCAATGAACGTTATGAGCCATTAATTGAAGCTCTGTATTCAGACAAGACATCGCAGTTCGTTTCGACCACGGTTGTGTTTGAAGATGGACGCGAAGGCACTATAGAGGCCGATGTGGAAATTCGTGATGTCGCCATGGATATTCCATTGAGGTTGGCTTCATAATGACGTTGAAAGCAACAGGCATGTCCTCAGAACCGGCAGAAAGACCACGACTTGACGTCGTGGGTTCACCTGCAACAAGAGCTCATACTGATGAGCTGCTAAGTGTCAGTAATGTCTCATTGTCATTCGGCGGTGTAAAAGCCATTTCCGACATTTCGTTCAACATCATGAAAGGTGAGGTGCGTGCCATCATTGGTCCCAACGGTGCCGGCAAGACATCCATGCTCAACGTTATCAACGGCTTTTATCACCCTCAGGAAGGTGTCATCAATTTCCGGGGCAAGAAACGTCGTCGCATGAGGCCACACGAGGCGGCAGCCTCAGGTATTGCCAGAACCTTCCAGAACGTTGCATTGTTCAAGGGGATGAGTACGCTGGACAACATCATGTCCGGCCGCTCATTAAAGATGCATCGTGGCTTTCTGTGGCAGGTGCTGCATGTAGGCCCTGCGCGTGCCGAGGAAATTGCCCACAGAACCAAAGTGGAAGAGATCATCGATTTTCTGGAGATTGCACATATCCGTAAACAGCCGGTGGGCAAGTTGCCCTATGGTCTGCAGAAAAGAGTGGAGCTTGGACGCGCCATGGCGATGGAACCTGACCTGCTGTTGCTGGACGAGCCCATGGCCGGGATGAATCTGGAAGAAAAGGAGGATATGAGCCGTTTCATCATCGATTTGAATACTGAGTTTGGCACCACGATCGCTCTTATCGAACACGATATGGGTGTTGTCATGGATCTCGCCGATCGCGTTGTGGTTCTCGACTACGGCCTGAAGATTGCCGATGGCACCCCCACAGAGGTTCAGGCTAGTCAGGCGGTCATCGACGCCTATCTGGGAGTGGCGCACTGATGGAACTCTTGCACTCTATCGTTGTGTCGCCCTTTATCGAGATGTTTGCTTATCCTGATTTCTTGTTGCAGGTGATTTGGGAAGGTTTCGTTGCTGGTGTGCTGTACTCGCTTATTGCACTGGGCTTTGTACTCATCTACAAAGCGTCGGGCGTATTCAATTTTGCTCAAGGCATCATGGTCGTATTCGCCGCCCTGGTGCTGGTCAGTCTGCATGGCATGGGGGTGCCTGCGTGGCTGTCGATCATACTGTCACTGGGTGTCATGGCCATTCTGGCAATCGGCATCGAGCGCCTGGTCCTGCGTAAACTGGTTAACCAGCATGATGCCATTCTGCTTATGGCCACCATAGGACTTACCCTGATACTGAAAGGGGTAGGGCAGCTTTTTTTCGGCGGTGAGCCCAAACCGATGATTACCGAGCAATTGGGCCTGCCGACAGGGTCTACCGATCTGGAAGTGTTTGGTGGTCTGGTCATACTTCAGCATATCGATATCGCCGCAACACTAATCGCGGTACTCATGGTGATCGCACTGGCAATTTTCTTCTCCAGAACACGTATTGGTCGCGCCTTGCGTGCGGTTGCTGATGATCATCAGGCGGCGTTATCCGTGGGTATTTCCCTACACCAGATCTGGGCGATCGTCTGGTTTGCATCCGGTATTGTTGCGCTGGTCACTGGCATCATGTGGGGCGCGCGCTCAGAGGTCTCGTTTGCGCTCGAGATCATTGCCTTGAAAGCGCTGGCTGTGCTTATCCTCGGCGGCTTTACCTCCATACCTGGCGCTATCGTCGGTGGTTTGATTATCGGTATTGGCGAAAAACTGTTCGAAGTCTACTGGGGGGCATTGTTTGGCAGTGGCGTTGAAGCCTGGTTTGCGTATGTGCTGGCATTGATTTTTCTGCTTTTCCGGCCTCAGGGTCTGTTCGGCGAACGCATTATCGAGAGAGTGTAGTGGTGTACCCGATCCATTCAGGCAAGCGATCTACTTTCTGCTGTTCGCGCAGGTGTATCAGAAAACAGACTCCATCGATTCGACGAGAGCATCCAATGCCAGCAGGAGTGACATATGCTTTATCGTGAAGCCGGACAGTTCAAGACAAGCTATTCGGCTGATCAGGCGCTGCTGCCGCTCTTGCAGGACCGAATAGGCCTGTTGGCGATCCTTACCATTGGCTTTGTTGGCATACCGCTGCTGGGCAGCGAGTTCTTTATCAGTTCCATCATGATTCCTTTCCTGGTTTTTGCTCTGGCGGCCATCGGATTGAACGTTCTGACCGGCTACGCCGGGCAGCTATCGCTGGGCACGGGGGCATTCATGGGTGTCGGTGCCTATTCATGCTATAAGCTGGCAACTTATTTTCCAGACGTCAATATCATCATCCTGATTCTGTTGTCCGGTGTGTTTTCTGCGTTGATCGGTATGGCGTTCGGGCTACCCAGTCTTCGCATCAAGGGTCTGTATCTGGCGATAACGACACTGGCTGCGCAGTTCTTTCTCGAATGGTGTTTCATACGCATTGAATGGTTGTATAACTACAATGACTCGGGTGCTATCGAAGTTCCGAAACGCACGCTGTTTGACATCGCTATCACTGGTGCATCTGCAACGGCCACAACGCGGTATTTGATCATTCTGGGTATTGTCGTAGTTCTCACGCTGGTTGCGGCGAATGTGTTGCGCGGGCGAATCGGGCGCAGCTGGATGATGATTCGCGACATGGACATCGCCGCTGAACTAATGGGTGTACGTCCGCTATACGCAAAGCTTTCAGCATTTGCGTTTTCCAGTTATTACTGTGGCGTAGCGGGAGCGCTGATGGTTTTCATGTGGCTGGGTTCCGCGGAAGTAGAAGCCTTTGATATAAACCACTCGTTTCTTATTCTTTTCATGGTAATTATTGGTGGAATGGGCTCACTGACTGGTTGCTTCTTCGGAGCGGCGTTTATCTGGGTTTTACCCATCATCATCCGCGCTGTCCCTTCTGCCCTGGGGATCGATGTTGTAGCCGCTACGACAGAGCATGTTGCCAATATCATTATCGGGGTATTGATTGTCTTCTTTCTGATTGTTGAGCCTCACGGACTTGCCAGGCTTTGGCAGATAGGCAAAGAGAAGCTTCGAACCTGGCCGTTTCCCTATGCTAGTTCATGATCAATAGCACTGACAGATAACAAGCTGTAAATGATGTACAAAACAAACCACAAAGGAGAAAACAACCTATGAAAAAAACCACCTTACTGACACTGGCAGCCGGGATGGTAGCCGCCAGTTGCTGGGTGCCGATAGCTCAGGCGCAGGACACCATGTACATGCCATCCATGACCTATCGAACTGGCCCCTTTGCTGGCGGTGGCATTCCGTTTGCGGATGGTTACGCTGATTACTTCAACATGCTTAACGAGCGTGATGGTGGCATCAACGGCGTTAAGATCGTTGTAGACGAATGTGAAACTGCCTATAACACCCAGAAAGGTGTCGAGTGTTATGAAGCCACAAAAGGTAATGGTGCGCTGGCCTACAGTCCTTTATCTACAGGTATCACCCTTGCATTGATCCCCAAGGCACCAGTTGATGAAATACCAATTTTTTCGATGGGTTACGGTCTGTCCGCAGCTGCGGATGGTGAAAAATTTCCGTGGACGTTTGTCTATCCTGCCTCGTACTGGAACCAGCTGTCGTCTATCCTCAGTTACATTGATGCAAACGGCGGCGTAGAAGGCAAGAAGATTGGATTTATTTACCTCGATGCGGGTTACGGCAAAGAGCCCATTCCATTGCTGGACCAGTTATCTGAATCCATGGGCTTCGACGTTGCGAAATTCCCTGTCGGTGTCAAAGAAATGCAAAACCAGTCTTCACAATGGCTGAACGTGCGAAAGGAACGTCCCGATTGGATGATCATGTGGGGTTGGGGTGCCATGAACCCGACGGCTATCAAGGAAGCTGTGAAAATCCGATACCCGCTGGATCGCTTCATCGGTAACTGGTGGGCAGGATCGAACGCTGACCTCAATGCTGTTGGTGAGGCTGGCAAAGGTTATCTGGCGGCTAATTTCTCTGGTCTTGGTCAGGACTATCCAGCGATACAAGACATCCTTACGCATGTTGTGGATAAGGACATGAGTAAAGTGGCATCACGAGACGATGTGGGCAACGTTCTTTATAACCGTGGCGTATTCAATGCGGTTGTGCTGGCCGAAGCCATCCGTGAAGCACAGGCGGCGACGGGCAAATCAGTGATAACCGGAGCTGATATGCGAGATGGTCTCGAGGCAATCAACCTGACAGAAGCCCGACTATCCGAACTGGGCTTGCCGAACTTTACCGGTGAGGTCAAGGGTTCTTGCAAGGATCATGAGGGCGGTGGTTCTGTATTCATCCAGCGATGGACAGGTTCAGGGTTTGAAAGAATCACTGACCTGATTCCTCCCATGACAGACATCGTGCGCCCAATGCTTGAAGAAGCAGCGGCAACCTATGTATCTGACAAGCCAGACTGGCAGGCACAAAGCTGCAGCTGATACAGCGATTGCCCGAACAGCTCCGGTTTGTGAACAATTCACAGCCCGGGGCTGTTTACCTGTTGCCTCACCCTGACACGAAAGCACTTACCCATGGATTCATCAGAGCCAAAAACTGCTCGAGCATCGTCCGGCACCGTTGAGCCTGCGGTTAACTACATTCTCAATGTCAATAACATTGAGGTCATCTACGACCATGTGATCCTGGTGCTCAAGGGTGTGTCGCTGAAAGTACCCGAGGGCGGGATCGTCGCCATTCTTGGTGCTAACGGGGCTGGCAAGACCACCACGTTAAAAGCCATTTCAAATCTTCTTCAGGCCGAACGCGGCGAGGTCACCAAGGGCACTATAGAATTCAGGTCAGAACAGGTGCAGGCGCTCTCACCGAATGAGCTCGTGCGTCGTGGCTGCATTCAAGTCATGGAGGGTCGTCATTGTTTCGGTCACTTGAGTATTGAAGAAAATTTACTGACCGGCGCGTTTACCCGCAAGGATGGGCGTGCTGCGATCAAGCAAGATATGGAGATGGTGTACAACTACTTTCCGCGGCTGCGCGAACGTCGTGCTAGTCAGGCGGGCTACACATCTGGCGGCGAACAGCAGATGTGTGCTATTGGTCGCGCGCTGATGTCGCGCCCTTCCATGATTCTTCTGGACGAGCCTTCCATGGGACTGGCGCCGCAACTGGTCGAAGAGATATTCGAGATCGTCAAACAACTGAACAAGGATACAGGTGTATCTTTTCTGCTGGCAGAGCAGAACACCAACATCGCCCTCAGGTACGCAACGTACGGATATATTCTTGAATCGGGTCGTGTCGTACTGGATGGAACAGGTGATGCATTGCGTGAGAATGCTGACGTCAAGGAGTTCTATCTGGGTACCGGTGGAGAAGGACGTCGCAGCTTTCGTGAGGTCAAGCATTACAAGCGGCGTAAACGCTGGCTTGCCTGAACTATCCTGGCATTGGTGTCCATTAACTTGCCACAAGTAGCTTAGATGACCGTATATAGACAGACTCGATAAACTATGGCGAATACAATGTACAACGATTTCGAGACGCAGGATCCTGCGTTGAGAGAGGCCAGACTTTTTGATGGTTTTGGACAGCGTCTGCAAGCCTGTGCTGCGAGTTGTTCAGGTCTTGCTGAACACCTGCGTGACTATGCACTGGACACCATAGACGACCGAGCAGCGCTGGAAACACTACCTGTTCTTCGCAAGAGTGTGCTTATGGAAGCTCAACAGGCAAATCCGCCTTTTGGTGGTTTTGTTCGTGAGGCTGCACTGCCTGGAACTCGCATATTCATGTCCCCCGGGCCAGTATGGGAACCCCAAATTACGGGCATTGATCCCTGGCAGGGTGCACCTGCTTTGCATGCTGCTGGTATCCGTAAAGGCGATAGAGTTCATAACGCGTTTTCTTACCATCTCACACCCGGAGGTTTTATTCTGGATGAAGCCGCCAGAGCTCTGGGTTGTATTGTGTTCCCTGCGGGAGTGGGTAACACGGACGCGCAAGTTGCAGCACTGCGACAGACACAGGCAAGCGTATACGTCGGTACGCCTGATTATCTTCAAACCTTACTTGATCATGCAACAGAATCAGGCCAGCCATTGAGCTATGTCAATCGTGCGCTGGTATCGGGAGGGGCCCTTTTTCCCGCCATGAGAACTCGTTATCAGGAGCAGGGAATTACCGTGTTTCAGTGTTATGCCACCGCAGACCTGGGCGTTATTGCCTATGAGACGGCAACCGATGCCGAGATTCATCCCGGCATGGTGGTTAATGACAATCTTGTTGTGGAAATTCTCGTTCCCGGCACCAACACACCTGTACGGACTGGCGAAGTGGGAGAGCTTGTCGTAACCCGCCTGCATGCCGACTACCCGCTGGTGCGTTTTGCTACGGGTGATTTATCCCGGGTCATCTCTGAACCTGCACCCTGCGGCAGGACTGCAGTGCGTCTGGCTGGCTGGATGGGCAGGGCTGATCAGCGCGCCAAGGTACGTGGCATGTTTGTCGACCCACAACAGTTAAGTGGTCTGAAGCAAAGCCACCCAGAGATAGTGCGCTGGCGGCTCGTCATCAGCCGTGCAGATAATCGCGATGTGATGAATCTGCAGGTGACTATTGACTCGGATGCTACTGACGGCCAGGATGCTGAATCCCGGGTCACCGCGATTGAACAATCGCTTAAAAAGGCGACCACTCTGAGCGGTCTGGTCACTATCGTGGATTCCCTTCCAGACGATGGTGTGGTGGTGGATGACCAGCGAAGTTACAACCAGTAACCGGTAGGGCAAGTAGCATTGTCGCCTCTGCGGGAGGTGAACTGCAGCGCCACATCAACAGTAAGGCCGCTTTGTTCAGATCATTGTTCATACGTGAAGTTTAGTCGCCAAGGATTGGTATCATGGCGCTGCGATCATGCCACGCAACTGACAATTTTCATGGATATCGATAGAAGCTCCACAGACGCAGCCCTGCGCACGATTGCGATGCCAGCAGACACCAATCCCAATGGCGACATTTTTGGTGGCTGGATACTTTCCCAAATGGACCTGGCTGGAGGCACGCACGCTTTTTACGAGGCCCAGGGCCGTGTGGCCACAGTTGCCGTCACGGCGATGAAGTTTCACAAACCGGTCAATGTCGGTGACGAAGTGAGTTGCTACTGTGTCACTGAGAAAATAGGCCGCACCTCAATTCAGGTGCGTGTAGAAACCTGGGTCAGACGCCAGCGACTAGCTGAGGAAGAACAGGTGACTGAGGGTCTGTTTACCTTTGTGGCGCTTGACGAAAATGGACAGGCTCGACCTGTAAAGCAAGCCCTTTGAGGTGTCCGGTAAAACGGTTCGAACAGGGAGTGATTGCATCATGAGCCTCAACTCTCTGTCGCTGGACAAGATTGCAGATGCCATCTCCTTGCATTCGCTGCCCCCCGTGCACGATTGGCAACCGGAGTGCACTCGCGACGTGGATATCCGTATTGCACGCAACGGTGACTGGTTCTATCAAGGATCTCGCATTGACAGAGCCCGAATGGTCAAACTGTTCTCCACGGTATTGCGAGTGGATGACGACAACGACACCTACCTTGTAACACCGCAAGAGAGGCTGCGCATTGTTGTCGAGGATGCGCCGTTTACCGCGGTGCTGGTTGAACAGCATGGAGCACCCGAAGCAGCTACGCTGGTTTTTACCACCAATGTCGGTGATCAGGTGATTGCCGATATCGATCATCCAGTATGCGTGGAATACGCAGAACCCGGAGGGGAACCTTCACCCTATGTGTTGGTTCGAGACAGGTTGCGAGCACTTATCAGCCGACCTGTTTTCTACCAACTGGCTGAATGGGCGATATCGCGAGATGGCGTACTCGGCGTGGAATCGTCAGGTGCGTTCATGCGCTTGTCTGAACGGGAAGACAGTGATGAGTAAGGATACCGACCTATTGCTTGAAGCCCGCGCCATGACCATCTGGCGTGGCGACAACCTCTTGATGGATGAGATTGATGTAGAGGTGCGCGCTGGCAGCATTCTTCAGATTCAGGGAACCAACGGAAGTGGCAAGACGACCTTACTACGAGCCATGATTGGTCTGGCAGAATTTGATGAGGGTGAGGTGCTGTGGTGTGGACAACCGTTTCTCAAAGTGAGGGATGCATTGTATGCGGAGCTCCTTTATCTCAGCCACAAGCCGGGTATCAGTCCGGGCCTTACGCCTCTGGAGAACATCAAGGCCCTGTGTCCTGAGCTGGGAGCTGACTGTCGCGGTGTGGTCGAATCGGTTCTGGCAGAACTGTCCATCGCCGATCGTATCGATCTGCCCAGTGCAGCCTTGTCTGCAGGTCAGAAGCGACGAATTACACTGGCCCGCCTGCGTTTGCAGGCTGCCAGATTGTGGGTGCTTGATGAGCCTCTGACTTCGCTGGATAAGAATGGTTACGACTGGGTACGTCAGGAGATTCAGCGTCATGTTGGTCTCGGTGGTGCGGTGGTTTTCACCACGCATCAAGCGCTTTCCTTCGATCCCTTGCCTGTCCACTCTATTGTGCTGGGTGGTGACTCGTGAGCGAAACTTCCGGTAATGGTCGACCTGACGTAGGTATGGCAACGCTGTTTGGCCGTGTTTATCGAAGAGATGTGACTCTGGCGCTTCGCTCAGCCGGGCAGTGGCTGAACACATTGTTGTTTTTCGTGATTGTCGTGTCATTGTTTCCGCTGGGTATTGGTCCGGGGCCCCAGACGTTACAAACCATTGCACCCGGAATCGTCTGGGTCAGCGCCCTCTTGTCCATGATGCTTTCTCTGGATTCGCTGTTTGCAAACGATTTTCGTGACGGTACCCTTGAACAATTTGTTGTCAGCGGGCATCCGCTGAGTGTCGTGGTTATTGCCAAGGTGCTGGCTCACTGGACTACGGGCGGATTACCGCTCGTATTGCTTTCACCTTTGCTGGGGCTAGTGATGCAGCTTCCGGAAGATGCCTACGGGGTGCTGTTACTGAGCCTGTTGATCGGGACTCTTGCGCTGAGCTTTATTGGTGGTATCGGGGCGGCTTTGATCGTTAGTGTGAACCAAGGAGGAGTTTTGTTGTCTTTACTGGTACTTCCGCTCACGGTTCCTGTGCTGATTTTTGGCAGTGGAGCGGTGGCCTCTGCGGGTATGGGGATAGAGACGTCCATGCAGGTATCGGTGCTGGCTGCGATACTGGCGTTGTCTGCGTCTCTGGCGCCGCTAGCCATGGCGGGAGCTTTACGGGTAGGTGTTGCTGCTGGACGTTAGTCAGGAAACAGCGTCAAAGGGAGTCTCGAAATTGCGAATTACCTCTGCTAAAACCGTATGGTCCGATGGTGTCATAGACCGGTCCATGAGTGCGTGGGGTGCGTAAATCGAGCTAGAATAGGTCTGTGTAATTTTAAGAGTTCAAACCGTCTTGTTTCAATGGATTCACAAATTTGGCTCACCCCCGTTCATGTATCGGGTAGCAGGAGTGCTTGGGCCCTTTTTCGGTGCGGTCTGCCTGATTTCGCTGGTCATCGGCCTGTACCTCGGACTCGTCATTGCGCCTCCTGACTACGAGCAGGGAGACAGCTATCGCATTATCTATATTCACGTACCGGCTGCATGGATGTCCATGTTCGTTTACGTGGTCATGGCAACATCCAGTGCCATTTTCCTTATCTGGCGGTTAAAAATTGCCGACGTTGTAGCGGTGTCATCCGCGCCAATAGGCGCAGCGTTTACTGCAGTTGCTTTGTTGACAGGTTCATTCTGGGGCAAGCCCATGTGGGGAACCTGGTGGATCTGGGACGCCCGGCTTACATCAGAGTTGCTCTTGTTGTTCCTTTATCTGGGTTACATGGCCCTCAGAGGCGCAATGGAAACGCCACAAAGTGCCGCACGGGCAGCGGGAATTCTGGCCGTTGTCGGTGTCGTCAATATTCCTATCATCCATTTTTCTGTTGAGTGGTGGAACACGTTGCATCAGCCTGCCACCATCACCAAACTTGACAAGCCCTCCATGCATATCTCTATGCTGAGGCCGTTGCTGATCATGGTGCTTTCGTTCCAGATGCTTTATTTTTTCAACCTGATGGTGCGCGTCCGCACCATTATTCTGGAAAGAGAGGCACGCGCTTCATGGGTTGCCGAGCTGGCAGGGAGGAGCGCGCGTGGGTAACTTTGACAGCTTTTCGGATTTTCTTGACATGGGGGGCTATGCTTTTTTCGTCTGGTCTTCGTACGGACTCACGGCGATATGCTTGATTGGTGTCGTCACGTGGTCGTACTTTCAGCATAAAAAAACCCGTGAACAGTCTTTCAAACGTGCTCTTCAACAGCAAGCCAGGAGATCGAAGTGACGCCCAAACGAAAACAAAGACTCTTGCTTGTTGGGTTGATGCTTGCAGGCGTTGGCACCGCTGTAGCGTTTGGTGTTAATGCATTTCGGGATAATCTCATGCTGTTTCACTCACCAACTGACATCGCTGCGGGCAACGTGCAGGTTGGCAAACCATTCCGTATCGGCGGCATGGTTGTTGAGGGCAGTGTGCAACGTAGCCAGGAAGACCTGACGGTCTCATTCAATTTAACGGATCATGCTGAGACGGTTCCGGTTACCTTTACCGGAATCCTGCCGGACTTGTTCAGCGAAGGGCAGGGTATTGTGGCGCTCGGCGCTATCGATAATAGAGGCCTCTTCAGCGCAACAGAAGTACTCGCAAAGCACGATGAGAACTACATGCCACCAGAAGTCGCTGAAGCTCTGGAGAAAGCCGGGAAAATGCCGGGCACTGCGGCAAATTTCAGCAGCAAAACGGTGGTTGAGCCATGATTCCAGAGTTAGGACATTTCGCACTTATACTTGCCCTGTGCACGGCGATTGTGCTGGCCGTGGTGCCGATGGTCGGGACCATTACCGGCCATGAAGGCCTGATGGATATGGCAAAGCCTGCTGCCGGAGCGCACGCGTTTCTGATCTCGCTGTCGTACGCGTGTCTGACGTGGGCGTTCATCAGCAACGACTTCAGCGTTTTGTATGTGGCCAATACCAGCAACTCGGGTCTACCACTGATGTACAAGATTTCGGGAGTGTGGGGAGGTCATGAGGGCTCAATACTGTTCTGGTGCTTCATATCCGCGCTCTGGGTTGGAGCGGTGGCTGTTTTCAGTCGATCGCTGCCGAGAATCCTGCTGGCGCGCGTGCTGTCCGTGCTCGGCATTATCAGTATCGGATTTCTGCTTTTCGTGTTGCTGACCTCAAATCCTTTCGAACGGCTGTTTCCAGTCCCCTTGGACGGTGCATCACTCAATCCGCTGCTGCAGGACCCTGGTATGGCCTTTCACCCGCCCATGCTTTATCTTGGGTATGTGGGCTTTTCGGTGGCGTTTGCCTTCGCTATTGCCGCCTTGATTGGCGGGCAACTGGATTCGGCAACGTTGCGCTGGATGCGTCCCTGGACCAATGTTGCCTGGATGTTTCTTACCATCGGTATCTCACTCGGAAGCTTCTGGGCGTATTACGAGCTTGGTTGGGGGGGCTGGTGGTTCTGGGATCCCGTTGAAAATGCCTCATTCATGCCCTGGCTGGTCGGAACCGCCCTGATTCACTCTCTGGCGGCTTCCGAAAAGCGTGGCGTATTCAAGGCCTGGACCGTTTTGTTAGCGGTGCTGGCTTTCTCCTTGAGTCTTCTCGGGACCTTCCTGGTACGCTCCGGTGTGCTGACATCGGTTCATTCATTCGCGTCTGACCCGACACGCGGCCTGTACATATTGCTCTTTCTGGGTTTTGTGGTTGGTGGATCGCTCTTGTTGTACGCTTTTCGTGCACACAAGCTGCAGTCCTCGGCCTCCTATGAGCTTGTGTCGCGCGAATCCGGACTGTTACTGAACAACGTTCTGCTGGTGGTAGCATGCGCGGCGGTTTTGCTCGGCACTTTGTACCCACTGTTCGTTGATGCACTGGGTATTGGCAAGATTTCTGTTGGCGAGCAATATTTCAATGCGGTATTTGTGCCGCTCATGCTGCCTATTCTGCTGGTTGTAGGGGTCGGGGCTGTATTGAACTGGAAGCGCGACAAGTTGACGGGTCGAGCCACTACACTTGTAATTCTGGCTGTTGTCAGCATTGTTGCAGGTGTTGTTCTCACCACGCAACTTGAGTACTTTACCGTTGCCGCAGCTGCATCGATAGCGGTGTCGGTCTGGATTACGGTATCGACGGTGTATGGAATCGTTCACCGGTTTCGCAACAAGCGCAAACGTATGTCTGCCGTATTGCACACACCTGCTGCGTTCTGGGGAATGAGCATTGCTCATATGGGTATCGCGGTATTCACCGTCGGGGTAGCGCTGACCTCTATCTATACCACTGAGGAAACCGTTCGTCTTGGTATCAACGATACGCATCAAGCCGGCGGGTATACCTTTACGCTTGCGTCACTGGAAGACGTACGGGGCCCGAATTTTGATGCAACCGAAGCCCGATTCAACGTTGTCAAGAATGATCGTGATATCGGAGAGATTGTTGCTCAGAAGCGCATCTACGATGTGCGCAGGGATATCATGACTGAGGCGGGAATCGATGCCGGGATGACACGTGATCTCTTTATTGCATTAGGAGAGCCGATGGCAGGTGCCCGCGCGTGGAGCGTACGCATCCAGACCAAACCTTTCATCAGATGGATATGGCTGGGAACCCTGTTCATGGCCTTGGGAGGAATCATGGCGGCCATGGATCGTCGTTATCGCCGTGTATCTGAAAAGTCCCAAGCTGTGGCTGCAGGAATAAACAAAGGTGGCGCACCTGCCAGTGAATCAAGCCTGACGCCAGCTACTGCCTCTGTCATGAGTCCGACAGGCGGATCAACGGCTAACTGATTCATTATGAACATCGCGCTAAAATTGTTGCCTCTCGGCATTTTTCTTATCATCGCAGGCTTTCTGGCCAAGGGACTGACTCTTGATCCCTCAAAGCTGCCGTCGCCACTGATTGACAAGACAGCGCCGCCTTTTGTCTCCGATCGTTTGCCTGCCTCGGATGGGCGATTTGACAGCCAGTCAATGGAAGGGCAGGTTTGGGTGATGAATGTCTGGGCCAGTTGGTGTGGCCCGTGTATTGCGGAACACCCCATTCTGATTTCACTGGTTGACCAGCGAGCAGATCTACCTGTTGTCGGTCTCAACTATAAGGATGCCCCAGCGGATGCACTCAAATGGCTGGGGCGTTTCGGCGACCCCTTCACCCATCTTCTGGATGATCAACAGGGGGAGGTTGGGCTCGATTGGGGGGTTTACGGCGTCCCCGAAACTTTCATCATAGATCGTGATGGCAGGGTACGTTACAAACATGTAGGGCCATTGAGTCGGGATGACCTGGAAAATACCGTACTACCCATTATTGATCAGCTGCAACTGGAGCCTGCGTGATGCAGTGTCCATTCGTCTTTTCACCAACCGGGTTAGGCTTGTTAAAACAATGAGACATAAGTGGAGACACCCTGTTGCGGTCGATCAGATAATCGGACCAGCCATTGCCGCACGCGCGACTACAACATCGAGGGATTTCACGTTTTCCAGATTTGTGGCGATATTGCTGGCTTTGCTCGCTTTCAGCGTTTTCAGCTTCTCTGTGAACCCTGCGCGGGCCGCTGACGAGGTAGTACAGTTTGACAATCCTGCCCATAAGGATATGTACCAAGGATTGCTTAAAGAGTACCGTTGCCTGAAATGCCAGAATCAGAACTTGTGGGATTCTAATGCGAGTCTGGCAGGCGATTTACGACGTGAAATTCGCGAGCAGATTGTCGCTGGGAACAGCAAGGCGGATATTGACGAATATCTGGTTGCCAGATACGGAGAATTTGTACTCTATCGTCCGCGCTTTACGGCAAAAACAGCCATATTGTGGATTGGGCCGTTTGTTTTGTTACTGGTCGGGCTTATCTCTCTGGTCGTTATGGTACGCAAAAAATCGAAGTCGTCAGCCCTGGAAGACGTCCCCGAGCGCCGTGCAGAAGCGGCGGCTGAACTGCATTCCTCCGACAAACTGGCCAAAGCGCGAGACCTACTCAAGGAGTGATTTGATTTGTCGGTAATGTTTACAAGGCAGAATTTTTATAACATTTGTTAATGACCAACTTGGTGTCACTCCACAAAATCAGATATCGGTTTGTCGTAGAATGTAAACAATTGGCCCTACGGGTTTTACGCCCATACATTGACGTGTATGTTATCCATAGAATAAGGGGACGTGAGTCTTTATCACTAATGGAGTGGCGGCAATGATTAATCCTTCCGAATCGATAGGAACACCGGGTGCAGTTTCAGATCCAGCACGAACTTCACTAGATTCTCTACCCACTGAAGAGTTCCTCCGAATTGTGGGTCTGCGGGTACGAAGTCAACGCTCGACCATGAGTATGTCGAGAAAGCGGCTGGCCGAGGTTTCCGGTGTGTCCGAACGTTATCTGGCGCAACTGGAATCCGGACAGGGCAATATGTCTATCGCGTTGCTACGAAAAGTTACAACAGCTATCGGGATGTCGTTGGCCACTTTGCTGTCTAATGAGACGCCAGAGCTTGCCTCAAAGGTAGACAGAACGTCCAATGCCCATTCAAACGGTGGTTCGCAACCGGTAATGGAAGTCGGTTCGGCCAGAACTGTATACGGCTGAAATTGCGCAGGATAAGTCGGTAATCAACTGACGATCCGGAGTTCTAGTATTCGGGCGTGCGACAAATTGGAATTCGGATAGGCAGTAGGGGCCAAATTGCTCCTGAGTCAGCGGTGCGCCAGAATTCCGGTAGCGCTTGCCTATTCCCTGTAACAAGGCTCACTTTGCTCCGCAACGTTTGCCTGCTTTCGAGTCACTATCTGATTGCGTGTGAACTTATAATGGTGCTCGGGTCGTCAGAAGCTCATGATGATATTGGTACGCGCGTTTCCGTCTGCACCAACCGCCTTCCGCTCGGTTTCATCGTTAAACTGATGAATCACGATTCCCGGCCTGGAAGTCTCCCACGGATCGATATCGTTTTTGTCGGTGCTGTAGCGTACATAGTCGCTCATGGCACTAAGGCGGGGCATATTCGCCTCCTTCTGATAGTAGGCGTCGACCTCTTCAAAAGAGTCTTCTGTCTGAAACAGAATGATTTTCAAATCACCCTGACCACCTATCCGATACTTGTATCCATTGGGATACACGGGGTAGGGAATTTCGCTGGGTGACAGTGCGGTTGTCAAAGTTCCGGCGCCATCGTTCGCATTCAGTTCTGAGGTATCTGTCCACTGTGAGGCACTGACCTGCGATTCACCTCCGCTACTGCTGCTGGCGGTGACTGTTGGCAAGGTTTGCACATTCGGATCGTCGGCATCTGCACTACAGCCGACTATGCCTATTGCCAAAGCACATGCCACTATTGTCTTGTTTCTGATGTTATTCATCTTTAATCTCTACCATTCCCTTACTCTAGAAGATAGACCATTGTTTTTCATTTGATGTGACTTTATAGCCTTACTGGCAGCAGAAAGGGGCGAGTAACTGTTCCATGAGAATCGTCACATGGGCTTGTTCAGGGGAATTGAATAAGGCCCTTAGCCGAATGAAACTGATTTAGCGGTAGATACTGTCGTTGTTCCCGCGAAAGCTGGAATTCGGTTTGCCACAGCCCGTGGATTCCAGCCTTCGCGAGGATGACGCATTATGGTGATTGGCCTTAAGTCAGCGCTATTCGCCCTTAGCCGGATTTTTTTCTGGCCCGCTTCTATCAGTTCATCAGTTCTGGCAACGTGACAAGCTGGTGTCCGTCAGCTCGAAGTGCCATGTTGATTTGCCTTGCGGTATCTACAGCGTGGGCGTTATCGCCATGCACACAAATGCTTTTAAAGTCTGTCCTCAGAATTTTTCCTGAGACCGTTACCAGCCCTTGAGCGTTAATCATGCGTCTAACGTGTTCGATGCAGTCTTCGGCACTGTCCAGTACTGCCCCGGGCTCGCGTCGAGAAACCAGCGTTCCATTTTCAGCATAGGCACGATCGGCGAATATCTCACCAGCAACGAGGAGCCCTGCGTCTCTTGCCGCAAACTCCAGCTCTGAGAGCACAGGGGCAAGAAAGATCAACGCCGGATCAAACTGTTGGACAGCGTTTACAATAACATCGGCCAGATGGCGATCTTCGCAGGCCATGTTGTTAATAGCGCCGTGTGGCTTTATGTGGGTCATTGCGTATCCATGGCTTTGGGCCATGCCGCCAAGGGCTGCCAATTGATACAACACCAACGAACACACTTCTGCATCATTCAAAACCATCTGGCGTCGGCCAAAGCCCTGAAGGTCAGCAAAGCCCGGATGCGCTCCAATACTCACCGCATGCTGCTTAGCTTTTGTTATTGTCTGGCTCATAACTAGTGGGTCGCCCGCATGAAAACCACAGGCCACATTCGCTGAATTAACCACCTTCAGCAGGTTTTCATCATCACCCATTTGCCATGCACCAAAAGACTCACCCAGATCTGCATTGAGATTTAGTCGCACTGTATTTTGCTCGATTAGTCAGGTTGAATTCAAAGAGTACTAATGGCTTGACACTGTTCAGGAACCGTCAGTTACTCCGTCAATCAGATTACAAGATAACAGTGTGCGAGTATCAAGGTCACTAACAATGCAGGGGCTGAACGAATCAATACATCGTTCGATGATTTTCTGTGTGTGTTGTCTGATAGCAATGGCTTCATCGATATCAACAAGCCGAAACCGGAACTTTGCTCCAGCTCTCTGTATCCCAAGCAGTGGCAGATCGCTGGATATTACCGTTGCTATTTTCGGATAACCACCAGCTGTGTGTGCGTCGTTGAGCAAGACTATCGGTTGCCCCGTTCCCGGCACCTGAATAGAGCCGGGTACTATTGCGTCCGAGACGATATCTCTGGCTGCTGCGTCACGATGACCGATTGCCGAACCTGTGAGGCGCACACCCATCCGATCAGCCTCAACACCCAGTTCGTATTCAGAAGACAGGAACGACTCGACACCTGTCGTCGAAAAATGATCAAACTGTGGCCCTGCAATGGCACGAAGCTCGTCGGCTTCGTAACGCAGCTCCATGGGTAACTGGCATTGCAATTCTCTGCTCCTCGATAAGCTTGTAGCGAGGGTGGGGTGAAACCTTACCTGGTCCCCTGCCTCAAGCGCGCGGCCATTGAGTCCGCCGAGTGCGGCTTTTGCATAGGTGGATGTACTGTTCAGATGCTGAGGAATATCGATACCAGCAACGGCGACCAGCGCATGCCGATAGCTACCCGTAGAGCTCAGTTGAAAAGTATCACCGGCAGCCAGTGTGAATGTCCTGTTTGCCTGGCTGCGAAACTCAGAGTCATCCCGACCCAGTCTGATTATGGTGGAATCGCTACCAACAACAGCAAGTTGAACAGAGTGATCACATGCCCTTAGATGGAGGCCACCTTCAAAGCACTCGATGACCGGTGCGTCAGCAGGATTTCCCACAAGTGCGTTGGCTATTGCTTGCCAGGGAGGTGACAGCGCACCTGCCCAAGGAATACCCAGATGTCGAAGTCCGAATCGGCCTTTGTCCTGTACGGTAGAAAGCAGGCCGGCTCCTACAACATTGAGTGCTGCATTTGTTTCGCTCATTATCGTTTCACTGACCAGCGCGTTCGATCAGGATCGGGTTGTTGTAACTCTTTTGACAAGAGATCAAATTGTTGTTGATCGATCTGAGAAAAGGATATTTTATCGCCAGCCTTCAGAAGTGCAGGAGGATCCTGCCGGGCATTGAACATGGGGACCGGGCAGTTGCCTATGATGTGCCAGCCTCCCGGACTCTCCCATGGATATATGCCGGTTAACTGCATGGCAATGGCAACACTGCCTGCGGGTACACGCAATCTGGGTTCACTGCGGCGTGGCAAATGAAGCGGTTCTGGTGTATCACCCAGAAAGGCATAACCCGGTAGAAATCCGAGCATATACACCGTAAAGGTACAGCCAGCATGAAGTTCGATAACGTTATCAGGGGTGAGGCCAGTTAGCTCTGAGACGCTTGCCAGGTCAGGACCGTGCTCGGTTCCGTACAGCACAGGCAGTTGCCAATGCCGCGGTTGTTGCAGCAGATCCTTGTCCGTTTTGTTTTCGGACTCGGCTTCCAGCCTGCGCAGTTTGTCCAGAAGCTGGCCTGGATGCACGACGCAAGGGTCATAGAAAACGGCTAATGAGCGGAAGGTAGGTACCGTTTCCAGTACACCGTCTAGAGTGCCCTGATGCATCGCCGTAAGGATGAGGGTCTCAAGGGTTGCAACCTGATCGACGATTGAACGATCAATCTTGTCGCCGAATTGCAGGACTAGACCTGAGTCCCCTGCATAAAGAGCGGTCCAGCCTGAACCCGTTCCTGCCACCTGCGTCAGCTTGTTGTCAACAACTTTGCAACCTTCTGTCATGATGTCAAAGCGTCGTTGCAGTTTTGATGTTGGCTTTTTACTTGGACGTTAGTGTTGTGGTTCGGTTTGTTCCAGCCGTTAGCGCTGCCTTGAGGTCAAGTCACACAATGTGATCCTGCCTTTTTGTTATTGGTAGGGTAGCAGGCGCTAACTGGCTGTTTTCCAGCGGCTGTGATCAGGCCGACACCGCTTCGCGAGTGTCTTCGGTTTCATCGGCCGCGGCCGTGGTGGTTTCTATCGAGGACAGCAGTTTCGCATCCGCCTTCGGAGCAGCTTCTGCATCCTGATCACGCGCTTCTGCTTCGTCAGCCCATGTTCTCAGCTCACGGTAAGATGCGAGTAAGGTCGCTGCCTGTTCCTTGAGTTCAGACAAGGTTTCAAGCTCTTCTTTCTGCCCTTTGTTCTCTTTCTTTAGCTTGCGGTTGGCGTCTTCCGCCGTTTTACGGGCATTGGCCTCGTCAAGCTTTTGTTTTTTGAGCGTCTTGAGCTTTTTGACAATGTTTTCCGGGGTGTCTGCCAGCGCGGTGTTAATTGCCTTCAGTTCTTTCTGCTTCTCTTCGACTGAGCGCTTGGCTTTCTTTAAGGCCTCTGCGTTGTCTTTGCGGCCTGTAGCCAACGCTTGCTCCGCAGATTCCTTTTCGGATATTGCGATATCTCTCTGATTCTCTGCCTCGGTGCGCGACTTGATGATCTTCTTGACCTCGGCCTGCATGTTACCGATTTCTTCTGATGCGCGATTACGGGCTTCTGCCATATCGGCATCAGCATCTTTCGCTCGTTTAATTGCGACGTCCAGTGCGGCACGCAAATCTTCTGCTGTGAAATCGTCTTTCAATTTCAGGGCGGAGGCGGCTTCGTTCATCAGCATTTGCTTGCTGATGGCCAGGTCTTTCCAAATTCTTAATTGCTGTTCGCTGTCGGCTTGACTCACGTAATAATCTCTTGAACGAATGAAGTAGTAGTCGCCAGTTCAATGGAAACCTACTGATGGTGTCTTACTTTTTACTCACTATGTAGGGGGTAACATCGACAAACCAACCTTGTTTTCAGCCGGATGTCTGATGTTGATCGCCTTGGCAGTATTTAAGGGTCTGCGGGGGCCGATGTACCTCTATCGCGTCAGCGATTTATCGTTATTGGTTGATGACATGGATAGGCTTTCACCGCTTGCTTCTCGAAAATTAACACGGTATCGGCCTGTCAGCAAAAAAAGAAAGGTTTTTTCTCCCTTACTTGATTCCCTATTATACCGTGTTTGATTGCATCTTTCAGGCTTGTAGGCCCTTCGTGTAACAATGCGTGATTCATCTCTATCATTTTTGGCCTTTTTGCGGCGAAACGCTCGCTGGTTGACAGGTGGCATTCTCCTCACCTTTTGCTCAAGCGCAGGGCAGACGTTCTTTATCTCGCTATTTGCCGGGCAAATTCGCGCAGAATTTGCGCTTAGCCATGGAGACTTCGGATTTCTCTATATGCTGGCGACTTTGGCCAGCGCCGGTACCCTGATCTGGTTAGGCAAATTGGCAGACAAGGTAACGATCGTTCGTCTGGCCGGTTGCTGGATTATCGCGCTCGCGGCTGCTGCCAGCCTCATGGCTATGGCAAATTCGATCACGACCCTTCTCATGTCATTGTATTTTCTGCGATTATTCGGTCAGGGAATGCTTAGTCACACGGCGTTGGTTGCTATGGGGCGCTGGTTTCATGCGGAGCGTGGGAGGGCGGTATCGGTCGCGACAGTCGGACATCAGTTAGGCGATGGACTGCTACCTTTGCTGGTGGTCGGTTTGCTCATTGTCGTGGATTGGCGGTCTGTCTGGTTTTTCGCATCCATCGCGCTTCTACTCATTGCTTTGCCGTTGAGCCAGGTGCTGCTGCATCTGCCGCGACAGCCTTCCTCCAAAGATCGTGACAATTTCGAAAGAGGGCGACAATGGACGCGGAAGGAGGTTCTGCATGACATCCCATTCTGGGCTGTTTGTACGGGCGTTCTTGCGCCTTCCTTTATTGGAACGTCGGTGTTCTTTCATCAGGTACACCTGGCTGAGCTCAAGCAATGGTCTTTAACAGTCATCGCCAGCTCGTTCGGTTTGTTGTCAATCACATCGGTTGTGGTTGGTTTATTGACCGGACAACTCATCGATCGATTCAGTGCTCGTGTCATTTTGCCATTCTTTCTGTTTCCCCTAAGCCTGGGTTGTCTTGTTCTGGGAGTGTTTGATGTCCCGCTGGCGATGTTTCTGTTCATGGCGCTGTTAGGTACGTCTTATGGCATCGCCAGTGGAGTATTTGGTGCTATCTGGCCAGAATCCTACGGCACTCGTCATCTGGGTTCCATAAGGGCGGTGGTGTCAGCAGCGATGGTATTCGCCTCGGCTTTAGGTCCTGGCGTCACGGGGTGGCTGATTGACCTTGGTGTCGGGTTTGAACGGCAGTTACTGGCCATGAGTCTCTATTGTGTGGCCATGATGTTGGTGTTGTTTCCGGTATCACGCGTTCTGGTATTGCGAAATCACGCTATATTGGCAGGTGCAGAATCGTCGGGATAAAACTTATCAAGGTATCGTTCCAGCTCCACGTCAAGCTCAGATTGCAATCGTAGGTCCGAATACCACTGTTCTGAATAGTTGGCGGTGGCAAGACCTACAAGGGTTCCCAGAACGGATCCGCGATGTGCATTCTCACCACCCAGGTTCGTGTTTGTCAGCAGTGCCCGGGCGTCATCATCCTGATACTTTGCAGCCAGATAACACACGCTCGGCCATGAGTCGGTGATATAGCAGGCGAGCGAATAGGTTCTACCCACAACATGCGCATCGCCTCGCTCCGCACTCAGCAACTTATCAAGCTGGGTTCCTTTTATGACAGCCGCAGCGGTGGTATACGGCCTTGTGTCGTGAACACCTTCTTCTTTGCATAAAAGGCAGTCCATCAAGGTGACGTAAGCGTCAACGACGTCCAGCAGACCCTTGTCCGGATGGGTAACCCAGACATGGTGGCAACAAACCTCTGATGTGGTTTGTCGCGATGTGCCGGCACCGAGCAAGGCAAGCGCGAGTGGTGCAACAGTTACCAGAGCGCCCATGGAAGGTGTGTCGTGCGTTACTGCACCACACTCCAGAGGTGGCTTTCCTTGTGACCAGTTGGCGAAAAATCCACGATGACAACTTTCGGCGTAAACGTCCGGGTAGTCAGGCGGATCGGCGGTCATGAAATCTATATAATCCGTTATCCAGTCAGCGGCAACATACTGTTCTTTAGCCACCAGATGGTTGATGAGAAGCCTTGCCCACCAAGCATTCAGCGTGTTTTCACCCGCTTGCATGCCATGATGATAATGCCCGTTGGGGCGTCCCCAGAAATGGCGGCGACCTTTAAGGATGATATCTCCCACGATTTCCTGCTGTCGATTGCTTTGCCCGCGTGCGCGTCCTCCTCCGGTTGTGGAATGCAGCGACATGATGGAACTGGGATGTGTTTCCGGCGCAGCTTCCAGTCCGGTGATCCCATGCTTGCCAAACACCCGGATGATATCGCCAGGGTTGTAGAACCAGTGGACAGGCATTGACAACGAATCACCGATAAATAAATTGGCCAGCGCCGCTTTCACTCGCTTGCGCTTAAGGCTTTGTTGACAGATGTCAGGCTTGGTCGTATCTGGACCTTGAGTCATGATGTGAATTGCTTGCCCCTAGAGATAACCGGCGTTTGCCAAGTATAGGTACGTAGTAACGCTGAAAATGGACAAGCCTGTAGAGATAACGACGGCACTGGACGCACGTTCTTCCCAGACTCCATAATGTTGTGCAATCACGAAGACATTGGTAGCGCTGGGCAAGGCGGCAAGCAATACCGCTGCATGCAGCCATACAGGGTCAAGCCCTGGGATCTGGGCAAGCAGTAGATACATCAGTGCTGGATGGACAAGCAGCTTGATGGGCACCAGGTAGGTCAGTTCCAGAGGCACACGTTTCAATGGGCGCAGTGCGGTGGTGACGCCCATGACAAATAGAGCGCAGGGAGCAGCAGCATTGGACAGGGAATCGAGAAGGCTTTGCACCGGTGTTGGCGGTGAGAATTCGAACAGTGCAGCCACGATGCCAGCAAGCGTAGCCAGAATGAAAGGGTGGGAGAAAATCTTGTACACAATGCCACCGACAAGCTTCATGACACTGTCAAGTCGCTTGCTTCCCATCGCCATGAGACTGGGTGCGAGGGTGAAATGCATGGCGTTGTCCAGACAGAAAACCAGTGCTACGGGTACACCGGCCTGTGGGCCAAATGCTGCTATCGCCAGAGGTGGGCCCATGTAGCCAATGTTGCCATAGGCTCCGGCAAAACCTTGAACAGTGGCCTCCCGAATGTCAGCTTTACGCAGTTTTCGGGCAATAAGAAAACACAGAGCGAAGATGAGAAATGTCCCTAGTGTCGTACTGAGCAAAAATCTGCCATTGGCAAATTCGCTAACGGGTGTTTTTGCCAGAAGGTTAAAGAACAAGGCGGGTAGCGCGACATTGACGATGAAGAAATTCATCCATGCGAGCCCAGCAGTCGGAATCTGCTTGAAACGTCCGGCGAGATATCCTAGAAATATGAGCCCGAACAACGGTATGACCAGTTCTACAACCTGAAACATGGTTTTTCCCAGATGTAAACCGATGCATGTGCACGACTCGGAGCAGGGGCCATCTTATAGATCTAGGTCCACGATTTTTCCGCGATTAAGAATGCCTTTGGGGTCCAGTGTCTGTTTTAAAACCTTCATTAACTGAATTTCGGTGGTGTTTCGTGACATGGACAAATAGGGTTTTTTATACAACCCGATACCATGCTCTGCGGAGATGGAACCGCCGAGATCCTGCAAGGGGCCATAGACGATCTGGTTGCTGCGCTTATGCCATTGTTGGTAAATCTTGTTCTTGTCGTCTTGTTCTTTTTTTTGCAGAGCACTGGCATCAACATCGATGGCGGGAGGTGCGACCAGAACATGCAGATTTCCATCTGCCAGGTGCCCGTAAACGTAGATGAGAGCCGTTGGCCAGAGTTGCCGAATATCGTTTTCCAGTTGGCTTACATACGCTTGCATATCCGCTATAGGCAGGCTGATATCGTAGACGAATATCGGGTCATGCTCCAGGGCAATATCAATATGTTCGCGAATATGCCAGATGTTTGCTGCTTCGGTTTCTGATTTTGCCACAACGGCATCCAGTAAAAAGCCATCGTCCATAAGCTGCGCCAGTGTCTGTTCAAGGACGTCGTCAGAGGCTGTGCCGGAGGCGCTTCTGGATTCTGCAATGGCATAAAGTGAAAAGTCTCTGGATAGTGGCGATCGCGCTGTGTCGGTTCGATCCGGATCTGTGTTAAGGCGATAAAACGGCTGCCATATCACCTCGAACGCATCGAGGGTGCCGTTAAGCGCTGTGTCCAGTTGACGAAGCGTTGTGCTGACACTGTCAAAATTGTCGAAGGCCATTAGCGTGGTTCTTATCACAGGCGTGGCTGCGCGTAATCGAAAAACCACTCGGGTGATGATGCCGAGCGTTCCTTCGCTGCCAATGAACAACTGCTTAAGATCGTAGCCAGCGTTGTTTTTCATCATGCGATTCATAGACGAGACAATCGTGCCATCGGCCAAGACGGCCTCAAGGCCCAGTACTTGTTCTCGTGCCATGCCGTAGCGCAGCACGGACAATCCCCCAGCGTTCGTGGCCACGTTGCCGCCAACGGTGCACGAACCACGTGCTCCGAGATCAAGCCCGAGTTGCAAGCCTGCCTCTTCGGCTGCTTGCTGTACATTTTGCAATATCGCGCCGGCTTGAACGCTGATAGTCCTGCCAACCGCGTCGACGTTTTCGATAGCCTGTTGCCGCTCGAGGCTCAATATGATGTTGTGTTCTGTGCTGTGGTTGCCGTTTACCAGACCCGTCACACCTCCGTGTGTGACGACAACCTGATTGGCTGCATGGCAGGCAGAGAGAACCGCAGAGGTTTCCTGTGTGTTGGCCGGACGCACCAGGGCCCGTGCATTCAGTGGGCTGGAATCCCAGAAATGCGTAGCCCGCTCACGGACCTGCTTTGAGTCGAGGACATTAGACTCGCCGACGATCGCTCTCAGCGTATCCAGTAATTCTTTTTCCATAGGTGTGTGTCTGCTCTTAGGAACGCTTATGAGTCTGGCCGCTTCAGCAACGGATACTGGCTGTAGGACTGAACCGATGAACCTGACGTGTCCGGGGTAGCGCGATGTTACTCCCGGCAGAACTCCCGATAGTATAAGGTCTCCAGCGCATCGCACTGGCCTGCAAGTTGCAAATCTTGCTGAGGTGCGTAACCGCCTGAAGTGAGCGAAGCCGCGTTTAGCCTATGCGGGTCAACGTAGTTGTGTGCCGCTGTGTAGCGAAATGGCTACCGCTTGCACGTGCTCTGCTCAAGTAAATAACGATGTTAAACAGTGGAATGTTTAGACGATGAACCAAATACTTGTGAGTAGCCCGAAAAATCACCTTGAAAAGCACCACGAAAAAGATGCCGTTGGCATCAATCGTCGACTGAGAACACTGATTTTTGCCAGTTTGGCGTTGCTGACGGCTGGGCCGGCCTTCGCTAACACGGCAGCGCAGGAGACGCTGTCAGACATGGATTGCGTCATCGAGCCTAGCCAGACGGTAGAACTGGGATCGGCTGTCCCGGGTCTTCTTGCAGACAGCTTCTATGATCGAAGCGATTTTGTGAGTGCAGGCACACTGATGGCAAGGCTTGAAAGTAACGTCGAGCGCGTGTCATTGAAAATTGCGGAAGCGGCCGCTACGAGTTCAACAGCCATTTCTCTACGAAAGATCACGGCAGAGTTTGGTGACAGGACGCGGGTACGTAATGCCAAATTACTGAAAAGTGCGAGCATATCACGACAGGTTATGGATCAGGTCAGTACAGAGGCCTCTATTGCGACGCTGCAGGTGGAGCAAGAACAGGAATCACTGCGGCTTGCCATGCTGGAAGTGGAGCGAGCAAAGGCATTACTGGAACGTCGGGAAATTCGTACACCGGTGAGTGGGTCTGTTATGCAACGCTACAAGACCTCTGGTGAGTATGTTGATAGCGAACCGGTTTATCAGATTGCTCAGCTGGACCCATTGCATGTTGAAGTTATTGTACCTATCGAATATCTGGGTAGCCTTCAAACAGGTACTACAGCATCAATCAGCCTCGATGTTCCAGGTTTTCAAGACCAGCCGCTGCAGGCTGTTGTACGTCGTATCGATTCAGTTGCTGATGCAGCTAGTGCCACGTACGGAGTTCGTCTCGTTCTGGACAATCCTGATTTGTTGATTCCAAGTGGGGTGCGTTGCACGGTTGACTTTTTTGCATCCTGAGCGTGGTTCCTGCTGCGATAGGGTTGGTAGCCTGATATTACACCGACACCGACACCGACACCGACAACGTGTCCTGGCTTTTTGTCAGCCGGTTTTCTGCATTGTGAGTGGTACGTTTGACATCTGGCTGTAGTGAACGCAGCAATTACGGCCCAGATCCTTGGCCGTGTACAACGCCTTATCGGCCTGCGCGATGAGCGTGCGCCCCGAATAGAATGCCTCCGCCGGTGTCATGGTGGCGTGTCCCGGAGAGCTGACCGCAGTGAGGTCGGTTGAGACACCGATACTAACGGTTATTTGTACCGAGCCAGAGCTGACATTGATACTGGCAGATTCAATTGTGGTCCGAACTTTTTCTGCAGCCTCCAGAGCCTCGAGATCGTCTGTACCTGGCATGACGATAATAAATTCCTCACCACCGTAACGTCCTATGAGATCGCTTGAGCGATTTCCGTTTTTCAGCAGACTTGCCAGATGTTTGAGCACTTTGTCGCCGCCATCGTGTCCGTGTTTGTCATTGACGTCTTTAAAATAATCGACATCCAGTAGCAGGATGGAGTAGCAGGCCTCCAGACTGGTGTTGGAAAAAGCGTAATTCTGTATCCAGTCGTCAATGTACCGACGATTGTATAGCGAGGTAAGGCTGTCGGTAGTAGCAAGCTTGCGGAGTTGCTTGTTGAGTTGCAGGAGGCGTTTGTTGGCAGCGTTAAGCTTTGTGTTGCTCGTTTGCAGGCTGGCTATCAGTGCACTGTTCTCACGCTTGAGTCGACCACTTTCGCAAGCCCTTAACACTGTATTGATAACATCATCATGATCATTCAGGGGTTTTTCAAGGTGATCATAAGCGTTGGCCCGCAACGCTTTCCTCACCAGATCATAGCTATCATTGTTTGTCATCATGATGGCGTTTATGGTGTCGTCGGTACATTGTATGTGTGTCAGAAGCTCCAGACCGGTCATGCTCTTCAGATCGACATCAGTCACGACAACATCAACAGAATTCTCCGCCAAAATCGTGATGGCCTGATAACCGTTTTGTGCGACGAGAACACGCAGGTCCGACTTTTGAAGAATTCGAGACAGCAGTTTCGTAATCGAGGGCTCGTTGTCTACAACCAATACAGTGAATTGGGGTTCGTTTGTCATGTGATGAGCGATCGGGTCTGTTTCGGGTTTGCAACTTTCTTTGACAACCCGGTTAACGGCCCAAAACGCAAAGTATCAAAGCGTGATGTCAGACAACTCTTCGCAATGTGGCGCAGTACCCTGAATTGGCTGTATCCGACTGAAGCAAAACCCGAAAATGAGAGCTACGACCAAACCGCGTGCCGGTCTCGTTTGCACGCAGGCACCATCAGAAAAATATAATGTATTTTTTGCTGGGGCCATGATGACCCTGGCCCTCACTAGCGGCTTATCCCGTCAGGGTGTGTTAAGCAAGTGCTCGGGAACTACCCACGGTACAGATTCGCATCCGGTGACAACGCTGACACCATAGACCTCCGCAATGTTCTGATGGCTGAGAACGGCAGCGGGTTCACCTGTTGCCACCAGTCTGCCTTCGTGCATGAGCAACAGGCGATTGCAATAGCGCACCGCCAGTGATAAGTCGTGCATCACGATTACGACAGCTCGCTTATTGGACGCATAGTCGCGGAGTAGTTGCATGGTTTGCAGTTGATGTCCCAGATCCAATGACGATACCGGCTCGTCTGCAAACAGCACGGTAGGCTCGGCGGCCAGTGCTCTGGCAAGTAACACCCTGGCACGTTCACCACCGGATAGGCTAGGAACTTGTCGTTTTCGAATACTGTCGCAATCTGCTTTTTCAATGGCGTTTTCCACAGCCAGTAGATCGATATCTGTCAGCTGTCCCCAGGGGGGCAGGTGTGGAATACGACCAAGTGTAATCAGTCTCTCAACACTCAGTGGCCAGTTAACTTTGCCATGCTGTTCTACCCAGCCGAGCCTCTGAGCGCGTTCGTGAGCTGACAGAGAGGCAATGTTGCGACCGTCAACCAGAACGCTTCCCGAGTCGGGTTTGTCGATACCAGCTACGGATCCGAGAACTGTTGACTTGCCCGCGCCATTGGGGCCTATCAGCCCAAGTACTTCGCCGGCTTTTACATCAAACGACACATTATCCACGATCGTTTTATGTCTGCGTCGAACAAGCAGGTCGCGTACGTTGACCCGCACGTGACTGCTCGTAGTGGTGCTTGAGGGGGTGGGTGCAGAATCATTCATTGCCAGTAGTTCCTGCGGCTTTTCAGAATGAGTGCGAGGAAAAAGGGTGCACCAACAAGCCCTGTCAAGACGCCAACTTTCAAGGGTACAGGTACTACCGTATAAAGCGCGATCAAGCGAACACTGATGTCCGCCGCCAATAGCATCACAGCACCTCCCATGGCTGCCAGGGGCAGCAGGCGTGAAGGCTGATAGTTTGCAAACGGGCGTAGCAAGTGTGGAATGACTAGGCCAATGAAACCAATCATGCCGGTGGTGGCAACAGCTGCACCAACACAGAATGAGACGGCAATGAATACGCGCCACGAGAGCTTGTGTATGTTGATACCCATGCTTCTGGCGGTACGTTCACCCAGAGTGAGTGCATCCAGAGAACGGCCGGTACCTGCAAGCATTGCCCAGCCGAGCAGTGTACAAGGCAGCATGACCCAGACATCGCGCATGCTTCGGTCGGCAATATCACCCAAGGTCCACAACACCAGCTCTCTGACTGCGAAAGGACTTGGTGCAAGGTTGAGAAGCAACGATAAAAGAGCTGCAGCTAAAGCATTGATCGCAACCCCTGCCAGTATCAGCGTACTGACGGTTGCATCTCGCCCGGCGAGAATATACACAAGTCCTGTTGTCAATAAAGCCCCGAGCATGCCTGCCACAGGTACAGCTTGTGCGTGCCACGTTCCGGAAAAAAAATACAAAACCAGTACCGCACCCAGTGCAGCGCCACTTGCGCTACCGACCAGACCCGGGCTTGCCAATGGGTTTTGCAGCAAGCCCTGCATGGCAGCGCCAGCTACGCCCAATGACATGCCTGCCAGCACAGCGATCAAGGTGCGGGGCAGTCTTATTTCTCGGGTTATAACCGCACTGACAGAATCCGGGCTGGTGAACGGTAGTGTAAGGGTGTCGTACAATGAGGTCCACTGCTCGCCCAGACACAGACTGACAACGCTCAGAAAAGCGACCAACACGATTAGCAGTGGTAAACAGTATCGGTCGCTCATGCGGCTATGGAGTCCTTATACTTTTAGCGTTCGGCTTCAATGAACACGATGTTAGAAGGTATCAGGTTGGTTGCAACCCTGTCGGCAGCAGGCACACCCGTGGCAAGATCGATACGGATGAATCCGGGTGTGTTGGACTGAATGCCCACCCAAAGATGATTGTCCGGTCCCAGGGCCAGTGTTGTCAGACTCTGGCCGGCTGTATCTTCAACGGGTTCTGACACCTCTCCCGTTGTCGGGTTGAACGTCCGCAGATTGTTGATGGAGTTGAAGTCTGCGTCAAAACCGTCCAGAGTAATCGCGTAGCCGAGCGTGTCATTGACTACGATAGCGTCAGTGAAAAAACCGTTGTTGGCGTCTTCCTCACCGTCGTCAATAATAAGTGTGGTCTGAAAGCTGGTTGGATTTATAGATTCGATACCACCGGTATACGGATCGCCGGGCACTGATTCGTTATTGAAGAAATTGCCACGCCCTGTGACGTAGAGTAAACCGGTTGTGTCATTAAAGTGGAGGGCTGTAGGATTGACCGTTTGTAACTCGATGCCCAGAAGAGGAAATGTGCTTTCTTGCCGGGTGTCAACCTCAAGATTGGTATTGGTATCGATAACCACAACGTAACCCGTGTTGACTGGTGCGAAACCATCCAGATTTTCCAGAAGCACAAACAACTTGTCATCGACGATTACGGCGTTTGTCATATCTGGTAGATCCAGTGTGCCATCGTTGTCTCTATTGTAGGCCGCCAGACTGATTTCCCCGGTAATCAATGACTCTGATGTTGCCTCATCCGGGCTTGGATCAATGATCAGGATTTCGTCGCTACGTCGTCGTGTTAGATAGGCCAGATCTTCGTCGACAAAGGCAAGTGCCTGCGGGTTTGAGGTCCCCTCGACGTTACCCAGAACAGATAGTTGGTAGTCGATTGAAGATGTGTCCGTAGCACTGAATTTCGTCAGGTTATCGATATTGAATCGGCCTATCTGGTAGATGCTTTCGCCATCGGTTGTCACGCGATGGTCTGATGTTGTCGCAGGATACATACCGTCAATAGTATTCGCGTCGGTTAATGAAATTCGTTCTATCTGGCCTGACTCAAAACCTGGCCCACGCGTAAACACGTAGCCATAGTCGACAGGATCACGGTTGGTTATGGGCTGAGTCGGTGCTTCCGAATCTATAGGTTGAGTGGAATCAGGATCGTCTGAGGGAGGCTGATTCGGCGTCGTTGAGTCGGCAGTAGGGTTAACGCTCTCGTTGTCACTCGAACTGCACGCGGAGATCAGGGTGAGTGAACTGGCTAGTAACAATGAGGTTACTACCGAATTTGGTTTAAAAGTTTTCATGAATTTTTTCGTGTTTTCTCTGCTGTGTCGATAGATGGAAATGCGATATCTGAATAGTTACAAGCTTTGTGCGATCGCAATAAAAAAACTACGTCCGGGCTTCGCAAAGCCGTTGAAGTCCTCAACATTGTCGTCGCCTATGTTCTGTAGTCGTGCGCTGATGCTCCAGCGTTTTCTGTTTACGTCGATGCCTATCGAGTGCAGGGAGGTGTCAGCAGCTGGCAGCGAATTGGTGCTGTCGTAAAAGCGCTCTCCAGTGGTTTTCCACTCGTACCAATAGCTGATGTCGGCATGCTGGTAAGTGAGCCGTGCGAACCCCGTGCGCCTTGATTGTCCCGGCAAAATCCTGTTTGTGTACCCTTTGAACAAATCCCGATTGCGTGGATTCTGAAATGTGGCGTTGGCCGTGAGCTGCCAGTCTGGCAGGAACATCCAGTTTGCGGAAAGCTCTACGCCTTCTACTTGTGCCTTGCCGGTATTGCCGGGTCTGCCGATGCCCCGTGCATCAAACGAGTTGAGAATCAGATTGTCATGGCGGTTCCGGAACAGTGCTATCTCCAAGTGCAGTTTGTCGGTGTCATAGCTCAGGCCAAAATCGGAATTGACACCACTTTCAGGCTCCAGCGAAGGGTTTCCGTTCACTAACCCGATGGAGCCGAACAATTCATTAAACGAAGGTTCGCGAAAATAATTTCCGGCATTGGCATTGAATGTCATTACCGGTGTGATCGAATAGGTAATACCAAGCTGCGCACCAAATTCTGATTCATCCTGTTCCAGCAAGGTGGTTGGCACACCAATGGACGTTGATGTTCCCTTGCGTTGACTGTGTTGCCAGCGTAACGCTGGGGTCACCATCCAGCGATCATCGTCATCCAGTACTGCCAGATGAGTGGTCGCGGTTAACAGCTGTCTGTCAGCCGTGAAATTTTCGTTGTCGTTCAGCTCGTCTTCCAGATCCAGTGATTCGTTTCGCAGATCAACTGACAATCCCAGCGTGCCAATATCAAGGAATCGCTCCCAGTACGTCTTGGCCCCCAGTGTTCTGATGTCTGAGTCTATGTATTGGGCTCCCAGTCCCACTTGGCTTCGGGAGTCGTCGTAGATACTGTCTGAGATGTGCCAGTACAGCGAGTGTCGGGTGTTCCAGCCCTGCCACTGGTCAATAACCTGCGATAACTGGATTTGCGTTTTCACCGTCTCGTAACTCGCTCGGTCGAGAGCAGAATTTCGTGCCGTGGCAACACCGATGTCCCGCTCAGTCATTTGTATAAGGAGATCTGAACGATGGTTATCTGTGCTCTGGTAGCCGGTTTTCAGTAATATGGATGTGCGTTCGACACGATTGTTGGCACGCCGCTGGCGCGAATCATCAAAAGGATTCAGCGGTGTTGCGTTGTTGTTGGTAAAGGGAAAATCATTGTCACTTTGCTGTCTGGAGAATGTCGCTGTGCTGTCCCAATTTCCAGAGCTGGTCTGATGTGCCGCCGCAACCGATGAGAAATCAAAACTGCCAAAGCCTTGCCTTAAGTGGGTTTTCTGATCCTCATCGGCGCGGGTCGTATTGAGGTTCACAGCCCCCCCCATGCCGGCGTGCCCTAGCTGTAGCGGTGTGCTGCCTTTGTAAACATCGACAGACGCAAGGTTGAGAATGTCCAGCGTTGAAAGATCGATCACTGACTCACCACCGGTATTGAGCAGGATGCCATCCAGGTAAACTGCTGTCTGGGCGGCGGATGCGGCGCGTACGGAAATAGTGGAGAATGAGCCGAATCCGCCTGACTGTCTCTGTTGCACGCCGCTGACATCACTAAGCAGATCGGCAAGCTGTGATCCGGGTTGTGACAGCCTCTCTTGCGTGACTCTGCTGCGACTGCCTGTGTGCTCGTCGCTGACGACATCGCCCGTGCGGGGCGCGGATTCTGAGCCCGCGATGATTTCCAACTCATCAAGCATAGTGGCGCTGGATGATTCCGAGCGCGGCGCATTTGCGGACGGGCTTTCCTGAGCGAGCAAGAAATCGGAAACCGGAAACAAGACACATAAAAGCATCAGGCGACAGGCGACTCTGTGCGGCGATGCCAGTCTGCGATTGCGGGCGATCTTTCTCGCACGGCCACGCCTGTACGGCCAGCTCATGCCGGCATTTAAAACTGTTGACAATCCGGTACAGGAACGCACCCCGCGAAACCTCAGGTTTAACCGGACAGGTAACAGGGAGGAGTAGAGGACACTAACAAGCTCAGCAGCGGACGCGAACTTAAGCGAGTATCCCTAACACCTCCAGACGCCCCGTCTGGCTGTGAGTTGATGTTCCAAGGCAGGTCTCCTGGCTCGTAGTGGGGCACGTCCTGGAATTTCCCGGACGTGCGATGAAATGCCCTTCCCGAGCCTGACGTCAGACTCAGTGGTATTGCATTACACATTCACTACTTACAGTTGCGGGGGCAGCCGAGGTCTCTCACCTCGTTCCCTTTTCATCTTGTCAGAACCTTGTAACTGCCCGAAGGATACACCGTTTGAAGCCATGTAACTCGATCAATTGCCTGATTTTTGTGAGTCTGCGTCCGATTGGCAAGGAACGTGACGCAAACTCAAGAGGTTATCTGTGAGTGGGAACCCGCCAGTGCGGCACTCTTACTGCAGCTTCAATTGCAGACGAATGTCTCAGGGCCTCTGTCAACCAGCGGACTTATTCGAAACAAGGCAGTACATTGCATGTTAGATATTAACGATTCCACGATCCTGATCACCGGTGGTACTGGCTCCTTTGGCCACGCCTTTGTCAGGCAGGCACTCGCCATCCACAAGCCGCGACGAATCATCGTCTACTCACGTGATGAAATGAAGCAGTGGGAGATGGCTAAAAGCTTTGGTCATGATCCGCGCATCCGTTTCTTCATTGGCGATGTAAGAGATCGGGAAAGACTGTACCGCGCACTGAATGGGGTTGATTATGTAGTGCATGCGGCTGCAATGAAAATTGTCCCCTCTGCCGAATATAATCCGTTTGAATGCATAAAAACCAACATTGATGGTGCCATGAACGTTATCGATGCAGCCATCGATCGCAAGGTCAGGAGAGTCGTTGCCCTTTCCACTGACAAGGCCAGCAGTCCTTCCAATCTATACGGTGCAACCAAACTGGCGTCAGACAAACTGTTTGTTGCGGGTAATGCTTACAGCGGAGGCATCAGTACACGGTTTGCTGTTGTTCGTTATGGAAATGTCATGGGCTCGCGTGGGTCGGTAATTCCTTTTTTTGAAGGACTTCGACAGAAAGGGGAGAGAGTTTTGCCCATTACTGACAAGCGTATGACGCGTTTCATGATTACCCTTGATCAGGGAATTGAAGCTGTCTGGGAGGCGTTTACCGACATGGTGGGAGGCGAGATCTACGTTCGCAAGATTCCATCGATGACCATCACGGACATCGCAAAAGCCGTTGCACCTGAAGCAGGTCATAAATATATAGGGATACGCCCTGGCGAAAAGCTGCATGAGCAGATGATCAGCGTTGAGGATTCTTATACAACCTACGAATATGACAAGTACTACAAGATCCTGCCCGCCATTAATCATTGGAATGATGACCCACAGCGTATCAAGAGTGGCGTCAAAGTCTCAGAGGGCTTCGAATACACGAGCGACAACAATAAGCACTGGTTGAGTGCAGAGGATTTGCGCTCATGGATGGATGTGCCGATACTCAACAAGGCGGCCTGATATGGTTGAATCCAGACTTCCCTACGGACGGCAGCACATCAATAAAGATGACATTGATGCCGTTTGTCGGGTGTTGGAATCAGATCTGGTCACGCAAGGTCCAGTCACCGGACTCTTTGAAGATGCTGTGGCAGCGTATTGTGGCGCTAGTGATGCCGTTGCCGTAAATAGCGCTACCTCTGCTCTTCATATCGCCTGTAGCGCGTTAGGTGTGGGTGAGGGCGATGTGGTCTGGACAACGCCAAACACCTTTGTTGCCAGTGCAAACTGTGCGCGCTACTGTCTGGCAGACGTTGATTTTGTGGACATCGATCCACAAACGTACAACATGTGCGCTAAATCGCTTTCCATAAAACTCAAACGCGCTCGAGCGAATAATCTTCCGCTACCCAAGGTCGTCATTGTTGTTCATTTTGCCGGACAGCCCTGTGACATGCGAACGTTTTCAAAACTTGCTGAAGTGTTCGGGTTTAAACTTGTAGAAGACGCATCGCACGCTATCGGGGCCAGGTATCGTGATGAGCCGGTTGGCAATTGCCGCTATAGCGACATCACTGTGTTCAGTTTCCACCCGGTTAAGATAATCACCTCCTGCGAAGGTGGAATGGCTTTGACCAACAGTCCGGAACTGGCTGACAAGATGCGCCTGTCCAGAAGCCATGGGGTATTTCGTCCTGTTGCAGGCAATGGACGTGCAACAGATGAACCATGGATCTATGAGCAGGTATTGCTGGGTTACAACTATCGAATGACCGATGTGCACGCTGCACTTGGACTCAGTCAGATGCAGAGGCTGGACGAATTTGTCCTCAGGCGACAAGCGTTAGCACGCAGGTACTCACACGAACTGGCAAATCTACCCTTCGAACTTCCTGCTCAAGTCAGCTATGCAAAATCTGCCTTGCATCTATATCCCATACTGGTATTAGCCGATGAAAGCCAGCGTGCTACGCGTCTTGCGTTGTACGAATTTCTGCAGCATAACGGTCTGGGGGTCAATGTGCATTACATTCCGGTACACACCCAGCCTTACTATCAGAAACTGGGTTTTGCGCGTGGAGATTTTCCGGTTGCTGAAGACTACTACGAGCGCACTATCAGTCTACCTATATTTGGCAGCATGACGTTTGCAGAGCAAGACCGAGTCATCGGTCTATTACATGATTTTACGGCGCAGACCAAAATACGCCTTGCGGCCTGAACTGATTCTGGGATTCAGTCAACGACTCGCCCAGCACGGTGGACCGTAATTGCTCAGGGTGTCGCAGTTGCGCACCGGTTTCCCAAGCCTCCTCACGCTGTGAGTAGAGTCCACGTCTAATGGGAATCAATGGCGCTGCATCAGTATCCGTTGCCAACCCTTTGAAATGCTAGCGCAGTCCTGTTGCAGGCGTGGATTTTTGATGCAAAAGCGCGATGTTTTGCGCTTACGCTGAAATAACTGAGGTGGTACATCCTGTGGATGGTGCCCTGTGGGAATATTGATAAGTTCGATCTGTTCAATTTCCCATGATAGCTTGCATGGCGCCCGTAATTTTCTCAACGTAGACAGGGTCAATGTCGTTTGATGTTGACACGCTTTCCGGTTTTAAACTCTGCAGCAGGAACACGGCTTTCTTGTTCGACGGATAGAGTTCAATATAGGATTCAAGCAATTCGATGGCAAACCTTTTTTGACCACAAAGGTTGAGCATTTTTGCGTAACTGACAACATACGAGGGTAGCATTTCACACAGCATACCTAGTGAAATCAGAGCAGAATCGTAGTCTTTGCTGATGTTATAGCAGTGAGTCATTCTTACCAGGCAATCTTCAATCAGACGTTGCATGGTCGCCAGGGAGTTAGCGTCGTTCTCCAGATGCGTACTGCATATATCAATCGATGCCTGAAAATGATGTACTGCCTCGGGGATATTCTCATCCAGTTGCATTATCAATCCGCCGATAAAGGGCTTGAGAGCCGAGTAAGGCCAGGTATTGTTATCCAGTCTGGATTCAATGGCCTGCAACTCTTCCTTGCGCTTGCTTTCGCTGAGAAACACCAGAGACTTCATGACGTTATCAATGCTCATGTTGTTGCCGCGAAGAGCTGCTTTCGCTGTACGTGATGGCTCATTGAGGGTAGATCTGAACTTCCCGACCGAACGTTGCACCCAGGCTCGATCCTCGGGTGCGACGCGGTGCCAGTTCAGGCGTTTCCAAAGCAGAATCCGACCGGGGGTCTCATCCTCTCGCCAGCGTACTGCCAGTTCACGGACATTGATGTTGTGATCATGCTCATCGCGGCGCAGCTGGATTCGCCCCCGGAGATTTTCTATTTGTTCAACGATGGATCGACTACCTTGCTGTATAAGATTATAGTAGTGACGCCCCCAGGCAATCAGTTCGGATTTTTCCATATCATTGAAGTCTGTGGGGGTCGTTGTCTTACTGAATGCAACGGCACTGTCATAAGTTATTGCAGTAAGGTAGCCGTTGTAGTCGTTTTCAAGCTGTTTACGAATTTTAGTTAGTTTATTCGAGTACTTCTGAGCATTCAGACCAACATCGGGTGCGTGCATCTTGGCAACCCACGATTTGGCTTTTGAGCATAACTGTCGAACCTGGGCAAACTCGTGCGTGGCCAGTTTAAGCTCTCTTTCGAGCTCATCAAGCTGCTCAATGGACACTGTTTTTACTTCTATATCCATATGCGTTGAGAGGTCTGGTTTTTCCTCGGGCAATTCGACGTCATTAATACTGATGTAAGGGATGGATTCACAACGGGCGGCTTCTTCGCTTACATTAAAAAGGACGGGCTTGTAGCGATTGATTAATTTTCCGAGATCATTGAGTGCCTTGACGCTCTGCGCAAGGCCTGCGGAAGTACCCGCAGTACGGCCGTTGTATGTTTCAACTTTTGCATCGCACATGGTGGGCATTTGCTGGATCATTTGCTCTGGAGAGCCGCTGGAGTGTGTTGTTGCAGATACGCTATAGCACAGGTCAACTCCGGACATCAGTATCTGGCTGAAGCCAAGTTGCGACAGAACGAAAACAGCTGTATGACTCACCGTAGGGCCAGCAGACATTACCCTGTTTGACATTTTTTTCTCATCTTCCCATGGTAGTCGTTTGCCCAGTGAGAAGGCAGGTCCTTGCCATTGTTGTAACAATTTTGCAGATACGTGAAAATTGTAGATGAGTGGCACATCTGTCCATACGATTCCCTTTTTTGAAACCTCATACGAAATGTCATAGGGATCGACTGACACCACCACGTCTGGCTTGAGATCATGCTTTATCAATTTGCCTGCAATGCGAGATACGGCGGTGACAAACAGCCTGTCTCTGTTGGCAATGACCCAATCCAGATGTAAATCCAGTGATGGCCCCCCACCGAGTACGATCGCTGTACGATTGGTCCCGAATTCTGTGCTTTTTACAAGTGATACTGTATTATCGGCAGCATTGCGAAACTGCATCTCGGTGAAATCCCGGCGGCTCAGCGTCACGCTGATGTCAAGGATTCGCTCGCTGGTTTTTTTCCTGACGTCACTGAGAATAGGCATGTAAAGTCGTGAGTAGTCCGCTGAGGAGGCATTACTCTCGATGACACGGATCTGTCCTCCGAGAAGCCATGCCTCATCGCTGCCGTCAAAGATTTCCTTTTGCCATGTGCTATGCCGATGCAGCGAAATTACTGTTTTAGCGTTTTTTTTGTCGCTGTCTTCTACGTTAAGCAGCCCGCGATATTCGCTGGCAACCAGAGGGTAAACGTCGTCATGTTCGATTATGGCAAATCGGGTGCCACGACCTATTTTCAATTGCTTCAGGTACGGGAGTATCAGACCTGAGTCGCTTCCGATGATGAGATACAGCGTGTTGTCGAGTTCAAGATTGTGATTGAGTATATTGTCATAAAAATCGCTTGATTTCATAGTAGTGAAATCGGAACGATTTAACTCCTCAACGTACTTCTCGCCCCATTTATTACTACTGAAACTATATGACAAAGTGATACTCCAGCTAGATACTGTTTGTTGAGAATATTCAATTTGCCTGCCACAGCGTAAGTCCTGTGAACCACTGATGTTAGATTCTGTTATCGGTGTCGTGTCGTTATTCAAGCGCAAGGTTATTTATTGCCAGCTAACTGTCGTTGGACGTTTTATTTTCGTGATGGATATTAATTTGCATTGGTAAGTGTTAGTCGCAGGGTTCTGAATTCCAGGTGAACAAACCGTCTCGAATCTGGCACACTGACATTGATCAATCTTCTGATGACTGGAATGCACTGTGCGAAGTAATCACGTCTCATTAACACTGCGCAAAGTAACAATGTCTGATCCGGACATAGATGAGCTATTCCAGCTACTCGGCCAACGACAGTACGGTATTAGTCATGTGGCAATGCCATCATTTGAGCAGCATCGGGAGTTTGTGTTGTCACATCCTTATCGGGCCTGGATGTTTGTTGAACACGAAGGAGAAACAGTCGGTAGTCTCTATCTGCTTGAATCGAACCACATCGGTATCAATATGAAGAGTGGATACGCCTGGTGCATAGAAACTGCCATACACCTATTATGCAAGCAGTACGAACCGTTGCCAGCCATAGCATCCGTCAGATCTGGCAAGTACGCAATTAATGTTGCACCTGAGGATAATGAACAAGTGCGGGCTCTTCAGGACGCGGGAGCGATGCTTATTCAGCATACGTTTCAAATTCCCTGAGTTTGTTAACAATGGTATACCTGTGATGGGATGTCAGCAAATGTACAGCTCTTGCACTCTGCTAATTGCTCATCTCACGCTTGCTCGACATTACCGGTAAACGTATTTGGACAGGCGTTAGCGTCTGGGTATCTCTAAGGGCTGGCAAGTACAACGATCATGGACGCGATGAGCAAATGGGCAACAATGGTTACTCCAAATGCTGTTAGCAATAGTTGAGCTTCCCAAGAGCATCTACTCCAATTTCGCTGGAATATTCTTTTCATAGTCAATGTCACCTCTAGGCACACAGCAGCAAACTCCAGACCTTGTAAAGGAGAGCTAACAGTAGAGTTGACCTGGAAGAGAAAAAAACTGAAGCTGGTCACGGTATGGCGAGTGTTATGCGCTATTCCGATTGATGGTTACCTCAAAAGGCAAAAAGCCCGGCATAAGCCGGGCTTTTTGCTGACTTCCGATCAAGGCGATCGTTGATCAGGCAAATTTCTTGATCTCGCCAGATTTCAAGCGTGCGCTATATGAAGAAAGCTCCTGCTTGACGATGGACATCAGGAAATACAATCCGGTGATGTTCACCACAGCCATTGCGAAAATGGCAGCGTCCGAAAAGTCAATGACCGGACCGAGACTCGCCGCAGCACCAATAACGATAAAGATGCAGAAGATCACCTTGAAAACAATCTCCGAAACCTTTCCCTCACCAAATAGGTAGGTCCAGGCTTTCAAGCCGTAATAGGACCAGGAAATCATGGTGGAGAAGGCAAAAAGTACAACAGCAATCGCAAGTACATACGGGAACCAGCTAATTGCTGATCCGAATGCTGCTGATGTCAGAGCAACCCCTGAATTTCCGTCAACAGTTGCGATGGCAGCTCCTGCCTCATTAAGGACATACAGGCCAGTCTCGGGATCAGCGATGAGCTGGTTGGTAATAATGATGACGAGTGCTGTCATCGTGCAGATGACTACGGTATCGATCAATGGCTCCAGCAAGGATACAAATCCTTCAGTAATAGGTTCCTTGGTTTTTACCGCTGAGTGAGCAATGGCTGCAGAACCAACACCTGCCTCGTTGGAGAACGCCGCACGTTTAAAACCTTGTATAAGGGCACCGACAAAGCCGCCGGCAACACCCAGACCTGTAAAGGCGCCTTCAAAAATCTGACCGAAAGCCCAACCGATCTTGTCAGCATTCATGAGAATAATGACCACAGCAGCTCCGACATAAAGCAGACCCATAAACGGAACCACTTTTTCCGTTACTTTGGCAATGGACTTTACGCCACCTACAATAACGGCAAATACGACCAATGCGAAGATAATGCCGGTAATCCAGCCGGGGTAATCTCCTGTGATTCCGGAGATTTGGGCGTGCGCCTGATTGGCCTGAAACATGTTGCCACCGCCCAGAGCTCCAAGAATGCAAAAGATTGAAAAAAGAATAGCGAGGAATCTACCACCGGGTATTCCGCGTTCCTTGAACCCCTTGGAGATGTAGTACATCGGTCCACCAGAGACGGTGCCATCAGCGTATTCATTACGATACTTGACGCCGAGCGTACACTCGGTGAATTTCGAGGCCATACCGAGCAAGCCTGCCAGAATCATCCAGAAGGTTGCACCTGGACCACCAATCCCTATTGCTACCGCTACACCTGCGATATTTCCAAGTCCGACTGTGCCTGACAGGGCCGTTGTTAATGCCTGGAAGTGACTGACTTCACCAGCGTCGTTGGGATCGGAGTAGTCACCCTTGACCAGCGATACAGCGTGGCCAAACCAGCGAAGCTGAACGAAAGCGAAATAGATAGTGAAAATGCTGGCCGCAATCACTAGCCATAATACAATCCAGGGGAAACTGGTGCCTGGAAGAGGTGCGAATATGAAACTGACAAATGGCCCGGTGGCATCAGCGAACATGGCGTTCACTCTGGCGTCAAGACTCTCGGCTTCCTGCGCGAGGGCAGGTGCTGACGCGACGAGAGTGACTAATCCTGCCAGACAGAATCGATAGAGATTTCTCATTTATTGTTTTCCCTTGATGATTAAGCTACTACCGTAACCGGCAGAGTAGCGTTCATGACGAGATTGCCGGTAGAGCTACCAAAGATTCTTTTTGCGAATCCGCCTTCCGAACTTCGGCTGACGATAATCTGTTGTGCCTTGTGTTCAACGGCAATGGCATTCAACGTATCCGCCACGTCGCCGTGCTTTACCAGACCACGTGCCGTGATGTTTTTGTCTGTCAGGTTTTTAACAGCAGGGGCAACGACTCTTTCTGTTGCCATCGAAATTTCCTCTTCACGCCGCTTGTGGCGTTGAGCGTTCTCTTCAGCAGTCTGGAACGAAAAAGGTGACCATTCAATGACATAGACAACAAGAATTTCCGCATCTTTCATCAGCTCTGCCATGTGGATGCCATACGCCAGAGCGCGTTCGCCGGAGCTTTCGCCATCCAGCCCAACTACTAGTGTTGTACTCATATACAGGTCTACCTCTAAGTCAGTGAGAGCGAATATCACTGCTAATCACGTGAAAATGAAATGTCAGATCATGTCCTTCGACGTTACCGTAACGCAACCGTGTATAGATACCTACTCTTTTTTATAGATTGTCATAATCGAGAAATTTAATACCTGGCTTTCTGGTGCTCGAGTAAAGCTTTGATTTATCACTATAAATAGAAAATACTTTTGTAGAAATTTTGAATTTGTGGAAAAAAAATATTTTTTAGCTCGCAGGCAATGACAGTATCCTGACACCCGTTGTTCAGGACATTTTAATAATTCACCGTGTTGCGTGAGGCAGCGACAGTAACGCTGGCGGTTCAATGCAAGAGTGTCGCTGTATTAGGAATCACCGTACGCTGGTGCCATTCGGCGAGCATTGAAAGCTGGAAAAGCTCGGTTGAGTGGTGTGTTGTCGCATTTGGGCCAGAATGCGTCGATAACGGGGCCGAGAGTTTTTGGCGAGTTAAAGATTTTATGCTAAGTGCGAGGTGTCGGTGCTAACGCTCACCTTGTCGAGCCAGGCCTACACGCACATTTATGTGCTTACTTGACCATATCCCAAGATAGTGCTGTTCCGCGTTTTACCGCTGTGCGTGCACGTTTGCCGATAACCCGATGATAGTCCGCGGGGGGTAGTCCATAGCCGGGCCTGATGGAGCGTACATTGTCACCCGTGAATTCCTCGTTCGCTTCAATATCATTGACAACGTACAGGGAGCGACGGAATGCCAGGTTCTGTTTCTCGGCTTGCTTTATGCCGTAGTGCACCTGACCCAGAGATAGCCATGCATTATGGCAATCCTCGCAGAGTTGCCTGAATTCAGCTGGCTCCAGACTAAACTCGGCATCGGGGCCTCCATCCGAGCGGTGCAACGTGAAGTGTTTTTCAATAACAGCTCCGCCTAATGCAATGGCCGCCACCGACGTCGCTGTTCCGTGAGTGTGATCAGACAGTCCGGGTATCGCGTCAAACGCCTTGGCCAGATGTGGCATGGTACGCAGGTTTGATTGCCCGGATGGGGCGGGGTAGGAACTGATGCAGTGCAGAAGAGCGAGCTGTGTGCAGCCATGGTCTTTGGCTGTTGCAACGGCTGCTTCTATTTCCCCAAGGTTGGCAAGACCGGTAGACATAACCATAGGTTTGCCTTGTTTCGCGACGTAGGCAATGAGGGGTAGATCCACAATTTCGAATGAGGCAATCTTGAATGCTGGAGCACCCAGATCGTTCAGCATATCCACAGCTGACTTATCGAATGGCGTAGAGAATAGCGTAATGCCCCTTTTCGCTGCCCGAGCAAACATTGCTGCGTGCCACTCGTACGGTGTATGCGCTTCTTGATACAGATCATAGAGTTTACGGCCGTCCCACAATCCACCGTTGATTTGAAAGTCCTCTCCCGCATAATCAATGGTCATTGTGTCAGGCGTGTACGTCTGAATCTTGATGGCATCACAGCCTGTGTCTGCTGCCGCATCAATCAGTTCAAGAGCTCTGTCCAGCGAACCGTTGTGGTTTCCGGACAGTTCACAGATGACATAGGGTGGGTGCAGGTTACCAATTTTTCTACCCGCGATTGTGATTTCAGACGTCATTGAAATACCGGCTAAGTACTGGTTGTCAGAGGCAGAGAAAGCATGTAGCTCAAGAACGGATCGCATTCGCTGTGTCGTTTAAATCCGGCAGCTTCGAACAATTTTCGCGAGGCGATGTTCTCGGTGTGAATTTCGGCAATAATATTTATGGATTCTCCACTTGCCACCTTGCTTTCCAGTGCCAGCGACAAGCTGCGCTTGCCGATGGCTTTACCGTATTCGGAGGGGTCAACCACGATACTGACGGAAACCACGCGTTCAGAAATATAGTCGAACCTGACATGAGACACCGGTTGATCATCATCATCGATCATCCAGAGACTTCTTCGTGAGTCGTTAATCGCTGAACCCAGCCACCGGGTATGGTCCTCAAGAGTCTGCCGGTGAGGATTTTTGTAGTACTTGTACGCATCTTCACAGTTGCGCCAGATCCAGATCAGCTCTGCGTCATCCACGCGGGCTGGGCGGAGCGTCAGCGAGTCCATTGGATGTCATCCTTTGGAGTAGTTCGGACAACACAGCAGTAACAGAGTCTGGCCATTACGGTGTTGCTTTCTCAATCTGTTCCATTACCTGAAACATGAGTTCGGCGCGTTTCCAGTCTTCTGGTGTGTCGATATCCTGTGCTCGGTGCCTTTCTATGATGACAGGTGCTGAGTCGGTGCTTATTACGGTATTCCCATTTGCCCAGGCATCCCGCCGCCCCCAATAATACTGGCCAACGTCATGGTAGGCCTCTTCAAGATCCTGACTGCGGGTCAGGGCAAACTCGGGTGACAACATTTCAATCCTGTAGTCATCGGTCAGTCGTACGGCGCGCTGGATTGGAAATGCAAAGCTAGTTACCGGGAATGCATAGTCTGCTCCTGTTTTTTCAAGAATGGCAGCTCCACGAACCAGATCATCGGCTTTTATAAACGGAGCTGTGGCATAAATGCAACAGAGCGTACTCACAGATCCCAGGTTATCTTCAGACCAGTTCAGCGCATGAGCCACGACGGGCACAGTGGGTGTGTGATCATCCGACAGTTCCGGGGGGCGCAGAAATGGTGTGGATGCTCCAGCTTCGCGGGCAATTCCGGCGATCTCCGTATCGTCAGTACTTACTATGATGTGATCGAACATGCCTGAGTCACGGGCTGCCATAATTGACCAGACAATCATGGGCTTTCCTGCGAAGATTTTTACATTCTTGCGCGGGATTCGTTTGGATCCACCACGTGCAGGGATTACAGCGATTTTCATTCGATAGCGCCAGTCAGGCCGTTGTGTCGTAGCTTAATCACGCTTATTCTTTGCCTGAGTTCTGAAAGGATGATTGAGGAAATACGTTCAGTTATCAAAAATTTAGGCGTTAGACGATTACGTAAGAAATATTGGACGTGCTGTTTCATGAGCAAAGAGCGCGCCGATGTTATTAACGAGAGTGTTTCGTGCGTAACGCGCGATCAATTGAATGAGGTGATACAGAATCGCGTTATCCAAAGCCTGTGTTGGTTTAAAGAATAAATAGGAAATGCTTCTCGTAGTTACGGTTATCCGGGTGTGTCTATTTCCTTGGTGTCGCCGGTTTCCAATGGCCGGGTGTCGAGTAATAGACCATGTCTACCGGAGTGTCGTTAACAAGAAAGTGATTTTCCCGCGCACATTCCAACATCATGCCGCACGATTCCATGATGCGGACCATTGCAGTGTTGCACCTCATGCAGCCACCGGTAATCTTGTGAATATCCTTGTTGCGTTTCAGGTGCTGCAATACAAGCATCCACGCGGTTTGCCCATACCCGCATCCCCGCACAGATGGTGCGCCAATCAGAATTCCGATGTCGGCAAGCCGGTTATTCAGATCGTGAGACACCGTGAGATTGCCAATGTGCTCGCCGGTGGATACCACTTCAATTGCCCACAGTTGATGAGGGCTGTTGGCGAATGATTGATAGAACTGACGGCAGGTATCCAGCGTGTGAACTCGATGACGCTGTTCTGAGAATGACATCGTGGTCTGGTCGTTAAGCCACGATACATAGTTAGGGGAGAGGTGGTGTTCGGTGAACGGTTTCAGGCACACCGTGTTAGTGCTTAGCTCTGGGCTTGCTGCCATATGTCAAACACCTGATGTCTGCGTGAATTTCCAGGGCCGAGATTGGTCGTAAACGTTTCTGGAAGTCTTCGCAATAACAGTGCCGATGGCAGCAAACGCATAGGCTCGCCGCCGTGGTTCTTGCCACTTGCAGTGTTGGATTTGTACTTTGTTCTTGTTGGTTATGTTACGTTTGGTGTGGCAACACGCGTGTAGGCCAGCGACGATGAACTCATGGATTTGAAGCGCTGATTTTGCGTTGTTTCATTCATGAAATATCTGTGTTGGAATAACCTTCCATGGATATATTGACCCCTACGTCATACCATAAAGAGTACAGTTTATGAACGGTGCAGAAAGTCTGGTGCGCTCACTGATCGACAACGGCGTCGAGGTCTGCTTTGCCAATCCGGGAACGTCCGAGATGCATTTTGTGGCGGCTCTGGATAAGGTCTTCGGTCTTCGCTGCATTCTTGGATTGCACGAAACGGTCGTTACCGGAGCCGCTGATGGTTACGGACGTATGGCAGGCAAGCCTGCAGTAACGCTGCTTCATACCGGTCCGGGTCTTGCCAACGGCTTGTCCGGTTTGCACAACGCCCGTAAAGCCTGGACGCCCATCGTCAATGTTGTTGGCGAGCATGCGCTTGACCATATCGAGTACGATGCCCCACTAACGTCAGATATTCAGGCGATCGCAGCACCCATGTCACATTGGGTAAGTACCCCTTCAGAGTCCGGCTCGCTGGCATCCGCTGGCGCGGAGGCTATTCGGCAGGCGAGTGCTCATCCCGGACATATTGCCACTTTGATTTTACCCGCCAATACTGCGTGGGATTCGGTTGACGATGGGGTTGTTCCAGTGGCGTGTTCGGAGCCATTATCGGCCAATGTCGTAACCCCGGAACACATTAATGCGTTGGCTCACACTCTGATGTCAGCTTCCGCCAATGGCGAAGGCATCTGTTTTGTGCTCGGAGGACATTGCCTGCATACCGAGGCTCTGGAACTGGCAGATAAAATTGCGCAACGCTGCAATGCGAGTTTGCTGGCGGAAACCTTCAAGTCGCGGTTTCAACGAGGGGCGGGCAGGGTGTCTGTCGTGGAGGTGCCTTACCCGATCGATCTTGCGATAAAAATGCTGTCACCGTTCAAGCATGTAGTGACTGTCTGTGCCAAAGCTCCTGTTGGATTTTTCGCCTATCCTGACAAGCCAAGCAAGCTTTATCCTGAGGATGCCCGCTTGCATGGTTTGGCTACTGCCCAGGATGATGGAATACGTGCGCTTCACGATCTGGCTAATGCGCTTGGAGCTGCTGAATTAACACCGCGACTCCAAGTGTTGGAAAAACATGATGAGCCCGAGGATGCACCGTTAAGTGCCAATAGTATCGGTCCTGTTCTGGCCAACCGTCTGCCTGCTGAAGCGATTGTTGTCGATGAGGCCATTACCTCCGGGGTGAGTGCGGCAAATTGTACGAAAAGCTCTGCTGCGCACGACTGGCTGGAAGTCTGTGGTGGGTCAATTGGTGGAGGAATGCCAATATCTGTAGGTGCAGCGATTGCCTGCCCGGACAGAAAAGTCATCAATCTGCAGGCTGATGGTAGCGGCATGTATTCAGTGCAGTCGCTGTGGACTCAGGCGCGTGAAAATCTGAACATCACCACGATTGTTTTTGCCAATAGCAGTTACGCGATCCTCAAACACGAACTGGACAACGTGCAAGCTGTCAGTGGGCGAGTTGCCATGGACATGATGGAGCTGGATAGACCCACATTGAACTGGGTGGCCATGGCAACTGGTATGGGTGTAGAGGCAAAACGTGCCACAACGGTTAACGAATTCAGGGAAACACTGGAGCTTGCGCTGGCACACAACGGGCCCTTTCTGATAGAGGCCGTGATTCCTTGAGCAAAACCATGAGTCTGGTTCTATGAGCAAGTGGCGACCCGTACAGGCGATACAAGTCAAAGTCATCGGACTATGTGTACATCAGGGTTCTCTGCTGGCGGGAGAAGTAGTAAATGACGATGGGTCTGTAAAAGGCGTGCGCCCATTAGGTGGTCTGATCGAGTTTGGCGAGACCCGAGGTACCGCCATCGAGCGTGAATTCAGGGAAGAGCTTGATACCGACATCATCTGTTACGGAAAATGGCTGGTGTTTGAAAACCTCTATATACACGGCGGCAAGCGAGGTCACGAAATAGTCTTCGCTATTGAGGTGGAGTTGGTGGACAGAACCCTATACGACCGTGAGCTTATTGTGTTTTCGGAAGACAGTGGGGCGGACTGTACCGCTAGATGGTATCCTATCGACGAATTGAAATCCGGTAGCGTGGAACTGTATCCGGATGGGTTATTGGAGGCGTTGTCGTGTATTCAAGCTGTCATTTTATCCCCGTAGAGTCAGATGAAATCTACAACCGGGAAACAGACAGGACTCTCAGCAACAGCCAGTATGAAAGCCTTCGATAAAGCCCTTGAAGAATCCTATTTCGCGACCCGCTACGATGTTAGCTTGCCGGGAAGTATGGCGACGATAAGAATAGGTATCGTGTGTTCGGAGCTGAAGCAATCTTTAGTAATTACGGGTACACATGCAGGCCGGGGATTATTCTGGGTTACTTGTTGACCCATGTCCACAGTTTTCGCCGTATTGGCGGGTACATCATCCGCTCTATCACAAAGGCTACCGTTAGCACCACTGCAACGTACGCACACCATCGTAATAGAGGGTTATCTATGAATTCCAGATATTGCCCCTGCGTCGCCAACGGCCAGTGAATGATGTAAACAACATATGATATCGGTGCCAGTATCATGAAGGGACTTACAAGGACATCAAACCAGCGCCATCCAAACCGATGGAGACCTAGCGCTACACCATACGCCAGTAGTGCAAAGCAAAAGTGTCGCAATTCAAGAAAAGGATATTGGACTGGACTAAAGGGTTGCTCAGCATCATATTGAACATAGACACCTATAGCGGATAGAACGATTATCGTACTTATTGCTAAGGCGGGTAATAAATGCCTCCTTATTTGATTTAACGTGCCATCCAGATAACTATCGGCGAGTTTCACACCCATCCACCAAATCACCAGATACATAAAAATCCTGAGTGCAAATGCAGGGTAGTAGAGATACAGTGCAGCACTGAACATTCCTGTGCCATACACTATCCAGTCCCGATGTGTCTGGGTCTTTACAAAGGTAAACAGCGGAAAATACAACATGTAGAACCACCATTCATAGGACAATGACCACAATGGGTCATTCCCCATGTATGCAGAAACAATTACATGGGGTTTCGCCGTTTCCCAGTCCTGTAGCATCAACACATTGAGCAATAAGGTTCCGAGCGCTGGGTTCAGCCATTCACCGGCGTTGTAGCTCGAGTTCAGGTAACTGACAAGGTATACCGCCACCAAGGGAGTATATATTCGAAAAAAACGTTTGTAGAAATAGCTTTTAAAGCTCTGATCTGTTGATAGTCTGCAAGATAGATTTATCACGAATCCGGAGAGTAGAAAAAACAGGATCACGGCCTCCTGGCCGAATCGCGTCAGCTGCCCAATCGGCAACCCGTACAGCTTCAAGTCTGAAGATACAGTATGGTGGATGACCACGTAGATGGCGGTAAGCCCCCTTAACGCCTCGAGCCTGCCTATCTTGCTTACCATATTGCCTTTCTTGCGCTTAGAAATTAATTTGAGTGTCGGGGACAAAAAAAAGACCTATCTGGCAAGTGATCAATCCATGCCTTGCACTTGCCTGCCCGGAAAGGCACATTTTATGGCCGCAAAAATCTGTTCTTTTAACAGACTCTTAATAAAAACTAACCATAGTGCTCGAAGGGGACTTGTTATTAATAGACGATGCTGACGTTTTTTCCAAGCTTCAGCAACAATGGTTTTCACACCTTTACTCATTGGGATCAACTGAAGTTGGGTACATCTGTTCCAAATCATCGCACACCGAATGCTCGATGGATACTTCACTGAACAGAAGCGGCTACGGCAAGCGTTGCTCAAAGGGTATTGAATAGGGTCCAGATGCCTGATGGCGTGGACAAGGGGGGCTGGGATGTCAAAGGACGTGCTTGCAAATAATCAGCCGCTGTATTTTTGATGAAACATCATGACTGAAATGCCACTGAAGTTGTTTGCTATGTCGCAGTTTGACAGCGAGATACATAGTTTTCTTCACTATACTTTCCACGCCACCATCGACGTTTACCTTTTGTTTCTGGGCTTAGTCATCAAATTCGGACTAACTTCAATTTAAATGTGATGAGCCTCATGCATCTAGATGAAGAGAGCAGAAAAAATATGCACAAGTGTAGATAATTTGAGCCTAACAACACCTGTAATGAACTCTATTTCAAATGGTGTGTTTTTCTTTTGTTGTGATACCATTTCACACGCGAGACCACCGTGCACATTATTGGGGCGGCAGCTTTTGAGTAAAAACAAAAAGAGCAATCACGTTCTCACCATTATTGTGTTGATTGCGATAAGTGCTTTATTTCGCCTGATGATGATCGGTAGTCAAAGCCTGTGGCTCGATGAAGGCATCTCACTTGCGATGACTGATTCGAAAACCATTCAAGGCACTCTTGAAGCAATCTGGTCTGTGCCTGGCGGAGACAAATATCAACCCATCTACTTCGTGCTACTGGCTCTCTGGCGGGCGTTAATGGGTGACAATCAAGTCACACTACAGCTACTTTCGGTCATTTTTGGTGCGTTGACACCTGCGCTTCTGTATATGAGTATCAAACCATTGTTTGGCTACCGACATGCGCTGCTATCGGCATTGTTTTTCGTTTGCAGTGCGTTTTGCGTTGCTTATAGTCAAGAGGTTCGGCCATATAGTTACCTGTTGTTTCTGGCGACCTTCCAATTTCTGCTGTTTTCACCGGCATTGAACGGGCATTCCAGTAGCTGGCAACGTGTCGTCGGCTTTTCTATCGTCACGTTCTTGTGCTGTATAAGCAGTGTGTTTTTATTGCTGTTTTCAGCGGTGATAGCCATGGCATTCCTGATTAGCTACCGCGATATCAAGTTATGGTTACACTGGTGGGGGCCCGCAAGTTTGGCTGCATTGCCTGCGGTTTTATATTATGGCTATACACCTGCGGCTGTAGACTTAACGATCGATGCAACCAATACCACTAATTTTGAAGTCTGGCAAAATACGATTTTTGCATTGTATGGTCATTTGGCCGGTCACACCTACGGCCCACCCGTTAGTGCACTGAGAACATCCGACAGTGTGTTTACAGAAATATCGAACTACTATTTAGAGCTGACCGCACTGGTTCTCGTCTGTGGCTTCTTGGCTATAAGTGCCTCCCGCACAATAGCAGATTCATTTTTCAATAAGAGACAGGCTTCTTTACACATTTTTTTCGTTTGCATTACGGTGCTGTCATTGGCCATGGCACTGACAATCGCGCTAATCACCTCGATTAATTGGATGTCACGTCATTCGTTTTACCTTATGTTGCCGTTTGCGGTATTGGTGCCGATGGGAATTTTCAGGTATCAAAGAGCAGAGAGTGGACACGGGTGGATACAGAGTCCATCCAGTAGCCCGGTGGCTGTATTTGCAGGGCTCTTGCTTATCAATGTATCGGCTAATTCAAACTACTACTTCGATACTGAGCACTGGCGCGATGATTACCGTTCAGCGGCAAGCTATCTTAATGTGCAAGTTGAAGAAGGAGACGAATCCATCATGCTGTGGGGGGAGCCCTATCTGCTGGCATATTATGGTCATGCTGACATAGAAGGGCTTCGGATATTAGAGGACGCAGAATTAATTCTTGAGAAAATAGCCACTGCGGTAGAAGAAAAGAATCATGTGTATATTTCGATTAATAGAGTGCCATCATGGCAACGTTATTCGGAAAATTTGCACAGGCTGATTCTTGAATCTTACGAGCTGGTTCCCGTTGCTGAATTCAACAGTTTTACCAATTTCGAAATAAAGCAGAAGCCTCTGTTGAGTGCTCCAAGTTGATGGATAATGTTGTGGTTCCCGGGGCTAAATCGATCCCGTATGACACTGGGACGTTTTGGTAAGGTCAAGAAAACTTACTGCAGATGTAAATGTAGATGCTTAAGGATCGAAAGTGTCGAAACCGGTAGCGGGTAAGCGTCAGGGAATGTGCTGAATTCCCAAAGGCATAAAGGTTGAGGCTTTTATTTAATCTATCGGACCCCGTGTACTGTAAACACTGCCAGACGGTGACGCTTATCCATCAGTCTACACGTGTAGAGTGAAAAGCGTGATGATGTTCCGCGAGTCTACAGGTGTAGAGTGACAAGTGTGATGTTGTTCCGCGAGCCTACACGTATAGAGTTGAGCGGCTGAGAGCCTGTTGAGACGTCAGCCCGAATTGCTTGAATGCATTTGATACTGACTCTGGCATGTTTTTCATTCCTGCGGTTACGCCCTGAAATCTATGTTAGCTCAGACTGGGTTTGTCTAACCGCCGGTTGACACACAGGGCTGAGGAGCACTGGTGCGAAGCCGACATTAACAACGGTGGTGTTGGGCAGACGGCAGGGGTGACACTGCCTCCTGTTTCAAGCTTGCTGCACAAAGACAGGCAAAAAAAAGCCCGACACAAGCCGGGCCTTTTGGCATTGGTGGAGCTGGGGGGAGTCGAACCCCCGTCCGAAAGCACTCTGCCTTTGGTACTACATGCTTAGTTCCGTCATTGGCTTTAGCCACTACAGTGCAGGACGGGCACCATACAGAGCAGCGAGCCCATTATTGGTTTA
>JBGCEH010000032.1:0-11730 GCA_045106195.1 Granulosicoccus sp.
GAGATCGGGTCGGAGGCAGGGTCGCCCCTGCCGTCCGCCCACACCACCGTGCGTACGGGACCGTACACGGCGGTTCAAGTGCATCTCTGCCACAGCTGAAATTGATCAAGCAAGCTCAGTAGACCCCATTCAGACAGTTTCCGGGCTCAGTTTTACAAATGGCGTTCCAAATATGGCGGAATGGATGCGTCAATGGTCAAACGCCTGAGGGAGCTTGAAGACGAAAACAGCCGGCTGAAGAAAATGTACGCCGAACAGAAGCTGATCTCTGATATCCGTAAAGAGGCCATCGAAAAAAAGCGGTAAGGCCATCTCAGCGTAAGGAGATGGCCCAAAAAGCGGTCGCTCAGCTTGGTATTAGCGTACGTATTGCCTGCGTGGCAATGGGGATCAGTGAGAGCTGCTAACGTTATCAGGCAAAACTATCCACCGAGAAAGCGGTGATAGCGGACTGGTTGTTAAGACTTACCGATACCCATAAACGCTGGGAATTCGGTTTGTGTTTTCTCTATCTGCGCAATGTCCAGAATTTCAAATGGAATCACAAACGTGTCTATCGCATTTACAGAGAATTGGAACTGAATCTACGGATAAAACCTCGCAGGCGCCTGGAGCGAGATAGGCCTGAAGTCTTAGGTATTGCTACCGCAGTAAATCAGATCTAGTCTATGGATTTCATAAGTGATTCATTGGTTGATGGTCGATCACTACGTACCTTTAATGTCATCGACGACTACAATCGAGAAGCGTTGTGCATTGAAGTAGATTTATCTCTACCAGCAGAACGAGTCATCCGGGCTTTAGAACAAGTCATTCCGTGACGCGGAAACCCCTCAGCCATACGCTGTGACAACGGTCCAGAATACATCGCTCAGGCTCTTGTAGACTGGGCAACAGACAACAGAATAACACTGATGTACATCCAGCCAGGAAAACCTACACAGAATGCCTATGTCGAAAGGTTCAATCGCACAGTAAGGCATGAGTGGCTCGATCTGTATGATTTTGAATCTGTCAGGCATGCGCAGAAACTTGCAACTGAATGGTTATGGATTTACATCAATGAACGACCCAATACTGACATTGGAGGCGTGCCACCCAGGCATTTCCAGATAACAGCCTAAATTCTACTTATTTTGCCAGTGCTAAATGGGGGGATTACATGGACAAGCACTAGTAGCTGTTTCTACAGTCCAAGTTCTAGTCTACAAGCACAGTCAATTTGTAGTGTGGAAAGCCGATACACGAGAGACAAATTACCTCGCGCACCTTTATTTTTTATGTCACGCAAAGTTGTCCACTTACCAAACAAATATCTTTTACTTGATCTCTATTTGGCGTCCAGACCAGAGGAGGATGAACACAGAAACCAATAGACTGAAAAAGCTTGAGCAGAGCTACGTCGCTGGCGCATATGTCACGGTCAAGAACCTTTTCAGGAGCAGTAGTTACGGGCCAATAGCTCCGATCACAGATATTGTTCTCATGACGGAAGTGGCATGGGTCAACCCGACAGCTAAGAATGGATTAAAAAACGTGAAAAACTCCTGCATGTGCATGGATGGATCAAGAGTGCGAGAACATTCACTGTTGCTAATTTCAAGGAACGAGTAGCCAACAAAAAGGGCAAAAAATATAATCCCTCATTAGGATTCTCAGTAAAAAACCATAATCGCCAATGGAGATATGATTTCATTGACGAGTACACGTACGAACCCGAGTACATCGAAATGGCAACTGAGCAAACCGATTTTAAGTTTAACCCTGACGCTCACCCAGTGGTCAGCGGTTAGCCTGCTTATATGCTGAAGCACTTCTCAAAAACACCACGAGGATATAAAAAGCCGAAGCATGTATTTTCTGCAACAGAATCAACGACCAAAAGATCCCTACGCGAAGCGCAGGCGCTTGGGTCGGCCCCATAGGGGCCAAGTATACCTAGCCGTCAAAGACGACTAGGGAGACACCCCACAGCATTGTCTGAACTACAGCCCGAGTTGGCGCTGCTCTATTTGCTGGTCTTTCTTGTCCTGATACCTAACGTAAGCCTGAATCTTATCCATATCCAAACCTACCGTATACACGCAATACCCCTTGGTCCAGAAATGATTGCCCCAATACGGCTTGCGTCTTAAATACTTGAATCTCTGAAGTACTCGTATCGACGTCCTTCCCTTCACCATTCCGACATAATCCGATACCAAAATCTTCGGCGGTATCGCCACTAACAAGTGAACGTGATCTATCTGCACGTTCAGCTCCACTACTTCGCACTTCTTGTGCTCCGAAAAACCTCTGATACAACTTTCAACCTCTTGTTTTACCTGGCCATTCAATATCCGGTACCGATATTTCGGTGTCCAGACAATGTGTTAATGGCAGTACCAAATCGTGTGTGATAACGTCTTGAACCGGCTCATGGGTTCTCCTCGTGTGAGGCTATGGGGATAGCTCACTTCAAGGGTAACCTTTGAGTCGGACCAACGGCAGAGCCTCAGTCCTCATACCCCACCGCGTGAACCCGACGCCATCCAATGATAGTCCGGAAAAGCTCAGCGCCTTTGTCAAACACCATGCCAGCGAACTGGGACTGACTCACTGCGCCATTACAGATACCGAGCTGGATGAACACGAAACTCACCTAATCAATTGGCTGGACGCAGGATTTCACGGCAAGATGGATTACATGCACCGGCACGGGCTGAAACGCAGCCGACCTGCGTAATTGGTACCGGGTACCGTGCGAATCATCTCGGTAAGAATGGACTACTACCCGCCAGATACCAGCGATGCGTGGACAACGCTCGAAAACCCTTCGCAAGCCTGTGTGTCGCGCTATGCGCTGGGACGTGACTACCCCAAAGTGCTGCGTAACAGACTGCAGAAACTCGCCACGATCATCACTGAACACTATGGCGACTTTGGCTACCGGGCTTTCGTCGACAGCGCTCCGGTGCTGTAAAAGACCATTGCAGAAAAAGCAGGGCTTGGCTGGATACGCAAACATAGCAAGCTGTTGACAAAGGATGCGGGTAGCTGGTTTTTTCTTGGCGAGCTTTACACCGACTTGCCGCTGGCCATCGACATACCCGCTCAAACAACACTACTGCGGCACGTGTTCCACGTGTATGCAAGCCTGCCCTACCAACGCCATCGTTGCGCCCTACCAGGTTGATGCCCGACGATGCATTTCATACCTGACCATCGAGCTCAAGGACAGCATACCCGTCGAATTCAGGCGCGCTATGGGCAATCGAATCTATGGTTGCGATGACTGCCAGTTGGTGTGTCCCTTGAGCAACATGAGGCTGTTGACTATGACATTGAGACAGTCGCTTTAAACAATAGTATTTATATAGTTATAGTGCTTTGACTTCACCTTCGTTAAACAAAGCCTCGGGATGATACCCGTTTAACGCTGTGGCGTTTGGTATTAAAACCAGAGCCCATGAGGCAGCATAGCCTCTCGGCCCTGTAACAGTTGCTATCCGTTTCGCCAATACGTTGCAGCACATAACTCTCAGGTGAATGGGAATGGGTTCAGCCCGGCTTTAAACGCCGTGATGAATGAACTTTGCGATTATGAAATGCGTTGTAGCTCACACATTGCGTTAACTTGCAGCCGTCTTCAAAACAAATGTAGAGATGCTGCCAATGCTAAAACGAATAAACGTTCTTAAACACTCTACGAAACTTTCTACCGTGTCCGTGGCAGTTTGTACGCTGCTGGTAAACAGCATGTCGGCGATGGCGCAAGACTGGTGTGAGGGAAAAGTCTCGCATCGGGATAATGTCGTTGTCGCGCCAATGGACAAGCCACAAGCGTTGCAAAGCTACACTGACCCAGCCTTTGGAACTCGCGTGACACGAGTGACCAATGCTCCTTCTGGTACAGCACACAGAACTCTGTACAGCACAGTACAACCCTGGAATGCAGATGAATCGTTGCTGATGCTTTATCACACAGGTGGAAACGACTCAGGTCATCACCTCTACGACGGCAAGACGTACGAATACATCAGGGCCATGGAGTTCACTCCCGCAGACATAGAGGAAATCTATTGGGACGAGAATGATCCGTCAGCGTTGTACTTCGTTCAACAGCGACCCAATAACGATGCCCTGCATGGCAAGCTCGTGAAGTATAACGTTGATACTCGCAAACGCACGCTGGTGGCTGACCTCGATCCCATATGCGGAAAACCTTCTGAGCGAGGTGGTTTGACGGTCAAGGGTGGTAACGATATCCAAGGCATAGCGGATAACAGGATAGGTCTGCGTTGCGTTAACGACAAGGTTAATGGCAACTCCTCCGACATCACGTTTCATGTGAACGTCCGCACCGGAAGCATCAGTCAAAGTGTTCCTCTGGACCCTGCCATGCCCCAGGGTGCCAATACATTCGGGTTTCTCCCTGATGTTGCCGCTTCCACCATGCGCAGCGGTGAGCGGATTATTATTCAGGATAGCGTTTTCGACAACGAGATGAATTATCTGTATGCCATTGATGGCTCGTTCACGAACTACACCAAAAGCAATGGCAAAAGCTACCAGATTCCAAAAGTAGAACATTCAACTATTGGACAAATGCCCAACGGCAATGACGCTGTCTATTCTCCACGGTACGACCCTTCACAAAACGGCTGTGACGGCGACAGCGAGTCCGGGCAAGGTGCGCTGGTTGCTCATGATATCCAGTCAGGTAGTTGCCAGGTTGTTGTTGGTATGAGCACCGGATGGGGCTACCCCTTAAGCGGAGTACATGTGTCGGCGGTGTCCAGCCAGAACCCCGGATGGGTAACGATGACATCAATCGGCAACGGACAACTTGAGTATCTGGAAAACCGGCAACCTGCTCCTACCCTGTTCTCGGAACTCAGTCTGACCTATGCTGAACCAGACGATCCGACGACCTGCCGAATCGCGCACGTAAGAACCGAGGGTAAATCTGCAAGTCGCGGTAGTAGCTACGGTGGCGGCTACTTTGGCGAACCCCATGCAGTCATGAGTCCCAGTGGTTCTCGTGTACTGTTCAATTCAGATTGGTATGACTCCGGTTCGGTGGATACCTACGCTGTCAATCTGGGTACACCGGAAACCGACAACCAGACAACACTTGAACCTGTCGTTGAACCCATTATCGTATCCGAGCCGGGTGAATCTACTAAACCAACCCCGAACGCTCCTATCTACCGCCTGATGGCACAGGTACGCTCGCAGGACAACACGCCTCGAGTTTATGTCGATTTCGCAAACACCAATCGAGGTGCCAATGATCTGGTCCGCATAGCGCGTGCTGGCACATCGGACGAGTACTTCGTGATGTGGCTGTATACCAATGGCACTCAACAGTTAGGTGGATCTGGTCCCAGCACTGGCAGGCTGGAATTTTTGCAGCAATACATTGGTCGCGGTGAGTTTGAAGCCAGACTGTTTGTAAAGGGTAATCTTGATCAAGCGGTTGAACGGGTCTCTTTTGTTATCCCCTGACCAAAGATCACACTATCAACGCAGACCCGGAGGCGCCAGCTCGCCTATTGATTCTTCCAACTCATTGGCCGCAATGTCGGTAGCTGTGGCGGTAGAAGCTACTGGCAACGGTGTATCAAAAAAGTACCTTGAATCGGTTTTTTGCCTGTCACGCGTCTCAAGCATCTCAACCCACGCTTCGCACAGGCTTCTTGGTTTAGGCATATCAGTCTGCACTATCAGATGCAGTATTTTCAGGTTGTAACAAGGTACTCCGGCATACATTTGGTGCTCGATATGCCAGTTCATGCGCCAGTATAAAAACTCGAATACAGGGTTAATGGCAATGGAACGGGTGCACTTGCGAAAATCAGCAACGTTGTCCTGCAGACCTGCGTGTTGTGTCGTACCCAGCAAGTAAGACAACAGATTGGCCGTAAACGCTGCCAGCGTGACAATGAAAATGACTATCCAGTGGCCGGTAATCAAAGAGAGAATCACAACGCTTGCGTGGTTCGGCATTCCGACAATGATCCTCATTGGACCACCACAAGCACTGCAGATACTCACATCAATACCTGCGCGGCCCGACCGAGGCGGCCCCATTGAAAACACGCTTCAGCCTCTGTGCGGGGCGGCCTTCCGTACAACACATTCCTTTGCTCTTGCCCGCTGTCTGATCCAGCTCTTCTCCTCCATCGGCCTCTTCATCAGTAGTGGTTTCTTTTACCTTGACACTACGCGTCGGTGTTATGCGCTCACGGTACCGGCTATTGGACGGAAGGCGGGGGCGCCCAGCCCGCCCAGTGCCAGCACTCCATGAAATCGTACCTACGAGGCTCGGTCAGCTTGGTTCGTGGCCTTGGCACCAATGCTGCCAGTTTGGGTCAACGGGTGGGAACGAGCCGCCTATTTCAAACCGACGACAGATTTTGTGGAAACGCATGGTTACCATTTCAATGAGACTTTTGATGTGGTCGGCGCAGAGGTTAGTGCCGTCCAGACGGCCGTTGGACTGACGGGGGTCAATGGCTTCAATCGCTTCGAGATAACGGGCCCTGGAGCGATGCACTGGCTTGACACGATGACGTGCAGCACGATCAGGAAAAACTCCGGCAAGGTGTCGCTGACTTACCTGCTGAATCAATATGGCAACATCAAGTGCGAAGCCACACTGGCCACTGTGGATGACAATACCATCTGGTATGGCTCTGCGGCTGAGACTGAGTATCATGACAAGGACTGGCTGGAGCGCCACTTGCCAGACGACGGTTAGGTCTGTATTCAATCCTTGACGAATGACTACACCAGTGTCGGCTGTGCCAACACAGGCGATGAGCGCAACCGAGGTCGCCAGGCTCAGTGCTCCGGACTTTGAGAGTTTTTCAGAGTTCCCTTCTTCAAAGTTCGGTGAATCGATCTCCCTGGATGGCGATTCAGTGCTGATCGGAGACAGCGATGACAGTGAGGCTGGCGAAAGTGCTGGCGCTGCCTACATCTACACGCGCACTGATGGCGTGTGGAGGCTGGAGCAAAAAATTCTGGCTCCGGATGCGACTGAGGATGACAACTTCGGTGAGTCGGTCGCACTCGAGGGTGATACTGCGCTAATCGGGGCAATCAGAGACGACGAACTCGCTTTCAGGTCCGGCTCTGCCTACGTGTATGCCCGCACCAATGGTGTCTGGACACTGCAGCAGAAGCTTCTGGCTGCAGATGGAAAAACCGACGATGTTTTTGGCAACTCGGTTGCGCTCGACGGTGACACCGCAATAGCCGGAGCACCGAAGGGCAATGTAGAAGGCACCGTGTACATCTATGATTTGTCAGCTATCGGCACAGTGGCCGATGACGACGAGGACGGGGTTCCCAACACCGAAGACAATTGTCCGGCGCAATTCAATCCCTTGCAGGAGGATTTCGACAGAGACCGGAGCGGCGACGCCTGCGACACTGATGACGACAACGATAATGTCCTCGATGACGATGATAATTGTCCGCTGATTATCAACGCCGATCAGGCAAACTTTGACAACGATAGTGCCGGGGATATCTGCGACGAGGACGACGACGATGACGGTGTCCCGGATCTTCTGGACGTGAATCCCTTTGATCCGAACGTCGGTACAGGCATTGAAGTCACCTTATCGCGCTCCATACTGTCGTCTCAGGATGATGTTGAGCTTCGTGGGAACGGCCGTGTCGCAGTTGATAGCAATGATCTGGAGCTGGGGCTGGACGAAGGTTTCGAGGGCATCAACACGGTCGTTTTCCTGCGCTTTGCCGATCTGGCGATCCCGCAGGGGGCCATCATTCGCGACGCGCAAGTGCTGTTCTGGGTCGATGAGCCAACTGAAGAATTTTCGACACTGATACTGCAAGGTTTGATCGAAGCCGACGGTCGGCCCTCCCGTAATGGTGTTCCCTTCGGACCGCAGACCTATACTATTGTCGACTGGTTACCGCCGCCATGGACAACCAGGGGTACGGCTCCGGTCGAGCAGACCCAGACACCGGACCTCTCAGCTATTGTCCAGGAAGTCGTCAATGGTTCCGGCTGGCAGGGGGGCAACGCGCTGGTATTGTTGATCGGTGACACGCTACCAAACCCTAACCGCGACGGCGTCGGCATTGGGCAGCGCGTTGCCGAGTCTTTCGATGGTGAGAGAAACTCGGCTCCGTTGCTGCATGTTGAATATGAGTGAGGCTAGTGCTGCGATTAGGCTCCGGATGTTTGCTGCAAGGGCCGCATCATTCCAGAAGTTGATAGCGTGTGCGCAGGGATTTCGTGCTTTCGGCCCGACGCTGCCTTTACAACAGGGTCGAACAAGGAAACAACGAAAGGGTCATCCTGCTTAGCGAATCAGGCATTAATAGCTATTGGTAAATATTAGCATTTCCGAAAATACACGTGTAGAGCGAATCGTGTGACGCATGCCCGTGAAAAGTAGGGTTACGGCACCGATCAGCTTGGCAGATTGGGAGGGCATAGCCTGTCGGGGTGTCGTTGAATACGCGTGAGCGCGAGATCGAGCGATGGTGCTGTGACGAGGTGTATAAGTTGGAACTTAGATGCAGTTCATAACGTCGTACGCCATAAGTGACAGGCTTTTCCGATTCGGAGGTTGCGGATGCGATATCGTATAGCGCAACATCGCGGCGTATTTGTCATATGAATTTTCTGATCCCTGTAATCAGCAGGCAGTGTCTGCTGCGGACGTGCCTGGTGTGGATTCTCGTTGGCATGCTCAGCGCTTGTAGTAGCGGTGGCAGTGGAGTATCAGATGGCGATACGGGTTCTGATGATTCTATCTCGCTCGAGCCATTGCCCAGTCCGCCGTTGACAGAAGGTCCGTCTGCTGACGATGAGCCGGTACCTTTCGACGCGGTGTTCCATACGGTCACCAGCTACCCATTGGTGCGTGATACGGGGCCGCGTATTGAGCAAGAGGCGGTTCTCGAGTTTACAGAAGCAGACTTTGCGGCTGGGTTGCCTGAGCCGGTAGTGTCTGTGCCCGCGGGTATTGATCCTGCCGTCAATGAAGCGCCATTTTTCGAAGGACTTGCCAATGTACGGGTCGAGGCAGGACAAGTGCTGGAGATCCTTTATGCGCCTCAAGATGCCGATGCCGATGGTGAGGTGCCCGGCATGTTTGAACAGGAGTTGCCCACAGGCGCAAGCTTTGACGACAATTTCGATGGCACCAAGACTTTGCGTTGGCAGACATACCAGGACGATATCGGTATCACCGAATTCGTCGTGGTGGCGTTGGATCCTGAAAATGCTGCCTATCGCAGCTCACAGTCGTTGTTGATAGCGGTCGATCCTCCATCGAACCCCGCCAGCGTACCCAATATTGCCCCTTCCATAAGACCGGTTGCGTCCTATACTGTCAGAGCTGGCGATCCGGTGTCTATCTTCATTATTGGTAATGATCGAAACGGTACAGTGCCGAGTATCGAGCTGGTCGATCCACCGGCTGGAGCGGTGCTGACCCCCGACGAGCGAACTCCGCAATGGCAGATTCTGCAAGCTAGGCCAGAAACGGCGGGTACGATAGTCATCGATGTATTGACCCGAGACGCTATCGATCCGTCGTTGACCGGACTTGATCAGATTGTTCTGAATGTGCTCAACCCTGCAGATTTTGAGCGCGATGGTGAGCGGCTGAAAGAGGCGGCCTCTGGGTCGGGCGTGGAGTTTGGCAGCGCTGTTTCTCCAGTGTTCTACTTGCAGGCAGACGGCGGTGTATATGAATCAATTGCCGCTACGGAGTTCGGTGTGATGACGCCAGAGAGCTCGATGAAATGGATTGCGATCAACCCGTTACCAGGAAGATTTGAATTCGCGGATATGGACAACCTGATGAGCTTTGCCCGCACCAATGACATGAAAGTGCGCGGTCACCCTTTAGTGTGGCATCGCAGTCTACCTGACTGGGTGGAACAGACTGAGTTGGCTGATCGTGAAATCCACCTGCGCGAATACATCACGCGAGTGATGACTCGGTACAGTGACAGGATTGATTACTGGGACGTTGTCAACGAGCCTGTTGGGGATGGTGGCGGTTTACGTAATTCTCTCTGGCTGGAAGCGATGGGTGAACGATACATTGATGTGGCCTTCGCGCAGGCACGTCAGCTCGATCCAACCGCGGTGCTTGTACTTAACGAATACGATATTGGTTTTGCAGGCCCCAAGGTCGATTCGTTGTTGAGCTTACTTGACCGGTTGGAGGAACGGAATGTGCCAGTGGATGCTGTGGGCTTTCAACTGCATGTTTTCTCGAGCTACGATCAGTTCGATGAACTGGCGGCAAACATGGCGGCGGTTGCTGAACGCGGTCTGGATATACACGTTACCGAATTGGACGTGGCGATCGTCAACGACGACAACATGCAGACACAAGCGGATGTTTACGCAGGCATCGTTAGCACTTGTCTGGCACAGCCGCGCTGCACGGTGCTGCAGACCTGGGGCTTTACAGATCGCTACTCGTTCCGCACCAACCAGACGCCGTTGTACTTCACCCGCGATTATCAGGTCAAGCCGGCTTATGATGCATTGCAAGGTGCATTGGGCGGCAGCTGATTGTATTGTGATCGTTCCTCATTGAATAGTCAGGTCACTGCATTGGCGAGTGGCAATTGCATGGGTGTGGGCCTAGCTATCTGACACATCTATCAACAGGTAGACGGCGATTGTCAACAAGCTTCAGGATGCGTGGCGATTGCCTGGAATGCCGTGTCCCACTGGAACCCGTCAGGATTCGAATCGGGACTTAGCAAAGGTCTACAACAGGCAGGTCTCTGACAAACAGATGTCAGCTATGCGCGCGCTGCCGGGTTACTGCCATAGTTCCAAACCATAAGAAAAGGGCAAGCGCAAACCACCATTCAATAACGTTTTCTGCAGCATCAGGATCCATCAGCATAGCCTTGAGTATGAGATTCAATGGTCCGAGCGCGAGCATGACGATAACCAGAACTCGGCGAATAGCTCGCAACCGGTTTTCATCCCGATGGGTTACACCGGTTTCCATACCGAGCGTCACAATGCACTGAGCGATACCCGTGCCGGCGAAAAAAAAGTAAATACCGATGCGTCGAAGAAACTCATACACCGGGCCACTGGTGCCCAGAAAAACAACGTAGGGTACAAGGAAAATCGCGCCGATAAGTGCCAGCGTTATCGCAATTCGCCGTAGCAGTTTTTTTTCGGGTACCACTTCAACAAGCCGGGATTTTTCCTGCCACCAGAAGAAAAACAGTAGCAGGGAGCAAGGCAACATGAAGGTACGAAACAGATACAGAACTGGTCGCTGACGGCATGCGCGACTAATGGATGTGCAACCATCAATGAATGGCATGCAAGGTTCGATAAGCCCGGCTTTCATTGACCATGTCGTACAGATAACGACCGTCATTATCGGCACGGCAAAGCACGCAAATGCTGTTACCGTATAACGACGATTTTTGGATTTATCGAAGTTTGAACTAGGCATGGTCGACATGTTCTCATACTAGCCTGGACTATTCATGAAACACCCAGTCCTTTCACCAGACCCTCCTGAAAATAAGATCGTGCTGAATTTCTGCTCGCTCATTGCCATCGCCTTCATGCTGCAATTCTCGCATAGCGATGGTGCAGGCCACCAACTCTGGGCAGCGCAATAATGTTACCCGTTTCCGCCGGTTCAATAGCTCGAGATTCAGGCGGATCTTTGTTCAATGATAAATGTGTTCTGCAAGTATGGTAAT
>JBGCEH010000033.1:0-108881 GCA_045106195.1 Granulosicoccus sp.
AAAAAACGACGTTGATTCACGGTAGTAGACGTCCAGCTTTTTAACAATGTTGAAGAACTAGCTTAGCTCTATCGCTTTTTCGGTTTCTATCACCGTGCCGTCGTCATCGACCCAGGTGAATGTGAAAGTACCTGCTTCAGCAACGCGTGCGCTGAATTCGAAGTAGGGGTTCGCTGAAATTGCTGGATCGATATCGCAGGAAAAAACCGGATTACCGTTGAATTCACACTTGAACGAATTGATGATCTTGCGTGGAATGGGATTACCGCCACCGTCCTTGCGTTGTCCGGATTCCATCTTGTGACTCATTAGGGTCTTGATGGTGATGATGTCGCCAGCGGCGGCACTCTTAGGTACTTTGACTCTTGGCTTTGCCATGTCTTTCAATCTCCTGAAGTAGGGAGTTATATTCGTTTTGGATTCAGGCGTACGGCGTAAAAAAGCCTCGCCTGAACTTCGTGTTTGATTCGGCGCTAACCGCCACAGCCACCGATGGTGACTTTCACATTGCGAGTGTCTCTATACAGGGTACCGTCACTCATTTTTGCAATGGCAACGATGTTCTGAGTCTGGGCCAGCCGCATGCGGGTCGATCCCACGGCCTTACCGCTGGCAGGTGTAAAGTGAAACGTAGCAACATCAGGGCTTGGATTTCCTTCAGCCAGAATCATGACTGACTCCACGAACTCGTCTTCAGTCATGGCACTCTCTACAGACACACTGATGGGCACGCTGTTTCCGTTCTCGGCAATTTCCGGTGCTGTTAAAGTAATTTTGCCCTCTTGCACATCACTACCGCCTCCAAATTCAGCGATAGCCTTGTCAATATCTTCCAATGTTGCAAAAGCACGCTGACTCGTACCAAAAAAACCTGCAGCAGCGATAGCCGCAGCGGTGCCAAGCAACTTGCGTCGATTAGGCGAAAACTGAATAGTCATGGATTCACTCCGTATTGTCTTGATCAGATGATCTTTCATACCATCTGACCGGGTTTCATTAATGAAAGCTAAATAAACGGATAGCCTTATTCGGTCTGGCGTACTGAGACCGCCGTATGAGCTCGATCAACATCCGGCAACTTGTGCATCGCCCGGACAGGCCTTACTTAAGGGTTGCAAGATAGGCGACGACATCCTCTACCTGCTGAGCTGTCAGTATTGTTTTACCTTTAAGGTCCTCACGAACATTTTCACCCACATCCAGCGAGTAAAATGCCGGCATAACTGTTAGCTCAGTGAAAACAAGTTTGGAATTGACAACGATGGTTCTCAACTGCTCGGGTGTCCAGCGTGCTGCCACACCATCCAGAGCCGGCCCAACCTCACCATGAAACAACTGATCATTCAGGTCGCGGTTGGCATGGCACGCAAGGCAGTTACCCAGCTTGCGGTTGGCAAACACGTTTCTTCCTTCGATAGGATCACCCGGGTTCCCGGAGAGGGACTCGGCAATGCTGAGTTGCGAGACCTGCACATCCTGTGGTGCCACCAGATCGGCAAACGCACAGACCGAGAATGCCATGGATGCAAGAAAAACAGTGGCAGGTAGGGGTAGTCGAATCACTAGGTGTCTCCAATGGGTTCTTGTTGCAAACGCACATCCGGGCTATTCACGAAACCGTCAATTTCCACAGACAGGGTAGTAAAGTAAAAAAACTACTAGTCAACACTCATGCAGACAAGCAATTTGCTGACCTCAAGACAATACATTGGCCGCTTTATTGGACTGAATCAATAGATAAATATGAATATTTGAATGTTTTATCGTTATTTGGTTTTTTTCGCCTGATGCGACCACGACATATCAAGCACAAATATTGTGTATCCCTGAGGGCGGATATCAATATGGAACCGCTGCCTGTCGAGGACAAGCCGGGGAACATCTAAAACGTCAGCATAACGTTGCATTCTACAGGTTACTGAGCATTAACACGCGCAGGCTCGACAGTTGCAAGGTGCTACTCTGCTCGGAAACCTAAAGGAATACAGCCATGGCAAAAAAGATTAACGAAGAATCACCTTCTGCTGCGGATACCAACGAGATTCTCCAGGCGATCATCGACGCATTACCTCGATCCTTGAGCGATGTACATCGGGCGCAACTCAGCGAGTTTGTGCCGGCCTACTTCGCCACACTGGCTGCAAGTGAACTGTCCACACTGTCAACCGATGATCTGGCCGGAATGGCCCTGTCACACTGGCAACTGGCAAGAACCCGAAGTGATGGGCAACCGTTGCATCGCGTCCTGAATCCCAGCTTCGACACACAGGGCTGGCACTCTCTACATACAGTCATTCAGATTGTTGCCAGCGACCAGCCCTGGTTAGTGAGTTCCTTACAGGCTACGCTGGCGCGAGAAGGCCATGTCATACATCTGCTTGTGCATCCGGTTCTGGCCGTAAAGCGTGATGAGCAGGGTCAATGGTTATCGCTTAATGACAATGCGCAGAATGAGTCACTGATTCATATAGAAATCGATGCCCTGGCCGCAGATGATCATGCACAACTGAGTAAATGCCTGGACAGCATGTTCCGCACATTGCACCTTATCCGACAGGAGTCAGCGACGCTGAGCTCTCGACTGATGGACATGGCAGAAACAATTGACAACCCTGAGTTGTCTGAATTTCTCAACTGGCTGGACAAGGATCAGTTCGCCTGTCTGGGGGCAGCCAGTTTGCACGTCAGCGACAACTTTATGTCATTGCACGATGCCGCGGGTATTCTGACTAATGCACCCGGACATGAGCCATGGAACATCACCTGCCTGCTCCCCGAGGGTCTGGACGTGTCGCAAATGGACAAGCGACTCACAATGGAGCCTCTGGTGGTTTGCAAAGCCGGCAAGGCATCACCGGTTATCCGCGATGAACCGGCCGATCTTGTCATGCAAGCCGTGCGCAATGACGAAGGCGAGCTTGTGCAACTTAACTGTCTTCTCGGTATCTTTGTCGCCGGCTTGCAGAACGAGGCGGTCAACAGCATTCCCTGGATGCGCGAACGCGTTAACAGAGTAATAACAGCCTCAGGAACGCATGCGGACTCACACGATGGCAAAGCCATTGCCGCAACCTTGCGCGGACTGCCACGCGACATGCTGATGCAGACGCATAGTCGTGATCTGTTATCGATGGCGACAGGCATCGTCGCTTTGCAGGAGCGCGCCCAAGTACGCTTGTTCAGTTCCATTGATTCAGTGGGCCGGTTCAGCAATTGCCTTGTGTACATTCCCCGAGAAGCGTACAGCAGGGATTTACGGCTGCAAATAGAAAAGATTCTGGTGACACATACCGATGGGGTAAGTGCAGGTTTTGACACGCGCTTTTCATCTGAATCCACTCTGGCAAGATTGCATTTTGTCATTCAGAAGCGGCCCCCTTATGATCGCCGTATCGATTGGCCAGCCATCGAGCAGCGCATACGCACAGCGGCGATCACCTGGTATGACCGTCTGGAAACTACGCTACGCGAGCGTCACGATGAAATCGCCGCCATGCAGTTACATCGACGGTATTGCAATGCGTTCTCTTCGGCCTATCGTGAAGAATACACCGCAAGAGTAGCTGCAGCTGACATCGATTTCATCGAGGAGAACCTGCCTGAGGAAGCACCAGTGATGAGTTTCTACAGGCACACCATGGCAGACGATGGCACGGTCAATTTCAAACTGTTTGCACAACACCGGCAAGTGTCACTGTCTGATGTCATTCCCGTTATCGAGAATATGGGACTACGTGTAGAATCAGAGCGGCCTTTCGAGATAAGACGCCATGACGCACCTTCGGTATGGATGCATGAATTCACCGTAAAACAAACTGGCACCGTCAATACGAAGGAGAGTGACGACACCGCGCAACGTGTACAAACAGCATTCGATCATATTTGGCATGGCGATGTTGAAAATGATGGTTTCAACAGACTTATGCTTGAAGCTTCCCTCGGCTGGCGTCAAGTGGTCATCCTTAGAGCACTCTGCAAGTACCTGTTGCAAATAGCAGTACCGTTTTCGCAAACCTACATGATCGACAGTCTTGTTGCCAACGCCTCCATCACACGTTTGCTGGTTGAGCTTTTTGAACAACGATTTAAACCCGGCGCTCCCGCTACCCTCAGCCACGAGATGTCCACCCTGCTGGATACAATCGACCAGGCTCTGGATCAAGTCGTAAGCCTTGATGAGGACAGAATACTGAGGAGTTATCGCAACCTTATTCTTGCCACCTTGCGCACGAATGCCTACCGGACCAGCGAGGCAGGCGAGCTTCGTGAATTTCTTTCATTCAAATTCGATTCTGCGGCAGTTCCTGACCTACCCTTGCCCCGACCAAAATTCGAAATATTTGTCTACTCGTCCAAGGTAGAAGGTATCCATCTTCGCGGTGGCTCTGTTGCTCGTGGCGGCCTTCGCTGGTCAGATCGACGTGAGGATTACCGCACCGAAGTTCTGGGATTGATGAAAGCTCAGATGGTCAAGAACGCGGTAATTGTCCCCGTCGGATCGAAGGGTGGTTTTTACGTCAAGCAAGCACTGCCCGCTGAACGCGAACCCATGATGGAAATTGTAGTGGATTGTTACCGTACGTTTCTCAGTGGTCTGCTCGATGTCACTGATAATCTTGATGGTAACGAGGTCGTTCCTCCTCCGAACGTTGTGCGATACGACAGCGATGACCCGTACCTCGTCGTTGCTGCAGACAAAGGCACTGCAACTTTTTCTGATTACGCTAATGAAGTGGCTGTCAGTTACGGCTTCTGGCTGGGCGACGCCTTCGCATCAGGTGGCTCGGTTGGTTATGACCACAAGAAGATGGGGATAACGGCACGCGGTGCCTGGGAATCTGTAAAACGTCATTTCCGAATTCTTGGCGTGAACACACAAGCCGATGAGTTTACGGTGGTTGGCGTTGGCGATATGGCCGGCGACGTGTTCGGCAATGGCATGCTGTTGTCAGACAAGATTCAACTCGTCGCTGCCTTTAATCACATGCATATTTTCATCGACCCCAAACCCGATAGTGCAGCCTCGTTCGCCGAACGCAAGCGTCTGTTCGAATTGCCACGATCCTCCTGGGCAGATTACAACGAGACTCTCATATCCAACGGTGGTGGAATCTTCTCGCGCCATGCCAAACAGATCGCACTTTCACCTGAAGCGCGTGCCGCTCTGGGTACCGATCAGGAGAAGCTGACACCCACTGCCCTGATTTCCGTCATCCTTAAAGCCCCTGTTGATTTACTATGGAACGGTGGCATTGGAACCTACGTCAAGGCACGCAGCGAAACCAATGCCGATGCAGCGGACCGGGCCAACGACTACCTGAGAGTTAATGGCGACGAGTTAAGATGCCGGGTTGTAGGCGAAGGCGGCAACCTTGGTTTCACACAACGTGGCCGAGTCGACTTCGCACGCACCACCACTCAACGTAAAGGCGGCCTGATTTACACCGATGCCATTGACAACTCTGCAGGTGTTGACTGCTCGGATCACGAAGTGAACATCAAGATCCTGGCTAACGCTGTTGTGTCCTCACAGGACATGACGGTCAAGCAACGTGATCAATTGCTAGAATCCATGACTAATGATGTTGGCTTGCATGTTTTACGTGATAACTATCTGCAAACGCAGTGTATTGATTTATGTGTGATTGACGGTAGCGCTGCACTTAACGAGCAGTCACGTTTCATGCAGCATCTGGAGTCCATCGGCAGACTCGACCGTGACATCGAATTTCTACCTGATGCCGACGAAGTTGCCGATCGGCTTGTCAATGAGAAATCCTTGACCCGCCCGGAAATCGCAGTACTGGTCTCCTACAGCAAAATGGTGATGTTCGACGAGCTCATGGCGAGCAATTTCACCGATGACCAGGCACTTGAGACAGTTCTTTTCACCTACTTCCCGGACGCTTTGCAAAATGCACACAAGGCACAAATTCGGGAACATCGCCTGCGACGTGAAATCATTGCAACAGTTGTCACCAACGATGTTGTCAATCGACTGGGGCCAGCCTTTGCTTTCAGAATGCAACAGGAGCTCAACGCCACGTCAAATGATGTCGCCAAGGCATTCGTGATTGTCAAGGATGCCTTCAGATTGCCACAGATCTGGCATGCCATAGAATCTCTCGATAATCAGATTGATGCCGCCGAACAATACCGAATGCAAATTCTGGTCAGGGGTCTGGTCGAGCGCTCAACCCATTGGCTTATTCGAAATCGCAAGGCCGGTAGTGACATCCACATGCTTGTAAGCCATTTTCGTCACAGCCTCGACGAACTGATTGCCGCCATGCCCGATTGCCTGTCTGAGGCCGAACGCATCACACTTGATCAACGTGTACAGCATTTCATGAAAGCCGGCGCCCCTGAACCGACGGCGACTATGGTTGCTCAGGTGGTACCAATGTCCTCATCGCTCGACATTGTCGAAGTTGCAAGTTCACTGCAACAACCGGTCGCAGGGGTTGCAGGGCTCTACTTCGCTTTGGGTCATCATCTGGAACTCAGCTGGTTACGTGAACGTGTCGGACTCCTGGTGTCCAATTCTCATTGGCACAAACTTGCCACATCGGAACTGCGAAGCAATTTGCATGATCAACAACGGCATTTATGTGCAGAAATTGCCAGCGTCACAGAGCAAGACTTGTCAGCAGAGCAACGCGTTCTTGAGTGGGCAAGTCGCAATTCACAATCCACGGACACCTATCGTGCACTTATGGCCGAGATGAAAGCCAGTTCATCCATTGATTTCGCCATGTTGTCTCTGGCCATAAACGAGGTTCATAAATTATTGCGTTCGGACAGGCCGTTGACAGGGTAGTACAATAGAACGTTGGGCCACCGACCTATCACTTTCCGGAGTCAGTTTCGCATGCCGTTCGCCAATGTCATTCTCGTACTCTTGATCGGGCTCGTTCTGGGCATCCTTGCATCAGTGGTACTCAAAAGCCGTGGACTGGTGTTTTTCATTAACATCCTGCTTGGCTGCCTCGGTAGTTGCATCGGTGCATTTGCCCCGGCGATTTTCGGGGGTGTCCTGACCATAAACGTCACCACCCCGGACTATCTGCTTCGCGCTCTTCTAGGCGCTTTCGTGCTGGTACTGCTTGCCTGTCTGTTTCGTCCAGCCAAGCCGGCCGGACTCAACTAACAAAGCCCGGCCACGACAACAAAGGGATCTGCACTCCGATGAATACTGATGGTGACTTCCAGAGTATAGAGTTCGGTTTCGACGACGGAGTCGCTTGGCTCACCTTCAATCGACCCGACAAACTCAACAGCTTTACGGCCAGCATGCATGCCGAAGTCAGAGATGTACTGGCCAGAGTGCAACAATCACAAGACGTCCGTTGTCTGGTCATTACCGGCAACGGTCGAGGTTTTTCCGCTGGGCAGGATCTGGCAGATCTGGATATGGCAGCCCTCGGTGAGGTGGTACAACGGGACTACAATCCACTATTGCGAACCATCACCACTCTCAATATACCCGTCATTGCCTGCGTTAACGGGGTGGCGGCGGGCGCTGCGGCTAACCTTGCGCTGGCCTGCGATATCGTCCTTGCCGCCCGTTCGGCCAAATTTATCCAGCCATTCAGCCAACTGGGCCTGGTTCCCGATGGTGGCGGAACCTGGACTCTGCCAAGGCTTGTCGGACTGGCACGTGCGACGGCATTGTGCATGACGGGCGAGCCTGTCAGTGCCGAGAAGGCTGAGAGCTGGGGCATGATCTGGCGCTGCGTCGACGACGAGCAGTTACGCACCGAAACCACAGCGCTGGCCCATCGTCTTGCCAACCAGCCAACAGTAGGATTGGGTTACACCAAAATGTTACTCAGATTCTCGCAGACGCGAACCCTCGACGATCAGCTCAATCTGGAGTGCGATTTCCAGCAAGCCGCCAGCAAGACGGATGATTTTGCCGAAGGTGTCGATGCATTTCTGAACAAACGCAAGCCAGTTTTCAAAGGACGTTAGTCGCTCCCGAGCGACAGGCAATTTCTCGAAAACAAGGCGACAAGGCGTAACTTTTGCTCATCAATAATGTGCCGAAAGCGAAAAGTGTCGTTTATCGACGACTTGAAGTCGTCACTGAGGCATTAAAGGGCTTTCGATCGGCCGATATCAGTAGCTACTATGCACTCAATCAGCGGCACTTTCGAATCTCATGGCAGAACAAGACAACTTCGACGACGAAGAGGACATCGTTCTCTCCGAACTCAGCACTGACGAACTCGTAGAGCAGATGCATGATGATCTCTACAACGGCATGAAAGAGGAGATCGTTGAAGGCACAACCATACTCCTGGAGCGCGGCTGGGCTCCCGACAAAGTGCTCAATGATGCACTGGTTGAAGGCATGCGTATTGTCGGTATCGATTTCCGTGACGGCATTCTCTTTGTTCCCGAAGTATTGATGGCCGCTAACGCCATGAAAGGCGGCATGGGCATCCTCAGGCCATTGCTCGCCGAGACCGGTGCAGAATCCATCGGCAAGGTTGTGATAGGCACGGTCAAAGGCGACATTCACGATATCGGTAAGAACCTTGTCGGCATGATGCTGGAAGGCGCAGGATTCGAGGTGATTGATATTGGTATCAACAATGCCGTTGAAAAGTACCTGGAAGCCCTCGAAGAGCACAAACCCGATATTCTGGGCATGTCAGCCCTGCTCACAACAACCATGCCTTACATGAAAGTGGTTATAGACACACTCAAGGAACAGGGCATGCGGGAAGATTTCATTGTGCTTGTAGGCGGTGCGCCTCTCAACGAAGAATTCAGCAAAGCGGTAGGCGCAGATGCTTATTGCCGTGATGCAGCCGTCGCCGTTGAAACAGCGAAGTCCATGATTGCCGAACGGCGGCTTGCCAGCTGATGATCTGAGCTGTGGGAATCTCATTGCAGAGCACTAACGATGAGAATCCAGGTGACTCAGACACATCGAAAACGCTGGTCATTGCCTGTGGGGCGATCGCACACGAGCTGGTAACTCTGGTGAAAGCGAACAAATGGCGACATCTGGATATCCAGTGCCTGCCAGCTGAGTGGCACAACAACCCCCATCGTATTACGCCTGCGATAGAGAAAAAAATCCGGCGATACAAAGATCAGTACCAGCAGATTTTCGTGGCATACGCCGACTGCGGTACTGGCGGTCAGCTTGACGCTCTTTTATCGAAACACGACATTCAGCGACTACCCGGCGATCATTGTTATGGCTTCTTTTCAGGACAAGCGATTTTCGACGAAATGGCCGAGGCAGAATTGGGAACCTTTTACCTGACCGATTATCTGGTCGATCACTTTCAACGCTTGATCATGGAAAACCTGGGAATTGACAGACACCCAGAGTTGCGGGATCAGTACTTCGGGCATTACACACGACTGATATACCTGCGGCAGGACATCTATGGCAACAAGGGTACCCTGCGGATGGGAAAGGCACAATCTGCAGCATCAGCGCTCGGGCTGAAACTCGAAGTTCATGACACGGGGATGCAGCAATTTGAACATGCGCTGGCACCAATCAAGATAGCAGTACGTTAAAAAACCATTCGGACTTAACCAGATATTTACGCAACCTGCCATGCCTGAACTGATCAAAATCTATTGGCGCGATATCCCCTCACAGGTAACGGCCAAGGCTGGAAGAAAAACTGCCAAGGTCATGCTGCCCGCCCGATTTCAGGAAGCAATTGATCGCGCTGCCATGCGTGCAGGCAAAGGTTCCAGCGATGCCTACATGGAAGACTGGCGGCGGGACAGAAGCCCCTGCAGCAGCGATCTGCAAGCGGTGGCAGACAGCGCCGCCATCGAGCTTCTTGAGCAGTACGATGACATCTATCTCGAAGCGCTCACAAAGGCCAAAGGCATTGCAGAGAACGTCAACGAAGAGCTCCGCCCAACGGGTCCAGCGGCGGGCTCGGCCAACCTTGATGCTTCCGGAGACTGACTATGTACATGCTACGTAAATGGTCAGTGCGCAACGCCCGGTTGCTTGAGGTTACCTACGACACTCTGGAACGTGTACTACTGCTGTCAGCTCCACTGCTTCGCAAGTTAGGACATGCAAACGTAGAAAAGCCCGTCGCTGCCGTAGAAAAAATCGTCAAGGGCGCGCTCTTCGATTGCCAGATGTGCGGTCAGTGCGCGTTAAGCAGTACGGGCATGTCATGCCCCATGAACTGTCCCAAATCCATTCGCAACGGGCCTTGCGGTGGTGTGCGGGCGGATGGTTTCTGTGAGGTCAAGCCAGAGATGCGTTGTGTCTGGGTTGAGGCCTGGGACGGCGCGCAGCATATGAAGAAAGGAAATGAGATTTCTACGGTACAGTTTGCTGTTGATCACCGGCTTCAAGGAACATCATCGTGGCTGCGGGTGGTACGCGAAAAAACCGATGAATCGTCATCCAGACATGAAACCTACTCATGAATGACGCTGACGAAGAGGTTCCGGGTTACCCTTTATCGCTCCTTCACGGACATAGTTCACCTGGAAGACTAGAGCGCATGCTGCGCGCAGGGAATTTTGTCGTTACCAGCGAACTCGCACCGCCTGATAGTGCAGATCCTGCCATGGTGTATGAACGGGCTGCCTATTTCGACGGCTATGTCGATGCCATCAATGCAACTGATGGCAGCGGCGCACACTGCCATATGGGCTCGCTTGCCGTCTGTGCTCTACTGACACGTCTTGGCTATGCGTTGATTCAGCAGATATCCTGCCGCGACAAGAATCGCATTGCCATTCAAGGCGATATTCTGGGCGGTGCCGCCATGGGTGTTTGCAATATGCTCTGTCTGTCGGGCGACGGCGTTCAGACCGGGGATCATCCTGAAGCAAAACCTGTTTTCGATCTTGATTGCATGTCGTTACTGGAAATCGCCAGGACCATGCGCGATAAATCCACATTCCAGAGCGGTCGTATTTTGTCAGACCCGCCACGCGTCTTTCTTGGGGCTGCTGCCAATCCGTTTGTGGAACCTTTTGACTGGCGTCCGTTGCGGCTTGCCAAGAAAGTTGCCGCAGGAGCACAGTTTGTCCAGACGCAATACTGTTATGACATCCCCAGGCTTCGTGAATACATGGCCAAGGTGACAGATCTGGGCCTCTGCGAGAAAGTCTTTGTCATCGTCGGTGTCGGCCCTATTGCCTCTGCCCGTACTGGCGAATGGATACGCGCTAATGTGCCAGGTGTCTACATTCCGGACAGCATTATCGACCGCCTCAAAGGCGCTGATGATCAAAAGGCAGAAGGACAATCGCTGTGCGTTGAACTGATACAGCAGATTCGAGAAATTCCCGGTGTCGATGGTGTTCACATCATGGCTTACCGGCAAGAGAAATCCGTACCTGACATCGTCAAACGTTCCGGCGTACTGGATGGCAGAACTCCATGGCATCCGCGCCACTATGACGGTGATACTACCGTCCAGCAACATAGAGATAGTATCCAATGACGAACACGGTAATCAGTTCAGCTACGCGTGAACATATCATCGGCCCGGATCATCCCTTTACGATTATTGGCGAACGTATTAACCCGACGGGACGAAAAATTCTTGCTGAAGAGATGAAAGCCGGTGATTTCAGTCGAGTGGAAGCAGATGCACGGGCGCAGGTGGCAGCCGGTGCACAAATGCTCGATGTCAATGCCGGTATCCCTCTGGCCGATGAGCCAGCCTTGCTTGCCCAGGCGATTCAACTGGTGCAATCCATAACCGATGTTCCTCTGTCGATCGACTCATCAATCATTGACGCACTAGAGTCAGGATTGGGCGTCTATCAAGGCAAGGCGCTGGTAAATTCTGTCACCGGCGAAGATGAGGTACTGGAACGTGTACTTCCTCTGGTAGCAAGATACAAGGCGGCGGTAGTGGCCATCTCCAATGACGAAACCGGAATTTCTGAAGATCCCGAAGAGCGTTTCAAGGTGGCGAAAAAAATCGTCGAACGTGCAGCCGACCACGGCATACCGGCCTCGGATGTGGTCATTGATCCGTTGGTCATGCCGATTGGTGCCATGCGCTTCGCGGGCCGCCAGGTGTTTGATATTCTCGGCAGGATACGCCGCGAGCTGGGGTGTAACACCACGTGTGGTGCCTCGAACGTAAGCTTCGGGCTCCCGGAAAGAAACGGTATCAACGGTGCATTCCTGTCCATGGCCATCAGCTCCGGCATGACGTCTGCCATTACCAATCCGTGCCATGAGGAGGTCATGCGCTCAGTCATGGCAGCCGATGTCCTGATGGGCAATGATGCGGACTGCCTGGCATGGATCCGTAAATACCGTGCACCTGCCGAAGAAGGCGAAGCCGGAGCCCGAGGCAGACGAGTAAGCCGTCGAAGGCGAACTAGCTGATATATCTTTGGTGAGTATTCAGGCCTGAGTGTGATGAATAAACTATGAGCGAATCCATCGAACAGGCCATGGTGGTCTTCACCCCCAGTGGTAAACGCGGCACCTTTGATGTCGGTACCACTGTGTTGCAGGCAGCACGTAACCTGGGCGTTGACCTGGATTCGGTCTGCGGTGGACGTGGTCTGTGCGGTCGTTGCCAGGTAGTGTGCCCTGAAGGTGAGTTCTCCAAGCACAAGATTGTGTCGTCTCTCACTAACCTCGGCGAGAGCACGCGTGTTGAAGCGCGCTATCAGAGAATCAACACAGCTTTTGCAATGGGGAGAAGGCTTGGTTGCCAGGCCACCATACTCGGTGATCTGGTCGTTGATATTCCCGCCGATAGCCAAGTCCACAAACAGGTGATTCGAAAAGCCCTGGATCACGCCAACATCACCGTGAACCCTGCTGTCCGTCTTTACGTGGTTGATGTTCAAGAGCCCGATATGCACGACCCATCCGGCGATCTCAGGCGTCTCAAGCTAGCGTTGTTGAATGAATGGAGACTGGAAAACCTGCAGGCAGGACTGCCACTGCTCAAGGGTCTACAGAACGCGCTGCGAACAGGCAACTGGCAAGTCACTGTCGCCATTCATGAGAACAGAGACATGCTTGCAGTATGGCCGGGCTTTAAGGAACATATCTACGGGGTGGCGGTAGATGTGGGCTCTACCACTATTGCGGGTCATCTCGTCGAGCTCGGCAGCGGCAACGTGCTGGCTAGTAGCGGCGCTATGAACCCGCAAATCCGTTTTGGTGAAGACCTGATGAGTCGTGTCTCTTACGTGATGATGAACCCTGGCGGCGATCAGGCCATGACAGAAGCCGTTGTCGGGGCAATGAACGACCTCATTGCTGATGTCAGCAAACAGGCCAACATAGATAGTACAGACATACTGGAGATGAGCTTTGTTGCAAACCCTGTCATGCATCACTTGCTGTTGGGTATTAATCCGGTAGAACTTGGTGGTGCCCCCTTTGCCCTGACTACCGATGAAGCAATGACGCTGGATGCTGCTTCGATGGGTGTCTTTGCGCACGCTCAGGCCAAGGCCTATCTGCTGCCGTGCGTTGCCGGACATGTCGGTGCAGATACAGCTGGTGTCGTGCTTTCGGAACAACCACAACAACTCGAGCAGATAACATTGCTCGTCGATGTAGGCACGAACGCTGAGATTGTGCTTGGCAATTCGCGAAGACTTGTTGCCTGTTCAAGCCCAACGGGTCCAGCCTTTGAAGGTGCACAGATCAGTGGAGGGCAAAGAGCTGCGCCAGGTGCCATAGAGCGCGTTAGAATTGATCCTCAGACACTGGAACCGAAATTCAGCGTCATTGGAAACGAAAGCTGGTCTGATGCTGCCGACTTTGAGGCCAACATTGCCAACATCGGCGTTACAGGCATTTGTGGCTCCGGCATTATCGAAGTTGTCGCAGAAATGTTTCTTGCCGGAATCATCGACAGCAATGGTGTCATCAATGGGGAACTCTCAACGCGTAACCCCCGCATACAGGCTAACGATCGTACCTTTTCATATGTGTTGCATGAGGGCGATGTCGTGATTCGTATCACGCAGAATGATGTACGCCAGATTCAACTTGCAAAAGCCGCCCTCTATGCCGGGGTTAGACTACTGATGGACCGCCTTGGCATTGACTCAGTAGATCGCATTCGGCTTGCAGGTGCCTTTGGTAGTCACATTGATGTGAAATATGCCATGGTGCTCGGGCTAATTCCTGACTGCAATCTTGAGCATGTAGGCTCTGCGGGGAACGCTGCAGGTACCGGTGCACTCATGGCGTTACTGGACAAAAACGCACGTACCGAAATCGAAACAGTGGTGCGCCACATAGAGAAAGTTGAAACGGCTGTTGAGCCTGACTTCCAACAGCACTTTGTTGAAGCCATGGCTTTCCCGCATAAAAGTGCAAGTTTCCCTGAATTATCGAAAGTGGTGACGTTACCGGTAGCGACGTCAAGCCAACCAGTTCGCAGAAGAAGGACCAGAAGAGCCTGAAGTGTAAATTGCGCATTCAAGAAGGGAACGCGCTGTCAGGTTACCGTTTATACTCAACCACCCCTGACTTCTGTTTTAAGTAACATCTTATGAAGCCTGCCCTGCACGTTGGTGCGGTTATCGGATCGCGCACACCTGCTGCATGGGTCGGTCAGGTTCTGCAGGACATACAGGCACATGACAACATGCAACTGTCCGTTGGCCTGCACGACAAAACCCTCTCTTCACGTAACGGACCCACCGCCAGACTGCGACCCAGGCTCGCCGACTGGTTACTCCAGAATATCATCGATATTCCACACTTCACCTACAATCCATGGCAGCCGAAAGCACTGCCTGACACACTGCTTGCCCATGAGCTGGCGGCGCATCCTGAGGCACTGGCTCAATGCGATGTCATCCTTTATCTAACGCGCCAGAAACCTCCCCTGGAATTCTCATGCGCAGAGGTGCCTGTCTGGTCAGCTGACCTGCCAAGTATGGATGTTCGCATAAAGCATAGCCTGTTAAACCGCGCGCCGTTCATTTGGGTTCACATCTGGAATCATCAATACCACTCAAGCGCAGAGCGCTTAAGCACAGATCGTATTGCCTCTCACGCCCTGCCCTGTCAAACCTATTCGATCAGTGATCTACGCAGATTAAGTTACAGTGCCTTGCCCGGTGTATTCATGTCTCGATTGACATGGATGGTCAATCACCCGGATCGCAAGCTGGATAGCATGAAAGTTCAAGAGGGCAATCTGGGTGTATTTGACACGGACCGGCAACACGCATTGCTCGATATTGACACCACTCTGGATACTGTTACTACCGATCGTGAATACCTGTTTCACAAGTTCTCGCCACTGTGGAAAGCAAAGAAACTATTGCTCAGACAGATTTATGAACGTGTCCACCACAAGCTCTTTACCGAGCACTGGCAACTCGCAGTGTCGCACAGTACACCGTCAGCCAGTCTGCAGGAGATCGCTAAAACCCCTGTTAAGGCCTACACATGTGTTGCCGCACCCAACGATGTTATATGGGCCGATCCACATCTTTGTCAGCATCAGGGCGACGTTTATGCTTTTTTCGAGAGAATGCACAAACATAACCAGAATGCTCATATTGCGTACGCAAAACTCGATAAGGACGGACTTTTAGTGGAGTCGGGTGTCGCACTATCTACCGACTATCATTTATCGTTTCCCCATGTCTTCAAATACGAAGACAGTTACTACATGATTCCCGAAACCGCCTCCTTACGTAGCGTCAATCTATACAAAGCCAAGCACTTCCCGGACCAGTGGGAGCATCACCAGGAACTCCTGCCAGATATCAATGCTGCCGACACTGTGCTGTTACAACACCAGGGGCGTTGGTGGATGTTCACAAACTGTCAGTCACATCGCTCAGTCGATGAACGTGACGAGTTACATATTTACTATTCGGACACCCTCGAAGGCCCATGGCAGGCGCATGCACTTAATCCGGTACTCACGGGAGTCGACCGATCCCGAATGGCAGGTCCCATCATTCACGAAGACGGCAGCATGTTTCGCTGTAGCCAATACGGTGCTTATCGCTACGGCTATGGGATCAATATCAGCCGTATTGATGAGCTTACACCGGAGACTTATCGAGAATCGGCAAGCTGCCGAATCCTACCCGAAGAAGGTACTGGCTGGAGCGGATGCCACACATTCGCCCGGGTCGGAAGTCTGACGATGATCGACCGGGTCAGTTACAGCCGTCGATAACGGGTTTACAGGTGCCAGAACGGGCAAATCCCGATGCGAGGTTCTGTCGCAGGTTCCAGTATACTGAGCCTTTATTGAATGATATAAAGCGCTATCCGGCGGCGTCCCGAAACGATGCTGCTCAGTATCACCCCATTGTTATCAGGAACACCCCGAGGAATCCTATGAGCCGTTCATCCCGCCTGCCAGTCAGCCGTAGAAAATTTCTTGCCGGAGCCGCTGGTGCAGCTGCCGTCGGCATCTCATTCAAGTTTCCCAAAGGTGCTTTTGCTGCTGATGGAAAAGTCAACTTCTACAACTGGGACACCTATATCGGTGAAAACACCATCGAGCAGTTCGAGGAAAATTCAGGGGTAGAAGTCCAGTACGACCTGTTCGCTGACAATGACGAATTGTTCGCAAAGCTGCGTGGTGGCAACCCCGGCTACGATGTCATCGTGCCAACCAACGATTATGTCGAACGCATGATCGTTGCCGATATGCTAATGACGCTCGACCATTCCAAAATCCCCAACATGGCCAATATCGATCAGAACTTTCTGGATCCAGCCTTTGACCCCGGCCGAAAGTTCAGCATGCCTTATATGTGGGGAACTATCGGTATCGGCTATCGCAAGTCGGCAGTCGATAGTGCGCCGTCATCGTGGAATGACATTCTCAACTCAGACCAGTATGCCGGACGCATCGCTCTGCTCAGCGAGCCACAAACGGTAATGCAGATGGCCCTGAAGGCCATGGGCAAATCACTGAACGACTGGACAGATGAAAATATCGCAGCAGCCGAGCAAATGCTGATTGCACAGAAAAACAACATTACCGCTTTTGCACCGGACAACGGTCAGGATCTGCTGCTGGCTGGGGAAGTTGATCTGGCCATGGAATGGAACGGTGATATCTTCCAGGTCATGGAAGAGGATAATGACATTGGTTATGTCCTGCCTGATGAGGGTGGTCTGCTATGGGAAGACACGCTATGTATCCCCAAAGGCGCACCTAATGTAGAAAATGCGCATGTACTCATCAATTTCCTTCTGGACGCACAGGTTGGTGCAGATATCGCAGATTTCATTTACTACGCGACACCTAATGCCGCATCCAAGGCACTCATGAGTGAAGAATATACCCTGAACCCGTCCATCTTTCCTTCAGATGAGGCAATTGGCAAAAGTGAAGTGTCGATCTATCCTGGGCAGGAAATTACGCGCAAGGTCGATGAAGCCTGGACTCGCATCAAAGCCAGTTGAACGCCTTGTCCGTAAACTCGAAAACCGGATTGTAGAGCGTGCAGGACGTACGTGGAAGGCTGGGCGTTTTCTTTGCGTTCAGCCTTCCTACATTTATCTGGCTCATTCTGTTTTTTGTTGTTCCGTTGGGCATCATCTGGCTGTACAGTTTTGGTGAAAACGTCACCATTACGCAAATAGAAACGACATGGACGCTTGACAATTACAAGCGGATACTGCAGCCGGAAATACTACAGCTCATAGGTCGCTCTTTCTGGCTGGCCTTTGTGGCCACACTGGTTTGCCTACTCGTGGGTTTTCCAATGGCACTTGTGATTGCTACCGCATCACCAAAAGCCAAGCCATGGTTGCTGCTGCTGATCATGCTACCCTTTTGGACCAATCTTCTGATTCGCACCTACGCCCTGCTGAATATTCTGGGCACACGCGGTCGCCTGAACGATGTTCTACGGTGGTTTTACGAACGTGCCGAGCAATTGCTAAACGTTATTGGCCTGGGCAACCTGAACCTGCTGGGTGACGGGTTTACACCTCTGACGTTACTGGGCACACCAACAGGCGTTATCTACGGCATTGTGTACGTCTCTCTACCCTTCACCATTCTGCCTATCTATTCGGCCCTTGAGAGAATGGATAATTCCCTGCTGGAAGCGAGTATCGATCTGGGAGCAGGACAACTGCAAACCGCCCGCAACGTGCTCATCCCGTTGGCAATGCCCGGTATTGTAACAGCCGCGATAATCACGTTCATCCCTGCGCTGGGGCAGTTTCTCACCCCCGATCTTCTGGGCCGTGGACAAGTTGATATGATCGCCAACGTCATAGAGCGTCAGTTCAAGAAGGCCAATGACTGGCCTTTCGGTTCCGCCATTTCCCTGACATTGCTTTACGCCACGTTCATTCTGTTGGCTATTCGATCATTCAACGATGCGGCACGCTCACGTCGCGAGGGACGTGCATGATGAATTGGTTACGTCGCAAAGGTAACAAGCCGGGTCCTTTTGAATACAGCCGCAAATGGTCATTACGCAGTGTTTTTCTGATGGGCACCATTTTTCTTTACGCTCCCATCATCGTACTGATCGTTTTCTCATTCAACAATTCACGTCGTGGTGGCAACGTCATCTGGAAAGGCTTTACTACCAAGTACTATGAAAAAGCCTTCAGTAATGATGAATTAATGCTGGCGTTTGGTAATTCGATAACGATTGCCGTGGTATCCACGATCATCAGCGTCATACTCGGTGCGCTGACGGCCGTAGTGTTGTGGCGATTTCGCTTTCCGTTCAAGCCGCTGTTCGAAGGCCTGGTCTCTTTGCCTATCGTTATTCCGGAAATCTGTATGGGCGTCTCCCTGGCCATGTTCTTCTCGGCAATGGGATGGCTGGCTACAGGCGATACCGCCTGGCCGTTCAACCTCACTAACATCATCATTGCGCACATCACGTTCAGTTTTCCGTTTGCTGCCATGGTGATCAGAACCCGCCTCCAGAGTTTCAATCGAGAGATGGAAGAGGCTGCAAAGGATCTGGGCGCATCAGAATTTCAAGTGTTCAAGGATATTCTGCTACCGCATATGAAACCCGGACTCATCGCTGGTGCTCTGCTCGCGTTTACCTTGTCTCTGGATGATTTCGTTATCACCTTTTTCACCTCCGGTCCCAACACTATCACTTTTCCCGTGAAGATCTATTCCATGGTGCGCTTCTCGGTAACACCAGAGATCAACGCAGCCTCTACCGTTCTGATTATCCTGACCCTGATACTCACGTTTATCGCGTTACGTTATCAGCGAGTGGACACTTGATATGAGCGACACCATCGTATCGATACGCAATATCACCAAGCACTTTGGCAAGGTCGAGGCGCTGAGCGATATCTCCATTGATATCAAGCAGGGCGAGATCTTCGCCTTGTTAGGCCCATCTGGCTGTGGCAAGTCCACACTATTGAGAGTCATATCAGGCTTTGAGTCACCCAGCGAAGGCGAGCTGCTTCTCGATGGCAACGACATGACGCCACTGCCCCCTAACAAGCGCCCCATCAACATGGTGTTTCAGTCGTACGCTGTTTTTCCACACATGAGTGTCGAGGACAATGTCGCTTATGGTTTGAAGATGGAAAAAGTGTCCGCTGATGAGACACGCAAACGCGTCACGTTGGCACTTGAGCAAGTACACCTTGCCGATTTTGCACGCAGAAAGCCTGATCAGCTTTCCGGTGGGCAACGGCAACGTGTGGCATTGGCACGTGCGCTGGTCAAGCGCCCACGTGTACTGCTGCTGGACGAACCATTGTCAGCACTTGATGCCAAACTACGTGATGCCATGCGCCTCGAACTGGTAAAGCTGCAGGAGAGCGTCGGCGTTACCTTCATCATTGTCACGCACGATCAGGCCGAGGCTATGGCCATGGCAGATCGGATTGCCGTACTCGAATCTGGCAAGCTGCGACAGGTTGCGACACCCGCAGAGTTGTATGAACATCCAGTCGACAGTTTTGTTGCCGATTTCATCGGTAACATCAATGCATTTCAGGTGAAGCAGGTGTCCAGTATTGAAACCGGCGTTGCCTTACATGTGGACCAGCTGGGTGTTATCGAATGGTATACCGACCTGCCCGCGGGTATTTCCCCTGCCCGGGAAGCCGATGCCGTGCTCGCTGTCCGTCCGGAACATGTCGGCCTGTCAACCAACAAGCCTTTGAACAACCAGGTCAATATCGAGGGCATCCTGGGTGACATTGCCTTTCAGGGGCAACATTCCATCGCTGAAATACGACTACCTGACCACCAATCCATTAGTGCGATAATAGGCAACGAGCAAGCCCTGAGTCTGCCACCTGCCAGTGACGAATTGCGCATCTGGGCGCATTGGGATATCAATCGTATGTTGTTGCTACCAAACAAGGCCACGTCTTCTTGAATATGGCGGGCAGTAACATGAACACTGACGGACAGCTTGATGTACTGATCGTCGACTGGCACGGTGGCCTGCGAGGCAAGCGACTTCCCGGACACTTCCGCGATAAGATACTGGCAGGCAAGGCGCGCATGCCTATTTCCACCCAGGCGATGGATATCTGGGGCGATGATAGTGATGAGATAACCCATCTTGGCTTAAGCTCAGGAGATGCTGATGGCCTTTGTATACCTGGCAACAGCCGCTTTCATCATCAGCCCTGGAACTCAGGCAATCAGCAAATTCTATGCAGTCTATATAAAGCCGACGGTAAGCCCAGCGATTTCGATGTCCGGGCTATCTTGCAAAGGCAGGTTGACAAACTGCACAGCAAAGGCCTGTACCCGATGGTTGCGGTAGAGCTAGAATTCTATTTGCTTGATGGCGCAACACGCAATACCGGTAAGCCTACGATCCCTGCACAACTGACCATATCGGGAAAACCCAACACGTTACAGTTGTATGACATGCGTTCTATGGATCGGATGGAAGCAGTGCTTGCCCGTATTCGATCGTTCGCTGAAGACATGGACATCCCGTCAGAAACACAGCTGGCAGAGTTTGGTCCCGGACAATTCGAAATCAATCTAAAGCATCAAAGCGATCCCGTAGCAGCTGCTGACCATGCCGTACTATTCAAGCAGCTGGTAGACAGAGCTGCCAACGAGCTTGGTTTACTGGCAACGTTTATGGCCAAGCCCTATAGCGAGCACGGCGGTTCTGGGCAACATGTGCACGCAAGCCTTTTGAATGAAAACGGGCGAAACGTGTTCGACCAGACCGATACATCCAATTTGCAATATGGCATCGCAGGAGCGCTTGCACACCTGGAAGCTGCGCATTTGTTGTTTGCGCCAAATGCCAATTCCTATCGACGTCTACAACCAGATAGTTTTGCCCCGGTACGCGTCGACTGGGGCTTTGATCATCGCGGTGTCGCCGTGCGCGTACCGGAAGTTGCAGGCAGCGCTGCACGTATTGAACATAGGGTTGCGGGGGCAGACGCCAACCCCTACCTTGTTTTAAGTGCCTTATTGGGTGCTATTGCAACGGGACTGGATGAGGGGAAGCCACCCGACGTTGAGCCATTGCTTTCAGGTCAGACACCGTCCGCGAAACTACTGACTCACGACTGGCTAACGGCCATCGGGAATTTTGAGAGTTCCAGTTGGGTCCGCGACTTACTCGGCAAGGAATTTCACACAACCTACGCTGCGATAAAAAGACACGAGGCTCAAATCATGAACCGCATGGTGACCGATGTAGAGCTTGAAACCTACCTATCACGCCTGTGAGTGAGAAACACGCTGTTGAACGCATAGGCAGCTACTACAACGCCACATGCAATGACAAAACCCGCTACCCAACGCTTGAAGGGGATATTCAGGCCGATATCGTTATCGTCGGGGCAGGCTCAACTGGCATCAACACCGCTGTTGAACTAGCCGAACGCGGCTTTGACGTTGTTGTTGTCGAAGCTAACCGCGTCGGTTGGGGCGCTACCGGCCGCAATGGTGGACAGGTGACAGGCAGTCTGTCTGGTGATGCAGCGATTCACAAGCAAATGCGCAAAATGATTGGAAGCGATGCTAATGATGTGATGCGAATGCTGCGTTGGCATGGTCATCAAATTATCACACAACGTGTGGGACGCTACGGCATAGAGTGCGATTTGACTTACGGACATCTGCACACCGCTTACCGTGAGTCTGACATCCCGGAACTGCAATCCTCGTTGCGCGATGCACAGCAAGCTGGCCTTGAAGACAATGTGCGATGGCTGGACAAGGATCAGGTGCATGAAAAACTTGCCACCACGCTGTATCACGGTGGTGTGCTCAATACCTATAATATGCACCTGCACTCACTGAACCTGTGTCTTGGTGAAGCCGCAGCGGCAGTCTCGCAGGGTGCACGCATTTTCGAACAGTCACCTGTAACCAGTATTGATTACGGGAATACCGTCATTCAGAAAGCTTGCGTAAAAACGAATAGCGGTAGCGTCAGTGCAAAGACCATCATTCTCGCCGGCAATGCCTACCATCGTCTAGCACAGAAAGCACTAAAAGGTCTTGTGTTTCCTGCCATTTTAGGAAATCTTGCGACCACAACACTGGATACTGATCTTGCGAACGCTTTAAACCCTGACAACCTTGCCGTCTACGACAGCCGCATGGTCCTCGACTACTATCGACTAACGGCTGATAACCGTCTCATGTTCGGCGGTGGCACCAACTACTCCGGCCGTGATATCAACGATGTTGCCAACACCTTGCGCCCTGCGCTTGAAAAAACATTTCATGCACTACATGGCGTTGCCATTGAATTTGCATGGACCGGTACCGCAGGCATTGTAGTCAACCGAATTCCCGCACTGGGGCGTGTACAGAACAATGTCTACTACGCTCAGGGATATTCAGGCCATGGCATTGCCAGCTCACACATCATGGCTGAGATCATGGCTGAAGCGATAAGCGGTACACTCGACAGATTCGATCTGTTCAGCCAGTTGAAACACATCCGCTTACCGGTTGGACCAGAAGCGGGTAGCGCACTGATCGCTCTGGGCATGGCGTACTATCGCTTGCGGGATCGTATCGGACAGATTGGCAAGGCATGAGTAACTGACATCATCACCAGACATAAACGAGCATCCCCGACGCTATGAACACACCGGATGCCACTACACTGTTCACACCATAAGCACCTCCGAGTGACAATGTGCTGAAGAATCGCATTCTCAAGTCAGCCATGTCTGATTCACTCGAGGATGGTCGCGGCAATCCCACAAGGGAACAGATTCGTCTTTAAGAACGTGGGGCTGAGGGTGGCATTACCGTCCGGTACACCATGCGACTGACTCAGATCGGTCATGATAGTGAAGCCGAAGAGCCTCCTGCCCTGAACGAAGCCGTTAGTCAATACGGGGGCCGAGACCTCGCCCGCGTTTCACTTTGGACCGATCACTTTCGCTAGCAGGTCAAACCAGCGTCAATCGATGACAAATAAGGTCATTTTTACGCTCAAGCGCAAGGAAGCGGGTCTACGCCTTCTTGCAAAATAATATTTAGCTGATAACGTTTTTTTGTGACGATATCTATGGTTAAATCGTGCTGTGGTCTACGAGTACACTATCAGGAGCAGTTGTGGTAATCAAGGATTTAGAAGCTAAAAGCAAGTTGGTAGCGCGCGCCAGAAAGAAAGCGGAGCGCAACGGCACCACGCTAGAGTCAGAAGTGGAAAACTGGCTGCTGCGGTACGTCAGCGAACCACACGTAGACGATGAGCTCGAGCGGCAAGCCGCTAACAGCAGTCAAACGCGTCAATCCGCACCGCCCGCGATCGTCAAACGTGCCAGGGAATCAACCAGTAAGGCACCACCGGTTCACACAGGCCGTGATACACGAAGCGCCGCCTATCGACGCCTGTTAGGTGTCATGAGTGACTCATCGAAGCGCACTACCTGAAATACCGGTACCAGAACCAACACAATCGCCAGGCTCATTCGTTAGAACAAAAAGGCGCAGCGCCGGATTCGTCGCACTGAGATGGAGCGCCGATGTCCAGCAAATGTGCGACCTTGCATAGCAATACACTTGAATTCCCGCCTAAGCGGATATGAGGTACCGCAGGTCTGCGTTTCCAGCGATGTCCTTCAAACAATCAAGCGTAAATTGCTTGTAGTCACTCGGTCAGGCTATCAAACCCAAACTCTCCAGCTTCAACATGATTTGATGCGCTGCCAGATCGGGAGTCAGCTCTTCGGTATTCAAGACCAGCTCAGGATTTTCAGGTGCTTCATACGGATCGCTGATACCTGTGAACTCCTTGATCTTCCCTTCACGGGCAAGTTTGTACAGGCCTTTACGATCACGACGCTCGCACTCCTCCAGACTGGTAGCCACGTGAATTTCCAGAAATCCCCCCAGCGGCTCTATCAGCTCACGTACCGCGGCACGGGTTCGAGCGTAAGGCGCAATAGGCGCGCAGATCGCGATTCCGCCGTTCTTGGTTATCTCCGACGCAACGTAACCGATGCGCTGAATATTCAGATCTCGATGTTCCTTCGAGAATGTCAGTTCACTGGATAGATGCTTACGTACAACATCCCCGTCAAGCAGCGATACCGGACGCCTTCCATCTTCGAGTAGCTTGACCATTAATGCATTGGCGATAGTAGACTTGCCGGAGCCGGAAAGGCCTGTAAAAAACAGGGTAAATCCCTGCTTGTCCTTAGCGGGATACGAGCGTCTTAACTCCTCAACCACCTTGGTATACGAAAACCACTCGGGAATTTCCAACCCTTCACGTAGTCGACGACGAAACTCCGTGCCAGATATATTCAGCACGGTATCTGTGGGTTCGGCTTCATCTGCAGGTACGTACTGGGCTTTGTTCTCGACGTACACCATCATCTTGAAAGGGACCATGGTAATGTCGAGCTCCTCTTCATGCTGCCGATACAATTCCTGCGCATCGTAAGGACCGTAGAAAGGTTGCCCGTTGCTGTCATCCCCCGGACCGGCGTGATCGCGCCCCACGATAAAATGTGTGCAACCATAGTTTTTACGCACTATTGCGTGCCAGAGAGCCTCTCTGGGCCCAGCCATTCTCATGGCAAGATTCAGCAGACTTAATGTTGTCGTCTGATCTGGGTATTCATCGAGAATATGCTCATAACAACGCACTCGCGTGAAGTGATTGATATCCCCCGGCTTGGTCATCCCGACAACAGGCTGGATGAGAAGGTTGGCCTGAACCTCACGTGCCGCTCGGAACGTAAGCTCCTGATGCGCCCGGTGCAATGGATTGCGCGTTTGAAAGGCAACGATCTTTCTCCAACCCAGCTTCCTGAAACGACCACGAAGCTCCGATGGTGTGTCACGTAACAGCTTGAAATCATAGTGAATTTGCGGCTCAACACCAAACACCCGGCCGCCGATATACACAGCACCAGTGCTATTCAACAGATGATGCACACCAGCGTGAGTATCATCCGTAGTCCCATAGACATTCTGGGCCTCCACCTGCTTGTTCGGGCGATAGATGCTGGATACCTCCATCGTCGCCAGCAGAACGCCTTCCGCATCGCGTAGTGCAATTCGTTGCCCCTCACTGAGCTTCTCGGCAAATTGTTCATTCACGTCAAGAACCACCGGAATGGGCCATAACGTACCGTCTGCCAGTCGCATCGTCTGGCAGACACTGTCGTAGTCTGTTTGTGCCAGAAATCCGGTCAGCGGCGAAAAGGCACCATTCGTTAATAGATCCAGATCGCACAGCTGCCGTGGCGTGAGATCCCAGGAAGGGTAATCGCCTGCCCTGCGCTGCTCCTGCTCCGCTTCGCTTTCATTCAGGTACAGATCAACCAGCGTTCCGCCGTGAGCTTCCTTGTATGCGCCCATTTTTCAGTAAATTCCTAAATTGCAGATCACGCTATGATAGGTATTCCTCCCCAATTGTCTAGTCTGGAAATTGGCAAACAGCGTCTTGTTGCGCTTACACTGGGCGTTGGTTACTCAGCGAAATTGCGCAACATGAGCGTTATCTATCTCGGACATTGCGATGCGGGCTGTGTCCCGTCCAAGCCACAGACCTTCCTTGGCAGGTTCCATAACGTTGCTGGTAGCGCGGCACTTAAGGACCGAGTCAGTTTTCGTGACGATGACAGAAGTACGTGGCGCCGATTCAAGGAGGTGAGTTCCGGACCGTTCAATGTCAGCGACATTCACGGGTTCCTGCATCGCGCCGGATTCATGCCAAGAGCTCGCGCCGTACCGGTGTTCGATTACGTTACCCAGGCATCAGTAAGACTCTTTCAGGAATACCTGCGCACGATGGAAGGCATTGCTGAGATGGTGCCCGATGGCATTGTCGGACAACAGACACACAAGCACATGCAACGATGGCAAACCCAGAATCAGGTTTGCGAATGGGCGAGTGGCCAACCCAGCAAGGAATATGAGCTCTGGATGAAAACACTGGCGCTTGCAAAAAATACCTATGCAGTATCCAGACCCTCCATGATCCGAAAAATTGATGAATATCCCGGCCAGACAGACACTCGCAAGGTTGCCGACTGGTCCTTCAACTCTAGTGACATCCACCTTATCGGAATTCGTTCAGACGAGCAGGTCAGCACTGACAGACGGCAAAGTAATGACATCTTTATTCTTCTTGTCAATGGACAAGTGTTCAAATTTTGGGGATCTACCGATCCCAATGCCAAGATGAACTCAAAAAGAAAGGACGAAGCATTTCTGGTTGAGGGGCAGCACAAGTATCGATTCAGTTGGCACAAGGTCAGCGAAGCGAGCAAGGTTTATCGGGCATTGAGGCCATACAAACATGGCGTGCTTGTCCTCAGAGACAGAGATTTCGACAATGCGCTCACTAAAAAAGATATCGACGTTGGTTTTGACAAGAATACCAACCATGTGATCAATATTCACTGGTCAGGCATCGGTGCGTCAAACTGGTCAGCTGGCTGTCAGGTAATCGCAGGCAAAAGCTATATAAATCCCAGGGGACAGGCTATTGATTGTTCGTCTTTCGCAGCGACAAACTATGGCCAGCTAAACACGACACATCGAAAAACCAAGGCGGCGTACAACATGCTCGCCGATTTGGTGCTTTGCTACGCAAAGCCATCAGTTGATTACCTGCTTTACTCACTTGGCCGGGATGAGTCGTTCAAACTGACAGATGCTTTCGAAGCAGACTATGTCAAAAAAACGTTTTCAAGCATGCAAGTTTAGTGCGGGGTCTGTTTTCAGCTCATCAACAGGTTCCTGCGGCAATGCAAAACCCTTCTGCTGCCAGCTTTGATTTTCAGAAAGAATGGTTGCCTCTACTCGCTGCACAAACACGGAGAAAGCGGTGGACGTGTCATAAGGGGTGGACCGAGTCAGAAACAGATACTTCTCAAATTTGAGTGATTCGGCAGTCGAGCGGTAGTCCAGCCACTGGTCTCTGAACTGATACATAGACAACAAACCTGCCGCCAGCGCGGCGATTGCTCCCAGAAGCGCTACCACGATCCTCACCTTGATATCACCGGACAACAAGGTAATAACGGGCACCGCTACCGCTGCAAGCAATGTAATGAACTGCAAGCGGTAGTACCAGCGCTTGTTATAGGCACTTTTGTCACTGTACCAGCTCAGCTGATTATCAACGCGCTGTTGCAGGTATTCAGCTGGCGACAGATACGCTAAATCCGATTCGCTTTTGTCAGATGTTGACATAAGGACCTCCTATCACAAAGTATAGTTTACACATGGCCTCTCCCAAAGCCATCATCAAGATGGTAAGGGCCGACCAAGGCTGCTGCTGATTACTCTACACGAGTGACATGTCAAGTAAACTATTCTGCAACAGCGGCGTCTGTACAAATTGCCAGATGAATGATGCAATACATGGTAATCGATGCAATGATATGAAAACCGTATCCTCTTGGTGCCTGTTCAACGCGACTGGCTGAAAGTCAACAGCAAATAATTGAAGTACAAAAGGAAACTACCCATACCTCTCACCATAAGATCTTTAACAACAGGAATCAGGGATGCACAATGACAGCTAGAAAGAAAGCACAAAGTACCGGTCCACATAAAATCCTGACCCTCGACGGCGGCGGTATACGCGGAGCCATGAGCATTGAGATACTCGCCAAAATAGAGTCCATTGCCCACAATAAGGGATACGAGACGCTGGCAGATTACTTCGACTACATCGCTGGCACCAGCACCGGCGGTATCATCGCCACAGGGTTGTCATTAGGCTGGTCTGTCGAGAAGCTACGCAAATTTTACGAAGAACACGCTGAGGCGATGTTTGACAAGGCGTTTCTTCTGAAACTCCTACGCTACAAGTACGACGATGAAAATCTTCGAAAAATACTGAAGAAGGAAATAGGAAATACAAAGCTCGGTAGCAATAGTCTCAAGACTCTTCTCATGCTGGTGATGAGAAATGCAACAACTGATTCACCCTGGCCTGTTTCCAATAATCCGTTTGCCAAATACAACGACAGGAAACGTAAACACAGAAATACCGACATCCCGCTGTGGCAATTAGTCAGAGCCAGTACAGCGGCACCGACTTTCTTTCCACCTGAATGTGTCAATGTTGGAGACAAGGAATTTATCTTCGTTGATGGGGGCGTTACCTGCTATAACAATCCTTCGTTTCAAACGTTCCTGATGGCTACCAGCGAGCCTTATCGACTTAACTGGCAGACTGGCGAGGATCAGCTACTGCTGGTTTCGATAGGTACGGGTAGCAGTCCTGTTGCCAATGAAGGGTTGTTACCCGGTGACATGAACCTGTTATACAACGCAACAACCATCCCTTCGGCCTTGATGTTCGCAGCATCCAATGAGCAGGATTTGCTCTGTCGCATGTTTGGCAACTGCCTCGAAGGCGATCCCATTGATCGCGAAGTTGGCGATATGTGTGCCGGCAAAGGCTCATTGAGTAACGGGCCCAACAATTCCAGACTATTCACCTATATGCGTTACAACGCCGAACTCACTGAGAAAGGCCTTGGTGATCTTGGAGTGAAGAAGCTAGATGCGAAACGCATGCAGGCAATGGACCGTGCAGACAATCTCCCAGGCTTGCAAGCCATTGGCAAGGCTGTCGCGAAGAAACGCGTTCTTGAAAAACATTTTTCTGGCTTCTGATCACTCATATGGAATCCGGCGAGCCTGAGACAGATAACACACACAAGCACAGTGGCCGCGCGTTTGTGATTCGTCCCTTCGGACAAAAAGAGAGTAGTTCTGGTGATGTCATCGATTTTGATCACGTACACGAACACCTGATTGCCGTAGCCCTGAAAAAAACCGGCTTTACCGGGGGCACTACTGCAAAGTTCATCGCGCAAGGCAGTATCCACGAGGACATGTTTCGCGAGATCATCATCGCAGATCTCGTTATTGCCGATGTATCTATTCACAACGCCAACGCGTTCTACGAACTGGGCATCAGGCACGCACTACGCAAGGGTCATACGATTATTATCAGGGCTGACAAATACAATGACAAACGAGTGTTTGATCTGAATTCAGAAAGAAACATGAGTTACTCCCTGGACGATCCGGGCTCATCTGTAGGCATGCTGGTAGATACGATCAACAGCACCATCAGCAGTACTCAGAACGACAGCCCGGTATTTCGTCTACTTCCACGTCTGAAACCTGTCAACACATCAGACGCGCAAATGGTTCCACAAGCACTGTGCGAAAAAATTCACGAAATTATCGATGGACAAGGATCAGACAAGGCAGCACAGCTCGTTGCTTTAAAACAGGAAACAATCGGGCAATTCTGGGAACGCGAAGGATTTCTGCATATCGCACGGGCTCAGTCAACACTCCCGGATCATCAGGGCGCCATTACCACCTGGGAGTATTTGCGACATAGCGCAGCTTATAAGGCGGAAGCGAATCAACGACTGGCTACCAGCTATCAGAAAACCGGCCAGCTTGCCAAATCAGAAAACGCGGCCAATAGAAGCCTTGATTATACAAGCCTGAGCGATTGGCAAAGAGCGGAGACTTACTCACTGATTGGCAGCAACATCAAGCGACGATGGCTGTCACAGTTCTCCAGCATGGAAAACCTGACAAGTCGACAACGTATCGCATTATCTTCCGATCTATTGCGAGAATCCTACTCCGCCTACGCAAAAGGGTTTGATTCACACCCGTCGCATTTCTATTCCGGGCTGAATGCTGTGCTGCTGCGCGCCATACAATTGGAGCTGGCAGATATTCACCCTGATGAATGGAGGCATGTCTGTGAAATGGATGAACGAGAACCAGACTATACACTTTTCATACGACGCAAACATCTCGACAAACTTATTGCAGCGACCGATCTTGCCATTCGATCCTCAATACACAAAGCTGATAAAAATGCTGAGCCTTGGAACGCTATCTCTGCAGCTGAATTGCTCATGGTAAGTTGCGAAGAACCCGAACGCGTCGTTGCTGCCTACCAACGAGTGAGTCATCATCTGAATGGTATTGCACTGGGTGTGATTGCAGAACAACTGGCGCTCTACAAGACACTTCAGGTATTTTCAGAAAATGCCAATGCCGTATCCGAATCACTAACATCCGTCATTGCAGAACATAACCATGGCAAGTGAACAAGCGCGCTATTACAGAAGGAAGGAAAACACAACGGTTACCGCTGCACAACTTGATCTTGATACCCTGGGATTTACTTATACCAAATGGGGTGGTGAACAACGATGTCGACGTGGCGACTGGTTGATCAACAGTGAAGAGGATTGCTACACAGTAGCGAACCTTACGTTTGCACGAACCTATCGTGAGGTGTCGCCCGGACGATATTCGAAACATACCAGGGTACGGGCGACCCAGGCAAAAAGCTCTGGCAAGATAACAACGCACGAAGGTGAAACTGCCTACTCAGCAGGCGATTACCTGATAGAAAACGACGATGATGGGGCTGACAGATATGCGATCAGCAAGCAAAGATTCCACGAATTATATGAACTGGTTGATGAACCCTGGTCCGGGTAGGAATATTGTGTTCTGGCCTGTCAAACTCAAAGGGTGCGATGTCTAATGTGAAATACAACTCAGCACCGTACCAAAGTTATGTTTCAAACACCGGTACTGGGTGGTTTTTCAGATCTGCGTCATGCTTCGTTTCGTCCTCCTTGAGGTACGCTACGTCCATGAATACTCAAACAGAACGCAGATCAGGGGCTGAAAGGCGAGACTACACGTTCAGCACATTCAGAAACTGCGCTGTTGCACCCAGGCGCATGCAAGGTCGACGCAAAAGCGATCGGCGCTACGCCATACTCGATCGATTCGACAGCGGCGTTGTGAGCTTGGCAGTTATCCTGATGATCCTGTCTGTTCTGGACGCCGTGTTCACGCTGACGATAATATCGCGTGGCGGCTCTGAAGCCAATCCTTTCATGGATATGCTGCTACAACACAGTGTTTGGACCTTCACCGGTTTCAAGATGTTGTTAACGGGAATACCGGCTATTGTCCTGGTGGCTACCAGCAATCTCCTGCTGTTTCGCCGGTACCGGGCTCGCTCTATTCTGGCAGCACTGGTTGGAATATATCTTGGGCTCATGGCCTATCATGCCTTCCTGTTGTCAGTCAGCGCGCAGTAAACCAACCGGCACACCCATCCGGTTGCACGCAGCGTCAGCTGCGCTTTAGCGATTTCCTGACGCCATCATCCTCACCCAGTAATCCGGCCGCCCGCCGCCGCTCATCTCTGGGTGGCAGTGAAAACGTGTCTCTGTAGCATTTGGAAAAATGCGGAGCCGAGATAAAACCACAGGCAAGCGCAATATCCACAATTGGCATACTGCTTTGCAGCAGCAATTGTCGAGCGCGTTCCAAACGTAATTCAAGATAGTATCGAGTCGGAACGCAATGTAGATAGCGCTGAAACAATCGCTCAAGCTGGCGCCGTGACAGCCCGACATGATGCGACAGCTCATCCAGCGTCATGGGCTCCTCGATGTTGGCCTCCATAAGGGACACGGCCTCCGCCAGTTTGGGTTGACTGGCCCCGATTCGCTGAGTCAAAGGCACTCGCTGCCGGTCATTCTGATCGCGAATACGTTCGCACATGAACTGTTCGGAAATCCTTGTGGCAAGCTCGCTTCCATGGCGACTGCGTACTTCACTGAGCATCATGTCCAATGGCGCAGTACCACCGGCGCAGGTATAACGATTACGATCAATCTCGAAGAGTTCAGGAGAGATCACAAGGTGTGGAAATTCTTCCCGGGCTGCCGCAAGGTTCTCCCAATGGATGGTGCAACGGTAGTCGTTGAGTAGCTCAGCTCTGGCTAGAATATAGGTGCCAGTACAAATGGCTCCGATGACCGTGCCCTGTTTATCCAGTTGCCGTAACCATTGGACGCAAGGCTCATCGTGCACCATGTGGACATTCAAGCCACCACACACGAACACAGCATCGTAGCGCTCACGTGATTGCGCGCTATGCTCGACATTCAGCTCAATACCGTTACTACAGGTAACCGCTTGCCCGTTGCTTGACGACAAAGTCCAGCGGTACAGGGTCTGTCCACTGAGCTGATTCGCCATTCGCAACACTTCAATTGCGCTGCTGAACGCAATCATGGTGAATTGCGGCACAAGATAGAAGCCAATTCTGGCGGTGGTCTCACGCGATCCGATCATGGATTTGCCTGGACGGTCATGTCAACATCCGATAGTGCCCGGCGGGACTTACCGGGGATTCTTGCGCTTCTGCAGACTCACCTGCAGAACGCGTCCTCAGGCTACCAGAGAGAGTACGTGTCGTGTCGCGTATTAATGTTCGACACAGCGATTTATCCCGCAATCCCAACAAATAGTTAGCAAGTTTAATTAGCGCTAATAGTTAGCGTCAGGAAAAGCCGCTTTTCGCACCGTCACATATTCTATCAACGCTTCGTCGATGGCGATATCCATCGAAGGTTCTGAATATTCTGCCAATGCAGCTTTCCAGCGTCCGTTAGCTCGTTGCGCAGCATCCAGAGACCCCTCTGACTCCCATTGTTCAAAGCTGTTGTTGTCCGACATTTCCGATCGCCAGAAGGCACTCTGGAAATTCGCCTGGGTATGCGAGCAGCCCAGAAAATGATTGCCAGGCCCAACCTCATGCAAGGCATCGAGCGCCTGACCGTTTTCACTCAGATCAACGCCGCGCAACAGCACAGCCAACATGCTGGCCTGATCAGCATCCATCATGAATTTTTCGTAGCCCATTGCCAACCCCCCTTCGAGCCAACCAGCGGTGTGTAACATGAAATTCACGCCTGCCATGGCCGCAGAGTGTAATGTGTTCGCGGCCTCGTAAGCGGCTTGCGCATCGGGCAATTTGGAAGCACACAATCCGCCGCCACTTCGAAACGGAACACCTAATCGACGGGCCAGCGATGCCGCGATATACATGACTTGCGTTGGTTCCGGCGAGCCGAATGTCGGTGCGCCGGACTGCATGGAAATAGAACTGGCAAAGGTGCCAAACACCACTGGTGCCCCGGGGCGCACCAGTTGCACGAAGGCCATTCCAGCCAGTGCTTCAGCGAGAATTTGAGCAGCAGTGCCCGCAACGGTAACCGGGGACATGGCGCCTGCCAGTATAAACGGAGAAATAATACAGGCTTGATTTGCCCGCGCATAGACTTTCGCAGCGCCCAGCATGGTGTCATCGAAAGTCATCGGCGAATTGGCGTTGATCAGGCTGACAACCACCGTTTTCTCCGCACCCGTTTCAGGGTCGGAGAGGTTATCACCAAAAAGAATCTTCGCCATTTCAACGGTATCCTGAGCACGCTCGGGCGCAGTGACCGATCCCATGAAGGGCTTGTCGGAGTACTTCATGTGTGAGTAAACCATGTCAAAGTGTCGCTTGTTGACGGGCAAATCCACAGGCTCACAGACGGTGCCACCCGAATGATGCAAGGACTTGCTCATGTAGGCGAGTTTGACGAAATTCTGAAAATCGCCAATGGTCGCGTAGCGGCGCCCTTTGTCCAGATCATGCACGAAAGGTGAGCCGTAAGCGGGCACCATGACTGTATTGTTTCCACCGATAACGACGGATTTTCGGGGGTCGCGAGCATGCTGCGTAAATACGGCTGGAGCGCTATCCATAACCAGCTTCCTGCACATCCCTCTGGGGAATCTGACACGCTCACCCTGCACGTCGGCCCCGGCGTCTTTCCACATCTGCAACGCTTCTGCATCATCTCGAAAATCAATGCCGATCTCCTGAAGAATAGTATCGGCGTTATGCTCTATCAGGCTCAGTCCTTCTTCATTGAGAATTTCGTAAAACGGAATACTGCGCTTGATGAAGGCTTCGGCAGCAGTACCAGCGGCAGCTCTAGCTCGCTTGGCTTCGCGGCCACCACCTCCCCTTCTTCGACGGGCTGCACCTGTTGTACTCATGGTTTAGACGCTCTGTGTGTTGTTGGCGACATGATGGACCTGAAACACGTGAAAGAGAATTCCAGTGAACGACTCCGGCGTATTGCCAAACGACCAAAAGCTGCCTGGAAAGCTGCCTGGCCCGGATTATTCATGAGATCACCAAATCTATCCACATCCCCGTTTCCTGTATCGAATTTTGCTCAGTCGGAAAATCCAGTCCATATTCCGCTCGTTCACAACATCCACCACAGAAAAAGGGTCTGGTGAAAGGATTCAGTGCTTTAGTCACAGTCCAGACTAGTGGTACTCGGTTCCTACCAGTGAGTAACAGCTACGCACAAAATCAGCCTGCCCTCGCGTCTGTATCCGGCGCCTGTTATCACGCCTAATTCGGCGTATGGCCTGCTCAGGCTCAACCCCGAATTCAACCAGAATGCGCGCCGCTATCATGCCAGTTCTACCTAGTCCTGCGTAGCAGTGAATAGCGACTCGTTCGCCGATACGCAAGGCATGGCGAATGCGTTCTCCCTCCACAGCCCAGATATTCTCAAATTCCTGGTTGGGGATATCCATGTCAATTATGGGCAAATGCTTCCACCACATACCTGCGTCCTGAACCGCAGCTGGCAAGCCTTCCACTTTGTTCAACACCAGTTCATGAGGTTCAACGAGACACAGCACGCCGTTGGCACTCCAGTTTATAATCTCATCAAGATCCGACTCCAACATTTTTTTACTGCCTGTCGGGGGGCTGTCAATCCGGACTCCGGGGCACGCAACAAGGCCCATGCAGCCTACCGACCCCGGAACTGGCACAGTGTCAATCGTATTAGGGGGTGGGGGCTTTCCCAGTCCGAATAACATGATGGATATTTTTTAAGCGAGGCCTGAAAATTAAAGTGAGAAGTCGGGTCAAGTGTGCTGAAGCGTCAGTGTATTCGCAAGCCTTGTTAGCAATACTCTTGATGATCACACAAACGGCGCTACGTTGCTCGATCAATTCACAAATTCAGGTTAACGCTGCCTGGCGTGCTCACACGACTGACAACACGGTAAGTTAAATACTAGCAGCTCAATTCAGGTAATCTTGCGCGCATGACAAACATACTGGAAACACTTCTGGCAGATCGGGGGCTGTTGCTGGCCGACGGGGCCACCGGCACCAATCTCTTCGATGTCGGGTTGCAGACCGGCGATGCACCTGAGCTATGGAATATCGACCACCCGGATCGCATTTCCAACCTGCATCGCTCATTCGTAGAGGCAGGGTCCGACATAATCCTCACCAACAGCTTCGGTGGCACCCACTATCGGCTTGCGCTGCATGACTGCGCGCACCGGGTTGCCGAATTGAACAGCACCGCAGCGCAGCTGGCCCGTACAGAGGCTGACAAAGCCGGCAAGAAGGTGCTGGTAGCTGGATCCATGGGCCCAACAGGTGAAATACTGGAGCCCAATGGCCCGGTCAGCATAGAGCAGGCTCAGGCAGCATTTGCCGAACAGGCCCGCGCCCTGGCAGACGGTGGTGCTGACGTTCTGTGGATTGAAACCATTTCATCAGCCGAAGAAATACAGGCCGCCGTCAAGGGTGCCAGTCAGATTGGCTTGCCCATTGTCTACACGGTCAGTATCGATACCAATGGCCGGACAATGATGGGCTTGACACCCGCAGAGACGCTCAAGATCAGCATTGGCCTTGACACACCGATAACCGCTGTGGGTAGCAATTGCGGCGTTGGCGCATCAGAGGTTGTAGCGGCAATCTGCAACCTGAAAACAGCAGCAGAGCAAATCGGCGTGCAACCTGCTCTTGTCGCCAAAGCCAACTGTGGCATTCCTGACTATATCGACGGCAAGATCGTCTACAGCGGCACGCCAGAACTCATGGCTGTCTATGCGGGCTTGTGTGCTGATGCCGGAGCCACAATAATCGGCGGATGCTGCGGAACCACCCCGACTCATGTGGCTGCAATGCGAATGGCTATCGATACATGGCAAGCTGGTGCACCATCACCTGATGTTGAGAAAATTGTCGAGGCCCTCGGTGATCTTTCGCAAGGGGCCCGAGCGCAAATGAATGGTGATCTCAGTATTGCAGGTGGATCGGCTACCGGAAAAGGCAGCCGACGCTCCCGTCGTAGCCGCAAAGATTGATTCCGTTCGTCATGAGACCGCGCCAACAACACCGGCCTGGCAAAAACACGTATTACCTTTAACGATATTCTTTCAGCCACGCCCCATCATTTCCCTTATTCAGACCTGAGTCTAAAAGATTCGCAACACAATCCATGCTGACCAAAAATACAGTTCCGAACCTTATTGCCATCACTCTCGTCGGGCTCAGCTTTTTAATGTCCGAGCCGTATCGCGCTGTGCTTCTGAGCACAGGATTGTTCGCTTTGTCAGGCGCACTTACCAATTGGCTGGCAGTCTACATGTTGTTCGATCGCGTGCCAGGCCTGTACGGTTCGGGTGTCATCGCGCTGCACTTCGAAGATTTCAAGGCGGGGATTCTGCGGATGGTTCACGAAGAACTTCTGGCCAAAGAAAGCGTCGAGCGTTTGATGACAAGCTCATCAGAAGACTCATCGGCCAAAGCCGCCATTGACATCGGCCCGATGCTCAAGGCAATTGATCTGGACGCCGCCTACGATCAGTTGGTGGCAACCATTAAGGAATCCTCCTTCGGCTCCATGCTCGCCATGGTAGGCGGTGAGGCAGCCCTACAACCCCTACGTGATCCGTTCAAACAACGCATGGAAAAATTCCTTTTCGATGCCGCTGAATCACCTCGAATCCAGTCTCTGGTCAACGAACAAATAGGCAAGGCAGCGACCAGTGATCGATTTGTGCAGAAGCTTGATCAGCTGCTGCGCACGCGACTCGACGAACTGACGCCCGAGATGGTCAAGGACATCATGCAGCGCATGATCAAACGGCATCTTGGCTGGCTGGTAGTTTGGGGTGGAGTTTTCGGCGGGCTGATCGGATTACTGGCAGGCTTGTTTCAACTCGGCTGACGTTTTCGGAGCGAGACGTACTGAGTTACCCTCGAGCGCGCAGCGGTACGTCGTCGAACTCGACTGCCTGCCAACCGGTTTTCATGAACTGCCGGATATTGGGGTGGCTATCCCCCTCGGGAGAACGAAGCACGTCGGCACGATAGTACGCGCCAAACAGCGCCAGAGTTTGAGCTTCGTCCAGCTCATGCAGTCGCGCGAAGGCGAATAGCTTGCACGATCCTGTGTTCTGACCCGCCTCGTTGTAGATATCGTGATTACGGAAACCGGTTGGGATAAACACGTACAGACTGTTTATCAGGGCAATGACATCGGGAAACTCGATACTCTCCGGCTCAGTATTCAGGCGATTTAGAAAAAGCTCGAGTTCCATGACAAGACCAGTGTTTGTAGAGTCTTCATGGTATCAGCTATCAGCCGCTGCACCCTCAGACAAGCTAAACTATAGCGAACAGCTATCGAGTCCGGTAGGCACCCGATCCAACCTCTCAGGCTAGGACGAATCTGCCGCAACACACACTATGCAGACCATCAAGAACGTCAGAGTGCTACTCGTGGAAGATCACGCCGATCTGGCGGAAGCTGTCATCGATTTTCTCGAATCCATGGGCTGCCTGGTTGACTATGCAGCTGATGGCATGACTGGGCTGCACCTGGCGCGCAATCAGACCTTTGATGTCATCGTTCTTGACGTGATGCTGCCCGGAATTGACGGACTGACCTTGTGCCGGCAATTGCGAGAAGACCATGGAGCCCAGACGCCCGTGATCATGATGACCGCAAGAGATGAGCTGAACGACAAATTGGCAGGCTTTGAATCAGGTGCAGATGACTACCTGGTGAAACCATTCGATCTGCCAGAGCTGGTTGCAAGAATAGCCTCACTGGTCCGGCGTAATCAGGGGCAAGTAACCAACGAGAAATTGACCATCGGCGATTTGACGCTGGACACGGGCACACACGAAGTCAAACGCAGCAAAAGCACGCTCTCCCTATCCCCCGCAGGATTCAGAATTCTGCACGTTCTCATGAAACGCACACCTAATGTCGTATCACGAGATGAGCTAGAACATGCATTATGGGGCGACGAACCACCAGCCAGTGACACGCTGCGAAGCCAGATTTACAAGCTGCGCAAGACGGTCGACAAACCCTTCAAGCAGGCACTCATTCATACCGTTCCCGGCATGGGGTACAGGGTCACCGAACCTGAGTAGTGGTTTGCGGAAACTCTACGCTAAAGCACGAACCTGAGCCAACCTCACTCGTCACCGTCACACGCCACGCATAGATATCGCAAAAATGTCGCACTATCGCCAGACCAAGACCCAGACCTTCAATCTGCCCCTGTGAGGATAGACGCAGCTTCTGAGAAACATCAACTTGCGCTCGAGTTGGCTGAGCTCTGACCGGAATTGCGACAGAATGTATCCCTTGATCGATGCGATAGAACGGTTCAAAAATCCGCCTCTGTTGCTCCTCGGTCAAACCACCACCGGTATCCGTAATCGACACCTTCGCATCGGTAATACGCACACTGATCTGTCCAGTCTCAGTATATTTCCAGGCATTTCTGAGAATATTACCCAGCACGATGGAAATGACGGCGACAGGCGCATGGACAACGAGCGACTGATGAGGATCCAGCACCACATCAATCTCATCGCGGTGCCTGAACATCTGCAGCTCGTCAATGAGTTCATGCAGCAACTGGAATATATCAACGGCTTCGATAACATCGTCTGAATTCCTGTCTCGCGCCAGCAATAACAAACTATCAATCAATTGCGCCATCTGTCCGCTGCTACGCTTGATTCGTTGTACCGCTCGGCCTGCTGCACCTTCATGTCCTACCAGCTCCAGCGATGAAATAGATCCCTGGATGACGGCAATAGGCGTACGCAGCTCGTGCGAGGCATACCGCGTGAAGTTTCGTTCGCGTTCTATCGATACCTTGCTGCGTTCAATAAAGTGCTCAAGCGCCCGGGCCAGAACGAGCGTCTCGGAATCTCGCGGGTCCGGCATTTTTGCAAGATCAAGCTCGGATGCATCTTGAGCACTGAAGTCAAACCGTTCGATGTAATCAGCAAGACTGGCTATTGGCGAGACTGCACGTTTTGACAACCAATAGGCAAGAAACGCAAGACTGTACATAACAAGCAGCACGAACGCCAGCGGTACGATTCCGAAATAGAATGCCAGATTGGATACTGTCTCATCCTGGAACAATAGATACAGCTTGTCGCCATCACGCTCACTGACATAGACAATCCGATCATCATCATCCACCATGACTCGATGCTGACCCACCGGCAACTCCGCCAGATTGGTCGGGATTTGCGGCTTTATGCCGCTGGTAGTAAACCAGGACTGCAGGTTCAGCGTGTTGGGCAAGGGAAAACTTGCATCTTCAGCACGTTGATTCCAGAAATAACCTGCCTCACCGACAAGCGCCCGGTTAACCAGTATCCGTTCGGCAACCAGACTTGCAGCAAATATTCCGGCAACTGTGATAAGACTGATAAGCGCAAGCTGCAGAACGAACACCCGCAGCAGGCGCGACTTTACGCGCGATGGCCGCTTATTTGACTTGTTCGTTAACTTCATGGAATTCTTTACGTAACAACGCCAGACTTTCACACTAGTGTGAATTACTCAACTCATAGGGATTCCCGCCTGCGTGGGAATGACGTATGGCGAGTATCACCAAGGGCTGAAAATCAGTTGGCTGATGCTGCCGTCTTGTGGTCAATCGCGTCGACTGCTGCGATAGCACAAAGGTTAACAATACCTCGCACGGTGGTAGATTCTGTCACCACGTGCGCTGGATAATTCAACCCCATCAGCATAGGTCCCACCGGCACGCCATCGCCCAGAACCTTCACCATATTGTAGGTGATGTTTGCCGCGTCCAGATTGGGCATGACTAGCAGATTGGCGCCACCTTTGAATGCTGCATTCGGGAACACACGATTTCGGGTTTCTTCTGACAAGGCTGCATCCGCATGCATTTCTCCTTCAACTGCAAGATCAGGATAACGCCGCTTGATTATTTCACGCGCCTTGCGCATCTTGAGTGCGGATTCGTTGTTTCGGCTACCAAAGTTGGAGTGCGAAAGCAAACCGACTTTTGGCACAAGACCAAACCGGGAAACTATGGACGAGGCCATATGTGCCGTTTCAGCAATCTCTGCAGCTCCCGGATTCACCGTGACATGCGTATCAGCAAGAAAGACGGTGCCCTTGTCCAGAATCAGCAGCATCAACGCGGAGACATCAGTAACATCATCACGCAAGCCAATGACATCGCAAAGATGCCTCAGGTGACGTGCATAGGCCCCTTGCGTGCCGCACACGAGAGCATCAGCCTCGCCACGACGAACCATCAATGCAGCGAGTGCCGTCATCCGGGAACGGACCACGTTTCCAGCGTATTCGGGCGACACACCGGCCCTTTCCATAATGCTGAGATATTCACCCTTATGTACTTCGTAATTCGGGTTATTGGCAGGATCAACGACGCTGAATCCTTCTCCAATGGTTAAGCGAAGCGCAAGGTCTTCGATCTGTGCTTCAATGACATCGTGCCTGCCCAGCAACACAGGATGACAGATGGCATCATCAACCAGAATTTGCACAGCATTAAGTACACGCGGTGATTCACCCTCGGACAGCACTACTCTTTGAATATTGGCTTGAGCTTGCTCGAATGCAGGCTTCATGACCAAACCAGAGCGGAATACAAAACTTCGTAACTTACGACGGTAGGCCTCAAAGTCAAGAATAGGTCGCGTCGCGACGCCACTATCCATCGCGGCCTTGGCGACCCGCTCGGGAATTTCCATCATCAAACGCGGATCAAACGGTTTGGGTATCAGATAGTCACGCCCGAACCGAAACGGTTTGCCACCATAAGCTGCCGAGACCACATCAGATGCCTCTTTGGTTGCGATATCCGCAATGGCTTCAACCGCTGCTGCCTGCATTTCTCCATTGATCTCAGTTGCGCCGACATCCAACGCACCTCTGAAAAGAAACGGAAAGCACAGTACGTTGTTTACCTGATTAGGATAATCAGACCGTCCGGTAGCCATGATGGCATCATCACGAACGGCATGTACAACATCCGGACTGACTTCGGGGTCGGGGTTGGCAAGTGCAAGGATGAACGGCGAGCTTGCCATACGCGCAACTTGTTCACCAGAGAGCACATTGGGTGCAGATAGACCCAGGAACACATCAGCCCCCCCGATAACATCATCCAGCTTTCGAGCTTCCGTACTGCGGGCATAGACAGCCTTGTAAGGGTCCATGTTGTTGTTCCGACCTTCAAAGAGCACGCCATGCTCATCACAAACAGTAACGTTCTGTTTGTTCAGTCCCATGAAAACAAGCAGGTTAAGGCACGCCAGTGCAGCAGCACCTGCTCCGGAACACACCAGATTGACATCATTCAGATTTTTACCGGCAACACGCAAACCGTTTCGAATAGCAGCAGCAACGACAATAGCCGTTCCATGCTGGTCATCATGAAATACCGGAATTTTCATCCGTGACTTGAGACGTTTTTCTATCTCGAAACACTCAGGCGCTTTGATGTCCTCCAGATTGATACCACCGAAGGTAGGCTCCAGCAAAGCAACGGCATCGCAGAACCTGTCAACATCCGTGGTGTCCAGCTCCAGATCAAAGCAATCAACGTTGGCAAACTTTTTGAACAAGACCGCCTTGCCTTCCATCACAGGCTTTGAAGCCAGAGCGCCAATGGCACCAAGCCCAAGTACAGCCGTGCCGTTAGTGATAACACCCACGAGATTACTGCGCGCCGTTAGCTCTGCGGCTTCAAGCGGATCTCTTTCGATGTGCTTGCAGGCAACCGCCACACCAGGCGAATAGGCCAGCGCCAAATCGCGCTGGTTCATCATTTTTTTCGTCGCCGATATTTCCAGTTTACCCGGGACGGGATAACGATGATAATCCAGCGCAGCCTGTGCCAGCGAATCTGGCGCTACCGCCCTGTCGGCCGCATTTTCTGCAGAAGCTTGCCGGGTGTTATCGTTTTCACTCATTAAGTAAGGTCCTTTAAGCTTGTTGTGCTGTAGTAGTTGCCAAAATGGTTCGTGCTTGCAATATTACAGAATCGGGCGGGTTGGTTTGAGCAGACTATCACCCACGGCACGATTGAAAGCACTGCAAACTGCCATCAGTGATGCCGACACGATATTACTGTTGAGAGCGGCACCATATCGAGTTGCCCCCTTACCTGCCTGCACCTCAAAATAACAGGCAGACTGGGCATCTGCACCAACACCTGTTGCATGCTGATGATAATCAACGACCCTGAAATCAACATCGAAATGGGTTTTGAGGGCATTGACGAAGGCATCAATAGGACCATTGCCCTTGCCGCGTATTGTGTGCTCGTCACCATTGAAGACCACCTCGGCTGTCAGTGTTCTGATCGAATCATCATTGTCATCCTGAACACTGGTGTGACGAATAAACGATAGCGGTGTCGTGGCCTGCAAAAAAGTTGAATCAAATGCCTCGCGAATCGTTACAGAGTCGACTTCCTTGCCAGTGCGTTCGCTGATCTCCTGCACCACCTGACTGAACTCCATCTGCATCCTGCGTGGAAGCTCAAGCCCATGATCCCGCTCGAGTATGAAAGCCACACCACCCTTTCCTGATTGGCTGTTTACCCGGATTACCGCCTCGTAGGTACGTCCAAGATCAGCCGGGTCGATCGGCAGATAAGGGACTTCCCATTTGGGGGAATTGCTCTCCCGCATTGCCGAAAAGCCTTTTTTGATCGCATCCTGATGTGAGCCGGAAAAGGCAGTAAAAACCAGTTCGCCGGCATAAGGATGGCGAGGATGAACCGGCAACTGATTGCAATGTTCAACCGTGCGCATGACTTCGTAGATATCCGAAAAATCCAGCTTGGGGTCAACGCCCTGGGTAAACATATTCAACGCAAGCGTCACAATATCCACGTTGCCCGTTCGTTCACCATTGCCGAACAAGGTGCCCTCGACCCGGTCACCACCTGCCAGTAAACCCAGCTCGGTGGCTGCCACTGCACAACCTCTGTCATTGTGTGGGTGCAGACTGATACACACGCTGCTCCTGTCGCGTACGTGACGGGTAAACCATTCGATCTGGTCAGCGTGCACATTGGGCATGGACATCTCGACCGTGGCTGGCAGATTAAGAATCGTGGGATTCTCTGGCGTCGGTTGCCAGATGTTCGTGACCGCGTCACACACCTCTACGGCATAGTCGAGCTCAGTGCCTGTAAAACTCTCCGGCGAATACTCGAATTGCCAGGCTGTATCAGTCTGTTTTGCCGCAAATTCCGCAACGATCTCGGCACCAGCAACCGCCATTTCCCTGATACCTTGCCGGTCCTGCTTGAACACGACGCGCCGCTGAAGCTCGGAGGTGGAATTATACAAATGCAGGATGGCGGAATGGCAACCATGCAAGGACTCAAAGGTACGTTCTATCAGTGGACGGCGAGCCTGTGTCAGCACCTGCAATGTGACGTCTTCGGGCACTCGGCCCTCCTCGATGAGTTGCCTGACAAAATCAAAATCTGTCTGCGAGGCTGCAGGAAAACCCACCTCGATTTGCTTGAAACCAATGGATACAAGCAAATCGAACATTCGCAGCTTGCGTTCACTTCCCATCGGTTCGATCAGCGCCTGATTACCATCGCGCAGATCAACACTGCACCAGATGGGTGGGTTGGAAATTGTTTTACCGGGCCATTGCCGGTCGCTCAGGGGAACCTGCGCAAAGGCGGGGTATTTGATACTGGGGTCATTCATCATGATGTGGTTCCTGATATGTGTTCGAAGGTTGTGCGCCGGTCTGCCAAACCGATGGGCGGGATCGAGACCCTTGAGCCCGAATGGCCTTCGCCGCTGAACCGGATGCGCAACCCCGGCCAGCGGCTAATAAGCGCGAGTAGCGAGGTCGCGACACCACGAGTAGCTCCGTTCGGCGCTTCGAAACAGCGATATCTATGTGTTTGATAAGGGAACATGACAGCCTTTAAGAGCAGTATTTTGGGCTTTTGGGGTACCTGAACCTAAAGATCAGGGGCTAGGAATGTGCCTTGTCAATTTTTCCAAAGTGGAACCAAGGCCACGCGACGTTCTCCCGGTCCTCTAAATAGAGACCGGGTTGATAAGTCCTAGCTTGAGCGCAATGGCTGTCATAGGTACAGATTAGTCTCGACAACGCACACGGTCAACCCTGAGCCCTGTTTAATTATCCTGGATTATGTAACAAGGGTGCTTCAGACATTTCACAAAAGCGGCCTCACAATTTTTTCAAGGCCGTTGACCTTGATCTCATAGATCAGAGCCAGACGCTGACCTAGCAACCCCGACGGAAATCCCTGCCCCTTGAACCAGACTACATAGGGTTCGGGGAGATCGATAAGGCGCGTGCCCTTGAACCGACCGAAAGGCATGGGCATGGCCGCTGCTGCCAGTAATTCCTCGGAAGAGCCATCCGGATAGTCCATCAGGGAGACGACGTTGTATTCGCTGGCGCAACTTTCTGTTCGTGTTGATCTGCCTCCACGGGGCGGGCGGCGGGTCCGCCTGCCATACGCACGTTTCTCGTTCTGAGCACCGGCTGGCTGACCGATGCCACCAGTTCGCGCCAGATGAACAACAAACCCGAGCACACGATTACGGCCGAGCCGAGTAACACCGTACGATCCACGGGCTCATGAAAAATAATTGCGCCATACAGCAAAGCCCATAGCATCTGACTGTATTGCATAGGCGCAACGAATTGTGCCTCGGACGCTCGATAAGCCTGAATCATGAGAGATTGGCCTAGAACGCTGAGCACACCAATGCCGCAAAGCCGCAGCATTACCTCACCGGGAAGAGGTACATACACAAATATGGTTGCGATGCCGGTGACCACGACGTTTGTCAACATGGGATAGAGGATTAACGTGACGCTTTGTTCACGTGAGCCTATTTTTCGCGTTACAACAGAAACAAGCGCGGTGCAACTCGCCGCCCCAAGCGCTGCCAGATGGCTGATGGATAGCGTTGTGGTGCCCGGCCTCAGAACAATAAGCACTCCCAACATGCCAAACATGATGGCAAACCAGCGAAAAAGCCGCACACGTTCACCAAGAATCGGAATGGCAAGCAAGGTGATGAGAATGGGCGCTGCAAACAAGAGCGAATATACCTCTGCCATGGGAAGCCGACCGAAAGCATAGAAAACACACAACAAACCGACCACGGAAAACACGCATCTTAACGCCACGAGCCCGGGAAGCTGCGGACGAAGACTGCGCTCTGTACCATCAAATGCCAGAAAAAAAGCAAACGGTACGAAGCTGAAAAGCACGACAAAAAAGACCACTTGAAATACGGGTACATCCTGGATACTTTTTATTAGCGCATCGTGAAGGGAAAAAATGGCAAATGCGGCAAGTGACAACCCGACTCCTCTCATGACATTGCTTGATGAGGAATCACCCATTTTTCAAGCGTCGCGCCATATCATCAAATTTCATGTTATAGATTCCTCAAGGATTCTCGGACGAAGCCCGACTTCCGTAATGTTAACTCAAGGACCGCCATGAAGCTGATCATTCCCGTATTCATCATTCTACTGGGCATGTTAACCGGGGCAGCCGTTTGCAGCCTGTTCAAAAAGACCTCCTTAAGCTGGCGTTTAAGTGCACTGGCAGGCGGGCTTGGTGCTTTTGCGGGGCTGTTGATACGTGATTTCATGGACATCACCTACGGAGGTGTATTACTTGGAGCACTGTTGGCAGCCATAGGCGGCGCTGTCGTGTTTGCAGCAATGACCAATCTGTTATTCGGTAGAACCGGAAGCTAGTAGATGGAGGCTTGCCGATTCGCTGAATGAACGCTTTGCAAGCTCCTCTATACTAAAGTTCACTTAGCGTCTCCGAACGCACCCATGCATCATCCGGAAACGCCGTACTCGCACCACACTCCCTGCCAAAACCGATTTCTACATTCATACTAACTGCATGATTCAACATGGTCAAAGAGTCAATCCCCCCGGCACAAATTTCGTATTGTTGCTCGCGTGCCTCCGAGATAACCGATTCTAGTTCGTCCCGCCTGGCAACCTTGGTCAAAGAATCGTTTAGCATACGCCCGGAGACATACAAATAGTCAAAGTGGGCAACGTTTTTCATCATCCGGAACTGGCTTGTCAAACCCGCACCTTCCAGCATCAGGCGAATGCCGTTATTGTTCAATTCACGCAAAGCAGGAGCTACGCTTCTCAAATTTTTGGCGAGCGACTCAACTGGTATTGAAAGGCAGACATCAGACGGAGCAACGCGCATCTGCTTGCAACGCGCGTCTAGCCATGGTGGGAAATGCGAATCAATCTGGGACGCCTGCACTGGCACGATGAGCTGGCTCTCAATGATCGGACGTGTCTCGGGGCTGCTTAGACCCAGAGCCGTCAGAATCGAGGCAAACAGGTCGGTATACTGCAGACTATCGCCCATTTTCACTAACCCCATCGGCTGTAACCGATGACAACAGACCAGCGGTTTTCGCTGCACCAGCATGCCGGGCCGGAGTCGCCAGGATTGAGCACTGCTGCGCGCCCCCACCGCCAGCACCGAGTTTGACGAACCAGCTGCCGAAGCGTCAGGATTAGCGCCTTCCTGAACATTGACGGTTTTGTCGCGTCGCACAGCATTCAGGGACACCACTTTACTGGCGCTCAGGTCGACGGTGTTACCAGCCACATCAAGCTGCTTAGACAGATGTGAAAACTCCTGCAAGGGAGGTGCAACAATCAGCCGCGATATACCTTGCCGCGGTCTGTTACCCCGTGCATCCAGCGGCACAATGCGATAGCGTAAATCCATGGGCAGATGACTGTCGCCCGCCTTGACCACAATATTCCTGAGCAGGGCGACGTACTGATCGGCAACCGTAACAGCATCCATCTCCTTGCACCCCTTCAAGAGGATACACAATGAATGGCGGGATATCCTTCCCAGAGTATCGCGCGTACGAACTCGCGTCTCCACGATAGCAAGCAGATGCAGCATCGCATCGTCAGCAGTACCATCGCCGGCCGCCATCGACTGAATTACCGGAAAATGCAGTAACAACAGGCAGCCACGACGCAGCCGCTGCGGCATCAAGCGGTGAGCTTCATGGACTTCTTCGAGAAAAGCCTGCCTGTTAAGCAGGCCAGTAGCGGGATCACGCTGTCCGTCTTCGGCCATGCTATCCGCTTGTCCTCTCGCGAGAATCCATATTAATATCTATTTCCCAGGGCACTGCGACACGCATAGTTACCATCGAGTATCTGCATCCGCATATTACGCTGACTATCGACAATACAAACGACATTCTCGCCTATGAATTTGTACTGTAATGAATATACATTATCGGTAAATGGCGAAAACTCTTGAAATTCGTAAACTGCGAAATTCGTTCTCGACTTGGCTTCTGTCTGGCCGATTACCAAGCCATTGAGTTCAAGAAACCTGGTCGATCATGGCACCACTCCTCTCCGCCACCCAGCCATGGGTTAGCGTTACCCTGATATTGACGACGCTAACGGTGTCTGGCTGCGGTGCCAGAGGCGACAGCGCCGGCGATACGTCACTTACAGGCAACTCTCAAGGATCGACCGTGATCAGCCAGCCACTGGCGTTCAGACCTTTCCCACGCAGTTGTGAGCTAGAGGATATGAACAGCTGGGTGTATCAATCGATGCAGGATTACTACCTGTTCTACCAACAGGTACAAAGCAATGTGGATACTGACGACTACGACTCACCCGAAGAGCTGGTTAGTGATCTGCGTGTCGCGCCCAATGATACGTTCAGCTATGTAACCGACGAAACGACTTATTCTGCGTTTTTCAACGAAGGTGAGACGTTCGGGTACGGCTGGAACTTTGCGCGAACTGCAAGTAACGAGCTCCTGTTTTCCCTTGTTGAGCCAAATTCCCCTCTAGACACCGCCGGTGTCAAACGGGGCGATCAATTGCTTGCGATAAATGGCATTGATATTCCAGACTTTGACCAGCTTTCACGCACAGAACGCCAAAATATTCTTGGCACCTCAGATGAAATAAAAAGTCTGGAACTAACTATTCTGGCAAACGATGGAACCGCCGACGGTACGACACAGAGGCAGGTCAATATCACCAAATCTACCTACGGATTACAGACGGTACTGGACTCAAGGGTTATCGAGCAACGGGGCGTGATGGTCGGATATCTGCATTTCTACCAGTTCGTGAATACATCAAGCCAGGAACTCAAGCAGGCGTTTTCACGGTTCAAGGCGGAAGGAGTATCGGAGCTTGTGATCGATCTCAGATTCAATGGCGGAGGACGAATTGTTATTGCCAATGAGCTGGCAAGCTACGTCCTGGGCCGCAGCGCGCAGAATAACGTGTTTACCACCTTCGCCTACAATGACAAGTATCAAAGTCAGAATCAAAGTCTGTATTTTCAGGAGCTGCAAGACAGTCTGGGACTGAACCGGGTTTTCGTATTGCAAAGTTCCAACACGTGCTCAGCGTCGGAGTTGGTCGTTAACAGCCTGCGTCCATTTATAGACGTCATTACCGTCGGCTCTACCAGCTGTGGAAAACCATATGCCACTAGCCCGAATACCGCTTGTGGAAAGGTCGCCAACGTGCTCGAAATAGAGCTACTCAACGCCTCTGGCACTGGAGGCTACTTCGAAGGTATAGCTGCCGACTGCTCTGCCGCAGAAGATGTACGGCGTCCGCTTGGCGACGAGTCCGAGCCATTGCTGGCGACCGCCCTGAATTATATTGATACCGGTAGCTGTAGCCTTCTGGCCGGACGTCTCAGGACACAGACACATCAACTTACCACAGATCTCAAACATCAATGGCAAGGGGGTAATAGCCTGTAGTCTGGTGGATCTCTCTGTGCTGAATCCCACAAAAGCTGATCAAGAAGGTACCCTTGGCGATCCTTTTCGCAGAGAGCTTCTATGAGCCTGTTACATCTGGTACGCCACGGTCAGGCATCGGCGGGCTCCGCCAACTACGATCAACTCTCGCCCATCGGTGAGGAGCAAAGCCAAATTCTGGGCAATTGGTGGTTATCACATGGGTTCTCGCCAAATGCCGCATACCACGGCACACTTGTGCGTCAACGCGATACTGCAATTCATTCGCTGGCAGCCATAACCGACAATGAACAAGCTCCCACCATGGGCGAGCATTCGGGTCTCAACGAATACAACCATCGTGTCATCGAGTCGCACTTTTGTTCTGAGCATGCCGACTACGAGCCTGAATCCATGGGCTTTGAAGACTACATGGGTATTCTGAGTCGGTGGCGTGACTACCAACCGGACAAAAGCGCTGTTGATGATGACAGCGGTGACCATGAAATCGAACGTTGGGATGACTTCAAGGCACGCGGCTGGAATACTCTCAAGGCGCTATCTCATCAGGGTAGTGATGGAGGAGAATTCGTGTTTTTCACATCTGGCGGGATCATTGCCACTGTCGTATCGACCATTCTGGATCTGGATTTCGAACACACTGTCGATGCCATCTGGCGAATCCGCAACACCTCCATTACGACGATTCACCTATCTGGTAACAACGCAAGACTGGTTGAATTCAACACGGTTCCGCATCTGCAGGAGCAGCGTAAGCCGCATCTGATTACGCTGATCTGACGCGGCCTGAGCGCTCATGAATGATCGCCCGATGGGAAATAATCGGGCAAACCTTTACTGTTGACCGTAACCGGGGCGGGTGTTGGATGACCCACTCATGGTCCAGTCAAACCTGCCGATAGTCTGTCTGGTGAACAAAGGGAGTTGCGTCGCATGATCGGGAGCATCCTCTCAAGGTTCAAGCGCACCAGATGCTTAAAAGCACTGGGTAGTATTCTGCTTCTGATAATTATCGCCTGTTGCCTTGTGTCAATCGACACACTGAACAAGGATCAGACCAGAATTTCCGAGATAGAACGCAATGCCAGAAATGCTTCGGCGTCGGCGCTGTATATCACTTTGGCAACCTTGCATCGGCCTGCCACAACATCGGATATCACACACGCTTTGCTGCAGGTTATCCGCAACGACGAACTCATCAGAGGCGCAACGTTGCTCGATGCGAACGGAAAGCTCCTGGCACAACTTGGTTCAGGCAACGATTCCCTGTTGCAGCATCCCACCTCACCCCTGACGGCACGCATTCCCATAAGCTCAACAGAGAGCGAACTCTTTGGACACGCACTCGTTGCGTTTCAGCCTGCGCGCGGCAACCTTGCGATTGCATCGCACTACGTTGCACTTTCTGCCTTGGCAATATTGCTGGCCTTAGTCGGCATCGCGCTATTTCACACGCTTTGGCAACTACCGGGTGCTATCGTCGTGCTATGGCGGGCCAACGTGGCATAACATGCATTCCAGCGCACGCCAAACTGGCTCATTGCTGCCTTTCAGCACCTATTATGAATACTCATGCGGCATTCTGCTTTCCTACCGTTGTCGTCCGGTGATAGGCCATGCCCTCAGCATCGAACAAATAGCAGGTCTGGGCTGCGATACTCAACTCAATGGCATCACCGTGGCGAGTAGGATCGATACCCGGGCGCTGCACCACAAAATGTTGCAGCCCACCACATTGACCATACAGAAAGGTTGATCCTCCAAGCCGTTCAGCCACATCGACCTTCAAGGGCAATGAAAAATCTCCCTTTTCACCTCCTGCATCTTCAGGACGGATTCCCATTGTGGCTTTACTACCCGCTTTTGCACGTGATGCATTAACCGGCAAAGTTGCCGTACCACCACCCGGCAGCTCGATGAGAGCATGAGATTCACTACCCTCCTTGAGCGTAACATCGATGAAGTTCATACGCGGAGAGCCGATAAAACCCGCCACAAACAAGTTGTCCGGGTGGTGATACAGCTCCAGAGGTGAGCCTACCTGCTCTACATAGCCTGCTCGCAGCACGACAATCTTGTCCGCCATAGTCATGGCCTCCACCTGATCGTGAGTCACATAAATCATGGTGGCATCCAACTCATTATGCAGTTGAGCGATTTGCAGACGCATCTCTACTCGCAGCTCGGCATCGAGATTGGATAATGGCTCATCAAACAGAAAGACATCAGGATTGCGGACAATGGCACGCCCTATGGCAACGCGTTGACGCTGTCCACCAGAGAGATTTTTCGGTTTGCGATCAAGCAACTGTTCCAGTTGCAATGTCTTGGCAGCCTTGCCAACCTTGGCCGCCACCTCCTCCTTCGGAGCACCTCCCATGCGTAAACCAAAACCCATATTTTCTTCAACAGTCATATGTGGATATAGCGCGTAAGACTGGAAAACCATGGCGATTCCACGATCGACAGCTTCCACTTGAGTGACGTCGCGGCCCTTGATATGAACTGAACCTTCAGAGATCTGCTCCAGCCCGGCGATCATTCTCAGCAACGTGGATTTACCACAACCCGAGGGACCCACAAACACAATGAACTCTCCACTTGGCAACTTCATATCCACGCCATGGATAACTTCTGTGTCCCCGTAACGTTTGAACGCTTTGCGCAGCTCAACTTCGGCCATACGTTGCTCTCCTCTATCGATGGTTTTGCCAGCGTGAGCTGTCAAAAATTTCTAATGGACGGTTCTCTAATGGGCGGTTGTCTAATGGGCGGTTGTCTAATGGGCAATACTGATACTCGGTCCTGTTCGCGGTGCCAGACGACGAGAAACCTCAGCGGCGGCAGCCATCAGAGAGTCCCGCCAGTTTTGAAGATCTTCTGCACTGGTTCTGAATGCCGGCGCAGTAATGCTGAGCCCGGCAACGGCCTGTCCAGTGGCATCGACGATAGGCGCTGCAATGCAACAAGTACCCAGAAACCGCTCCTCAGCATCAATAGCGTAGCCACGCTTGCTGATCAAACTCAACTCGCGAGACAGCGCACTTTTGTCAGTAATGGTATTCGGCGTAAACCGGGCAAAAGAGATGCGCGAAACAATACTCTCTCTCTGAGCCTTGTCACACCATGCCAGTAGAACCTTGCCAGTGCCTGTGCAGTAAACAGGCTCGCGATTACCGACATTTATCGAATGACGGACACTGCGTGTGCTTTCGACATGATCAATAACCACACCGTGCGTGTCAGCGAGAACGGCAATTTGTACCGATTCGCCACTCAGCGCATTCAGCGCCAGCAACTGATCACGCGCCAGTACACGGATATCCGAACGCGTCCAGATACTGTTTGCCATCTCGAGAACACGATATCCTGCTGACCAGGTAAGCACTCGTTCATCAAATTGAACTAGACGCTCATCTGCCAGCTCATTCAATAAACGGTGCAGGGAGGCCTTGGGGATTTCGGACAGTTCTTCGATTTGGGCAAATCGTAACGGCCCTTCTGCCACGATGAGATCGAGCAAGCGGATAGCACGCGCCAAACCGGAAACGGCGCGACCACCAGCACGCTCGCGCTTTACGTCAGCGTCAGTATCCGCAGTGGATGTTTTGCTACGACCGCTCATGAGGCTAGGTGTTCGATTTAACGAGTGTTCGATTGACAGCTTCAAACTGTCGCTCATATAATTTTGGAACATTGTTCCATTTTTAGCACCAAGGTGCAATCATGGGCTTCCAACAAAATATCAAATCGTTCCGCAATCAGCAATAATCGCGGACCAATATGCGAGTAGCCACCTAACGATGTCCAACCAGCCTGCTTTCTGGCGTCTTGACGGAGCAACAACCACACTGCTGGTTGTGCAGGACCACGAGGTCCCGCGGCTGGTCTGGTGTGGGCACCAGCTTGACCCGGACATGACGTTGGAACATCTGCTGGTCCATGATGACACCGCACTCGCCTTTGGCGGTCTGGACACCACAATACCGCTTTCCCTGTTCCCTCAGGCAAGTACCGGCTACACAGGTTCACCAGCGCTGAGCGCGCATCGTAACGGACAACAGTTTGCACATCGATTGTGCACCGATGGCATCACCAGCGAAAACAATACCCTGAACATCCAGCTGTCAGATCTCAGAGTGGGACTAGTGGTTTCGATAGACCTGACACTTGACCACGACAGCGATGTCGCAAGCCTTAAAACAAGTTTGCGCAATACCGGTGGCACGCCACTGACTGTCGATTGGCTGGCAAGTGCAACAGTTCCCATGCCAAGTGCTTATCGTGAGTGTCTGACACAGCATGGAAGATGGGGTTTGGAAAACCAGACTCATCGTAGACATATCGCACCTGGTCGTATCGACATCTCAAACCTGCATGGACGCACCAGCCACGAGCATGCACCTGGCCTGGTTTGTGGCACTTCAGGCTTTGGAAATGACAGCGGGGATGTGACATTCGCCCAGATCGGCTGGAGTGGTAATTTCAGCCTGCGTGTAGAACGTCTGAGCAACGGCACAATTTCATTGCAGGCGGGTGTTCTACACCTGCCAGGTGAATGCATATTGCAACCCGGCGATGCCTTGCAAACACCCTCGGTCAGTTTCGCCCGAGGTACAGGCATGAACTCCTGCACACAACGCTTTCATAGCTTCATGCGCCAATGCGTGTTACCCGAGTGGACGCGACGCCCCCGTCCCATACATGCCAATAGCTGGGAGGCTCTGTATTTCAATCACGATCGCGAAGAACTCTTCACGCTGATCGATGCTGCGGCAGGCGTTGGCGCTGAACGATTCGTACTCGACGATGGCTGGTTTTCTCATCGTAGATCGGACAACGCAGGGCTGGGTGACTGGTACGTTGACAGGGATATCTACCCTGATGGATTGTCGCCGGTTGTCAACCATGTACGAAATCACGGCATGCAATTCGGCTTGTGGTTCGAACCTGAAATGGTCAACCCTGACAGCGACCTGTACAGGGCAAATCCCGACTGGGCATTGCATCTTGCAGACACACCCACACCCCTTGCAAGAAACCAGCTCGTTCTCGACATCGCCCGCCATGAGGTATCAGACTATCTGTTCGAACGTATCACCGCATTGGTTCACGAGTACGGTATCGATTACATAAAATGGGATCACAACCGGGACCTCGTACTCGCAGGCGATGGCAGTCACGCCAGAGCGGCACAACAGCCAGTAGCGCTATATCGATTACTGGAACGCATTCTCGAAGCCTGTCCCGATCTGGAAATAGAAACCTGTTCCTCCGGCGGAGCACGTTGTGATCTTGCTGTTCTTCAGCACACGGGACGCGTCTGGACATCAGACAACATTGATCCGATAGAGCGGGCTGGGATACAAGCCGGTTTTCTACGGTTCATGCCACCTGAAATCATGGGTGCTCATGTGGGTCACAAAACCGCTCACCTGACTGGACGTGTTACCAGTTTGCATACTCGCGCTATCGTTGCCTTGCAAGGCCAGTTCGGTTTTGAACTGGATGCCAGAAAACTCGATGCACACGACGTCATTACTCTGCAGCACTACACGCAACTGTACAAGTCCAATAGACAGTGGCTGGGGAATGCAACATTCTGGCAAGTATCAACCTATTCCAAGGCGCTGATTGCCAGTGGCAACGTGGATGAAAATCAAGACATTGCATTTTATAGTGTCATCGCCGTTGGCAATATGCATCCCTCACGTGCCGGCCATCTACCGCTTCCCGGACTCGACCCAAAAGCACGTTATCGCCTGCAACTCGAAAGTATTAACGTTACAGAACTTGCAGCGTTCAACAAGATTATTCCTGCATGGTGTGAAAGCCCGATGGTGACAACCGGTGAGCTACTGATGAAACTGGGAGTTCCGCTGCCGGTTCTACCACCACAATCCGCTCTGCTAATAGGCTGTCACCGGGAAGTATTATCATGACACTGGCTAATACCGATGATGTGTCGCGCCTTGTCGAACGCTTTAATCAGAAGTTTGGTCGTGGTAGTCACCCCGTCTACGCCTTCTTTGCACCCGGACGCGTCAACCTGATCGGCGAGTACACGGATTTCACCGGTGGCCTGGTATTCCCCTGTGGCATCACTCAAGGCACTACCCTGATTATCCGTCGTACAGGTAATCAGCAGTATCGATTTGCCTCCACAAATTTTGATCTCATGGCCCAACTGACGCAAGACGAGATCGGTCAGACCTACGGCGACAACTGGATCAACTATCCACTTGGCGTGCTTGAACAATTTGCGCAACGTAACGTCTTGCTTGATGGCTTCGACTGTCTCTACTCTGGCAATGTACCCAATGGAGCAGGCCTTAGCTCGTCCGCCTCTGTAGAGGTAGTCACGGCATTTGCGCTGAACACACTGATGAAAACCGAATTCTCGCTAATCGAACTGGTAAAGATGTCGCAAGCGGCAGAGAACGAATTCGTGGGCATGCAATGCGGCATCATGGATCAGTTCGCCGTAGCGATGGCTCAACAGGATCATGCCATGCAACTTAACTGTGCGACACTGGAATATCGCCAGGTGCCAATGGAACTCGATGAAATATCCATCGTGGTCACCAACACTAATCAGCGGCGGGAACTCAACGAGTCTGCCTATAACGACAGAGTTGCGGAGTGTAATCGAGCACAGGAGCTCCTCGAACCGGTGCTTCAGACAACAGCACTGGGTCAACTTCTTCCCGAACAACTCGACAAACATGAGGCTTTGTTTATCAACGATCCGATACCCTTGATGCGAGCTCGCCATATCTGCATGGAGAATTCAAGAGTAAGAGCTGCCGTACCCGCTCTGGAAGCTGGCGATATTGCAGGATTCGGACAGCTTATGAACGAGTCGCACGACTCACTCAGGGATCTGTTCGAGGTATCCAGCGAACCATTGAATCATCTGGTCAGCCTTGCCAGACAGAAGCCTTCAGTGCTCGGGAGTCGATTGACCGGTGCAGGTTTTGGTGGCTGCACCGTATCACTCGTCCCGACAACAGAGGTGTCTGCCTTTGAGCAATCTGTTGGATCTGGCTATACAAAGGCCACCGGTCTTACCGCTAATTTTTATGTGATGCATGCAGGGGCCGGGGTGAGACAACTTGCGCTTTATGCGCATCAGGCAGATAAACACTGATGGCCGGAAACTGGGAAAGGCGCTGGCACCCTCTACTTAGCCAGTGGGTCATGGTGTCTGCACAATCTGCTGCGCGACCGTGGTCTGGCGCCATGGCAACTGGCAATGACATTCCTGAAAGCTCGCACGACCCGGAATGCTATCTTTGCCCGCGAGTTGTCAGAGCCAACGGTGTGCAGAATCCGGATTTTCAAGGTGCATACGCCTTTGAAAACGATTTTGCGACTCTTTCTTTCGAGGCCCCTGAACAAGATTCTGACAAGCAGACAGATCTGCTGGAGCTTACGGCACCGGCCCATGGTCGCTGCAGAGTACTGTGCTGGTCTGAGCGCCACGATGCAACGCTTGCCAGCCTGTCTGCCGATGAAATGCAACAAGTAGCCATGCTGTGGCGCAGCGAATACGCAAAGCTGAGTGCGCAGGATGGCATTGCCAATGTACTTATCTTCGAGAACAAAGGAAAAGAGACTGGAGTATCCAATCTACATCCACATGGACAGATATACGCGACCGCGTTCGTGACCGATACCGCAACGAGAATGCGTAACGCACAATCCGTATACGCTTCGCGTCATGATGGCAAATCCCTGATGCAGGACTTGCTGTCACGCTCTCACACGCAAGAGCATTTACTGGTAGATACTGGCCGGCATTTTTCAGTGATGGTGCCTTTTGCAGCGCGCTTTGCTTTCGAAACCTGGATAGTGCCACATCGGCATGTGAGTTCACTGGCGCAGATGAGTGATGAGGAAATTAGCGATCTGGCACAACTCTACCAGCGCCAGGCAAGGCGTTATGATGTGCTGTTCAAGCGTTCGGCTCCGAACATTACGCTTATACATAACAGCCCGTGTGACACCAATGGGGTCGATGCTGACAAGAATGCAAACTGGTGTTTCCATCTAGCGTTTCAGCCACCATTACGTGATCCGGAGAAAATGAAGTTTCTGGCTGGATTCGAATCCGGCTCCAACAATATCGTCAATCCTGTTCAGCCAGAAGTGGCAGCCGAGCAATTGCGACAGATTGATGTCGGACGGTGGCACTCATGAAAACAGGCATTTGTTATTATCCGGAACACTGGCCCGCTGAGCGCTGGGCGCTGGACGCAGCCCATATGAAACACATCGGGCTCAGCCACGTTCGTATCGGTGAATTTGCCTGGAGCCGTCTGGAGGATGCCGAAGGCAAACTGCATCTGCAATGGTTAGGCGATGCCATTGATGTCTTGCATGCACATGGGCTAAAAGTGGTTCTCTGCACACCAACTGCGACACCACCACGCTGGATGATAGACAAACATCCCGACATGCTGGCTCTGGATGATCAGCTCAGGGTTCGCGATTTTGGTTCACGAAGACACTACTGCTTTTCTCACGAAGGTTATCGTAAAGAATGCCAGCGCATCGTCAGCATTATTGCAAAAGCATACGGTAATCATCCAGCGGTCGTCGCCTGGCAAACAGACAACGAATACGGATGCCACAGCACCAGCATCAGTTACTCGCAACATGCAATGAGCGCATTTCAATATTGGTGCTCTGAAAACTATGCATCAATTGATGAACTCAATACGACTTGGGGCAACGTGTTCTGGAGTATGGAATATGATCGCTTTGAGCAAATTGGCTTGCCAGTGGGTACCGTCACTGAAAGCAACCCTGCACATCAACTTGCTTTCTGGCGATTCTCATCCGATCAGATAAAACGCTTTAACAAGGTACAGGTTGACATCATCCGCATGCATTCACCCGGCCGCGATGTATTGCATAACTTCATGGGTAATTTCGTCGAATTTGATCATCATCTTGTCTCTGAAGATCTGGACATCGCGACCTGGGACAACTACCCCCTCGGGTTTCTTACACGCGACAGCTTTACAGAGGCTGACAAAAAACGTTACCTGCGCACCGGTCATCCGGATGGATCAGCGTTTCATCACGACCTGTATCGAGGTTGCTGTAACGGCCGATGGTGGGTGATGGAGCAGCAACCCGGCCCGGTCAACTGGGCACCCTATAACCCTTCCCCGCTGCCCGGTATGGTGCGGCTATGGGGATGGGAAGCATTTGCTCACGGTGCGGAAATCATGAGCTACTTCCGCTGGCGACAAGCCCCCTTTGCGCAGGAACAAACACATACAGGACTGCTATTGAGCAACGGCCAGGATGATGTCGCAGTACGAGAGGTGGCGCAACTCAACAGCGAGCTGCAACAGCTGACACTTTCTGACAACCCTTCGGTGCATTCCGATGTTGCCATTGTGTTTAGCTACTCGGGTGTTGCCATGCAGGACATCCAGCCTCCGGGTGGAGAGACCTTCAGCGCTCTCACGTATTGTCAGAACGTTTATAGCGCCTGCCGGCAGTGGGGGTTGAATATCGATATCGTCGCACCGAATGCCGCACTTGATCACTACAAGCTTGTACTCGTGTGTAATCACACCGAAGACAGCCCTGAATTTGTCATGCACCTGCAGCATAGCCAGAGCAGGAATACCTCACAAATTGTCGTTCTGTTTCCGGGTAGTGGCTGCCGCAGTCGCGACTACGCAACACCTGCTGATCTGCCACCGGGCAAGTTGCAGTCACTTATTAATATAAAGGTAGTTCGGAGCGAATCTCTGCCCCCTGATCACACCATGCTGGCAACTGGAGCAAATGAACAGAACTGCCGCTGCAGCCAATGGCGGGAGCAGATCGAAAGCCCGCTTCAACCCGGAATGCATTTTTCCGACGGTTGGGGCTTTCACTACGAAGAAGGAACGGTTCACTATCTCAACGCGCTCCCTGAGTTTGATGATCTGGTTGAGCTTATGGGTGAACTTGCGGCGAAGGCGCATCTCGTTGTGGCCAGGCTCGGCTCAGACTTACGTACACAACGCATGGGAAATCACCGTGTGGCGTTCAACTATGGCAAGGACACCATCGACCTTAAACGTAGTCTGGGCGTGCCTTTCGGACTCTCTGACGATACTCAAATGGCTGTGGGCTCGTTCAACCTGGCTCCTGCGGAAGTTGCGGTTTGGGTGGTGGAATGAGAGTGCTAAATGTTATCGTTCCAGATGTTGCACGTCCCGCATCACGACTATCTACAGTGTTTACCTGACATTACACGGCCCGGGAGGGCCACAGGCACCGGCAGAGGCCTGACACAATACTGCCAGTACTGAATACAAACTTTGGAGATCGAAAAACGACATGTTCAACACGATAAAACGAACCGCTGCAGCTCTGGCTATTGCCAGCCTGATCAGCGCACCCGCCATGGCCCGCGACCTGGTCATAAACTTTGATGACCCAAGCCCTGCGCCGAAGGAAGGCTTTGAAGCGGCCGTGGAGAAATTCAAGGCAGCAAATCCCGATATCAACGTCATCGTCAACATCACTGATCGTGAAGCACACAAGACAGCCATCAGAAACTTTCTGAGCGCTGAAGCACCTGATGTCACTTCGTGGTATCCGGGTAATCGTATGGCACCTTTTGTCAACGCTGGCCAATTCGAAGATGTGTCGGATTTATGGGAAGCGGAAGGCTTCCATGATTCACTGGCGTCGACCAAGTCCGCAATGACTATTGATGACAAGCAATGGGGTGTTCCTTACACCTACTATCAGTGGGGCATCTACTACAGAAAAGATATCTTTGAAGCTAACGACATTGCCGTGCCTTCAAACTGGGAGGAGCTCCTGACAGCTTCAGCTACGCTGAAGGAGGCGGGTATCTCACCTTTCACTATCGGTACAAAATACCTCTGGACAGCTGCAGGCGTATTCGATTACCTGAACCTGCGTACCAATGGCTATCAAGTTCACAACGACCTTACGGCTGGAAGAATCAAGTACACCGATCCTCGCATCGTTGAGGTATTCAATAACTGGAAACAACTGGTAGAGCCCGGTTATTTCATCGAAAACCATGCCACCATGAGCTGGCAGGATGCACTGGCGCCGTTTGTACAAGGTGAAGCTGCAATGTATGTAATGGGTAATTTCTCTGTTGCGGCAATGCGCGATGCTGGCCTGACTGATGACCAGATTGACTACTTTCCGTTTCCCGAAATCACACCGGGTGTACCTCGTGCTGAAGAGGCGCCTGCTGATGCTTTCTTCATTCCAACAAATGCAAAGAATAAGGAAGACGCTCGCAAATTTCTTGCCTTCGTCGCACAACCTGATGTTCAGACAGCATGGAACGAGACGATTGGCCAATTGCCAATCAACAAGAACGCTTCAGTCGGTGACGACAAATTCCTGCAGAAGGGCTTCGAGACTGTCAGTACTGCACAAGGCCTCGCTCAATTCTATGACCGTGATGCGCCTGCCGAAATGGCCAAAGCCGGTATGGAAGGCTTTCAGGAATTCATGGTCAAGCCAGATCGTCTTGATGATATCCTGAAGCGTCTGGACAAAGTTCAGGAACGCGTTTACAAGTAATCAGTACCCGAGCATGCACACTCGGTAGAGCGTGCATGCTCTTCGCGAAAAACACGCGTTTTCAAAACCAGGAAATTTGAAAGGCAACTATTTTAAAAGACAGTATTTCAAAGAAAACGTTTTTTGATAGATGCCAGCAAAGAGGCAAACGGTTTTAGTTAAATACAGAAATTGATTTAGTGTCATTCCTGCACTGGTGGGAATCCACCAGCATCGCATCACGGCTCCCTGTTCTCCGGTGTCCATTGCGGGTATTACGGGTGTCACGACAGTACCGTTCAGTACGAAAACTACCCATCGATGATGTGTTTTGGGTTCGATGCATGAAAGCTACACTTCGTGCAATGTTGATCAATTGAGGAGAGGTATACATGTCCACCCCAGGCGATAGTGCTGCAGTGTTTGATGGGCCAGGCAAACCCGCTGGCTGGTTGCACCGAAATCGAATCAAACTTGCTCCGTGGCTGTTTCTGCTACCAGGGCTGATTTTCTTTTCCATCTACGTCATCATTCCTATTTTCCAGTCCATCTGGATTTCATTCTTTGCCTGGGATGGCCTTGGCACCAAGGAATGGGTAGGAGCTGCGAACTACATCGAACTCCTCGATGATGATCGGTTCTATACCTCACTGAAGAACAACCTGTGGTGGTTGATTCTATACATGCTCGCCGTTCCGGCAGGCCTGGCCATTGCCCTGTTCCTTAACCAGACCGTGACGGGTATCAGGCTCTACAAGTCTCTATTCTTCTTTCCGTTCGTGATCAGTCAGGTTGTAGTAGGGCTGATATTCAGCTGGTTCTACAATCCAAGCTTTGGCATGGTAGGCATCATCTGGGAGTTCTTTGGCGCTACCCCTCCATCGATACTCGGTGATGAGGATCTGGTGACATTCGGCATTATCTTCGCTGGCCTTTGGCCCCAGATTGCCTACTGCATGATTTTATATCTCACAGGTCTCAACAACGTATCACCAGATCAGGTTGAAGCCGGCAGACTGGATAATGCCAAGGGTTGGAAAATGCTCTGGTACATCATTCTCCCTCAACTCAAACCAGCAACCTTTATCGCCGTTGTCGTCACCGTCATTGGTGCACTGCGCTCGTTCGACCTGATCGCCATCATGACGCAGGGTGGCCCCTATGGTTCATCAAACGTATTAGCGTACTTCATGTTTGAGACAGCCCTGTCCGAATACGGATTTCGCTATGGGTACGGCTCTGCCATAGCCACAGTGCTATTCCTCATCATGCTGATCTATATCAGCTTCTTTCTATGGCGCATGTATCAAGACGAGAAGGGGTAGACCGTGTTTCCAAAACCTTTAGAAAACGCCAGTGCAGGTGCTCGTACCGGTTACCAGATCATGCTGCCAATAGCCTTGTTTGTCTGGTTATTGCCCTTGCTGGCCATCGTGCTAACTTCCATCCGCCCTGGCAGTGACATCAATGCTGGCAATGTTTTTGGCTGGCCGTCCGAATTTCAGGCCTTGCAAAACTATGCGGCTGTATTTACTCAATCAAAAGCCGGGCTATACCTTTGGAATTCTGTAAAAATTACAATACCTACCGTTATTCTCACGGTTGGTCTTTCCTGTTTGACAGGCTATGCATTATCTGTATATCGATTCAAATGGGCCGTACCTTTGTTTTTTGTATTCGTTGCCGGAAATTTTGTCCCTTTTCAGATATTAATGGTGCCGGTACGAGACTTGTCAGTAAACACGGGGCTTTACAACACCATTCATGGCGTCGTTCTATTTCATGCAGCCTTCCAGCTCGGATTCTGTACGCTGTTCATGAGAAATTTCATCAAGGCCTTACCGTTTGAACTCATCGAATCTGCTCGTATAGAGGGTGTCAGTGAATTCAAGATATTCTGGTATTTGGTTCTGCCTTTGGTGAAGCCTGCCATTGCTGCTCTTTCGGTGTTGATATTCACGTTTATCTGGAATGACTATTTCTGGGCAACTGTACTCATACAAGGTGATCATGCCTTGCCAATTACCGCAGGCGTAAAAGCACTGAATGGTCAATTCGTCAGTCAATGGCACCTGGTCTCAGCAGCCTCATTGTTGGCTGCGGTGCCCCCTGTAATCATGTTCTTTGCCATGCAAAAGCATTTTATTGCGGGACTGACACTAGGTGCGACAAAGGGATAGAGGCGACTGCCGGTTTTCGTCTGAAAACCGGCATTTTCCAGAACGTGAAGGAAAAGCACTGAACAGGCGACTTCATTTCGACAGGGCTGCCCAGGCGGAATCTGCAACCACTTTATAGGTTTGCCAGTTACCGTCGTTCCAACGATCTCGTCCGCGAGCTGCATAAAAGAGATAGAGCTTGTTCTCAAATATTTCCCAATGGGCTCCGTCCGTACGAATAAGGCCTTCACTCAGGCTTAGCGCATTCGCACAGTGCCCATTGTAGGCCGGTGAATACTTTTCTGGATCTGCGGCGAACAATTCGCTGTTCTCCTTAGATGCAAAACGCCACTTCGCGCCTTTGTAGTCAACAGTGAAGCTCTTTACTCCAGATTTTGCAGACTGCTGAGTGTCTTGATCAAGTTTGTGATAGGCAACTGAATCGTGCCCACCGATTGCCACGCCACCCAATCTGGATTTGGACACGGGCTCTGCCGCATTGACAACCAGGCTGGTAAACGCGAGCGTAAACAAAATAACAAACGAACAATACAAGCTCCTGACTTTCATAGACTCTCCGGAACACAATCAATAAACTCGAAAAACGAAAAGAGAAACAAAGAACAACAGAACAACAGAACAACAGAACAACAGAACAACAGAACAACAGAACAACAGAACAACAGAACAACAGAACAAACATGATCGACTCATTCCGAATCAAGGCCATCTACCATCACACGTCATTCCCGCGGAGACGGGAATCCTTGTCAAAGCGAAGGCAGACACTCGCATACGCGGGCATGACGTGTTCGCCATAGATGCAGTGCAAATCGAAGTTTTAGATACCTACGTATATCAGACCGTGGTGACTGACAATGGTTTCGTCAGACACATGCCCACTCAAGACTTACCGACAACAGTCAAGCCCGAGCCCAGATGGCCGTATCATGGAACACCGCGCCACCATCTGGTTGTCCAGGACTACTGCTTATAAGCGCATTAATCCCCACTCCACCCATGAAATAAGCATTCGGCCACAAGCTCTCCACAACAACCGTGCCACGCTGAACCCCATCGAAGCACATGGCTTTGAGTGTCACCTCGCCACGCTGATTACCCAGAGTAACCGGCTTACCATCGTGCAAGCCATATTCCGTCATATCGTCCGGATGAATACGAGCCAAGGGCTCTTTTTCCATACGCCGACTGGATGCCATTTCGGTAAAACTTGTATTGAGAAACTGTCTGGCGGGGGCTGCTACCAACCTTAAGGGAAGCTCGTCCGTTGCAGAGTCGATAACATCCCAATGATCAGGGTAGCTGGGCATACCCTTTGTATTTCTGCCGACAGTGCTCCAGTCAGGCTTGAAATGAAAGCGTTTGTCGGGTGTTTCGAATCCATTCATGAAATTCGATTCCTCAAAATTCTCAACGGGTGCGCAATCGTGCCCTCCCGCTTCGACCACAGCATCAAAATCAGGCAAGCCTGAATTTGTCAGCATATTCTGGATAAGCTGCCTTTCGCTTATCTGGAAACCTTCATGATTTAGTCCAAGACGATTAGCCAGACCCTGCAGTACTTCATGGTTACTGCGACACTGCCCGGGCGCATCAATCAGCTTTGGCCCGATTTGCAAATGGGTATGTCCGCTGGCGGTATAGATATCGTCATGCTCCAGAAACATGGTGGCCGGTAGCACGATGTCCGCATAGGCAGCGGTCTCTGTCATGAACTGCTCATGTACAACGGTAAACAAATTATTGCGGGCCAGGCCTTTCAAAACGTTATTAGTATTTGGCGCTACTACTGCGGGGTTCGTATTCTGAATAAAAAGCGCCTCAATGGGTGGACCGCCTTGCAAGTCAAATTCGTTGCCAAGTAGCGCATGCCCAATACGCGATTGGTCAATGACACGGGTATCGCAAGCGATATCCAGACCCTGAATCTGCGACCGGTCAATGTTGTAGATACTGGCATTGCCATACAATGCTCCTCCCCCTTCGTGTTGCCAGGCACCGCTGATCGCCGGCAGACAGGTCACTGAATGCATATTTACCGCTCCATTGCGTGAGCGCGTAAAACCATAACCAATCCTCAGGTAGCTGTTGCGAGCAGAGCCATAGAGTCTGGCAAATTCAACAATCTGCTCAACAGGCAGTCCGGTTATCTGTGCTGCCCAATCCGGAGAGCGCTGCTTGAGATGCTCGCGAAACTCGGTGCTCATATCGGTATGGGCCGCCATGTAAGCCTCATCAGCAAGTCCCTCCTCTAGCATCACGTGCATGAGGGCACAAGCAAGCGCACCATCAGTGCCCGGCTTGAGCATCAGATGAAGATCAGCTTTGTCAGCGGTTTTTGTACGGTAAGGATCCACCACCACAAGGCGGGCATTACTCTCGCGGCGCGCCTGGGCAATGTGATGCATGACGTTCACTTGTGTGCTCACTGGATTGCCTCCCCAGACAACCACAAGATCACTCTTGTGCATCAAACGCATATCACTGCCACGCTTGGCCCCCGTCCCCGCCTTGAAACCTGCGTCTGACAAGGCAACACAATAGGTTGAATGCTGCCGGGATGTGCCGTACTCACGACGAAAGCGGTCCAGACCATCCCGCTGCACAAGCCCCATTGTGCCGGCGTAGTGAAACGGCCAGATAGCTTCGCCGCCGCTCTGGGCTTTTATCCGTTTAAAGCGTTCGGCAATGGTATCCAGCGCTTCATCCCATGAAATTTCCTCGAAATTGCCATTTTTCTTCGCTTGCGGATAAAGGACTCTGTCAGGATGATGAATACGCTGTGCATAGCGCGAGACTTTCGCGCATATGACACCTTGCGTATAACTGTGATTTTTAGCGCCATACACTTTGCCGATAGTGGAGACATCCAGCCTCTCTACGTTCAGGGCACATGTGCTGGGACAATCATGCGGACAGACGCTTCTGACTCGTTCACTCATGATGAATACTCATCGTTTGTCTGGTGAGTTGATAGCTACTTTTTATGGCGATGATTTAACGCTGGTCATTCCCTAACAGACAGGAACACACGATTCAATATACGCCGATTCCCGCCTGCACGGGAATGATGCAGCAAACTCAGGAACTACTCGCGCCCTGCCAGCATTTCAAAAAACCGTGCAACCGCCTCAGCCCCCGGATCAGTCACACCCTGCAGTGATGCCTCCGGTACATATGCAGAACGCCCAGAGCGTGCCCGCATCATGGTGCTGGTCGCATCCGCACCGGCTCTGGCAGCCGTCGCCGCATCCTTCAAGCAGCCAGTCGCAATAAGACTATCAAGCGCAGGAAGCAGGGCATCGACCATCGTTCTATCCCCAAGGGCGGCACCGCCATAATTCATCATACGTGTGACACCCTCTCGAAGCGCTTGTATATCATTTGCGCCTGCACGCGATGCATCACTGGCCGCTGAAAATAGAATTGCCAGAAGCACGCCACTCGAGCCTCCCATGGAAACAGAAAGCTGATCGCTCACCGCACGAAACAAACGCGTAGTGTCTGCCAGTGGCAGTTTTTCGATAGAGCTTTTGAGATTGCGTGCAGCAGTTGCAACTGTTGAGCCCGTGTCGCCATCACCTGTCTTCGCATCAAGTTCATTCAGATCATCCTGCATGCTCATGAACGCATCGCAGCTATCCACCAGAAGCTCATGCAATTGCTGATCATGACTGGCTTCCTCGGTTTGGATATGCAAACCGTCGGGTAGTGCTTTTACATCTATAGCATTGACACTCTGGCATCCGGGCCAGGCATGACAGGCAACCGGGGCTTGCAGTGCCTCAAGCCAGGCTGGCTTCGCGGGTAACAACGAGACACTCAGGCCATGCATATCCAGCGAAGTCATCATTGGGGCTGGGCCCACAACCGCCTCTATCCTGGATGCGAACGACGTTTGCAGCAAAGTATTCAGCACAACTTGCATTTCCAGTGGTGTCGTTGATCCAAGGTTGTTCAACAGCATGATCTGATCTTCTGCCTGCCCTGTGAAAAGTGTTTCCAGCATAGTGTCTGATACGGCGTGCACATCGGTAAAGTCGACAAACTGCACACCAGGCTCACCATGGATTCCCAGCCCAAGTTCCGCTTTGCCAGCGGGCACACGATCATCTTTCTGGTTACCGGGTACCGTGCAGTTGTCCAGCGCAACTCCATAGCTACGGGCAGCGGCGGCAACCTCCCGTGCCATCGATGCAACGGTCTCCAGTGACTCACCCTTCTCAGCCAGAAAACCTGCAATCTTGTGAACAAACAAGGTTCCGGCAACTCCACGGGGCTGGGGTAGATCAGGCAATGCAATATCATCACCAACAACCACCATCTCCACTTGCTTGCCCATCGCTTTTGCACGCTCGGCAGCCAGACCGAAATTGAGTCTGTCTCCTGTATAGTTCTTGACAATCAACAGGCACCCGCCCTCGCCTGTCACTGCCATAATGCCGGCAAGTACTGCTTCAACACTGGGGGACGCAAAGACCTCACCGCAAATTGCTGCGCTGAGAAGTCCGGGCGCTACAAAACCAGCATGTGCGGGTTCGTGACCGGAACCACCACCAGAGATCAGCGCCACTCTGGATTTATCGAGCTGGCGCCGGTGTACAACCTTGATATGCGGATAACCATCCAGAACACTCAAGTTGTGGGTACGGAGAATGCCGTCAAGGGCATCGGTTACCAAGGTGTCAGTGGAATTTATGAACTGTGACATGGTTGACCTCTATGGAATATCAGTGATGTGTTCTTACAGCCGTTGTACTTGCGGATACTGCCAAGGACGTCTCAAGCGTATGTAGTGAAACGTGCAAAAGGTTCATTCAGCGTTTTGCCTATTTCCACGTCATTACCTTACGCGTGCACCCGCACTGTCGAAATACAAAGCGTTGTGGGCTTGCAGCGTCATACTTTCACCCGCCTTGGTACGGTACTCGATATCCCCATCGCCAAGCGTTACCAGCTTGTGTTCACCCAGGCTCATGTGCAGCCGATTCTGGTCACCCAGATGCTCCACCCTGTCCAGCGTAGCTTTGGCGGTAATCGCCATCGGATCGACAACGACGTCGTTGGCAACAACCTCAAGATGTTCTGTTCTCAGGCCCATTGTCACAGCTCTGGAAGGTGCGTTGTCAACCTGCATGGCGGATAAGGGCAGTAAATTAATAGCGGGCTGGCCCAGGCGTGCAGCCACATGCACATTGACCGGATTTTCATAGATCTCTCGAGGTGTACCTAGCTGAACAAGCTCACCTTCATCAAGAATACCGATGCGATCGGCCATTGTCATCGCTTCAATCTGATCATGCGTCACGTAGAGCAAAGTGGCACCTAGCTCTTTCTGAATCCGTTTAAGCTCAATTCGGAGATCTCCACGCAATTTGGCATCAAGTGATGATAACGGCTCGTCCATCAAAAAGATGGCAGGGTCACGAACCAGTGCACGCCCGATGGCTACTCGCTGCATCTCACCACCGGATAACGCAGTAGATCGGTTATCCAGCTTGTGATCGATCTGCACGAGCGAAGCCACATGCTCTACTCTGGCCTTGATCTGACTGGCGTTTAGATCATGCGCTGGCGACTTCAAAGGGAACGCAAGGTTATCTCTGACACTCAGATGCGGGTACAACGAGTATTGCTGAAAGACAAACGAGACGTCTCGCTGCGACGGTGCAGCCCTTGTCATGTCTTTACCCGTGATGTAAATGCTGCCCTCGTCCGGCTTCTCCAGGCCAGCCACAAGCCGTAACGTCGTTGTCTTGCCTGCTCCGGTAGGACCAAGCAGAACGACAAACTCGCCATCGCTAATGTCAATGCTGATGCTCTTTACCGCAGGCACCTTACCAAAGCGCTTACTCACTGAACGAAGCGATACGTCAGCCATGCCAGCTCTCCTGTAATGCTCGCGGTGTACGTGATGTCGCCAACGCCCGACCGGAATCTGCATCGAAAACCGAAAGCCCTTCAGTGAGAAACTCAAGACCTACCGTCTCACCAATATTGTAACGTCGATGCGAAGGCAGTCGGGCCTTGAGCATACCGTGTGAAGTGTCGACGGTAAGAATCTGGTTGGTACCGAGGTATTCACTGCCATAAATAGCCCCGCGGAAACCGGAATTGTCATTAATCAGCAGGTGTTCAGGACGCACCCCTATCGCCTTCTCTCCACGCTCTGCTGAATGCACCAGTGCAGGTAATTTCACAGTATTGCCTGAGAGGCTGATGGTTGACTCACCCGGGGGCAGGCCGCCATCGAAATGCACAAAGTTCATCGACGGTGAACCGATGAAGTCAGCCACGTACATCGTAGCAGGATGATGATAGATTTCATCGGGAGTGCCAAACTGCTCGATGACACCACGATGCATAACGGCAATTTTGTCAGCCATGGACATGGCTTCGAGCTGATCGTGCGTGACGTAGACCGTTGTCGCCTTGATCCTGTCATGCAAGTCACGTAGCTCGTTGACCATGAGATCGCGAAACTCGCTGTCCAGTGTACCCAGAGGTTCATCCATGAGGAAACAATCGGGGCGACGTACAATGGCTCGCCCGAGAGCTACACGTTGGCGATCACCACCGGCTAGACCGGAGACGGGCTTATCCAGAATATGATCGATGCGCAGCAGCCTTGCCGTCTCTTCTACTCTTTGATGTATTTCCTTGCGCGCCATACCCATGGCTTTTAATGGAAATGCCATATTGCTGCGCACGTTCATGTGTGGATACAGTGCAAACAACTGGAATACAAAAGCAATGTCTCGCTCACGTGCACGCTGGTAAGTGACGTCTTTGCCGCCCAACGTTATCGTGCCACTGGTCGGTAGCTCCAGTCCGGCAATCATTCGAAGTGTTGTCGTCTTGCCACAACCCGACGCTCCCAGCATGACAAAAAACTCGCCATCGGCCACCACGAAATCAGATTGTCTGACAGCGACGAAATCGCCGAAGCTCTTGTGCAATCTCTCTACCCGAATCTCTGCCATTACCTTATTCCGGAAACTTTGACACAATCATGAACATGACGGTACCAAACAGCAAAGTCACAAACGAATAGGTGTAGAGGATCATCACAAAGGGCTGAAACAACATACAAAATCCTGCCGCAATGATAATGGTGGCAAGATTCTCCATGATGCTTCGACGCAACAACCTGGGCCAACGGGGTTCGTTCACTTACGCACCGCTCCAAATGTTATACCGCGTAGCAGCTGCTTGCGCAGTAAGATGGTAAACACCAGTATAGGTATGACAAAGATTGTCGTACCCGCTGCTACCGCTGGCCAATCGAGACCACCCTCACCGATAATGGTCGGAATAAACGGTGGCGCTGTTTGCGCTGTGCCCGAGGTCAACAGCACAGCAAACGCATATTCGTTCCAGGCGAAAATCAGACAGAATATAGCAGTAGCCGCGATACCAGTAGTGGCTTGTGGCAATACGACCTTCCAGAACGCCTGCAGCCTCGTGTAACCATCGATCATGGCCGCCTCCTCGTACTCACGGGGAATCTCATCAATAAATCCTTTCAATAACCAGACAGCTAATGAAACGTTGACCGCGGTGTACAGCAATATCATTCCTAATGCGGTGTCTGACAAACCCAGCTTGCGATACATCAGGTAAATGGGCACAGCGACCGCAATCGGAGGCATCATTCGCGTTGACAGAATGAAGAACAACAGGTCATCTGCCAGCGGCACCTTGAATCGAGAAAATCCATAGGCCGTCAGAGTTCCCAGTGACACGGCAAGGATGGTTGACCCAAAAGCAATAATCAGGGAGTTCTGGAAGCGCGGCCAGTAGTTCGATTCACCAACAATAACCATTTGACGCTCGCGGGTGATTTCATCACAAACCCCATCTGGCTCCCCCAATGAATCGACATATTCCTGTGTCTGGCGAGAACGCGTGGTAAACAGGTTACAGTACCCTTCCAGCGTAGGTTCAAAAAACACCTTGGGCGGATAGCTGATGGAATCCGGTGGAGACTTGAAACTTGTCATGACAATCCAGACCAGCGGAATCATGGTAATGGTTGCGTACAACACAACCAGAATACCGGCAACAGTCTTGGAAGTTGTTGATGGCTCAACCACCGAATGCGCAGAACTACTCATCGTTGTTTCACCCGGTTCAGCGCCTTAACGTAAATGTTGGCAAGACCAAACACGGCAACAAACAAAATAATGGCAAACGCTGAGGAATACCCTGTTCGCCATTTTTCAAAAGCTTCGCGTTTCAGCGTTATGGAGGCAACCTCTGTAGTGGAACCCGGACCGCCGCCTGTGAGCAAAACAACCATATCGAACATCTTGAAATTCTCAATGCCACGAAACAACACCGCCAGCATGATAAACGGCAGCGCCATTGGCAATGTTATGGACCAGAAACGTCGCCAGTTGGATGCGCGATCAACTTCCGCGGCCTCGTAAATGTAATCAGGGATGGAGCGTAAGCCTGCAAGGCAGATCAACATCACGTAGGGCGTCCACATCCATGTATCGACAATAATGATAGCCCAGGGCGCAAGATCAACCGATCCCAACATCTGAAACGAAGAGGGGTCAGCACCGGTAAAAAACGTGACGATATAGTTGAACAATCCAATTTGAGGCTGGTACAGGAAACGCCAGAAATTGCCTACGACCGCAGGCGACAGCATCATCGGTACCAGAATAACGGTGGTCCAGAACGCATGGCCACGAAATTTTCGGTCTATCAGGTAGGCCAGTGCAAAGCCAATGAGGGTCTGCAGCAAGATAGTCCAGAAAACAAAATGCGCGGTTGCCTGCATTGCCTGCCAGATGTCAGGGTCAGTGAGGATGCGCTCGTAGTTACGCAGCCCGACATCCTTGACTTCCAGGTTCAGACGGTTAGCTCGATAATTGGTAAATGACAGCTTTATCGCCCAGATGAGCGGAAATATATTGATGGCAAGCAGCAGAATGATGGTTGGGGCAATGAACCACCATGCAACTGCTCTATCCGACAAGCCCTTGATGGAGCGCGTCATGCGTGCTGGTGTCAATGCTGCCGCTTTATCAGCAGTACGATCGATTATGGATGATTGATTATTTGCCACGCGTACCTGGATTGTTCATGAAACACCGGATTTCGTCGCCAAACCTTAATTTTCATACTTGTTTACGACGGATTTGTTCCATTCGTAGACGCATGTTCAATAGGTTAGGATTGTATTCAGTACGAAAGGTCCTTTGACGGTGCTTCAGCGTTTGTAAAATTCAAGTTGTCGTAAAAATTAAAATCGCGACAACCGGAATGTATGTTGTTTGACACGCATCCAGCCATCAGATAACTGGATGTCTTCGCGAGCTGGAAGTACGGGCAACGATCCAACACGACAGATCATTGCCCGCAATAGCCCAGGATGAACAACAAGCCCCTGCTATAGTTTACCTTCGTCTTCAAAAACCTCGGTCCAATCGTCAATCAACAGATTAAGCGCATCTTCTGCAGTGCCTTTATCAGCAACGATATAGTCATGCAATCTCTTTTGCATAGCCAGCAGTAATTCAGCATAAGCCGGCTCCTGCCAGAAATCCTGCACCTGATTCATAGCAGTAAGAAAATCGGCTGCAAATGGCTGTGATTCCTTGAACGACGGGTCGTTGAGCACCGAGTTGTGTACTGCATAACCGCCCAGCGCCCACCACTTGGCCTGGGTTTCCGGTTGAGCAAACCACTTGATGTAGTCAAGCGCGCCATCCATGTTGTCAGTGTAGGACACGACCGAAATGCCCTGACCACCCAACGTCGATCCTGCCATATTCTGTGCCGGGTTTACGAAGAAACCGATCTTGTCACCACCAACCGTCTCATCCTTGACAAGTCCTGGAAAAAACGCGAACCAGTTCATTGCCATGGCCACCTGACCAGATTTGAATGCATCAAGACCCTCGGCCATATAACTATCGGTATAGCCTGGAGGTTGACAACAGCTGTAGAGCTCTTTGTAAGCCTCAAGACCAGCGATAGCTTCAGGAGAATTTACTGCACCTTGCATGTCATAGCTACCAGGCGTCGTCTCATACTTGAAACCATAGGGATACATGGCAGACGTGGCACCCATCGTGATGCCCTCAGATGCGCGCTCCGTGAATATAGCAGACCCGAATACCTTATTACCGTCGATTTCGCGACCATTAAAGAATTTCGAGGTCTCTATAAGCTCATCCCAAGTAGTAGGTGCTGACAGATCCCGGCCTGTTTTTTCCTTGAATTCAGATTGAATCTCGGGACGTGAGAACCAGTCCTTGCGATAGAACCAGCCGTTCGCATCTCCCATGGCAGGCAGTGCCCAATAATTGGGTGTCCCTTTTGGCCACGTGGAATAAGCTTCAACAGCTGCTCCAGCGAAGTCATCCATGGAGATGCCTTCCTTATCAAAGAAATCATTCAGCTTCACATAATGCTGGTTCTCGGCAGAACCACCCAGCCACTGGCTATCACCAATCAAAAGGTCACATAGCTTGCCGCCAGAATTAAGCTCGTTGAGAATACGGTCAGTGAAATTGGGCCACGGCGTAAACTCAAAATTCATCGTAATGCCAGACTGCTCTTCGAACTCCTTGGACATTTCCACCAGCGCATTGGCAGGATCCCAGGCTGCCCAGCACAGTGTTAATTCGTCTGCATTGGCCGAAAACGTGGCGGCACTTGTAGCAATAGCCAGTGCGGCTCCTCTATAAAAATTCATACTTCCTCCAGATTTATAATTTTAAACGATATCAGGTAATGTCCAGTGACTTCCAGACACCGCCCTCTTTTGATGATGTAACGACAGCTGTTACAAACGCAACGCCAACAAGACCATCGTGAACCGTAGGAACCAGACTGTCAGCTGATGGTGAGATCCCGTCCCGAGCTGCAATAATGGCATGAGCGGCGTCCGTATACAAATTGGCAAAGCCCTCCAGATAGCCTTCGGGATGGCCGCCGGGAATACGACTCACCGCATTGGCAGCATCAGTGGCCCCACTACCACCCCGTGTCAGCAAGCGTTTGGGCTCTCCCAGCGGGGTGAACCACAAATAATTGGGATCTTCCTGACTCCACTCCAAACCGCCCTTACTGCCATAAACTCGAAGCTTCAGCGCATTTTCGTGACCTGCAGCTACCTGACTTGACCACAGCATGCCACGCGCACCGCCTTTGTAGCGAAGCATAACGTGAGCATTGTCGTCCAGCGCTCGGCCCTCGACAAAGCTCTGAATATCCGCGCACAGGCTGTCCAGCTCCAGGGATGTCACAAAATTTGCCAAATTGAATGCGTGTGTACCGATGTCACCTATACAGCCTCCCATACCGGAACGCTCGGGATCGGTCCGCCAATCCGCCTGCTTTTGCCCGCTATCTTCTAGCTTTGTTGCAAGCCAATCCTGCGGGTACTCGACTTGCACGACTCGAATATCACCGATATCACCAGCCGACACCATTGCACGCGCCTGCCGAATCATTGGATAGCCGGTGTAGTTGTGTGTCAAGACAAACATCGCTTTCGACTTGTTCGCAGCTGCCACCAGAGCCTTTGCATCACCCAGACTCGAGGTTAAAGGCTTATCACAAATCACATGGATACCACGCTCGAGAAATTCTCTGGCTACCGCGTAATGCAGGTGATTAGGTGTGACGATGCTAACAGCTTCAATGCCATCATCTCTTGCCGCTTCCGCTGCAGCCATATCGGCGTAGCTCGCATAAGCTCTATCGGCGGACACACCCAGATCGGCTGCCGATAAAGCCGACTTTTCCACTGTAGATGAAAATGCACCTGCCACTAGTTGATAGTGATCATCCATGCGTGAGGCAATGCGATGAACACCCCCGATAAACGCATCACGGCCGCCACCCACCATGCCCAGTCTGATACGCTCAGGCTTTTCCGCTTGACTCATACCATTACTCCTCAATACCCAGCATGCGACGATTAGCGGCATCGTCACTACCACCATCGGCGAAATCATCAAAAGCGTGCTCGGTAACGCGAATGATGTGATCACTGACAAACGCTGCACCCTCACGTGCACCATCTTCAGGATGCTTTAACGCACATTCCCATTCAACTACGGCCCATCCATCAAAATCATAAGCAGCAAGCTTGGAAAAAATGCTTTTGAAATCAACCTGCCCATCACCGAGGCTACGGAATCTTCCAGCTCGGTCCACCCAACTCTGATAACCCGAATACACGCCCTGCCTACCCGTGGGATTGAGTTCCGCATCCTTGACATGAAACATGCGAATACGTTCGTGGTAGATATCGATGTTGTCGAGATAGTCAAGATGTTGCAAGACGTAGTGCGACGGGTCATAGAGCATATTGCAACGTGTGTGGCCGTCCAATCGCTCAAGGAACATCTCGAAGGTCACACCGTCATGAAGATCCTCACCGGGATGAATCTCATAGCAGACATCCACACCACATTCATCAGCTTTGTCCAGTATTGGTTTCCAGCGTTTTGCAAGCTCATCGAATGCGGTTTCCACGAGGCCTTCCGGACGCTGTGGCCAAGGGTAGACATATGGCCAGGCCAACGCCCCGGAAAATGTTGCATGCGCACCGATTCCCATGTTTTTTGAAGCCTGCAATGCCATCATGACCTGATCAACAGCCCACGCTTGCCGGGCTTTGGGATTACCGCGCACACTCGGGTCAGCAAACCCATCGAAGGCCTCATCATAAGCAGGGTGAACGGCAACAAGCTGACCTTGAAGATGCGTTGATAGTTCTGTAATCTCTATACCATTGCTTTCAGCGACACCCATGATTTCCTGGCAATAGTCAGTTGACTTTGAGGCTTGAGCAAGATCAAAAAGACGCGCATCCCAACTGGGTAGCTGAACACCTTTATAACCGCAGTCCGCAGCCCATTTGGTTATCGCGTCCCATGAATTGAACGGTGCATCGTCTCCAGCAAACTGTGCGAGGAATAATGCAGGGCCTTTGATATTTTTCATTGCTGTACCTCCAGTCGGTTCCTACAGAGATTAAGTGATAACGGCATCAGTAACAAGTCGTTAAGCTGTATCCGGATTGAGTAAGGATGTGGCCACATTTACTACTGAATACCTTTGCCGCTCTGTACGACAACAGTAATCCAAGAGCAATAAGGGCTCTGAGGCATAGCAAGCTCTCTCTCAGCCAGCAGTCCAACCGCCATCAACCAGCAATGACGCGCCAGTAATCAGACTCGCAGCATCTGATGCCAGAAAAACATAGGCACCCATGACATCCTCGATCTGGCCAATACGACCAAGTTTTATCTTGGACTTTATCCAAGCGATCCGATCAGGATCTGCAAGAGTTTTTTCGGTCAATGGTGTTGCAATGAACGTTGGACACACGCTATTGACTCTGATGGAATGCACACCAACCTCTATCGCTAGCGCTTTTGTCAATCCTTCAATCGCAAATTTACTCGCACAATAGACTGTTCTATCGACGCCACCAACATGTCCCATCTGCGAAGATGTATTGATGACACACCCTGCACGTCTCTCGGCAATCATCCGCGCTACAACACTCTGAGCCACGAAGTATGCTGCGCGTACGTTTACGTTCATGACCATGTCGTAGTCGTCCTCGCTCATTTCTATCATAGGCCCTGGCCTGTTGGCACCAGCGTTGTTAATCAGGACATCAAACGCACCCAGATTATCGAGCTTACTGCGCACTTGTGCAGTATCCGTGACATCCAGAATCAATGGCTCACAGCTATACCCAGCTTCAACCATAGCCGAACAGACAGTGTTCAATTCATCACCTGAGCGTGCGGCCAGCACAACGTGCGCTCCTGAACTGGCTAGTGCACAAGCGGCTCCGAGGCCAATGCCACGACTGGCACCGGTAACCAGTGCTCGTTTGCCATCCAGACGCATGGAAGGTGTTTGGGGAAGCTGCATGGGATCTGCCCTGGATTAGACGGTTAGTGTCAAGAAGATACGGTTGCTGCCTCAGCATAAGGAACGTTACGACCGCCATACCGACGTATACGCACGTTGGCTTGCTCTGCGTGTCCTGCAAAACCCTCCAGCATGCACAACCGAGAACAGTACTCCCCCACCAGCGCGGAAGCTTCGTCAGTCAGCACGCGCTGGTAGGTGTGCGTCTTGATGAATTTTCCTACCCATAAGCCACCTGTATAGCGTCCTGCTTTCTTTGTTGGCAATGTATGGTTGGTGCCGATGACCTTGTCTCCATAAGCGACGTTGGTACGCGGCCCGAGAAACAATGCTCCATAGGCGGTCATGTTGTTCAGAAAATAATCATCATCACGTGTCATGACCTGAACGTGCTCAGAGGCCAGCAATTCAGACTGCTCAAGCATCTCTTCAAGATTGTCACATAAAATGATCTCACCATAGTTGTCCCATGATTCACGTGCAATAGCCGCAGTGGGAAGCATTTCCAGCAAGCGATCAATTTCCTGCAAGGTATCGGTTGCCAGCTTGCGTGAATCGGTGATGAGAACAGCCGGTGAATTAGTGCCATGTTCTGCTTGTCCCAATAGATCAGTAGCCACCATTTCCCCATCAACCGTGTCATCAGCAATGACACACGTTTCTGTAGGACCCGCAAACAGATCGATACCGACACGACCAAACAGTTGACGCTTCGCCTCTGCAACAAAAGCGTTGCCCGGACCTACCAACATGTCTACCGGAGCAATGGTTTCGGTACCAATTGCCATTGCCCCGACCGCTTGCGTTCCACCGAGTACAAGTATTTCATCAGCCCCACCCAGATGCATGGCGGCAACAATTGCCGGATGGGCACTGCCATCAAAAGGAGGTGCCGCTGCAACTACACGTTTTACACCTGCCACTTTGGCAGTCAGTACACTCATGTGCGCACTGGCTACCATGGGATATTTGCCACCTGGAACGTAGCAGCCTACTGAATTTACCGGAATATGCCTATGACCCAAAACAACTCCAGGCATGGTTTCTACCTCAACATCCAGCATCGAGTCACGCTGTTTCTGTGCAAAATTCCTGACTTGTTCCTGCGCAAACTTTATATCCTCGATATCCTGCCTGGCGACTTTGGACATCGCGTACTCGATTTCCTGCTCACTTAGTAAAAACGTCTCGGGGGACCAGCTGTCGAATCTCTCCGAGAGCTCACGCACCGCAGCATCACCTCGTGTCTCAATACTACCAAGCAGCGCCTCAACGATATGCCGGACCTTGTAGTCGTCTTCCGCACGCTCAGACTGGGATTTGCTTGCCTTGAGAATAATGGCCATAGCTTGATTGCCGCATTGGTATTGTTGAGTAAACACGGCCCACAATGCTAAGAACTATTGTCGGACCGTTGGCATAATTTAACATGCATACGAATGCAAGCTACCTCAGAACACATTGCGTTGCAAGCCAAAGCTGATTGATCAAGTCCTGTGCAGGGGATCCGGGGCGGCTGAGAGAGAGACCATGAAGAATCTACGCATGGTCCGAGCGCAATCTCAGACTCAGACACAGTCCATGACAATGCCGGACAATTCAACAACGAGCTCGCTCTGACTACCAGACCGGCAATTTTAATAAGACTGGTGTTGATACAGCACAACCCTATAGTAAATATCGGACCAGTGCAGATGGCTAATATCTACAGTATGAGGCGATTCAGTATGTACCGCGAGAACTGCGCAGACCCACTGCCTGAATAATCTCAACGGGATATTGCTCGGCTGAACCCTTTTTTGGCAGCTTCAGCTCCAGTCGCTCTCCAGCGTACAAGCGATTTGGTTGTAGATCGATACAATCTTCGCCATCCCGCTCACATTGGGCAATTTTACGAAGCAACACATTGGTATTCCCCGTATTGGTGATCAGCAGGGTTGAGTCCGAGCGTTCGACTTTCATCCGTGGCTTGAGTTCTTCAGGCCTGGAGAGTAAAAGAATTTCGTAGCCCACCAACACCTTTATGCCTGAAGTCGTTTTGCCTTCTTCACCGGGCCCCAGTTCAACCTTACCGGTGTAAGGCTTGACCGATAGCCGGAATACGCGATCGGTATTGGTCGCCGATTCGCGCATGATCAAACGAACCCGTTTGCGTTGCCCTGGCAGGACGAGCAACTGCTCAGGACTGACGAGTACAGGAGCGGTGCGTGGATCCGCAAGTTCAACCCGCTGAGGTTTCGAAGTATGGGGGTCAATAATCTCGGCAATTTTCAGATCCAGATAGATTTTGTCATTGCCACTGTTCCGAACTTCCAGATCACGCGTCTTCTGGCCCGGGTCGAATTCAAGTACAGACTGATCCACTGTGATCTGTGCATTGCTAACCAGAGCGTATGAAAAAAACAGAGCCAGTAGCAAGATAGAAAAAAACGGCTTTCTTAGCATCGATGAATTCCGAAACGTGTTAGATGTTTTTATAGGTGAAATAAATCATGAGCAGCTAAACGAGAACCAGCCTTTGTTTTTCAGTCTGAATTTGAGAACAAAACCTCAATTAACAGAGATGAAACAAACTTTGTAACCGTTAGCCCAAAGTTCTTGTTGTCTGCGTCGTTACTAGCTGCGTGATTCAGGGGATGAGAGGTACTTAATCGCATACTGACCAAGGTCAGAACTAACTTTGAAATTAGACTATATGGAACAAAGTAACTATGATGAACAAGTCTTTGAAAGTAGGTATCTTCACTATTCCACTAACCTTGGCCGGCCATGCTCTGGCTGCCACCGACGGTGGCCTGGTGACGAATGGTGCTGCCTCAACGGGTAGTTCAGATGTTTCGATCGTAAAGCAAGTATCAGTCCAGATAACAAACGTAGATGATCTTGACCTTGGCACACACGCCCAGCTATCAGCCGACGTAGTAGCGACCGACGATGTGTGTATATTTGCATCAGATACCACTTATTTCGTCACCGTCAGTTCAGTCAACGGTGACTTTCAGTTGGTGGGTACTGACCCTGCCAATACAATGGACTACGATGTTAGATGGGGCGCGACCCAATTAAGCTATAACACACAGATTGGTACAGCCCAGGTGGGCGATCCGAGCGATGCAACCTGTGGTGGAACTGAAAACGCTTCCTACTCGGTTACCGTTGCACAAGCAGACTTCAACGCCGCTTCCTACGACACTTACACAGATACGATAATCGTATCTATCATTCCTGAATAAGCGAAGCTTGCCTGCAGTCCGGCTAGCAATCAGCATTGCGCTTTCGCACAATCACGCAATGCATCACGCCAGCACGCTAAGGCAATAGCGTTGACCTCAAAGTGAGGTAATCGCTAATAGTGGCATAATCGCTGCAGTGGCATCTCGGTCCATTAGTCTTACAACGGGAATTGTAAGATCGATGGGCCAACTGGAGCCTTTAACGACTGTCCGGATTCACGACAGACGCAGTTGTTCGACGGGTGGTAGGTAGCGAACCTCTGAGGCTCATTTCCATACAGCCACAGAAATCCCTGCCGACATGCCAATAGGTCGTACGATTCTAATCATTGCCTTGGCAATGCAGATGAAAACCGCATTCGCGGCAACCGATGGTTTGCTTGGTTCAGAAAGTGAAGCAACTACGGTCATCAGCTTTATCAAGCAAAATTCTGTTCGAATTTCCGGCCTGGACGATATCAATCTGGGCACACGTGCCAGTCTGACAACATCTGAGCAGTACACGGAAAATATTTGCGTCTACTCATCGACCGGTGCTTACGCAGTAACAGCCACATCCGCGAACGGTGCATTTGAACTGCGAAGTGAAAACGGTCCAGATACCATCCTTTATCGATTGCAATGGGTATCCGGCAACGCACAGGATCTTGTACCTGCAGTCTCCGTCGGTGGTTTCATTGGCGATGTTTCTGATATTGATTGTGCCGGAAGCCAGAACGCCAGCATTCGAATCATCGTCAGCAAAACGAGTTTCAACAGCGCAGATCCAGGCATCTACTCAGACACATTGGTATTGCTGGTCAGGGCCGAATGAGATACCAGATATGGCCCAGACTGGTATTGAGCATATTGTGTGGGACCCTTATCTCTCCCGTTCCATCACCTGTGGTGGCCGATCAACTGAACCTCGGTGGCCCAATAAGCCTTGGTGTCTGGTCGCCGCATGCCACGCGATACCAGATAAGTCGCCAAATCTGTGCATGGTCATCGACACCTGACCTACGCTATCGTGTCATAGCGAGTATACCGGAGAGCCCCCAAGGCTTCGAATTGCTCAACGAACTCGGTGATCGCATACGATTTGATATCAGATGGCGCGACTATGCCATATCCACAAGCTGGGAACGATTGCTACCGGGGCTGCCATCAAGTAATACCTACGCGTTCGCCAGCACGGCCAGCTGCACCGGCAGTAATCCCGAACTACAGATTCGCCTATCAAAAGGGGATTCTGACAAAGCACCGGGTGGGCAGTACTCAAGCACCTTGACCATACTGCTGGTTGCTGAGTGAACACAAGTCAGACCCGCAAGTTCCAGTTCTACCTGTCTTTGTCATTGATGGTTATCTGCGCGCTACATTCGCTTTGGGCCGCGGGCTTTGCCACCGATGATTCCGTGCCTGCAGGTTTCGAATCACTCGCAGGTCCACGTCCGATGTTCGTGGATATCATATTCAGTGATCAATTGGTCGGAACCGTCCGCGTCGTGATCGAAGGCGACAAGCTCAGCTTTGATGACCCAGACCAGATCATGGCCATGCTGAATATGGTCGAACCCAGCGATGCTTTGTACATCGCTCTGGCATCACCACAGTCAACCCATGTAGACAGGCTCTGTTTTCGACCAGGCGACCCTGCTGGCTGCGGCTCGGTAGAGCCAAATCCTTTTGCATTGTTATTTGATGAGGATGCGTTGAAGGTAACAATTTTCGTTGACCGTGCGTTACAGAAAGTCCGAACTGACAACGTGGCAAGATTCCTGAAAACACCACAACGACGTGGTAGTGCAATTCTGGCAGTCGATGCGTCAGCGAACTCGTTTAGTGGTGAAGCGTGGGAATACAATATTAGAGGCGAATCGTGGTTTGGTTACGGTGAAGGCTATCTTCGTGGTGTCTTTGGTCTCGACAGTCGCCAGGGCGATGCACAACTGAATTCACTCGCACTGGTACACCAACTGCAAGACCACGAATTACTCGCAGGAAGCTTTGCGTTTCCTGCAGGCCCGACGCTATCAAGTTTTAATACGCTGGGGCTACGCATCTCCTCGTCAACGCAGACACGGCTGAATCCTGACTCGGCTCGTGGCTCTGAGCTCTCTGTGCTTCTGGACCGACGCTCGCTCGTAAAATTGTTTGTCGATGGTCGCCTGTACTCGACACAAAGCCTCGATGCCGGTCATGTTGCAGTTGATACAACGGACTTGCCCGATGGCAATCAGGAAGTCGAGGTCCGAATAGCTGACCCGGTAAGCGGCGAGAGAACTGAATACCACCGATTTACACGCAGCACATTGCTACCGCCTCACAATGAGACTGCAATGGAGTTCGCAGCTGGGGCTCCACTGCGACGCGACGATAATAAAAGGCTCCCCCTTTTCCATAACGTCGGCGTCGCCTCTCTACGTCTGGCACGTCGCACCACAGCAGACACCGCTGTGGCACTGGGATTCACACGTCTGGGAAAGTTGTACTTACTACAACCGGAACTCGTCTGGTTGCATCGACATCTGAGCTTGAAGACATCTGCCAGTCTCGGCATACGCGGTGAACTCGGACTTGGCCTGCAGGGGATATGGCACAGTGGCTCTTTTGCGGCCACACTCTCGGGGGAATGGTTTAACTACGGCGGCAAATTTTCCTTGGCTAGTCAGTCAGTAATCAATCGAAAATCATGGCTACCCAACGAAACGGCACAGTTGCGCGCATCACTGGACAATGCGTTTAACCGAACATCAGTTGGCCTTTTCGGCTCTGTGCGTAATGAAAGTGTGGGAAAGAGTACAAAGTACACTACAAGTGTGGGTTTTCGTCTTCGTCACAGGTTGTTCGAACGCAGAAGACTTCGTAGCAGCTTTACCGCCGGGCTTCGTCTTGAACGCGGCATCGTCAATGCGAGTGTCGATTTACGGGTCAGTTTTACTGGCCGTACCAGGGCAACCTCATTACTACTCGGGGTCGCTGGCTCTCGTTCGTCGCCGATCACAACCAGAGCACTTGTAGATGAAAAACCGGATACCACTGTGGGTTATGAAACACGATGGAGGGTTGCGCAGGAACGTGAATGGCAGTACGAAGGCGGGTTCTGGGCGAATGAAGGCAACTCTAGCACTACCCTGGGTCTGGATGCATTGATAGGTCACAGAACCTTCAACGCAGCTATCCAGAGTCAGTGGCGTAAGCAGGACACGATAACCTCAAAAATTGATAGTTATCGCGACACAGCCATACATCTTTCTACACAACTGGTTTTTGATGACTCAGGGCTGGCATTCGCCGGTACTGAAACTGTACGTTCTGGTTTTATTATTGATGTTAGTGGAGAACCGACCGATGCCGTGTACGACATCATCGTTAACAGCGCAAACGTTGGCAGCGGTCGTGTGGGCACACCTGGTTTTGTGTCACTACCACCTTTTGCACGCTATGAGATTCAGCTCCAGCCTCACTCACTGTTGGCTAGTTCCTTCGAACGTGAAAGTTTTGACGTTACTGTTTTTCCGGGGAACATTGTGCGATTAAGTACAGTCGCACGACAACGACGCCTGTTAATAGCAACGCTCATTGATGTTGATGGTGATGTTCTTTCCAATGCTGCGCTGCATCGTGACGAAGGCCCACTATTGATCGGTACGAACGGCCTGCTTCAAATAGAAACGAGCAACGGAGAAACGTTTAAAGTACGCCAGTCTGATGGATCACTGTGCGAAATGTCCGTTCCTATGGAACTCGGTGAAGAGGAAGTCGTGGTAATGGATGCACCTCTAGTCTGCGAGTAGTTATCGTCGCTGATATTCCTTATAACCAGTTCTACGACGATAAGCACAAAGCTGCAACGAGAACCCGAAATTAGGTTGTCACGCCTGAGCCCCGTCGCAGGAGCCTTTAGCCCGAATGCGCAAATAGCGCATTCGGGGCGGTAAGTGACCGTCAGTATGCTTATGTGATGCAGTAAACGTTCTCAGTTCGCCTCAATCAGCATGTCAACTTTTCCGGTACGGCGAGGATCCTTGCAACTCCCCTGAATGTATTGACCATTTCCGGAAAACGGGTCAGTGATACCGATATCGCCGAAATCACCGATCAAAAAATGATCGATCACACACTTTGTCATGGATTGGTTGCAGGCCAAAGGCGGGATCGTATCTATACACAGCCCAGTCGACGTCGTTCGAGCCCGTTAACGTACTGAATAAAACGCTGCCAGTTCTGGGTATGGGTGCGCGTGGCAACAATGCACAATTAATTAGTTACTGTCTGATCCTTGATCGCCATCTGGCTGACCGGTATAGATGCATTGGCCTGGTAGATCGACACTGGTACCTGCAATTGAATTAGAGATACACCGGGAACACCGAAACGGATTGAGGTTAGCTAATGTAGCCCTCTTCCAGTTCAATACCCAGGTGTTCCGGGTTGGGTAAGGGTGTTCTGGTAACATCGAGAATATCTACCGGTTTATCAAAGATCCAGTAGACCTGTGCGGCATACAGGCAAAAGAATTCCGGCGGTGTATTTCCTTCATCCAGTTAGTACTCGCTTATCCGGCAATTTTTCTATCGGACCAAAGGCGTTGATGTCGCACTCTCCACGGACGGGCTGAGCGAATCCACCTCTAGCGAAGTGGATCTCCACCATCATACGAGAGGAGATGGGTAAAGCCGGAGAAGGCCGTAAGTACAAGAGAGATAAGACTGCCTAGTTCAAATTAGAATTTTTTGACTGTGTCATTTTTTTATTCTGTTTTTTCGCTTTTAGAAATATAACTGTAGTTATTGACAAAGTGTCATTAATGACCTGATGCATTCACAGCGAGTTACTTTTCTGGATCCTAAAGAGTGTATTTGCGACTGGCAAAAACATCTGTTCATACCCCGCCATGCAGATAGTCACGATTAACTGGCCTGACAAATATGAACAGAAATAGGTATCCTCAGACAAACCAGGTAATCATACCCCGGGAGCTTGTGCGGTTGAAACTTCCGGCTATGAGCGGTCTCCTTTCGGCCGTTTTTTCACTTCATTCTTGTCATCTAGCCCACTAAACTTATCAAATGAACCAAAAACGCAACGTAAAATGGAGCTGCTTTCATTCGGAAGTTTCTACCGCGCAAGCTTCTGGGCAATACGGCAAAAAAGCAATGAAAATAGTATTCGCTCTGTTCCTGATGTTGTCACTACCCCTACAAGCTAGCGACACTGATAGAGAACAACGCTGGATAGATCAAACGATCGATACCATATTCGAAGGTGAACCTGTTTTTCTTGAAGCACAAGGGCACCGTTTTTTCGGTATTTACACTGTGTCGGCAACAGCTTCCAAAAAGGGCATGATTGTACTGCACGGGACAGGCTTTCACCCCGACTGGGAGCAAGTGGTGCAACCCGTCAGAGTAAGAATGACAGATCATGGATGGAACACCTTATCGATACAATTACCGCTACTGGAAAAAAGCGCAGCTTATGAAGACTATGTGCCCTTGTACCCTTTGGTACCTGCTCGACTCAATGCTTCCATAGATTATCTACACGAACAAGGAGCAGACACTGTCGTAATCGTTGCCCACAGCCAGGGAGCCACCATGGCAAGCTACTACCTTGCTAACTCTACACATGACATCAAGGCCCTTGTTGCAATTGGCATGAGCGCTCAGCATGTACAACCGGACATCAACAGCGCCGAGTCGTTAAAATCCATCGATATTCCCGTACTCGATATTTACGGCAGCAGAGATTTTCCAACCGTTCTGGAAACAGCAGAAAGTCGTCGCAAAGGAGCCAAACACAACAATCAATACACACAAACAGTTGTTGCTGATGCCTATCATTTTTTTGATAATACCAATCACGAAAATGAATTACTTCGTATTGTGGCTGAATGGCTTGATGCGCAACCGGAACTATCACGATAAGAGGGACACGATGAAAATGATCAGAGCGACTATTACCCACATGAGTTGACTATGTCATCGCCACCGGACTTTCTGGCGTACTCTGAGCTCGACCCAACTTATTCAGAAAACTATCCACCCCTTCAGCAACTTCCTCTTTTGTCTTTCCGTATCACCGCAACAATTAGCCGGTGCCACTGGTAGCGACCAAAGCGTCGGGGTCTCTGACCTGGCACGAGAGGATGTACAACCTGAAGACTGAACTTGTGACTACAGCCCTGCTGATTCGCCATACAGCTCTACCCCAACATTACGCAATTTTCACGAAATGAACTCTGACAGTAGTAAAGTGCATGTGAATCTACAGTGGTGATCTATGGTTAGTGAACAGATTGGGACATTCCTGACAGGGAATTGGTTTGTATATGCCGGGCTTTTGCTCGTCAACCTGTTGTTGATTTTTTTCGCAGCTCGCATTGTTCGATTGTTCGCACATGTGGACACGCCGGCCAATAGTCTGGAATTCAGAACCAACGTACTGCGTGGATTCAACGGCCTGGCCATAGCATTGGTAGGATATTTCAAATTCTATGGTGCGGGTCAATCCGGGCAAGGCCTAGGTATCAAAGTGCTTTCCATTCTGGTCGTTGTCTATGTGAGCTACCTTCTCGCTCATCTGTGTGCCCATTTTGTTCGTCAACGATTTGGCAAAGCGGTAAAGTCAGGAGACATTGACAGGATCGCTGATACCTATGCATCGCGTGCACTGGCCATTTTTGTCAGTGTGTTCATCGGCATTATCGCACTTATATCCATTATTCGGATCGCGGGATTCAACAGTTTGCTGGAAGCAGGTGGCGTGATTGGTTTCATCGGTGTATTTCTGGCGCTTACCCAGAGTGCATGGGCACCCGACTTAATCAGCGGACTGGTGATACTCAATACAAAAATGCTGGAGGAGCGCGACGTCATCAAGCTCACCGATTCACATGAAACTTTCTATGCGATTGTCTACCGAACAAGGCCATTCTATACAGAGCTATTGAACCTAGTTGACAACCATCGGGTAATGATTCGTAACACAAAAATTCGCGACTACACGATACACAACCTCTCACGCTTTGCCTCTGCCAAAGGTTTGCGAGAAACCTTGAAATTCAAAATTGGCTACGACACTACGCCGACTCGAGTCAAAGACATGTTTGAAGCCGCGTTCGTATCCGCGTGTGAGGATTCCGAAATCGCGATTGAAACACAGCATCCACTCGAAATTCGCATACAGGATACTGGCGATCATGCAGTTGAATGGTCTATTCATTACTACACAAAGAATGAATCAGCATTGATAAAAACCCGGCAATTGTTCAGGGAAAAGGTTCTCACTGCTGCATATGAGGCTACTATTGATCTATCTACGCCTGTGACCTTGCATCAGAAGTAGCTTGAACGAGAGTAATTCATCCTTTTACTAGCGACAAGATAGAAAAGAATTTTCGAAAACTGAAAAGTGATTTGCCGCTAGATACTATTTAACGAGCGACTTCGCAAGAAATTGCCTGGTGAATCGCTGGCAGCAAGTGCCGCGCGCGCCACTAGTGCGAAAATGTCGTAATTTTAGACTTATAAATCACTCGGGCAAACTTCAGTGTCACAAGGCCCTGCCGAGTTGCTCGAAGAAACCCCCACCCCCAATGGCAGGGTGAGTCTGATCCCTGTGGTGACATTCCACTCATCGCTCAAACTGACATAGATTCCCAGTGGCAACGAACCTCTTATGGCTCCGGGAAAGAGATTCAATCTGAAGCGGGTTCGTCCCACATCATTGATCACGGCCGACCAGAGCAAACTGCCACGACGATCCTTGAATACGCCGAGACTGGGACGCACATCTGCCTGAATATCACGTTGCCTGACTATTTCCTCTATGGCTACACCGATAGCGACGGTGTGCGAGGTATACTTGCCTGTCTGGTACGACACTCCAATCAGGTTGTTCAGCCCAGTATGAAAAAATAGTTGCGCTTTACCGCTAACCAGTGAAGGGGGACGGTAGATATAAGATAGCCCGGCGTTTATCAATTTCCCGGTTCTCAGATCAATTGATATCTGAGTAGGCCAGATGGCCGGATCCAGATGCTGGCGTATCGCAGTGGCTATTCGACGGTTGCTGAAGAGAAGCAAGCCTAGTGGCCTGAACAGATAAACATCAGCCACCGCGTCTGCATCGGTCGTGTTTTGTGCCTCCAGCCCCTCTTGCAATAACTCGCTTATCATTGCCAGTGAGGCAGCAGCCAGACGAGGATAGCGGTAGCCCCGTGATTGAAACCACTCCATGTCACGTCTAAATGCCATGCCATCACCTAGTAGATGCAAGGCATAGTTTGGCAGGGCTGCGAAACTGTCGCGACGGTGCTCCGAATCAATCGGAAATATTTCTCGGTTCACGAAACGACCAAAGCCACCCTCATTATTGATGCTTTGTCGAGGGTGGGTTAATTGATACAACACATCACTCAGGTTCTGCCCATAGTCCTGCGTATCGAAGTTATCAGTAAGCTGGAGCGTATCGAACGTGTAGTTAAAGAAGGCACTGGCAGGATTATATTGCGAGTCCGATCCGATCGATGCTGAACGGTAATACAACGGCTCTGAATCATCCGGCTTATCCGTGAAGGCCAATGGCTTGACAGGATGATGTGCACAACCGGGTACGCTGCAAATCACGATCAGTATCAGGCTGAACAGGAACCGGCGTCCTATGCCAGGTGAACGTGGAACGAGTATTGATCCAGACACTGAGAGGTCAAATCAAGAGACGTGTGTATATGGTACACAGTGTGTTCTTTTTCCGGGCAAAATACATCATTAACCAGCACTGGCTTGTTGGAGAGTAATTAGTAATCTTATAGCAGAGTACGACGGCTGAGGCGAGAAGTCAGCCCTCCTGATCAAGCGGATTGTGCAAAGTACAACTTTAACCGCAAAAAAGCCTGCCAACCATTCAAATAAATCACACACCATGTCGCAAAGTATAGGGTTTACATACAAACACCCAGTCATTTCCGAGCAAGACAGGATTCATGGAATTGAAGTGGCGCGTCGCTGCAAAGGATTCTCTGGAGCCGAAGCCGGCCCGTTGTATCCATGGCATGCTGAAAAATCACTAGCATTGCCATATCCTGCGTTAGTAGGGAAGCAACAGAGTCGCAAGTCGGCACATCACAAGTGAAGTCTACTTCTTGTCCCAGCTGGAATTCAGTAGCCGATAAACGCTCGGTAAATCCTAGGGCCGGCATCAAGGAAAACTCAAATGACGATCCCGCATCAACCTTGGTCTTCTGCACTTGCTCAACTAACGAATAGTGTCTGCTAGACGCATCTTCAGGAGGATCATCAATTTCGGTAACGCGTACGCGCAGCTCGTATTGATATCCCCATTCAAACTCAAAATCCTCTATTGGCCCGAAAAAGTACGACCAGGAATCCTGCTCTGACTCACGAGTTAGAAGACAAGTTTGGTAATAAAGCCCTTGACAACCCGCTTTATGGTGATTAATCAACATTCGCACCTCACCACCGCGGCTCTGCATCAGCGTTCGATCACCCTCACCGTCGCCGGACGTGGATGAACACGAACTCAACAGCACCAGTGACAAGGTAGCCCCGATCAACCGTTTGGTTATGCTTCTCATAGCTCGGTTCTCCATTTCTCTGGCGCGTATTGACGCTGAGAATCATCATGTCTGTCAGAACACTTGCGACAATAACGTACTATGTCATCTCTCTGTGAGTCAAAATCCCCGACGTTACCGGTATTTTATCACTTACCTTACGAAACCGACACTGTGGATGTCAACGGGATCGTGTTCGCAAATCTATCAGCGACACCGTACGAGTTCATCGCGATACGAATTCATCGCGGCAATGACGATCGGGATGGCGCGTCGGCAGCGGAGGTTATTTGCAACGATTCCGATGTAAAACGAACCAGTTGCACGATGCCCTATCAGATGCACCGAACCCGTTGTATATCTGCATCAGCCGCGGCATTCGATTCTCAGCCAGTATGACAGGACCATCAAGCTCGTCGATCACAGCCCGACGTTCTAATTCTTTGTGTGACAATTCTGACAACACAACCTTCTTGGCGATCTCCACAAAACTGTGGTAAGCGATGAGTGCCAGGGAGCAAATCATCAGCGTACGAACTGCCCAATCATGCAAACCTCGAGTCACGAGAAGATCAACGAACCTCCCCAACAGAAAAGCGAACGGTGGAATTGCAAACAACAGCAGACGATCAAAGAACGGGAGTGTTGATAGGATGAGAGCGACGAACTGCCAAACATGAATAGCAGCAGGGACGAAAAGACGTACGCAATCATCAACCGATTGCTTCTGCACGTCTTGAATTGATAAACACTGGCAACTATGACAAACACCAACGCGAACCCATAGCCCGCCAGATACTGTCTGGGTGGAATCACAAACAGGCGGCGCAGCAAAGTAATCGTTTCATGAGTGGACCATAGATATGTATCGCTAAGTTCACTGGCAAACAGCAGAAGCTGTGGTACAAAAAAGCCGAACGCGTTAGTTCCAAATCATTCCAGAGAAAACCAATGCGCAAATAACAGAGACAGATGGTGCTCAAAAGGATAATCCAAATTCAGCAGATTTTTTTGCAGATTTTTCAGATCACTTGCCATCAACAGGTATTCAGCCGGATCGCTGAACACCAGCTGCTTGGGAAGAATCATCCAGACCAGTGCAATCAGCCTTAAAACCAACAAGACAAAATGCTGAGTCAGGTCCTGGGCAGCCAACCGCGGGTCAAACGAAAATTCTACTCTGTCAAAACTTCGACCCGATTGGCGCGTACCACATACGTTATCCATAGAGTTATTTCTCCGTCGCACCTGAGTGTCCCTATTCTGGAATCCTTCGATAACGGTAAAGGTGTCGCCGGCCTCCGACAACTGCACAAAGCTCTAGATGGAATTAATCTCAACGGCTTCCGCGCGCTGATTAATAACCCGGCCAGAACTCTATAAACAAAGGTATAGATTATCCCGATGATATTTCGAACTCTGTTCAAGCCCAATAATCAAGGCAACAGCAAGGTCACTGAGTTCGCTGGCACCATATATGCCTGATGTGCATGACGCGTAGCCTCGACGTACTGATCTGTAAAAAGACAGGTTAGTTGATGGTGGTTTTTCGCTATTACCAATGCGCTTCAGCGTGTTTTCTTATCCAGCTGTTTCCGATAAGTATATATTCTGCCGTCACGACAGCTGACAATGTAATTCCCGTGGGCAGCCGCCCAAACTTATTACGGCCACGGATTACCTGATGACAGAATACAGTACGTGTCTGTCCGGTACTGAATTTTTCTGAACTTCAAAGATCAAAACAGTGTCTATATACAGACACAGAATCATGAATTATAATTATTCTCTGATTTGCAAACACATTGTAACTATCGTCGTGCCAAGAAAACCAACCCAAGAACGATATTCTTAAACTTTTGAATTCTCTAAGGAATGTTAACTGATGCAGCTGCACTCCCCTCGTAGTTCTAGACGCCTGACCCGCGCTCGAGTCTGGCGACCTTTGTGCAGCACACTGATCTTCACATTCAGTGCGCTGCTTGCTTCTACTGCGGCTGCCGACGCGCGAGAGATAACATTCGATTCGCTGAACCCGACAACTGAACATAAGCAAGCGACTAAAGTAATCTCGCACCTTATGCAGCAGTATCACTACAGCAAGGTATCTGTAAATGATGAATTATCAGATCAGATATTTGATCGGTTTCTGGAATCACTCGATCCACAGAAAATATTCCTGTTGGCTAGTGATATCGAAGAGATCGAAAAATTTCGACTAGGGCTTGACGATGCACTTCTCAAGACGCAGCTAAACCCGGTCTTTGATATTTTCAAACGATTCAGAACACGCGTTGAGGAGCGAACAAAATTCGCACAGCAGCTACTGACTAAACAATTCGACTTTACTATTGATGAGATCTACACCTTCAACCGCGAAGAGGCAGCATGGCCGCAGTCACAGAAAGAGGTAGATGAACTGTGGCGCAAGCGGGTAAAAAACGATGTGCTTAACCAACGATTGGCAGAGCAATCCAGCGAAGAACTCACGAAGACACTGCACGAACGATATGAGCGTACAGAGCGGCGAATAAGCCAACTTTCCGCCAACGATGTATTTCAGATTTTTATAAATGCTTACACGTTATCAGTTGAGCCGCATACCTCTTACTTCTCACCGCGTAGTTCAGAAAATTTCAAAATTAACATGAGCCTGTCTTTGGAAGGCATCGGTGCTGCTTTGCAGACTGAAAACGAATACACCGTAGTTCAGCGTGTCATAGCTGGTGGCCCGGCTGCTTTGAGTGAAAAATTAAGTGCCAAGGACCGGATTATTGGCGTTGGTAATGGTGAAACTGAAGAGATAGTGGATGTGGTGAGCTGGCCACTGAGTGATGTTGTCGACTTGATTCGCGGACCAAAAGGTTCAACAATACGATTGAGAATTCTTCCAGCCAATGCGCCAGAAGGCTCCCCTCCAACCGTTATTACCTTGATACGCAACAAAATCAAACTGGAGGAGCAGGCAGCCAAAAGCTCCTTTGTCGAAGTACCACAAGATGGGGAAACACGGCGGTTTGGTGTCATTGATCTGCCAACATTTTACCTTGACTCAGCGGCAATGGCTCAAGGTCAACCTGATTACAGAAGTACTACTCGCGACGTAAAACGCTTATTGAACGAGCTGACAACCGCTGATGGCGGTGTTGATGGAGTTGTCATCGATCTGCGAGGTAACGGTGGTGGTTCACTTATTGAGGCAACACAATTGACTGGCTTGTTCATCGAATCCGGGCCAATCGTTCAAATCAGAAATGCCAATGGGCAGGTGGATGTGGAAGAAGACGACGACCCCGAAGTAGCCTACAGTGGTCCGCTAGCGGTGCTGGTTGATCGATATAGTGCATCAGCTTCGGAAATTTTTGCAGCAGCGATACAAGACTATGGACGCGGAGTTGTGCTCGGCGAGCCAACATTTGGAAAAGGCACGGTTCAGACTGTTGCACCACTGGACAGGGATGGCAAGCTAGGACAGTTAAAAATAACCATGGCTCAGTTTTTCCGCGTCAACGGGGATAGTACCCAACACAGGGGGGTTGTTCCGGACGTGTTGTTTCCCACCGCTTTGGATTCTGATGCACAAGGTGAGCGTGGACTTGACAATGCCCTACCGTGGGCCGAGGTTGCTGCGGCTAACTACGACGTCTGGTCAATGCCAAAAGCTGACTATACGCATCTACAGACTCTGCATGAAACACGATACCGTGCAAGCGATTCGTTTTCGTTGCTTATCGAAGAACTGGAAGAACAGCGTGCTGCCAGAGCAGAACGTTCCACCACTCTACTTGAAAAAGTCAGACAAGAAGAAATTCTGGAACGAAAAGTCGATCGTGAAAAACGCCAGGAACTGCTGCGCCGTGCGTTCGGTATGTCCAGCAGAGACGATGATAAAGAAAACAGCGAAGATGCTGTTGCTGACATCCTTCTTGAAGAAGCAGCCAACGTACTCAGCGATATCATCGACTATACACTTACCGGCAAACCAAAGTAGACACCAGTCTACGGGTGCCAAAATTTGTTCCTTGGCTCCAAGCTCCATCGCATGGGTCAATCCATTACCCGATTTATGGACAACGATTATCCTGATTCGAACCGGAATCGACGACAATAGTAGATTTACCACTCGGCCCAGACGATCATTTTTACTTACGCCACCATGGCGAGACCGCTGGAGTAAGCGGCCACACTAAAAATCCCCAATAAGTTTCGCGACACACAACTATGGACGACGCTAAACGTCCATGAGCAGATGAACGCTGAAAAATTCAGTAGTACCCGATTGCCGATAGATAAATGACTGTTACACACGTTCAGAGACTACCTCCGTTGGAACATTAGTTCATGCTTTCTCACTAGATATTTGTGCTTAAGAGACCAAAATTTTATCCCACACCGAATCAATACCGTTCACAGTAAGATAAACTATTGATATTTCGAAATTTTTTGGGTAACTCAGAATTTTTGTGAGATCTTAAATGCTGGCAATTAAATTCCGTGCCCACGTGAATTTTTCAATAAGTGATCTCGATGAAGATCACAAGTGCAAAATTGTTCTTCATCCTGCTATTCCTTTTAGGTTGCCAATTTAGTCATCAAATTATTAACGCTCAAAATTTGACCCTATATAAAGGATCTCAGCATAAAGGATCTCAGCGCACTAACGATTTTCTATGGAAAGCTTTCATCAGCGATTGCATCGTCCTGCAAATTCCAGCTGTGTTGCGCAACAACAATACCCTTGCAATAAGAAAAATATTACTTCAGCCCTATTTCTTGTTTTTTTATGGCTACTAATTGCCATTTCACAGGCGATTTACCCAATATTTGTGCATTTTGGCACAAAAAAACGTTTGATTTGTTTTCAGCTTAGATCCTCGGTAAGCGGCTCGTAAGCAACCCACAAACCGGTAACACGTGAAAAGCGTTGAAGCGGAAAAGAGGCCGCCCACGTGTTTGAGTTGCCTTCTAGCGTTGCACTCTTATCTCTCGCCCGCCCCACCGTCGACCAGCCTCGAAACCTGAATCAAAGTTCGATAGCGTCGTTTATCTGAAATCAGGTAATCAGGAGTTGATCTGACAGGGACTTAGATACGCCAGATAGCACTTAACAAAGAGCAACTGTCAATAGCACAGCTTTTATTACACCAGGGTTCGGGTGTATTATTTCTGTTCCCGACGTTTCATCAACCAAAGGAGATCAATGATGTCATTGTGCAGAATCGCGTTTGCACAAGCCCCTTCAGGTCCAGCGAGCCAGTCCTGTAAAACTCGCTAGCGCGCGTATTCCTGAACTGCTTTGAAAACCTTCGTTGGCCGAAGGCGGCTTCCCTAAGCGCTGCGGATACCATCGCGCTGTGATTCTCTATTAGTCACAGGTACTGGAACCATGAAAACCTTATTGAATGTACTGGATGTCTCGTTTACACGCGGCAGCCTCCTCTTGTTCGAAGACATCTCCTTTTCGATCAACTCAGGTGATCGAATCGGATTCGTCGGTCACAACGGCAGCGGCAAGAGCACTTTGCTTTCGCTGCTTGCGGGTAACAATCAACCCGATGACGGAGAGATTCGAATGCCACGCGGTCAGCGTGTGGCACTGGTTGAACAGTTTGTACCAGAAGAACTTATTCAGTTAACGCTTAGTGAAGCCGTTCTGTGTGTAATGCCTGTGGAACAGCGACCGGATAATCGCTACCAGGTAGACAAACTATTACAGGAATTGGGTTTCTCGGTGGATCAGACTGCACTGCCACTGAATTCGCTCAGCGGCGGTCAGCAAAACCTCGCACTATTGGCAAGAGCCATTTTACTGAAACCTGAATTGTTGCTCATGGATGAGCCTGGCAACCACATGGATGTCATGGCGCTAGCCTTTCTGCAAAAATTTCTGCTGTCTGGCCAGACCATCCCTTTTTTGATGATATCCCATGATCGCGAGTTACTGAACAACTGTTGCACCCGGACGATTTTTCTGCGGGATAAGAGGCTTTATACATTTGACCTACCATTCGATGCCGCCACAGAAGCATTGTCTGAACATGATGTTCAGAACGCTAAAACCAGAAAGGCCGAAGAGAAGGAAATCAGAAGGCTTCAGGCCAGCGCGAGGCGATTGGCTTTATGGGGTAAAAACTACGACAACGAAGATCTGGCGCGCAAAGCGAAAAGCATGCAAAAGCGTGCAGAGCGGTTGAAGCAGGAACAAACGACTGTCAGCAAGGGTAGCGGACTGGCATTACAGGTACAGGCGGACGCACTGCGCGCAAAATCTCTCCTGACAATTGAGGACCTTGTCATTGCAACTCCAGATGGCGAACAAGATCTACTCCGAATAGAGTTTCAACATATTCGCCCTGGCGATCGCATAGCCTTGCTAGGTAGAAACGGAATCGGTAAATCAACCACAATTAACAGGCTGGTCAGTTCGATTGGCACATACGACGAAAAGGTGCGATTCAATCCCAATGTCAATCACGGTTATTACGATCAGCTTCTGGAGCAGTTCAGTGGCTCTGAAGGTCGATTTGACTGGTTGCGTGACCGCAGCGACGTAGCAGACGACACAATTCAGCAAGTCTTGTTGCAAAACGGGATTGCTTTCGCTGAGCTTGAGCGCTCTGTGAAAACACTCAGTGGCGGAGAATGCGCACGGTTGATGTTCATGCTGTTCCAGATTCGAAAGCCGAATTTCCTGATCCTTGATGAACCGACAAACCACATCGATATTCAAGGGCGAGAGCAGCTGGAACAACAGTTAATTGACGCTGACACGACGTTACTAATCACCAGTCATGATCGTCGATTCATTGAAAGAGTAGCAAATCGCTGGTGGTGGATACATGATAAAAAATTGGTAGAGCTTAACGGCCTGGACGAATTTTATGCGGTGGTGGAACAGGATGTTTTACAAGAACAAGCCCCTTCAAAGTCTATTGATAAAATGCGGAACGATGTCAAAAAGACGACCATGACTGAGTATGAAAAGCTGGCACGGATAGATGAACTGGAGAAACTGTTAAGGGAGGATAAGGCTCGCAAGAAGAAATTCCAGAAACCTGATCGACATCGGTTGTGGGAAGAGGAGTTGGCGAGTTTATGGAAAGGCTTGAATTAGTGGTAATCTTGCGAAGAGTTTCATAACTGTTGCTCCGATTCAGGCCATTATCAGTTGGACCTCTCTGCGTGGTTTTATCGATATATTAACCCGTGTTATCTCAGCGAAGGCGGATATCCATGTATGGCGCACATAGATTCCCGCCTTCGAGGGCATGACGGTGCCGCGTCAATGACGGCCATTTTTTATTGCACAGGTGGCGCCGCCAAAAAACTCTCATCGTCGTTCTCAAATACGCTTGACATCATTTCGCGCACTGACCACATGGGCAAGCTGCTTGATGTCGCTCCAGGCATCATGCCTGGCGTGAATACTTCGGTGGGAAGTCGGTCCAGCAAAGCCAAATCCTCACTCACGATATGAATAGGAACATCAGCGGTCTTGCCCCAGCCCGCAATAATCGAGGCGGGTTGATGATCTCCGTGAACCACAAACAACGCGCCCTTGCCATGGCGTGCCAGGTATTCGCCCACAGTGGCCAGTGAATAGTCGAGCGATTTTGCATACATCTCGCGTACGCGAACCCGATTGTTCCAGGTCATTGGCTCACCGAAGCGGTAGCTGCCATCAAATACACTGCCGTCACCGACTGATTCCCAAGGCACCAACTCCGGAAGCGGTGTCCAGGGCGCATGCGAGCTTATCAGTGCGATCTCGGCCATCACAGGACGCTCTGTTGGCTGGCGGATAGTCTGTTCGAAGGTCGATAATGTGTATTGATCGGGCATCGTTACCCAGCCAAAGGCTTGTCCCTGATAATTCAACCTCTGAAAATCGTAGATTTCATCGAAACCGTACCATGCACCTTCAGGCCATGCCTCCCGGATAGCCGGTACTAATCCGACAGTGTGCCAGCCAGCTTGCCCAAAAAGGCTATATAACGAGGCTCGATCCGAAGAGACGAGGCGATCAAATCGTGCCTGATTGCTGATCTCAAGACCAGATGCAAAGCTTGCATGAGTCAACCAGCTCCGACCACCGCGAACAGGTGACGTCATCCAGCCGCTGCGTACGTGAAGGCCGGCATCTTTGATCTGGCGCTCCATGCTCGCCAGGCGGTCAGCCGCAATAAGGCCAAGGTCCTCATCAGCCAGAAAGCTCTGCCCATAGGACTCTATAAACACAAAGGCAACGTCCAGTCCGGCAAGAGCAGAAAAACGTGGGGGGTCAGAAATACTGACCGGATCCACAATGAGTTCGGCGATGAACGATTGCTGATCAACGATGGAACGCTGCATATCCTTGCTACGATCAACCAGTTCCGGCACGAAGCTAGCTTGCACGCCGAGCCCTTCTGTATCCGCATCCTGAAACCATAGCGCCAGTACACCAACGGCCAGCAAAGCGGCTGAAATTACCCCAACTTGCTTTCCCGTCTTGCCGCTAAGGCGACCCACTGAACCAAGCCCGATGTACAAAAGGAGCAGTAGAACAGCTAGCAATGCCAATGCAAGCACCAGCGCAAAACCAGCCTCTACCAGTCCAACCTGTTGCGATGCCAGGTTCCAGCCATCACCAATCAAATGCCATTCAACCAACGGACTGAAACGACGATCAAAAGCGATGCGTGAGCCAATGTCAGCCATGCGAAGCAACACTGCGAGTCCGAGTATCGCCACAAGCAGACAGCGCAAGACAACCAGCGCTGTACCATTCGTCAGAAGCAACGCCAGTACGATAAGCGGCCATTCCACCGGCATCTTTGTAAAGTGTTGCACCGTAAAGGATTCAGGGTGGTCAGGGAATAACAGAATGCCGAATAGCAGCACGATGGTGAGTAGCGCTGCTATCACATGGCCGACCGAAATCGTAGCGAAAGGGCTTTCAGGCTCACGATAAGGTGCTACCAGCGCTTCGGGTGGCTGTCCCTCACCGTTAGGCATCTGTCGATCCATTTCTACGTGCACGCGGCTATCTCATTAGTCAGCATCGTTTTCCTACCTGCGGGTGTCACAGGGGTGTTTATACTTGTATGCCTGAAAGAGGCTGCGTGCCAGAACTTGCAGTGTCTGACAGACGCGCGTAAAGGTCCCCTGAGCTTGAGGTGCTAGCGGCGATTTTCAACAGCTCCCTATGAACCGTTGCAGCATCTATCCAGTTGTCAAAACGCATCTTATGGGTTTCACCTGCGCTCAGGTTGTATTCATAATCGCCAAGCGTTTCAAGTCTTTCGATACACGTTGTTGCGATGTCGATGGTGGCGGGAATGTACTCCACCGCAACGATAGGGATGGCGACACTCAGGCCTGCCAGAATTTCAGCCTCCATGCCCTCTACGTCAATCTTGCAGAATACCGGCAGGCCATGCTCGGCTATCAGCGAATCAAGGGTCGTTACAGCCACTGTTACCGTCTCGTCCCAGTCAACGGCCTCGAAGCCGGTTGTGGAAGCAACTCGCTTGACCCAATCTGACGACAGTGTTGATACCGTCGGATGACGACTCGACACATGAAGCTCTGCCTGCCCGGGTTCGCGACCTACCGCATCGGTGACGAGGGAGACATTCCGATTGCGCGCAAATATCCGCTGCAATAACTCGGCAAACACGGGTTGCGGCTCGATAGCCACACAGTGGGCACCATTTGCAAGCAGACTTCTGGTGCGGCTGCCAACATGTGCTCCGACGTCGAACACCAACGAGCCCTCGGGTACCAGCGACCGGTAGAAACGCGCGAGAGATCGACGTCGCCAAGGCAGACCATAATAGATCACCAGAGACCTTATCAGCCCGATGGACACGGTGAAGCGACTCATGGGGCGGCGGAAAAAGGGGACATACTGAAAAACCCTGTCATCGCCGGGGGCCTGATGCAAGAATAGTAATCACGTTCATCGCGTTGTCATATGTATCTCGCCGAGCATGCTCTGCTTTGACGTACTGCCTGTCATGCGATTCTTCCTCATGAGAATGACCGATATTCGTGAACCATGCCCGTAGCCAAGACGCGGACAGTCGGATTGTATCGGTTTGCTGAAAGACTTACGCGTAGTCGAGTTTGCTGGATTGGGAATTGGGCAGTTTGCGAGTATGTTGCCGCCCGATACGAGCTCTTACGTGATATGACGCCGGTGAAGCCCAGTCTAGCTGCGGCTGGTTCCGACGGGTGGATTACGGCCGTGGGCAGATCTCAACGCATTTGACGTTCGAGAATTGGGTTCCGCGCACGCCCCCTGTTCCTTTTATCTGGAGCAAGCAGGCGCGGTCATCGAATATCGCCAGTCGGACCGGTGAGGTCAACCAGCCCACGATCGGTTGATACAGTGTAATGATATGACGGTATTTCGGCTTGATCAATTACACAACGACCGCCCTCAGACGTAACGTTCTACACCGGCCAATACCAGGCTTACCCAAGTTGCTGCATAATCCCCATTGCAGAATTTCGCTTCACTTTCTACCGTGACGATACTCGACACTGATTTGTACTAGACATGATGAAAATGGTGACGGCTACCATCAGGTATGAGATCGTATAAAGCACTAATCAGCAAAAAAATTCAGGAGTGACAAATTTCATGCACAACGTCCTTTCAATGATATTCCTTACTGCAGCAATTCTAGGAACGTCAAACGTATTTGCTTTCAATTCCGAGCGGAATGGTTTTTTACTTGGACTTGGATTTGGAGTCAGTCAGTCCACCGTAACCATAGACTATTTCGACAGTCAATTTCTGAATCAGAATCCTGCCAGCATGGAATTTTCAGAAACTGACCCATATCTTTATTTCCGGATAGGAGGGGGTATTGGGCGTAAAGCAACATTGTATTTTCTTACCAGCAGAAATCGCAACACAAATGTGGAATACGGATTTCTCGGCCTTGGTGGAACATACTATTTCATGGAAAGTAGCCAGTCTTTTTATCTGAATGGCGGAATTGGCCTTGGATTCGTTAACACTGACGATGTGTTCGCATCCGACGGCTCAGGCGATGCATATATACTGGGCGTCGGTTATGAACCTACTCGGGGACTGCATCTGGAACTAAACCTAATGCAAATTGATGCAGATGAGGGAAGCTCATTTACGCTCTTTGCAGACGCGGACTATGACTTCTTTGCCACACAATTCATAGTTGGCTACACCTGGTTCTAGCCATTATTGCACGCGCTATCAAACCCAACGGTTCCATCATGCAATCTGCTGAAAGCCATCTTCGTAACGACACCGTTGCTCTTAGTTACTAGTTTTTCGGTTGAATTTTTCTGTCAGTCAGGAACCTCGTACTCAGTAAGCGCGCCCTTCGTCGAATCATGAACCGTAAAAGAAAGAACGTTATCCTTTCTTCTCGCCTATACTGTTTCTTTATCAGAAAAATGCCATGAGGATGGTCAATAACCATGGGCATATTCCAGTGCGTGTTCAATGCTCATAATGAAGCAAGCTGGCAATCTGACTGTGTGATGTGGCTTCACGCCATACAATCCCTTCCATGTATGTAGCATTGTGCTTTTTCAGCGCCTATGTTGCTGCTCAGGATGTGATGCCTGATACAACCCGGCTGGATGAAATTATCCCTGAAGAAGAAGGTGGACCCCAATTAAAGTTACCACTGTGTATAGGCATCAGTGGAATTACACTGCGCACCACCCAGACTCTGCCGGCGATCCGGTACGAGCGCTACAGTCACTTCCCAAGCTCATTTATACCAACGATGAAGAAGCACTGCCGGCGGTTCGAGGATCACGGCCGGACGGTAACTATTTTCAGGCAGACTTTGCACCGGCAAGTTACCTGTTTCACTTTGACGGTTTGATCAGTGTTTTCGATGCTGAGCTAATCAAATCGTTTGACATCTATTAATCACGTTACGGCCCTGAATTCTCTGGTGTCTCACCTTCCCAAGCCTTCAACCATTTCTGGAACCCTGACGTATTGATATAGACTAAGTAAATACCATGCACCGCAAGCCTTTCGGGCGAAAGGGGCAATGCATCAGCAAAACGTCCTACAGGAGAGACTCTGATGACAAAGCTGTCAAAGACCAGACGAAAATTGTTTACCACTGGGGCCACGGTGGCCGGCGCGGCGCTTTTGGGCGGTTCTACCGGCTTTCTCCGTCCAGCGTACGCACAAGGTCTTGCACCGACACCGACGATGCGAGGCGGTGCCAACAACTACATCGCCGGAGCGCCCATTGTTGAGCGTATCGGTGGCGGCGGCTTCTGGATGACAGGTACCGTGCATCGTGCAGGCGATGGAGCCCCGTTGCCGGGCCGACGTATCCAGATGTGGGCGCATACAACTGAAGGTCATGAACGTGATGCTCACAGCCACGGTGCAACACTGACGGACGAAGACGGATCATTCCGGCTGGAGATGCCACAGATAGTTCCGGCATTCGGCCAACCGCATGGCCACCTCGCCTACGATGCCGAGCACGACGATGGCGGGTTCAAGACGGTATTCTTGCGCCCGATAATGCCCAGTGCAAAGGACAAAACCCTGCATGTAGCCTTCGTTCTGCAACCAGTGTGACTGTAGGGCACGCGCTGGAATATGACTGAAAGGCGACGACCGCGACCTACCCCTGTTATCTGGGTAAGTGCGTTGCTCTGGCTTGGGCTGGCGGCTGCATTCGTTACACCCATTGCTGTTGCCTTGAACAGTCCGCTACTTGCGTGGCGCGATCCGGTCTACATAGCAGCAGGATTCGCAGGTGTTTTTGCCATGGCTTTGTTGCTGCTTCAACCCATGTTGATCGGCGGATATCTTGCTGGCTTCAGTGGAATACGAGGACGACGAATGCACCGTTGGGTTGGTAGCGGATTACTTATAGCTGTATTTGTGCACGTTGCAGGATTATGGGTTACCAGCCCCCCAGACGTTATAGATGCCTTGCTTTTCCGGTCACCGACGCCTTTTTCCGTATGGGGAGTTATCGCCCTCTGGGCAGTTCTTGCAGCCGCACTCCTAGCGGGGTTTCGCAGACGATTACAACTTAGCAGCGCGTTATGGCGATTCGCACACACCGCAATGGCAATGATCGTTGTCGTGGGCAGTGTCATTCACGCCCTGCAAATCGAAGGCACGATGGGAACTGCCTCCAAAGTGATGTTGTGCTCGCTGGTAATCGTTGCAACAGGGTGGGTTATTCTTGACCTGCAGAGCTGGGGGCTTCCCAAGCGCAAACGCTGATATCAGCTTTAAACTGGAATTGATAGATGGGAAACTAGGCGTAATAAACTGCAATACCGAAGGTACAGTTTTTCACTGCGCGAAGTAACCACCGAGTAGCAATGGCACTGGTTCAACGCCCTCTACATCAACTGCCCCAATCGGCATGCTGGCCTGTATCCCTTTCTATCTCACTTTTCCCACACGACGCGATAACAAACTGTAAAATTAACAAACTGTAAAATAGCGTCTTGAACGGTTTACCTCCTCAATGACATACGACTCGATCAAGACAATTTATTCAGAGGCACAATGTTGGATGAGTAATCAGCAAAAAGACTACACGTTCGAATTCGGAAAAAACTGGGCTGCCTTTCTGTCCACCATCGATGATAATCGTATTCAGCTGGCAAAAAAATCCCTACTGGACACTCTGAGCCTGGATACTTTGAAAGGCCGGAGTTTCCTTGATGCAGGCTCAGGAAGTGGTTTGTTTAGCCTGTCAGCCAAACAGCTCGGGGCCACAGTATCTTCCTTTGATTACGACAAAGACTCTGTTAACTGCACCAGAGAGCTGAAAAAACGGTATTTTGATGAGTGCACAGATTGGAATATTGAAAACGGATCTGTGCTGGACAAGGACTATCTGCAAAAGTACATAACCCACGACATTGTATATAGCTGGGGGGTTCTTCATCACACAGGAGACATGTACCAAGCTATGGAAAACATAATTCCGCTAGTTGCACCCAACGGTATGCTGCTTATATCCATTTATAACGATCAGGGCGGCCAAAGTAAGCGTTGGAAAAAAATAAAAAAAACCTATAACGTTTTGCCTCAGAAACTCAAACTTCCCTACGCCGCTCTCGTAATGTTTCCCAGAGAATGTCGATTTTATCTCGCTGATCTTCTCAGAGGCAGACCCTTCTCATACTTCAGACATGTAAAAAATTATGCGTCTACCAGCCACCGTGGAATGTCGTACTGGCACGATATCATTGATTGGGTAGGTGGATTCCCGTTTGAAGTAGCCACCCCTGAGGAAATTTTTTCGTTCTACCGTGAACGCGGATTTCAACTGGAAAAACTCCGTACTGTCAAGAATGGCCCCGGGTGCAATGAATTTTTGTTCAGAAAAATGTCTACAGAATAGAACAGCACCGACCACTATTGGTTTGCTCCACCACCATCAGGTTCTTACATATAGCTCAAACCAAATACAAACCCCATACGCAGTTTCTCTATTTTTAACAGGTGAAATAGCTCTTCACTGTAATCTTGTATTTTCTATCAGACGCGGCGGATTAATCTGCAAAGCTTCACTGAATTTATCGCATACTTCGTCAATATCATAGTGTTTACTCCAGTCAGGATGACCGTCCGCTTGTTCAGGGGTATCAAGCATCTCCTGAATAGCCAGACTCATCTTGACGTGGTTACCAACCTCCACCAAGCGATGCAGTCCGGGATGTGCAAGTATTTCTGACGGTCCACAGAGGCAATCCGTCGCAACACATCGCTTTCCCAGAACATAGGCCTGGAGAAGGGCATTCGGCATACCTTCGCTGAAGGAAGACAGGACAAAGACAGCACAACGTTTCACATACGGATGTGGATTTTCCAGAAATCCAGGCATCCAAAGATGAGTACTAATTTCTAAATCTGCCGCAAGCGCCTCCAAAGATGCTCTTGCATCACCTTCTCCAAGGATAACAAGGGAACAATCCACAGATTTTCTAGTCTCCGAAAAAGCTCTTAATAGAACATCAAAACCCTTTTGCTTCGAAAGCCTTCCGCAGGCAACAATTATTGGTCGATTGTCAAATGAATCCGGAAGGGGTTTCTCAGGTTGCTCATCGGACAGCGCCACCAGTTGATTGAGTTCAACAGGATTCGGAATGATCCAATCCTTGTTCGATTCACGGCTTTTTAGAATTGCATGTCGATCTTTTTGCTGACATTGAGTTAGAGATATAAAGGCATCGAATCGCCTATAAAATACCTTTGTAAGCAATGATATCTTGCGTGACTGATGCATCTCTAAACTCAGAGGTAAGGCTTCTCTGGCAACCAATCGGGTGTTTGAATTAAAAAAGAACGCCGATATCACTAATGCCAGATTCGCGTGCAGCATGGTTGACATGACAACCGCAGGACGATTGGATCGAACGTATGATACTAGTCCGGGGATAGAACGAGTAACTGAATTTCGCCCAAGGTTAAATACCTTTACATTCTCATGTACAAGTTTTTTGCAAGGACCATGATCGTTAGCAACCACCAAATGAATAGAATGACCACGTTGGGCTAGGCGGCTGGCAATCTGAACCATCACCTTTTCCGCACCGCCTCCTTCGAAGGATGGAATGAAAAACGCCGACAGAGTTGCCTGCTGTGCGGCAAGAGCAGGGTCGTCAGCTACACTGTTTTTTGAGAATGGGCTTAGAGACATCCGATGCAACCTGCTTACTGTTAACAATGGCCATAAGCATGTTACAGAAAATAGATATCCAAAACTGGTGCGATAACAAAGAATCATTAGATGATGAAGCATTTTCCTCGCTGACCGGTACTAAGCGCACAGCGTATAAATACATCCAGCCAAGGCACTTGACAGTCACCTAAGTTTAAACTTCAGAAGTATGCGCTGGTGGTCTTATGTCAATATGTCCATTGGGCTGATAGCACAGCTCAAATCGCGTTCTTCCGAGTTCGCAAACCTGTATTCAACAATCCGTTCAAGCGGACGGACATCGCCGGCTCCGCTCAAAAACACACGTTGCAGGTTAAAATCAATGAGCTGCTACTGAGGAACGTATACCTGCGCGAGTGGTTTACCGCCGATGGTGCACGACACAAAACCTAATTCGTCAGATGTCGCTTCAAATGTGTTGAACCCCTCGTCTGTTAGTTCGCCAAATCGGATATCAGACCAAATCTCGCTATCCCCGTCATCTGGTGTAATGTAAATATCCCTGTGTCCTGACAATCCCCAACGACCTTGCTCTGCAGCTAGAAATCTACCATTCGAAAAGAAGTAGTAAATCGCGTCAGGCACATTAGCGTTACCGAACTGACAGTTCCAGTAAGTATCCTGATCTCGCAGGTCTATCCCCGTTGACAGGCGAGCATCCAGGAACAAATCCTCATCGGTTGCAATAGCATCGTCCATTGGATCATTCAGCAATTGACCTGTTCTCGGAGGCCCGGTCCAATCACAATTGATCGTTCTTCCGTCAGTGAGATCTGCTGTAAACAAGTCCGCAGGATAAAGACGCCGATCAAATTCGATGTTGACTATGCTAAACGCCTCATTTTCCCCTTCGATCCGGAACAAGCCTGAACTATCTTCCCAGGAAATGAGTGTGCTTCCCATGGATCCACTCCCATCCAAATTGAATCTTACAGGACCTCTGTCGAGGAAATGTCCACTTTCAACAAACGTGCACATCCAAAAGCTGGTACTCGACACTGTGGCTCCCGTTATCAGGAACTCTCTCTTCGATGTGGCTGGGTCATCTGAAAACAAGCCAAGCCCCTGCTCGCCAAGTAACTCCGCAACTGATATCTCTTGTTCCGCTTGCACCTGAGAGGCCGCAGCAATTTCCAAGTTTCCGTCGACCTCATTGACTCCACTCATGCTGTCGTTGCCACCACCACACGCCGCAAGCAATAGACACATGGAAAGAGAGACAGAAAATTTTAACATCGAACGATACATAGCGATATTGCTCACACAAGATGGACTCTAATACCGCTGGATCAATGCGGCATATCTCGAGTCTCAGCGGCTCGGAGCGGTAAAGCTTAATCCCGACGGGTTGAATAACAGGTTGTATACACTGCCGATAAGGAAAGACGTAGTGGCAAGGAAACTGTTAGCTACAAGCGCATCTATCAAAGTATCTGGGTGGCTATGCCCCGCCTACTAACCCACGCGTAATTTAGCCTAGATAAAGTAATAAGCCAGCATGTCGAAAGCACTATATCGACGACAAAAAGCGTTTTAGCAGCTCATCAGAAAAGTCGACAGTCATTCCGCAACATTCAAAAACACGGTATAACATGGGCACACGACGTATCCGCACACCGCTATTCTTCGCACAGGCTGCTCTCTATTTACTGATCATCTCCGCATGTAGTGATGGCACCACCAGTAGCGACCTTGTTGAGATTGATAGTCAGAACCAGGATGATATTCCGACAGCAACAGCTGACAACTCCACCCCAATACTGGGGGCAGCTTCTATTAGAGTGGGTGATTCCGAGAAGCCAGCAGCACCCGATGGCGACTTCGGACAACCCTCCCCCGGAGGCAACTCGGCACAGCCCGAACCTGTCGTTGAATCCGCTCAGCCCGAACCTGAAAGCGAACCTGTGCAGCCCGAACCTGAAAGCGAACCTGTGCAGCCCGAACCTGAAAGCGAATCTGTGCAGCCTGAACCTGAAAGCGAATCCCTACAGCCAGAACCTGAAGGCGAATCCGTAGAACCAGTACCAGATAGCGACTCTGAGCAGCCTGCTCCCGCGCTCGAATCATCGACCTTCCCTCCACAATCCCCATTACGGGTATTTCCAGGCGCAGAAGGATTCGGCACTACCACTGTCGGTGGACGTGGAGGGCGTATCTGTAAGGTAATCAATCTAAACGAATCCGGACCAGGCTCGTTTCGCGAGTGCGCCGAAAGTTCGGGCCCTCGGATTGTCGTGTTCGAGACAGGTGGAACCATCGAAGTCAGTACATCGATCTACATTGACGATCCGTTTATTTCTATCTACGGCCAGACTGCTCCCGGAGACGGCATCATGCTTCGCGCAAGCCTGGGTTCTTCGATTGGCCCGCTCCACGTAAGAACTCACGACGTTCTCATACAACACCTGAGAATGAGAGCAGGAACATCGCAAGTGCTTTCATGCTGTCGCGACGCCATGTTAGTAAACAGCCCGGTTGTCGGCGCTGTGTATAACGTTGTCATCGACCACAACTCGCTCTCTTGGGGTTCCGATCAGATTACCAGCTTATGGTACGACCCTCACGATATTACCTTTAGCAACAATATTATCTCCGAGAGCCTGTTCGACAGTGGCTCAAACACTTCAGGCCCCGCCGGAAGAGGTTTTCTAGTTGGATCAGCGGGCGCCCACAGCATATCCATACACAACAACTTATTCGCGCACAGTTACCAAAGAAATCCTCTTGTAAAGACTAGCGGTATCGTTGATATTACTAATAATCTTATCTATCACTGGATTTCCAGAGGCGGACAACAACACGCAACGTACAGAGGGCAAAAAGCGAACTGGGTGAAAAATCACTACGTTGCCAAACAAAGCGAACCGAATGGAACAGCCGTCGGCTGGGGAGACATTCTGCTGGTCGCCAGCAATCATCCCATTGAATCTTACTTTCAGGGCAATATTGGATACAACCGACCCAGCGATGACCTTCCTGAATGGCAAATTGCAAACACAAACTGGGGTGAGCCGTACAATCCGGCTTTGGGATACCACAGCGATACACGCTTTCCAGCACCACCGATATCCGAAGTTAATGCAGTGGATCTTGAACAAACCTTAGTTCCACATGTAGGTGCCACTGCACCGAAAAGAGACTCAGTCGATTTACGGGTAATGAATCAACTTGCCACCCGGACAGGAAAAATGCCGAACTGCGTTGCACTCGAAGACCGTCCTGGCGACTCACGCTGTAATAATAATGTAGGCGGGTGGCCCGTGATGGCGCCTGGTGTCGCAAAAACAGACTCAGATAACGATGGGATTCCAGACGACTGGGAGCTCGCTCACGGTCTTAACCCTCAGCTTGATGACTCCAGGCTGGATATCAATGGTGATGGATATCAGAATATCGAGGACTATGCTTTCGATATCAGCCGAATGGCTAATTA